>NZ_JAFHKT010000139.1 GCF_017052465.1 Arthrobacter pascens
GTCCCTACACATCAGAAACCGAGCGAGCAGCCACGTACCCCGATTGGCTACATCAGTACAATCATCACAGGACCCATACCGGCATCGGAGGAAAAACTCCCATCAGCCGCGTTCATAACCTCCGTGGGAATTACACCTAGGCCCTGGGCCTCCGGCTGCCCGCCGGCCGCCTAGACTTTAATCATGGCGGACCGGCTGACCCCTGAGCAGCGCAGCTGGAACATGTCCCGGATCAGGGGAAAGAACACCAAACCCGAGTTGCTGGTGCGCAGCCTCCTGCATGCCAAGGGCTACAGGTACCGGCTGCACGGCGTCTCCCGCGGCAGCAAACTGCCGGGAAATCCCGACCTCGTGTTCGCAGGCCGCAGAAAGGTCATCTTCATCAACGGCTGCTTCTGGCACTTCCACGACTGCAGGGTGGGCCAGCACGCCCCCAAGGCCAACGCCGAGTTCTGGGAAACGAAAAGAACCAAAACCAGAAACCGCGACGCCGACCAGCGCCGCCAGCTCGAAGGCGCCGGTTGGGAAGTCCTCACGGTATGGGAGTGCGAACTGAAGGACCGGACCGCCCTAGAGGAACAGCTGGAGCGGTTCCTCGCAGCCCGTTGAGCGCGGGGCTGCTGCGGCTTCAGCCCTGTTCGGGCGCCAGCCTGTAACCGACGCCGCGGACGGTCTGGAGCCAGCGGGGGTTTTGGGCAGAATCACCGAGTTTCTTGCGAAGATTACCCATGTGCACCTCGACGGCCCGCTCATCAGCCTCGCTGATGTAACTTCCGACGTCGTAGGGTTCGTCCCGCAGGCGGCGCACCAGATCCGCCTTGGTGCGGACCATGCGGTTCGCCTCCAGCAGCGCGTGCAGCAGGTCGAATTCGGTTCGGGTCAGGCTGAGTTCGTGGCCGTCCACGGCCACGGTACGGGACTCATAACTCAAATCAAGCCCATTGTGGCGGTAGCCTTTCGGATCGCCAGCCCCAACCAAAGGTGCGCCTGAGTCGTCGGCAAGGTCCGACGTCGACCGCGGCCGCCGCATCATGGCCGCAACGCGGGCACGCAGCTCCCTGGGCCGGAAGGGCTTCGTCAGGTAGTCATCGGCCCCGGACTCCAAGCCGATGAGGGTATCCAGCTCCTCCGCCCGGGCGGTCAGCATCACGATGTACGCGTCCGAGAATTGGCGGATCTGCCGGGCCACTTCAAAGCCGTCGATGTCCGGCAGGCCAAGGTCCAACGTGATGACTGCCGGATCTAGGTTCTTGGCCGCCAGAACGCCTTCTGCCCCGCTGGACGCAGCCGTGACCTCAAAGCCTGCCTGCGTCAGGACAACCCGCACCAGTTCTCGAATGTCGTGGTCGTCTTCAATGACCAACCCCACGCGTGTGTCACCCATCGCAGCCCCCTCAGCCCGCTACTTCCCGTCTGAAGTATAGCCCCCGCCCGTTATCCTGCTTCTATGCCTTTACCCGCCCAGCCCTTCCGGACCGGCACGAATGAGTAAGCAAACATGGAACGACACGTCGGGCCGGATGCTGCTCTTTAGGCGCCCTTTCCACGAATATTCCCTGCGGGGCCGCGTGGCGCTCAGCCAAATCCCGCTCTCCGTCACCGCCGGGTTCACTGCAGTCCTCGTTCTAGCCTTCTTTCCGGAGACTCTGACGAATCCGCTTTTCATCAGTTTCCTGGTGTCACAGGTCGTCATCCTGATTGCCTGCTATGCCATTCCCTGGGACCGCTTGCCGTACCCGAGCTTCCTGGTCATTCCCGTGCTGGACTTGGTGTCCATCACGCTCGGCAGGGAGGGCGGCCAGGACAGCCTGACCGGAATCAGCCTGATGGCGGTCTTTCCCGTGATCTGGGTATGCGCCTCTGGGGTGTTTCCCAAGACAGCTGTGGCCTTTTCCTTTTTCGGGCCCCTCGGCATCATTTGGCTCCCGCTCCTGATCAAGGGCGACGTGTCCGGACAGGATTTGACCCGCTCCCTCCTGCTTCCGGTCATGATGCTGGGCATCGGCGTTTCGGTGACCGTGATGACTCTGAGCATGGTCCGGCAGCAACGGGACCTGGAGGAAAAGGACGCCCAATTGCAGGGCGTGCTGGACGGCAGCAAGCGCCAGGAAAGGCTGCTGAATACAGTGCTCGACACGGTTCATCTGGGCGTGCTCGCTGTCGACGCCGGGGGGAACGACATCCTGATGAACCGGAAGCAACGGGCCCACCACCGGTTGGCATCTCCGGCGGACAACGCCGATCCCAATGAATCGCAGCTGCTGGTCTTCGCCCCGGACCGGACCACCCCGGTTCCCGTGGAGCAGCGCCCGGTCCGCCGTGCCGTGCTCGGCGAGGAGTTCACCGACTACCTCGTCTGGCTTGGCGCCGGCGATGAACAGCGTGCCATCACAACGAGTGCGAGGCCGATGACCGACCATGACGGGAACTTTGCAGGGTCCGTCATTGTGTTCAGCGACGTCACCGAGCTGGTCAATGCCCTGGCGGCCAAGGACGACTTTGTCTCCAACGTTTCACATGAATTCCGCACGCCCTTGACGTCGATTCTCGGGTACGTCGAGCTGTTGCTCGACGACGACGAGCTGACCGAGGATCAGCGCGGCCCCCTGGATATCATCCAGCGCAACTCGGAACGCCTGCTTACCCTCGTTTCAGACCTCCTGTCGAGCAGAAGCGGGCAGCTCATCATCAGCCCCCACGCAGTGGACGTAGCCGACCTGGTCCGCGCGAGCATCAGCTCGGCCCAGCCCCGGGCTACGGAATCCGGCATCCGCCTGCGGGCTGATGCCCCCGAGCGGTTGGAGGCGCACGTCGATTCCGCACGCATCTCACAGGTGCTCGACAACCTCGTCTCGAATGCCATCAAATACTCCCCCAACGGCGGCGAAGTCACAGTCTCCCTCCGTGCCGACAATAGGAACGTGGTCTGCAGCGTGAGCGACAAGGGCATGGGAATGAGCGAACAGGACCAGAAGGAGGCCTTCGCGAAGTTCTTCCGCTCCGAGGCCGTCCGTAATTCCGCTATCCCCGGCGTGGGGCTTGGGCTCTCCATCAGCAAGGCCATCGTGGAGGCCCACGGCGGTACCGTTTCCCTGCGCAGCGAAAAAGGGCAGGGCACCACGTTTACGTTTGCGGTTCCGGTCTGACGCTATGCCGGATCGCGGGCCGCGCTTCGCCGTGCCGGGCGCGTCAGGCCCGGTGGTGCTCAATGAGCCAGCCGGCGAGCTGGCGGGCGCGCCTTGCCGCCTCCACATCGCCTTCAGCAGCAGAAATGATGGACCCCTTCATCAGGATGTGCCATGACCTGGAGAAATCTTCGGTCCGTTCCAGTCCTGCCTCGTCCGCGAGTTGCTTCACGTGACCGCGGATCTTGGCCAGGTAGTCGATGCTGGCCCGGCCCAAGGGATGCGAGGAGCCCATCTCGAGAAGCACGTTGATGAAGGAGCAGGCTTCGAAATCCGTGCGGCGGAACCAATCGGCGAACACGTCGAAGATGGCCAACAGCTGCTCTTCGGGGGTGTCTGCCCGGCGTCGTGCCTCTCCGACGATCGCGTTGACGGTCCAGACGCGGTCGCGCTGTTCGAGGAAGGCGAGCACCACCTGGTCCTTGGAGGCGAAGTGGCGGTAGAAAGTGGCTTTCGCGACGCCCGAACGGCTGATGAGTTCGTTGATGCCGACGTCGCGCACACCGCGGCGGGCGAAGAGATCGTAGGCCGCATTAACGATCCGTTCCCGGATCCCTGCGGCCCACGCCGCGCCCGCAATCGGTTCAGCGCCCACCATCGGTTCAGCGCCGGGCAATTCGTTCGGGGTCGCGTCGGGCGCTTCGGCACCCGATTTGTGGCTCACTCCACCGGGCTGCACGTAGCGAGGGCCGCCGGGCAAGGCCTCAGTCTGCGGGCTGGACTGCAACCCGCCGGAAGGAAAAATCCCGGCGCTCGATGAAGCGGATCTGGATGAATCTTCCATTTGTTAACATCGTAACCCCAAAGGGAAGACAGACTTGTCTGTCTTGAGCTACAGTTTTCACAGACTGTTCAACTGGCTGGGGTGGAGGACCCAACCCGCACGTTGGCAGACTGGCGTTATCGGGCGCGAAGCACCATACTTCATTTGCTGCCTGAACCAGAGGATCCGGAGGGTGACATGTCGCAGAAGCTGATGCCGGCAGGACCGCGTGCCTCCGAACGGCTCGCCCTTTGGCCGGAATTCAACCAGCCTACGAAGGACCCGGAACTGGGACCGATGCGGCGGCAGGTCATGGCCATCATCTCCTCGATCCTGGACGATCCATGCCCGGAAGGCGCCGACATCCGGACCCGGTTGCGTGGTCTCCTTGCCCAACATGCCGGCTGCCCGGAGAAGGCCCTGCTCGAGCACCTGCGCTCAATGTACGGCGACCTGGAAGATCCCTCGGCAGGCGACGACAGGGAAACGGAAGCCGTCTAGAGAAGGCCTAGCGGCCGGTCCTCGCCTGGCGCACCACTTCCCCCCAGGACTGCCCGGCCAGATCAGCGACGGCGGCCAGGATCTCCGACGGGGGCCGCGAAAGGTCCAGCGGAAACTCCACGATGTCGATATCGGTGTTGAGGATCCGCCGCAGCTTCATTTCCCCTGCGCCGGCATAGATCAGCCAGGCCGTGGGCACCTGCAGGGCTGTGCAATAGGCCAGCATCTGGAAATGGTCGGCAGTCAGCGACGCCCCGCGGTCCGCGCGTGCCCGGTAGTTGGCGTCGTAGACCACCACTGGTCTTCCCCCGAGCAGGTGCACCGCGTCGGGCCGCACAGTCAGCCGGTCCGAGTCCCGGACAGCCTCGTTGAGCATGGCGTTGTACTGCAGCCTCATTTCACCGGGGAAGCCCTTCATGGCATGGCGCAGGGCTTTGCCCAAAAAGTCCTCGAAGACCCGGTCCATGTCCACGACGAAGGAGGCAGTCCGCTCCGGTCCCTCTCCTGCCTCGGCCGAGGCATTGCGCAGGATGACCTCGGAGAGCCGGAGCACGGCGTGATACCGGACATTCATCCGGCTGGCCTGCCACGGCGGCAGCGGGGCGCCGGACTGAAGCCGCGTGGCGGCGTCGAGCTTTCCCTCGAGCTGGCGCAGCCGGCTCAGCACCTCGGGACGGACGCCGGGAACGCGGGACATGCGCTCAAGTGCGGCCCGCAGGATCCGGTTCTCGGCGATGTCTTCGGTGAATTCGTCGTAGGACACTTCGAGCGGGACCAGCATCCCGGGCCGGCGCGAGATCTGGTCGGAGATGCGGATCCGGCCCTTGACCGTCCGGAGCGATTCGTCCACGGTGAGATAGCCCTGAAGCACGCCGCGCTGCAGGGCACGCTCGGCCAGCTGCACGAGGGACGCCGCCAGCGCACTCCACAGCTCGGTGTCCTCGGTGGCGGCAACCGGATCGTCGCGGAACCCCTGGTCACCTGCATAGCTCAGCAGGAACAGCAGCCGGTTCAGCCCCAGCCGGCCCTTCGGCCGGACGTCGAGCTGTACCAGTGGTGTCCGCACGGAGCCCACCCTGCCCACCGGCTCGATCCGGTACAGGCCCATCCCCATGGGCGACGCCTTCGCGAGCCCGCTGGAATTGACGAACGCAGCGCTGCCCGAATCCAGTTTCTCCACGACTCCGCCGGACAGTTCATCCAGCACGATGTGGCGAAAGCTCGGCGGGGCGCCAGTGCGCGGGGCTCCAACACCCTCGGTGCGCGGGCCGCCAGTGCGTGCGGGGCCGGCGGCCCTGCTAGCGAGCCGCAAGGCGTCCCATCAACTGATCCAGCCCGAAACGTTCCTCCAGCTGCGCCCGGGTCAGTTGCCCGTGATAGTGCTCCTCAAGCAGCGGCATGAGCTCGTACTTCCAGATCCGGCGCAGCCCGGCAGGACTTTGGGCGGCCTTCTTCATGAAGTAGGACGGACCGATCATGAGGTCGCGGTCCCACTCGTCGATGGAGTCGTTGAGCGCATCCAGCAGCAGCGCGGGCGTGGTGTCCAGCTGCCGCGCCTCCAGGAACCGCAGCAAGGACCCCTTCACCGGTTCGGTCTTCGGGTGCAGTTCGATGAAGGCGAAGCGGCGGCGGATTGCCGCATCCATCATGGCGATGGAGCGGTCCGCGGTGTTCATGGTGCCGATGATGTAGAGGTTGTCCGGCAGGGTGAACGGCTCGTTGGGGCTGTACTGCAGATAGATGCGGTCGTCGCGGTACTCCAGCAGGAAGTACAGCTCGCCGAACACCTTCGCGAGGTTGGCGCGGTTCATCTCATCGATGATCAGGAAGTACGGCTTCGACTCGTTGCCGGGCTTGGCGGCTTCCTCGGCGAGCCGGCGCAGCGGTCCCGCCACGAGTTTGAAGGACACCTGGCCCTCATCCGTCTTGTCCGGCCGGTAGCCCTCGAAGAAGTCCTCGTAGGCGTACGACGGGTGGAACTGCACCAGCTTCACCCGTTCGTCCGTGCTGTCCTGCGCGAGCTCGGCCGCGAGGTGCTTGGCGAGGTACGTTTTGCCGGTTCCGGGCGGGCCGTACAGCACCAGTTGCCGGTTTTCCTCCAGCAGCTCGGCGATCTCCTGCAGAGGTTCGAGGTCCATGTGCAGCGAGTCCGCGAACTCGCGCGTCAGCGGGCGGAACCCCTCCTGGACGGGAACGGCGACGGCGGCAGGTTCCGCACCGCCGTCGGGCTCTGCTTCCGCTTCAGCCGGCAAAAGCGCCTGCAGCGCCTGCACCACGCGCGTGACGTCGACGATAATCCCCGGAGTGGCGAGCTGGCGCTGCACGTGGCGCGGCAGTTCGGTCATGGCATGGGCGTCGTCAAACCAGCGGACCTTCCGGCGCATCCGGCGGTTGTCGCCGTTGTGGTCAGGCTCCCCCAGGACGACGCCGATCCGCACGGTCCCCGAGTTGTGGCAGAGGGCGAGGTCCCCCGGTTTCATGACGGTCAGGAAGGCGAAAACGGCCGTCTTGGTGTCCTCGCGCTCCACGTAGCCGAGGTGCTTGTAATCCTCGTCCACCGCGTGCTGCACCAGCCCGGCAGTCACGCCGGCGTCCAGCAAGCGGAGATGTTCGACGTCGAGCGTCACCTTCTCCTCCGCCTGCCAGGCGGCAAGCAGCTCGGCGTTGTCTTGGTGGGTGCGCAGCAGCCAGGCGCGGCGGCCCGGGTCCCCCACCTTGCGCCACTGGCTCACGAGGTGGCGGGAGTACCAGTCGATGCGCTGGCCGGCCTGCTCATCGAGGTGCAGGCGGATGCGCCGGATGTCGGCGGTGATTTCTTCGTCCGTGTCGCCCTTGGCCCCGCCCACCAGGGAGGCGAAGGCGTCGCGGATCTCCCGGCGTTCGACGTCGGCCACGACCGGTTCGAAGAAGCTGGGCCACGCGAGGTACTCGATGCTGCGCCGGATCGCGGACTGGTCGTCGGGGGTGCCCGCGGCGAGCAGGTGGAAGGCCAGCGGGTCCTTCAGCGCCTTGTTGATGGTGGCCGTGGATTGCTGGTCCACATGCTGCACGAACCTGCAGAGCCACTTGAGGTGGTCCCAGATGGTCCAGTTGAATTCGGCGGTGCGGTCCCGGATGACGCCATGGTCCGTCATGCCCTTGTACAGCGCCTCGGGAAGCTCAAGCTGCGGTTCAATCCACGACGCCGCCTCGGTCACGCGGGCGCGCTTGACCTTGAGCGACTTCACCTCATGAGCCAGCGGCAGCGACTGCAGGAAGAGCAGCTCCACGGCGAGCTGCTTCGCCTGGCGGGAAGCGTCCGCGAGGTTGTTCCGCAGATTGGTCATCATGGGGGCCTTGGCGTCCGCCACCCCTCGCTCGAGACGTTCCAGGAGCTCCGCCGCTGCATCTGAGGTCCAGGTCTGTGTGCGCCCGTCAAGAGCCGATGGCTTGCCCTGAAGCCCCGCACCTAACACGAACCAGGCCGCCTCTTCGATCTCCTTGGAGACTCCGAGGGCACGGTGCATGGCAGGCTTTGGGGCGGGGGTCATGCGTTCAAATTTACAGGCTTAAGCTGAACGCCAGCACCACGGCGCTTGAGAAACTACTTCCGGGTAGGCCGCGGCAGCCTCTTTCGGCCAAACGCAAAGTAACTGCCCGGACCGATGAAATTGACCAGCGTGGCCAGCCTCCAGAACTTCTTGGAGCCGCGGATTTGCTCTGCCGGACGGCGGGAAAGGTCCCGCTGGGCGGCCACGAGGAAAGCCAGCTGCCCGGCGCCCACGATCACGGTCCCAAAGCGAGCTGCCGGGGGCATGTCCTTCCAGGATTTCTTCTTCTTTTTCACAGCGGCTCCTTATGGGTGGCGACAGGCCGTCGGTCTGTCAGGGCTTGTGTTCAGTGAAGGGCTGCAGGCGCTCTTTCTGTTCCGGTGACAGCCGCAGCACCCGTCCGGTGGCTTCATCAACGAAGGCGAGATGACTTGAGGCTTTCACACAATCCTCGCGAGTTACGGGGTCCTGCACAAGGTAGTGAATGTCGAAACTGGCGCCCTTGATGGCCCCGATCCACACCTGGACCACTGCGGGGACGTTGCGGTATTCGAGAGTCTTCACGTACCGGATGCGGTGGTCGACGATGAGCGCCATGGTGCCTTCGGCGACTTCGTTGAAGAGCGGGACGTGCGGTTCCACTCCGGGCAGCCCGGCGCCGCGTGGCGGACCGAAAGCGGCAATGCGCGCTTCCTCCAGCATGCGGACAATCTGGACGTTGTTGATGTGGCCGTAGGCGTCCATGTCGCCCCAGCGCATCGGCACGAGCACCTCGATGCGCCGGGGGTCGCGGTGGCCTCCGGGGTTCGGCGGGGTCAGCTGTGCACCGCCGTCGAATCGTCCACGGATGTTTCCTCAACGTCCGCACCGGCGAACTGGGACATGTACAGCCGGTAGTAGGCGCCTTCGGCCGCGAGCAGGGCCTGGTGGTTGCCCTGCTCCACGATCTTGCCGTTCTCCATCACCAGGATGGTGTCGGCGTCGCGGATGGTGGAGAGCCGGTGGGCGATGACAAAGCTGGTTCGGTCGGTGCGCAACGCGGCCATGGCCTTCTGCACGAGGAGCTCGGTGCGGGTGTCCACGGAGCTCGTTGCCTCGTCGAGAATCAGCAGTGACGGGTTGGCCACGAATGCGCGGGCGATGGTGATGAGCTGTTTCTCGCCGGCACTGACGTTGTTGCCCTCCTCGTCGATGACGGTGTCGTAGCCGTCGGGAAGCGCCCGGACAAAGCGGTCCACGAACGTGGCCTTGGCCGCCGCCATGATCTGGTCCTCGGTGGCGTCCAGCTTGCCGTACTTGATGTTGTCGTAGATGGAGCCGCCGAACAGCCAGGCGTCCTGCAGCACCATGCCCACCTTGGAACGGAGCTCCGCCCGGCTGAGCTGCGTCACGTCCACCCCGTCCAGCGTGATGGAACCCGAGTTGAGCTCGTAGAAGCGCATCACGAGGTTCACCAGGGTGGTCTTGCCGGCCCCGGTGGGACCGACGATGGCCACCGTGTGGCCGGGCTCGGCCGTAAAGGACAGGTTCTCGATGAGCGGCTTGTCCTCCGTGTAGCTGAAGGTGACGTTGCGGAACTCCACGTGGCCGTCGGTCTTGGCCGGCAGGTGCTTCGTAGCGGTTTCGGCGTCCTGCTCGTCCGCGTCCAGGAACTCGAACACACGCTCGGCCGAGGCCACGCCGGACTGCAGCATGTTGGCCATGCCCGCCATCTGTCCCAGCGGCTGGGTGAACTCGCGCGAGTACTGGATGAACGCCGTCGCGTCACCCAGGCTCATGCTGCCCGACGCCACGCGGAGCCCGCCCACCACGGCGATGCCGACGTAGCTGAGGTAGGACACGAACTGCATGACCGGGAAGATGATGCCGGAGACGAACTGCGCGCCAAAGCTGGCCTTGTACAGGGCGTCATTGCGCTCCTCGAACCGCTCCAGCATGTCGGCGTCGCGGCCGAAGACGCGGACGAGGTCGTGACCGGAGAAGGACTCCTCGATCTGGCCGTTCAGCAGGCCGGTGTTCTTCCACTGCGCGGCGAACAACTTTTGGCTGCGGGCGCCGATCACGCCGGCCGCCACGCCGGACAGTGGAAGGGCAACCAGTGCGATCAGGGCCAGCTGCCACGAGACGATGAACATCATGATCACGATGCCCAGGACGGTCAGGACAGAGCTGATCAGCTGTGCGAACGCCTGCTGCAGAGCCTGCTGGACGTTGTCGACGTCGTTCGTCACGCGTGACAGGACGTCGCCGCGCTGGCGGGTATCGAAGTAGTTCAGCGGCAGCCGGTTGAGCTTCTTTTCGGTGTCGTCGCGGAGCTGGCGGATCACCTTCATGACGATCCGGTTCAAAATGTAGCCCTGCAGCCACAGGAAGATATTCGCCACGAAGTACATAAGCAGCACGACGGAGATCAGGACTGTCAGCTTCTGGAAGTCGATGCCGGTGCCGGGGATCAGTTCCATCCGGGCGATCATGTCCGCGAAGTTGTCCTGCCCCTGCTCCCGCAGGCCGTCGACGAACTGCTCCTTGCTGACTCCGGCCGGGAGCTGCTTGCCGACAACGCCGCCGAAGATGACGTCCATGGCCTGTCCGAGCACCTTCGGGGCAATGACGTTGAGGACCACGGACACGATGACCATGGCCACGACGATGTAAATCCCCACGGCCTCCGGCTTGAGCAGCCCCAGGAGCCTCTTGGCGGAGGGCCAAAAGTGCTCTGGTTTCTTGGCGGGCATCGCGCCGAACATGCCGCCGTCTGCCTCCGAGGGCTTGTACTCCTCCTCGATGAAGTCGTCGTCCTCCAGCTCTGTGACGTCCGCGGCCGCTAGGGGAAGGACGTTTTCCTCTTCGTTGCGCCCACGCAGGGCCTTCTTGTCGGCGCTCATGCCACTTCCTCCACGCTCAGCTGGGACTCAACGATTTCCTGGTAGGTGGGTGACGTCTCGAGCAGCTCATCGTGCGTGCCGCGGTCCACGATCCTGCCGTTGTCCAGCACCAGGATCTGGTCCGCCTCCGTAATGGTGGAAATCCGCTGCGCCACAATGATCACCGTGGCGTCCGCGGTGGTGCGCTTGAGGGCAGCCCGCAGCCGCGCATCGGTGGCGACGTCCAGGGCCGAGAACGAGTCGTCAAAGAGGTAGACCTTGGGCTTCGTCACCAAGGCCCGGGCAATGCAGAGGCGCTGGCGCTGGCCGCCGGAGACGTTGGTGCCGCCCTGGGCGATCCGGGATGCCAGCCCGTTTTTCTTCTCTTTCACGAAGCCGTCGCCCTGGGCCACGTGCAGCGCCTCCCACAGCTCCACATCGGTTGCCTCGGGTTTGCCGAAGCGCAGGTTGTGCTCGATGGTTCCGGAGAACAGGTACGGCCGCTGCGGCACGAGGGCCACGCGCCGGGTGATCTCGGCCCGGTCCAGCTTGCTCACGGACACGCCGTCAAGCAGCACTTCGCCGTCGGCAATGTCATACAGGCGGGGCAGCAGCGACAGGAGAGAGGTCTTTCCGGCGCCGGTGGAGCCAATGATCGCCACCGTCTCCCCCGGGCGGGCCGTGAAGCTGATGTTGCTCAGGACGGGGGCTTCTGCGCCGGGGTAGGCGAAGGTGACGTTGCGGTATTCCACCACGCCCTCCAGCGCCGCGGGCGTTTCCGGGTGCTCGGGGTCATGGATGGAGGGTTCGACGTCGAGCACCTCGCCGATGCGGTCAGCGCAGACGGACGCTCGCGGAATCATCATGGCCATGAACGTACCCATCATCACGGCCATGAGAATCTGGAGGAGGTACTGCAGGAACGCGGTCAGGGCGCCCACTTGCATGTCGCCGGAGTCCACGCGCTGGCCGCCGAACCACAGAACTGCGGCCGTGGAGAGGTGCAGGATCATGCCGATGGCCGGGAACATCAGGACGAAGAGTGCACCGATCTTCAGGGAAACGTCCGTCAGGTCCTTGTTGGCCTCGCCGAACCGCTCGGTTTCGTAAGGCTCCCGGACGAAGGCCCGGACCACTCGGATGCCGATGATCTGTTCGCGCAGCACCTCATTGATCCGGTCGATCTTCTTCTGCATCGAGCGGAACAGCGGCATCAGGCGCACCACAATGTAACCCACCACCACAATCAGGACCGGGACCGAGACCCAGACCAGCCAGGACAGGTTGATGTCCTCGCGCAGGGCCATGACGATGCCGCCAATGCACATGATGGGCGTTGAGACCATGAAGTTCAGGCCCATCAGGACCAGCATCTGCACCTGCTGGACGTCGTTGGTCCCGCGAGTGATCAGGGTGGGTGCGCCGAACGTGTTGACGTCCTTGGCTGAGAAGCTCGTGACTTTGCGGAAGACGCCGCGGCGCAGGTCGCGGCCCATCGCCATCGCCGTCTTGGACCCGAAGTAAACGCCGGCGATGGCCGTGCCCACCTGGAGGAAGGCCACCAGCAGCATCACGCCGCCGGTGCGCCAGATGAAGTCGGTATCGCCGCGGGATACACCTTCGTCGATGATCTGCGCATTGAGGCTCGGCAGGTAGAGGGCCGCGATGGTGGACGCCAGTTGAAAGGCGATGACGGCCAAAATATACGGCATATACGGCTTGGCATAGCGCCGAATGAGGGTGACAAGCATGCCCACGGGTCCTTAGGAAGAGAGCGCGAATTGGTTAGGAGAAGTAGTAGCAGCCGGGGCTGACATCATTAGCCTTCCAACTCTACGAAATCTGTTGCCCAAGCGAAACATCACCCGCGAAGATCATCCCTGGGGAGTACGCCGCCCACCCAGGGAAGCGCGAACGCGCGGCGTGGCGAGGTGAGTGGCGGCCTGCCGGTCACGTCCCCGCGGAGGTGAGTTCCGCCGTCGGGCTCTCCTGCCTTGATTCAAACCGCTGGTCTCCCGCCGCACTTCATGACCCGATCCGGCCGGAGCCTGCGCAGCCTCAGCGGACCGAGCTGCCGGCTGTACATCCACCGTGCGACGGAGCGGACGTTCCGTGATCAGGAGTACGGCAATCAGCGCCACCACGGCAATGCCGGCGGCGATCAGGAAGATCTCAGCAGTGGCGTCGCCATACGCGGCCCGCATGATGTCACGTACCGGCGCAGGCATGTCGGCCAGGTTGAGCGCCGCCCCCGAACCCCCGGCCCCGGAAATTCCGGCCGCGGCGAACCCCTGCGCCGCGAGTTCCTGGACCCGGTTGCCCAGGATGGCGCCGAGGACCGAGACCCCGATGGCACCGCCGACCGACCGGAAGAACGCCACGGATGCACTCGCGGTGCCGATATCCCGGGCGCTGACAGTGTTTTGAACTGCCAGGACGAGGTTCTGCATGAGCATGCCCAGCCCCAGTCCCAGGATGGCCGTGAAGACGCCCGCCTTCCAGAGATCCGTGGTGTGGTCCATGGTGCCGCCCAGGCCAAGGCCACCGATCAGCAGGACGGCACCGGCAACGAGGTAGCGCTTCCACTTTCCGGTGCGGCTGATGAGCAGCCCCGAAACCACCGAACCGATGAGGTTGCCGGCGATCATGGGCAAGGTCAGAAGCCCTGCCTCGGTGGGGGTGGCGCCACGGGCCACCTGGAAGTACTGGCCCAGGAAGGTCGAGGAGCCGAACATGGCCACGCCCACCGCTACGGACGCCCAGATCGCCAGGGCGGTGGTGCGTTCGGAGATGATCTTCAACGGGATGATCGGTTCGGCCACCCTGGACTCCACGACCACCAGAAGGGCCAGCAGCAGGATTCCGCCGCCCACCATCAGAGCCGACTGCCAGGACCACCAGTCGTAGTATTCAGGGTTCCCCGCAAACGATACCCAGATCAGCAGGAGGCTGACGCCGGAGGTGAGGAGGATGGAGCCCAGCCAGTCGATCTTGGCGGGGCGCCTGACGTGCTGGATTTTCAGGGTGACCTGCAGCAGGATCAGGGCCACGACGGCGAGCGGCACGCACACGAAGAACGTCCAGCGCCAGCCCAGTGGGCTGTCCACGATGAACCCGCCCAGCAGCGGCCCGCCGGCGGTGCCCACCGCCATGACGGCGCCCATGTAGCCGGAGTACTTTCCGCGGTCGCGCGGGGGAATCATGGACCCAATGATGGCCTGGGCAAGGGCCGTCAGGCCTCCCATGGCAACGCCCTGGATGACGCGGGCGGTGAGCAACAGCGGAATGGTGGCGGACAGACCCGCCATGACCGAGCCGGCCACGAAGACCACGATGCTGAGCTGGACCAGCAGTTTCTTGTTGTAAAGGTCCGCAAGCTTGCCCCAGATGGGTGTGGTGGCGGCGTTGGCCAGCAGTGCCGCGGTGATGACCCAGGCGAAATCTGTCTGTGTCCCCTTGAGATCGGACATGATGGTGGGCAGCGCGTTGGCCACGATGGTGCTGCTGAGGATGGCGGTGAAGAACGCGGCAAGGAGGCCGGTCAGGGCCTCCATGATCTGGCGGTGGGTCATCGCCAAGGGTGGCTGGGTGGCAGTGCTCGACACGGGCGTGCTCCTAATGGTCGGGGTTATGTGTGATGGGGCCGGCCGCCTTTGCCCGGGCGGAATCCTTGAGGGATGCCGCAAGATTGCGGAGAATTTTCGCCGTCTCCTCGGCGTCATGCTGGCTCCATTCCCGCAGGTATTCCTGCAGAGTGGAGGCGCGGTGCTCTTCGATATCGCGAAGCTTCACGCGACCCGCTTCGGTGAGCGCCACCAGCTGGGCTCGGCCGTCCTCGGGGTCCGGCCTTCTGTGGACGAGACCCAGCTCTTCGAGTTCGGCGATGTGCCGGCTGAGGACAGGGGCGCTGACGCCCAGGCGCGCGGCCAGGTGGGTGGCGCGCGACTCCTTCTCCCCCACAAACCGGAGCACTCCCTGCAACGCCACGCCGGTGTCCATCCCCCGCGAATTCGCGACCGCCACACACCGGACGGCCCGTTGCAGGTCGAAAATTTCGCGCACCAGTTCGGCTGCGGTGCTGGGCTCGACTGCCATCGCGGGCATCCTCCTACTTGTTTGCCTGAAGCAACCATATCTTAAAATGGTTGCTTCAGGAAACTAAGCGGACGGCCTGCGGGTTAAACACCAGGCGCGAACCGGCAGCTAATGCCCTCAAATTGCTGCTCAGAGGGCATTAGCTGCCAGTTCGCGCTGGGTTGTTGCGCTTGTGGTGGGGCCGGGGGTTACGGGGCCAGGTGGGTGGGGGCGAACATCCTTAGCAGGGTTTCGACGACGACGACGTTCGGTCCGTCCGCGGCGAAGCCCGCCTTCAGCGCATCCCCCACGTTTTCCGGGGCCACGCGCGTGGCCGGCACGCCGAAGGCCTCGGCGAGTTTCACGAAGTCCGGGCGCGCGAGCTCGGTGGCCGTGGCCTTGCCGAAGGCGCCCACCATGTATTCGCGCAGGATGCCGTACCCGCCGTCGTCCACGATCAGCCAGGTGACCGGCACGTTGTGCTGCTTGGCGGTGGCCAGTTCCGAGATGGAGTACATGGCAGAGCCGTCGCCGGAGACCGCCAGCACCCGCGCCGAAGAGCCGGACTTGCCCACGGTTTCGAGGCCCACCGCTCCCCCGATGGCCGCGGGGAAGCCGTAGCCCAGCCCGCCGGCACCCTGGGCGGAATGGAACTGGCCCTCGCGGGCGTCCCAGCAGCTCCAGCCCCAGTACGCGGAAATGGTCATGTCCCAGAAGGTCTGCATGTCCGCGGGAACGGCCTCGCGGATGTCGGCCATGAACGTCAGTTCCTTGCCGACGTCCTGGGACTCGAGCCGCGCACGCACCTTCGCCAGGGTCTCCCGCACCAGGTCCTCCGGCGATGACCCGTGCCAGTTTGACCTGGTTTCGACAGGCTCAACCACCAGGGAAGCATCCAGGGCGGCGAGCGCTTGGCCGGCGTCGGCGCGGATGCCCAGCCCGGGCCGGTTCGATTCGAGCACCCGGGGTTCGGCGTCGATCTGGATGATTCTGCCCCGTGGTTCGAACGTGAAGTAGTTGGACGTGACTTCACCGAGCGAGGAGCCGATGACGATCAGCACGTCGGCATCCTCGAGGACGTCGGTCATGTGGCGGTCCTCGATCCAGGACTGCAGCGACAGCTCGTGGTTCCACGGGAACGCGCCATTTCCGCCGGGGGTGCAGATCACCGGGGCGCGCAGCTTCTCAGCGATGGACAGCAGCGACTTCTCGGCCCGCCCGCGGCGTGTGCCGCCGCCGGCGATGATGGCCGGACGTTCCGCCGCCGACAGCCATTTGACGGCTTCGCGGACCAGCTCAACACGCGGCGGGTTGTCCGCCGCTTCGGCGAGCGCGTCCTCCACCGGAGGGACCATGATGGGATCGAGCAGGACATTCTGCGGAATTTCCAGCCAGACGGGGCCCTGCGGCGAGGAGATGGCTTCCGTCCAGGCGTCCTGGATGGCCGACGGAATGCCGGAGGCGTGCTGGATCAGACGCTGGCTCTTGGTGACGTTCGCGGCCGAGGCCTTCTGGTCATCGAGCTGGTGCAGCATCCCCTTCCGGCGCGCTCCCAGTCCCTCCAGCGGGATCTGGCTGGCGATGACCACCATCGGCACGCCGGTGGCATAGGCCTCCTGCAGCCCGGCGAGGGAGGTCAGCGCACCCGGGCCGGTGGACAGGAACAGCACGCCCACCTCGCCTGTGGCCCGCGAATATCCGTCGGCGGCGAAGGCACTGTTGTTTTCCACGCGCGACGACACGAAGTGCAGATTTCCGCGGCCCATTGCGTCAAACAGGCCCAGCGCGTGCTGGCCCGGGATGCCGAAGACGGTCTTCGCGCCCAGCGCCTCGAGGGTTTCGACGACGAGGTCCCCGCCGTTGCGTACGTCCGTCCCCTTCGTGGGGGCTGCTGTGCCCGGATCGAAATCGATCACTGCGCCGCCCCCGCAGCCTGACGGGTGATTCCGGCCTCGACAGGCTCGGCCAGCGGCGAGGACGCCGCGAAGCCGGCCGGGCGACGGGATTCCTGTCCCAGCGCCTGCGCGGCGTAGCCGGTGTCGGCCCCGAACCGGTCCCCTTGGACGGTGTTGTCGGCCATCAGGGTGACGAGTTCGTAGGCAACGTGGCTGGCGGCGACGCCCGTGATTTCGGCGTGGTCATAGGCGGGCGCGACTTCGACGACGTCGGCCCCCACCAGGTTCATGCCGCGGAAGCCGCGGATGATTTCGAGCAGTTCCCTGCTGGTGATGCCTCCGGCTTCCGGGGTCCCCGTTCCCGGGGCATGCGCGGGGTCAAGGACGTCGATGTCCACCGAGATGTACAGCGGGCGGTTGCCGATGCGGTCCCGGACCTTGGCCACGGTCTCGAGGACGCCCTGATAGTAGACGTCGGCCGAGGTGACGATGCCGAAGCCGAAGCGGTGGTCGTCATCGAGGTCCTTCTTGCCGTACAGCGGGCCGCGGGTGCCGATGTGGCTGATGGCCTCGGTGTCCAGGATGCCCTCCTCGACAGCGCGGCGGAACGGGGTGCCGTGGGTGTATTCGGCCCCGAAGTAGGTGTCCCAGGTGTCCAGGTGGGCATCGAAGTGCAGCATGGCGATCGGACCGCCGGCACGTTCTGCGGCAGCGCGCAGCAGCGGCAGGGCGATGGTGTGGTCCCCGCCGAGGGTCATCAGCTTGCTGCCGGACGCGGTCAGGTCCAGGGCGTTCTGCTGGACGGTCTCGATGGCCTCGTTGATGTTGAACGGGTTGACGGCCATGTCGCCGGCGTCTGCCACCTGGCAGTTCTCAAACGGGCTGACATCCCAGGCGGGGTTGTAGGGACGGAGCAGGCGGCTGGCCTCGCGGACGTGGTTGGCGCCAAACCGGGCCCCGGGGCGGTAGGAAACCCCGGAGTCGAAGGGGACACCGACCACGGTGATGTCCGCCTTGGCCACCTGGTCCAAGCGGGGCAGCCGGGCATAGGTGGCGGCTCCCGCGTAGCGGGGAATTCGGGATGAATCGATGGGGCCAAGGTTGCCGTTGGCTTCGATGCGCAGCTCTTCCAAAGGAACGCCTCTCCTTCGAGGATGAAAGGTGGGTGTGACAGCCATCATACACTCGAAGTTGCCCAATGTGCATCACCTGTTTACAAATCACTGGCAGGCGGGCGCAAAAAACCCGGACCGCCTGTAGGCGGCCCGGGTCGGCTCATGGGAAGAGGAATGGCTACCGGCTGGCGGCAGGGACCAACACCCACAGCACCTCGACGGACTGGTCCGTCGGGTTCACCCAGGTGTGCGGCTCACGCCCTGGAAACGTGACGGTGTCGCCGTCGGAAAGTTCATATTCCTCGTTGGTGAGGATGAGCTTGATGGTGCCCTTAATAACGTGCAGCACGTCCACGTCGCAGTCCACGGCGTAGAGCTCGGACTCACCGCGGCCCCGCGGCTCGATGACCGCCTGGATGATCTGGACCCGCCGCTCCGAGCGGGCGGTCAGCAGCCGCTCAACGATCCCCTCGCCACCAAGCGAAATGCGGGGACCGGCGTCGCGCTTTGTCAGGTGGGTTTCCGGGGCGGCGAAAAGGTCGCCGATGGAGATGGACAGCACTTGGCACAGGGTGACCAGCGAGGCAACGGACGGCGAGGTCAGGTCGCGCTCTACGCGGCTGAGGAAGCCCTTGGTCAGCCCGGTGGCGTCCGCCACCTGCTCAATCGTGAGTCGCTGCGACTGGCGGGCGGCACGGATTCTTGAACCGATGGCAACCGGAACATTGCTCGGCTCAACTGGAAGTGCCTTCATTTACGAACCTTTCACGGCCGGCCGCTCGGCCCCATCTTTGGAGCCATACTAGCGGCCCGCCACTCATCTGGCGCCGCCGGAACCGCGTCACAGAGGATTGCGTCTTGACTGTTACTCGAATCACAGCCTACGCTTGAAAGCAACAACTGTTGCCTACGAAGCAACAGGAGCGACCCCCTTAGTTTCCCCCTCAGAGCAGCGCAGTCCGTGCATCCCCAACTGCTACTCCCCCCGGACTGCCGCAAAGCTGCCAGAGCTCCAAGGAGCCCCAAATCATGGATCCAAATTTCGTCAATATCGCCATCGTGGTGGTTTACCTGGCCGCAATGCTGGCCTTCGGCTGGTGGGGCAAGTCCCGCACCCGGAACAACAGCGACTTCCTCGTGGCCGGCCGCCGCCTCGGGCCCTTCCTCTACACCGGAACCATGGCCGCCGTCGTCCTTGGCGGTGCCTCAACCGTGGGCGGCGTCGGCCTCGGCTACAAGTTCGGCATCTCAGGCATGTGGCTGGTGGTCGCCATCGGCGCCGGCGTGCTGCTGCTGAGCCTGCTCTTTGCCGGCACCATCCAGAAGCTCAAGATCTACACTGTGTCCCAGATGCTGACGCTGCGCTACGGAAGCCACGCCACCAAGACGTCCGGCATTGTCATGCTGGCCTACACGCTGATGCTCTGCGCCACCTCCACCGGAGCCTACGCCACCATCTTCGTGGTGCTGTTTGGCTGGGACCGGGCCCTGGCCATCGCCGTCGGCGGCGGCATTGTGCTGGTCTACTCAACGATCGGCGGGATGTGGTCCATCACCCTGGCCGACCAGGTCCAGTTCGTCATCAAGACCGTCGGCATCTTTTTCCTGATGCTGCCGTTCACGCTCAACGCCGCCGGCGGCCTCGACGGGATCCGCAGCCGTGTTGACGCCAGCTTCTTCCAGATCGACGGCATCGGCCTGCAGACGATCATCACCTACTTCGTCGTCTACACCCTGGGCCTGCTCATCGGCCAGGACATCTGGCAGCGTGTGTTTACGGCGAAGACGCCGAAGGTTGCCCGCTGGGGCGGCGCCACGGCCGGCATCTACTGCATCCTCTACGGTGCGGCCGGCGCCCTGATCGGCCTCGGCGCCCGCGTTGCCCTGCCCGACATCGACGTCGCGGCCGCAGGCAAAGACGTGGTCTACGCGGAGGTTGCGCAGAACCTGCTGCCCATCGGCATCGGCGGCCTGGTGCTCGCCGCCGCCGTCGCAGCCATGATGTCCACGGCATCCGGCGCGCTGATCGCCGCCGCCACCGTAGCCCGCGCCGACGTCCTCCCGTTCGTGGCCAGCTGGTTCGGCAAGACGATCAACACGGATGACTCGGACAACCCCGAGCACGACGTCAAGGCAAACCGCATGTGGGTCCTGGGACTCGGCATCGTCGCGATTGTCATCGCCATCATTACCAAGGACGTGGTGGCCGCCCTGACCATCGCGTACGACATCCTGGTGGGCGGGCTCCTTGTCGCAATCCTCGGCGGGCTGGTCTGGAAGCGCGGCACGGGCGTGGCCGCCGCGGCGTCCATGGCAGTGGGTTCCGTCGTCACGCTGGGCACCATGATTTACCTGGAGATCAACGCCGCGGCGCCGCTGGATGGCATTTACGCCAACGAGCCGATCTACTATGGCCTCCTGGCTTCGGCCGTGGTCTACGTGGCGGTGTCACTGTCGACCAGGCCCACCGATCCGGCCGTCATGAGGAACTGGTACCGGCGCGTGGCCGGCCAGGTGTCCGAGGAACCAGCGGTTCACGTCCCGGCCGGCTAGCCTGCGGCTGCCGGCCCCGGCTGAGCCTGCCGGCTTTAGCAACCGAAAACGCCCGACGGCGGTGCCTTCCCCCAATAGGGAACGCACCGCCGTCGACGTTTTAAGGTCGAGGTCAAAACAGACCGGTTAAGACTCGTATTCTTCGTCCGCACGGAACTCGTCGGCGTCCAGCGAGACGACGCGCTCGTCGTCGTCGACCGCTTCCGGCGCGGCGGGAACCACCCGTTCCTCGGAATCGAGGAACTCGTCCTCGGTATCCCAGTCTTCCTCCACGGGGGCATCGTCGGCGAAGTCGTAGGCGGGATCCGATTCGATGGTGCGGCGGGCAGGCTCCGGGTTTGTTCCGGTGGTGTTCATAATGCAGACCTCCGTGTGATTGGACTTCCATGCCCTCCGTCAACGAGGCACGTTTTCATCAGATCACCACCCATGCAGGGGGTCAAGGGCCGCGCCGGAGGCAGGGCGGACAACCCTTCCGGACCGGCAAAATTAAGGGTTCCCTAAAACTTGAGCTGAGGAATACCGGCCGAAAATCCGCGGATTTGCGGGGTAAGCTGGGCATGCAATGGGGCCGAACCATGCCCCATCCAGCCCAGGAGTCCCCGTGTCTCAGCCCGCAAAATCTGACCATCACAGTACAGCCGCCGCCGCCACCCCGGACGCGGCGGACATCAAGCGCTGGCGACAGTACCTGGCGGACGAACGCGCCGAGGCTGCCGTCTACCGGGACCTCGCCCAGAACCGCAACGGCGAAGAACGCGCCATCCTCCTCGCCCTGGCCGAGGCCGAGGGCCGCCATGAGGCGCACTGGCTCAAGCTGCTCGGAGAGCACGCGGGCAAGCCCCGCCGGGCCTCCGCCCGCAGCCGGATGCTGGGTTTCCTGGCCCGGCACTTCGGGTCCGTTTTCGTGCTCGCCCTGGCGCAGCGCGCCGAGGGGCGCTCCCCCTACACCAGGGAGCCCTCGGCCACCCGCGCGATGGCTGCGGACGAACAAATCCATGAGGAAGTGGTGCGCGGACTTGCCACACGCGGGCGCAACCGGCTGGCCGGGACCTTCCGTGCTGCGGTTTTCGGCGCAAACGACGGGCTGGTCAGCAATCTGGCGCTCGTGATGGGCATGGCCGCAACCGGCGTGGCCAGCTCGGTAGTCCTGCTCAGCGGCATCGCCGGCCTGTTGGCGGGTGCCTTTTCCATGGGCGCCGGCGAATTTGTCTCCGTCCGCTCCCAACGTGAACTCCTTGCCGCCACCCGTCCCACCCAGGTGACGCTGGCCGCCGCGCCCCAACTCGACATCGAGCACAACGAACTTTTGCTGGTGTACCTGGCCCGCGGCATGTCCCGCGAGGCGGCAGAACACCGCGTGGCGGAGCGGATGGGGCTCTTCAGCTGCGACTGCGACCCGAGCCTCTCGCTGCGGCCCGAGCTCCCGCAGTCCCAGGATGAGCACGAGGCAGTGGGCACGGCCTGGGGCGCGGCGCTGTCCAGCTTCTGCTTCTTTGCCTCCGGCGCGATCGTCCCCATTGTTCCTTTCCTTTTCGGCATGACTGGCATCGGCGCGCTCGTGACGGCCACGGTGCTGGTTGGCGTGGCACTGCTGGCGACCGGCGGCGTCGTCGGCCTGCTTTCCGGAACGTCTCCGCTGACCCGGGGCTTGCGCCAGCTGGCCATCGGTTTGGGCGCCGCCGGCGTCACCTACCTGTTGGGAATGGTCTTCGGCGCGGTGATCGCCTAGTGCCGGAGAGCGGGCGCCGGAAGCACGCCCGCCATGCGGGATCGGGTCAGCCCGGCCGCCGCTTCATCCGGAACCTTGTCCTGATAACCACACTCGCGTGTGGCGCCTTCCTGGCCGCGGGCCTCGCCTACGGCGATCCGCTCCTGGCGGGCCTGCTCGAGTTCCGGCTCGGGTCCGGAGATGAAAACCCCGCCCCATCCGGTCCCGCTGAGGGCACGGACTCCGGAGAGACCGGCAGGGCGCTCGAAGCCGGCCAGGCCGGGGAGCCCGGCGGAGAACCAGGAACTGCAGACCGCGCGGCGGACGCCCCGCCGCCTGGTTTCGAGGAAGCGGACGCGCCACTCGGCACGCCTGAGGCTCCGCCCGGACCGAGCGGTTCCTACGCGTTTTTGGCCACGAACGACGACGGCACTCCGGTGGGATTTTCACCGTGCCGGCCGCTGCACTACGTGGTGAACGACGATCTTGCCCCGCAGGGCGCTGCCGTACTGGTCCACGGGGCAATCAAGACAATCTCGCGCGCCACCGGCATCCGCTTCGTCAATGACGGTGCCACCGACGAACTGCCGTCCGCGCAGCGCGACCCTTACCAGCCCGAGGCCTATGGGGAACGATGGGCACCGCTGCTGATCAGCTGGACGACGCCGGAGGCCGCGCCCAAGCTCAAGGGCCAGATCATCGGCACCGGGGGCAGCACGCATTACAGCTATGGCGACGGTCCCAAGAGCTTCGTCACCGGGAGCCTTGAGCTGGACGCCCCGCAGATCGGCGTGGAACTGAACGGCCCTGACGGGGCCGGGTATGCCACCGCCGTTATCCTCCATGAACTCGCCCATGTCATGGGACTTGAGCACGTGGACGACCCCCTCCAGCTGATGTACCCGGAAATCGGCACGCCCGACGGTCTGGCGGCCGGGGACCTCAATGGCCTGCAGGCCCTGGGCACGGCGCCGTGCCGGAAGGACCTCTAGGCGTCGAGGACCGCAAGCGCTTCGTCCACGCTGTCCACCAGGAAGATCCGCTCCTCCATCGCCCGGCCCGCGGCGAGGCTCTGCAGCATGGGCCACGTCGGATACCGGCGCTCCCAGTGATCCCGGCCCACCAGCACCATGGGCGTCAAAGTTTCGGGCGCACCGTAGTAGTTCTCGCACGCGTCCTGGAAGATCTCCTGCACGGTCCCCGCCGCGCCGGGCAGGAACACGATCCCGCCATTGCACAGCCCCAGCAGGATCGCCTCGCGGACCGCGTTGGCAAAGTACTTGGCGATGCGGGTCGCGAAGTAGTTGGGCGGTTCGTGGCCGTAAAACCAGGTGGGGATGCCCACCGAAGCCGTTCCGCCCGGATAACGCTCGACGACGGCCGCCGCCGCGCGTGCCCACGCGGACACCGATGGCCGAAAGCCCGGGACGGCTGCCAGCTCGACAAGCACGGCCCGGAACTCCTCCTCGGGCGCTTCGCTAAGGTAGGCGCCCAGGTTGGCCGCCTCCATGGCGCCCGGCCCTCCCCCCGTGGCGACCATCCGCCCGCTGCGGGCCAGCAGCCTGCCCAACGAAGCTGCGTCGGCGAATCCCGGGCTTCCCCGCTGCGCCGCGTGGCCGCCCATGACTCCGACGATGGTGCGTCCCCCGTCCCGGGCTGAGCGGGACAGCTCGTCGAGGGCATCTCCGATGGCGTGGTCGTGCAAGGCAGCAGCGAGCGTGGCATCGAGGCGGTGACGCTGGCCGGGCCGGATGCTCCACTGGTACACCAGGGCATCGGGCGTCTCCTCATACGGGGTGTCCCGGATCCCGGCGTAGAGCTCCTGCGGCGTGTAGAGCTCCGCCCGGTAGGCATCAAATGGCACTCCGGCCAGCTTCGGAAAAATCAGGGCGCCGCGGCGGCGGAGCGCGTCCTCCACCCCGGGATCGAACGTGCAGCCCAGGAAGACGGCGCCTTCGGCGTCCATGGCAGCGAGCGCAGGAGCCCTGCCGCGGAGGTCGAGGGACTGGGCGTGCCAGCCATGCATTGTCTTCGCCCCCGCGCTGACCAGCCGGTCGAATCCGGACAGACTCTCAACCTCAAGGGTCCGCGGGCTCGGGTTCAGGCTGCCGGAGGGGTTCATGATGCCAGCCTAGCGAGCCGCACCGGCCAAGGGTGGTTCCAGGGCCCGGCGTCCCCGCGATGCCCCCGGGATGGACTGCGCGCTGAATGCGGAAGTGCCCCGCAGCTGGGCTGCGGGGCACTGCGGCCGTGCTTCTTCGTTGTCCCTGATCAGACCTGACCAGGGTCAGGGGACCTGCTCCGGGTCAGGAGACCTGGAGGCCACCGTTGATGTCATAGGTGGCGGCGGTGATGTAGCCGGAGTCCGCACCCAGCAGGAAGGAGATGAGTGCAGCCACTTCCTCCCGGGTACCGACGCGGCCCATCATGATGCCTTCGGACATCTGGGCCTTGCGCTCCTCGGAGAGCGTGCCCCCCATGATGTCGGTGTCGATCGGGCCGGGAGCAATGGCGTTGACCGTCACGCCGAACTCGCCCACTTCGCGGGCCAGGGCCCGGGTGAAGCCGATGATGCCGGCCTTGGAGGCGCTGTAGGCGACCTTGGAGTAGGTGCCGCCGCCACGCTGGGCCGAGATCGAGGAGATGCTCACGATGCGGCCAAGCTTGCGCTCGATCATGCCCTTCAGGACGCGCTGGGAAACAATGAAGGTGCCGCGCATGTTGATCGCGAAGACCTTGTCCCACTCCTCCACGGTGGTTTCCATGAAGGTGGTCGGCGAGCTGATGCCTGCAAGGTTGGCCAGAGCCACGATCGGCGGAAGCGTCTCTTCGATCTCGGTGATCGCGCGGTCCACGGACGCGGAGTCCGAGACGTCCGCACCCACGCCGATTGCCTTCACCGCGCGGTTGGAGCCGATCTCGGCCGCTGCAGCCCTCGCATCCTCGGCGTTGATGTCCAGAATCGCGATGGACCAGCCTTCGCTGGCCATGCGGTCAGCCGCTGCACGGCCGATGCCGCGGGCGGAGGCCGCACCGGTCAGGACGACCGTGCGTTCTGCGGGGAAGGAAGTGGTTGAGCTCATTGCAGGTATTCCTTAGGGGTTTCTCGTGGGTGTTAGCGGGTAACGGTGGCTTTGGCGGCTGCCTCGACGGCGGGATCCAGCGCGGCATCACCTTCAGGACGCTTGCGGGCGTAGAGGTAGGTGGCCACGGCGGTGACGCACAGGCAGAAGGAGAGGAACAGCAGGCCGCTCTGGTTGCTGCCGGTGGCGTCGTTGAACAGGCCCACCGCGTAGGGGGCAACGAAGCCGCCGAGGTTGCCCAGCGAGTTCACCATGGCCAGGCCGGAGGCTGCTGCTGCGCCGGTGAGCGCCGCGGACGGCATGGACAGGAACGGGGCGATGGCTCCGTAGATACCCATGGCCGCGGCGGTGAGGGCGATCAGGGCCAGGATGGGGTTGACCTGCAGGAGATAGCCCGCGGACAGCAGTCCCACGCCGGCCAGCACCATGCTGACGGAGCTGTGCCAGGCGCGCTTGCCCGTCTTGTCCGCACGCTTGCTCCAGAAGTAGACGAAAACTGCTGCGATGGAATACGGAATGAGGACGATGAATCCGACCTGGGCGGTGGAGAACTTGCCGAGGGCGGCCACGATCGTGGGCATCCAGAGTCCGAGGCCGTAAATGCCGCAGACCAGGCCGAAGTAGAGGGCCGAGTAGACGATGGTGCGCTTGTCCTTGAGGCCAGCCAGGAAGTTGTGGCTTGCGCCCTTGGACTTGGCTGCGAGTTCGGCATCCATGGTGGTGGTGAGCCATTCACGCTCGTCGGCGTTGAGCCACTTGGCGTCCCGCGGGCGGTCGGTCATGAGGATGGGCGTCAGCACACCGAGGAGAATGGCCGGGATGCCCTCGATGATGTACAGCCACTGCCAGCCTTGAAGGCCCATGACGCCGTCCATCTGCAGCAGCAGGCCGGAGACCGGGGCGCCGAGGGCGTTGGAGATCGGCTGGGCCAGGATGAAGATGCCCAGCACGGTGACGCGCTGCGCGGCGGGGAACCACAGGGTCAGGTAGAAGAGGATGGCGGGGAAGAACCCTGCCTCGGCGGCGCCCAGCAGGAACCGGATGATGTAGTAGGTGGTTTCGCCGTTCACCAGGGCCATCGCGGTGGCGAAGATGCCCCAGGTGATGAGGATGCGGGCCAGCCATTTGCGGGCGCCGAACCTGTACATGCCGGCGTTGCTGGGAACTTCCAGGAGGGCGTAGCCGAGGAAGAAGATGCCCGCGCCGAGGCCGTAGGCCGCGGCGGTCAGGCCGATGTCCTCGCTCATGGTCAGCTTGGCGAAACCGACGTTGTTCCGGTCCAGATAGGCAATGAAGTAGAGCAGGACGATCAGGGGCATGACGCGGCGGCGGACTTTGCGCAGCGTGCGGTCGCCAAGCTCGCCGAGTCCGGAGGGCTTTGTGGTTAATGAAGTCATCATCGACCTTCTATCTGTCGGTTCCGGACCGGCGGCTTCGCGCGGGGGAATCCGAGGCGTTTATGTGCGGGTTGTGTTGCTCCAGAGCGGAGCAGCTCGGGTTGTATGAGTTCTTGTTACTTGAATCTGATGTCAGACATCTGACGGGAGAACATGTGAAAGATCTTAGGAGGGTGACGCGCATTACGTCAAGGCAGCCGGAGCCAGATTAGGATTTTGCGCCGTGGACGTAGCGTTCGTAGTCCTCGAACGTTTGGTCCATGTGTTCGTCCATGGTCCGGCGCGCGAGCTCGGCGTCACCGGTGAGGATGCTGTCCAACACGCGCTGGTGGAAGGCGATGGCGTGGCGCTGGATCTCCTTGACGGCGGACGTTTCGCGGCGCGCGCGGTAGAGCGACTGGCCCAATTGGGCGAGCAGGGCGCGCACGAACGGGTTGCCCGAAGCCTTCAGCACGACGTCGTGGAAGGCGATGTCGGCGGCCACGAACCCGTCCAGGTCTCCCGATTCATGGAACCGCTTCATGTCGGCGATCGCGTGACGCATCTCCTCGGCGTGTTCCGGCGTGTGGCGCCTGGCGGCGAGGGCGGCAGCGCCTGTTTCCACCATGCGGCGCACCTCGATCAGGCCGATCGACACTTGGTCCGCCGCATTGCCGTATGAGGCGGCCTTGATGATCGCATCCAGCCCCGTCCAGTTTTCCGCGGGATTAACGAACGTTCCGCGGCCCGCCTTGACGTACAGGATGTTCTGCGCCCGCAGCGCCTTCAGCGCCTCCCGCACGGTCAGGCGGCTGACGTCGTAGGCCTTGGCGATGTCGGCTTCCGGGGGCAGGGCCTCATGGGGTTTGAGCCTGCCGTCAAGGATGTCGTCCAGCAGGCCGTCGACGAGACCGTCAACCAATGTCCTGCGCGCCATGGGAACGACCTGCTTTCAACTTTCATACTGCCCTCGATGCGCCTAACACTACAGAAACGGGGGCGCACCGCGGTAAACCTGCAGCCGTGAGACAGCCGCCCGGCCGGTCAAAGTGGTGCAGAATTTGAGCATGCAGAATTCAACTCCTGCCTCCCGCCCGCGCATCGGCATTCCTGTCCGGCTCAGCAGTTCAGCCGATCCCGATCCCCGCGTGGCCAAAGCCAACGGCCTTTTCGAGGACATCGTGGACCTGGTGCGCGACGGCGGCGGCGAACCGGTGCTGCTGACCCCCGAGCTCGTCGAGGACGGCCTGTTCGCCGGCGACCGGCGGGCCGGCGCGCCCGGCGCGATTGACGGCGTCGTGCTTCCCGGCGGCGGCGACCTCGACCCGAGGCTCTACGGCGAGGAGCCGGGCGATACCCTCTACGACGTCAACCCGGAGCAGGACCGCCTGGACATTGCGGTGGCGCGCGGGACGATCGACGCCGGACTCCCCCTGCTGGGAATCTGCCGCGGCCACCAGCTGCTCAACGTCGTTTACGGCGGAACGCTGACCCAGGACATGGCGCAGGGAACCGTGGCCCACCGCAACAAACCCTCTGGCGGCGGCCGGTGGGCCTGGCACGAGGTGGCCATCACGCCGGGCTCCAGGGTGGCGCGGCTGTACGGTGCCGCCGCGGACCCGGCGCCCGGTTCCTCGGATGCTGTCGGGGTGAAGATCGCATCCGGCCACCACCAGGCCGTGGCGCAGGTGGCGCCCGGCCTCGTGGTGACCGCCGTGGCAGACGACGGCACCGTCGAGGCGCTGGAAGACCCCAAGCGGTGGGTGGTCTCGGTCCAGTGGCACCCCGAGGTCCTCGAGTTGTCGGAGGCCCAGCGGCAGGCACCTTTCCGCGCATTCGTGGAGGCGTGCCGCGGCTGACGCCAGTAACTACTGTTGCTAGATGTTGACGGCGGCCGCCACACGCACCGCCAGCCCGGTCTCGAGCGACTCCTGGGCGGCGTCGGCCACGCGGGAGGCCGCTACGGCGTCTTCGGGCGTGCAGGGGTTGTCCCGCTGCCCAAGCACAAGCTCCACGAAGGCGGCCATCTCGGACCGGTAGGCCTGGTCGAAACGCTCCGCGAATGTCCTGTGGGAGGCGCCCGACGGAAACCCGACGCCGGGTTCCGCCGAGGCCAGCGCGGCCTTCTCGTCCAGGCCCACCATGAGGGAGCCGGCCGAGCCCTGGATTTCCAGCCGGACGTCGTGCCCGGCCCCGTTGTAGCGCGAGGCGCCCACGGAACCCAGCGTGCCGTCGTCGAACGTTACAACCGCGAGCGCAGTGTCCACATCCCCCACTCCGCCGATGGCGGGGTCGCCCTTGTTGGAGCCCTTGGCGTAGACCTCCACGATTTCACGGCCGGTGAGCCAGCGCAGGATGTCAAAGTCATGCACCGAGCAGTCGCGGAACAACCCTCCGGACGTCGCCAGGAACTCAACCGGCGGCGGCACCATGTCGCAGGTGACGGCCCTTAGCGAGTGGATCCAGCCGAGCTCACCGCCCTCATAGGCCCGCTTTGCCTCGAGGTACCCGGCGTCGAACCTCCGTTGGTGGCCGATCTGGACCGTTCCCTTGTTGGCCCGGATATAGTCCAGGACCGGAAGGGATTCAGCCACATTCAGGGCCACCGGCTTCTCGCAGAACACCGGAATGCCCGCATCCACCCCCGCCCTGATCAGTTCCGGGTGGGTGCCGGTTCCCGTGGCGACGACCAGGCCGTCGATAGCCGAGCCCAGCAGCGCCTCAACGGAGGGCAGGAACTCGGCGCCCAGACCTGCGGCGACGGCACGCGCGTGCTCGGCGGCAACGTCGGTGAGCCTGAGCCGGACGTTGATCCCCTGCAGGTGGAGAACGCCGTTCAGAGCAGCGATGTTGTTCGCATGCATCACGCCGATGCGGCCGACGCCAACAAGTCCGAGCGTTATGTCCTTCATACGGTTCCTTTGTAGTGAGGTGGGTTCCGGGCTCAGGTGCGCAGCTGGGCTGGCGCTCCGGCACTTGCCGTCCCGGCAACTTCGGCCTGGACTTCCTTGACGATGTCGCCGTGGCCGCCGAGTTGTTCGAGTTCGTGGGCGAGTTCGGCGAGTTCGGCGCCGCCGGCCATCTGGGCGGTCAGCTCGTCGAGGGTGATGTCCTTCTTGTCGTAGTAGCCGATCGACTTGCCGCGCTTGAGCAGCAGGAACCGGTCGCCGACGGGGAAGGCGTGGTGCGGGTTGTGGGTGATGAAGATGACGCCCAGTCCGCGGTCGCGGGCCTGCAGGATGTAGCGCAACACGACGCCGGACTGCTTGACGCCGAGGGCTGCGGTGGGTTCGTCCAGGATCAGGACCTTCGCGCCGAAGTAGACGGCGCGGGCGATCGCCACACACTGGCGTTCACCGCCGGAGAGCTGGCCGATGGGCTGCTCGACGTCGCGCAGGTCGATGCCCATGTCGGCAAGTTCCTTCTTGGTGATGTCCTTCATCTTCTGGACGTCCATGCTCTTGAACGGGCCAAAGCCAGAGGTCAGTTCCGAGCCGAGGAAGAAGTTGCGCCAGATGGGCATCAGCGGGACGACGGCGAGGTCCTGGTACACCGTGGCGATGCCGGCGTCGAGAGCGTCGCGGGGTGAACCGAATTTCCGTTCCTCGCCCATGATGTGCAGGACGCCTTCGTCGTGCTGGTGCAGCCCGGCGATGATCTTGATCAGGGTGGATTTTCCGGCGCCGTTGTCGCCCAGGACGCAGGTGACGCGGCCGTTGTCCACGGCCATGGTGACGTCGGTGAGGGCGACGATGTTGCCATAGTGCTTGCCGACGTTCTCCAGCGAGAGGAGGTGCACAGGGGTGTGGGTCAGCGGGTCCTTCTCGTCCTTGAGGAGCTGCTGCTGGTCGATCTGTTTGGCGTTCATGGTTTTCAGCCCTTACTTGCTTGCGTCTGCGCGGCGCTTGACGATCAGGTTCACGATGGTGGCCAGGAGGAGCATCAGGCCCAGGAAGAACTTGAACCAGTCCGGGTTCCACTGGGCGTAGACGATGCCCTTGTTGGCCATGCCGAAGATGAACGCGCCGATCGCGCCGCCCACGGCGGAGCCGTAGCCGCCGGTGAGGAGGCAGCCGCCGATGACCGCGGCAATGATGTAGAGGAATTCGTTGCCTACGCCCTCGCCGGACTGCACGGCGTCGAACGCGAACAGGTTGTGCATGCCCAGGATCCAGCCGCAGAAACCGACCGCCATGAACAGTCCGATCTTGGTCGCCTTGACCGGGACACCCACGGCGCGGGCGGCGTTGGCGTCGCCGCCGACGGCAAAGATCCAGTTGCCCACCTTGGTGCGCAGCAGCACCCAGGACGCCACCGCAACCAGCACGATCCAGATGAAGACGGTGTTCTTCACATCCACGCCGCCGATGTTCACCGAGGAGGAGAAGACGGCCTGCGCGGACGCGTAGCCATCCATGGTGGAGATGGACGGGGAGGACACACCGCCGCCGATCATGCGCGTCAGGCCCAGGTTAAGGCCGGTCAGCATCAGGAACGTCGCGAGCGTGACGATGAAGCTGGGCAGCTTGGTCTTCATCAGGATCCACCCGTTGATGTAGCCGATGCCCACCGACACCACCAGGGCGAGTGCGACGCCGACCCAGACGTTCATGCTGAAGTACCAGCTGAACATCGATGCCGTGAGGGCGGAGCTGATCACGGCCACGCCGGTGGACAGGTCGAACTCACCGCCGATCATCAGCAGCGATACCCCTACCGCCATGATCCCGATGGTGGAGCTGCCGTACAGGACGGTGGCGAGGGCGTTTGGCTGGATGAAGGTCTGGGACACGGAGGCGAAGAAGACGAAGAGGACGATCGCGCCGACGAGGGCGCCCACTTCCGGGCGGCCGAGCAGTTTCTGCAGGGGGTTGCGCTTGACGACGCGCTCATCGGGCGCTGCCGGTTTTTTTAGGGTCTGGGTCATAGTCATGATGATTCTCCTTGCTGCCGGGCCCGGTGGTGGCCGGGCCCGGCTGGCGGGCTGTTTAGCGAATTCCCTGATCGGCGAACTTCACGACGTCCGCCGCGTTGGACTCATCGACGATGGTGGGACCCGTGAGGACCGGCTGGCCGCCGCCGATCTTGAAACCGCCCCGCTTGACCTGCCACAGCGCGTCAATGGAGCCGTAGCCCTGCAGCCATGGCTGCTGGTCGACGGTGAACATCACGCCGCCGTCGACGATCTTCTGCGCGAGTTCACGGTTCAGGTCAAAGCTGGCAACCTTGGCCGAACTTCCGGCGGTGGACACGGACTTCAGGAGCGTCAGCGTGATGGGCGCGCCGAGGCCGATGATGACATCGGCATCCTTGGATGCCTGGAGCTTCGCGGTCGCTGTGGACTCGACGGAGGTCATGTCAGCGCCGTTGACGTACAGGATTTCGGTGCCGGGCACCTTTGCCTTCACGCCGGCACACCGGGCTTCGAGACCCACGTGGCCCTGGGCCTGGATCACGCAGATGGGGTGTTTGGCGCCCTGCGACGCCAGCTTTTCTCCGACAGCCTGGCCCGCGAGCTGCTCGTTGGAACCGAAGTGGGTGAAGGCACCGAGCTGCTTGGACACGGACTCGCCGGCGTTGAGGCTGACAATGGGAATCCCTGCAGCGGTGGCCTTCTTCAGAGACTCCTTCAGCGCATCCGGCGTGGCCAGCGTGACCGCGATTCCGTCCACCTTCTGGTCAATGGCCTGCTGGATGAGCTGCGACTGCCGGCCGGCTTCCGGGTCGCCGGTGTACAGCAGTTCAACATTGTCTTTCGCCGCCGCCTCCTCGGCACCCTTGCGGACGGTGTCCCAGAAGGTATCGCCGGCAGGGGCATGCGTGATCAAGGCGATCTTCATCCGGGGGGTCGAAGCAACCTGGCCCGCGCCGCCGGCGTTGCCTGCCTCGGCGGGCCGGCCGCCCTGGCTGGAGCACGCGGTCATCGCCAGCATCGGGATTGCAACTGCTGCGACCGCCGCACGGCGCCAAAAGAACTTTGTCACAATAAATCTCCTTTGATTTGGGCCCGGATCTCCGCCACGGTGCAGGATCAGCGGGCCTGTTACACCGATCATGGTGACTTACGCCACAGATGTCAATAGTTTGTCCTGACATTAGGATGTTTTAACGAAATTGCTCCGTATCGCCTTGAGCCAGCGGCCCCACCTCCCTCCGAAGGGCACAAAATGGGCCGGGCCTTGACGCCGGCGCGCCCGCTGCTAGTATCAAAAAGGCAGTATGTCCTATCAAGCGAACATGCAGCGGACATACGGGCACCTGGACGCAGGACCGCCCGCAGTACAAAAGGGAGCACTCAATGGCGAACCAACTTCACCTCAGCATCGACAGGTCCTCGCCGGTGCCGCTCTACCACCAGGTGGTACAGGGCATCGAGGCCGCGATTCATACGGGGCTGCTGGAGCCGGGCAGCCGGCTGGAGAACGAAATCGACCTCGCCGCCCAACTGAACCTTTCCCGGCCCACCATGCGCAAGGCCATGGACGAGCTGGTCCGCTCAGGACTGCTGGTCCGCAAGCGCGGCGTGGGCACTCAGGTAGTCTCAAGCCAGGTACGCCGCCCCCTGGAGCTCTCCAGCCTGTATGACGACCTCGCCAACAACGGCAGCAAGCCCACCACTGACGTCCTGACGTTCGCGCACGTCGAAGCCGACGACGCCACGCGAAAGGCGTTGCACCTCCCTGCCGGCGCGAAGGTCTACCACTTCACCAGGCTCCGCAAGGTCGGCGGGAAGCCGCTGGCCCTGATGGAAAACTGGGTCCGCGATGACATCACGCACATCGACGAGGAGCTGCTGGCTTCGCAGGGGCTCTACGGCATCCTTCGCGGCGGCGGGGTCAACTTCCGCCTGGCCACACAGCGTATTGGCGCTATGGTGGCTAACGAATACCAGGCCCCGCTCCTGGAAACGGAGCCCGGCTCCGCGCTGGTGACCATGGAGCGCACCGCCGTTGACGACACCGGCCGGAACGTCGAGACGGGACACCATGTGTACCGCGGCGATTCCTACAGCTTTGAAATGACCCTCGTACAAAGGTAGCCGTCTCCGGTGCCACTGGCTCCGCCACGGAGCGGCTTCAGCACTGGACCCTGACCAAATCCGATCCGAAAGAGAACACTTTATGGCCGACTGGGTATATCCGCTGGGCAGCGCAGCCGAAGGCTGCTGGGATGTTTCGCTGGGAACAGCGGACTCCGCCGTCACCGTCGAGGGGTGGGCACACACGGGACTGAAGGTGGCCACGCTGGCCCCGGGCGCCGTCGTCGGACTCCCCGCCGCGGGCGAGGAACGCATCGTGATTCCGCTAAGCGGGGCCTTCACGGCGACCGTGGACGGTGAGAAGTATCAGCTGGCCGGCCGCGCAAGCGTCTTCCATGGCCCCACTGATGTGCTGTACTCCGGGACGGAGAAGGCAGTCACGGTCAGTTCGTCCGACGGCGGCCGGGTTGCGGTGGCCACGGCGCCCGCCAATGTCCAGTACCCCACACGCCTGATCACGGCGGCGGAAACCCCGGTGGAGCTGCGCGGCGCCGGGAACTGCTCGCGCCAGGTCCACAACTTCGGCACCCCAGCGGCGCTGGAGGCAGACCGTTTCATCGTGTGCGAAGTCATCACGCCCGCAGGCAACTGGTCCTCCTATCCTCCCCACAAGCACGATGAGGAGAAGGAGGGCGAGACGCGACTTGAGGAGATCTACTACTTCGAAACCCGGGTGGCGGATATTCCCGGCACCGCGGGCCCGGGCGCTGATGTAGACGCGATCGGCTATCAGCGGGTCTATGCCTCCGACGAGCGGCCCATCGACGTCGCGGCGGAGGTCCGCACCGGCGACGTGGTCCTGGTCCCCTATGGCTGGCACGGTCCCGCCATGGCCGCACCCGGCTACGACATGTACTACCTCAATGTCATGGCCGGGCCCGGACGCGTCCGCGACTGGCTCATCAGCGACGACCCCCACCACGGCTGGGTCCGCCAGAGCTGGGAAGGCCAGGACGTGGACCCGCGACTGCCGTTCGGCGCCTAGCTGCCGTTGAATTTGGCGGGATGGGGCCCCGTGCGCCCGTCCCGCTCCAGGGCATCGATGGCCGCAAGTTCGGCGTCTGCCAGGTCAAAGCGGAGGACGTCCAGGTTCTCCCGGATCCGCGACGGCGTAACCGACTTGGGGATGATGATGCGGCCCTGCTGCAGGTGCCAGCGCAGGATCACCTGGGCGGGGGAAACCCCGTGGTCCGCGGCAATCCGCGCGACTGCGGGGTCCTGCAGCACGGAACCCTGCGCCAGCGGACTCCAGGCCTCCGTGGCAATACCGTGGGCCGCGTTGGCCCGGGCGACGTCGCGCTGCTGCAGCGCCGGATGCAGCTCCACCTGGTTGACAGCCGGCACGGTTCCACCCAGTCCGACAATTCTCGCCAGGTGCTCCGGAAGGAAGTTGGAGACGCCGATGGACCGTACGCGCCCCTCCGCCAGCAGCTGCTCCAGGGCGCGCCAGGATTCGAGGTAGCCGTCGGTGGCAGGCGCCGGCCAATGGATGAGGTAGAGGTCCAGGTAGTCGAGGCCCAGCTTTTCCAGGCTCGACTCGTAGGCGGCAAGCGTGGCGTCGAAACCGAGGTCGGCCACCCACACCTTGGACGTGACGAACAGTTCCTCGCGGGCTAGGCCCGAGGCCGCCAGCGCCCGGCCGGTGCCGGCCTCGTTTCCGTAGATGGCCGCGGTATCGATGCTCCGGTAACCGGCCGCAAGAGCCGAGCTGACCGCGGCGGCGGTCTCGTCGTCGGGCACCTGGAAGACGCCGAAGCCGATTTGCGGCATCTGGACGCCGTTGTTGAGCGTGACATTGGGAATCAGGGCAGTGGTGGTGTTCATGGAAGCTCTCTCTGTTGTGGTCTTCAGCAGGTTCAGCGGATGACGGAAGCTGCGGGAGCGTTGGGGGCAGACCCGACGGAATCTGCAGGAGCGTTGGTCGCAGACCCGACGGAAGCTGCGGGAGCGTTGGTGGGGGTTGGAGCGTTAGTGGGGGCGTGCGCCTTGGCTGCGGCGAAGGCCATCACGCCGAGGCCCAGCAGGGCGATGCCGGCCCCAGCCCAAATGGGCGAGGTGTAGCCGAGGCCCGCGGTGATGGTGACGCCACCCAGCCAGGCACCCACGGCGTTGCCCACGTTGAACGCGCCGATGTTTGCACCGGACGCGAGGGTGGGGGCGCCGTCGGCGTATTTCATGACCCGCATCTGCAGGCCTGGGACCGTGGCGAAGCCGAAGCCGCCCATGAGCACCATAGAGGCAATGGTCAGGAGCTGGTTGCCCGCCGTCAGGGCGAACGCCACGAGCACCGCCACAAGGACCGAGAGGACCACCAGCAGCGTGCGGTCGACGTTGCGGTCGGCAGCCCTGCCACCCAGCGCGTTGCCAATGAAGAGGCCCACCCCGAACACGATCAGGAGCCACGGGACGGTGGAGGCGGCGAACCCGGAGACCTCGGTGAGGGTGAAGGCGATGTACGTGAAGGCTCCGAACATGCCGCCGTAGCCCAGGATGGTCACCAGGATGGAGAGCCAGACCTGGCTTGAGCGGAAGGCGCGCAATTCGCTGCGAAGGCCGCCAGCGGAAGTGCCGCCATGTCCCGTCTTCGGCACGAGGGCAAGAATGCCTGCGAGGGCGAGCACGCCGATTCCGGTGATGGCCCAGAAGGTGGAGCGCCAGCCCGCCGCTTGGCCCAGCATCGTGCCGAAGGGAACGCCCAGCACGTTGGCGGCCGTGAGTCCGGTGAACATGATGGCGATGGCGCCGGCTTTCTTGGTGGGTGCCACCATGTCGGCCGCCACCACGGCGCCGATGCCGAAGAAGGCGCCGTGCGCGAGAGCGGCCACGACCCGGCCGGCCATCATGATCCAGTAGTCGGGGGCCGCGGCGGAGATGAGGTTGCCGGCGATGAACAGGACGAGCAGGACGGCGAGTACGGGCTTGCGCTCGAACCGGGTTACAGCGGCGGTCAGGCCCAGCGCGCCGAGTACGACGGCGAGCGCGTAGCCGGAGATGAGCCAGCCCGCCGAGGCCTCGCTGACGCGGAAGTCTGCAGCCACTTCGGGCAGCAGGCCCATGATGACGAACTCGGTGAGTCCGATGCCGAACCCGCCGAGGGCGAGGGCAATCAGGCCAATAGGCATGGAGGTGCTCCTTGGGAACTGTACGCAATGGGGTGGGACGCGTAGGCTAATAGTTGCAGACGCGGTATTTATTGTTGCACAAGCAAATATCCCGCGCAAGCAACTATTTATTTGCGGTGCCCCTTTCCCACCCAGGGCACCTGAACAAGGAGGAACGATGGGCATCAAGGATGACGCCGTGGAAGTGCGCGCGCAGGGCTGGAGGACCCTCGCCGCGCTGCACGGCCTGATCGAAGCGGAGCTTGAACGCTCACTGCAGTCCCACGCGCAGCTCTCCGTCGTCGAATACACGGTGCTGGACGCCCTCAGCCGGCAGGACGGCTGGCACATGCGCATGCAGCAGCTGGCACGCGCCACCGCCCTCAGCGCCAGCGCCACCACGCGGCTGGTGAACAGGCTCGAGGACCGCGCGCTGCTAACGCGCATCCTGTGCGCCGATGACCGCCGCGGCATCTACACGGAGCTGACAGCCAACGGAGTCAAGCTCTTGGAGGACGCCAGGCCGGTCCATGACGCGGCGTTGGAACGCACCCTGGCCGAAGCCCAGGAGATCCCGGAACTGGCACCGCTCGTGGACGCCCTCCCCCGGCTGCACGCACACGCCTAAACCACGGGGCCCACACCGCAATGGAATCCCTGGAGGGTGGCGCAAAAAACCCCCTTTGACCGGTCAAAGGGGCTTTTCTGCACAGATGGTGCGGGGCAACGGGTGGTTAGACGGCGCGGCTCTCTACCGGTTCGGCTTTCGCGCCGGCCACATTCTTGAAGTAGTGCTCCACGTCCTCCAGAGTCTTGTCCTTCGTTTCCGGGACGTACCTGGCGGCAAAAGCGATCGCGCCCACGCCCAGTACGGCAAACACGAAGAAGGTGTTGGAGAGGCCCATCGCGGCCAGCAGCAGCGGGAAGCCAAAACCCACGAGGAAGTTCACCATCCACAGGATGAAGGCCGATGCCCCCATTCCGAGGCCACGGATCTTCAACGGGAAGATTTCGGACAGCATAAGCCAGGTGACGGGTGAGATGGCGCCCTGCTGGAACGCCAGGAAGGTGACGGTCAGGGCCAGGATCACGAAGCCGCGGCCTGTTCCTTCAGGCAGGATCAGCGAGAAGAAGCCGATCAGCAGCAGGGCAGTCGTAGTGCCGACCTGTCCGGTGATGAGCATCTTGCGGCGGCCCACCTTGCCCAGCAGCCAGATTCCTGCGAAGGTTGCCAGCACCGAAATGATGCCGTTGGCGATGTTGGCCGTCAACGCAGCCTCCCGGCCAAAGCCGGACTGGGCCAGGATCTGGGTGCCGTAGTACATGATCGAGTTCACGCCGGTGATCTGCTGGATGACCGCAAGGCCGATCCCCACCATGAAGATCCGCCGGAGCCAGGGAACGCCAAGGTCCTTCCACGAGCCCATTTTGGACTTGTAGTCCTCCACGGCCATGGCTTTGACCTCTTCGAATTCTTCCCGGGCTTCGGCCTGGGACCGGATCCGCTGCAGAACGCTGAGCGATTCGCCGAAGCTGCCCATGGAGGCCAGCCAGCGCGGGCTCTCGGGCATGAAGTTCATCCCGATCCACAGGGCGATTGCGGGGAGGGTGGCGATCACGAGCATCCACCGCCAGATTCCTCCGGCTTCGCCGAACGTGTTTCCGAGGTATGCATTGAAAATGAACGCCAGCAGCTGCCCGGTCACGATCATGAGCTCGTTCTGGGTGACGATCCTGCCGCGGCGTGCGCTGGGTGAAACCTCGGCGAGGTACACGGGAACGGTCACGGATGCCCCGCCCACGGCCAGGCCCAGCAGGAAGCGTGCCGCGATCATCACTTCAGTACTCGGCGCAAGAGTGCAGGCGAGCGTGCCGGCAAGGAAGATGACGGCCAGGACCATGATCATCTTGCGGCGGCCGTTGCGGTCGGCGAGGCGTCCGCCGAACAGGGCACCGAACGCGGCGCCGAAGAGGAGCGAGGACGTTACCAGGCCCTCGGTTAAGGGGGTGAGGCCGAGGTCATCCTGCATATAGGGCAGGGCACCGTTGATGACGCCGGTGTCGTAGCCAAAGAGCAGGCCGCCGAACGTGGAGATGATGGTGACGGTCCGCAGCGCCCGTTTATGGTTGACCGGTTTCTGTGTTGCCTTCTCCGTGTGGAGGGACGACGTCATGCGTTGACCTTCTGGACATACTGCTTCATGGTGTCCAGCTGGTACCGCGACACATCCTCCGCGTTGTCGTCTTCGGCGAAGACGCTGGAGACCATCACGGTATCGTCGCGGTCCAGGAAGCCGATTTCCTTCAGGCCGCCGAAGAATTCGTCCCAGTTGACGTCGCCGTCGCCGATTTTCAGGTGCTGGTGAACACGGACCGGGTTTCCGGGCGGGTTGGTGATGTAGCGCAGGCCGTGCGAGGCGTGGTGGTCCATGGTGTCGGCGACGTGGACCAGGCGCAGCTTGTCGCCCGCCGCGCGCATGATGTCCAGCGGCGCGTCCTTCATGTGGAAGCTGTGCGAGGCCACGTAGACCAGGCCCACGTTCTTGGAGTTGAGGCCGCGGATGACCCGGATGGCGGCCAGGCCTTCCTCCACGAAGTCGTCGGGGTGCGGATCGATCAGCAGGTCGATGCCCTCGCGTTCGATGATGGGCAGCAGCTCTTCCATGGAGCGGTAGAAGGCACGCTCGGATTCTTCGGCTTTCTCAGGCCGGCCGCTGAATTCGGTGTTCATGGTGCCGACGCCCAGGTCCACGGTGATCTGGATGGCGCGCTTCCAGTAGCGGACGGCGGCTTCGCGGGCGTCTTCGTCCGGCCCGGACCAGCGGAGCACGGGGAGGACCGAGGCGATTTCGATGCCGGCGTCCTTGCTGGCCTTCTTCAGCTGGCCCACGAGCTCGTCGTCGGCCTTGGGGTGGTTGTAGAAGGGGATGAAGTCGGCGTGCGGGGTCATCTGCATGTACTTGTAGCCAAGGTCCGCCACCACCCGAGGGAATTCGAGCAGGCTGTGCGAGTGGTGGAACGGCGTGGGGTCAAGTGCGATTTTCACGTGGAACACTCCATTGTGGATGAGTCAGGTTGTGCGTCGGACCGGGAACGAACGGAAGGGGCCGGCCGGGCCGGCCCCTTCCGTTTTCCTAGTTGTAGAGGGCAGGCTTGGCGTTCAGCTTCACGGCGACCTTTTCGCCGTTCTTCTGTGCTTCGACGCCGGCTTCGCAGCATGCTGCGGTGGCGTAGCCGTCCCATGCCGTGGGGCCGCCGATTTCACCGCGGAGGGCGGCGTCCACCCAGGACTGGATTTCGACGTCGTACGCGGCGCCGAAGCGCTCTTCGAAGCCGGGGGTGACCTGGCCGCCCCAGCGTCCGGCGCTGCGGGTGTAGGGACCCCTGTCTCCGCCGATGCTGACGATGCCGTCTTCGAAGGAGGCCTGCGTGGCCACCTCGTAGCCGAACTTGGCGTTGACATAGATTTCGACGTCGGCGAGAACGCCGGATTCGGTCTCGATCAGGACGTGCTGGGGATCGTGCTGGCCGGCAGGGGCGTTCTTGGTGGCCTTGCCCAGGCGGACCTGGACGCTGGTGATTTCCTCGCCGGTGAAGAAGCGGATGGCATCAAACTCGTGCACTACCGAATCGTTGATCAGCATCTCGTTGGTAAAGCCCGCCGGGGTGCTGGGGTTGCGGTGCTGGTGGTGCAGCATCAGCAGTTCGCCAAGCTCGCCGTCGCGGATCACGGAGCCCAGGGCGGCGTATTCGGCGTCGAAGCGGCGCATGAAGCCCACCTGAATGCGCTTGCGGCCCAGCTTTTCCTCGGCCTGGACGACCTTCCAGGAGGATTCGGCGTCCGGGGTCAGCGGCTTCTCGCAGAGGATGGGGATGTCCTTGGCGATGGCCTTGAGCAGGATGTCCTCGTGCAGGAAGCCGGGCGTGGCGATCAGGACGGCGTTGACGTCTCCGTTGTTGAGTGCCTCCTCGGCATCGGCCAGGGCGACGGCGCCGGGGATGCCTTCGATGGCGGCCTGCGCACGGGAGAGGTCGACGTCGACGACGGCGGCGACTTCCGCGCCGTGGATGCGCTTGTTGAGTCGCTGGATATGGTCCGCGCCCATGCGGCCGGCGCCGATGACAGCGACGCGAAGGGTTTCAGTCATTGTGGTTTCCTTAAGTTTCGGGTGCCTGGGCGCCGTCAGTTGACGGCCGTGCGGGAGCCGCAGGACAGCAGGTAGTTGCGGGTGCGCTTGGCGATCGGCATGGGAACGTCGAACGCCACCGGATACATGTCCTGTTCCACGATGCCAAAGATCGGCCGGTTCAGGGCCTCCACGGCTTCGATGACGGCGCGCAGGTCCGGCAGCCCGTTCGGCGGCTCGGTCATGACGCCGGCCAGGTTGGCCGCGGCCCAGGTCATGTTCTCCTCGTTGACCTTCTTGAGGATGTCCGGGTTGATCTGCTTCAGGTGGAGGTAGCCGATGCGGTCCGGGTAGTTCTTGATCAGCTCGAGGCTGGAGGCTCCGCAGTATTCGGCGTGGCCCGTGTCCAGGCACAGGTTCAGGTACTTCGGATCCGTGGCGCCCAGGAGGGTCTCGATGTCCTCCTGCGCCCCGACGTGGGAATCGGCATGCGAGTGGAACTGCTGCTTCAGCCCGAAGTCTTCGAGCAGCGTCTTGCCCAGGCGGTTGTGCCCGGCGAAGAGGTCGCTCCAGGCCTTCTCGGTGAGTTGGCCGCTCTCCACGGCCTCGCCGGTGACGTCGTCGCGCCACATCGCCGGGATGACGACGATGTGCTCGCCGCCCATGGCGGCCGTGAGCTCGGCCACCTTGCGTGCCGGTTCCCAGGCCGCCTCCCACTGGTCCAGACCGCGGTGGAAGGCGGTGAACACCGTTCCAGCGGTGACCTTCAGGTCGCGCTGCTTGAGCTCCTCCGCCAGCCGCGTGGGGTCGTTCGGCAGGTAGCCGTACGGGCCTAGCTCGATCCACTTGTAGCCGGACTCGGCCACTTCGTCGAGGAACCGCTCCCACGGGGTCTGCTTGGGGTCATCCGGGAACCAGACTCCCCAGGAATCCGGTGCCGTGCCGATGATCAGCTTGTTCTCAGTCATATCGATTCCTTCTCATCGATTGCTCCGCAAAAGCCCTTTTGGACGGTCAAAACGGCACTTACGGAGCAATCGATCGTGGTTTGTCGGGGCCTCAGTTGGACGGGAAGTTGTAGGAGGCGCCGGAGGCGTGGGTGGGTTCGGGCCAGCGGGAGGTGATGACCTTGCCGCGGGTGTAGAAGGAGACGCCTTCGGGGCCGTAGATGTGCTTGTCGCCGAAGAGGGAGGCCTTCCAGCCGCCGAAGGAGTGGTAGGCCACCGGGACGGGCAGGGGCACGTTGATGCCGACCATGCCGACCGTCACGGAGCGCTGGAACTTGCGGGCGTGGGCGCCGGAGGAGGTGAAGATGGCGGTGCCGTTGCCGTAGGGGTTGGAGTTGATCAGCTTGATGCCGGCCTCCAGGTCATCGACGCGGACCACCACGAGGACCGGTCCGAAGATTTCCTCGGTGTAGGCGGTCATTTCGGTCTGGACGTGGTCCAGGACGGTGGGGCCCACCCAGAAGCCTTCTTCGTGGCCGGGGACCACGAGGTCGCGGCCGTCCACCACCATCGCGGCGCCGGCGGCTTCGGCTTCGGTGACGATCCGGACGATGCGTTCCTTGGAGGCCGGGGTGATGACCGGGCCCATTTCGGCCCCGGCTGAGGTGCCGTTGTCGACCTTGACGGCCAGGGCGCGCTCTTCGACCTTCTTCACCAGCAGTTCTGCGGCGTCGCCGACGGCGACGGCCACGGAGATGGCCATGCAGCGTTCGCCGGCGGAGCCGAACGCGGCGGCGGCGAGGTGGTCCGCGGCGTTGTCGAGGTCGGCATCGGGCATCACGATGGCGTGGTTCTTCGCCCCGCCCAGGGCCTGGACGCGCTTGCCGTGCTTGGTGGCGGTCTCGTGGACGTACTGGGCGATCGGGGTGGAGCCGACGAAGGAGATGCCGTCCACGTCCGGGTGGGTCAGCAGCCCGTCCACGGTCTCCTTGTCCCCGTGCAGCACCTGGAACACGCCGTCGGGCAGGCCGGCCTGCTTCCACAGCCTCGCCAGCAGCATCGAGGCGGAGGGGTCACGCTCGGAGGGCTTGAGGATGAAGGCGTTGCCGGTCGCAATCGCCATCGGCGCCATCCACAGCGGCACCATGACCGGGAAGTTGAACGGCGTGATGCCCGCGACGACGCCGAGCGGCTCGCGGAAGGAGAAGACGTCGATGCCCGTCGAGACCTGGTCCGAGTAATCGCCCTTGAGCAGCTGCGGGATGCCGCAAGCGAACTCGATGACCTCCAGGCCGCGGCCGATCTCACCCTTCGCGTCCGAGAGCACCTTGCCGTGCTCGGCCGTGATCAGCGCGGCCAGTTCGTCAATGTGGGAGGCGACAAGCTCGCGGAACTTGAACAGCACCGCGGTGCGCTTGGCCAGGGAGATGTCCCCCCAGCTGTCCGCCGCGGCACGGGCCGCGGCGACCGTGGCGTCCAGGTCGGCACGGTTTGCCAGCCGCAGCTCGCCGCTCACGGCGCCGGTGGCCGGGTTGTAGACCGGCTGGGTCCGGTCGCCTTCACCGGCGGTCTCAGCGCCGTTGATGAAGTGGTTGATGGTGGTGGTGACGGTCGTCGTTGACATAGAGATGACTTCCTTGTCTGGGGCTTGAGGGAGAGGCCTGGGGCTAGCCGAGCAGCTTGCGCTGGCGGCTCTTGTGGTCGGTGTAGGTCTGGTAGGCCTGCTGGGTGGAGTCGAGGTCCGAGACCTGCGAGACGGGGACGTCCCACCAGGATTCGGAGCTGGGGGCGTCCAGCAGCGGGTCGGACTCGACGTGGATCAGGATGGGTCCGCTGCGTTCGGGGGCGGCTTTGGCGTCGCGGATGGCCTGCTCGAGTTCGGCGATGACCTTCTCCCCCGGTTCGATCCGGATGACCTTCACGCCGAGGCTTTCGGCGTTCAGGGCCAGGTCCACCGGGAGGGTGTCGCCTTCGTCGAAGCTGTGCTGCTCCTCGTTCAGCGCCCGGTACTGGGTGCCGAAACGCTGCGAACCCAGCATCTCGGAGAGCGAGCCGATGGAGGCGTAGCCGTGGTTCTGGATCAGGACCACGATCAGTTTGATCCGTTCGGCGACGGCGGTGACCAGCTCGGTGTGCATCATCAGGTAGGAGCCGTCCCCCACCATCACGACGACGTCGCGCTGCGCCCCGCCCACGGCGGCTTCCGCCAGCGCTGCGCGCTTGACGCCCAGGCCGCCGGGGATTTCGTAGCCCATGCAGGAGTAGGCATATTCCACGTGGTAGCCGAACGGGTCGCGCACCCGCCACATCTTGTGCAGGTCACCGGGCAGCGAGCCTGCGGCGCAGATCACGACGTCCTGGGCATCCATGGCACGGCTCGTGGCACCGATGATCTCGTTCTGCGCCGGCAGCGGCGTGTGCCGGGTGTCGAAGGCCTCATCAACTGTGGTGTCCCAGCGCTGCTTCTCGGCCGCGACCTGCTGTTCCAGGTCCCCGCCCACGCGGTAGCCGCCGAGGGCCTGGTTCAGCTTGACCAGCGCCTTCCGGGCGTCCGCCACGATCGGCAGCGTGGTGCCGTGCTTGTACGCGTCGATGGCTGCGACGTTGATGTTGATGAACTTCACGTCCGGGTTCTGGAACGCGGTCCGCGACGCGGTGGTGAAGTCCTCGTAGCGGGTGCCGATGCCGATGATCAGGTCCGCCTCGGCCGCGATGGCGTTGGCCGCCGTCGTGCCGGTGGAGCCGATCGCGCCCAGGGAGAATCTGGAGTCCCACGGCAGCACGCCGACGCCGGCCTGGGTGTTGCCCACCGGGATGCCGGTCAACTCGACGAACTTGGCGAGTTCATCGTTGGCGTAGGCGTAGAGGACGCCGCCGCCGGCGATGATGAGCGGGCGCTTGGCGGCACGGATCGCCTCGGCGGCGCGGCGGATGTCCTCGTCGTCCGCGTCGGGGCGGCGGATGCGCCACTCGCGTTCGGCGAGGAACTCCTCGGGCACGTCGAAAGCCTCGGCCTGGACGTCCTGCGGCAGCGAAATGGTTACGGCGCCGGTTTCGGCCGGGTCCGTCAGGACACGCAGCCCGTGGTGGAACGCGGAGAACAGCTGCTCGGGCCGGGTGACGCGGTCGAAAAACTTCGACAGCGGCCGAAAGGCGTCGTTGACGGTGATGTCGTAGGCGTAAGGCTGCTCGAGCTGCTGCAGGACCGGGTCCGCGGCGCGGGTGGCGAACGTGTCGCTGGGGAGCAGCAGCACCGGAAGGCGGTTGGTGGTGGCCAGCGCGGCGCCCGTAAGCAGGTTGGACGAACCGGGACCGATCGAGGTGCTGATCGCGAAGGTCTGGCGGCGCCGGGTGTGGCGTGCGTAGCCCACGGCCTGGTGCGCCTGTGCCTGTTCGTTGCGGCCCTGGTAGTACGGCATGATCGTCGGGTCGGCGGCCTGGTACTGCTTGAGGGCCTGCCCGACGCCGGCAACGTTGCCGTGCCCGAAGATGCCGAACGTGCCCGGAATCAACCGTTCCCGGTAGTCCTCGGTGCCGATCCGGTCAACCGTGTACTGCTTGGAAAGATATTCGACGACGGCCTGGGCCACGGTCATTCGCCGTGTTCCGGTTCCCGTTCCAGTTCTGATCCCCATGGGAAATTACTCCGATGCTTCTGTGGTGTGGTTGAGGAGGGAGGCAGCCGCGGCGACAGCGCCGGCGACATCGCCGTCCTGCGGGTAGAGCAGGGTCCGTCCGACAGTGAGTCCCTGCACGCCGGGGAGCGAGAGGGCGGCTTCCCAGGTGGCGAAGACTTCGTCCTGCGTCCCCTCGGGGTCCCCGCCCAGCAGAACCGTGGGCATGGTGGTCGCGGCCATGACGCGCTCCATCTCGGCCACCACCGGCAGCTTCATCCAGGTGTAGGCGCTCGTGGAGCCCAGTCCTTCGGCGATGGCGATCGACTTGATCACGGCATCCGTGGAGAGGTCGTTGCGGACCCTGCCGTTTTCGCGGACCGACAAGAAAGGCTCCACCATGGCGATCAGCTTTCGCTCGGCGAGGGAATCGATGGCCTTGGCCGTCGCCTCGAGCATCGAGACGGTGTCCGGGTCACCAAGGCAGATCCGGGTGAGCATCTTGCCGCCGTCAGCGCCGAGGGCTTCCAGGGCGGCAGCGGTGTGGCCGGTGAAGCGGTCATCGAATTCATTGACCAGGCCGGTGAGGCCGCCGCGGTTCATCGACCCGAAGAGCAGCTTGCCCTCCAGCGCACCGAGCAGCAGCAGGTCATCCATGATGTCCGGGGAGGCGAGCACGCCGTCCACGGCCGGGTTGGCCAGCGCGATCCGCAGCCGGTCCAGCAGCTGCCGGCGGTCCGCCATGGCCACCGGATCGCTGCCCACCGCGAGGGCCCCGCGGGCCGGGTGGTCGGCAGCGACGATGAAGTTCTGCCTGCCTGACTTGGGGCCGGGATGGCGGCGGCGTGCCTTGGCGGCGCGGGCAACGGCCTCCGGGTCCTCAAGGCGGATGGTGCTCAGATGCGCGTAGCGGCGGGGATCGTCATCCACCGCGAGGGTGGCGGTACCAGGGGTGAGGCTCACAGGGCCGCTCCTTCGGGGGTGAGTTGGCTGGCATCCCGGCCGGGAACAGCAGCACCGGGAACAGCATCCGGGGCAAGTCGTCCGCGCTCGGCCAGCAGCGAGATGACCTCGTCCGGCGTCGGCATGGCATCGGCACAGGACAGGCGGGAGGCGACGATCGCGCCGGCGGCGTTGGCATAGTCAAGGACCTGCGCCAGCGGCCAGCCCGAGAGCAGCCCGTGGCAGAAGGCCCCACCGAAGGAGTCGCCGGCGCCGAGGCCGTTGACTGTCTCCACGGGAACGGGGGCGGAGACCACGCGTTCGGTGCGGGTCTTCGCCATCACACCTTCGGGGCCAAGCTTGACGACGGCGATCTCGACGCCGGCCGCCAGGAGGCGGTCCGCCTGCTCGTCCGGGGTGCCCTCGCCGACGGCAACGGCGCACTCCTTGTCGTTGCCTATCGCCACGGTGACATGGGGCAGGATCCGGGCTACCTGGGCACAGGCCTCTTCTTCCGAGTCCCAGAACATGGGGCGGTAGTCCAGGTCCAGGATGGTGTACTGGCCGTCCTTCAGCTCGGCACGGGGCCTGGCCTCATGGGCCTTGATGTGGGCTTCTCGGCTGGGTTCCTGGCACAGGCCCGTCACGGTGGACCAGAAGATTCGCGCGTTTTTGATGGCGTCCAGGTCCAGTTCGCTGGCCTTGATCTGCAGGTCCGGTGCCGTGGGAACGCGCCCGTAGAAGTAGAGCGGAAAGTCCTCCGGCGGCTTGATCGCGCAGAAGGTCACCGCCGTGGGCCATTCCTTCACGGGGCTGACAAAGGAGTCGTCCACGTTGAACTTCCGCAGTTCACGGTGCAGGTAGTTTCCGAAGGCGTCGTCGCCGGTCCGGGTGATCACTGCGGTGCGGCGGCCGTGGCGGGCCGCGGCAACAGCCACATTGGACGGGGAGCCACCGAGGTACTTGCCGAAGGACGTCACGTCCTCCAGGTCCACCCCAATGTCGTTCGGGTAGATATCAACGCTGATGCGCCCGATCGTGAGCAGTTCGTGGGTCACGGTAATCGCGGACCTTTCTGTTTGAACTCTGTACCTAAGCAGCTGGACAGCCTGGGCTCCGGTGTTTGCCGACCCCCGTGAGCGGGGCCACACCCCTACTTTGCCCTAGAATGAATGTCCTGTCAAAGGTTTGTACTGACATATTTACAACTTGCATTTACCGGCTGGCCCTACTAGCGGAAGCGCTCCAAAACACCCTGCCGCCATCGCCGGGACCAGGCTTCCTGCAGCTACTTCTTGGGGACGGCCAGCTCCCCGGTGACGTACTGGGCGCGGCCGAATCCGAAGGACCAGTCCCCCGCGGTGTTTTCCACGTATCCGATGAACACATTCTCGCCAGCGACCCCCAGCTCCCCCAGCTTGTCGGCAACGGCAGCGAAGAGGGACTGCTTGGCCTCCTGGCTGCGTCCGCCCTGGGTGAAGATCTGGATCATCACCACCTCCGGGGTGCGCTCAAAGCCAAGCCCGGCGTCCTGCGCGAAGATCTGTCCCCCCGGGTGCTCGGTGACGATGTGGAAGTAGTCACGTTCCGGTATGCCATATTCAGCCAGGATGGCGTCGTGGATGCCCCTGCTCAGCTGCTGCAGCTCCCGGGGGCTCCGGCCTTCATTGACGTCGATGCGCACGAGTGGCACTGGTGCTCCTTTGTTAGTTTGTCCTGACATACTATCAAAATAGCTTGGCGGGGCACAAGCAAAAACGCACGACGCCGGGCGGTGACCTTTTTGCGAAAAGGTGACCGCCCGGCGTCGTGCGTCTCATGCCTGCCGGATCTGATACTGCAGGAAGCCCTGAGGCCCGCTTACCTGGCGAGCAGTTCCTCCAGCCGCTCGTAGCCGTCGGTCATGCCGCTTTCCATTCCGGATTGGGCCATGCCATCCCGGGCCTCCTGCGTCGGGTAAACGGAGTGTCCCCGCAACCGGCAACGGCCGTCGCCGAGATTCTCGAAATTCATGAACTCGATGCTGACGACGTCCGGATAGCCGCTGAACTCGAAGGTCTGGATGGCGAACTCGTTCTCGCGGACGGTGTGGAAGATGCCGCTGAAGGCATACTTTGCGCCGTCCGGGCCGGTGTGGTTGTAGAGGTAGCTGCCGCCGGAGCGGAAGTCGTAATGGTCGATTTCCACGTTGGTGCCGCGCGGTCCAAGCCATTGCGTGATGAGTTCAGGCTCCCTGTGCGCCCGGAAGACATCTGCGACGGGGTAATCGAACTCCCGCTCCCAATCGATGAAGGGGACGCCGTCAGGAACGGTGAGTTTAAGCGCATTGCTCATTTTCTGTCCTTTTGACTACTGCCGCCGTGGGCGGCGTTGGAGTGGAGCACGGCATCAAGGCCGCGGAACTGCGCCTCGCGGACCAGCCGGTACTGGTCGATCCACGCGGTGAGCGCTTCGAGCCGTGCGGGGTTCAGGTGGACGGGCCGGCGCTGGGCATCGCGGCTGCGGGTGACCAGCTGCGCCTGCTCGAGGACCTGGATGTGCTTCGAAACCGCCTGCTTGGAGATCTCGAAGGGTTCGGCCAGTTCGTTGACGGTGGCAGGGCCCCGGCTCAGCCGGGAGATGAGGCGGCGCCGGACGGGATCGGACAGGGCCATGAAGGCCAAGTCGAGAAGGTCGTCGTCGTCCGTCGTGTCCACTGCCACTGCCTTCTAACTGGTGCTTATTAATCAACCTAGCTAATCAACCTAGCTAATCAACCTAACTAATCAACCTATTGGTTTATCAACCCTTCGGTTGTTAATCAGCGTAGACCTTGCCGCTCTCCGGGACAAGGGGTTAAACAAAGAAACGCGGGGCCACCTTGAGGCAATCCAGCAGATGGATTGGCCGGGGGTGACCCCGCGTCGCTTTCAGGGAGCTGATGTCCCTGTGGAACTACAGAGCTGCGTAAACCTCGCGCAGCAGCGTGGCGGTCTCGGACGGCGTCTTGCCGACCTTGACGCCGGCGGCCTCGAGGGCTTCCTTCTTGGCCTGGGCGGTGCCGGCGGAGCCGGAGACGATGGCGCCTGCGTGGCCCATGGTCTTGCCCTCCGGCGCGGTGAAGCCTGCTACGTAGCCGACAACCGGCTTGGTGACGTTGGCCTTGATGAAGTCCGCAGCGCGCTCTTCGGCGTCGCCGCCGATTTCGCCGATCATGACGATCGCCTTGGTCTCCGGGTCAGCCTCGAAAGCGGCCAGCGCGTCGATGTGCGTGGTACCGATGATGGGGTCGCCGCCGATGCCGATGGCGGTGGAGAAGCCAAGGTCGCGCAGTTCGTACATCATCTGGTAGGTCAGCGTGCCGGACTTGGATACCAGGCCGATGGGGCCCTTGCCGGTGATGTTCGCCGGGGTGATGCCAACCAGGGCTTCACCCGGGGTGATGATGCCGGGGCAGTTCGGTCCGATGATGCGGGTGACCTGGTTGCCGTCGGCGTCCAGCTTGGACTGGGCCAGTGCCCAGAACTCGGCCGAGTCCTGGACCGGAACGCCTTCGGTGATGACAACGACCAGGCCGATGCCCGCCTCGATGGCTTCAACAACGGCGTTCTTGGTGAAGGCCGGCGGAACGAAGACGATGGAGACGTCGGCGCCGGTCTCAGCGATGGCTTCCTTGACGGTGCCGAAGACGGTGATTTCGTTGTCGCCGTGCAGGACGGTGGTGCCGGCCTTGCGGGCGTTGACGCCGCCCACGATGTTGGTGCCGGCCTTGAGCATGAGGGCGGTGTGCTTGGTGCCTTCGCCGCCCGTGATGCCCTGGACGATGACCTTGGAGTCCTTGTTCAGATAAATAGACATGTTTTCTTTCCTAGATCTCGACAGGCTCGATCAGCGGGCTGCGTTGGCGAGCTCGGCGGCCTTGTCGGCGCCCTCGTCCATGGTGGCGGCCAGGGTAACCAGCGGGTGGTTGGCCTCGGCCAGGATGCGGCGGCCTTCTTCCACGTTGTTGCCGTCGAGACGGACAACCAGGGGCTTGTTGGCGGAGTGACCGAGCTCGGCCAGTGCGCCCACGATGCCCTTGGCAACAGCGTCACAGGCGGTGATGCCGCCGAAGACGTTCACGAACACAGACTTGACCTGCTCATCGCCCAGGATGACGTCGAGGCCCGCAGCCATGACCTCGGCGGAAGCTCCACCGCCGATGTCCAGGAAGTTGGCGGGCTTGACGTTTCCGTGGTTCTCGCCGGCGTAGGCGACGACGTCCAGAGTGGACATCACGAGGCCTGCACCGTTACCGATGATGCCAACCTCACCGTCAAGCTTGACGTAGTTCAGGTCCTGCGCCTTGGCCTTGGCCTCGAGCGGATCGGCAGCGTCCTTGTCCTCCAGGAGCGCGTGCTTGGCGTGGCGGAAGTCAGCGTTCTCGTCCAGGGTCACCTTGCCGTCGAGGGCAACGATGTCACCGGCGCCGGTCTTGACCAGCGGGTTGACCTCCACGAGGGTGGCGTCTTCCTTCTTGAAGACGTCCCAGAGCTTGAGGATGACGGCGGCGACTTTGCCGCGCAGTTCCTCAGCGAAACCGGCCTCGGCGACGATTTCGTCGGCCTTGGCCTGGTCGATGCCCACGGCGGGGTCGATGGCAACCTTGGCCAGCGCCTCGGGGCGTTCGACGGCGAGCTGCTCGATTTCCATGCCACCCTCAACCGAGCACATGGCCAGGTAGTTGCGGTTGGCCCGGTCCAGCAGGACGGAGAAGTAGTATTCCTCGGCGATGTCCGCACCCTGGGCGATCATCACTTTGTTAACAGTGTGGCCCTTGATGTCCATGCCCAGGATGTTGGTGGAGTGCTCAAGCGCCTCATCGGCGGACTTGGCAACCTTGACGCCGCCGGCCTTGCCGCGGCCACCGACCTTAACCTGCGCCTTGACGACAGTTACGCCGCCGATCTTCTCGGCAGCTGCCTTTGCTTCTTCAGGGGTATGCGCCACGATGCCAGCAAGCACGGGTACACCGTGCGCCTCGAACATATCGCGCGCCTGATATTCAAACAGGTCCACGGTTTAGTGTCCTTCTACGTCGAAGTAGTTTCTGTACAGCCGGAAAACACCACAGATGTGGACCGGACTGCGGAATAAACGCGCCCTGCGGCAGGTCCGGAGACGAGCCACGCAGCGCAATGCTCCTCTGGGAACTCTAGTCCTTAATGGGGACAAGCCCTTTCCAGACTACCTGTTATGTGAGTAAGGACACTATTCTATAGAGCGTAGAAAAACCGCATGATTACGGGGTTTTTGGGGCCTCCGGCGGTGAGGTGGAGGGCTTTTTGCCCCCGCCGGAGATGACTTCGTAATGATCGCGGCTGACGATGAACGCAACACCGCCCGTGACGTTGCCGCAGGCCACGCCGGAGTCGTACGCCGAACACCTCAGGCCGTTGCGTTCGAGGTTTCCATCCTCGGGGAGGACGGGCAGCGAGGCGATCACGCCGTCCCTGGTCCCCTGGGGCCCAAATGCGGATTCCATCGCGGTGACACCGGACCGGCACTCCCCGTAGGTGGCCCGGCCCGGCGTGAGCAGGGCGGCTCCCCCGAGATAGCCCAGGCCCGTTCCGCCGCAGTTGTCCCTGACGTCTCCAGCCTGTGGCTCGGGGTACACCGCCAACTCGCAGTGCGCCACGGGAACTGTGTCCAGTTTCCTGTTGGCTGAATCACCGAAGTTGTTCGATTCGTAGGGCAGGTTCAGGTGCGGGCCGCGGGCGGACGTCAGGGCGCACACGATGTTCCGGTCCGCCGTGACAAAGGCGAGCACGTCGTCGGCGGTCCTGAACGCGGCGGCGTCGGTCAGCGGCGCCCGCCGGAGCTGTTCGAGGGCCGGCAACGGCGGCGGCGGGGTGTACCCCGGATCCGGCACGGTGACGGAACAGCCCGTGCCGGACAGCACGGCGAGGACCGCAACCGCGGCAGTCGCCAGCGGCCTGCGCACCGCCACGGTCAGGCGTCGAGCTTGGTCAGCGGCGCGTAGCGCAGCAGCAGCCGCTTCTCGCCGACGTCGAACTTCACCTTCGCCACCGTCTTATCCCCCGCACCTTCCACTGCCAGCACCGTGCCGTTGCCGAAGCTGGTGTGATTGACCTTGTCACCCACGCTGACCGCGATCACTTCCTTTTGCGGCTGCACCCGGTTTTTCGCGACGGCGGCGGGAACGTCCGCGTTGAAGCCCGCCGAGGCGTCTGCTTTTCCGCCCCGGGCAGTCCCTGCGCCCCAGAAGGATCCGCCGTAGCGGCTGGAGCCGATCGATGCGCCGCTCCCCCAGCCGCCCGTCTGCCGGCTGGTGCCCTCGCGCTTCCATTCGACGAGTTCAGCGGGGATCTCCTCCAGGAACTGGCTGGCGGGGTTGTACTGGCTCTGGCCCCACATGCTCCGGACTTCGGAGCGGGTGACGTACAGCCGCTTCCGGGCACGGGTCAGGCCCACGTAGGCGAGCCGGCGTTCCTCGGCGAGCTCCTTCGGATCCGTGGCGGAGCGCTGATGCGGGAAGAGCCCGTGTTCCATCCCGGTGAGGAACACCACGGGGAATTCGAGGCCCTTGGCCGTGTGCAGCGTCATGAGGGTGACGACGCCCAGGCGCTTGGCCTCGGCCACCGCGGCGGCCATGTCTTCGGCGGTACCCGCGGGGGCGTCCGGGATCTGGTCGGCATCGGCCACGAGGGAGACCTGTTCCAGGAAGGCGCCCAGTGACCCCTCCGGGTTCTCCTGCTCGTATTCACGCACGACGGCGACGAGTTCCGCCAGGTTCTCCACGCGGGATTCGTCCTGCGGATCCGTGCTGGAGCGCAGTCCGGCGAGGTAGCCGGTCTGTTCCAGCACCGCTTCGAGCGCGGCGGCTGCGCCGGAGCCGGCGGCGACCTCGGCGAGGTCGTCGAGGAGCTTCACGAAGCCCAGCACGGCGTTGACCGAGCGGGTGGCCATGCCGGGTGCCTGGTCGGCGCGGCGTGCGGCGTCCATGAAGGAGGTCCGTTCACGTTCGGCCAAGGCGGCCACAGCGCCCTCGGCACGGTCGCCGATGCCGCGTTTGGGTTCGTTCAGGACGCGGCGGAGGTTGACGTCGTCGTCGGGGTTGACCAGCACGCGCAGGTAGGCGAGCGCGTCCTTGATTTCCTTGCGCTCGTAGAACCGCGTGCCGCCCACCACCTTGTACGGCAGCCCCACCCGCACCAGGACGTCCTCAATGGACCGGGACTGCGCGTTGGTGCGGTAGAAGATGGCGACGTCGCCGGGGCGGAGGTTGTCCTCGTCCTGCAGCCGGTCGATTTCCTTGGCGATGAACTGTGCTTCGTCGTGTTCGTTTTCGCCCACGTAGCCGATGATCTTGTGGCCTTCGCCCTCCGCGGTCCACAGCCGCTTCTCGGGCCGGTTCGGGTTGCGCGAAATGACGGAGTTGGCCGCACTCAGGATGTTCTGGGTGGAGCGGTAGTTCTGTTCGAGCTTGATGGTGCGGGCGTCGGGGTAGTCCTTTTCGAACTCCACGATGTTGCGGATGTCGGCGCCGCGGAAGGCGTAGATGGATTGATCGGAATCGCCCACGACGGTGAGTTCCGCGGCGCCGGGTCCCTCGCCCACGATTTCCCGGACCAGCGCGTACTGGGCATGGTTGGTGTCCTGGTATTCGTCCACCAGCACGTGCCGGAACCGCCGCCGGTAGGATTCGGCGAGCGCCGGGAAGGCACGGAACATGTAGACCGTCTCGGCGATGAGGTCATCGAAGTCCATGGCATTCGCCTGGCGCAGGCGCTGGGTGTAGCCCTTGAAGACATCGGCCACGGCCTGCTCGAAGGGATCGCTGTGGTTGGCCGAGGACGAATACGCGTCCGCGTCGATCAGTTCGTTCTTGAGGGCCGAGATCTTGTGCTGGATGGCCTTGGGCGCGAACTTCTTGGGATCCAGGTCCAGGCTCTTGGACACCTGCGTGACAAGCCGCAGGGAGTCCGCGGAGTCATAGATGGAGAAATTGGACTTCAGCCCCACGTTCGCGGCTTCGCGGCGCAGGATCCGCACGCAGGACGAGTGGAACGTGGAGATCCACATGGTCTTGGCCCGGCCGCCCACGAGGGCCTCGATGCGTTCCCGCATTTCGGCGGCGGCTTTGTTGGTGAACGTGATGGCCAGGATCTCGCCGTGGTGGGCGCGCCGGGTGGCAATCAGGTAGGCGATCCGGTTACTGAGCACGCGTGTCTTGCCCGAGCCCGCACCGGCCACGATCAGCAGTGCGCTGCCGGCGTGTTTGACGGCCTCTTCCTGCTGCGGGTTCAGCCCCTGCAGCAGGGCGCCGGCGTCAGGCAGAGCGGGCCGGGCCCAGTTGCCGGCCGCACCGCCGTCGGCTCCCGGCAGGGCGGGTTCCGGCTGACCGGGTTCCTGCTGGCCGGGTTCCCCCGAGATATGGCCTCCGCCGCCGAATTCGGCCGGTGCCAGGCCGGGTTCAGGGCGCGACTTGGTAAGGGCGGCCGTGTGGGTGCCGGCTTTGAAAGGTCCGTCAGCGTACGGGTCAAACAACATATCCATGGTGACTACAAGTCTAGGCGGTGGGGCTGACACTGGATTCCGCCCCTGTGGATAACCGCGGAGCTAGTCCACGGAGCCCGACTCGAGGGCCGCCCGCAACTGATGCACCGCCGTCGTGCCCCCTGCCATGAACCATTCCAGGCCGTTCACGGAGACGCTTCCCACGGCGCCACCGGCGGCGAGCACGATCGCTTTCCCGGGCAGCCAGTCCCATTCGGGGCAGCTGTGCTGGAACCAGCAGCCCAGCTCGCCGTCGGCCACACGCCCCAGGTCGCATGAACCGGAGCCGAGCATCCGCAGCGTGGCGGCCGACGTTGCCGCGGCATGCCACGGCATGGCGCACATGGGGTCCGCGAGCCAGCGGGGGTGGATGTAGGTGGCGGCACCGATGTCGGAGAGCGGCGCCGCGCTGCGGCCGGCCCCGTCCGTCTGGAACGATGTGAGGGGATCGCCGTTGAGGGTGGCCGCGCGTCCCCTGCCGCCCAGCCAGAGCTTGTCCTCCTCCGGCTGGAAGATGGCGCCGAGCAGCACGTCCGAGTCGTCTTTGAGGGCAATGGCGGAGCACCAGTAGGTGGAGCCGCTCATGAAGTTGTAGGTGCCGTCGACGGGATCGATGACCCATGTGCGGCCGCTGCTTCCGCGCACGGCTGCGCCTTCCTCGCCGAGGACGCCGTCCTCGGGCCGGCAGCGCTGCAGCTGCTCCAGCACATAGGCCTCGGCGGCGTGGTCTGCCGCTGTGACGATGTCGGACACCGACGTTTTCCGCTGGGAGTCAAGTCCCCCCTGCCGCATCATCAGGGCCAGCATTCCGGCTTCGCGGACCAGCGCGGACGCCAGCTCAAAGTCGTCGAGGGCGGGGCTCAGGTTCGCCGCGCTGTGTTTTCCCAGTTTGTGTCTGCCAAGTTCCGTCACGTCCCCAGCCTATCGGCGGCCACAGGCAGTGAACAGCCGGCAGTGAGGCGGCGGGAACAGGCCATGCGGCCCACAGACAGTGAACAAACGGCTGTGAGCCGGCGGGCGATAATGGACGCATGGCCAAGACTCCTGCACAGCGGATCAAGAAGCACGGCGCAAAGGCCGCGGTCCCCCAGCACCACCTGCCGCCGGTGATCAATCCCACCACGGACCGCACTCCGCAGAAGGCCCAGAACAACGGCAACCTCATCGTCATCGCGGGTGTGGTGGCCAGCCTGTTCCTCTTCTGGTACCTCCACCTGCTGACGCTTAACCAGCTCACGCAGCTCTCAGGCGGCCTGCCGATGCCCGATTCCCTCATCGGAGGCTTTGATCCGGGCTTCGTGGAGCAACTGCGCCGCGTCCTGAGCGGCGACGCGATCGGCCAGCTCAACTACCTCCATAAAACCGCCGGCACGCTTTTCCCGGTGATCTTCGGCTTCACGTGGCTCCTCCTCATCGGCACCAACGTGGCGCGGAAACCGCTCCGCTGGGCGATGTGGTCCCTCCCGCTGCTGTTCGTGGTGGCCCGGCTCTGGGGGAACGTGGCCATCGACGCCATGGTGTCCGCCCCAACGCTCGACGCCGGACAAGTCGCCCTGGCGTCCTTCCTCACCGTGGCGGGCTGGGTGCTGCTGGTGCTGAGCCTGCTTGCCGGCGGAGCCGCCGTCTTCCTTGGACGCCGTCCCTCGAAGCGTGCTGCGCAGGCCAGTCCCCCAAACCAGCCCTGACGCAGGCTCGGCAAGATAGGCACGGGAACATAGGCCCGGGAGACTAGTCCGCGCCGGCCCTGAGCGCCTTGTGGACCGCACGTTCGTGATGGACGCGCTGGGCCACGACGAGGCCGGCCGCACTCAGGCCGATCGTGATCGGATAGCCCATCAGCCGCTCCAACGTGCCGGGTTCGGGCACTTTCATGTCGGTCAAACCACCGGTGACCAGAGCGCTGAGGGACACGACCCCGCACGCGAGGATGAACCTGCCCAGCGGCGTCTGCCCCAGCCACAGCCCGCCCAGCAGCAGCAGCGCGAGGGATCCGGCGGCGAAGTACATGACGGCCCCCGTATAGTGCCACCTGGTGTCCATGTCCTCGGGCACCAGCCCCACAATGATGGTTCCGGCGCCGGCCGTTCCGGTGAGGACGCGCGTGCCAACCGCCGCGTACCACGGCACTTCGCCGCTGTGGCTGGCCGCCACCCGCACTCCGGGCCGGGCGGCAATCCGCAGCAGCGCCGAACTCAGCAGCAGGGCACCCAGCAGCATCCCCATCCCCTGCACCACAAACGAGGCGTTCATCAGCGGGTGTAGCGGCGAGCAGACGCTCCGTTCATGAAAAACGCCGCAAGAAACGGCGCCGAGGTCGCTGATGAAGCCGGTCCGGCGGTCATAGGGTTCGGGGCCGGCCCAGGCCCCGATCACGGCCGCCTCCGCCACGAAATACTGGACCACGCTGAGCACGGCCCAGGCACCGATGTACTGCCTCGTGGAGGCGGTGTCGGGAAGGAATGTTCCCCGGGCGGACGGTGCTTGTGCTGCGGCGGCCATGCCAAGAGCGTAGTACGTGCCGGTACCTTGTATGCTTGTAAGCGTGTCCGAACGGGCCGGCCCCCAGCTGGCAGCGACGGACGCCCGCCCTCGTAGCTCAGTGGATAGAGCACGGCTCTCCTAAAGCCGGTGTCGTTGGTTCGATTCCAATCGAGGGCACTTGAATCTGCAGCCGTACTCCGGGCTCCGCGCCTATCTGTTAGGCACGTCGCAGGCAGGCGCGTCCCAGGCAAACGCGTCCCGGGGACGCTGGTCCGTGGAACGGACCCTTTTCGACCGGGCAGCGGGCATCCGCGGAACCTTTACCGGCGTCGTGATCTTTTCCGAAACGGACGACGGCGGCCAGCTGCGCTTCCACGAGGAAGGCACCGTGCGCTGGCCTGCTTCGGACGGCGGAACCTTCACCGGCCCTGCCATGCGGGACTACCTCCTCAAGCCCACGGACTCCCCCGACGCCCTCGACATGACATTTCCCGACGGCCGCCCGTTCCACAGGATGAGCTTTTCCGTGGACGCAAGCCAGGACCAGCACTGGTGCGATCCCGACACCTACCGCGTCAGGTACTCGCTGCTCGGTCCCGACGCCTTCAGCTATGTCTGGGACGTCGCGGGGCCCCGCAAGGACCTGCTGCTGGAATCCGTGCTCCGCCGTCAGCCTGCGGCACACGATGGCGAACAGTTAGGCTCATACGCGTGAATCCGCGCATCATTGTCTCCGCCGTCTGCGTCTACGACGCCGCCGGACGGCTCCTGACCGTCCGCAAGCGCGGCACGGACAAGTTCATGCATCCGGGAGGGAAGCCCGAGCCCGGCGAGACTGCGGTGCAGGCCGCAGCGCGGGAGCTCGAGGAAGAAGTGGGGATCGTTGTTGACCCGCGCGAGCTGGAGCTCATGGGCGTGTGGCTCGCGGACGCGGCCAATGAGGCGGCAACGGAAATCGAGGCAACTGTGTTCCGCGCGCCGGGCACCTGGATTGCCCACCCCTCTGCCGAGATCGCGGAAATCCGCTGGCTGGACCTGGCGGCGGAGCTGCCCGCCGACCTCGCGCCCCTGCTCACGGACCACATCCTGCCGGCGCTGGCCGCACCGGACGCGCGGGGCACCGCCCACACCTGACGTCCCTCGTCCCGGCTTCACGGGCCCGCACATCACGCGTGCCTTCGACCCCTTCCATGCCTTCATCCGCCGCCCAAGGTTTTTCCAACCTGCCCGGCCTAGCCTTCGTCTTGTCGTGGGGGGCTGAAGCCAGACGGAGGCGTTGATGTTTCGAATTGTATCCGCAGTTACGGCCGCATTCCTGCTAGTCACGGGGTACGTTGCCGTGGTCCCGCACGACGATGCGTCCAGCGCGCCGCCCGGACCACACGAGCACATCCCGGTGCTGCCGGCCTCGGAGCCGGCCCAGCCGCCATTGCCACGGGACGGGTGGACGGTTTCGGCCAGCGACGAAGAGATTACGGGCGAGAACGGCGGGGCCGCCAACGTCCTTGACGGGAACCCCGCCACGTTCTGGCACACCAAGGGGTCCGCGTCTGCTGCCCCGGTGCCGCATACCCTCACCATCGACACCAAGGTGACGCAAAATATCTCCGGGCTCCGCTATCTCCCACGCGCCGACGTCGAGAACGGCCGGATCGGCAGCTTCGAGATCACGGTGAGCACGAACGGCACCACATGGGGCGCCCCGGTGGCCCACGGGACCTGGGCGGACAACAGTGCCGAGAAAAGCGTGACGTTCGCGGCCGTAACGGCGCGCTATGTCCGGCTGCAGACCACAGCCGAGGCCGGCAACCGCGGATCGTGGAGCAGCGCCGCGGAGGTCAACCTGATTGGCCAAAGCGACGGCGGCATGATGACCACCCTGGCTGTGAACGGGGCACAGGGATCCTGGGGTCCCACCATCAACTTCCCGATTGTTCCGGTCGCAGCGGCGCTGCTGCCCGGCAACAAGCTGATGGCCTGGTCCTCCTACTCCGCCACCACCTTCGGTGGCACGAATGGCTACACGCAGACGTCCATCCTGAACCTCGGCACCGGCGCGGTGACCCGGACCGCCGTGGCCAACACCGCCCATGACATGTTCTGCCCCGGGACCTCGATGCTGCCGGACGGGCGGATCATGGTCAGCGGCGGCAGCAACAGCACGAAAACGAGCCTGTACGATCCTGCGGCCAACACCTGGACCCGGGGACCGGCCATGACGATGGGCCGCGGATACCAGTCCAACGTGACCACGTCCACCGGTGAGGTGTTAACCCTCGGCGGATCATGGTCCGGCCAGGTCGGCAACAAACACGGCGAGCTGTGGTCCGCGGCCGGCGGCTGGCGGGCGCTGCCGAACGTGCTGTCCGACAATATCCTGACCGACGATCCCGATGGCGAATTCCGTTCCGACAATCACGCCTGGCTGTTTGCCGCCCCTGGCGGCCGGGTGTTCCATGCCGGGCCGAGCCGGCAGATGAACTGGATCTCCACCACCGGTGCCGGCAGCATCGCCTCGGCCGGCTTGCGGTCCGACAGCGCGGACGCGATGAACGGCGATGCCGTGATGTACGACATCGGCAAGATCCTCACCGTGGGCGGCGCGCCTGCGTACTCGGGCGTGGCTGCCACGCCGCGGGCCTACACCATCGACATCAACAACGGAGCCACCGCGGCCCGGACCGCGGACATGGCCGTCAGCCGGTCGTTCGCGAACGGGGTCGCGCTGCCTGACGGCAAGGTGCTTGTGGTCGGCGGTCAGGCCACCCCCGTTCCATGGACCGACACCAACGCCAGGATGTCTCCGGAAATCTGGAACCCGGCGACCGGACTGTGGACCACGATGGCTCCGATGGCCATTCCCCGGACCTATCACAGCGTGGCCCTGCTGCTCCCGGATGCCCGGGTGTTCGTCGGCGGCGGCGGGCTGTGCGAGGGGGACTGCAACACCAACCACCTGGACGGAGAGATCTTCACCCCGCCGTACCTGCTGAACGCCGATGGCAGCGCGCGCGTCCGGCCGAGGATCGCGGCTGCACCAACGTTCGCCACACCCGGCAGCACGATTGCCGTGACCACCGGGGCGCCGACCACCAAGTTCTCCCTGATGCGGATGAGCACGGTGACCCACACCGTGAACACCGACCAGCGGCGGATACCGCTGACCGCAACTGCGGTCTCGGGCAACACCGCGTCGCTGAGGTTGCCGTCGGATCGCGGCGTGCTGGTGCCGGGCAACTACATGCTCTTTGCACTGGACGCCAACGGCGTGCCGAGCGTCGCCTCGACGATCAACATCGGTACCACGCCACCTGCCCCCTCCGGGCCGAGCATCGCCAGTGCCGCTGATACCGTGGCGGCCGGAGCCGACGGCGTGCTGTGGAACTACCGGGCCACCGGCGCTGGCGGTATCCAGCCGCGGCACATGATCGGCAGCGGCTGGGCCGGCCTGGCTAAGGGGTACGTGATCGACTGGAACAGCGACGGCGTCTACGACATCGTCGCCCAGTGGAAGGACGGGCGGCTGAATTACTACCTTGGAAAGCACGGTGGAGGATTCGCTCCGGCCCAGTCCCTCGGCGGAGGATGGGGCAGTTACCACGTGACGGTCGGCCGCTGGCGCACAGCCGACAAGTACCCTGGCATCCTGGCCTACGACGCGGCCGGAAGTCTCTGGTACTACGGCAACGGAACCGGAAAAACGTTGTCGCCGCGCACCTACGGCGGAAGCGGATGGCGTGGCCTCTACCTCACCATGGCTGACTTCGACCAGAACGGGACGCAGGACCTCCTCGCCAAACGCAGTGACGGCAGCCTCCTGCTGTACCGCTCCAACGGAACCGGTGGCTTCGTCAACCAAACCAGGCCTGTGGTCGGCACAGGGTGGAACAGCATCAACAGCATCACCAATGTGGCTGGATTCACCCCCGGAAGTAACGGACTCATCGCCCGGCTCACCGACGGCCGGCTAGCCCACTACCCCTACAGCAAGGGGACCTGGGGTACCCGGACCTTCATCAGCGGGGGCTGGGGCCCCTACAACATCTTCCGGTAGCGCCCCAGCAAGCGGCCGGACGGCCTGGCATATGGGCAGGGCCCTGGAGACATTCCTCCAGGGCCCTGCCCATGTCTCTGCCACCGACCTGATGGCTGGGTAGAGCTAGAGCTCCGGGACGGCTTCCTCAGCCACTGCGGTGGCCTCGGCGAACTGCGTCCGGTACAGCTCGGCGTAGCGGCCGTCGGCGGCGAGCAGCGCCGTATGGGTGCCACGCTCCACGATCGAGCCGTCCTCCACCACGAGGATGACATCGGCGGCGCGGATGGTGGACAGCCGGTGGGCAATCACGACGGCGGTGCGCCCCTCGAGTGCCGCGCCCAGCGCCGCCTGCACGGCGGCTTCGTTGGTGGAGTCCAGTGCAGCTGTTGCCTCGTCCAGGATGACCACGCGTGGCTGGGCGATCAGCAGCCGGGCGATGGTGAGGCGCTGGCGCTCCCCGCCGGAGAGCCGGTAGCCGCGTTCCCCCACCACGGTGTCCAGCCCGTCCGGAAGCGACCGGATCATGTATTCAAGCCGTGCTTGGCGCAGCACATCCCACATGTCCTCGTCGGTGGCGTCGGGACGCGCCAGCCGCAGGTTGGAGGCGATGGATTCGTGGAAGAGGTGCCCGTCCTGGGTCACCATCCCGAGGGTGGCGCGCATCGAGTCGAACGTCAGGTCGCGGACGTCCAGCCCTGCTGCGGCACCGCGGCCGCCGAGGCGCACGGCGCCGGAGTCGACGTCGTAAAGCCGCGAGAGCAGCTGCGCGATGGTGGATTTCCCCGCCCCGGAGGAGCCCACCAACGCCACGGTCTGCCCCGGTTCCACCCGGAAGCTGATGCCGTGCAGCACCTCTTCGCCGCCGCGCGTGTCCAGGGTGGAGACTTCCTCCAGCGACGCCAGGGAGACCTTGTCCGCCGAAGGGTAGGCGAACCGCACATCGTCGAATTCCACGGCGACGGGCCCCGGCGGGACCTCCACGGCGTCCGGCTTTTCCTGGATGAGCGGCTTGAGGTCAAGGATTTCGAAGACGCGTTCAAAGCTGACGAGAGCGCTCATGATCTCCACGCGGGCGTTGGACAGTGCGGTGAGCGGCGCGTAGAGGCGGGTGAGCAGCAGTGCCAGCACAACGACGTCGCCCGGTGCGAGCTGGCCTTCGATGGCGAGCCAGCCGCCCAGACCGTACACGAGGGCGAGCGCGAGGGCCGATACCAGCGTCAGCGCGGTCACGAACGTGAACTGCAGCATCGCGGTCCGCACGCCGATGTCACGGACGCGGCCGGCACGCAGGGCGAACTCGCGGGATTCGTCGGCGGGGCGGCCGAAGAGCTTGACGAGGGTGGCACCGGGGGCCGAGAAGCGTTCCGTCATCTGGGTGCCCATGGCCGCGTTGTGCTCCGCGGCTTCGCGGCGCAGGTCCGCCAGCTTGGAGCCCATCCGCCGGGCAGGGATGAGGAAGATGGGCAGCAGGACCATGGCCAGCACGGTGACCAGCCATGAGGTGTTGAGCATGACCACGAGGGTGAGAATGAGGGCGACGACGTTGCTCACCACCCCGGACAGCGTGCCCGCGAAGGCCGACTGGGCACCGATGACGTCGTTGTTCAGCCGGCTGACGAGGGCGCCCGTGCGGGTCCGGGTGAAGAAGGCAATGGGCATTTTCTGCACGTGGTCGAACACCCGGGTGCGCAGGTCAACAATGACCCCCTCGCCAATGGTGGAGGACAGCCAGCGGCTCACCATGCCCAGCGCCGCTTCGGCGACGGCCACGGCGGCGATCAGCGCCGCCAGGCGGATCACTTCGCCCGTGCCGGCCGCAGCCACGATGGCATCAACCACCTGGCCGGCAAGGACCGGTGTTGCCACGGCCAGGAAGGCCATGGCCACCGACACGGCCACGAAGGCGATGAGCTTGCCCCGGTGCGGCCGGGCGAAGCCCATGACGCGTTTCAGCGTCTCCTTGGAGAACGGCTTGGAGCCGCTCTTGGCCCGAGTGATGTTGTACAGCGAGCGCCAGGCGACGCCATCCATGCTCATTTTTTCTGCTCCATTTTTCCGGTCATGGCTTCAGTGACCACGCCGTTGCCCACGTTCCAGCGCGCATCAAGCCGGACATTCTCCAGGAGGCGGCGGTCGTGGGTGACCAGCAGGAGCGCGCCCTCGTAGCTCTCCAGGGCTTCCTCCAGCTGTTCGATCGCCGGGAGGTCCAGGTGGTTGGTTGGCTCGTCCAGGACCAGCAGGTTGACACCGCGGGCCTGCAGCAGGGCCAGGGCGGCACGGGTGCGTTCACCCGGCGAGAGCGAGTCCACGGCGCGGGACGTGTGGTCGGCCTTGAGGCCGAATTTAGCCAGCAGGGTGCGGACCTCTGCCGGTGTCTGGTCGGCCAGCACAGCTTCGACAGCGTCGCCCAGCTTTAGGTGGCCGGCCAGCAGCCCGCGGGCCTGGTCGATCTCGCCGACGGCCACCGAGGCCCCTCTGGAGACGTTCCCGGAATCCGGTTCCTGAAGGCCGAGCAGCAGGCGGAGCAGTGTTGACTTGCCCGCACCGTTCGGGCCGGTGATCCCGATCCGCTCACCGGCGTTGAGCTGCAGGTTGACCGGTCCGAGCGTGAAGTCGCCCTGGCGGACCACGGCGTCCCGGAGTGTCGCCACCACGGAGCTGGACCGCGGCGCCTGGCCGATACTGAACTGCAGCTGCCATTCCTTCCGGGGCTCGTCCACGACGTCGAGCCGGGCGATGCGCGATTCCATCTGCCGGACCTTCTGCGCCTGCTTCTCGGATGACTCGGTGCTGGCCGCACGCCGGATCTTGTCGTTGTCCGGGTTTTTCTTCATCGCGTTGCGGACGCCCTGGGAGCTCCACTCGCGCTGGGTGCGTGCCCGGGACACCAGATCCGCTTTCGTGGAGGCGAACTCCTCGTACCGTTCGCGGGCGTGCCGGCGGGCGACGGCGCGCTCCTCGAGGAACGCCTCGTAGCCGCCGTCGTAGACTGCCACCGAGTTCTGGGCGAGGTCCAGCTCAACGATCGTGGTCACGCAGCGGGCCAGGAACTCGCGGTCGTGCGAAACCAGCACGGCGCCTCCGCGCAGCCCCTGGACGAAGGCCTCCAGCTTGGCAAGGCCGTCCAGGTCGAGGTCGTTCGTGGGCTCATCCAGCAGCACGATGTCGAAGCGGCTCAGCAGCAGGGCGGCGAGCGCCACCCGTGCGGCCTGGCCGCCCGAAAGCCCCGTCATGTCCGCGTCCGCCCCGACGTCCAGGCCGAGGTCGGCGAGGACAGGGGGAATCCGCTCGTCCAGGTCGGCTGCGCCGGAGGCCATCCAGCGGTCGAAGGCCAGGGAGTACGCATCGTCCGTGCCGGGGCCTCCCCCGCCGAGCGCCTCGGCTGTGGCCTCCATGTCGGCGGTGGCGCTGGCGCAGCCTGTGCGGCGGGCAATGTAGGCGCCTACCGTCTCGCCGGCGACCCGTTCGTGTTCCTGCGGGAGCCATCCCACGAAGGCGTCCGCGGGAGCCAGGCTGACCGTTCCGTCCTGCGGCTCATCCACTCCGGCAAGGAGCCGGAGCAGGGTGGATTTGCCGGCTCCGTTCGCCCCGACCACGCCGACCACGTCCCCGGGCGCCACGGTCAGGGAAAGTCTTGAGAAGAGGGTGCGGTGGTCATGACCGCCCGCCAGGTCCTTCGCAACTAGGGTTGCCGTCATCTGTCCATCCTCTCACCGCTGCCCGGATCGGCCCGAAATTCCGGCGGGCATGAAAGAACCCGCTGGTCCGGACTTGGGGGGTGTACGGACCAGCGGGTTCGAGAAACTAGCATAGTGGAAGCAGCGGCCCGCGTAAAATCGATAGTGCCGGCAGCTACCATCGTGCCAATCATTCGTTCAGCAGAGAGCGTTCCATGCCACTCCCCGCCAAAGCGTTCCAGCGCTGGCTGCACGGCATTGCACCCGACACCAGCATGGCCGACGTCTGCAGGCTGTCGCAGGTCAAGCGAACCACCCTGGCGCAGCAGCTCGTCCGGGGCAAAGTGGCCGAGGCAACCGTGGTCAGCATCAGCCGGGCGTTCAATGTGAGTCCTGTAACTTCCCTTGCCTACTTCGAGGTGTACCGCGACCTCGCCGGTCCCCTCGTCCCGCCCACCAGGCAGGAGCTGGTCAGCCAAATCGCCACCGTGGACCTGCTGCGCGCGGTCATCGCCCGCACGGCACCGGAAGAAGGCGGCGGCGGGGCCGAGGAGTCAACGGCCCGGCCCGCCGAATCATGGGAGCTCAGCCCCGTACCCCACGCAACCTCCGTGAAGAACTGGGTGGACGCAATCGACGACGGCGAACTCCGGCACCGAGTCTCTGCCGCCACGGGAATCGCCCCGCAGAATTATTCCGCGCAGCTGACCGCGAACCGGCTTGCCCCCGAAGTGGCGATCGCCACCTCCCGGGCTGCCGGCGTCGGACTGGCCGGCGGACTGGTGGCCACCGGACTGATCACGGAAGCCGAAGCAGGCTGGGCGGCGGGCGCCCGCAGGGCCGCCCTGGACGGGCTGTCCGACGGCGAACTCACCGCACTCGCGGGAGATCGCCTCCAGACTCTCGGGAAGGCGCTGCGCCGTCAGGAACATGACCAGGAACAAACCGAGAAAATCTGGGAGAATCTGGGATGATCGAGATCCTGCAATGGACCACCCTGGTGGCGTGCGCTGCGGCTACCCTGTCCCGGATCCCGAACCTGGTCCGCAAGAAAAACAGGTCCCTCTTCTACATCTTTGCGTTGATGACCGTGGCCACGCTCCTGAGCATCAAGGCCCCGTATCTGGCAATCGATGGCATGCTGGGCAACACGAACGTGGCCAACCTCCTGTTGCGCTTCATCATCTTTGGCGCCATCTACTTCCTCGGCATGCGGATCGCCAAAGGGTTCGGAGACGTCCACGGCCTGCAGTTCATCCGGGGACGCGCCGGAACCGTGGTCCTGGGGCTGATCTCCCTTGCGCTGCTGATTCTGTTCGCCCTCATGGACAGCGAAGGCTCGTCCGTGGGAATGATGGATGTCTACGCCAAGGACGAACGGAACAGGCTCCTGGTGGAGTACTACGGTGCCGCCGGCCGCGCCTACCCTGCCTACGTGTGCCTGGCCATCCTGCCTGCCATGCTGCGCGCGGCGGGCAGCACCCTGCCGGCCATGCTCCGGATCAGCGCCCTGCTCCTGGCGGTAGGCGGGATAGCCATCACGCTCAGCCTCCTCTTTCCGGTGATTCCGCCCGCGCTGGGATACCTGACCTTCATCATCAACTACACCGCCATCCTGTGCTTCGTCTTCGGCCTGATGCTGATCTGGCTGGCCAAGGCGATGGCCCGCAGGAAGGTCCCGGAGCATATCCGGAAGCCCGCCGGCACCTAGCAGTCCACCAGCAAACCAAAAAGATCCGGGGGTACCCCGCATGGTCGAGATCCTGCAATGGACCACCTTGATCGTTTGCGCCTTGGCCGCCGTCTTCCGTATTCCGAGCGCCCTGCATGGCAGGAACCGGTCGCTCTTCCTGGTTTTCCTGCTGGCCACCGCGGCGTCCGTGCTGAGCCTGGAGCCGTTCTACCTGGCCATCGATGGCGCCGTGGGCGGTATTAATATTGCCCACCTCCTGTTGCGGCTCATCGTTTTTGCCACGATTTACCTGGTGGCGCTGCTCGTGTGCAAGGCTTTTGGGGCCGCCGGCTCCCAGCATCTTATCGCGGGTCCGGCAGGTCTCGCTGTGCTGGGCATTTTCACGGCTGCCCTGGTGACCGTCTTTGTACTGATGGAGCCGGAAGCTTCCTCGGTGGGGCTGGCGGGAATCACTGACACGAGCGCCCGGAACGCCGCGCTGCTGCCGTTCTACTGGGCCGTTGCCCGGGGCTACCCGGTGTACGTCGTGGTGGCCCTGCTGCCCGCCCTGATCCGGACGGTCAACAGCCGCCTGCCTGCCCTCGTCCGCGTCGGCGCGGGCTTCATGGCGGGCGGCGCAGCGGCCACTGCTGCGGGGTTCCTGCTTGAATTCACCGGCCCCGGGCCTGGCGTCCTGCGCTCAGCTGTCAACAATGCGGCCGTGGTCTTCTTCGTGCTCGGACTGGGATTAGTGTGGCTGGCCAGGGTGAGGGCAATCGGTTCCCGCAGGCCAGGGGAAAGACGCGGGACGTCATCTACTGAAAGGTAGCCTGATGGGATTCACAAAATCATTAGATCGTGAGAGAATCATGAATGTGTGAAAGCAGCTGCTGCCTGGGCCTCCGTTAATCCGGAGGACCGTGGCGCCTGCCGGAGCATACATTGGGGGGATGAGTGGTGGCGGCCGTTGGGGACCGCCCCCACTCAGCCTGTTTAAGGCCTGGTTCCGGCCCCCGTATGATGGCGAAATAAAAGGACGTCACCCGGGCGTTGCCGGTACGAAGCCCCTACGCAGCCAGCAGAAGAAGGAACCGCCATGAACCGCCTCCATACCCGCCGCAGTGCAATCGCCGCCTCTCTCGCCGGCCTGGCGCTGGCACTGTCCGCCTGCGGCGGCTCGCAGGCTCCGTCGGCAACCAGCGGCTCGGATACCTCGCTGAGCGATGTGAAGTCCAAGGGCGAGATCGTGATCGCTACGGAGGGCACGTACAAGCCGTTCAGCTTCCACGCCGAAGGAGCGGGCGACCTCACCGGGTTCGACGTCGAAATCTCCAAGGCTGTGGCGGACAAGCTGGGCGTGAAGGCCAAGTTCGAGGAGACCCAGTTCGACGGGATCTTCGCCGGCCTTGACGCAAAGCGCTTCGACACCATCGCCAACCAGATCTCCGTCAATGCCGAACGCAAGGCAAAGTACGACTTCTCCACTCCGTACACGGTCTCCACCGGCGTCATCGTGACCAAGGCGGACAACAGCAGCATCACGAGCTTCGAGAGCCTCAAAGGCAAGACCACGGCCCAGTCGCTGACGAGCAACTTCTACAAGATGGCCGTGGACGCCGGCGCAAACGTCCAGTCCGTTGAAGGCTGGGCGCAGGGCGTGACGCTGGTCCGCCAGGGCCGCGTGGACGCGATCGTCAATGACAAGCTCACCTACCTGGATTACGCCAAGACCAATCCGGACTCTGGCCTGAAGATCGCCGCCGAAACCACGGAAAAGTCGGAAAGCGCGTTCGTCTTCCGGAAGGGTTCCACGGAACTCACCTCAGCCGTGGACAAAGCCCTGGCAGATCTCAGGGCGGACGGCACCCTGGCCAAAATCTCGGAGAAGTACTTCGGCGCGGACGTCACGAAGTAAATGCCGTTCAACTGGGACCTCGTCTGGAGCTCCTTCGGCCCGATCATTGCCGGTGCTGTCACGGGCACGATCCCGCTGACCCTGGCCTCGTTCGCGTTCGGCCTGGCCCTGGCGCTGCTGGTGGCGCTCATGCGGCTCAGCCGAAACGCCGTGATCTCCGGGGCGGCTCGGTTCTACGTGTCCGTGATCCGCGGAACGCCGCTGCTGGTACAGCTCTTCGTGATCTTCTACGGCCTGCCCAGCCTGGGCGTGAAACTGGATCCCTGGCCCAGCGCCATCATCGCGTTTTCGCTCAACGTCGGCGGCTATGCGGCGGAAGTGATCCGGGCGGCCATCCTCTCGGTCCCCAAGGGCCAGTGGGAGGCCGGACACACCATCGGCATGTCGCGGGGACAGTCACTGCGCCGCCTCATCCTTCCGCAGGCGGCCAGGGTATCCGTGCCACCGCTGTCCAACACGTTCATCTCCCTGGTCAAGGACACCTCGTTGGCCTCCCTGATCCTGGTCACCGAACTCTTCCGGAACGCCCAGCAGATCGCTGCCTTCAGCCAGGAGTTCATGGTGCTGTACCTTGAAGCCGCGCTGGTCTACTGGGTCATCTGCCTCGCGCTGTCCTCGGGACAATCCGCCCTCGAAAAGAGATTGGACCGCTATGTCGCCCACTAGCCCGCCCTCCGGTGCTCCCTCAGGCGAGCCCGGCCGCGACGGCAGGCCCCAGCCAAAACCCGTGCTGTCGGTCCGCAACCTGGCCAAAGCCTTCGGCAGCAACGTGGTGCTCCGGGACATCGACCTGGACGTGCGCCGCGGGAACGTGGTAGCCCTCATCGGGCCTTCGGGCTCCGGCAAGACCACAGTGCTCCGTTCGCTGAACGGACTGGAAACGCCCGACGCCGGCACCGTCACCTTCGCGGACACCGCCACCGGCAAGGACCTGGCGCTCGACTTTTCCGCCAAGGTGGCCAAGAAGGACATCTCGGACCTGCGCGACCGCAGTGCCATGGTCTTCCAGCACTACAACCTCTTTCCGCACATGACGGTACTGCAGAACGTCATCGAAGGCCCGGTCCAGGTGCAGAAGCGCAAGCGCGCAGAAGCCGTCGCCGAGGCGGAGAAACTGCTGGCCCGGGTCGGCATGGCGGAAAAGCGCGACGCCTACCCGTTTGAGCTCTCCGGCGGGCAACAGCAGCGGGTGGGCATTGTGCGCGCCCTCGCCCTGAAGCCCCAGCTTCTGCTGTTCGACGAACCCACGTCAGCCCTGGACCCGGAACTCGTTGGCGATGTCCTGGGCGTCATCCAGGAACTGGCCGAAGAGGGCTGGACCATGGTGATCGTCACGCACGAGCTCGCCTTCGCCCGGCAAGTGGCCGACGAGGTCATCTTCATGGACGGCGGCGTTGTGGTAGAGCGCGGACCGGCGGCAGAGGTGCTGCGGGCGCCGCGCCAGGAACGCACCCGTCAGTTCGTCCGGCGGCTGCTTCACGAGTTCTAGCGGCACGTTTTTTCGGGGCGGCAGGCCGCCGGCCTGCCGCCCCTGCGAGCGTCCAAACCTCTCAGCGTTCGAACCTCAGGGTGACCAGCTGGAACGGTCGCAGCGTGAGGTCCGCCGAGTTCTTTCCCGCCACGACCCCCGGCGCCTCGACCTTCCGCTCCAGCAGATCCACGGTGTGGATGTTCCGGACTGGGAAGTTGGCCGTGAGCCGACCCTCGGACCGTTCGCCCAGCGACTCGTACAGTCGCACGATGACGTCCCCGGACCCGTCCTCCGCCAGCTTCACGGCTTCCACCACAAGCGCCGCGTTATCCACGGAAACCAGCGGCTCCACGGGATGCCCGCCCTGCACGGTCCGCGGCGCGAGGTTGGCGCGGTAGCCCTCCTCGACGGCGTCCGCGATGCCGGCGCCGGGCCGGATCCAAATATCCAGCACGTGGCGGCCGCGGTCTGCCTGCGGGTCGGGGAACTTCGCCGCCCGCAGCAGTGAGAGCCGGACGGTGGTGGTGGTTCCGCCGTCGTTCCTGATGCTCCGGGCGACGTCGTGCCCGTAGGTGGAGGCGTTGGCGATGGCCACGCCATACCCGGGTTCGGCCACATGGATCCAGCGGTGTGCGCAGATCTCGAACTTCGCAGCCTCCCAGGACGTGTTGACGTGGGTGGGCCGGAAAACGTGGCCGAACTGGGTCTCGGCGGCCGAGCGGTCGGCCCGGAGATCGAGCGGGAACCCCAGCTTCAGCAGCTTCTCGCGCTCCTGCCAGTCGATGTCGGTGGAGATGCCGAGCGAACTGCCGCCGGGCGCCAGGGTGATGCGCTGGATAATCCGGGAGGCACCGAAGATCCGCCCAACCACGACGACGGCCTCACCGCCGTGCCGCTCCAACGCCACCGACGCTGCGTCGGTCAGGGACGTGACGTTCCGCCGGTAGAACTGGTCGATGTCCCACGCGTCCCATTCGTTGGGGGTGTCGCGGTGCAGTTCGAGGTGGTTCCCGAAGTCGCCCGGGGCTATGGCTTCCCTGCCGCTGGCGTGGTCGCGCAGTGAGGTCAGCAGTCCGTTGGCGTCCAGCACCGCACGGATGATGCCGTTATCCAGCACGAAGCCGCCGTCCTGCGCGGTAACCTCCACGGATTGGCCTGCCTGGAAGGGCCGGGCGGCAGCGAGCGCCGGGACACCTGCGCGTTCGCTGGGACCTGCGTTGAGCAGGAACTCCTCGCTGCCCTCCCCCAGCGCAGCGGCCGCGGCCTGGCTGATGAGCTGTTCGAGTCCCTTGGCCACGGCGGCGTAGTTCCGTTCGGCGTCCTGATGTACCCAGGCGATGGAGCTGCCGGGCAGGATGTCGTGGAACTGCTGCAGGAGCACCAGCCGCCATAGCCGTTTCAGCTCGGCTGCCGGGTAGGCGTAGGAGCCTCCGGTGCGGACCGCCGCTGTGGCGCACCACAGCTCGGCTTCACGGAGGAGGTGCTCGCTGCGCCGGTTTCCCTGCTTGGTGCGGGCCTGGCTGGTGTAGGTGCCGCGGTGGAGTTCGAGGTACATCTCCCCCAGCCACACGGGCAGGGCGGTGTACTCGGCCTGGGCCTGCTCGAAGAAGCTGCGTGCTGTCCCGATCCGGACCTTGGGCGAGCCTTCCAGGTCCGCGGTGCGGTGGGCGGCGGCAAGCATTTCCCGGGTGGGGCCGCCTCCGCCGTCGCCGTATCCGAAGGGGACCAGTGAGATGGTGCCGTGCCCGTGGTCCCGGTAGTTGCGTTCGGCATGGGCGAGTTCACGGGCAGTGAGCTCCGAGTTGTAGGTGTCCACGGGCGGGAAGTGGGTAAAGAGCCGTGTGCCGTCAATCCCTTCCCAGTTGAAGGTGTGGTGCGGCATCCGGTTGATCTGGTTCCAGGAAATCTTCTGCGTCAGGAACCACTGGCTGCCGGCGGACTTGACGATCTGCGGCAGCGCCGCGGAATAGCCGAACGAATCCGGAAGCCACGCCTCCTGGCATTCAATGCCAAACTCGTCCAGGAAGAAACTCTTGCCCTCCAGGAACTGCCGGGCCATGGCTTCCCCGCCGGGCATGTTGGTGTCCGATTCCACCCACATTCCGCCCACGGGGACGAACTGCCCTGCCTTCACCTTCTCCCGGATCCGCCCGAACAGCTCGGGATAAAATTCCTTGATCCAGGCCAGCTGCTGCGCTGAGGAACAGGAGAACACGAAATCGGGATCATCGTCCATGAGCGCGACCACGTTCGAAAACGTCCGCGCGCATTTCCTCATGGTCTCCCGCACCGGCCACAGCCAGGCGGAATCAATGTGGGCGTGGCCGGTGGCGAGCAGCCGGTGGGCTGAGGCGTAGGCGGGCCGGGCAAGGACTTCAGCGAGCGCTTCCCTGCCTGCCGCCGCGGTGCCCGGGACGTCGTCCGGGTCCATGGCGTCCAGCATTCGCTCCAGAGCGCGGAGGATCTCGTGGCGGCGCGGCAGCTCCATCGGCAGCTCATGCATCAAGCCCCGGAGGGCCGCGATGTCTTGCTGCAGCTCCCAGACCGACCGGTTGAGTTCGGCGATGGCAATGCTGCCGAGCCGGTACTGCGGCTGGTCGCCGGCGGTCGCTTTGTCCCCGTACGGCGTGGCCGCGAAGGTCCAGCCCTGGGCCACATCGGGGTTGGCCGCAGCTTCGACGTAGAAGTCCACAGCCATCCCGCTGCCCAGCAGCTTGAGTGGGATGTACTGGTTGCGCGGCGAAATTGCCTTGATGACGCTGCCGTCCGGCCGCCACGCGGTGCCTTCACACTGGAAGCCGGGAATTTCGGTGGTGAACCCGATGTCCACCACCATCTCCACCTCGGTATCCGGCGCGGTCCCCCACGAGTCGGGAACCTCGCCCTGGAGGCGAAGCCATTTGGTGCCCCAGGGCCGGCCCCAGGCGGCGCCGTGTTCCTGCGGCAGGAAATCCTGCCGCAGCGCCTCCGTGACGGGGACGGGCTCATCCGGGACGTCCCAGCTGCTCAGGGTCAGGGGTACGCTTCGCGAGTAGATCGCGGGGGTGATCCGCTCCCGCAGGAAGCGGTCGAGACGGACTTCCGTGATCCGGCGGTCGTCGTGCACTGTGTTCCTCTTTAATGCGTGAGGCTGGCGGCGCCGGTGCCGGCTGCTTCGCCGGCCTGGGCTTCATCCAGCTGATGTCCGGGCAGGTTCGCTGCCCTGAAAGAGCGGATCAACGTGTCCATTCGATGGATAAAATCTACTGCGTCGTGCCTGATTAGCCAAGCGTCCGCGGCTGCTACCGGGGCAGGTCCGCCGGCAGCGAAATGCGGTGTCCACCGGTGTAGACGTTCAGGCTGCTCCCCCTGCTGAAGCCGGCCAGGGTGACCCCGCTGGACTCAGCAAGTTCGACGGCGAGGCTGGACGGGGCACTGACAGCAGCCAGCACCGGGATGCCCGCCAGTGCCGCCTTCTGCACCAGTTCAAAGGACGCACGGCCGGACACCTGAAGCACCGTGCCGGACAGCGGCAGGCGCTGCTCACGCAGCGCCCAGCCCACGACCTTGTCCACGGCGTTGTGACGCCCGACGTCCTCGCGCAGGCACAGCAGCCGGGCGGCGCCGTCGTCGTCGATGCTGAAGAGGCCGGCGGCGTGCACGCCGCCCGTGGCCTCGAAGACGGCCTGTGCCTCCCTGAGGAGGTCAGGCAGGGATGCGAGGGTGCCCACGGGAACCGTGAGGGTGTCATCAGCCGGGCTGAAGTGCGAGGACTTCCGGACAGCCTCGATCGAATCCGTACCGCAGATCCCGCAGGAACTAGATGTGTAGACGTGGCGTCCGGTGTCCGGGAGCACGACGTCGGGCCGCAGCTGGGCTTCCACGACGTTGAAGGTCTGGACGCCGTTTTCATCCTCGCCGGCGCAGAACCTCAGCGAGATGAGCTGGTCGGGGCTCCATATGACGCCCTCAGAGACCAGGAATCCTGCCACCAGGTCGAAGTCGTCCCCCGGAGTGCGCATGGTCACGGAGTAGGAAAGACTCCCGAGCCGGATCTCCAGCGGCTCCTCCACGGCCAGCACGTCCTCACGGTGCCGCACAGGAAATTCGAGGGCGGATGGTGAGCCGTCCAGGACGTATCGGTGAATCTTGCGTCGTTGCGTCACGCGTCCCATCGGGTCACCCCTGGTGCCAGCCTGTTCATGACTCCATCATTGCAAGTGCCGTGCCAGTACACCAACGGCATCAGCGGCGGGCTCGCCTACTGATCCAGCAGCGCACTCCAGTCCACGGGGCCGCTGGCCGCGGCAGGCTTGCCGGCGGACCGGTTGCCCGCCCTGCGCGGCAACGACTTGGATTTCGATTCGCGGGTCTTGGGCTCGGGAATGGCCGGCCCCCATGGCAGCGCAAAGGCTGGAACGGCCTCTCCCAGCTGGACACCGTGCGGAGGCACCACCATCACGCCGTCGGCGGAGGCCAGTCCCCGCATCATCCCGGGCCCGGTGTGCTGGGAGGGCGAGGCCATGCCGTAGAGGAGCCGGAACGGCAGGAGGCGGGTCCGGCCGGGGTCGGGCTCGATCATGGTTCCGCACGGCACCTCCTGCACGGGAGGCATGGTGCCGTGTCCAAGGGCCGCGAGCAGCGGAGCGCCGACCGTGGACAGCGCCATCATCGCCGCGAGCGGATTGCCGGGCAGACCCAGTACGAAGCGCCCGTCCGGAAGTTCGGCAAGGACAGCCGGGTGGCCGGGGCGCATCGCCACGCCGTCGATCACGAGCCGTCCGCCGAGATCAGCCACGGCTCGCCTGAAGTGATCGGTACCGGACACTCCGGTACCGCCGGTAGTGATCACGACGTCGGGAGGCAGGGCGGACGCTGACGCCTCCGCCATGGGATCGTCCGGTCCGGCTGCCGGACCTTCGTCCTCCAGCGCTTCCAGCCACTCGCCGTAGCTGTCCCCAATCCTGACCTGCCGGGTACAGATCCCGCCCAGCATCTCCACCACGGAAGCCAGCTGCGGGCCGAAGGTGTCGCGGACCTGTCCTGCTTCCGGGAGGCCGTGGTCGACGATCTCGGAGCCCGTGAGCAGCAGCGTTACCACCGGTTTGCCCACGACCTTCACATGGTCGTGGCCACCCAGGGCGGCGAGTGCCAGGTGGGCGGGGTTTAGTGTGGTTCCGGCCTTGACCAGCACCTCACCGGCAACGGCTTCTTCGGCCGCTTTGCGGATGTGCTGGCCGTTCCGCGGTTCGCCGGGGCGGGCGCCACCGCCGAGCGCCAGTACCGGCAGGCCCTCATCGTCCTTGGAAATAACGCCGCTTTCACGGCGCAGCACGGCCTTGGCGCCGGGGGGAATGAGTCCGCCGGTCACGATCACGCTTGCCTGGTGCGGCGCGAGGCGTTGCCCGGGTTCAGCAAGGATCCAGGGACCGGTGCCGTTCACGGCCCACCCGTCCATCGCGGAGGAAGCGTAGTGGGGCATGTCCTGCAGCGCGGTGATGTCTGCGGCCAGGGTCCGGCGGAGGGCTTCCCGCAGGGGAACCGAGCCGGCAGGGATCGGAGCGGCACAGTCAAAGGCGGCCTGCCGTGCTTCTTCCCAGGTGTGCGCCAAATGTCCGCTCGGCGCAGGCGCAGCGGGTGCTTCGTCCTCCGTCGAACTGGCGTCCTCGGCTGGGTTCATGGCCGGCTGGGCGGCCTCGGCGGCGGGATGTCCGGGGGCGGCGGTCATTCCCCCGGTGTCCCGCTGGGAGCCGGAACGCCGGTGGAACTGCCTGCAACCGGCGGGACGGAGTCTTCCCCTGCCTCATCTGCCGAGTACGCCTTGGAAACGGACCGGGCGACATCCATGGCGGCCTTCATCGACGTGGCGTCCGGCGCCTGGCCCGAACCTGACGCAAGCCCTGCGGCAAAGCCAGCGATAAACGTGGTCAGCGGCGCGGCGGGCCGTACCACCGAGTGCGCGGCCACCCCCGCAAGGGACAACACCTCATTGACGTCCACCTGCACGTCTTCGAGCTCAAAGGCCCGTAGCAGTAGGCGGCACCACTCCTCAAGCGTTTCGTCCTGGCTTTTCATGCCTGCCTCCAAACTCAACTGCGGCTGCGACGTTCAGCCCGGATGATTGCTGGCGTCCACTCCCAATATGGCGGCATCATCCCAGGTATCCACATCATCTGTGGAGCCGGCGGGGACAGTGACAGCCTGTAAGTCAAGACTAGCAAGCAGAGCGAAAACTGACCCATGGTTCAAAGCGTTCCGGGCCGCCGCATCCGCCACAGCGCGTTGCAGTGCAGCAGTGCGGTAAAAGGCTGCCAAGGGCTGGCGCCGCCCGTCACCGGAAACAGCCATGGCGCCGTCCTTGCCCGCGCCGTCCCTGCCCTTGCCGCCCTGGAGTGCTTCCAGAAGGGCTCTCACGGCCTCGGCCGCGCGGGGCATGTCACACGCCAGAACAAGAACATAGGCATCGGCGTCAGCGCCAGGCTGCTCAGCGGGAACGCCGGGATGGGCCGCGGGCGGGCTGCCGGGTGCCCGGTCCGGGGATCCCAGCCGCGCCAGGCCTGCTGCTATCGCCGCCGCTGGCCCGGCGAACGGCGGATCCTCGCGGCAGCTCAACACGCCAGGGGGAAGGTCCCGGAATTCAGGCCCCACGACGACGAGACGGCGGGCACCGCGGGCGGCCGTGACCGACCGGTGAAGCAGGGTCTCGCCGTCATAGGTCAGTTCGGCCTTGGGCGAACCGCCGAGCCGCGAAGAACGGCCGCCGGCCAGGATTATTGCGTCAAAGTACACATACCAAGCGTAGTGCCAGGCGTCAGGCGGCCGTCTCCGGAAGCAGGAACGGATCCCATGCAGGGGTCGGCTTCTCCAGTTCCTTGATTTGCCACATGGTGCCAACGGGCGGCGCCGGGACGAAACGCAATTTCCAGCCCATTTCCGCCGGAGTGTGGTCCCCCTTGACGTTGTTGCACCGGAGGCAGGCCGCCACGAGGTTTTCCCAGCTGTCCGCACCGCCCCGGGATTTCGGCTGGACGTGGTCTATGGTGTGGGCTGCCTTGCCGCAGTACGCGCACCGGTGGCCGTCCCTGCGCAGCACCCCGCGCCGGCTCACTGCGGTGACCATGTTGTAGCGCGGCCGGATATAACGGTTGAGGAGGATCACGGACGGGCGTCCCATGATGTCCTTCGGTCCCACGACGGGATCGTCACCTTCGGCAACCACACTGGCTTTTCCTGTGAGCACAAGGACCAGCGCCCGGCGGAAGGTCACAACCGCCAGCGGTTCATATCCAGCATTCAGAACGAGCGTGCGCATGCGCATACCTCTTCACGGCCGCACCCGGCAGAGGCGCGAGGGCCGGCTGCCCTCTGCATGTCCGGGCTATGGATCGACACCACAAGAGTAAACACTCCTAGCGCATATCGACGAATCGGCCAAACATTCGGCCTCGGCGTGTCGGTGTTGCAGGAGCGCCGATTGAAGACAAAAGGACCCCTGCCGCAGGGGCAGGGGTCCTTCTAAAGCCTTGGCTTGTGTCTTAGCCGCCGACGCGGATGAAGACCGGGCCGGAGCCTACGTTCACGCTGAACAGGGAGGTGGTTCCGCCGTTCCAGCCACCGTGTACGGCCTGGCCGTTGCCCACGTAGACGGCGATGTGGGCCAGGCCCATGCCGCCGTTTTCGTAGTAGGCGAGGTCGCCCGGCTTGGCTTCGGCAGCGCTGACGGTGCGGCCGAGTGACAGGTAACCTGCCGGCCAGCCGTGGTAGTTGATGCCCACAGCGGCCAGCGAGTTCGTGGCCAGTGCGGTGCAGTCCTGTGCAACGCCCAGCTGGGCGTAGGCAGCAGCGGCAATCGAAGCTCCCTTGCCGCTGGCCGAGGACGTGTTGGCAGCAGGTGCAGCCTCGACGGCGGCGGTGGCCTGGACTGCCGGAGCGGCGGGGGCTTCCACGGCCGGAGCCTCAACTGCGGGCGCGGCTTCCTGGACGTTGACGACCGGCTTGGGCGCTTCCACGACGGGAGCCGGGGTGGTGGAGATGGCCGGCTTCTCGTAGGAGATGGCGATGCTCGATGCAGCCGAAATCGGCGCGGAAGCAAGGGACTGGACTTCCAGGGTGGACGTAGAAGCCGAGTCGCGCTGAACGTTGGTCTCGGCGGCGTTGGCGGCAATGCCGCTGGTCAGAACGAGTCCGGAGGCAGCAGCGATAACAGCAGCCTGGCGGCCCACGCCACCGGCGTTGTCGCCGACAGCCTTGGCAATGACGGACAGCGAGTTGGTCTTGGTGACCTCGGCGCGGTGGCGTGCAATGGTCGCACGTGTAGTCATGGTTTCTCTCTTTCGTGTTCCGCAGCCCGCTGTAGCAGGCCGCGGTTTAGCGACGCGCCGGCGTCTTGGGGGTACGCCGAATCGTCTCGAATGGGGTTCTTAGCGAAGGGTGTAGAACGAAGACGTGCCCGTGGCGGACACTGCGTGCAGGATGGTGCCCTGCGAGGGGTTCAGCGCGCTGATCATCATGCCGTTGCCAACGTAGATGCCAACGTGCGCACCGCCGTTCTGCATGACCAGGTCACCGGGAGCGGGAGTTGCGGTGGGCTTCATGGCCGTCCACGCGTTGACGCGCGGAATGCTGATGCCCGCCTGTGCGTAGACCCACTGGGTGAAGCCGGAGCAGTCCCAGCCGCCGGGAGTGGTGCCGCCCCAGACGTACGGGCTGCCGATGCCGGTGTAGGCGATGCCCGCGAGGCCTGACGTTGCGCCCGAGCGTGCAGCATCAACCAGTTTCCCGGCCTTGGCCGCGATGGTTTCAACAGCGGCTTCGGGGCTGGCAGTGTCATCGCTCGACTGCGGAGCGATGGTCTCGATGACGGGGGCTGCCTCGGTGGTGACGGCAGGACGCTCGAAGGAGACGGTTGCGGTGGGCGCGGCGGTCACAGCAAGCTGTGTCGCCTGGGATCCGGACTCAGCGGAGGCGGAAACGCCAATGTTGGCATCGGATGCGTTGGCCGGCATGCCGACGCTCAGGACAAGACCTGAAGCGGCCGCAATGACTGCTGCCTGACGACCTACTGTGCCTGCATTGGCGCTTACTGCCCTGGACACGGAGTCCAGCGGGTTCTTACGAACCGTTTGCGCACGGTGGCGCGCAAGATTGTGGCGTGAAGACACGAAGGTAGCCTCTCCCAATGCCTACGAGGTGAGCTGTCGGATTCGGATGGGAGTCACCCGGCCGCGCCGCTTCCTGGGAAGCTTTGCGACTTAACCCCAAGGTCTTCTTGCGAAGACCAAAATTGGTTCCCCCGCCTCTGCCAGACGATGTAATGCGAACGGACCTTGAGCGGTGGCAGAGTTAGGCAATCCACTCGAGGGCGTCAACTTCGGAAAAGTTGACGCAGTTTAGACGGTACAGCAGTTGGGAGCGAATGTCACATTCAGGTCACGGCATGTCACAGGAATGTGGGAGCTCACCATCGGCTTTGCTTAGAGCCAGCCTTCGGGATCAACGACTTCTCCGTTGACCATCACCTCAAAGTGGAGGTGGCAGCCGGTGGATGCGCCGGTGGTCCCGCTGAGTGCCACCGCGTCGCCCCGGGTGACCTTCTGGCCGACCTGGACGCTGGATGACGACAAATGGTTGTACGTGGTTTCGAGGCCGTTGCCGTGATCGATGACAACCCGGTTGCCACCGCCGTACTCGTGCCAGCCTGCAAATGTGACTGTGCCGCTGGCCGCTGCGAACACCTCTGTTCCGCACTGGGCCGCGAAGTCCTGGCCGCGGTGGAACTCTCCGGCGCCGCCGGTGATCGGGCTCACGCGGTATCCGAAGGGCGAGGACTTCACCATGGTGGTCAGCGGCATGCCAAGGCTGCCGACTGAAGCTGCGCGGCTGATGCTGCCGGCGGATTGGGCGCTCAGGAGCTGCTTGAGCTTGCCGTCCGGATCGCCGGCTGTCGAGACGGAGGTGCGGCTGAAGTCGATCTTGGCTGCCGCTTCTGCGGAAACCTGGGGCTGCGGGGCTGCGGCACCGGCAGAGGCACTCTGGTCGGCCGTGGCCATGACCGGGCTGGTGGCGGGGACCGTGACGGTCAGCAGGAGTCCCGAGGCGGCCAGGGCCACGCCGACCTTCTGGCCAACTCCGCTGGCAGCGGCGAAGTCCGCGACTTGGCGGAGGGGACTGCGGTGATTCCGCGCTTGACGCTGCGCATCGCGGGGTCGCTCGGCGGCGACCGCTACGGTCGTGCGGGGCTCCGCAGCGGGGCCGGTAGCGCGGCGGCGGCCCCGGGCATTCTGCATGGTCAAGAACGGTTCCTCTCTGGATAGCCTGCGAAGTTAGCTGTCGGATTCGGGTCAGAGAGTTCATCGACCCGGTCCGCAAGGCAAGCTTTTTCGGCACAGGGGTATCCCGGGAGATTCCGACTGTGGAAGGAGGCTTGCTGCTGCGGACTTCACCCCAAGGCCGTCTTTCGACGGCCAGTTGTGGTTCCTCCGCCTCTGCCAGAAGGTGTTTCGAGCGACTGGTCCGCTGGCAGAGTTCGGCTCCGGATCAGGTAACGCTTTAGTATCGGCGCTGCGACTTAACTATAGGTGATTAAAGGTCGCAGTAATAATTCCGTTATCTTCGCTGTGCACAAGTTGTAGGTCATCCTGCCAACTGATGTCGGACAACTCACACACCGTTGTGGCTCAGGCCACCCGCACAAACACGTGGGCAGCGACCTCGGGCGGCAGCTCAAGGGCGCCTTCGATCCCGGGGACGCGGACGGAAATGTACTCCCCCACGCGCTCCAGGGAAACCGTCGCACCCGGGCGGATTCCACCCTCGTCCAACTGCAGCAGGAGCTCGGGCTCGACCTGGATCGGTTCTGCAAGCCTGCTGACGGTGACCCGCGAGTCCGGGCCGTATCCGGCCATGGCATCCAGCAGGTTCATGACGCCGTCGGTGAACGCCCGTGATGGCTCGCCCCCCAGCGCAGCCAGCCCCGGAATTGGGTTGCCATAGGGCGATTCGGTGGGGTGGTCCAGCAGTTCATAAATCCTGCGCTCCACGCGTTCGCCCATCACGTGTTCCCACCGGCACGCCTCGTCGTGGACGTAGGCCCAGTCCAGGCCAATGACGTCCGCGAGCAGCCGCTCGGCCAACCGGTGCTTGCGCATGACTTCGGTGGCGCGCTTGCGCCCTGCCTCCGTCAGCTCCAGGTGCCGGTCGCCGGAAACCACCACCAGCCCGTCCCGCTCCATCCGGCCGACGGTCTGGGAGACTGTGGGGCCCGAATGGCGGAGGCGTTCGGCAATGCGGGCACGCAGCGCCACGATGTTCTCTTCTTCAAGCTCCAAAATGGTCCGAAGATACATCTCCGTGGTATCGATCAGATCCGTCATTCAGCTCAGCTCCTCGAGCACAGTACTTGCGTCCGTCCCACCGTACCGCGGGCCACCCGCCTGGCGGCCCGGCATCCAGCTGCCGCGGCCGCAATCCGACGGCGGAGCAACACCGGCGTTCCGCCCGTACGTCCACCAAAAGCTTAGCCTATTTTGAATTACTCCAGATAATTCGGTGTTGGTGCCCGCTCGTCTCAATGACTGGACTGTGACGGCCGCGGTTCCCGGGATTTCCGCGTCTCAGGCAGAATAAAAGGGGCCTTCGCGGGCGGCCACCACTGACCGCCGGTCACCCCTGTCCCCGCCGATCCGCATGTCCATGCCGAGAATTGGAGCCCCTGTGAGCGAGTCCAGCATCACTATCCCAGCAAACCTCCTGCCCAAGGACGGACGGTTCGGCGCCGGACCTTCCAAGGTCCGGCCCGAGCAGGTCGAGGCGCTGTCCGCGGCCGCCACGACGCTCCTGGGCACGTCCCACCGCCAGGCGCCGGTGAAGAACCTCGTCGGCTCGGTCCGTGAGGGCCTCAGCGCGTTCTTCCGCGCTCCCGAGGGCTACGAAGTGATCCTCGGTGTGGGTGGCTCAACCGCTTTCTGGGATGTGGCGAGTTTCGGCTTGGTGGAGCAGAAGGCGCAGCACCTCTCCTTCGGTGAGTTCGGTTCGAAGTTTGCCGCGGCCACCAATAAGGCACCGTTCCTTTCGGACTCCAGCATCATCAAGTCCGAGCCGGGAACATGCCCCGAGCCGCAGGCCGAGGCAGGAGTCGACACCTACGCCTGGCCGCAGAACGAGACCAGCACGGGTGTTGCCGCCCCGGTCAAGCGGGTGAACGGCGCCGACGCAGGTTCCCTCGTCCTCGTGGACGCCACGTCCGCCGCCGGCGGGCTGGACGTCGACGTCGCCGAGACCGACGTCTACTACTTCGCGCCGCAGAAGAACTTCGCTTCCGACGGCGGCCTGTGGCTGGGGCTCTTCTCCCCCGCCGCGCTGGAACGTGCCGCCCGGATCAAGGCCAGTGACCGGTGGATCCCGGACTTCCTGGACCTGCAGACGGCGATCGACAACTCCAGGCTGAACCAGACCTACAACACCCCGGCGCTGGCCACCCTGGTGACCCTCGACGCCCAGGTGCAATGGCTGAACTCCAATGGCGGCCTCGACTTCGCCGCCGGCCGCACTGCTGACTCCGCGGGCCGCATCTACAAGTGGGCCGAGGCCTCTGAGTTCGCCACTCCGTTCGTCGCCAATGCCGCGGAACGCTCCAACGTCATCGCCACGATCGACTTTGACGACTCCATCGATGCCGCCGCCATCGCCAAGGTACTGCGCGCCAACGGCATCGTCGACACGGAGCCGTACCGCAAACTGGGACGCAACCAGCTCCGCATCGCAACCTTCGTGGCGATCGAGCCGGCGGACGTCTCGGCACTGCTGGAGTGCATCGACTACGTGGTGGGCGAGCTGAAGAAGTAATCTCCCCGCGCGCCGCTGCCACAGGCAGCGTGAGCTTTCGACGGCGTCGTCCGGACTCGTGTCCCGGACGGCGCCGTTCGCCGTTCTGAAGGTGGACATCAGTGTCCGCCCTCGAGGCGCTCAGTCCCGGACGGGCGCAACGCGTGCTTAGCCCCGGCCGGAGGTCTCCGCGTCGGCGTCTGTTGCGGCATCATCCTGGCCGCCGTCGGTATCCTCCGGGGAAGCCTCCGGCTCCTCCGCGGTGCCGACGCCTGCTTCAGACACGCCTGCTTCGGACGCGCCGGCCTGGGGTGCGCCCTCGTCAGCCGCGTCATCATCCTGGGCATCCTCCGGCCGGACACGCTCCGCCCACGGAACCCACTCCGGCGCCAGGATCGAGTCGTCGGACGGCAGCAGGCCCAGCTCGTTTACCGTGACCACCTTGGACCGCGAATTGCGTGTGAGCACGGCGTACCACTGCCAGCCGCCGTACCCGGGCAGCCTGGATTCGAAGAGGTGGGTCACCAGGCGGTCACCCTCCGTGCGCGCTGCCAGGTGTTCGCCGATCTGCGATGCCTTGGCGATGCCTTCGATGGCGGTCCGGGCCACGTCAACGGCTGCCGCCAGGACGGCGTCCGGTTTGCCGGTGCGCCAGACCGGGACACCGGTTCGCTTTTTGGGCGCCTTAGGCTCCGCCTTTGATGCGGCCTGTTCAGGTTCCGGGTTCATGAGGACCTAGGCGTCCAGCTCGTCGGCAACCTTACGCAGGGCGGCGGCGATGGCCTTGCCCTTGTTACCGTCCGGGTATTTGCCTGCTGACAGGGTGCCGGACAGGTTGTCCAGCACCGTGACGAGATCCTGCACCACAGGCGCGAGGTCCCTGGCGTTGGGCCGCTTGGCCTTGGCGATGGACGGCGTCTTGTCCAGGACGCGCAGGCCCAGCGCCTGGGCGCCCTTGCGGCCGTCAGCCACACCGAACTCCACCCGGGTTCCGGCCTTCAGTTCGGTGACGCCCCCGGGCAGCGCCGACTTGGGCAGGAACACTTCCTGGCCGTCCTCGCCCGCGAGGAATCCGAAACCCTTGTCCTTGTCATACCACTTGACTTTGCCGGTAGGCACGTGTTCAACCTTCTTCGTTCTGACTGTCTAGACATGTCCGGCAATCACCGCATCCGCACCGGTGTGCGGGTTCAGGGTATGACTGCCTGGTCCATGTTGGTCTGCTCCTTCAAGGTTATCCTGACTGGCTCGGGATTCCTGCTTCTGAGGCGCAGTCGCGGCCGGACTGTTAGCGTTACGTGCATGATATCCACGCGTTTCCGGCGTCCCCTGATGGTCGCCGCAGCGGTCCTGGCAGTGCTTTCCCTGGCGGCCGTGGGAACGGTGATGGCGATGGCATACGGCGGCCAGGCCGCCCCGGCCCCGATTACCTCCACTGCTCTCTATGGGCTTCCGCTCGCTTTCGTCCTGGTGTTCGTGCTCGTGATCGACAGCATTGCAGCACGGCGCCGGGCAGGAAACGGCGGCGGGCGGTAACGTTGGACTGATGTCCCTTATTCGTGCGCTCAGCAAGGAACTGGAGGCACGCAGCGACGCGTCGTTGCGGGCCCTGTTCGTTGCGCGACCGGATCTGATGTCGCCGGGCGTACCGGATTTCGCGGCGCTGGCGGCCCGCGCGAGCGCCCGGGTCAGCGTGCAGCGGGCGCTGGAACGCCTCAACCGGCCGCAAATGCAGGTGCTGGAGACCCTTCACCTCTGCACGAACACCGATACCGGGCACAGCGCATCGGCCGCGGGCGTGAAGAAACTGGTCGCCGGCTCTTCATTGGCCGCTGTGGAACGAATCCTGCTGTCGCTCCAGGAACTGGCACTGGTCCACCGCGCCGAGCCCCCTCACACCGCCAGCCCTTCTGCCCACCGGCAGCGTTTTTACCTGCCGGTCGGCAGCCTGAAGGACGTTGTGGGAATTTATCCCGCAGGGCTGGGCCGCAGCTACACCGAACTGGTCCGCCTGCAGCCGGCGTTCGCCCAGCGCGTCGTCCAGCTGGTCGGCGAACTGCACCGCAGCGGTGCCGCGGTCCAGCCGGCCACCACCCCGATGGAGGCAGCGCTGGCGCTGCAGCACTGGACCTCCTCGCCGGAGGCCTTGCGTGCCATCCTCGCCACGGCACCGGAACGCACGACGGCGCTGCTCGCCCGGTTCAGCAATTGGGCCATGGGGGCCGTCCCCCAGGCGCAGCGGAAAGCGTCCGTCATCGGCGAGGGGCACGACGTCGGACCGGTGGACTGGCTGCTGGCCCGTGGCCTGCTCGTGCCGCTGGACGCGGCGCACGTTGAACTGCCCCACAGCGTCGGGATCTCCCTCCGGGGCGGCGCCGTGATCGATAATTTCTCCCTCACTCCTCCCAAACCCACGCTGGGAACCACCACCGCATCCCTGCGCCGCAACGCCGCCCTGGGCGCAATCGCCGAAACGCTGCGGCTCACCGGGGAGTTGCTCCATGCGGTCCGGGAGCAGCCACTGGCCACCCTGCGGAGCGGCGGGGTGGGCATTCGCGAGATGCGCCGGCTTGCCGATGCCTTGCGGGCGGACCAGCATACGACCGCCGTCCTTCTGGAGTTCTGTGCCCTGTCGGGGCTGATCCGGCTGGACGTGGACAGCTCCTGCTGGGTGCAGCCGCCCGAATTGGAGTGGCTGGGCCTGCCCCGCCAGGAACAGTGGCTGTGGCTTGTCAACGCATGGCTTGCCAGCGAGCGCGCCCCCTCCCTGGTGGGGCAGCCGATCAACGGCCAGCCCGCCGGACCGCCGAGCCACCGCACACCTGCCGCGACCGTCGTCAATGCGTTGTCCGCCGAGGCCCAGCGGTCCGATGCGCCCGTGGTCCGCAAACGAATCCTGGAGATACTCCAGGAACTGACGCTCGAAGCCGAGGCTCCGGACGGTACTGCTCCCGTCCTCGACGCCGATGCCGTGCTGCAGCGCGCCGAATGGCAGCAGCCACGCATGGCCCGGCGCTTCAGCTCACTGATCCGGGGAGTCCTGGCGGAGGCAGAGCTGCTGGGCCTGATCGGATCCGGCGCACTCAGCCAGCTGGGGGCAGCCATCGCGGCCGACGCGCCTGACGACGCCATGGACATCCTCGGCGAACACCTGCCGGCCGCCCTGAACCATGTCCTGCTCCAGGCGGACCTCACCGCTGTTGCGCCGGGGTATTTGAGTCCGGAACTGAGCCAACAGCTGCAGCGAATGGCAGACGCCGAAGGGCAGGGTCCGGCCACCATTTACAGGTTCTCCGTGCAGTCCATCCGGCGGGCCCTGGACGCGGGACAGGACGCCGCCACCATCCTGGACTTCCTCCGAAGGCACTCGGCCACCGCCGTTCCGCAGCCCCTGGAGTACCTCATCGAGGACACTGCCCAGCGGCACGGAAAGCTGCGCGTGGGCGCCGCGGGCAGCTTCATCCAAAGCGACGACGAAGCAGCGCTCGTGGAGCTGGCAGGCGAAGCCGCGGCAGCCTCGCTGAACCTGGTCCGGATCGCCCCCACCGTCCTTATCTCCCACGCACCGCCGCGGCAGACGGCGCTGGTGCTGCGCGGGCTGGGACTCTCACCCGCCGTCGAAGAACCGGATTCCGCCGTCGTGCGGCTGAACCGCACCGCACCGGTTGCCGGAGCGGGCGCACGCCCGGTGTACAGCGCGCCGCGGACGGCCCCACCCGACGCAGACATCACCGCCCAGCTCGCGGTGCTGCGCAGCCATGCTGCCGCGGCCAGCTCCAACGGCCACCGGCCGAGCGCCGCCCTCAACGGCGGCGAGGAAGCCACGCAGCTGGGGCTGGAGACCCTAAGGAAAGCCATTCGGCTCAAGCAGCGGGTCACCATGAACGTGGTGGACAGCCTCGGGAATGCCAGGCTGGAAACCGTTGTTCCGGTATCCGTAACCGGCGGACGCGTCCGGGTGTTTGACCCCGCGAAGGACACCGAGCGGGTGCTGTCCATCCACCGGATCATCGATATCGAAGCAACAGGGGAAATGCACCCGTGAAGGATTTCGCCGCGTGAACGACGGACCGCTGATTGTCCAAAGCGATAAGACCATCCTCCTGGAAGTCGACCACGAGCAGGCCACCGAAGCCAGGCACGCCATTGCGGCCTTCGCTGAACTGGAGCGCGCACCGGAGCACATGCACAGCTACCGGCTGACTCCCCTGGGTCTGTGGAACGCGCGGGCCGCGGGCCTCGACGCCGAGAAGGTCCTGGACACGCTGCTCAAGTACTCCCGTTTCCCCGTGCCGCACTCGCTGCTCATCGACGTTGAAGAGACCATGTCCCGCTACGGGCGGCTGCGGCTGGAAAAGGATCCACAGCACGGGCTCGTCATGCGGACCAGTGACTACCCGGTCCTCGAGGAGGTCAGCCGTGCCAAGAAGATCCAGCCGCTGCTGGGACCGCGCATCGATGGTGAGACCGTGGTGGTTCACTCCTCGCAGCGCGGCCAGCTGAAGCAGCTGCTGCTCAAGATCGGCTGGCCCGCGGAGGACCTGGCCGGATATGTGGACGGCACACCCCATCCGATCATGCTGGACGAGTCCGGCTGGAAGCTGCGGCCGTACCAGCAGCTGGCGGCGGAGAACTTCTGGGCCGGCGGCAGCGGAGTGGTGGTGCTCCCCTGCGGCGCCGGCAAAACCCTGGTGGGGGCCGCCGCCATGGCTACCAGCTCCACCACCACGCTTATCCTCGTCACCAACACCGTTTCCGCGCGCCAGTGGAAAGACGAGCTGCTCAAACGGACCTCACTCACGGAAGCCGAGATTGGCGAATACTCGGGCGCCGTCAAGGAAGTCCGGCCTGTCACCATCGCCACGTACCAGGTGCTCACCACCAAGCGCGGCGGACTGTATCCGCACCTCGAGCTGGTTGACGGGAACGACTGGGGCCTGATCATCTATGATGAGGTCCACCTTCTGCCCGCGCCCATCTTCCGGATGACGGCGGATCTGCAGGCCCGGCGCCGCCTGGGCCTCACGGCCACCCTTGTCCGCGAAGACGGCCGCGAAGGCGAAGTCTTCAGCCTCATCGGCCCGAAGCGCTACGACGCGCCCTGGAAGGACATCGAGGCGCAGGGCTACATCGCCCCCGCGGACTGCGTGGAGGTGCGCGTTGATCTGCCCCGCGACGAACGCGTCGCCTACGCCATGGCCGAGGACGCCGACAAGTACCGGCTGTGCGCCACGTCGGAAACCAAGACCCTGGTGGCGGAGCAGCTGGTGGAAAAGCACCGGGGCGAACAGGTGCTGGTGATCGGCCAGTACATCGACCAGCTCGACGAGCTCGGCGAGCGCCTGAACGCACCGGTGATCAAGGGCGACACCTCCGTGAAGGAGCGCCAGCGACTCTTTGACGCGTTCCGGGCCGGCGAGGTCCAGACGCTCGTCGTCTCCAAGGTGGCGAATTTCTCCATCGACCTCCCCGAGGCGTCCGTTGCCATCCAGGTGTCCGGCTCTTTCGGTTCCCGGCAGGAGGAGGCGCAGCGGCTCGGCCGGCTGCTGCGGCCCAAACAGGACGGCAGGGCGGCGCGCTTCTACTCGCTCGTGGCGCGGGACACCCTGGACCAGGACTTCGCCGCCAAACGCCAGCGGTTCCTGGCCGAACAGGGCTATGCGTACCGGATCATGGACGCCAAGGACGCCGGCGCGGTGGGATAGCCCACCGAACACACAACATTCATCCAGAAAACTCCCAGATACTGGGAGCATCATGGGAACTATGAAAAAGAACGGTGCCGAAGCCAAGCTCCTCGTGGTCGACGACGAGCCGAACATCCGCGAGCTGCTGTCCACGTCATTGCGGTTTGCCGGATTTGAAGTGGTGTCCGCCGGCAACGGGCGCGATGCCCTGGCCGCCGCAGAAGCCCATGCGCCGGACCTGGCCGTCCTGGACGTCATGCTCCCGGACATGGACGGCTTCACCGTCACGCGCAGGCTGCGCGCGGCCGGCAAGCACTTCCCTGTCCTGTTCCTGACCGCCAAGGACGATACCGAGGACAAGGTCACCGGACTCACCGTGGGCGGTGATGACTACGTCACCAAGCCGTTCAGCCTCGACGAGGTGGTGGCGCGGATCCGCGCGGTGCTCCGCCGCACGCAGCCCATGCTGGACGATGACGAGGCCGTCATCCGGGTGGACGACCTCGAGCTGGATGACGACGCCCACGAGGTGCGCCGCGGAGGAACCGTGATCGAGTTGTCGCCCACCGAGTTCAAGCTCCTGCGGTACCTGATGCTCAATCCGAACCGGGTCCTGTCCAAGGCACAGATCTTGGACCACGTCTGGGAATACGATTTCAACGGCGACGCGTCAATCGTTGAATCCTACATTTCCTACCTGCGCCGCAAGGTGGACATTGATCCCGAAGCCCCGGCCCTGATCCAGACCAAGCGCGGCGTGGGCTACGTCCTGCGGACAGCAGAAAAGCGCTGACCTTGCTCGAGCGTTGGAAGTCCGCCACACTCCGGTCACAGCTGGTGGCCATCATCATGGCGCTGATGCTGGTGGCCCTCGCGGTGACGGGGGCGGGTACGCTGACGCTGCTGCGAACGTATCTTGAGGGCCAGGTGGACGACAAACTCCAGGCCGCCGTCCAGTCCGCCGAGCGGCAGCGGTCCTTCAACCAGCTGATTGCGCCGAACCCTGTGGTCCCGACGGATTACACCGTCACCGTCTATTACCCCGGCTCTGTGGCAAGTAACCTGGACGGCAAGCCCGACCGCCCGGACATCGATTCCATCTCCCTGGATGAAGCCCGGCAACGCGGGTTGAAGCCGTATCAGGTCCGGGGCAGCGACGGCAAGAACTGGCGCGTGGTCGCGGTGAGCGTGGTCGACAGCGACCAGGAGCGGGCTGTCGTGGTTGTCGGGCTGCCGCTCTCTCCGGTGGACGAAGTACTGCGCCATGCCACGCTCGTGGTCGTTGGCGTGGGCCTGCTGGCCATGATCCTGGCCTCCTTTATCGCGTCCTGGACTGTGACACGGTCCTTCAGGCCGCTGGCCCGGGTCGAAAAAACAGCTGCAGCCATTGCAGCCGGGGACCTGTCGCGCCGCGTGGCCGTGGAAAACCCGGCCACTGAGGTGGGCCGCCTTGGACGGTCGCTGAATGCCATGCTCGCCCACATCGAGGCTGCCTTTGCCGCCCGGATGGCCTCGGAAGACCGGATGCGGCGCTTCGCGGCGGACGCATCCCATGAACTGCGGACTCCGTTGGTGACCATCAGGGGCTACTCAGAGCTCTACCGCCATGGTGCCCTGCAGTCCGACGAGGATATTTCCAGCGCCATGGGCCGGATCGAGAGCGAGGCCAAGCGGATGGGCTCCATGGTGGAGGACCTGCTCCTGCTGGCCCGGCTGGACGAGCAGCGGCCGCTGCAGCAGAAACCCGTAGACCTGCAGCTGCTGGCCCATGACGCCGTCGTGGATACCCAAGCCAGCGACAGGGACCGCAGCATCACGCTGCTGGGACTCGACGGTGGAAACGCCGTGCCTGCTCCCGTTCTCGGCGATGAGGCAAAGCTCCGCCAGGTGGTGGGAAACCTCGTGGGCAACGCCCTCAGGTACACGCCCGAGGGGACGCCGATCGAACTCGCCGTCGGCGTACGGACGGGTGAGGATGGGGAACGGCGGGCTGTGCTCGAAGTCCGCGACCACGGACCCGGCATTCCGGACAGTGAAGCGCCGAAGATCTTCGAACGCTTCTACCGGTCGGACACGTCCCGCACGCGCGACACCGGCGGCAGCGGCCTGGGCCTGGCGATCGTGGCCGCCATCGTGGGCTCACACGGCGGCTCCGTCCGGGTGAACGCCACCGAGGGCGGCGGGGCCACGCTGGTGGTCAGCCTTCCCCTCCGGGACGAGTCACTGGAAACCCCCAGTGGGGACGGGGCGAGCGAGGATCTGGGAAGCCGGGACGACGGGCCGGACCGGGGAAGCCACGGCGGTGGGCAGGTTATCCACATATAGGGGTTTCCTGTAGTGGCTGGGGCGGCCGTGTTCGTAGGCTCGACCCAGTGGGCCGGACGATCTGCCCGCTACCGGTCATCCAGTGCCGGTCCATCGCGCGTCGAGAGGCCCCAGCCATGAGCATCATTTCCGTCGATACCGAACTCCTCCAGGTGAAGTCAGCAAACGTCAAGGCGACCGTCGACCGCATCAGCGCCGACGTGCAGGCGATGAAGCTCGGCCTGGACGAACTCCAGGCCACGTGGCGGGGTTCGGCAGCCACCAACTTCCAGGCCCTCGTCACGGAGTGGACCCTGACGCAGGGGAAGGTGGAAGCGTCCCTGGCCTCCATCAACCTCGCGTTGTCGTCCGCGGCCTCCACGTACGCCCAGGCGGAGCAAGGCAACGCCCAGCGCTTCAGCTACTAGCCTGTCAGGCCTCCGGCGTGCCCTGGTGGAAGCGGAGGCGCCACTGTCCGCCGTCGAGGACCCAAACGGAGCTCCGCAGGGCCGCACCGTCGCGTGAGTGGCTGCGGTAGGTCAGCAGGATGGTGTCCGCGCCGATCCGCTCGGCACCGATCAGCTCCAGCTCCATCGGGCTGCCGGGGCTTTCCTCCAGTGACATCATCATGGCGTCGCGGGTCCAGACCCTTCCGGAGCTGCCGATCTCCATGAATTCCGGATGCAGGAGCACGCCTATCCGGCCAATATCACTGCGTACGTCCGGGCGGAGAAGCTCACGTTCCAGCGCCTCGACGGTCTGTTCCGGGCTCGGGTCGCTGCCCGGCGCGGCGAATGCGTCCGCATCCAACTCGCTGAAAAGGTCCGGCTCCGGTTCGCTGAAAAAGTCCGGTTCCGGTTGGCTGAAAAGGTCCGGCTCCGGCTCGCTGAAAAAGTCAGGTTCCCCGGTCTCATCAGAGTCCGCACCGGCAGCGGATGCGCCGGGGGCGTCCGCCCTGCCGAAACCTGGTCCGGACCGTGCGGCGATTCCCTGCTGGTAGGCAAGTGCAACAGCCCGGGCGCGCTCGTCGGCTGCCTCGTTGAGGTCGTGGCCGGCGTGGCCCCTGACCCACTCGAAGGTGTACTTCCGCCCCACCAGTTCCCTGTCGATGTCCTTGAGGAGGTCCACGTTCAGCACCGGCTTGCCGTCCGCCTTGCGCCAGCCCTTGCGCTTCCAGCCCGGCATCCATTTGGTGATGCAGTTGATGACGTACTGGCTGTCGCAGAGGATGTGCAGGTCCTCCTGCGGGACATGTGCCGTGGCGCGGAACAGATCCAGCACAGCCATGAGCTCACCCTGGTTGTTCGTTCCGTGCGGCCACCCTCCGGCGCGCCAGCAATCGTCGTTCACATACCAGGCCCATCCGGCCGGACCGGGATTTCCTAAGGCCGAACCGTCGGCCGCTGCTGTAATCGTCACGAATCCATCCTGCCAGACCCTGCCGACACTGAAATTCAGCCCCCTCCTGGAACGGGGCGCCCGCACCTTCCGGCACTCAGGCGCTGCCGTTAACGAGCAGCGGCGGCCCCACCCGAAGGTGGGACCGCCGCCGCCTGACGCGTGCTTCACTGGGAAGCTTCAGCGAATGGACGTCCGGGGGTTAGAAACCGCCCATGCCGCCCATCTCGTCGCCGCCGCCCATGGCCGGAGCGTTCTTCTCCGGCTTGTCGGCAACGACTGCCTCGGTGGTGAGGAACAGTCCGGCAATGGAAGCCGCGTTCTGCAGCGCAGAGCGGGTTACCTTGACGGGGTCGTTGATGCCGGCAGCCAGCAGGTCGACGTACTCGCCGGTTGCGGCGTTCAGGCCGTGGCCTGCGGGCAGGCCGCGGACCTTGTCGACCACAACGCCGGGCTCGAGGCCAGCGTTGAAGGCGATCTGCTTCAGCGGAGCATCGATGGCAACGCGGACGATGTTCGCGCCGGTTGCTTCGTCGCCGGTCAGGTTCAGGTTGGCGAATGCCTTGAGGCCTGCCTGGATCAGGGCAACGCCACCGCCGGCGACGATGCCCTCTTCAACAGCAGCCTTCGCGTTGCGGACGGCGTCCTCGATGCGGTGCTTGCGTTCCTTGAGCTCAACCTCGGTTGCGGCACCGGCCTTGATGACTGCAACGCCGCCGGCCAGCTTGGCCAGGCGCTCCTGCAGCTTCTCGCGGTCGTAGTCGGAGTCGGAGTTTTCGATCTCGGCGCGGATCTGGGAAACGCGGCCGGCGATCTGGTCGGCGTCGCCGGCACCTTCGACGATGGTGGTCTCGTCCTTGGTCACAACCACCTTGCGGGCGCGGCCCAGGAGTTCGAGGCCAGCGGTCTCGAGCTTGAGGCCAACTTCCTCGGCGATGACCTGGCCACCGGTGAGGATGGCGATGTCGGCGAGCTGGGCCTTGCGGCGGTCACCGAAGCCCGGAGCCTTGACGGCAACGGACTTGAAGGTGCCGCGGATCTTGTTGACGATCAGGGTGGCCAGGGCCTCGCCCTCGATGTCTTCGGCAATGATCAGCAGCGGCTTGCTGGACTGCATGACCTTTTCGAGGACAGCAACCAGTTCCTTGACGTTGGAGATCTTGGAGTTGACGATCAGGATGTACGGGTCCTCAAGGACCGTTTCCTGGCGCTCGGTGTCCGTGACGAAGTACGCGGAGATGTAGCCCTTGTCGAAGCGCATGCCTTCGGTGAGCTCGAGCTCCAGGCCGAAGGTGTTGGACTCCTCAACGGTGATGACACCTTCCTTGCCGACCTTGTCGAGGGCCTCGGCAATGAGGGCGCCGATTTCGTCGTCACCGGCAGAGATGGAGGCCGTGGCGGCGATCTCTTCCTTGGTTTCGATTTCCTTGGCGTTGTCCAGCAGTTCGCGGGTTACCGCTTCAACTGCCTTCTCGATGCCGCGCTTGAGGGACAGCGGGTCAGCGCCGGCCGCGACGTTGCGCAGGCCTTCCTTGACGAGGGCCTGGGCCAGCACGGTAGCCGTGGTGGTGCCGTCGCCAGCGACGTCATCCGTCTTCTTGGCAACTTCCTTGACCAGCTCGGCGCCGATCTTCTCGTAAGGATCGTCCAGCTCGATCTCCTTGGCGATGGAAACACCATCGTTGGTGATCGTGGGGGCGCCCCACTTCTTTTCGAGGACGACGTTGCGTCCACGCGGGCCGAGGGTGACCTTGACGGCGTCGGCGAGGATGTTCAGGCCCCGCTCAAGACCGCGGCGTGCCTCTTCATCAAATGCAATGATCTTGGCCATAACGGCAGTAGTCCTTTCGGGACAGTCGTTAAGAATGAACCTCGCTGTGGTGCCCGCGACGGACGATCGTTCCTGCAGGCCTCTGTACGCCGGCAGTCCGGATCTCACCCCAACCAGGTATTTCTTCGCTCCATACTCGGCCGCCGCTGACATCGCTGGCGGCCGGGGCCGGGCGACGCGTTAGCAGTCGATATGCAGGAGTGCTAATCAATAATTAGCACTCCCCCGGGGAGAGTGCAAGCAGTAGGCGCGAAAACCGGGGCGCTCCCGGGGCGGCTTCGCTCCCAGCGATCAGCCCGCCGCCCGGCTGGCTGTTTCGCTGCCGGTGAGTTTCGCCCTGTTGTCCGCTCCGTAGGTGAACACCATGTAGCTGGCCACCGTCACGTCGCCGTTCGCATCGAACCGGACCGGGCCTGACTCACCGTCATAATCCACGGCCGTTCCCGCCCTGACGCCTGCCAGGCACTCCTTGTACGTCCTGCATACCGCGGGGTTGCCTGCCGGCTGGGTGCCCGCGCCGGCGGACCCGCCGGATACGGCGATGAGGTTCGCAGCCACGGAGGCACCGGCGTCGTCATCGGCCGCGGCAGCCGCCAGTGCTGCGAGGTTGACAGCATCGTAGGTCTCCGCTGCGAAGGTCATGTCTTTGAGGTTCTTGTCCACGGCCACAAGTTCGCCCTGCAGATGGGCGGAGGGGAACACCCCGGGGACTATTCCGCGGGTGCCGTCCAGGGCCTGGGAACCGAGGTCCGAGCCGTATTGCCTGAAGGCACCGTCCGCCAGGATCAGCTGCTTCCCCGACAGGCCCGCGTTGTGGAGTTCTGCGATGGCACCCTGCGCACCCCCGCGGGCAATGACGACGACGGCGTCCGGGGATGCGTCCGCGGCAGCCGCCGCCGCTTTCCGGGACTCGCCCGCCTTGAAGCCCGCCGTGGTCACGGGCTCCAGGCCGGCACCCTTCGCGGAGGTTGAGACGGCCGCCGACACCTCCGTGCCGTAGGCGCCCTCCTCGTGGACGACGGCGAGGCTCTTCGCGCCGCCGTCCTTGGCCAGTTTCACCAGCACGGCGGCCTGGGCGGCGTCGGACGCCGCGGTGCGGAAGTAGTACCCGCCGCTCCGGTACTGGCTCAACTCGCCTGCCGTGTTGGCGGGCGAGATGAGCGCGACTTTGGCCTTGGACAGCACGTCGATGGCGGCGGGAGCGCGGCTGGAATCGGTGGGCCCGATCACCACGTCCGCCTTGGCGTCCACGAGTTCCCGCGCCTGCGCTCCGACGTCACCGCCGACCTTTTCCGGCAACAGCTCGACGGGCCTGCCTTTGTGGCCGCCCGCCGCGTTGATCTCCTGCACGGCCAGCTTGGCGGCTGCCAGCTGGGCCCCGTTCAGGAAGGCCTGCGTTCCCGTGCTGTCCAGGATCAGCCCGATCCGGAAGGTGCCGTCGCCGCTGGCTTCCACCGAAGCAGTCCGGGCGTTTTCGGCTGACCCGGAGCACGCGCCCAGCGCCAACACGGCCGCAGTACCCCAGGCAGCAGTACCCCAAAAAGGAGTGCGGGCGGAGCTCGTGGTTCCGGTCCGCCGTCGGGCGGTCACCTGGGCAAGCCTCCGGACGGCGCGGGCAGCCACTAGGCGGGCCGGACGTTTTCGGCCTGCGGGCCCTTTTCGCCTTCGCCGACCTCGAGCTCAACCCGCTGGCCCTCCTCGAGGGCGCGGTAGCCATCCACCTGGATGGCGGACCAGTGCACGAAGACGTCGTCGCCCGTGCCGTCAACGGTTATGAAGCCGTAGCCCTTTTCAGCGTTGAACCACTTCACGGTTCCCAATGCCATGATCTCCACACTTTCAGATTGCTTCCGTAAGGCCCACCTCAGTGTGTGCCGTGAATTACGCGCCGAAGACTCAAAATCACTCTATCCACTGCGCCCCCGCGCGAGGCAGACGGACAGCCGGACCCGGACTCAATAGTTATTCAGGCGTAACCCAAAACGTCACTGGAATCCGGGGCCCAGCACCACGGCAACGGATGTCTCGAATCCTGCACTCTCCACGAGTGTGGTGATGTTCAGCAGCTCCCCCAGGGCCTCGGCCCTGCCTTTGCTCTCCGCACCGGAGTAGAAGATGACGGACTCCTGCTGCGGCGCGCCCTGCCAGTTCGCTACCTGGCCCAGGGTCCAGCCGTCGGCCTTGAGGGTGGCGCCCACGCGGCCAGCCAGGCCGGATGTCAGCGTGCCGTTGTAGACCGAGACAGGGAGCGCCATGTCCACGTCTGAGGCGAGCGCTTCGACGGATGCCGGATCAGATGGCGAGGCCGATGGGGACGCGGCCGCCGAGGCAGCGGACGATTCGGCGTCGGACGGCGGGACGTCGGCCGCCGAGGCGGCGGATGAGGTCTCTGCCGCGGAGGGCGTGGCCGAGGCGCCGGCGGACGGCGAGACGGCCGCGTCCTTGGCTGACGACGGGCCGGCAGCGGCGTCGAAGCCGAGCTGGGGAAGCAGGACAAACGAGGCCAGGCCAACGGCGAGGGCCCCGGTTCCCACGCTCAGCACGGGCCACAGACGGGGGCGCCTGGGTGCCGCAGCGGAGCGGTGTACGCCCTGCCGGGAAGTGACCTCGGGGACCCTGTCGAATTCGTCCCGGGCATAGTTGGTCATGGTGAAAGTGACGTCCTTGTTGGTCTTTGCCGGCAGTTCGGCACTGGCGGTTACGCGTCGGACCCCAAACGGCGTGCAGTGCGGGCCCGCTGACGTGACGTACGTAGTCTACGCAATCTCTTGACCAGCATGGGGTCGTGCGCCAGCGCATGCTCGGTATCGATGAGGGCGTTCAGGATCTGGTAGTAGTGCGTCGCGGAGAGGTCGAACAGCTCCCGGATGGCCTGCTCCTTGGCTCCCGCGTACTTCCACCACTGCCGCTCCAGCGCCAGGATCTGCTGCTCGCGCTCGCTCAGCGGCGAGTCCCTCAGCTGGAAGTCATCCAGCAGCGACCCGCGCCGCGGCCCGGTTTCCGCCTCCGCGCCTGCCGCCGTGGACTGCTCCGCGAGATGGTCCTGCAACGGCTCGGCCACTGCGCACTCCTTCGCTGATTACGGTGAAAAGTCCAGCCTCCATGTTACGGAGTTATAACAGCATTGTCATTTACGCCGCGTTACGCGGTGCGGCTGTCGCTGGGAGAATGATCGATGTGACTGAACCTGAACCCCTCTTCGAACTGCTGCCGTCCGACGCGGCGGGCCCGGGATTCGCCGAGATGGCCGGGACGCCGCTGGAGGAGCTCGTGGCCGCTGACTGGGCCCAGGCGCTGGCCGGGGTGGAGGACGAACTGAGGGCGGTCCTTTCCTTCCTGGCAGGGGAGGTGGCGGCGGGGCATCAGGTGCTGCCGTCGCCGTCGAACGTTTTGAGGGCATTCCGGCGGCCGCTGGCGGACGTGCGGGTGCTGATCGTGGGCCAGGACCCATACCCGACTCCGGGCCATGCGGTGGGTCTGGCCTTTTCGGTGGACGGCCGAACGCGGCCCATCCCCCGCAGCCTGGCGAACATCTACAAGGAACTGGAGTCGGACCTGGGGTACCCCGCGAGGGTCCACGGCGACCTCGGTGCCTGGGCAGACCAGGGCGTGCTCCTGCTCAACAGGGTCCTGAGCGTCCGCGAGGGCGCTGCCGGCTCACACCGCGGCAAGGGCTGGGAGACCATCACGACGGCGGCGGTCTCCGCCGTCGCCGCCCGCCGGACGTCCGACGGCGGCAGGCCCCCGTTGGTGGCGGTCCTGTGGGGAAAAGACGCCGAAGGCATCCGCCCGCTGCTGGGCGACACCCCCGTGGTGGCCAGCGTCCACCCCAGTCCGCTGTCAGCCTCCCGCGGCTTCTTTGGTTCGCGGCCGTTCAGCCGCGCCAACGCCCTGCTCGAAGAACAAGGCGTTGGCGCCGTGGACTGGGAACTTCCGGCGCTGGCACCGGCAGCGGGGGCTACTGGCAGACCAACGGCTGGCCGCTAAGCGCCTGGCCCGCAATGCGCACATAGCGTGACGCGGCGTATCCGCTCTTCACGGCCCACTGGTTCGCCGAGGAGCCCCGGAACGTGTACTGAGCGTTGGTCCCCGCGCAGTTGACCGGACGCACCTGGCCGTTGGCCATCCATTCGCCGCCGTCCGCGAGGCAGTTCACCTGGTTGTCGGCTGCGCTGGCCTGGTAGCTGGTCCAGGCACAGAGGCCGCCGAACTCACCGTTGACCGTGAAACTGATGTTTTGATATGTCCGGCCCCCCGCCCGCAGAACGTCACTGCGGTTGCCGTCGCTGTCAACCGTGGTGATCAACACCTCCACGTTCTGGTCCGGCTGGTCCCCCGCGAAAATCTCGCCGCCGCCGGCGGGCAGCACCCCGGACGGCCCGGTTCTGCCGTCGTCGGGATACCGGCTGCTCCACTCGAACCTCGCCACGGGCCTGCCGTTGGCCGCCGGAGGCGCAACCGTTGTCCGGACCTGCGTGTTCCCGTGATGGAATCCGTCAGTGATCGCCTGGAACGGCTTCCCGAAGGGAGCCACCGGGTTGGCGTCCGTGAAGGGACCCGGGTACGACTGGCCGTCCACGACGTTGGTTGCGCGCACCCCCACGGTGTAGGTGCCGTTGTTCGCCAGCCCCGGTATGACCCTGTTGGAAGGCACTGCAGCGACCGGGCCCCCGTTCACCCGGTACTCATAGACGGTTTCCCCCGCGGCGGCGCCGCCGGTGGCGGCCGGCGCGGTGAATGCCAGCTGGGCGCTGTTGTCCCGCGGTTCCGCACGCAGCCCGTTGACGGGACCCGGAGCCCCCACGGCCCGCCGGGGATCGGACGGCGCGCTGGCACCCGAATATCCGGCCTTGTTCCGGGCGGCCACCGTAAAGGTGTAGCCGGCGTCGGAATTGCCGACCGTGAAGACGGCACTGGTCCGGCCACCCCCGACCACCTGCGACGCGTCCGGCGAACCGGGGTGGGAGGAAACCACCGTGTACTCGGACACGGCATCGCCGTTGCCGTCCGGTGCCGCCCAGTTGACCTGGATGACCGAGTTGCTGGCCCCCGATGTTGCCAGGGTGCTGCTCGGCCTGCCGGGAACGGCAGGCACGCCGGCGGGGATCTCGGCGGCCGAGAAGGGGCTCCATTCCGACGGCGTGGGGGCCTTGTTTTTCGCCCGCACCTGCACGCGGTACGACGTGCCGTTGGCCAGTCCGGTCCAGGTGTAGCTCAGGCCGGGACCAGCCGTCCGCACGGCTGCACCCGCCGGCGGGGCCGGCGAGATCTGGAGTTCGTAGCCGCCGACTGCCGAGCCCGTGGTCCTGGCCGCCGGCCAGCTGACTTTAAGCTGTTTGTCCCCAAACTGCAGCGTCGGTGCCTGGGGCGCCTCGGGCCGCTGATCCGGGCGTGCCGGCGCGGAGGGCGCCGAGGCGTCCGATGCTCCGATGCCGTTCACGGCCACCACGCTGAAGGTGTATTCGACGTCGTTGGTCAGCGACCCGATGGTGCAGGTGTTGGCGGGGCACAACTTCGAAACGCCGTTGGTACCGGTCACCCTGTAGCCGGTGATGGCAGAACCGTTGGCAGCCGGCGGCGTCCATGTCAGCACCACGGTGCTGTCCCGCACCTCGGTGGCCACGGGGGTTCCCGGTCTGTCCGGCTTCGCCTTGACCGTCAGCCTGATGCGGCCCTCGGCCTGGCGCCGGGGGTCGGCCGTTTTGTCCTGAACCCGGTACCTCACCACCATGGTTCCCACGAACGAATCCGCGGGGCGGACGTCCACCGCATCCCCTGACACGGTGGCGCTGCCGTTGCCCGTCTCCACGGCTGCGCTGACAAGTTTCAGCGGGGCACCAGGGAACGGGCTGATGTCGTTGGCCAGCACCCGGACCTGCCGCGTTTCACCGGCCCTGGCCTCGGCCACCTCGTCGTCGTTGGCCACCGGCAGCGGACGAAGTGACGGCGTCAGGTCGACCTGGACCGCTGCCTGGGCCGAAAGGCCGCGCGGGTCCGTCACGGTCAGCTGGAGCACGCCGCCCGGCTCCGGCGCATCGGCGTCGGCCCTGATTCTCAGGGACATACCCTGCACGCTGGCAGTGACTCCCCGGGGAGGCTGGCCACCCAGTGCGACCTTCAGTTTGCCGCTGTCAGCGGGGTCCGGATCCGATACCAGGGGCTCGAGGTCCACCACCGTTTCCTCCCCCTTGACCACGGCGGCGCGGGTGGAGGACACGGCCGGCGGGTGGTTCCGGTTCGGATCCGGCAGCACGTTGATGCCCACTGTCAGTACCGAGGTCAACGTGTCAGGGGCGTCGACGGGACCATCGGCCACCTCGAACGTCAGCGACGCCGGCCCGGCGTAGTCGTCGGCGGAGGTGAAAACGAGGGACGTTGCATCCTTGACCAGCGGCTTTCCGTTGCCGGCAACCGCCGAAACACGGGAGTCCACCGTGATCCTGGGGGTGCGGCCCTGCCGGACCACCACGGCGTCCTCCAGGTCGACCGCCAGCTCCGCTCCGCTCACCACCTCCAGGGGCGCAGGGCTCTTGAGCGCAGGGCGCTGTTCGGAGGTGCCGGGCACGTGGATGAACGCCGTGGATGCCAGCCCGTCGAGGTCCGTGACGGTGTAGGGGATGATCCGGGGCGCGGGCAGCAGCGTGATGTTGACACGGCCGTCAGCGCGCACGGCGGCGTCAGTGGTTCCTGCGGCCAGCAGCACCTTGAGGTCGGAGGTTACGCCGTCGGGGTCCACGTCGTTCGTCAGTACGGGTACGTCCACGGCGGACTTCCCCAGCGTCTCGGCGAAGGACACCCGGTCGTCCCGGGAAACCGGCGCTTTCCGCGGCGCGGCGGGAGTGACATCGACCTTGACGGTGCCCGTAGCCTGGCCTCCCCTGCCGTCGGAAATCCGGTAGCGGATCACGACGGCGCCCGTGGCGGCCGGCGCGGTGAACCGCACCTTTCCGTCTTCCACGGACGCGTTGAGCGCCGCATCCGCTTCAGTCCCGCCCCGGACGAGCGCCAACGCATCGCCGTCGGGATCTGAATCGTTGTGCAGCACGTCGACGGCGACGTCTCGGCCGGGTTGGACGGCCAGGGCGTCGTCGGCTGCCACTGGCTGCTGGTTGGCGCCGGCGGCGGCACCGATGCCAACCGCCACGGTGGCTGTGCTGCGTACCCCGAACGTGTCCTCCACAACGTAGCTGAAGGCATCCTGGCCGGAGGCTTTCGCCGACGCTGTGTAGTCCACGTATGTGGCGCCGACGGTGACGGTTCCGGAGCCGGGGGCCTTGTCCAGCCCGACCAGTGACACGGAGTCTCCGTCCGGGTCTATGCCCTCCAGCGGAACGTGGATGCGGGTGGTGCGGCCGGCGATCGTGCGGGCTGTCAGGTTCTTCGGTTCCGGCCGGGAATTCTGGTCCGGGCCGCCGCCTTTGATCCGGATGGTGACCTGCGCGGAGGATTTCTGTCCGTCCGGACCCTGCAGCACGTAGATGCCGTGCACGGTCTTCGCGGTGGGTCCGGCCTTGAACCGCAGGACGTCGCCGGAAATGCCCAGCATCCCGTCCCCTGCTTCCACTGTTTGCGCGAGTTCCGGTTTCAGCGTCAGCGCTGCGCCGTCCGGGTGGCTGTCATTGGCCAGCACGTTGACCGTTGCCACGTCGTTGGCGCGCACCGTGATTTCGTCCGGGACAGCGCGGGGCGGCCGCAGCCGGGCAGGAGCGGGCACCGGCTGCACCGTCACTTCACCCACGGCGCTCTGCTGCCCGTTGGACACCGTGTACGTGATGACGGCGGGCGCCGCCAGGCCCCGCGCATCGGTGATCTTCAGGACACTGTGGTCCAGGACGGCAACGGACAGCGGCGATCCTGAGGGTACGTAGACCGATTGGATGACCAGCACGCCGCCGGCGGGGTCGACGTCGTTTGCCAATGCATCCACGAGGGTCTGGCCGCCGTGCGGAAGCCGCGCCACGTCCCGGACTGCCACCGGGGCACCGGACCCGCCGTTAGTGACGTCGATCCTGACGAGTCCAAGTTGGCTCGCCGGTCCGTTGGTCACCTGATAGGTGACGTAATAGGTGCCCGCCGAAGCGGCGTTGAAAACGAAGGTCCCGGCGTCGTACCGGGGGGACACCCTGGCTGCTGGCGGTCCTTCGATCCGTGCCAGCCTGAGGGTGGAACCGGCGGGGTCGAAATCGTTCTCAAGGGGGGATATCACCGCGTCCTGGCCCGCGACGGCGCTTACGTGGTCGGGATTTGCCACCGGCGGCAGGGTTCCGCGTGCCAGCACCTCCACGGTGACCTTGCCCTCGCTTTCGGCTCTGCCATCCGATACGCGCAGGGTTACCTCCTTGCGGCCGAGGGTGGTTCCGACGTCCTGGAACTGCATCAGTCCGTCCGGCCGCACCTGGACCTGGTCATCGCCGTTGCCCGCTGATGCTGCCTTCAGGAAAAGGTCATCGCCGTCCGGATCAGTCCAGTCCGTCAGTACGTCCTGGCTGACGGACTTTCCCTGTTCGAGCTGGATGACGGTCCTGCGCTTTTGCGTCGGCGGGCCGTTCTCCGAGTCCTTCCGCACGGCGAGGGTGACCTTGGCCTGGGCGCTCTTGCCGCGTCCGTCGTCCACCTGGTAGGCGAATTCGGAGGTTCCCGTGGTTCCTTCCGGGACGGCGATCTGCAGGGCGGATCCGTTGTAGATGGGCTGCGCCGTGGCGTTGCCCGGCCCGGAACCCTGGACCTTCACGGTCAGCAGGTCACCGTCGGGGTCGGAATCGTTGTCCAGCGGGGTCAGCAGCGTGGTCTTGCCCGGCCGGACACCGAAGACGTCGTCCTGGGCGTTGGGCGCCCGGTTGGGTTTGGTGCGGTCAGGCAGCTGGTTCAGCGGATTCTGGTCGGCGGCGTCCTCCTTCTCCTCCTCCGAGCGATTCGGCGGAGCCTGCAGGTCCTGCCAGTTATTGACGAGCTGCATGGTCTGCTGCACGAGCCAGACGTTGCCGCCGCTGGTGTCGTTGAGCACGACGACACTGCGGTTCACCCTGAAGACGAGGTCCGATTCGTTGCCGGCCCCGGGCACATCGGCCAGCTTGTCTCCGCCGTCGTCGGCGCAGTCGCGCAGATAGACGTTGCTCTTGTTCCAGGCAGCGTGCACGCAGCCATCCAGCTGCACCGGGCGCACGGGCTTTCCGTTCTTGCCTGCGGACTTTACGGATGGCTCTCCACCATCCAGCGGCTGCCCGATCAGGCTGTTCTGCGTTGCCACCGCCACGAAACTGCTCGCGGGTCCTGCCTGCTGCAGGCGCGCCCCCTTGCCGTCCGGGATGTCGACGGTCCTGCCGCCGGGCAGGTAGAGCCTGCCGGAATCGCTGTCGAGGAGCACGGCCTCGGTCCCCACTGTGCTGAGCTGAAGGTTCCTGGCGGCGGAAAAATCGGCGTACGAAGCGGTTGCCTTGCCTCCGGCTGTTCCGTCAGGTTCCACCGTTATCCGGCTGACCTCGTGGGCGGAGGGGTCGGCGATGTAGGCCGCTCCGTCCGCTCCAATGAGGGCCTGCAGGTCCGGCGCCCCGGAAATCACCGGCTCTGAGGTTTTCCTGTCGAAGCTCCCCAGGCTGTCGGTCGAGGCCAGCCAGGCTTCGCCGGTCTCCGGGTCCGCGAAGACAAAGGCGCCTTGGCCTGCCGAGGCGGTGACGCCGTCGGGAAGCCTGACCGGTTCCCCCAGGCGCATGGCCGCAGGGTCCACGGCGGTCAGCGCGCTGCCCTCGTCCACGAAAACCTCGCCGGCATGCTGGAGGATGTCAAAGCCTGCCCCCGGCGGCGTAACCCCACCGTCCAGGGTCTTCGAGGGATAGTTGAGCCGGGCGGTCATCCCCATGCCTTTGTTGGTCACCCAGACGCCGCCGTCGTTGAGATCCACGTCGGCTGACTTGACTCCCGGATACAGGATCGCCGCAGCCGCCACGACCGCCGTGACGGCGGACAGGCCAGTGGCCTGCACCAGCCTCCCGCTCTTGGCGAAAAACCTAGGTCGCTTTGGCATGGGTGTCCCCCGGTCGGCAGCAGTGAAGTTCCCGTCAATTAGACCAACAACCGCAGTAATCTAGCGAACCCGCAAGGCAGCGGAGGGAGGTCCCGCACCGAACTTAGCCTAGGCTTACTTTCATGACTACTGTTCCTGCCGCCACCTCCGCGACCCGGAAATCCCGTCCACAGATCAACCTGACCGTGCTGCGCCGTGAGCAGCTTTCGGCGCATATGGTCCGGATTGTCGTCGGCGGCGAGGGGTTCGGGGACTACGTCAACAACGACTTCGTGGACAGGTACGTCAAGATCGCCTTTCCGCAGCCTGGTGTGGCCTACCCCGAGCCCCTCGACCTGTGGGCCGTCCGCGAAACGATGCCGCGGGAGCAGTGGCCGTTCACGCGCACCTACACGATCCGCTGGGTGAACGTGGCCGCGCGTGAACTTGCCATCGACTTTGTCATCCACGGCGACGAGGGCCTGGCGGGTCCGTGGGCCGCGTCCGCCCAGCCCGGCGACAGCCTGATGTTCACCGGTCCCGGAGGCGGGTACAACCCCGATCCTTCGGCGGACTGGATTCTGCTGGCCGGCGACGAAGCGGCCATCCCGGCCATCGCGGCCGTTATCGAGTCGCTGCCGAAGGACGCACGCGGGCTGGCGTTCCTCGAAGTGGACAGCGACGCCGATATCCAGCCGATTTCCGCCCCGGCCGGCATCAAGGTTGCCTGGCTCCAGCGCAGGGGCGTGGCCGCGGGCGACAGCGACCTGCTGGTCAGCGCTGTGCGGGAGTCAGCGTGGCCGGACGGCAGGGTGGATGTCTTTGCGCACGGCGAACGGGGCTACATGAAGGGCCTGCGCGAGGTGCTGTTCCGCGAGCGCGGCCTGGACCGTAGCCAGGTATCGCTCTCGGGCTACTGGGCCAAGGGACGGGTGGAGGACGCCTTCCAGGCGGAGAAGAAGCTCCCGATCGGAAAAATCTAAAGATCTAACCGGCAAGATCTAAAGATCTAGCCGGGGCCGGCTAGCGGCGGCGCGCCCGCCGTCGTTCGTTGCTCGCCAGGCCCTTGGTGAGGGGCCGCGCCAGGGTGTCTCCAAGCACAATCCCTCCGGCCACGCCGAACACAATGGCCCCGGCGCTGAGCATCCCGCCGGCACCCAGCAGGATCTCGGATTCCTCGATGGTCAGCACGTACATCGACCGGAATATGGTGAGCCCGGGCAGAAGGATCAAGCCGGCTGGCACGGCGACCACCAGCTGCGGGGCGCCCATCTTCAGCGCCACCACACGGGCCAGCAGGCCGATCACGACCGCCGCCACAGCCGGTGAAAAGCGCGGCCCGACGGCGAGTGATTCCGCAGCGATGAGCGCCAGGTGCCCGATGACGCCGACACCTGCCGTCGGAAGCAGCAGCTTCCAGTCCGTCTGTTCCGTGATGCCGATGGCCACGACGGCGATGGCCACCATGATCACCTGCGCCCACAGCGGATACGCGGGCGGGAAAGACTCCGTGACGTCGATGGGTTCCATGCCGATCCTGTCCCCCACCACGAACGCTACGGCGATCCCGGCAACGAGCGCCCCGAACGTCAGCAGCGTGGACAGGAACCGGCCTGCCGCCGTGACGGGGAAGCCGTTGATGGCGTCTTGCACCGAGGACACGAGCCGGCCCGTGGGCAGCAGCAGCAGGATGCCGCCCACCACCACAATGGCCGGGGCAAGCTGGATCCCCACGGGGCTGCCGAACCGCCACAGGAGCAGCGCGATGATGGTGACCACGAAGGAACAGGCCGCCGTGATGAAGAAGTCCGGTGTCCGCCAGCGGCCCAGCTTCCGGGCCAGCAGGCTGATCAGCAGGTTGGATGCGAAGGCGACCGCCGACGCCCCCGGGCCGCCGCCGATCACGCCCACGAACAATGCCGAGAACACAGCGAACGCGACCGTGACCATCCAGCGCGGGAACGGCTTGGGGCTGCGGACGATCTCGTCCAGGCGCCGGACGGCCTCGTCCCTGCCGACCCCGCCGGCCACGATGTCGGTGACGAGCTGGTGGACTTTTGCCAGGCCTGCGTAGTTGTTGGTCCAGGAGCGCACCACGCGAAGCAGCGCTATGGGCGTTTGGTCCGGGGCCGCGTAGTTGATGCCCACCGACTGGTTGGTGATGTCCACCTCGATGTTGCTCAGGCCGAGCGCCGCGGTGACAGCGATGATGCTGGTTTCCACTTCGAGGGCGCCTGCGCCGTACCGGAACATCGATTCGGCGAGCCGCAGCGCGAAGTCCATGGTCTTCCGCGCCGACGTGTCGACGCCGGCCACCTGGATCATGGGGTTGGCGTAGGGGCTCCCGGTGAGCCGGTCCACGATGCTCAGCGGCGCCGTAGGCGGGTTCTCCCCTTGCACCAGGCGGCGCAGCATGCGCTTGGCGGCGGCGTTCTGGCGCAGCTGCGAAGCGGTCAGCGGCTGCGTCTTGGGCAGGCCGTCACTGATGGGGCGCCCGGCTCCTTCGGGTTTCTTCTCCACTCCGGCCTCCCTCCATGCGTTGCCTTGGTTTATTTGTTGCTGCCAGTCCTAGTAGAACTGCTTTCCCGTCCGGCGGGTGTACACCTGCCGCGCCACCCGTTCGCCGGCGGCCATCCAGGCCTTGTACTTCAGCGGGCTGATGACCTGGTCGTAGCAGCCCACGAAGTCCGTGACGGTCTTGCTGAAACTGGTCTTGAAGAGGCCCAGCCCATGGAACGGGTTGGACGTGTCCTTCAGCTGGTCGCTGGGCGGGGTGCCGCAGAAGTCGTATTCCGTGCAGCCAAGTTCCTTGACCTGGTTGATTGCCGTCCACTGCACGAGGTGCGAATCGCCGTACTGGCTGCGTTTCTGCAGGGACCCTCCGTCCTTATAGGTGCCCTTGCGTCCGTAGTTGATGACGAAAGCTCCCACCGAGGGGACGCCGTTCTCGTACACGAACAGGAGCCGTCCCTGGCCGCGCTTGATGAAGTTGGTCCAGAACTGGCGGTAGTACTCGTACTCCCGGACCCGGACCTGCGACTTCGCCTCCACGGTGGTGGTCATGAGCCCGTACATGGCACGGAAGTTCTCTTCGCTCGGTTCCACGTTGTGCACCTCAACGCCTTCGCGGATGGCGCGGCGGACCGCGTTCCGGCCGCGGGAGTGCAGGTTGCGGAGCAGCTGGTTCTCCTCGGGGGAAATATCCAGGAGGGCGGTGGAGTCGTTGGGCTGCAGGTTGTGGGTCTTGACCAGCCCCGCCCCTTCGATGACCTGCCGGGCCTGGTCGCTGAGCACGATGTCCGGCTCGATCTTGATGGCGAAGACGCCCAGCCGCGCCCTCCTGACGAAGTCCTCGTTGGCTTTGGCGATGCCGGGAATGTCTTCCACGTCGGCTACATCCGGTCCCTTGATGAGGTACCAGAGCTTGCCCAGCACCGGAAAGCTCTTTTCCAGGACGAGGTTGTAGCTGAGGTAGTCGGCGGTTTCGTAGACCAGGTGGAGGGTTTTCCAGCCAAAGTGCTGCTTGACGTCAGCGAAGGCCTCTGACTGAAGGAGGTTTCCGCCATTCGGATTCGCGGTGACGTGGGAATCCCAGTTGGCGACCTCCTCGGAGGTGGCAAAGCGGGCAGTGAATTCTCGCAAGTGTGCCGTGTCCAATCTTCGCGTACGTGTCTGCAGCTGGTGCCCGATGAGGCAGCCTCAAGTCTATCCGTCCAGCACGTGCCCGCGCCGAATGCCCGGCGTCGCCAGTGTTGCGTCTGTTCAGCACTCCACGACGTTGACGGCGAGGCCGCCCATGGCCGTTTCCTTGTACTTCGAGCTCATGTCCCGGCCGGTTTCCCGCATGGTGACGATCACCTCGTCGAGGGAAACCCGGTGCGAGCCGTCCCCCCACAGCGCCATCTTGGCGGCGTTGATGGCCTTCGCGGCAGCGATCGCGTTGCGTTCGATGCAGGGCACCTGGACGAGCCCGCCGATGGGATCGCAGGTCAGGCCGAGGTTGTGCTCCATGGCGATTTCCGCGGCGTTCTCCACCTGTGACGGCGTGCCGCCCATGACCTCGGCCAGGCCCGCGGCAGCCATGGACGACGCCGAACCCACCTCGCCCTGGCAGCCCACCTCTGCGCCGGAGATGGATGCCTGCTCCTTGTACAGGACTCCGATCGCGCCGGCGGTCAGCAGGAACTTCACCACGACGTCGTTCCGGTCCTGCTGGCTTGCCGTGTCCATGCCGGGGGCGAAGTGCAGGGCGTAGTACAGCACCGCCGGGATGATGCCCGCTGCGCCGTTGGTGGGGGCGGTCACCACCCGCCCGCCGGTGGCGTTTTCCTCGTTGACGGCCAGGGCGATGAGGTTGACCCATTCCTGCCAGTACTTGGGGTCCCGGTCCTTGTCCTCCTTCAGGAGGCGTTCGTGCCAGTCGGGCGCACGACGGCGGACCTTCAGTCCGCCGGGCAGCAGCCCCTCACGCTTGAGGCTGACCTGCACGCAGCTTTCCATCACCGAGTAGATGTGGAGCAGGCCTTCGCGGATTTCCTCCTCAGAGCGGGAGGCGCGTTCGTTGACCAGCATGATCTCGCCGATGGACAGCCCCTTGGACTGGCAGCGGCCGAGGAGTTCCGCGGCGGTGCGGAACGGCAGGGGCAGTTCCTTCTTGGATTCCTCGAGTTCCTGCTGTGCCGCGTCCTCTTCGCCCTCGCGGACGATGAAGCCGCCGCCAACGGAGAAGAAGGTCGCCTCGTGGAGGACCTCGCCGGCGGCATCGAAGACCGTAAACGTCATGCCGTTAGTGTGCCGCGGCAGGATTGTCAGGGGACGCAGCACCATGTCCTTGACGCCGTAGGGCAGGGGAACACCGTTCCCATCGCCAGCACCGGCGAGCTGCAGCATGCCGGTTTCCGCGATCGCGGCGAGCCGGTCCTCCACCTCATCGGGCAGGATCAGCTCGGGGTGGAAGCCTTCGAGCCCGAGCAGGATCGCGGTCATGGTGCCGTGGCCATGCCCCGTCGCCGCCAGCGAACCGTACAGGTCCACCCGCAACGACGCCACGCGGTCCAGCCTGCCGGAAGACTTCAGCTCTTCGGCGAAGACCGCGGCGGCCCGCATCGGTCCCACGGTGTGTGAACTGGACGGCCCTATTCCGATGGAAAAAAGGTCAAAGACTCCAACGGCCATAAATCAATCCTAACTAGACAAGTCATCGGGTGGGGTGGGAGCCGGACATCCTCTGCATGCTCGGTCGCGAAGACGCCCGCTGCGCGGACGTGACGCTCCCTTAGACGCATGCTGCCGGATGCCCGGCCCCCTCCGAGGGGCCGACAGGCCGCGGTTTTCGAAAGCGTGCGTCAAAGCGACGAAGGAGCAGCACGCGTGAAAACTGGGGCCTGCCGGACCCGGAGCCAGCGCCGTTGGAAGTCAGCCGAAGTTGGCAACCGACGGGTAGAGCGGGTGCGCGGCGGCTAGTGCCTCGACCCTTGAACGCAGGCCGGACAGGTCGGTTCCGGCGTCGGCCATCAGTGCCTCGGCGATGATGTCCGCCACCTCTTCGAACGCCGCCTCACCGAAACCGCGGGTTGCCA
>NZ_JAFHKT010000140.1 GCF_017052465.1 Arthrobacter pascens
AGGGTCATCTCCACGTTGGAGAGCACCGAACGGAAGAAGTTCCAGCGGTCCATCATCTCCACGAGCTGGGCGGAGTGACCCGCCTCGCGGGCGGCCCTCAGGCCGGATCCCACGCCGACCCAGCCCGGCACGATCTGGCGCGACTGCGTCCAGCCAAACACCCACGGGATGGCGCGCAGCCCGCCCAGGCCGGCGCCGGAGTCCGGGCGCTTGGAGGGCCGGGAGCCGATGGTCAGCGAACCCAGCTGCTCCACGGGCGTGGACGCCATGAAGTAGGCGGGCCGGTCAGGGTGGTCGAGGAGGCTGCGGGAACGGGCGAACGCGGCGGCGGAG
>NZ_JAFHKT010000141.1 GCF_017052465.1 Arthrobacter pascens
CAAATCAACCAATTCATATAAAATAAACCGGTATCAACAAACTTGGCACACTATTGAGTTCTCAAACAACAGACACACCCGGCACCACCACAACCAACCAAACGGTCGCGGATCGCTCCGGAGCAACTTTTCAAACTTACCGGATCCCGTGGATCTTTGCAAATCAACGTTTCCGCGATTTTCGATCCAACAGGAAGGTCCCCGCCCATCCGCGGCGCGCCTATCAGCGTGCCATTTTTGGGCTGTTTTCTAAGGGGTTGGTCGCTATTTTTCCGCTTCAGCGGCGGCGACTCGAATTACTTTACACACCCTGGGGGGCCAGCGCAAATTGGCTTCCGGACGCCCCCTCAGCCGTGGGATCAGCCGCCGAGCCAGTGCCCTCCGCCGCCCTCCTCCCCTGCCGGAGTCCTTTTGTAAAGACCAACTAGACAGAACGGTCTGTCTCACATAAATTTCAAGGACGATCTCCGTCCTCACGGGCAGCGGTCAGTTATCGCTGAAGCAGAACGGCGCATCAACGTGCACGCCATGAAAGAGCCAAAAATGACTGCAACACACTTTGACCGTTTCGTAGCCGAAGCCCTCACAACCGACCGGGAAACCGACACCGGCCTGAGCCCGGACGAGCTCTACGGCCTGTACACCAGCTGGAGCCTGATCAACAAGCACCAGCCCGAGACCCCGGAAGCCCTGCGGGCAGGGCTTCTGGCACTCGGCATCGATCCTGACAACAACGAACTGTCCATGACCGGGCCGGCAGCAGCGGACTACATCCTCGCCAGCGCGCCCAGCCTCATTTAGCCCGCCGCACAGCGGAAGCGCCGCCGCAATGGCTCTTGCCGCTGTGCTTTGCATGCAATCCTGCAGTTACAGCCTCCCTGGCTACCGAGGCCATACGCTTGGGTACTGCCCGTGCCAGCTGAGGGGCAGGGGGCCAACCCGCTCCCGCTGCCAGGTTCATACGAAAATACGCGCGACGCCCGTCTGGCCCGCGCAGGAAACGCAAGGTATTAAATGGACGACCTGTCCGCCATTTCCGCAGGCACCTTACTGGGCGGCAGATACCGCGTCGTGGAGCAGATTGGCTCCGGGGCCATGGCCAATGTCTACCGCGCCACCGATGAATCCCTCGGCCGGGATGTGGCCGTCAAGATAGTCATCAAATCCACGCCGGCTGTAGCACTGCAAGACACCGTCGGGGCGCTGCAGGACGACGACGCCGAAGTGACCGTCCTTGCCCGGCTGAATCACCACAGCCTGGTCACGCTCCTTGACGCCGGGGTGGACAGGAGTGAACCAGGGCGGCCCCGCATTTACCTCGTCATGGAGCTGGTGGAGGGTCCGGACCTCAAGCGCCGGCTGGAGGAAGGCCTTCTCTCGCCCCGCCATACGGCGCAGATTGGCTACGACCTCGCCGACGCGCTGACGTACATCCATGACAATGGCGTGGTGCACCGCGACGTCAAGCCCGGCAACATTCTCGTCTTCGACTACAGCCATGATGCCGCCCGGATGCGCGCCAAACTGACGGACTTCGGCATCGCCCTGATGTCCGACGCACAGCAATACGGCACGGGCGGCGTCCTGGGAACCGCGGCCTACCTCAGCCCGGAGCAGGCTAAGTCCGAACCGGCGGGTCCTGCCAGCGACGTGTACTCCCTCGGCTTGGTGCTGCTTGAGTGCCTCACTGGTGAACCCGTGTTCCGGGGCGACCCGCTGCAGAGCGCCTTGGCGCGGCTGATCGATGATCCTCCCATTCCAGACGATCTCGACCCTGAGTGGCAACAGCTTCTGGCGGCCATGACGGCGCGGGAGCCGCAGCATAGGCCCTCCACGCGAGAGGTTGCCCAGGCGCTCGAGGACCTGGCCGTCAACATCCGCGGCAGACACAAGGTGGAAACCACCCCCAATTAGCGCCCCCGCAGGACCAGTTTTTCCCCAGCATCCGCCGCGAGGATGGGCGCAGTCCGCAAGCGCGTTTCTTTGGGGGGGACATGAGTTTCACGGCCAGCACTCTTTCCGACCGGCATGACGACCGGAATGACCACCGCGATGCCCACCGGGGCCTGTCGTGAGCCCCCTGAACGTCTACGTGAACGAGGGCTTCGTTCCCATGGTGGACGGGGCCCTGGTGTACCACCGGGGATTTGGTGACCGGCTGACCCGCAGGGAAGACCCGAAGCCGGCACTGGCTATTAGCCCGCGGGTGTTCACGGCCGCCGGCCAGGTGGTTGCCAGCCGGAGCTATCCCCTTGCCGCACCGGTTCCTCCCCGCGGCCGGCCCGCCCCGCTGCGGCCGGACCCCGCTTTCCAGCGGCAGTATCTGGCCAGGCGCGCGTACTGGGCCAGTTTCTTCCCGGACCGGACGCTCATCGCCGAAACCGGCAGCACCATCAGCATCCTGCTGCACAACAATCTGCCGCAGCCCCATGAACTGCGGTTCCACGGCGCCGGGCAGGCGGGAGCGGACGTGACGAGCGGGACCGTCGCCCCGGGGAAGTCAAAACTCCTGGAGTTCCCTGCCCCGTTGCCCGGCACGTACCTTTTTACCGATCCCGGCAACCAGCCTGTGGAGAGGACCCTGGGCCTGTACGGAGCGCTGGTGGTCATCGACCCCGGCTACGCATGGCGGCTCGCCCCGGGCGGAGCAGAGTTCGAACGCCAGTGGCTCTGGCTGTGCCACGACGTGGAGTCGAACTGGGCCCGCATCGCCTCCAGGGGGCAGACGGTCAACCCGATCACCACCCCGGCCGTGCCCCGGTACTTCACCCTCAACGGCCATGCCGGATTCCAGTCACTGGCGGTCAGCACCAATGAGGAACTCAATTTACAGCGCAAGCAGGACACGCTTCCTTCGGGCCATCCGAGGGAAACCGATATGCGGAACTTCAGCGCCTCCCCCGCCCCGGGCGCCGTGCGGACCGGCCAGCTGGTGAGGATGGTCAACGCCGGCATCGCGGACCACCAGTTGCACTACCACGGCAATCACGTGTGGACAGTGCGCGCCAACGGCATTGACTTCCCCAGGTCAAACGGAAGGGTCAGCCCCCAGGGGGACGTCATTCTCCAGCAGTGGGAGGACACTGTTCAGCTGCAGCCGCTGGAACGCAAGGAAGCGATGCTTCCGGTCCGGCGCCCGCCCGAAGTGGTGGATCCCGTCTGGGACGCCCGGACCGAGGACTGGACGTATCCGATGCATTGCCATGCGGAGCCGTCGCAGACTGCCGCCGGCGGCATGTACCCCGGCGGCCTGGTGGCCGACTGGGTGCTGGCGGCGGCACCAGCCCCCGAATCGGGCTTGCCCCCCACGGCGGAGGACCAGGCCCACCACACGTTTCGAAGCCAGGTGGACTTCGCCTCCGACCAGCCCCACGAGGGCAGCCCCGAGACTGAGTTTCGCCAGCGGCCAGACGTCTCGGTCGAGCTCGATTTCTTCAACAGGGAACTCCGATTCCCAGACGGCTCGGAGCACGATGTGTGGAGCTTCGAAGACGAGAGGTCCGGACGCGGGCTACCGGGTCCGCTGGTCCGGATGACGGAGGGCCAGCTGTTCCACGCCACCATAAAGCCGAGCAAGCGTGTCCACACCATCCACTGGCACGGCATCGAACCGGATCCCCGCAACGACGGCGTGGGCCACACCTCGTTCGAGGTGTCAGGTGAGTACACCTACCAGTGGCGGCCGGATGTTGCCGAACGAGGCAATCCCAACCGGGGCTCCGCCGGCACGTACTTCTACCACTGCCACGTCAATACGCCCCTTCACGTCCAGATGGGCATGTTCGGGGCAATCATCATCGATCCGCGGGCGGATCCCGCGGCCCCGGTCCCGGCAGGGACCCGGCGACATTCCTTGGAAGGTCCGCTGTACGACATCGCCACCGAGACGCTGATCGCACCGTATTCGATCGATCCGCGGTGGCATGACATGAACCACGCCGCAGGACTGTCCGGTGAGGACGCGGGACTGAACCGCTTCGAGCCCAAGCACTTCTTTCTCCTGGGCGGCGCGATCGCCAGCAGGCCAAGGGGCGACAGAGTGTGGGCCGTCTCGGCCATGAAGGCAAATGTTGTGGCAGGCACCAAAAAACCCACCCTGGTGCGCATGGTGAACGTGGACTACTTTCCCACACTCACACGGTTCATGGATGCGGCGGGACGGCCGGCGCGCATCGCCGAACTGATCGCGCACGACGGCAGGCCGTTCTGGAACACACCCACCCCGACAGGCCCGGCCGTTCAGCCCTCGGTGGCCGGCCAGCCGCTGCTGACCAGCGTCATCAAGTCCGGGGCGGCCGAGAAGTTCGACTTCCTGCTCCGCCTGCCGGCGCCCGGAAAATACACCATCGCCATCGATTTCCTGCACTGGATCACGGGCGCCGTTCTAGCAACGCGGACGGTGACAGTGACTGCCAGCTGACCTGGGCTGCCGCGGCTGCTAGTGTGACGAAATGGAAGCAATCATGGTTCGGCCCAGGAACGGCAAGATGATCGCCGGAGTCTGCGCAGCCCTCGCGGCACGCTTCGGGGTTCCCAAGGCACTCGTCCGCATCGGTTTCGTACTTTTCGGCCTGTTTGGCGTGGGGGAACTGGCCTACATCGCGCTGTGGATCATCATTCCCAAGGAGAAATAGCCGAGCTGGCTAGGAACCGGCCGCACCAGGGGCGGCCGGAGGCAGGGACTACTTACGACGCCGGCCCTGCGGCTTGTGGCCGATCGTCACCGCCGGAGCGTCCCACAGGTCCGCAACGCTGCCAATCCGCCGCATGCGGGCAATGGCCAGCACCAGCTTGGCGCAGGCCAGCGCGTTCGTAATCGGGTCTGGGTGCTCGACGGGCGGCAGCTTCAAGGCCGCCAGCACGTCGTTGACGCTGTGCTTGGGCAGATCCAGCTCATGCTGGGCGAGCCAGAGGGCACAGTAAAAATCCTTGGCCGGCAGGTCCAGTCTCAGCCGGTCGCTCGCCTTCAGCATCACGTCGGCGTTGTAGGTGGCGTTGTAGGCGACCATGTGGTCCTCGCCCGTGAAGTGCAGGATTCCCTCAACGGACATTTCCCAGTCGGCGGCGGCGGAGACGTCCCCCGCGGAGATGCCGTGGAAGTCGGTGTGCAAGGAGTCGAAGTGCTCCAGGCCGGGCGGGGGTTTGATCAGCCAGGAGGCCCTGTCTTCGATGCGTCCGTTGCGGACCTTCACCAGGCCGACGCCGCACACCGACGCGCGATCGCGGTTCGCCGTGGCAAAGTCAACGGCGGTAAAGCTGATTCCTGGCACTACTGGCCTCCCCCGGGCACGCCAGTGGGATCGAGGCGCCGCTGCTTGGCCTTCCCACTACGGGAACATCTTCGCAGATCAGATGCGGGATTTCCTTGCGAACGCGATTGTGAACCGGACAGGATCGTGAACAGCCGGGTCAGCGCTCCAGCAGGTTCTTAAGGTTTCGGACGAAGACCTTGTTCCGCCGCGGCACCATGAAAGCCATGGCCGGTGCCATCAGCAGGGCCAGCCCGCCCGGCGGCATCTCCACGCTGCGGGTGAAGCGGGTCCCTTCCGGCGCCGATTCCACGGTGTAGGTGACCAGGGGGTGGAGCCCGGCCAGCTCTGCGCGGTAGACCAGGCGCTCCCCCTGCGTCACGTCCAGTGCAGTCACAGTGCCCTCAGTCTTGCCCATGAACGGCTTGAAATGCAGGGGGTAGGTCTTACCGACCGCGGGGACGGGATCGGTGGCCGGATCCACCGACTCAACGTCCACGTGCCAGTTGGGTTCGTTGCGAAGATCCGCGACGTACGCGAAGACTTCCTCCGGCGGCCGCCGGATGACCACACTTTCAACCGACCTGACCACGGATCCTCCTCCGCCCGTCAATCCCGCCGTTTTCTGGCTCCAAGTTTACGCTCGTGCGCGCTCCGGATGCAGCGCCCTGCTCCAGAGCACGGCACCGGTGGCGTTGCGGAGACTCACCGTGAAGACGTCATCCTCGTCGAGGTCCACATGGCCAAAGAACTGGCTTTCGCCGGTGCGCGGGGACTGGTTGGCGTAGGCTCCGGCTTTGAAGAACGCCACCTCCGGGCCAAAGGTGCCGTCCATCTGGCTGGGCCCGAAAGTTCCGGCGTTGATGGGACCGGCCACGAATTCCCAGAAGGGATCGAAGTCCTGGAACGCGGCCCGCTCCGGCGAGTAGTGGTGGGCGGCGCAGTAGTGTACGTCGGCCGTGAGCCAGACCACGTTTTTAACCCGGTTGCGCTTGAACGCGGACAGCACTCCGGCGATCTCGAGTTCCTTCCCCAAGGGGGCGCCGGCGTCGCGGTTGGCGAGGGACTCCTGGTTGACCGGACCGTCCGGCACGATGATGCCGAGCGGAAGGTCGGCGGAGATCACCTTCCAGGTGGCCGTGGACCTGCTGACTTCCTTGATCAGCCAGCGGGCCTGCTCCTCGCCGAGGATGTGGGTGAGGCTGGTTTCCTTGCCGTCCGTGTTGGGGTCTTTGAAGGTGCGCATGTCCAGACAGAAGATGTCCAGCTGCGGGCCGCGGGAGATTTTGCGGTAGACGCGGGCCGGTTCAAAGCCGGTGCTGCCGTCGCTCAGCTGGGCGATGGGCTGGTATTCCTGCCAGGCCTGGCGGCCGCGGGCGGCGAGGACATCAACGCGGCGTTCGGTGTAGCGGGGGTCTGTGAGGATCTCCCCCGGGTACCAGTTGTTGGTGGTTTCGTGGTCGTCCCACTGGGCGATCACCGGAACGTCCGCGTACATGTCCCGGACGTTGCGGTCCATCATGTTGTAGCGGTGCCGGCCCCGGAACTCGTTGAGCGTCTCAGCGACCTTGGACACCTCCTCGGTGACGAGGTTGCGCCAGATCCGCCCGTCCGGTTCGGTGACCTGGGCGGCGATGGGGCCGTCGGCGTAGATGGTGTCGCCGGAGTGGATGAAGAAGTCAGGCCTGGTGGCGTGCATGGCCGCGTAGCCGCGCATGCCGCCGATCTCCTCGTTGATGCCCCAGCCCTGGCCGGCGGTGTCGCCGCTCCACACGAAACTCTGCCGGCGGGGTGCGCGGCCGCTGCTGAGCAGCCCGGTTCCGGGCGCGGTGGTGAACGAGCCGCGTGCGGTTTCTCCGGCGTGGCCGTCGCGGTCCTCGAAGTGCATGGTGAGGGCGAAGCGCGTGCCGGCGGGGAGGTGCCGGGCGTTGATCTTGGAGGTGAAGTCGGTGGCCTCGCTGGCGGCCGTCCCGCGGAGCACCCGCTGGAAGGCGCGGGAGCCTCGGAGCGGGGACCCGCCGTCGTCGACCGCCAACAGGCTGGCCACCAGTCGGCCGGGTCCGGACGCGCGGGACCACAGGACGCCGGAATCAGAGGTGACATCGCCGGTGGCGATGCCGGATGGAAGGGTCAGCCGGTTGCGGACCAGCGCGACGCCGGACGGGCTTGCATGCGCGGCGGTGGACGAGCTTGTCGAAACCGCGGGGGCGACGGCGGCAGCACCGGCAGCGGCGAGGGCACCTTTGAGGATATTGCGGCGGGTGAAAGGAGTCATGGGGCCATGGTCGACGGCGCGCATGAACCGTCGGGGACGGCGATGTGAACGCCTGAATGCTGCAGGGTTACCCCCCACTGTGAGGGCAGGCTGCGCCGAGGCTATTTAATAGACTGCTATTGAATATCTATTTCTCTTCCCAAGAGATCGAAACAGAGGCTAATAACCTGCACCTAGGCATTAATCGAAGTCGAAAATGCCGACAGCTGACGCTTAGTTAGTAAGTGACAATGAGTGGATTAGTGCATCGCACTGGGGTACAGAATTGAGGTGACCGTCACCGGTAAATCCGGAGTTAATGAGCTGCCCGGCGGTGCGACCATCATCACCGCGCGGACAGGAAGTGACCCTGACGAACATCCGCACCGGGGAAAGCGTCACCTACGTGATGACCGGTCCCACAAATAGACGGGAGGCTGGCATTTCTGCCAGCCACCCGCCGTCGTCCGTTCCCGCCTCTAAAAGGAAGACGTCAGCGTGTCCGGACGTCATCCACAAAGGGCACCTGGGCGACGTATTGCTGGTAGAGCTTCAATGCCTCGTCGATAGCGATGTGGCCAAAGCTCAGGGTCGTCTGCAGGCCTTCCAGCTGCGCATTTGCTGCCTCGGCCGCGCTCACCTTCTCGGCGAGCGCGTGGGAATTGGCGAAGTTCGTGGCCAGAGCCGCGGCGACGGAGAAAATCACCGCGGCCAGGCAGAGGAACCGCCACACTATGGAGTCGTCGTCCAGCGAGAAGATCCCGCGGACCGCCTCCGTGAACCCCGTGCCGCCGACTGCCGGGCCGGCGGTGAGCACGGCGGCCAGCGCGCTCCCTACAATGCTGATGTTGGAGAGCTTGTTGCGGCGGGGCCGCTCCCGCCCCAGATAGGAGCGGATGGTCTGTTGCTTCTGGTCGATGCGGTCGGACAGCCTTTGCCGCGTATCCGCTGATTCATCCATGGTCTGGTACAGCCTTTCTCCCCCCGTCGACATTTTGCGTTCAGGATCCCACCGCCCCGATATCCGGTCCAGAGCCCGAGAGGTTCGGTGCCGCCCAACCCGCCCCTGAAGGTCGACCCCGACGTCGCCGGAAACCGTCGAGTTCGCCGGAAACTTCCCGCGAACTGGCAGGCTTCCGGCGACCTCGCCGAGCACAGCAAGGAGCCAAGCCACGCCGGACAGGCTTGTCTCACTGTCCGGGGAGCCTGCCCTTGTGTAGTTTTAGTTTTCAAGTGACGGGACTGCAACGGAGCAGGACCGCCAGGCCTGACGCGAGCACCGGACGAGAGGCGACAAATATGGCAAAGACATCGGGTGTGGCACCACGGCTGGCCAAGGCGCTGGCCATCGTCCTGGGCACGGAGGAGATTCCCATCCGGCTGCGGGCGTGGGACGGATCGGAAGCGGGGCCGGCCGATGCGCCGGTCATCGAGTTCCGGTCGAGGCGGGCGCTGCGCCGGATGCTGTGGTCGCCCGGGCAGCTGGGCCTGAGCCGGGCGTATGTGGCGGGGGAAATTGAGGCCCATGGCGACATCTTCGCCGCTTTCGCCGCGCTGAGTTCCGCGGGCAAGTTCGCCGAGCCCGGCCCCTTCCGCAAGCCGACGGCACGGGAACTCGGGACGCTGCTCACCACCGCTGTCGGCCTCGGCGCAGTGGGTCCGAATCCCGCGCCGCCTCCCGAGGAGGCAAAGGTGGAAAAGCACGGACGGCGGCACTCGAAGAACCGCGACGCTGCGGCGATCTCCCACCATTACGACGTCGGCAACGACTTCTACCGCTTGGTCCTCGGCCCGACGATGGTGTACTCCTGCGCGGTCTACGACAGGGAGGACTCCAGCCTCGAGGCGGCCCAGGAAGCCAAGCTCGACCTGGTCTGCCGGAAGCTGGGGCTGCAGCCGGGCATGCGCGTGCTGGACGTCGGCTGCGGCTGGGGCAGCTTTGCCCTGCATGCCGCCGAGCGCTACGGGGTGAATGTTGTTGGCGTCACCATCTCCACCGAGCAGGCGGAGCTGGTCCGGAAGCGCGTGGCAGATGCAGGACTGACCGAGCGCGTGGACATCCGGATCCAGGACTACCGCGACATTGACGACGGGCCGTTCGACGCCATCAGCTCCATCGGCATGTCGGAGCATGTGGGCCGCGAGCAGCTCCCCCGTTACGTCTCGCAGCTGCACAGCCTGCTCCGCACCGGCGGCCGGCTGCTCAACCACGCCATCTCCTGGAACGCCGGTCCCGCCGACGATGACCCGGACTCCTTCATTCCCCGCTACGTCTTCCCCGACGGCGAGATGCTGAGCCTTTCCGAGGTGGTCGTGGAGCTGGAGGCCGGCGGCTTCGAGGTGCTCGACGTCGAGGCACTGCGCCGGCACTACGCCCTGACGCTCCGGGCCTGGGTGCGGAACATCGAGGAACACTGGGATGAGGCGGTGCGGCTCACCTCTGCCGGCCGGGCGCGCGTGTGGCGGCTGTACATGGCGTCCAGCGCGCTGGGGTTCGAGAACGGTCTGACCGGCGTCAACCAGGTGCTGCTGCAAAAGCCCGGAGGCGCCGAGCCGCCGCTGCGGCTGCGGGAGTGGACCGGCGGCTGACCCCGTAGCTGCTCCCCCGGTTGAGCTTGTCGACCCCCTGCACCGCCGGGTGAGCTTGTCGAAACCAAGGAACAACAGAACATAAGGAGAATCCCATGGCCACCATCCTGATGGTCGTATCCGCCGCCGACTCGCTGACCATGAAGGACGGCAGCCAGCACCCCACCGGGTTCTGGGCGGAGGAGCTGGTGGTGGCACACCGCACCCTGATGCAGGACGGCCATATGGTTGACTTCGCCACGCCCGGCGGCATCAAGCCGACGGTGGACAAGGTCAGCCTGCAGGCGGAGGCCGCGGGCAGTGAGGAGAGGGCGGAGGACTTCCGCACCTATCTGGACATGATCGACGTCGACCTGTTCGCGCCGCTGGTGCTGGCCGACGTCGACACCTCCGCGTACGACGCGCTGGTCCTGCCGGGCGGGCACGGCCCCATGGCCGACCTGTTCAAGGACAGGGACCTGGGCCGGATCCTTGTCGAGGCCAACGGGGCGGGCAAGATCATCGCCCCGTTCTGCCACGGCCCCGCAGGCCTGCTGAGTGCCACGGCCGACGACGGCGCGTTCGCCTTCGCTGGCCGCCGCCTGACTGTGTTCAGCAACTCCGAAGAACTGGGCGGCGGCACCGGCCACAACACGCCATGGCTGGTGGAGACGGCGCTGCGCGAGAAGGGCGCCGCCGTGGAGACCGGCCCGGACTGGGCCAGCTTCGTGGTGCGTGACGGCAACCTGATCACCGGCCAAAACCCGCAGTCCAGCGAGGACGTGGCCAGGGAGGTTCTCAAGGCCCTCAACGGGGGTTGAGTCTGTCGAGACCAACGGCGCGGGGCCCTCGATCTCGACAGGCTCGATCAGCGGGCCCCGGTGGTTGAGCCTGTGAACCCAGGCGAGCTCAGTCGCCCATGCCGGGATGGACCGGCACGAAGTCGATCTTGTTTCCGGGGCTTGTCTTCTTTTTCGGCGACCGCGAGAACCCCTTTGCGTCCAGGTGGTTCTGCGCCCGGTACTCGGCCAGGGCGTCGTCGTAGGCCTTGTTGAGCCGCCGGCCGGACACCTGCTCCGCTGTGCCGTCGGCAAAGGTGATGGAGATCTGGACGCTGTCGGGAAAGTGCCGGTTCATCCGGATGAAGCCTTCGGCATCCTGCTGGAGATTGATCATTGTTGTCCGCCCTAAGTAGTTGTGGCTTCCAGTCTCCCGCACTTTTCACCGTCATGGACGAGGCCCCGCAGGCATGCGCGACTCGCCTTTTTCGTGCCGCACGGAGAGGGCGTCGGCGGCGAAGAGCATTTTGCGGCCCATGGCATCATCTGGCCATACCCAGACCACGGAGCCATCGGGCATGACGTCATCAATAACGCCCGCCCCTGCGATTCCACCTGCTTCAAAGACCACTCGTTCGCCCACCGTGTAGCCACGTGCTTGCCTGGGGCCTGCGTCTGGATCCGTTTCTCTGCCGGCACGAAGGCCGTCGATCGCCGAAACCGGGACTGCGTCTGCTGTGTTGATAACCCCGCCCTTGAGGCGGTTGCTGTCCGTAACGGAACTTGAAGATTCTACTGACATATTGGATTTAGCCTCATTGAGTGTGTGCGGGAACGGCGGCAGCCGGAGCGGAACTCCCCCGGTTAGGCGATGGCTGGGCCTAAAGGACAACGCTGTCTTGCCCACTCTTGGAAGAATGGCTCAACAACCATCATACGGATTGTCAACAATCGACGATAGAGGCTATTGAAATTATTGTGCGAGGTGCAGGCCTCGTCTGCGACGCCTGCATGGCGTGTTAACTGATGGGTGCCTCTGCGCATAGTGTCCAGTGTGCGGGCCTGCCGTTTACCGCAGGCATCACGTCACCCTCGGCGATGAATCTCGCGTCGAGGTCTTATCCGCTGACCACCAGCCTGTCTGCGGGCAATGATGACCAGTCAGGGAGGCCACGCGGGCGTCAGAGGTCGCCAACGAGGCCAAAGGTCTTTTCTTCATGTTGTTCCTTCGGTGGGTATTGATAGAAACAAGCGGTCAGAACGTGTCTGCGTCGATGACGAAGCGATAGCGCACATCACTGGCCAGGACGCGTTCATAGGCGTCGTTGATTTTGCTAGCCGGAATGACCTCCACCTCGGCCCCGAGCCCGTGGGCGGCACAGAATTTGAGCATCTCCTGGGTCTGCCGTATCCCGCCCATCTTGGATCCGGCGATGCTGCGTCGGAAGCTGACAAGTGACCAGGCGCGTTGCGTCAGCGGTTTCGATGGCAGCCCCACGAGGACCATGGTGCCGTCCAAAGCAAGCAGCGAAAGGTACTCGTCGACGTCGATATCAGCGGAGACCGTGTTGATGATCAGATCAAAATGACCCCTCAGAATTTCGAAGGTGGAGGGGTCGGACGTGGCGTAGTAACGCTCCGCCCCAAGCCGGAGCGCGTCCTCCTGCTTCTTGAGCGACTGGCTGAGTACTGTGACCTCCGCGCCCATGGCTGCGGCGATCATTACACCCATATGGCCGAGCCCGCCCATGCCGATGATGGCCACGCGCTTGCCCGGTCCGGCATCCCAGGTGCGCAGCGGTGAGTACATGGTGATGCCGGCGCACAGCAGGGGTGCGGCGGCGTCAAGCGGAATGCCGTCAGGAATCCGCAGGACATAGTCCTCGTCCACCACAATGCTGGTGCTGTAGCCGCCGGCTGTGGGCAGGCCGTCCCGGCCCACAGAGTTGTAGGTGCTCGTCGCCCCCGCCAGGCAGTACTGTTCCTCGCCGTCACGGCAGTTGGCGCAGTCACGGCAGGAATCCACAAAGCAGCCCACGCCCACACGGTCCCCCACTGCATGTCGCGTCACCCTGGCTCCAACGGCCTCCACGACGCCGGCAATCTCATGCCCCACGACCACCGGGTAATTCACGCTCGCCCAATCGCCCCGGGCCGTGTGGATGTCGGAGTGACAGATGCCTACAAACTTGATCGCGATCTGCACTTCGAACTCACCGGGCTCGCGGCGTTCGATGGTGCCTGGCTGGAGGGGCGCCGTTGCTGAAGAGGCGATATATGCCTTGGCGAAAGTGGGCATCGTGGTTCCTTTGCTACAGGTTCATTTCTACAGTGGCAGCGGGCCCGCGACGCACGCCTGAGGGTTTGCCAGGTGCTCAGGACGGAGAATCTCGTTGAGTTCTTCGGCCGTCAGTAGGCCGCGTTCGAGGACGAGGGAGGTGACGCTGCGTCCAGTGAGAGTGCCTCGCGGGCAATCGACGTTGCAGCGTCGTACCCGATGAGCGGGATTTCTCGGTCATGTCTCAATCCTTGTGTCGATTGCTCCGTACGTGCCCTTTTGGACGCTCAAAACGGCACCTACGGAGCAATCGATGGGTTAGTTGGTTGGGGAGGGTTCAGGAAACGGAGACGAACCCGAGGTTCTTGTCCACGACGTTCTGCAGTGGCTGGCCCTTGCAGTAGCGTCTCAGGTTGTCCACGAACAGTTTGGAGAGATCATCGAGATAGTCTTCGGTGTCACCGCTCATGTGCGGGGTGATGATGACGTTCTCCATGCTCCACAGTGCGTGGCCGGCAGGGAGAGGTTCGGGATGCACAACATCAAGGGCAGCTCCGGCAATGGAGCCGGAGGCCAAGGCTTCAGTCAGGGCCTCCGTATCAACGAGTTCCCCGCGCCCTACATTGATGAGACGCGCAGACGGCTTCATGGCAGCCAGGACGTCGGCGTTGACCAGTCCCCGGGTCTCAGTGGTCAGCGGTGCGGCGAGTACGACGTAGTCGTAGTCGTGGACAGTGCTGGCCAGGTCCGGGGAGGAGTAGATCCGGCCAAAATCAGCATCACCGGTCCGGCTCGTGCGGCCGGCACCGCTCACCTCCACGCCCACGGCGCGGAACAGCCGTGCGATCTCACGGCCAATGGACCCGGTGCCCACCACCAACGCGCTTTGACCCTGGATCTTGCGGGTGACCCGGTGCTGCCAGCGCTGTTGCTGCTGCAGCCTGAACGAACCCTGAGAGTCCTTGGCCATGTCGAGCACAAAGCCAAGCGCAAACTCAGCGATGGCCCTGCTGAGGACCCCGCGGGAGTTCGTGTAGGTCACATCGCTGCGGATCAGCTCGTCGAAAAGCAGCTGGCTGACGCCCGCCGCAGAGACATGGACCCACTGCAGGGACGATGCCGCATCCCAGTTCTCGCGTAGAGCCGGCGAGAACGAGTGCCATTGGTACAGCACGTCCGCGCCGTCCAGCGCCTCGGCAAGACCGTCCGCTTTGGTCAACCGGACCTCGGCCAGCTGCTCGATCTCGGAAAGCCGGGGCGGCAGCGCCTCCCGGTAAAGGGCCGCGACGACGGGCCGCTCGCGTTCCGCGGCGGCGGTCATGACGCCGTTGCCGCGGTAGCGTTGGCCGGCTGCTCCGCGGCCAGGGCGAGGGTGTTGATCGCAGTCAGGACGGCTGCCGTGAATTCCGACGTCGACGACGTGCCGCCGACGTCGCGGGTGCCGAAGCCGTCGCGCAGGGCTGACTCGAAGGCGGCCTGGAGGTGCGCTGCTGCCTCGGGGTGGCCGAGGTGCTCCAGCATCATGGCTCCGGACCAGATCTGCCCCACCGGGTTGGCCAGGCCCTTGCCGGCGATGTCCGGCGCCGATCCGTGAACCGGCTCGAAAAGGGACGGGAAGTCGCCCTCCGGGTTCAGGTTTGCGCTGGGCGCCAGGCCGATGGAGCCCGTCACAGAGCTGCCAAGGTCGGACAGGATGTCGCCGAAAAGGTTGGAGGCCACGATGACGTCAAAGGTCCAGGGTTTCAGGACCAGGTGTGCCGCCAAGGCGTCTACCAGCTCGCTGGTAAGGGTGACCTCCGGGTACTCGCGGACCGTTTCGGCCACGACCTCGTCCCAGAACGGCATGGTGTGCACGATGCCGTTGCTCTTGGTGGCCGAGGTGAGCTGTCCGCGTCTCGTCGCCGCCAGCCGTGCCGCATAGTGCGCTGCCCGCAGGACGCCCAGACGGGTGAAGACGGTGGTCTGCATGGCGCTTTCCTCGGGCAGGCCACGGTACATCCGGCCGCCGATTTCGGAATATTCGCCTTCGTTGTTTTCCCGGACGATGAGGAGATCGATGGGGTTCTTTACCGCTAGCGGTGACGCGACGCCGTCGAGCGTTTTGACCGGACGGAGGTTGATGTACTGCTGGAACTCACGGCGGATGGGGATCAGCAGCCCCCAGAGCGATTCCGCATCGGGGACCTCTGGTGAGCCCACCGCGCCAAGGAAGATGGCGTCGTGCGCGGCGAGCTGCTCCAGTCCGTCCTCGGCCATCATCCGACCGTGCCGGGCATAGTATTCGCATCCCCAGTCGAAATACGTGAACTCCAGGTCCAGCGCGTGGAGTTCCGCGATGCGCTCGAGGCAGTCGATGGCGGCGGGGACTACTTCGTTCCCGATGCCGTCACCGGGGATAACAGCGATCTTGTGTGTGCTCATGACATTTTCCGCTCTGGCAGGACGCCCGGCAGCTGTTGCCAGCGGGCACCGGATCCTCGAAGGTTGACGATGGTGCTTTTAGGCTCTGTCATCTCGTGGACGGCATACCTGACGCCTTCGCGCCCCACTCCGGACTTCTTAAATCCGCCAAAGGGCATCGAGTCGATCCGGACGTCGCTGGTCTCATTGATCACCACGGCGCCCACGTGCAGCTTCTCCGCGATGTCCAGTGCCTGGTCAATGGACTGGGTGAACACGCCGGCCTGAAGGCCGTAGTCGGAGCTGTTGGCGGCGTGGACAGCGTCCGCGATACTGATGAAGGGCAGGATGCTGACGACGGGGCCGAACACTTCGTCCCGGATCACCTTGCAGTCCGCGGGCACATCGGTCAGGACGGTCGGCTCGTAGTAGGCGTTCCGCCGTGTCCCTCCCGCATGGACGGTCGCCCCGGCGGCCTTGGCCTCTTCCACCCATTCCTCGACGCGCCGTGCTTCGGCCTCGGAGATGAGCGGTCCCACGTCGGTGCTGCGGTCGAGCTTCGGCCCGGTTTTGAGGGCCTCTGTGCCGCGAGTGACGTGTTCCAGGACTTCCTCGAACAGCGAGATGTGCACGTACACGCGCTGGACCGAGAGGCAGTTCTGCCCGGCCACGCCGAAGGCTCCGGCCACGATGGCATCCGCCGCCTGGATCGCATCCGCGTCGGCGCAGACGATCGTGGCGTTGTTCCCGCCGAGCTCGGAGAGGATCTTCTTCGCCCCGGCCGCGGCAGCGATGCGCTCCGCCGTCGCAGGGCCGCCGGTGAAGGAAATCAAGTCCACCCGGTCATCCGTGACCAGCGCTTCGGCAACTCCCGGCCCGCTTACGATCGCCGCGATGCGTCCGGACGGGACGCCCGCTTCGAGCAGCAGCTGGACAAGGGCCAGCGCGATCAGCGGAGTGCGGGCTGATGGCTTAAGTACGACGCCGTTGCCTCCGATGAGGGCCGGGCCCAGCTTGTGAGCCACCAGGTTCAGCGGGTCGTTGAACGGCGTGATGGCCGCAACGATCCCCACCGGCTTGCGGCTGTACCAGCCGATCTTGTTGGCACCGGCCATGCTGTCGTCAAAGCCCAGCGTCTCCCCGGTCAGCTCGCCGGACGCTGCGGCCGAGAGCCTGAAGGTCTCAATGCAGCGGCGGACCTCGCGCTCGGCTTCGGTGATGGTTTTGCTGCTCTCCGAAGCAATGATGTTGGCGAACCTCTCAGCCTGTTCCGCCAGCAGCTGAGTTGCCTTTTCCAGCGCCTGACGGCGGGAACGCAGCGGCCACTCCTCACCCTGGAGGTGCCGGTGAAGGTGCGCTACTGCCCGGCGCACGTCCTCCGCCGTCGAGGTGCATACGCTCCCCAGCAAGACACCGTCTTCAGGGTCCCTGACTTCAAGGGTCATGTCGGCGGTTTGCCACTGGCCCTCGAAGAACGCTCCTCCTGGGAGATTCGCAAACTTTGTGCGCCTGTAGGCGGTTTCTTCGGCTGATTCTGGGCGTGCGTCAGCCACTGTTGTTGATGCGAGCATGGGAACCCTTAATTTGCCTATTTGACTCGGTCGATAATTTTTGCGGCTGCGCCGATGAACGGCAGGAACCACGGCGGGCCGAAGTGGCCTGGGACGGGCGGATTCTTCAGGTCTTCCCACACGTTGGCGCTCTTGTCTCCGGCCATGTAGTGAGCCATCCGCTTGCCCATGTGCGCTGCCATCTGCACGCCGTGTCCGCTGTAGCAGAGCGAGTAGAAGAGGCCGTCATGCTGGCCCGCGTGAACCATCTGGTCCATCGAGAGGTCCACCAGGCCGCCCCAGATGTAGTCCACCTTGGCGTTGGAGAGGTATGGGAAGAGTTCGAGCATGGCCTTGCGGAGGATCTCGGCGCTCTTGACGTCCGAGTCCGGGCTGGACAGTGCGAAACGGGCCCGGCCGCCGAACAGCAGCCTGTTGTCCGGGGTGATGCGGAAGTAGTAGGTCAGCATCTTGCTGTCCGAGGCCTGGCGGCGGTTGGGCAGTATCCGGTTGACCACGTCTTCGGGCAGCGGGTCAGTGACAATGATGAAGCTGCCTACCGGGATCACGCGGCGCTGCAGCCACGGTGTGACGTTGCCGGTGTAGCCGCTGGTGGCGACCAGGACCTGCTTGGCCCTGGTGATGCCCCGGGTGGTGTGCACGTCGTGCACGGTGCCGGAGACCTTCTTCAGCTCGGTCACTGCAGCGTTCTCGCAGATATCGGCTCCGGCGGCAACAGCCACTCCGGCCAGGCCATGGACGAACTTGCCCACGTGCAGACCTGCGCCGAGGGGGTCAACCATCGCGCCCTGGTAGAAGTCGGTGCCGATTTCGCTGTGGATCTCGGATTTCGGGATGACGGTGACGTGGTGATCGGCCAGGGTGGCCAGCTTCTCCTGCGACTTCAGGAAGCCCTCGTAGTGGGACTTGTGGAAGGCCAGCGAGAGCTTTCCGAAGCGGTTGTAGTCGCAGTCGATGCCATTGTCGTGCACCAGCTTCTCGATGGTGTCGATGGCGTCGTTGTATTCCTGGAACATCTCCACGGCACGCGTGGCACCGTAGCGCTTGACCGCGGTGCTGAAGCTGATGGCCAACCCGGTAGTCGCCATTCCCCCATTACGGCCGGACGCGCCCCACCCCACGGTGTGGCGTTCGAAAACGGCAACGCTAGCGCCTTGCTTGGCAAATTCCAGGGCCGCGGACAGCCCCGTAAATCCGGCGCCGATGATTGCCACATCGACATTCTCCGGTACCGGAGTCTGCCGGTAGTCTCCGGATGCTTCGGCTGTGTCCAGCCAGTAAGGAATGAGTTTCACGGTTTGACCTTTCGCCTCGAATTCGGTTTAGAGACCGAGGTGCTTGTTGATCTCGTCCAGGGACTTGACAGTGTTGAGGTCGTAGCCCGGGCCGATGGGGTCATAGCCACGGTCCAGCATCCAGAGGTTCCGGAAGCCCATGTCGTGCATCGGATGCATGTCGTAGCGGGTGTGCGAGGAGACGTGCAGGAAGTCCTCCGGCTTGGCGTTCAAAGTGTCCAGCATGTACTCGAACGCCTGGTAGCGCGGCTTGTATGCCTGGGCCTGCTCGGCGGTCAACACGGCGTGGAAGTCTGCACCGAGCTTGGGAATGCTGATGTCCAGGAAGCTGGTGTCCGCGTTGGACAGTGCCACCAGTTTGTAGTTGTCGCCCATGAGCTTCAGCGGAGCCGGCACGTCCTCGTGGGCAACCCAGCCGCGTACAGCCTCAGCGAACGCTGCGCCGGCGCCTTCGGTCGGGCCAATGCCCCAGCGCTTGCACACGCGGTCAAAGGAATCCTGAAGGATCTGCTCGTAGGGCTTGTAGTCGCCGCAGACCTCGTCGAACCGGTACCCGCGGAACTGCTTCTTGAAGGCAGGCCACTGCTCTTCTGAGATGCGGCCATCGAGCAGGCGACGCGTGGTGGGATCAATGTCGAAGTTAATGAGAGTGCCGTAGATATCAAAAGAGATGTACTTCGGCCGGAAGTTCGTGTCTGCCATGAGTCGTCCGTTTCTTGAAGTCGTGTCGAAGGCCCGGATGCCGAGCCTCCTTATGGTTTCAGGGCATGTACAGAGCGAGGTGGATTCTTCCCCGTGGCAGGGGTCTCTGCTGCCCGATACATCGACTGTAGAACCGAAAATTGTAAATTGTCAACAGTTGGGCGCCATCCCTCCGGGAGTCATTAACCCACCATTTTTCTTTTCGTCAATTGTTGACAATCTGCACCTGAGGGGGTTGCATTGGGTTAGATGCGGAACGAGATCAGGATCACAACTCCGCATGAAGCAAGACACGTCTGTACCGACCCAGCACCTTAAAGTCAGGGATGCCGACCGGTCGGTCCCGCGAAATATGCACCCGTTTTGGCGGATCCAATTCAGCCAAAACCATTCGAAGGGAAGCACCATGAAGACCATAAACAAAGTTCAGACCGCAGCAGCCGCCCTCGCCACGCTCCTGGCACTGAGCGCCTGCGGCGGGACTGCCAACAGCGACACCTCCGCGGGCGGCTCGAAGACATCGAATACGGCTGATATCTCGGAGGGCATCCAGCCTGACGAGGCCGCGGTCAAGCTGCTGCCGCAGTCCTACAAGGACAAGGGCGAGCTCACGGTAGCCATGGACCTGCACTACCCGCCGACCACCTTCCTTGCCGATGACAACGTGACCCCGATCGGCCTGAACCCGGACATCGCCCGCCTGGTGGCGAAGAAGCTTGGGCTCAAACTGAAGTTCGAGAACACCGCGTTTGACACGATCATTCCCGGTATCGACGGTGGCCGCTATGACTTTACTGTCACCACCATGTCCCCCACGGAAGAGCGGCTGAAGGTGATGGACATGGTGACCTATGTCAGCACCGGAGTCTCGGTAGCCGTGGCTCACGGCAACCCGCTGAACATCAGCAACGACGACATGTGCGGCAAGAACATCGCCGTGACTAAGGGCTCGAACGCCCAGCTGAAGCACCTGCCGAACGTCTCGAAATGGACCTGCGAGGAAAAGGGCAAGCCGGCCATCAACGGCGTCACGCTTCCCAATATCCAGGAAGCCCTGACGCAGCTGGCGTCCAAGCGTGTTGACGGCGTCGTCTACGACACCCCCGCGCTGGTCTGGGCAAACGAGCAGCAGCCGAACACCTTTGAGGTTCTGACTCCGAAGCTGGATACCCGCACGGAGCACGTGAACGCCATGGGCCTGAAGAAGGGCTCCCCGCTGACGCCGGCCATTCAGGCAGCCACGCAGTCCATCCTTGAGAGCCCGGAATACAAGAAGTCGCTCGACACGTGGGGCCTCAGCGGCGCAGGCATCCCCACGGCCAACCTTAAGTAGCAGGCGGCGTCCATGCAGCAAATAACGATTGAAAGAAGTGAACCCATGAGTGGGAAGGACTCAGCGCTCAAGCCACGGCTCAAGCGGCGGAGCACCTTTGAGTATGTTGCCTGGGTTGTGTGCAGCCTGATCGGCATCGGCATCCTGATCTCGGTTTCGACCAACCCCAACTTCAAGTGGGACGTGGTTGCCAAGTACATCACGCATGAAACCATCGTCCGCGGCCTGATGCTCACCATCTTCCTCACCTTCGCCAGCATGGCCCTGGGAACGCTCCTGGGCCTGGGGCTGGCGATCATGAGGGGCTCAAGCATCAAACCGATTGCGGCCACCGCGGGCGCCTACATCACCATTTTCCGCGGCACCCCGGTCCTGGTGCAGCTGATCTTCTGGTTCAACGTCTCCGCGCTCTACCCGAACCTGACCATCGGTATCCCGTTCACCGACATCGGCACCGCGGTCGACATGAACGCCCTGATGGCACCCATCACGGCTGCCCTGGTTGGCCTGACGCTCAATGAGGCTGCCTACATGGCCGAGATCATCCGTGGCGGGTTCTCCTCGGTCGGCAAGGGCCAGATCGAGGCCGCAGACTCCCTCGGCATGAGCGGGGCGATGAAGATGCGCAAGGTCATCATCCCCCAGGCCATGCCCTCGATCATCCCGGCGACGGGTAACCAGGTGATCGGCATGTTCAAGGGAACCTCCCTGGTGAGCGTGCTCGGTGTTGCCGAGCTGCTCCAAAGCGCCCAGCTCATCTATGCCCGCACGTACGAGACCATCCCGCTGCTGATCGTGGCCAGCCTCTGGTACCTCGTGATGACCCTGCTGCTGAGCTACCCGCAGTCCAAGCTCGAGCAAAAATACTCCCGTGCAACCTCCAGGCTTCCCCGGAAAGCGAAAAAGGTTGTGCTGACAGACCCGGAAGGTATTGCCAGATGAGCACCGACGGCACCATTCACGCCCGCGGAATCCGAAAGTCCTTCGGACCCAAGACAGTCCTGAAGGACATCAATCTGGACATCGCCAGCGGAGAGATCTGCTGCATCATCGGCCCCAGCGGCTCCGGCAAGTCCACTGTCCTGCGCTGCATCAACGGCCTGGAGACCGTCGACAGCGGTGTTCTGAAGGTCAACGGCGAGAACTTCGGATACTACGAGACCGACACCGCCTACCATGCCCTCAGCCCCAAGAAACTCGCTGAGCAGCGCACCAAGGTCGGCATGGTCTTCCAGCAGTTCAACCTCTTCCCCAACATGACTGCCCAGGAAAACATCATGGCCGGTCCAGTGCTGGTCAAAGGCGCCGACAAAAAAGAGTCGGCCAAGCGGGCCCACGAACTGCTGGCCAGCGTCGGCCTGAGCGGTTTCGGCGACTACTACCCGGCCCAGCTCTCCGGCGGGCAGCAGCAGCGCGTGGCGATCGCGCGGTCCCTGGCGATGGACCCCGAGATCATGCTCTTCGATGAACCCACGTCCGCCCTGGACCCCGAAAAGGTCGGCGAAGTCCTCATGGTCATGCAGGACCTGGCCAAGAAGGGTATGACGATGGTGGTGGTCACCCACGAAATGGGCTTCGCCCGCGAAGTGGCTGACTCCCTGATCTTCATGGACGACGGCTACGTCGTCGAACGCGGCGACGCCCGGGAAGTCCTTCGCAACCCCAAGGAACCCCGCACCCAGGCCTTCCTGGAAAAGGTGATCTAAATGACCGATGGCAAGCTGGCCGTTATCGGCCTGGGCAGCATCGGAAGCATGGCGTTGTGGCAGGCCTCCCGCCTGACGGACTCAGTGGTCGGATTCGAGGCACAGTCCCCGGCCCATGCCCGAAGCGCCGTTGGCGGTGACACGCGCCTGTTCCGCATGCTGTATCGCGGAACACCCAGCTACTACCCCATCCTGCAACGTTCCCGCAGCCTCTGGGCCGAACTCGAGGCGGAATCGGGCCAGGACATCCTGACCCGCTGCGGAGGCCTGTCAATTGGAACAGTTGGCGGCCCCTATATTCCCAGCCTGCTGGAAACGACGCGGCTCAACGGCGCTGACCACGAAATCCTGAGCCGCGAGGCCATGGCGGAACGCTACCCGCAGCACAACCTCCGGCCCGACGACATCGCCGTGTACGACCCCCACGCCGGAGCCCTGCGCACCGACCGTGCGGTGACGGCGGCAGTCTCAGCAGCCCAGGCCAACGGGGCAACGATCCACACGAACACGCCGATCGACAGCATCACCGAAACGGGGGACGGCGTCGTCATCACCTCCGGCGAGAAGTCCTGGACCTTCGAGAATGTCATCGTCTCCTCCGGCGGCTGGTCCCAGCGGCTGATGCCCGACTACCTGAAGGCCGCAACCCAGACCAAACGGATCTTCCTCTCCTGGTTCGTCGCGAGGGACGCGGCGGAATTCTCACCCGACAGGTTCCCCATCTTCATCCGGATTTCCGGTGACCGCTCGATGTACGGAGCACCCACTGTCGACGGCGTGACGGTAAAAGCAACCCTCGATGGCCGCGGAGCGCCAACACCGAAGGCCGATTCAGTCCCCCGGGACCTCACGCCCGCGGAAATCGCTGAAACCACCGAGACCGTCACCGAGTTCTTCCCCGGCCTGTTCCCCAACATTGTCCGCTCGGATGCGTTCCCGGACCTCTTCACGAAGGACGGGCATGCACTGCTTGGCCACCTCGGGGAAAGCAGCAGAATCTACTGCGCCACCGGGTTCTCCGGCGGTGGTTTCAAAATGGCTTCGGGCTATGGCGAGATAGCGGCACACGAGGCTTTGGGTAAGCGCTCCTTTGAGGGCCTGGAGTTCCTCAGGCCCGAACGGTATAAGACCCACTGACACCAGCGGTGACATGGGGTGATTCACCCAGCATCGCCTATTGTTGACAATTTACAGTTCCTAAGAAAGTATGAAGCCATGGCAACTCTCAGTCCCCTCCTGAAGCAGGCAACTCCGGTGGTCGTTGACTACGCCGCCGGCAGCTGGATCCATGCGACAGACGGCAAAAAGTACCTCGATTTCACCACCGGAATCGGCGTTACCAGCACGGGCCACTGCCACCCCGACGTCGTAGCGGCAGCCCGCGAACAGGTGGGCAAGATTGTCCATGCCCAGTACACCACCGTGATGCACAAGCCCTTGCTTGAGCTCACCGAAAAACTGGGAGACTTCCTGCCCTCTGGGCTGGACAGCGTTTTCTACGCCACGTCCGGCTCCGAGGCCGTGGAGGCTTCCATCCGCCTCGCGCGCATGGCCACGGGACGGCCCAACATCATCTCCTTCCACGGCGGCTTCCACGGCAGGACCGTGGGTGCCGCTTCGCTGACCACGGCCGGCACGAAGTTCCGTTCAGGCTTCTCCCCCCTCATGGGTGGAGTGCACATCGCGCCTTTCCCGCATTCCTACCGGTACGGCTGGGACGAGGAAACTGCAGTCAACTTCGCCCTGAAGGAACTGGACCACCTCCTCCTGAGCATCAGCAGCCCCGCAGACACGGCGGGTTTCATCATCGAACCCGTTCTGGGCGACGGCGGGTACATTCCCACTCCGCCTGCGTTCCTGCAGGGATTGCGGGAACGCGCTGACCGTCACGGCATCGTGCTCATCCTGGACGAGGTCCAGGCGGGCGTAGGCCGGACCGGAAAGTTCTGGGGCCACGACTGGGCAGGTATCACCCCTGACGTGGTGATCACCGCGAAGGGACTCGCCAGCGGCTTCCCCATCTCTGCCATCGCCGCGTCAGCAGAGCTGATGGGCAAGGCCTGGCCGGGTTCCCAGGGCGGTACCTATGGTGGAAACGCCGTAGCGGCCGCAGCCGGCGTGGCAACCCTGGGCGTCATCGAGCGCGAGAACCTGGTCGAGAATGCCCTGCTTCGGGGCGATGAACTGCGGGCAGGGCTTGACCAGCTCAAGACAGAATTTGCAGGAATCGGAAATGTCCGCGGCCGCGGCCTGATGCAAGGTGTGGAATTCACGTCTGCGGACAACCTGCCTGATGCGGATACGGCACTGGCCGTTCAGCAAGCAGCCATCAAGGAAGAGCTTCTCCTCCTCACCTGCGGACCGAACGGAAACGTCGTCCGCATCATCCCGGCGCTCAACGTCAGCAGCGACGAGATCCAGGCTGGGCTGACCAGGTTCACCCAGGCGCTGAAGACAGCCACCTCCTAATCTCTCCTACGACCCTTGAAAGCGTGACATGAGCTCTTCATTTGACCCCAATACGCTCCACACTGACCTGTTCATAGATGGCGCTTGGCAGAAGGCCGCCAGTGGCGCCACTTTCCCGGTGGAAAATCCGGCCACCCATGAGATCATCGCCCACGTAGCCGACGGCGGCCCCGAAGAAGCCAGCGCAGCCATCGAAGCCGCCGGCCGCGCTCAGGCGGAGTGGGGCAAATCCACACCCCGCCAGCGGGCGGACATCCTCCGGCGCGCCTTTGAGCTGGTCATTGCCAACACTGACCGTCTGGCAGCGATCATGACCGCCGAGATGGGCAAGCCCCTTGCCGAGGCAAAGGGCGAAGTGGCCTACGGCGCCGAAATGCTTCGCTGGTTCTCGGAAGAAGCCGTCCGCATCGGCGGCGATCACGCCACCTCCGTTGACGGCAACACCCGGATCATGATCACCAAGGAACCGGTCGGTCCGTGCGTGCTGGTCACGCCGTGGAACTTTCCGCTGGCCATGGGCGCCCGCAAGATCGCCCCTGCCGTCGCCGCGGGCTGCACCATGGTCTTCAAGCCCGCCGAGCTGACGCCGCTGACATCCCTTGCCCTGGTGGACATTTTCAAGCAGGCCGGCCTCCCTGACGGCGTCCTGAACGTGGTCACGACCTCCAGCGCCGCCGGCGTGGTTGGGACTTGGACCAGCAGCGGCATTGCACGGAAGATCAGCTTCACCGGCTCCACCGGGGTGGGCAAGATCCTGCTGCGCCAGGCCGCCGACAACGTCATGCGCTCCTCGATGGAACTGGGTGGAAATGCCCCGTTCATCGTCCTGGCCGACGCGGACATCGAGAAGGCCGTCGACGGCGCCATGAAGGCGAAGATGCGGAACATGGGCGAGGCCTGCACCGCCGCGAATCGTTTCTTCGTGCACCGCTCCGTGGTGGAGGAATTCAGCGAGAAGTTCGCCAAGAAGATCTCCGAACTGCGGGTAGGCAACGGCGCCGTGGAAGGCACCGAGGTCGGACCCCTGATCGAACAGAAGGGCCTGGACAAGGTCGAGAGCCTCGTGGCCGACGCGGTCGCCAAGGGGGCACGCGTCCTGACCGGAGGAAGCCGCCCGGAGGGTCCGGGATACTTCTACACCCCCACCGTCCTGACCGACGTGCCCCTGACCGCGGAACTGATGAGCACCGAAATCTTCGGCCCGGTAGCAGCCATCACGGCGTTCGACAGCGAGGACGAAGTGCTTCGCCTCGCCAACGACACGGAGTGGGGTCTCGTTGGCTACGTCTTTACTGAGAACATGGACAAGGCCCTTCGCTTCTCCGCAGAACTGGAGGTGGGCATGGTCGGACTGAACACCGGCCTGGTTTCCAATCCTGCAGCACCGTTCGGAGGCGTCAAGCAGTCCGGGCTGGGACGCGAAGGCGGCAAGATTGGCATCGAGGAATTTCTTGAGACCAAATACACCGCAATAGCGGTCTAGAGAGCTCAGTAAGCCGAAGAATGGAATGAAGGGGGATGCTAATGGCGGCACCAGAAGGACTGTTTGTCCTGGAAGGAAGGCCCACGGCGCAGCTGATCGCTGATCAGCTGCGGGAACAGATTGTCCAGGGGACTTTCCGCCCGGGACAGCAGATCAATGAATCTGCAGTGGCCGCGCAGTTGCGCACGTCCAGAGGCCCACTCAGGGAAGCACTTCAGCGCCTGTGCCAAGAGGGTCTCCTGATCAGCCACCGCAACCGTGGGGTCTTCGTCCTGGAGCTTTCGACCGCCGACATCAAGGAGATCTACGCCGTCCGCGAGGCGGTGGAACTGGCCGCGTCCAACACCTTGATGGATGCCGGGCAGGACCAGATCAACGACACCTGCCGGGTGCTGAAGGAAATCATCGGGGACATGGCGAAGCACGTCGCTGTATCCGACTGGCAGGCGATTGCACGGCTGGACATGCAATTCCACACCACCTTCGTTGCAGGCACGGGCAATACCCGGCTGATCCGGATTTACGAGACACTGGCAGCGGAATCGAGAATGTGCATTCTCAGCCTGGAAGTTGCCTACCCCCGCCTGGATGTGCTGGTCCAGGAACACCAGAACCTTTTGGACCTGCTCGAAGCAGGCGACCGAAAAGGGTTGCAGCAGGCCGTCAAACGCCACCTGCAAAAGGCTGTTGAAGATCTCACCGTCACAAGGCAAGACAACGAAATCACCGCCTAGGGCGGTCCTCGAGCAGGATCCACAGTCAAGAGGTGGCCAGGTCCCATGGACCTGGCCACCTCTTCCCTTTTGCCCTGTGGGATGCCCGCCACGTGCATAGGCGGGACGAAAAGATGCCCACAAAAACTTTCTGTAAATTGTCGATGATCTGCGATTCGGGTGGTTCCATTAGTAGGTAGGAACGTTAGCGGCGGTCCGATCAGGAGTTCCTTCCGCCTCCAGGGAAGCAGCGATGAAGACCAGAAGCAAAGTCCAGCGTGCAGTTGCAGGATTGGCGGTTATGTTGGCCCTCGGCGCGTGCGGCGCCGGTGGCAGCAGTGATCCGGCACGGGAGGGCCCGAACACATTAAATACGACGGACATCTCCGAGGGTGTCCAGCCCGACGAGGCGGCGGTCAAGCTCTTGCCGCAGCCCTACAAGGACAAGGGTGAACTCACGGTGGCCATGGACCTTCACTACCCGCCCACCACGTTCCTCGCCGATGACAACGTCACCCCGATCGGTTTGAACCCGGACATGGCACGGCTGATTGCCAAGAAGCTTGGACTGAAGCTGAAGTTCGAGAATACCGCGTTCGACACGATCATTCCCGGTCTTGACGGTGGCCGCTATGACTTCACCGCCACCACGATGTCCCCCACCGCCGAACGGCTGGAGGTGCTGGACATGATCGACTACTTCAATGGAGGGCTTTCTGTTGCCGTGGCCCACGGCAACCCCCTGAACATCAGCAATGACGATATGTGCGGCAGGAACATCGCTGTCACCAAGGGCTCCAACGCCCAACTGAAGCACCTGCCGAACATCTCCGAATGGACCTGCACCTCCAAGGGCAAGCCAGCCATCAACGGCGTCACACTTCCCAACGTCCAGGAAGCACTCACGCAGCTGGCGTCCAAGAGGGTCGACGGCGTCTGCTACGACACTGTTTCGCTCGTGTGGGCAGACAAGCAACAGCCGAACACCTTCACGATCCTTTCTCCGCAGGTGGACACTCGATCCGACCATGTGGTTGCCATTGCCCTGAAAAAGGGATCGACGTTGACACCCGCGCTGCAGGCAGCTGTTCAGTCCGCACTGGATAGCCCCGAATACAAGAAGTCGCTCGCCAATTGGGGCCTCGAGGCGGGCGCCATCACCGAAGCAAAGCTCAACTAGGGGACGCTGTGCTGAAATTCAATGGCCGCGGAGGTGGAACCAATATGACTCCGGTGGACCCGGCGCTCAAGCCGAGGCTCCGGCGTCGAAGTGCCTTTGAATACTTCGCCTGGATCATATGTTGCCTGCTGGCCGTGGGCGTGCTCTTTTCGGTATCGACTAATCCAAACTTCAAGTGGAATGTGGTCGCCAGATACTTCACCCATGAAACCATCATCCGCGGCCTGATGCTCACCATCTTCCTCACGGTTGCCAGCATGGTCCTCGGAACTCTCCTGGGCCTGGTGCTGGCGATCATGAGGTCCTCCAGGATCAAACCGATCGCGGCCACGGCGGGTGTCTACATCACGCTGTTCCGCGGGACCCCGGTGCTGGTGCAGCTCATCTTCTGGTTCAACATCGCCGCACTGTACCCGAACCTGACCATCGGAATTCCCTTCACCGACATCAGCACCGCCGTCGACATCAATGCCCTGATGGCGCCCATCACCGCGGCCTTGATCGGCCTGACCCTCAACGAGGCCGCCTACATGGCGGAGATCATCCGCGGCGGATTCTCCGCCGTCGGAAAGGGCCAGATCGAAGCTGCCGACTCGCTGGGAATGAGCGCAGCAACGAAAATGCGCAAGGTCATCATCCCCCAGGCCATGCCTTCGATCATTCCAGCCACCGGCAACCAGGTCATCGGCATGTTCAAGGAAACCTCCCTCGTCAGCGTGCTCGGCGTCGCCGAGTTGCTCCAAAGCGCCCAGCTCATCTACGCGCGCACCTACGAGACCATCCCGCTGCTCATCGTCGCCAGCCTCTGGTACCTCGTGATGACCCTCCTCCTGAGCTATCCGCAATCCCAGCTTGAGAAAAAGTACTCCCGTGCATCCTCCAGGCTTCCCCGGAAAGCGAAAAAGGTTGCGCTGACAGAACCGGAAGGTATCGCCCGATGAGTCGTCGTCGAATCCTTTACTGTGTAGAAAAAACGTAGTTTGACCAAGAGTGAGATGAGGGAAATCAATGGCGGCACCGGAAGGACTGTTTGTCCTGGAGGGAAGGCCCACGGCGCAGCTGATCGCCGATCAGCTGCGGGAACTAATCGTCCAAGGGACATTCCGTCCAGGACAGCAGATCAATGAGTCGGCCCTGGCCAGTCAGCTGAATACGTCCAGGGGTCCTCTCCGGGAAGCACTGCAGCGCTTAAGCCAGGAGGGGATCCTGGTTAGCCACCGCAACCGCGGGGTGTTCGTCCTGGAGCTTTCGACCGATGACATCAAAGAGATCTACGCCGTCCGCGAGGCAGTGGAATCAGCCGCCGCAAACATACTGATGGATGCCGGGCAGGAGAAGATCAATGACACCTGCGACGTGCTGAAGGGAATCATCAAGGACATGGCGAAGCAGGTTGCCGTGTCCGACTGGCAGGCAATTGCACGGCTGGACATGCAGTTCCACACTTCGTTCGTGGCCGGAACGGGAAATTCCCGCCTCTTCCGGATTTACGAGACACTGGCAGCCGAATCGAGAATGTGCATACTCAACCTGGAAGTTTCCTACCCCCGCCTGGACGCGCTGGTCCAGGAGCATCAGATCCTCCTGGATCTACTGGAGGCAGGTAACAGAAAGGGACTCCAGCACGCCATCAAGAAGCACCTGCGACAGGCCGTTGAGGATCTCACCGCCACCATGGCATAACACGGCGATTCTGCTGTAACCATACCGGGCCGACACAAGCAGGCATGTTTTTCATCCTAGCAATTGTCAACAATCGACGATAGACTGTGAGGTGAAATTCTGTAGGTGGGTACGGGGCTTGACCGGCAGGCACGCGTGCGCCTGGACGTGGACCAGAAAGGCGGATAGTGCAATGGTTAGTCTGATCGTGCTCATCGCAGCAGGGCTCCTGACCAGCTCAAGCGCGGTGTCGCGCTTTCCCTGGTCCGCTGCAGACGCAAGGAGTCCGAGAAGGTTCGGAATCAGCTCCCTGGTGCAGATCTGCGCTGGCATCCTTGCCTTGGGTTCGATCCTTCTTGCTGTTCATGTTCAACGAGGCGGCTTCCAGTGACTGAACTGATCTTCCACGATCCGCTTGCGAATTCAGGGCCCGAACAGCAAGCAGACCGCTCCCGCGTCGCTGACATGTATGTTCACGGTTCACCCCAATCGAAACGCGTCGAAAGGAAACGCCTGAACAAGAAGAGGCCCGCTACACGAGCCGATGCGATCGAAGCTGTTTCACGGGAACTCGAACTCCTCGCTCGGAGGAGGCGACAGCCGTGAGTCACACGGAAAGCGGACACATCGTGCCACTGATTCCGTTCTCGCCGACGAACTCCTTGCGTACCTGGAAGCGACTCCCGAGCGCACGACGGCCGAACGGCTGCTCATCACGAGCGGCGGAATGCAGGGCCTGGACCTTGCGGCCAAGCTGTTCGTTGACCCAGGAGACCTCGTCATTGTCGAGGCACCGACCTACACCAACGGAAGCGCCACGCTCCTGGCGTACGGTGCGGACATCCTTGAGGCGCCCATCGACGATCAGGGCCTGATCGTTGAAGCATTGCCGGACCTGGTTCACCAAGCGGGCCGTGTGCCCAAGGCAATTTACGTCATTCCGAATTTCCAGAACCCCACCGGGACGGCAATGTCCCTGGAGCGCCGCCATCTCCTGCTGGACCTCGCCAGGAAATGGGGAACCATCATCATCGACGACGACCCCTATGGGATGTTGCGTTTCGGCGGAGATCACATCCCGGGATTCCGCGAGCTGGGCGGCGGGGATTCGCTCGTCTTCTCCGTCCGCACTTTTTCCAAGATCCTCGCTCCAGGGCTCCGTGTCGGCTGGGTGGACGCAGACCCTGCCATCGTGGCGAAACTCATCGATGCAAAACAGACGATGGACACCTGCACCAACGTTCCCAACCAACTTCTGGCAGCCGAGTTCCTTCGCCGCGGTGGCCTTGAGCCACATCTGCGGCGGCTCCGCAGCGAATATCAGAGGCGGATGATGGCGATGCAGACGTCGCTGGAGCGCCACTTCAGCGAACAGGCGGCATGGACGAATCCCCAGGGCGGATTCTTCCTGTGGCTCACATTCGGTGAACATGTCGACACTTCGAAGCTCTTTGATTTGGGTGTCCCCAACGGTGTGGCGTTTATCCCCGGACGGGCGTTTTCCGTGACAGGGAGGTTCGGCAACGCTCTGCGGCTGTGCTTTGCTTCGCAGACGCCTGAGCGGACGGAGCTCGGCATTTCCCGGCTGGCGGATACGCTCAGGTCCCTCTGAGCATCCGACGGCGGAGCTCTGGCCTGCGGGGGCAAGCAAGAGTAGCGTCGGTGAAAGACATGGCGATGGCGGCGGCCTGGCCACAAGGTCCGGGCGCGCCGGCGTTGGTTTCTTGAAGGGGCCCGTGATGGCTGGATGGAACGCTGACACTGCTGCCGGACCTGTGGGGGCAGGGACGATCACCCTGGTGGAAGGCACATCGTTCTGCATCTCGCTGCCGAACGGGGACATCCATCCCGAATATCCTCACGGAGTTTTCTTCCAGGACACTCGCATCCTGTCCCGCTGGAGCCTGACGGTTAACGGCCAGGCTCTGGAGCCGCTGGCCGCAGAGACGAAGGAACCGTATCGCGCGCTGTTTGCCGGCCGCGCCACCCGCTCGGACGGGTATGCAGACAGTCCCCTGATCGTGGAGCGGCTGCGCGAAGTGGGCGCCGGCATCCAGGAGCAGGTCACCCTTCGCAACTACTCCCCGGATGCGGCCGAATGCACCCTTTCCGTGAGGGCCGACGCGGATTTCGCGGACCTTTTCGAGGTTAAAGAGGCACGGATCGAGGGGCGCTGGAAAGAAACCCGGCACGTGGACGGTGATACCTTGACCATCCGGGCTGCGTGGCAGGATGTCCGGAAAGGACTGCTGGTCCAGGCCCCGGGGGCCGACGTCACCGAGGAAGCCGTGACATACCGGGTGTCCCTCGCGCCGCACAGCCAATGGAGTACGGTGCTCACAGCGGTGCCCAACGCCGAGGCAGCAAGTCCTCCCCCGCCGTCGTTCATCCATTCTGACGGGGAGGAACTGTCCCCGCGAGACCGCCGCAGGCAGGAGTGGGTGGCAAAAATTCCCAAGCTGCATATGGGCAACCACTCCATCGAACGGACCCTGCGGCGCAGCTACGACGATTTGGGCGCGCTCCGCATCGAGGATCCGAACCACCCGGAGCGGGTTGTGGTGGCCGCGGGTGCGCCGTGGTTCATGACCCTTTTCGGCCGCGACTCGCTGTGGGCATCGGAGATGGCGATGCCCGTGGATCCCTCCCTGGCCCTGGGCACGCTGCAGACCCTGGCGGACCGCCAAGGCCAAGTGGTGGATCCGATGAGCGAGGAGGAACCTGGAAAAATCCTGCATGAGGTCAGGCTGGATGTCTCCAGCGGGCTTTCCTTGGGCGGAAAGTCCATCTACTACGGCAGCATCGATGCCACCCCGCTGTTCGTGACGGTACTTGGATCGGTGAGCCGCTGGGGCTTCGCCAAGGAGACCATCGCCGCGCTGCTGCCCCACGCGGACCGTGCGCTGGACTGGATCCGGGACTATGGCGACAGGGACGGCGACGGGTTCGTCGAATACGAGCGCCTGAACCCCCGGGGGCTTATCAATCAAGGCTGGAAGGACTCCTGGGACGGCATCAACTTCGCCAACGGCCGGCTGGCCGAGCCCCCTATCGCACTGTGCGAAGTGCAGGCCTACGTCTACGACGCTTACATGGCGCGCGCCTGGATAGCGTACGACGCCGGTGACACGCCTTTAGGTGATGAACTGGCCGACCGTGCGGCGCAACTGAAGAAACGGTTCAACGAGCAGTTCTGGATCCCCGACCGCGGCTACTACGCAATCGCCCTGGACGGCAAGAAGCGGCAGGTCGACGCGTGTGCCTCCAACATGGGCCACTGCCTGTGGGTCGGCCTGGTGGATGAGGACAAGGCGCCGAAGGTGGCCGAACACCTCATGTCGCCGGAGATGTTCAGCGGCTGGGGCGTCCGGACCCTGGCCAGCGACATGGGCGCCTACAACCCGGCGAGCTACCACAACGGCTCGGTGTGGCCCCACGACAACGCCGTCATCGCGGCAGGCCTGATGCGCTACGGATTCACGGCGGAAGCGCAACGCATCTCCACGGCGCTCCTGGAGGCCGCCGAATATTCCGACGGCCGGCTGCCGGAGCTGTTCTGCGGTTTCAGCCGGGACCAGTTCGCCGAGCCCGTCCCCTACCCGACGGCGTGTTCGCCGCAAGCCTGGGCAGCCACCACGCCGATCCAGCTCGTGACCACGCTGATGCGGTATGACGCCCATGTTTCCCGCGGCGGCTTTTGGATGGATCCCGTCCTCCCGGATTCCTACGGCGACCTGCACATCACCAACGCACCGATGGCCGGCGGCCGGATCACCATCGACATTGCCAAATCCGTACCCGCGGTCCAGGGGCTGCCCGAAGGAATGATTTTCCATCAGGGCCACCGGCCATGGCTTGCCGAACTCGTGAAAGAGGCCGGGCTGCACCGAAACGGATAGCAAGTACGACGGCGGGAGGCTGGCAGATCTGCCAGCCTCCCGCCGTCGTCGTCAATTCAGGTGCAGAAGCGCTAACCCGCCAGTCCGGCGAGGCCGAAGATGGTGGCGGCGATGGCGAAGCCCATGGTGCCGATCAGGGTTTCCATGACGGTCCAGGTCTTCAGCGTGGTCTTGACGTCCATGCCGAAGAAGCGGCCCACCAGCCAGAAGCCGGAGTCGTTGACGTGGGAGACCACCACGGAGCCGGCGGCCACCGCGATGACCAGGGCGGCGATCTGCATGCCGTTCAGTCCCGCCGTCGCCACGGCCGGGGCGATGAGGCCCGCAGTGGTGGTCAGGGCAACGGTGGCGGAGCCCTGGGCAATGCGCAGGATCGAGGAAATCAGGAAGCCTGCCAGGATGAGCGGGATGCCAAGGTTGCCCAGGACGTCGGCCAGGGCGTCGCCGATGCCTGACGCCCGCAGCACTCCGCCGAACATCCCGCCGGCGCCAGTGATCAGGATGACGGAACAGACCGGACCCAGCGAGGATTCAAGCAGCTTTTCCAGGACGCCGTTGTGGGTTCCGCGGCGGGCACCGAGGACGTACATGGCCACGAGGACGGAGATCAGCAGCGCCACAGGGGTTTCACCCAGGGTGCGCAGCAGCTGGAACCACTGTTCGTTCCTGACGGATTCCGGCAGCACGCCCGAAGCGGCGAAGGTATTGAGGCCCGTGTTGATGAAGATCAGCACCAGCGGCAGGAGCAGCAGGCCGATGATTGTACGGAAGCGCGGCGGGTGTGCTTCGGCTTCGGCGCTGGCGTGGCCGAGCAGTTCCGGAACCGGGAGCTCCATGCGCTTACCGGTCCACAGGCCGTACAGGTAGGCGGTGACGTACCAGGTGGGGATGGCAGTGAGGAGGCCGGCGATGGTGACCAAACCGACGTTCGCCTCGAAGAAGGCCGACGCCGAGACGGGACCCGGGTGCGGCGGCAGGAAGATGTGCATCACGGAGAACGCGCCGGCGGCGGGAAGGCCGTAGCGCAGCACACCCCCGCCGAGGCGGTGGGCCACAGCGAAGACCACCGGGAGCATGACCACGAGGCCGGCGTCGAAGAAGATCGGGAAGCCGAAGATCAGCGAGGCGAGGCCCAGGGCGAACGGCGCACGCTTTTCGCCGAAGATGCCGATCAGGTAGTCGGCCAGCACCTTCGCGCCACCGCTGGTTTCCACGATGCGGCCGAGCATCGCACCCAGGCCCACGAGCAGCGCCACCGTCCCAAGGGTTGTCCCGAAGCCGTCGATCAGCACGGGCACCACCTGGTTGGCAGGTATTCCCGTGGCGAAGGCGGTGACGAGGCTAACCACAATCAGTGCGAGCAGCGCGTGCATGCGCAGCCTGATGATGAGGAACAGCAGGACCCCGATCGCGGCCGCCGCGATGAGCAGCAGGGGGCCTGCGCCCAGCGTTTGAGTCCATCCTTCGATGACCATGGTTCTCCTTTGAAGCAAATGTTGGGGTTGAGAGAAAAAGAGTTAGTTCAGTGGGCGCAGCGCGCTCGGTCCGACGGCAGCTTGAGCGCGCCCAGGATGGCCTCGATGAGCTGCTCCGGGGAGCGGGAGATGTCCAGGCGAAGGCTTCCCTCGGCCAGTTCCTCCGGACTCAGGGGTTCCAGGGTGGCGAGCTGGCTGGGCAGCAGTGTGGGCGGCATGAAGTGGCCTTCCCGTCCCTGCATCCGCTCGCTGATGAGTGCGGCCTCGCCGTCGAGGTGGATAAAGAGGACGCGGCCTTCCGCGTCGGACAGGAGCCGGCGGTAGCTGCGCTTGAGGGCGGAGCACGTGAGCACGGTGCTGCGGCCGGCGCGGGCCTGCCCGGTCATCCAGTCCTGGATCTGCTGCAGCCAGGGCCAGCGGTCCTCGTCCTGCAGCGGAATGCCCTGGCTCATCTTGTCGATGTTGGACTGCGGGTGGAACTCGTCCGCTTCGGCGCATGCCCAGCCAAGCTGCCTGGACAGTGCGGCCGCGATGGTGGACTTGCCGGAACCGGCAACGCCCATGACCACCAGATGCGTGGCTGGATACTGCATGTTTACCTCCGAAGAAGACGTCTTTGGCTTGTGGAAGAAGCTCATTCTGCAGCCCGATGCGAACTGCGCTGGAGATAAGGTATCACCAATTGACGCCAAAGATACTATCTTTACGTGTCACAGGTCATACCTTTTGCTTCATCTTCCGGTACGCTGTGAGAGCGCTTGGGCGCAAAGGGAAGGCAGGATCATGTCGACGGCGACAGCAGACCACGCGGATGACGCGAACGACGGAGGGTCCCCCGCCATGCACGAACGCGTGCTGGACGCTATTGGCGTCGCCATCGCCGCAGGTGAGCTCCCCCCGGGAAGCCGCCTCACCCTCGAGGGGCTGCAGCAGGAGTACGGAGTGTCCCGCACCGTTGCACGGGACACGATGAAGGTCCTGGAATCCATGAACCTCGTGTATTCGCGGCGCCGGGTGGGCATCGTGGTGCAGCGCCGTGAGCTGTGGAACGTCTTTGACCCGAAGCTGGTACGGTGGCGTCTCGCGTCCGACCGCCGGGCCCAGCAGTACAGCAGCCTCACGGAACTCCGCATCGCCGTCGAACCCATTGCCGCAGCCGGTGCCGCGCGGAGGGCCAGCGCCGCCGAACGCAGCCAGCTGGTCGCTTTGGCCGCGGACTTGCGGCGCCACGGCGAAGCCGGCGAGCTTCAGGCCTTCCTGGCGGCTGACATCGCCTTCCACCGACTGCTCCTGACGAGCTGCGGCAACGAGATGTTCACGGCGCTCGAAGCGATGGTGGCGGAGGTGCTCACCAGCCGGACCCAGCACGGGCTCATGCCCTTCAAGCCCCGACCGGAAGCCCTCGACGCCCACGAGGAGGTGGCCGCGGCGGTGGCCGGCGGCGATGCCACCGCGGCCGAGAGCGCCATGCACCATATCCTGGACGAGGTGCGGAACGCGATGGGGCTGCACTAGCCGATCGGTGGTAGAGCCTGTCGAAACCCCGGTGGTAGAGCCTGTCGAAACCGAGCCCGCTGAAGCCGGCGCCGGCCCGAGCGGGCAGCGGCCGGATGGCTTCCCGGTTGCTCGATTCAGCGAGAATCAGCCATGGCACGGGCCAGCAACCTTTTAATTTATGTCTGGTGTGGATTTTGGGCGCGGCGCATAATTTTAAGCGCCGCTCCAATCTGCTGAATATCAGGCTCGCGAGCGGGTCGTTCATTCACCGGCCGGGCCCGTGGGCCCGCCGGCTTCGCGGCGAAGGTGGGCCGGGCTGCGGCCCACCCCTTCGCGCCCTTACCGGAAGATAACGGTCTCAGAGGGTTGGAAGACAATGTTGCATTGCACCAAAAAGGGACTCATGTCCATGCTCGCCGCTGGAGTCCTGGCGGCCGGATTCACCCCCGGCATCGCCTCCGCCCACGGCGGCGGGGATGATGACGACAAGGACCGGAAGCTGACTTCCCAGCAGCGCAAATTGGTTAATACGCTGAGGGACGTTACTGAAGAGTACCGCTCACTGGCTGAGGCAAAGGAGGACGGCTACAAGAAGGTCACCGCATGCGTCGAGAAGAAGGGCGTGGGCGCGATGGGCTTTCATTACGCCAAAAATTCCCTGATTGACGGCAAGACCGATGCCCGCAAACCAGAAGTGCTGGTGTACATGCCCGACAAGCAGGGACGGTACAAGCTGGTTGCCATCGAGTTCCTGTCTACGGCGAAGAAGAGGCCTGAAATTGCGGGCCTGAAGTTTGAGAACGGCCCGTTCCCCGGCACCTTTGCCCTGCACGCGTGGGTTTGGAAAGAGAATCCCGATGGGATGTTTGCCGCCTACAATCCAGATCTCCACTGCCCGAAGTAGTGCGCAACTCCTAGGCAGGGGAGATCCCGCCAAACCAGCACACCCGAGTTAACAAGAGCAGGGCCCGTCGGCGACGGGCCCTGCTCGGTTTCGAAGGAACCTTTCCGGTTCTCCTCGAGTGAACGGGTGCGGGCGGGGGGCTCAGCACCCATGTTCTCCCGCAGGCTTTTTCCAAGCTGGTTCCCTGATTGTCATAAGGCAACCATTTCTGCTGGGAATGCTGGGTCTCGGTATCGACCATCCACGGCGGAGGAAGACATGGCAACACGCAGGGACGCCCTTAAGTTCGGCATGTTTGGCGGGGCTGTTGCCCTGGCCGGAACAAATGTGGGCGCAGCACTAGCGGGCGTGCCGGCCAGCGGCTCCGATGATTCGACGACGCCCCCCACGGCCAGCCTGCTCGCACCGGAAAACATGCCGATTCCCTACGCGGCGACGTTTCGGCGTCCACCCGAGCTAATCCCCTACTCGACCGGGCGGGACCCGGACGGCCGGCCCTTCGCCAAGTACTCGCTGTCCCAGAAGCTGGGACAGGCGCAGATCGCCAGGGGATTGTCCACCACGATCGCCGGCTACAACGGGACGTTCCCCGGCCCGACGATCCGGGTTCCCCAAGGCACGCGGACCGAGGTGCGGATCAGCAACCGGCTGCCGGCCAAGGGCCTGCTGTACTCGGACCCGTTCAATACCGTCACGCACCTGCACGGCTCGGCCTCGCTGCCGCAGTATGACGGCTATGCCAACGACCGCACCGCACCGGGAAAGGTGAAGAACTACCACTACCCGAACTGGCAGGCGGCCCGGACCCTCTGGTACCACGACCACAACCACATGCTCACAGCGCAGGGCGTGTACTCGGGGCTCGCTGCCTTCTACCCGCTGTCGGACCTGCACGAACAGGCGCAGCTGCCCCAGGGCGAGTTTGACGTGCCGATCCTGGTCTCGGACGTGATGCTGAACGCCAACGGCTCGCTTGGCTACAACGACAACGGCCACGACGGACTCTGGGGCGACATCATCACTGTCAACGGGGTGCCGTGGCCCACCATGAAGGTAAAGCCGCGGATCTACCGGTTCCGGTTCCTGGTCGGATCCATCACCCGTTCCTACCGGTTCGCCCTGTCCACCGGGGACCCTTTCTACGTCGTGGGGACGGACGCCGGCATGACTGCGAGGGTCCAGGCCGTGTCGTCCTGGCGGCAGGGCACAGCGGAGCGGTACGAAGTGCTGATCGATTTCCGCAAGTACAAGCCCGGACAGACTGTTGAGCTGAGGAACCTGAGCAACAAGAACAACGTAAACTTCGCCAACACCGGCAAGGTCATGAAATTCCTGGTGGTGGCCGATTCGCCGTCCCCGGCCGGTTCCCGGAGCCTCAGCTCCATTCCTTCGATCTTGGATGTCGGCGAGCCGCCGTCCAAGGCCACCGGCGGCTTGGACACCATGAAACTGACCCCCGACATGGCCGTAGCCAAGCGGATCCTGCGGGTCCGCCGGGAGCACGGGGAATGGACCATCAACGGCGAGACCTGGGCGGACGTGGAGAAGTCCAACTTCACCCGCTTGTTCGGCAACCCGCAGCGGAACCAGGTGGAGCAGTGGACCATCATCAACGACTCCGGCGGCTGGTTCCACCCGGTCCACATCCACCTCGTCGACGGCAAGATCATCGCCCGGAACACCAACGGAGGAAAGCCCTTCGCCTGGGAGAACGGACCCAAGGACGTGTTCTATGCCGGGGAGAATGAGTCGATCACAGTCCTGATGCAGTTCGACACCGGCAAGCAGGAGGGCGGCCGCTACATGGTCCACTGCCACAACCTGGTGCACGAGGACCACGACATGATGGTCCAGTTCTCCGTGGGCGACCTCCGCATCAACGACCCCATCCGCTCCGACCCGCCCATCCTGGAAACAAAGTCAGAGGGGTTCTACGCCTCAACGTACAAGGCCGCCTATCCGGCGGGCACGTGACATGAATCGGGTCCTCGTAATCGCACCCGCGCTGCTGTTGTCCCTCGTCCTGGGCGGCTGCACCGGCGGCGCCGCGGTCACGCCGTCGTCCGCCCCGGCTGCCGCGTCCGCCGCAGCTTCCGGGGGAAGCCCCGCGAGCGGCACTGCGGAAGCGGCTCTGGCGCAGGCGGAAGAGGGCCAGGATCTGGGCAACGGCCGGCCTGTTGTCAGCTACGACGGTCTCATGGTCCGGCGCCGGGTGGTGATCGCGGTCCGCTCCAGCCTGACCGCTGACCTTCCGGGGATCCGCAAAGTCCTTGATGCCGCTGCGGCTGCCCGGGGAACCGTCCTGGCCGGCATCTCACCGAGTGTCCTGGAACCAGCCCTGCTGCAGCAACTTATGCCCGAACTGGTCGTCGCGCTGCCCTCAACGGGCACGCGTGACGACGGCCGGGCGTTGGCTAAGAAGGCCGAAGATGAGGGAGCGGAGAAACTGGGAGCCGAGCACTTCCACGTGCTTCAAACCCTGGTGCATGATCTGCGCTTCAGCATCCGCACCACGAGTCCAACCGCATTGTCGGCGGCGGTGGACCTGGAAGGAATCCTCTCGGACGCTCTGGGTAACTATGACACGACCGTCGGGGACGGTGTGCTCAGCATCGACTACACCGGGCCGCTGCTGGGCGATGAGATCGTGGAAAGCGTCCGGGCGGGCATCGCCCGCCAGGCCCGCACGGCACCATCCGCCGTCGAAGTAAAACCGCGCGCCGAAACCGGAACCGGCGTCGATATGGCCACCGAACCGCCGTGGGACCCTGTGGTGCCGGAGGCAATGCCTGACCACGCGCACGGCTGAGTCGATGGCGTTGGCCGGTTAACAAGAGCAGGGCCCGTCAAAGACGGACCCTGCTCGAAACCTTCCGGTTCCGGACTCAGAAGAGTTAGCTGAAAGCTAAGTCTTAGAGAGCCTGGATGTTTACGGCCTGGGGACCCTTGGGGCCCTGCTCGGTTTCGAAGGAGACCTTCTGGTTCTCTTCGAGGGAGCGGAAGCCGGAGGAGGCGATCGCGGAGTAGTGTGCGAAGACGTCCTGTGAGGAGTCATCGGGGGAAATGAAGCCGAAGCCCTTTTCAGCGTTAAACCATTTGACGGTACCAGTAGCCATTATTTTTGTCCTTCGTGAAGGTGGAGGAAAAGTCCCGACTTTCGGGTCCTCCGGTGTGGGGTGTTCAAAACCGCTACTTCAGAAGAACGCGGACTTTCGACCGCGCGTACTGCCTGAACTACCAAATACAAACACAACAACGATCACTACTCTACACGGGTTTCAGGGCAGGCCTGACCAATCGCGCTGAAACGCAATATGCTTCACGCATAGCCAGCCCGTCGAGCCCCATCCGTCCCGGAAGAAAAATCATGCAGATGCCCAAGCCGTCAGAGGCGGACAAGGAACATTTCCGCTCTGTCATGCCAACGGACCCGGACGTCGTGGTCAAGCCGATGTTCGGAAACCTCGGCGCCTTCGTGAACGGCAACATGTTCGCCGGCCTCTTCGGCCCCACCATCGGCGTGCGCCTCTCAGAGGCGGACCGCACAGAACTGGAGGCGTCGGAGCGCACCGTCCCCTTCGGGCCCGCGGAGCGCCCGATGGGCGGCTACACCGGACTGCCGGAGGTCTGGAACGCCGAGGGCGACGGCGATGAGGCCCGGGAAAAAGCCTGGGTGACGAAGGCCTACCACTACGTCGCCGGGCTGCCGCCCAAGGAGCCCAAGGAGCCGAAAGCCTCCAAGCCGCGGGCGAAAAAGTAGCCAGCGACGTCGTCGTCCCTTGATTGCCGAGCACTCCAACTCTAAAATTAGAGAACCTACTTTTAGAAGGTGTGCCATGAAAGCAGCACAAACGGGATCCGCGCCGAAGCGGCAGGCAGGCGGATGACATGGACTGGCAAGGCTGGGCACTGTTCGGTCTGCTCGCCACCGCGGCCCTGACCGTGGTGATGACGGCCTCCCAGATGGCCGGCTGGACCCGGCTCGATCTGCCCCTGGTCCTCGGCACCCTTGTCACCCCGGACCCCGACAGGGCACGCGTCGCCGGCTTCTTCATTCACCTCGCCGCGGGGCAGGCATTCGCGCTCGGATACGCGGCGGCCTTCGCACTGCTGGGCAGGGCCACGTGGTGGATCGGCGCACTGCTGGGGCTCCTGCACGTTGCCGTGGCGCTGACCGTCATCCTGCCGCTGCTGCCCGGCGTCCATCCGAGAATGGCCAGCACCAGGGCCGGTCCGTCGAGCCGGGCGGTGCTGGAACCGCCGGGCCTGCTGGGTTTGAACTACGGGATCCAGACGCCGGCCGTCGCCGTTGCAGCCCACGTGGTCTACGGCTCCATGCTGGGATTGCTCCTCACGGTCCATTGACGCCCCAGCCAGAAGGAAGGTGCACACCGATGAACGCTGCGAGCGGCAACACAGCCCGTTCCTCCCCTGCCCTGGCGGAATACGGGCTGCTCCGTGATACGCGCACGGCGGCCCTGGCCTCGGCCGACGGGAGTATCGACTGGCTCTGCGCGCCCACCTTCGACGGTGAACCCGTTTTCGGTGCCCTGCTCGGTGGTCCCGACGCAGGGGCCTTCCGGGCCGGCCCGGCGCTGCCCGCCCGGCCCCTCGTCCGCCGCTACCGGCCGCACACCGCCACCCTCGAGACGGTGTGGGCCACAGACGGAGGCACGCTGTCGCTGACTGAGGCCATGGTGGCGGAGGTATCGGGCCGGCTGCTGCCCACCACCCTTCTGATCCGGCGGCTGACGGCCGACGGCGCCCCGGCGGAGGCCGTCGTCGACCTTGACCCCCGCCTCGGCGAGCACCACCTCCGCCCCCGCGTCCGGTCCGGGCAGCCCCTGGTCTGCGAATGGGGCGCCCTCGCCATGTCGCTGGGCTGCAGCGGAGGGATCAGGGTGGAGCCGGGTACGACGACGGCAATCACCGTGAGCCCCGATCGCCCGGTTGTGCTGGTGCTCGCCCTGGCGTACGCGGAGCCACTGATCTGTGTGAATCCGGAAACCGCTTGGGGCCTGGTGGAAGCGGACGAGAAACGCTGGCGGGACTGGTCGTCAGGCATCAGCCAGGACATCCCGTTCCGGGAACCGGTGCTGCGGAGTCTGCTGACGCTGAAGCTGCTCACCTACTCCCCCTCGGGCGCGCCGGTCGCGGCACCCACCACGTCCCTGCCCGAGGATCCCGGCGGCGTGCGCAACTGGGACTACAGGTACGCCTGGCCCCGGGACGCCAGCATCGGCATCGGCGCCTTCCTCGGCGCGGGCAAAGACGACGAGGCCCTGAACTTCCTGAACTGGCTGCTGCACGCCAGCCGACTGGAGCGGCCGCGGCTGCCGGCCCTGCTGACGCTGACCGGAGGGCGTGTGCCCCGCGAGCGCACGCTGCGGAACTGGCCCGGCTACCTTGGCAGCACTCCGGTGAGGGTGGGCAACGGGGCCTCGCACCAGCACCAGCTCGACGGCTACGGCTGGGTCCTCGACGCCGCATGGAACCTCGTCCGGCAGGGGCACCGGCTGAACTCCGAGGCGTGGCGGGCAATGCGCGGCTTTGCGGACCTGGTGGCACGGCGCTGGCCGGGGCCGGACGCCGGCATCTGGGAGGTCCGCGCCGATGCGGCACACCACGTGCACTCCAAGGTGATGGGCTGGCTCGCCCTGGACCGCGCCCTGCGCATCGCCCGGACCCACCGCGTCAGCGCAAGGCTGAAGCGCCGGTGGGAAACGGCGAGAAATGACATCGCTGCCGAGATCAGGGAGAAGGGGTTCGACCCGTCCAGGAACACGTACACCCGCACCTACGGCTCCGGTGACCTGGACTCGGCCCTGCTGATCCTGCCTGTGACCGGCTTCGAGGAACCGGACTCAGCGCGTCTTCGGGGAACAGTGGACGCCGTCAGGACCGAACTGTCGGCAGGCTTCCCCTTCCTCTACCGCTACCCGCCGGGACAGGACGGGCTGCCCGGGACGGAAGGGGCGTTCCTGCCCTGCTCGTTCTGGCTTGCCCAGGCATGCGCCATGACAGGACGGGCAGCGGAGGCCACGGAGTTGGTTGAGGCTCTCCTGGCCATCGCCGGTCCGTTGGGCCTGTTCAGTGAGGAAATCGATCCTGCCACCGGCGCCTTTCTCGGAAACCATCCCCAGGCACTGAGCCATTCGGCACTGGTCCAGGCGGCCCTGGCACTCCGGGATGCCGCAGCGGCGAACGCAACGTCTCCACCGCCGGCGCCCGAACGTGCTGTTGGACGGCTAGGGCTGGACCACATTCACGAGTTCTGACCGGCTGCCTGTCTGCAGGTCCTCGGTGAGGACCAGCGAGGCGACCTCGGGGCAATAATACTTGTGCTCCCGCGCATTCTTCTCAAGCGGCGTCCAGTCGTAGACCTTGACGCAGTCGGTGTAAGTGCGGGATTTCGTGGCGACGGTCTGGCCGGTGGCGACGGTGTCCCGCATGTCCTCCGCATGGCCCACGTAAAATTCCTGCCGATAGGAATCGCCAACGCGCTGCTCGGACTTCATCCAGATGCCGGCTTTAGCGCCATCTTTCCCCTGGAGAAAGCTGCCTGAGTGGTGCAGCAGCATCCCATTCCAGTAGTTATTCACGTCCTCGCCGAAGTACCACACGTCACCGTTCTTGTGTTGCGCCAGGTAATCCCTGGTCTCCTCGACCAGCTGCCCATTCTTGTATTCCTTGTCCAGATAGACGACTGTCTCAACGCCGTCTACCACCAGGGTCTCAGGCAGGATTTCAATTTCGATCCGCTCGGTGACCTTTCCTTGCTCGGTGGTCTCGTACGTCAGCTTCTTGCCGACAGGGAGGGCGAAGTATTTGTTGGTTATGTTGGTGGAGAAATCGGCAGGGTTGATCTGCGGGTTGTACTCCGCGGCCCTGCTCCTTTTAGTGGTGTCGAAGAAAAAAAGCGCCGCCCCGCCAACAACCAGCACCAGGACGATGACACCAAAGAATATTTTGGTTCGTTGATTCATGGCCTTTCCCACTCCTTCCGAGTAGAAATTCCTATGCGTGTCAGATCTGTGGTCCTACTTCGCCCGGGTGAACGTCCCAAGCCCGGTTCTGTCGTAGAAGTCCAGGGTGACGCGTGGCGAGGAGCCGCCGCCTGTGCCTGCAAACAGTGCACCGGCCAGGCCGTTGGCGTTCTCTCCGATGGATTCGAAGCTAAAGGTGTTGCCGTCAAAGTGGGTGAGCGGGAAAGTCGTTGGCCGGCCAGGCGGGCCCATTCTCATGGCCAGTTTCCCGCCCTGCTCGAGAACCACAAGCGGGCCATAGTAGGAGTTCTCATAGGTGCCCGTGTAGGCACTGTTTCTCGCCGCAGGAGAAGCGGCGGCCGGAACCTTGGTGTAGTCGACCTCAGGTTTCTCGGACTCATCAACTTGTTTGAATACGGCAGCGGTGAATGCCAGCCAGTCGACCGTGGGCGATCCGTGCTGGGCTGTGTCCAGAAAGCCGGCGGTGATCGCCTCAGGAATCCCCTGGGGGCGCCCGTTGGTCAGGGCCACAATGGCCAGTTGCTCACCCGGAAGCATGGAGACGGCAGTGGCGGCGCCAAGATTGAACGCCCCGGAGTGTCCCAGCTGGACACGGGCCTGGTCGTCGTAGGAGACGTTCCAGCCCAGCCCATAAAACCGGGAGCGGGCAGCGGGGGCCGACGCCGGCCCGGAGACTGCGTGGGGAACGTGGGTCGTCTGTAGGGCAGCCGAATCTATAACGGGCTTGCCCCCGTAACTGCCGTTGCCCAGCTGCAGCCGAAGCCACTGGGCCAGGTCCCGCACCGACGAACTCGCACCCCCGGCCGGGGCCTCGGAATCGGCGTCGCGACGGTATTTCGCGGCCCACTCCTTGTTCCCGAGCGGCACATGAATGGTTGCCCTATCGGACGCCTTCTCATAGTCCGCGTGGCGGTAACTGCTCGCGGACATGCCCAGCGGCCGGAACAGGACTTCATTGGCCAGATCCTCCCAGGACATTTTCATCGCCTCGGCTGCTGCCTGGCCGCCTTCCGTGTAGCCGAAATTGCTGTAGTTGTAGCTGGACCGGAACGCATCAAGGGGCTCCTGGTTGAGGTGGCCGAGGATGTATGCACGGTCGAAGCCAAGGTCCTCCAGCAGATCGCCCGACGCTGTTCTCAGCCCACTGCGGTGCGACATCAGATCAGCAAAGCTCGCATTCCGTGTGACGTAGTCATCCTTGAGCGCGAAGCGCTTGTTGTGTTCGATGACGGGGTCGGTCCACTTGATGACCTGCCGCCCCACCACCCCTGCCGCCACCGTGGATGCCAGGGGCTTGGACACGGAAGCCACCTGGAAGACCGTGTCAGGACCGATCCCCTCAGGCTTTCCGACCTCCCGCACGCCGAAGCCCTTGGAATACACCACCTCGTCCCGATACACCACGGCTACGGCCATACCGGGCAGCCCGGTGCGCTCCATGGCGTCCCGGATCTGTCCGTCGAGCTTGGCCAGGGCATCGGTGACTTTCTGCCGGTCCAGCAGCGGTTCGACCTGCCCCGGCGGGGCCGGAAGCAGTGATGCCGACGGCGACGGCACGGACTGCGCCGATTTGCCGGTGCAAGCGGACAGAAGGGGTATAGCGGCAACACCGGCCGCCCCAATCCCGGCCGCCTTCAGCAGCTCACGTCTGTTCGTGGAAACGGAACCGATGCTGTCCATGTGCGTCCCCTTGATCGGTCAGGCCGTGGGTGACCGGCGGCGCCAGCCTTCCGGCCTGTCTCTATAGTGGACCTCCGCGCAGCGCCAGTGAAGGTACGATCTGTTTCAGCGAGCGGGACACCGCCAGCTTCACTGTGCCGGAGTCTTATTGGGGGAGACCAATGCTTGAATTGAAGCGCATCTACTGGACGCGCCAAATACTCCGGTTGGCCTACGCCGCGGCAACAGTCTGGCTGTCCGCATCCGTCGTCCTGGCCCTGCTGCCCAACAGAGCCAGCGTCGACATCGGTCAGCGGGCCACCACGGCGAGCGCCATGCTCCGTCAAATGTTCGACGGCGTGCTAGCGGCCGTCGCGCTTCCCGGCGCTTTCATCGTCGCCCTGATCATCGTGGCCGTGGTCTTCCGCGCCCGGGACGTCCGGCGCCGTGACCCGGTCCGGCGCTTCAGCCGGCAGCAGCGCCGCGAAGGCATGGCACGGGCCGGCGGCGAGTGCGAGATGGAGGCGGGCTTCCGCCGTCGTTGTTCCCGGCCCGCTGAGCACGGCGACCATTTCTATCCGTGGTCCAAGGGCGGGTCCACCACCCTGCTGAACTTTGTCGCGGCGTGCAGCCGGTGCAACCGGGCGAAAGGCGCGCGGATCCCCTCCCCCGGCCAGCAGGAAAGGCTGGAACGGCGACGGCGGACGTACGTCACGCTCGATGCTCCAGTCAGCGTGGGCGAACGGCAGCCGCTCCCCTAGGCGTTCACTTCTCCGTCGTTGGCGGGAAACCGACCGTGGGTGTGGCCCTAAAGGCGTTGACAGCCCTATCTGCGATAACTTGGTCGTCACTTCCGGAATCAAGGATCGTATTCCGAGCTGATTCGGGATCGACTAGGACGGCCGTCACGGCGAGGCCGTCCGAAGTCTCAGTCGTCAACAGGGCGTCCACCTGGGCCTCGAAGCAGGAGTCACTTGACGTGGCGTGAACGTCCATCGCTACGACGTGATTGTTGGAGACGAAGTTGCCCACCCCCGCCATCAGCCGGATGATGACGGGCGTCGCACCTGTCGGCCGGATGCTCTGTGAGTCGATGATCTCGGAGAAGTGGTTGCCGATGACAGAGTTGTTGCTGCCGCTGACACAGAGAAGTCCGTTGAGGTCGTCCAGTCCGTTGTCCACTCCCAGGAAGGGCGTCCAGGGCTCATGGTCACGCAGGAAGTGATTCGTGGCCACGAGGTTTTCCGAGCTATCGGCTGCGAGAATCAGCATCCCAGGGTAGAACGAATGCAAACGGTTGTTGGTGACGCTTGAACGCGTGACGCCTTTGAGATGGACGCTGCTCGCACCCCGGGGGAACACGTTGTTCGCGGTGATCAGGAGGCCGCCGTGGTTCTCGGCGTAGATCGAGTAACCCTTCGGGCCTGCTCCCACCAGGTTGTCGGTGATCTTTGATGCCTGTCCCCACCCGCGCAGCTCGATACAGCTTCCGCATTCAGCGATGAAGTTGTCGTGAATGGAAAGCGCGTCCGCGTTGTAGATGGTGATCGCGTTCTCAAGGTAGACGAAGCCCATGCCGTTCACCCGGAATGAGTCATTGGCGTTCGCGACATAGATACCGGTCTTGCCGTTGACGTAAGTGTTCTCCGGAGGCATCCCCGAGCCATCCGAGGTGAAGTGCAACCCGTCGATGCAGAAGTTGGAGAACTCGACCGAGCTGATCCGCGGGCTCCCGCTTCGCTCAACGTAGAAGGCGGCGCCCTTGGATTCCTCTCCGTCTCCGTCGAGGGGAAGGTCGACGATTATGCGGCTCCCCCCGGGCCACAGCTCATGCAAGTCGGGCCATTCGTCCTCGGGAACGTTGAACCGGATGCTCGACGACGTAAAGCCGTGCCCCGACCCCTCGATTCGAAGGAAGCTGACGTCGATCACCACCTGCGTACGAAGGTGGTAGTCCCCGGGCGGAATGTAGATCACCGCGCCTGGCTTTCCCCCGTTGTTCACATCGGTTTGGGTCTGCCGGTCCTTGATGTCGGCGATGATGCTGTTGATGACTTCACCGACGTCCTTGGACGGGTTGCCGACGGGCCACGTGGTCACGTCGTAGTAGTTGTTGCTTGACATAGGTTCTTCCCTTTGTGTTCCGGTTTCGCAGCCCTTGGCGGTTAGGTGAGTGTTGAGACCGCGAGCTTCAGTATTGTCGCTGAGCCTCCCTCAGCCGATAGCCAGTTCTCCGGGTTTTCGGTTTCGGGGAAGATGAGATCAGTCAGGACGACCTTGCCACCCTGGGCGAAAACTTCGACCGAGCAGTGGTCCACGACGATGAGTAATTTGAGCACACCGTTTTCAAGGTCAACTGGTGCTGACTCGACCGAAGCGAATTTCCCGTGGAAGCCGGTGTTTCCTGATTGTCTGCGGTCAAGGATGAGTTGGGCGCTGGTTGTGTTGTAGCTAAGAATGGTGCCCTTGCTCCCGTCACTGCTTCTGAAGAGTCGGAAATCAACACGTTCGGTGCTTCCGGGCAGTATCTCCGCCTCGATGATTTGGGCGCTACCGGGTACGGCATCCGGCAATTGGTGGGCTGAATTTCGCAGCTCAAAGGTGTCTGCGTTCATTTGGTCCTGGGCCGTGGGCAGCTGTCCTCCTGCGCAAAGGTCGGCCAGGACCGGTTGCTGGATCAGGCGGGCGGAGCCGTTGATTGCTGTGAGGTGCACTTCGCGGGCGAGCGTCATCGAGGACCGCCAGGGGGCGGTGGGCAGCTCGTTGGCGTAGTCCCAGTTGTTCATCCAGCCGATGATGATGCGCCGCCCATCCGGGACATTGCTGAAGGATACAGAGGCGTAGCAGTCCCGTCCCCAGTCCAGCCACAGGCATTGCTGCAAGGCTGCAGCGGCCGCGACGGAGTCACCCAGGGCGCTGACCCCCGCCGACGCTGCAACTGAACCTTCGTCCGGGATGAACCGGACGCCGTCGAACTGCCCCACGAAGTACTGTCCTCCGGAACCTCCCGCCACCGCGCCGGGGTTGACGTTGACGATCAGGACCCATTTGACGTTGTCCGGGTCCCCGTCCACCGCCAGGGGAAAGAGGTCGGGGCACTCCCATTCGCCGGCGTCGGCGTTGGCCGGCCCGAAGTCGCTCAGGAAGTCCCAGGTCTTGAGGTCGTCCGAACGGTAGAAGACCACCTTTTGGTGCTGCGCCTCGACGGCGACCATGACCCAGCAGGCACCCTGGTCCCCGTGAAATCGGAAGACCTTGGGATCGCGGAAGTTCGCGGAATCTCTGGTGAGGACGGGGTTTCCTTCGTATTTTCGCCACGTCATTCCGGCGTCTGAGCTGTAGGCCAGAGACTGCGCCTGCGTGCCGCTGTGTTCGGACGCGGCCTTATAGGCACTGGTGTAAATGGCCACGAGGGCAGGTGCGTCCGCCGTGCCGAAACCGGACGTGTTGCCGTGGTCGACTACGACACTCCCCGAGAAGATGTCCTCTGTCTCGTCGCAGGCAATGGCAACAGGGTGTTCCGTCCAGTGCAGCAAATCACGGGAGGTGGCGTGGCCCCAGGACATGTTGCCCCAGACGCTGCCGTACGGGTTGTTCTGGAAGAACAAATGGTAGAGGCCGTCGTAGAAAACCAGGCCATTGGGATCGTTCAGCCAGGTATCCCTTGCCGTGAAGTGGATGGCAGGCCGGAACCTGGAGGTTCCGGCCTGGGCTGTTTCCGGGCGTACGGTATCAAGGCGACTGGACATGTCTGGCGGTCCTCTTGGGAAGTGGAAGGGGCTGGCTGGCTATTGCCGGGGAGCCGCGACGGAATCGCGGCGCACCAGCGGACAGCTCAGAATGGTCGGGTGCAGCGCCATGAGGGCAAGGTCGGTCTTCCCCTCGACGGCGTCAATCAGGTGCTCGGTGGCCCAAGCACCCATCTCGTAGTGAGGCAGGGCCACGGTGGTGAGCCCCGGATAAAGGTTGGCGGCGATCAGTTCCTGGTCATCGAAGCCCACGATTGAAAGGTCAGCGGGGATGCTGAGTCCCAGCTCCGCAGCGGCGCGGTAGGCTCCCATCGCCATCCGGTCGTTGTAGCAGAACAAACCGGTGGGCGGGTCCTCGCCCGCCAGGATCCGCCGGGCCGCTTCATAGCCGCCTTGCACCTCGGAGATCTCGGACTCGACAGGTGCCGCGTCGCCGTCGAGCCCTGCTTCGGTCAGCGTGGCCCGGAAGGCCTGGAGCCGCTGACGGGTTGCGGGGACATCATCGGTGTTGTTGATGAAGCCCACCCGGGTGTGGCCCGCTTCGAGGAGCGCGCCCACGGCGGCGCGTGCACCGCCTTCTTCGTCCGGGATCACGGCGGTGATGTTTCCGCCGGTGGCCACCGAGTCGACCAGGACGGAGGGGACGCTGCCAAGGTTGGCCGGCAGCTCCACGTTGCGGTGGTACATGGTGGCGTAGAGGATTCCGTCCACCCGGCGTTCCAGGAGGGTCTCGACGTCGGCCTGCCGGGACTCCGGGCTTGCCGAGCCCGAGGTGTTGATGATCATGAGGTTGTAGCCCCGGGCGCGCGCGGCCTCGTCCGCACCGAGAATGATCCGCCCCGCGTGGGGCGTTGTTGCTATTTCCTCGCTGACCAGTCCCAGCATGCCGGTCCTCTGGGTGCGAAGGGCCTGGGCAAGGCGGTTGGGGCCATAGCCCAGTTGCTCCGAAATGGCCCGTACCTTGTCCCTCGTTTCGGGGCTGATGCGGGCGTAGGAAACATCGTTGAGGACGTGGGAGACAGTTGTCACGGAGACGCCGGCGGCGACGGCCACGTCCTTAATACCGATGTTCTTGTTGCTCATCTGTCTCCCACGTCCTTATGGTCGGTGATGCTCTTGGGCATCACCAGTAGGCTACTCGTTGTTGGTGGTCTAGCCCTTGACGGCGCCGAGCGTCATGCCTGCGACGATCTTGCGCTGCAAGAGAAGGGTCAGAAGGATGACCGGGATGGAGTAGACGGCGGCCAGCGCCGTCATGGATCCCCAGTCCAGGCCGAACTGGGTCTGGAAGTTCGCGATCACCACGGGCGTTGTCTGGGAGCGGATCGCTGTCATCAGGAGTGCGAAGAGGAACTCGTTCCAGGAGGCCAGGAAGGCGAAGATCGCGGTGACGGCGATGCCGCCGGAGACCACCGGGATCACCACGCGCCACAGGGCTCCGAGTCTGCTGCAGCCATCCACTGTGGCAGCTTCCTCCAGGTCTTTCGGCACCGCCTCGAAGAAGCTGGACATCAGCCAGATCGAGAGCGGCAGCGAGATGGTGGTGTGGGCGATGGACAGGGCGATGGGAGTATCTGAAAGGCCAACGGCTGCCATCATCGAAGCCAGCGGAATACCGATCGCCACCGGCGGCACCATGCGGGTAACCAGGGCGGCCATGATGAAGATCCTGCCGCTGAGGGTTTGGTACCGGGTGATGCCGTAGGCCGCCGGTACCGCCAGCACGAGCGAAAGCACGGTGCTGATGATGGCCGTCTGGATGCTGTTGATGAAGGAGGCAAGGACTCCGCTGCGGCCCAGTGCATTGGTGTAGTTCTCCAGCGTCCATTCCCGCGGGAGGATGGTCGGCGGCACCGCGATGGTGTCGATCGGGGTTTTGAAGGATGTGAAGAGCAGGTACAGGAACGGGAATCCGTACAGCACCATGGCTGCCGCGAGGAGGACCCACAGCAGGGTTCTGGTGCTCCGCCGGCCCGCTTCCAGGCCTTCACGGTTGACGCCCCGGCGCTGGCGGCCGCTGCTCCCCGTGGTGGTTGGCACGGAAGTGCCGGCAACGACCGGTGGTGGCGTCCCGCCGTCGTGCGTTGTTCGTTCAGCGACGCGCATCAGTTGTCCTTTCCTGGCCGCCAGATGGTGGACACCGCGACGAACGCGACGGCGAGCATGGCCAGCAGGTAGACGGTTCCCATGGCGCTGGCCAGTCCGGGGTCACCGAAGCGGATCATGGTCCGGTAGATCAGCAGGCTCATGGTTTCGGAGGCGGATTGTGGGCCGCCGTTGGTTTGGATGAGGATGGTGTCGAACGCGCGGGCCGCATCGATGCCGCGGACCACCAGTGCCACCGCGATGACCGGCCGCAGGAGGGGCAGGATGATGCGGAACAGCATCGCCGGTGCGCGGGCGCCGTCCAGGCGTGCTGCTTCGATCAGGTCCCCGGGGATGTTCTGCAGCCCGGCGAAAAGCACCAGGCACATGAACGATGTGGTCAGCCAGATGTCAGGAATGGCCACGGAAAAGAGAACAATATCCGGGTCGGAGAGCCACCCGATCTGGTTGGGGTTGGACAGGATGCCGGCCTGGTGCAGGAGGGTCCCGATGAGGCCGAAGTTGTCGATCATCAGGAACTTCCAGAGGAGGCCTGCCACGATCGGCGCGATCATGAGTGGGTACATGAACACTGTCCGCCAGATTTGGGAGCTTCTCCCGAGGGTGGTGAACAGCAGCGCCATGCCAAGGCCGAGGGCGAATTCGAGGGTGACCACCACCAAGGTGTAGGCCAGGGTCCGCCATCCGGCACCCATGAAGGCTTCGGAGGCGAAGGCCCGGAAGTAGTTATCCAGACCCACGAAGTCGCGGGGGCCGCCGGCGATCGGCGAGATCTTGAAGAAGCTGTCCGCCACGAGGCGGAACAGCGGGAAGGCGACAAAAACTGCCAGGAACAGCGCCGCCGGAGTCATGAGGTACAGGGCAAAGCGGCGATCGGAGATACGCACGGTTTTCTCTTCCGCTGGTTGGGGACCGTGGCCGGCACTGGTGAGTCAGGTGCCGGCCACGGGGGTCTTACTTGAGGAGGTCCTCGATCTGCTTTTTAGCGTCGGCGAGGAGGGTGGCGGAGTCCCCGCCGGCCACGGCCTTCTGCAGCATGGGAACCAGTACCGTGTCCACGATCTGCTGCCACTTCTCGGTAGCCGGCCGGGTGGCCGTGGCTTTCCCGTTGAGGGTTTCGATCAGCGGCCCGAAGCTTTCGTAGCCTTCCTTGTCCTGGTACTTCTCAAAAGCTGAGATGCGCGAGGCCAGACCGAGGCTGGATTCAATGCCCATGCTGTTGTTGTCATAGGCACACTTGATGAACTTCTTGGCTGCATCAGCGTTCTTGGTTGCCTTCGGGACTGAGAGGTACCAGGGTCCCGGGACGCCGCCGATGCCGGCGGATCCGGCGATCATGGGAGCTGCTCCCACTTTGCCGGCGACCGGTGAGTCCGCGGGGATCTGCCGGTAAGCGTGGGCCCAGAAGCGGGTCATTGCGGTCTTGCCCTGGTTGAACAGGTTTTGGGCGGCAGCCCAGTCGACCTGCGCGGCACCGGACGGCGCGGACTTGGTGAGGCTGACGTAGAAGTCCAGGGCCTCCTTGTGCGCGGCGTTGTCGATGACCACCTTGTTGTTTTCGTCCAGGACCATGGGCGAGCCGGCCTGCAGGACGTGGGCCAGCCATTCGGTTTCTACACCGCCCTTGACGTCGGTGCCGTACATGCCGTCCCTGGTGAAGAATTCGGAGATGTCCTGGTACTGCTTCCAGGTGGTGGGTGCGGCGAGTTCGTACCCGTACTTGGCCTTGAAGTCGGCCTTGTTTTTGGCGTCCTCGAAGAGGTCTTTGCGGTAGAGGATGATTTCGGCGTTTGTCCAGGCGGGCAGGCCGATGAAGTGCCCGTCCACGTTCGCTTCCTTCACGAGGGCGGGGAAGATGTCCTTCTTGGCCTCGTCGGTGAAGATTTCATCGATGGGCTGGACGGCGTCCTTGAAGCTGGGCAGCCAGACGGAGTCCAGGGCTGCCACGTCAAAGGAAACGTTGCCGGAGGAGAACTCGCTGGAGAGCCGGTTGAACATGCCGTCGTAGGGCAGTTCGACAAAGTTCACGTCGATTCCGGCGTCCTTTTTGCACTGCTCGGCGACGCCCGTCAGCTCGGCGTGGCCTCCCGCTTCGACCAGGACGTTGACGGTGCTGGTGCCGGCGCTACCCGAGTTGGTCGGGCCCCCTGCGCCGCACCCGGCGGCCGCCAGGGCGACGGCGGTGCAGATGCCGCCGATGGTGGCGAACCTGTTGATGGTCTTTCGAGTGGACATCGCTGTCGACTCACTTTCTCTCGAACGGAAATGGCGAGACTGAATCTGGAGTGAAAAACCGTTTTGCTAAAACGACTTGGCACTCAGACTAAGACCACTTCCGAAGAAGTGTCAAGCGTCACTTTTTGGGCCGACATTCCACCTCTTGACGACCGGGGGCAGTAAGCCCTACCGTGAATCCAGAAAGGCGACAAATCGTTTTGGCAATTTTGGCAGATTCTGACGAATCCAGGCACGCTACAACGCCGCGTGACTTGTGCCGGCGACGGCTACCTGCAGGCAGCGAGCGGTGTGGTGCGTATCAACGCTGCAGCAGGTTTTCCGCCGACTCAGCCCTGAGCGGTTTCCACTCCGAAGGCACGGACTTATCTGGCTAATTGGTGACGATGCCCAACGAGACCGCGCTGCTCCCGCTGCGTGCATCCCCCGCAAGGGCCGCCGCGGTTCCAAGGTCCCCACAGGGTTTCTCAAGGTTCCCCGGTCAGTCTGGCTGGGCCTGAGGCTGAAACTCAGGGCCCTTGTCTTTCGTCCGCCAATCAATGGCGATTGAGAAAACTTGATAAGAGTCCCTTCTTTCATTGGTAGATCTGGGCCTACCGGCGGCCCTTCACCTCAACCACGCCAGCACCGTGCACGAACGGCAGGAGCATCATGACAGACAAGCTCAACGTCCCGGTCCGTCTAGACCTCAAGCGGGCCCGCGCCCAGGTGCCGCCGCTGGGCCGCTCAAGGACGAAACTTCGGGGTATGGGAGCGTCTGCCATGAGAATCGGAAGATTCCTGACGGTGGCTTTGGCCAGCGCGGCCCTGGTTCTCGGCGGATCGTTGGTCATCGGCCCCGGGACAGACGGTTCCAGCGCCTTGTCCACCGCGGCGGCCGCACCTATCCCCGCAGTGCCGGGCCAGCTGCGCGTCACGGCGGCGGGTGACTACTCGGCCACTGCCGAGGCAGATGGGGTCCTGACCCGGGTTGGTGCCATCAAGCCTGACCTGCATCTGGCTCTCGGTGATCTCTCCTACGGTGCCACAGGGGCGGAGCAGGCATGGTGCGATTTCGTGACCTCGCGCACGGGCCCTGGATTTCCATTCCAACTGGTCTCCGGAAACCATGAAAGCAACGGGCTCAACGGCAACATCAACGACTTCGCAGCCTGCCTGCCCAACCAGTTGCCCGGCGTGATCGGGACGTACGGCAGGCAGTATTACGTTGACGTGCCGGAGGAGAACCCGCTGGTTCGCTTCGTTTTCATCTCCCCCGGGATGCCGTTCTCCGACGGTGTTTGGGACTACTCCGCGGGAAGTGCCCGGTACAACTGGACGGCAGCCGCAATCGACGGCGCCCGTGCAGCATCTGTCCCATGGGTGGTGGTGGGCATGCACGCACCGTGCATCTCCGTGGGCATCTACGACTGCGTCGCCGGGCCCGCCCTTACCAACCTGCTCCTCAGTAAGAAGGTGGACCTGGTCCTGAACGGCCATGAGCACCACTACCAGCGGAGCAAGCAACTCGCCACGGCCGCCGGATGCACGGGGTTGCAGCCCAACGCCTATAACCCGTCTTGCGTGCGGGACCCGGACAATGCCCTAGACAAAGGTGCTGGCTCAGTCTTCGCCACTGTGGGCACCGGCGGAAGGCCGCTGCGCAACGTCAATGCCGTCGACGCGGAAGCGCCCTACTTCGCGGCATACTCCGGATTGAATTCCAACCCGAGCCACGGCCTGTTGGACCTCCAGTTCACTTCGACGTCAATGAATGCCGCGTTCGTGGCCACCAACGGAACCTACACGGATGCCTTCAGCATCGCGCCGGCAGGGAGCAACCCGCCGACGACCTCCTTCACCGCGAGCCCCACGTCCGGCACGGTTCCACTGACGGTGAACTTCACCGATACCTCTACCGGTTCACCCACTTCGTGGGCCTGGGATTTCGGTGACGGTGGTACGGCCACGACACAGAACCCGTCACACACCTACTCCACGGCCGGGACGTACACGGCAAGGCTGACCGCCACCAACGCCGCCGGGTCAACATCGAGCACCAGAACCATCACGGTCAACCCACCAGGCGGTCCGGCGGCCCCGGTCGCTTCCTTCACTGCTGCGCCCACGTCCGGCACAGTTCCCCTGACGGTGAACTTCACAGATACCTCCACGGGTTCGCCGACCTCATGGGCGTGGGATTTCGGCAACGGTGCTACGTCAACCACACAGAACCCTTCACACACGTACGCGACGGCCGGGACCTACACCGCGAGACTGACCGCCACGAACAGCGGAGGCTCAACGTCCGCCACCGCGACAATCACCGTCAATCCCGCCCCGCCGGCGTCGGGGATTACTGCCCGGAGTTCATCGACAGCGAATACATCCACGGCCACCACTACAGTGGCACTGGCCGCACCGGCTGGCCGGACTGCCGGCGATGTCTTGGTGGCGTCCTTCACCGCGGACCAGAATCCCACCGTGGCTGTCCCGGCGGGCTGGACGGCGATCGTCAACGGTCTGAGCATCGCCAGCTCGTCCACGGCGGGCGCACGGGTTTTCGCCTACTACCGCGTCGTCGGTTCGTCTGACCCCGCCACCTACACCTGGGCCCTGAGCAGGGCCGTCAAGTGGGGCGGCGGCATCACCGCCTACACCGGGGTCAACACCACCACACCGCTGGACAGTGCCGTGGCCACCGCCGTCAACACAAGCTACACGGCCACGAGCATCGCCGTCGGCAGTGTGACCACGGCGAGCAACGGCGCCATGCTGATCGGTGGTCTTGGATTCGACAGCTCCAACCCGGCAGCGACCCCGCCGACCGGATGGACGGAACGGTGGGAAGCCACCGGCGGCCAGATCGCCGAACAGGCCGACAGGACCCAGGCAACCGCCGGCGCCACCGGTACCGCCACCTGGACCTTCAGCTCCGCCAAAGCTGTCGGAGCATGGCGGACCGCGCTGAAGCCGGCCGGCTAACCCTGGGTTAGGAAAGTCCAGCCCGGGCCGGGTTTCCAGGTCCTGCCCCGGGGAGGCCGGCGGCTGCCGGGTAGGGTTTCCAGTCCTGCCCGGCACGGCGGCCGCTTTGGGGGATAGGCCGTCCGGGCCATCGGCCTGTCCGGAGCACCGTTGGAAGTCCACCTCGACGGTGGGCGTGTCCATCCAGTCGTACCCGTTTCCTCCGCTGTTGTCCTGTGGAGGACGGGCGCAGCCGCCGCTTCGGCAGTGGCCCCCACTTCATGAGCAACCAGCCCTCCGGCAGCAAGTTCCGGAGGGGCCGGTCAGCAGCCCGGGCTCCGAAATGAGAAGCAGGACCGGCACGCTCAGCCGGCAGGCTTGAGGGCAGTACGCCAGGCGGCGACGGCTTTGGCGCTGCTGAAGGTCCAGGTGGCGGTGCCCGAGGAGCCGGCAGTGGGCTGGGTCCGGTCCGCTTGTTGGGCGACCTGGCCGCCGCTGGTTTCCCAGCGTTCCGTCCAACCAGCGGGTGGCGTGGCAGCGGGGCTGGAGCTGTCGAAGCCGAAGCCGCCGATCAGCAGGGCCCCGTTGCGCGTTGTGGTCACGCTGGGCACGGCGATGCTGGTGGCCGAAAAAGTGGCGTTGACGGCGGTGGCCACGGTGCTGTCCAGCGGCGTGCTGGTGTTGACGCCCGTATAGGCCGTGATGCCGCCGCCCCACTTCACCGCGGTGCTCAGCGTCCACGTGTAGGTCGCGGGATCAGACGCGCCGGCAACCCGGTAGTAGGCGAACGCCCGCGCGCCGCTGCCGATCGAGAGCCCGTTGGTGATCGCGGTCCAACCGGCGGGGACAGCGGCGGTGGGGTTCTTGTCCGCGGTGAACGAGGCGACCAGGACATCGCCGGCGGCCCGGCCGGCGGGTGCGGGCAGGGCGACGGTGGTAGTCACAGTTTCCGTGGACGCGGTCCTGAAGCTGCGCATCGCGATCCCGGGTGACGTGCCACCGCCCGGATCCACGGTGATCGTCCGGGTGCTGGACGTCGAGCCGGCAGCGTTGGTCGCCGTCAGCCTCGCGGTGTAGCTCCCGGCCGAGGTGTAGGTGTGGGAGGGATTCTGCGCGGTGGCCGTGCCGCCGTCGCCGAACTCCCACGCCCACGACGTCGGGTTGCCGGTGGAGGTATCGGTGAAGTTCACCGCCAAAGGCACCGTGCCCGACGTCGGCGACGCAGTGAAGGACGCCACCGGCGCAGTGCCGCCCGGCGGGTCCACCGTGATCGTCCTGGTGCTCGACGTCGAGCCGGCAGCATTGGTCGCGGTCAGCCGTGCGGTGTACGTCCCGGCGGTGGCATACGTGTGCGACGGGTTCTGCACGGTGGCCGTCTCGCCGTCGCCGAACTCCCACGCCCACGACGTCGGGTTGCCGGTGGAGGTATCGGTGAAGCTCACCGCCAACGGCACCGTGCCCGACGTCGGCGACGCGGTGAAGGACGCCACGGGGGCGGTGCCGCCCGGCGGGTCCACTGTGATCGTCCTGGTGCTCGACGTCGAGCCGGCAGCGTTGGTCGCCGTCAGCCTCGCGGTATAGGTCCCGGCCGCGGTATACGTGTGCGACGGGTTCTGCACGGTGGCCGTCTCGCCGTCGCCGAACTCCCACGCCCACGCCGTCGGGCCGCCGGTGGAGGTATCGGTGAAGTTCACCGCCAAAGGCACCGTGCCCGACGTCGGCGACGCAGTGAAGGACGCCACCGGCGCAGTGCCGCCGGGCGGGGGCGCCGTGGCAGGCACGTCCTTGAGCGGGACATACTTCAGGTTTGACGAAGTCCCTCCGGAGTTGGTGTCATCGTGGACTACGAGCAGCCCCTGCTCGAACTGCGGCCCGGCATTCAGAGGGGTGACGTCGACGCCGTCGGAGCCCGTCACCGCGTCGATGGTCCCGTTGGCACCGAGGCTGAACTTCGTGAGAAAGGCGTTGCCGCCCGCACGGTCATAGACGGCTATCGTGGAATCGCCCTGGCTGGAGACGAACAGGCGCCCCGTACCGTTCGGACCGTACTCGATGCTCATCCCCTCGATGTCAGCCACGAGCCGGCCCCCGCCGGCGGTGTCGACAGAGACGCGGGTCTCCCCGGTGTCTGGTTCGGCCCCGTATTTCCAGAGAGCCACGTCCTCCTCACCAACGTAGAGGTGGCCCAGGTCGTCATCAGCGACACAGCCCTCGGTGCTGCTGCCGATCGGCAGCGTCCTGACAAGGGCGGCGTCGACCTGGCCGGCCCCGTTGTCGAACAGTTCGAATTGCTGGATGGTCCCTGACACGAAGGGCGTGACGAATGCATAGAATTTGCCGCTGAGCTTGCTGTGGTAAAGGCAGAAACCATAGTTGGGCGCAAAGGTCGAGATGCTGCGGGCAGCCACCGGCGACAGGGTTCTGGTCACAGTATCCAGGGAATACAGGGCCAGAGTGTTGTTCGTCCGGTTGTTTGCCCCGACCAGCACCATGGACGCCCCCGACGACGGGAAGCCCGTTCTCAGGTCAACGTTGCCGATGTTCCCGTCCCCCCGGAACTGGATCAGACTGCCGTCCATGCCGAACACTCCGATACCGCCGCCCGACGGCACCTTCTTGTCGGCAACCACCACACTGTTGGCCGGATTTTCCGGATCTATCCAAATGGCAGAGTCATCCGAGGTGTCCCCCGAACCCGAAAAGCCAACGGTCTCGACTACCGGCAGCACAGTCGGGATGGTGGGCTGCGGCGGCGAATCGTAGGTAATAACGAGTTGAGGTCGCTGGGAAGCCTCACGGGAGGCCAGGCTGCCCTGTATGCCGGGGGTCGTGTTGAGCCCGAAACTGACGCTGCCGGAACTGGGAACAGAACTGGCCGGCAGGGTTGCACTGATGTACTGGCCCGAGCGCAGCACACCTGACCGGGAAAGCTCCATATCCTGCCACGGAGGCTGGTTTGCCGAAGTCACGGTCGTCTCGCCCCAGTCGTTGCTGGCCGGGTGCACAATCAGGTTCCCGTTCTTCGAAATTCTCGAGTAGACCCTCAGGACCACATTGGTGATGCTGCTCCCCTCTGGCAGTGAAACATTGAAACGCACCAGCACACGGTTCGAGTTCTGCGAGACCGTCAAGGACGTAGCGGAACCAAAGTTGCTGTTGGGCGACGACGTCGACAGATACGTGTCCGCGGCCGCGTTGAGGATAACGGTGGTGGGCGCGGCGACGGCCGTCCCGGGGCCGCCGAGCAAGGCCACGACGGCGACGACGGCCAGCGCGAGCAGCGCCGCCACAGACGTTCTGGTACGGGTGGTGGCCATGTCAGCTGGCCGGCTTCAGGGCGGTGCGCCAGGCGGCGACGGCCTTGGCGCTGCTGAAGGTCCAGGTCGCGGTGCCGGTGGCGCCAGCGGCGGGCTGGGTCCGGTCGGCCTGTTCGGCGACCTGGCCTCCGCTGGTTTCCCAGCGTTCGGTCCAGCCGGTGGGCGCGGTCGCCGCGGGGCTGGAACTGTCGAACCCGAGGCCGCCGATCAGCAGCGCCCCGTTGCTCGCCGTGGTCACGCCGGGAACGGCGATGCTGGTCGCGGTATAGGTGGTGTTGACGGCGGTGGCCACGGCGCTGTCCAGCGGCGTCGTGGTGTTGACACCCGTATAGGCCGTGATGCCGCCGCCCCACTTCACCGCGGTGCTGAGTGTCCAGGTGTAGGTCGCGGGGTCGGAGGAGCCGGCAACCCGGTAGTAGGCGAAGACGCGGGCGCCGCTGCTGATCGAGAGCCCGTTGGTGATCGCGGTCCAGCCGGCCGGGACGGCGGCGGTGGGGTTCTTGTCCGCGGTGAACGAGGCCACCAGCACATCCCCGGCCGTGATGCCGGCAGGCGCCGGGAGGCTGACGGTGGTGGTGGCGGTTTCGGTGGACGCGGTCCGTGAGCTGCGCAGCGTGATCCCGGGTGGTGGTGTGCCGCCGCCGGGATCGACCGTGATGGTCCGTGTGCTGGACGTGGAGCCGCCCGCGTTGGTCGCTGTCAGCCGGGCCGTGTACGTCCCGGCCGCAGTGTAGGTGTGGGACGCGTTCTGCGTTGTCGCCGTGTCGCCGTCGCCGAAGTCCCAGGCCCACGACGTCGGGCCGCCGGTGGAGGTATCGGTGAAGCCCACCGGCAACGGCACCGTGCCCGACGTGGGCGTGGCGGTGAACGAAGCGACCGGGGCCGTCGGATCCGGCGGTGGCACTACGGTCCCCGCGGGCTTGAGGGCGGTCCGCCAGGCGGCAACGGCCTTGGCGCTGCTGAAAGTCCAGGTGGCGGTACCGCTGGCGCCGGCGGTCGTCTGGGTCCGGTCGGCCTGTTCGGCGATCTGGCCGCCGGCGACGGTCTCCCAGCGCTCCGTCCAGCCCGTCGGCGGGGTGGTCCCGGGTGTGGAACTGTCAAAGCCGAGGCCGCCGACCAGCATCGCGCCGTTGCTCGCGGTTGTCACGCTGGGGACCGCAATGCTCGTGGCTCTGTAAGTTGTGCTGACGGCGGTGGCGACCGCACTGTCAAGAGGGGTGGTGGTGTCGACGCCGCGGTACGCCGTGACCCCGGCGCCCCACTTCACCGCGGTGCTCAGCGTCCAGGTGTAGGTGGCAGGGTCAGCCGAGCCGACGACGCGGTAGTAGGCGAAAACCCGTGCGCCGCTGCTGATCGAGAGTCCGTTGACGATCGCGGTCCAGCCCGCCGGAACGGCCACCGTGGGGTTTTTGTCCGCGGTAAAGGAGGCGACCAGGACATCGCCGGCCGTGGCACCGGCGGGCTTGGTCAATGCCACGGTGGTGCTGGCTGTTGTTGCATTTGCGGTGGTTGAGCTGACCGCCGTCACCGTCCCGGAGGACGGAGGCGGAGGCGGTTGCTGGGCAGCGATATTGATGGTTGAGGCGACGCTGGGCACCCCGGTGGCGTCCACGGCAAAGAGCAGGTAATTGCCCGGCACCAGCACACCGGTATCCGCCGGCAAGGCCAGCGACGCGGTGTTGCCCGAGACGGCGGTTGCGGTCAGCGGGATCCGCCGCTGGTCGGTGTTCACGGTGTGGGTCACCGTACTCATCCGCATCAGCGAGAAATTGGTGGTCGGCGAACCTGTGGTCACGGAAATCGTGCTGCCGGGCGCGGCGGTGGCCGGTGCGCTCACAATCTCCGGCCGGACACGCGCGCTGCCGTCGGCGTTCAGCAGGTAGGGCGGGGTGAAGATCTCTCCGTCGAGATGGTTGGTGGTGCACTCGCCGTCGCACAGCCCGCCGCCGCCGACGAAGACCCGGGCGTCCGGGAGCAGCACGGCCACACTGTGGTACGTCCGCGGAATGGCCATCTGGGCCAGGGTCGTCCACTGCCCGGTCTCCGGGTTCCAGATTTCCGGAGCCATCCTGGCACCCGTGTCGGTGAACTGGACGGGGGTGGCCTGGCCGCCGACCACGAGCACCTGGCCGTCGGGCAGCGCGACGCCGTTCGCGAAGGAGCGGCTGAAAGCCATGTCCGCGGTCCGGGCCGCGGTGGCTCCGTTGTTGATGTCGATGGTGTACGCCCGCGCCGTGGCAGGGGTGTTCTTGTAGGCGGTCGCCCCGCCCATGGTGAGGATCTTGCCGACGTCGTACATCACGGCGTCACCGTTCATCGCGTGTGCACTGTCGGACCGCAGCCCGGCTGAGGCGATGCTGCCGGCGCCGGTGGTGGAGATCCAGTTCATCTGGCGGCTCGGCCCGGCGTGGAACACGCGGCCGCCAGGGGCGGCGAACAGCCAGGGGTGATTGTCGGCATGGTGTTCTGCAGGGTCATCGGTAACGATGTTGTCGACCAGCACGTTCGGCAGAGTTCGCCAGCCGCCGGCCTCGGACCATACCTCGCCGTGCTTGTTGCCGATGCCGCCTGACCATGACCCGCCGATGGTGAACACCTCATTGCTGGACGTGGTGACGTTGGACTGGTAGCCCCGGGCGATTTTCATGGCCGGCCCCGCGGTCCAGGTGTTCGTCCCCGGGTTGTAGAGGGTGGTTTTGGAGCTGTTGCTGCCGCCGCTGATCAGGATGCGCCCGTCCGGCAGCATCGAGGTCCCGGGGCAGAACATGTCGTGGCCGGTGTTGGCCACCTGGGTCTGGCTCACGGCTCCGGTGGTGAGGTTCAGGATGGACGTCTGGGTGTATCCGTTGCTGCCGCCGAAGGTGGTGGGCGAATAGGCGGACCAGGTCAGCAGCTTGTTGCCGGGAAGCAGCGCCGCCGCGGCCGGGACGAGCGGGAAGTTGATGGTCGGACCCCAGGATCCCGACGACCCCGTTGCCACTGCCTGGGTTGTCAGGTTGCCGCTGCCCTGGCCGACCAGGTTGATCTCCGTGGCGCTGCTCCAGGAGCCGCGGTTGCCGGCTTCGGTGGTGGCCCGCAGCCGGACGTAGCGCGCCGACGCCGCCGCGAACGTCGCAGTTTTCTCGGCACTGCTGTCCGCCCAGGTGCCGTGGGCCACCGGGGCGCCCCACGTGGTGCCGTTCGTGCTCACCGTGATCTCGAAGCTGCCGATCCGCCCGTTCTCGACGTCGGCACGTGGGAGATAGCGGAAGCCGGTGATGTTTTGCGTCACCTTGGTGTCGATGGTGAGAGTATGCGGCAGCGGTACAGCAGGCGCCGAGCCCTTGCTCTGCCAGAACGTCACGGGGTCCCCGTCAAGGACGTTGGCGGCCCGGCCGCTCCCGCCCGAAACCTCTTCGTCGCTGGCCGCAACCGTCCATCCGTCCCGGGGCAACGGAGGCGGAGCCGGCTCCATCGCGGCGGCCGGTAGTGCAGGGTTGTGCTCGTGTGTGCCGTTCGCAGTCGAGGAGTCGTGCGCCACCAAGTGCGCGTCCGTCCGGCTCCATGCCACGGATCCTCCGAGCAGCAGGGACGCCGCCACCACTGCGGTGACCGGCGCCGTCAGGGCCGACCTGCCGCTCATCCTGGAAACGGCGGACCGAACACGGCTCACAACAGACATAGTCTTACCCCTCAGACGGTAGGCCAATACTGGAACGCATAAGCCGTGTCTGCTGAGCCCAGACGTGGTGGATCGGAGCTTACGGAGTCAGCGAGGCATCGGGCCAGAGTACTCACTACCTGTGTTCGCTCCACCAGCTACTCGCAGATCAGCGTTTCCTACCTGTCGTCGTCCAGGGGCTACTTGGCCTGCACCAACGACGACGTGATACAGCCTTATTGCCCAATTACGAGAGGATGTTCTGTTTCCGGAGCCCGCACCGAGCCCAAACAGAGCACCAAGCCGAAACGGACGTGGTCACCACGACGCGAATCGTCATCGCGGCCACGCCACCCGATTACGGCATCAGCAGTTTCGGCCGGCTCCTCGACACCGCTACCAATGACCCGGGCTTCACTTCCCCGGGCAGCTAGTGGGTAGGGCCTTCCGCCGCAGCGTCGGCAGGAGGCTCATCGGCGGGAACGTAGTCTCCGTGGCGGTGGACGATCTTCCACTCCCCCTCTTCACGGCGGTAGACGTGGGTGACACGGAGCTTCGTGGACTGGGGCGGACCGCCGTCGACCGACAGGTCCGAGCGTTCGAACCCGACAGTGTAGGCAAGATCCCCGCTGGCACCGGCCGCAACAAGTTCAAAACTGTAGGCGGTGCAGTCGGAGAATCGTGAGGCAACCCAGCGGAAGGTCTGGCTAACGGCATCCCAGCCCACATTGGACATACCCATGGCACCGAATAACGTGACGGGATCGGATTGGGACCACAAGGCTATCCGGGGCTCCACGTCACCGTTATGGATCGCCGTTTCCGCCGCTATCTGCCGATCCAGCATGGCCGTCAGGAAATCCTCGAGCTCGCCCATGTCCGCCTCCTTCGCCGGTCCACACAGTCATCGCCTTTTGGGAAGCAACGCGTTGCCGCCAGACTGGCAGGTCGCAGCTACGGCGTCAACGGGACCCAGCTGCATCGGCTCGCTGGTTGAGCCTGGGCCCTCGCCAGCAGGGTTCCCTGACCGAGCTTGCGAGGTTAGGGGGCTGGTGGGGAGCGAAACCAGAGATGCCCTTGCTACGATTGCTACGGAGGCAGCCATGACAACAATCCCGCACCGCGAGCTCCGCAACCAGAGCAGCAAGATCCTCGAGCGTGTGAAGAATGGCGAAACCATCGACGTCACCAACAACGGCGAGGTGGCAGCTACCCTGATTCCCCCTTCGGCCTCACCCTTCGAACGGCTCTTGCTATCCGGGAATGTCCGCCCCGCCTCAGGTCCTGTTGATTTCCAGGGGCTCCGCCGCAGCACGTCCCACGCGGGCACCGCAGAAATGCTGTCCGACGTGCGCGGTGACCGTTGATCATCTACCTGGACACCTCGGCTGCGCTCAAACTAGTCGTCGAGGAAACTGAGTCCTCGGCAGTTGCTGAGTACCTCACGGCAGCTGCGCACCGGGGCGACCGGCTGGTCGCCTCGATGCTCCTGTACACGGAGCTGCATTGCGCCGGGAAACGCCGCGGGCTGCCGGCCGAACTCATCACCACGGTGTTGGGCGGAATCAACCTGGTGGATGTGGCCCGCTCGGATCTCATGTACGCGGCCGCCATGCCGGGCAAGCTGCGCAGCGCCGACGCCATTCACCTGGCGACAGCAATCCGCCTGCAGACCGACGTGCTGGTCGTCTATGACCTAGAGCTGGTCACTGCCGCGACAGCGGCTGGGTTGAGGGTCCTTTCCCCGGCGTGATGCCGTGCCGCTGAAGCTGTCGCTCCGGGCGTAAACTCCTCCACAGAGTTTGTCCGCGGTGCCCTTTAGAGTGGACTGACAGAGTGTGAGCCGCCGCACGAAGGACACGATGGACTACTACGCAATCAACGCCCTGCGTGAGAACCATGCAGGCTGGTCCCTGCTGCGCGCCCAGAACGCCCCGCTCGCAGTCTCGTTTTTCATGGCGGCCTTCACCGGGCCCAACCAGCGCAACCTCGGCCGGCAGCAGCTCATCGACAGCTTGGACGACGTGCTGTTCGGCCTGCGGGATGCCTACGGCGAGGACAAATTCCCCCGGCAGGCGTCGGAGTACCTGGACGACTGGGCCGCCCCGGAAAGGGCCTGGCTGCGGAAGTACTACATCCAGGGCCAGGACGAACCCCGCTACGATCTCACCGCGGCGGCAGAGGACGTGGTGCGTTGGGTGGAGAGCCTGCGCGGCCGGGACTTCGTTGCCACCCAGTCGCGGCTCACCAGCATTTTCGCCGTCCTCGAGCGGCTGGTCCAGCAGTCGGAAACGGACCCTGAGGTGCGGCTTGCGGAACTGCAGCGGCAGCGCGATGGGATCGACGCCGAGATGCAGCGCATCCGGGACGGCAACATCCGGGTCATGACGGCACCGGAAGCCCTGGACCACTTCCAGCAGCTGACCACCCTGGCCAAGGATCTCCTCTCGGACTTCCGCGAGGTTGAGCAGAACTTCCGCAAGCTGGACCGCCAGGTCCGCGAGCAGATCGCCACCTGGGACGGCACCCAGGGCGAGCTCCTCGAATCGATCCTCGCCAACCAGCAGGACATCAGCAGCTCCCTGCAGGGCCGGACATTCCAGGGATTCTGGGACTACCTCATGTCCCCGCAGCTGCGAACGGAACTGCGGGACCTCCTGCAGCGCGCCACGCAGATCGAAGCGCTCGCCTCGATGGACAACCTGCACGCCATCACCAACCTGCACCAGGACTGGCTGCCTGCCGTCGAGCAGACCCAGGGCACTGTGCGCCAGCTGTCCCAGCAGATGCGCCGGCTGCTCGATGACAAGGTGTTCCTGGAGAACAAGCGCATCATGCAGCTCATCCGCAGCGTCGAGTCCGGCGCGCTGGCTACCCGGGAGCAGCCGCCGTCGGGGGATTTCATCGACATCGCGGCACCGTCCGTTGACATCACCCTGCCGTTCGAACGACCCCTGTATGAGCCGAGTCGGCGGGTCATGGTCGAGGACCATATCGAAACCGCCAACGACGCGGACGTGGACGCCGGTGCCCTGTTCAGCCAGTTCCACGTGGACAAGGAACGCCTCAAAGCCAATATCGACGCCGTCCTCGCCGAGGCGGAGCAGGCCACTCTCGCTGAGGTCACCGCCGCCTACCCCGTGTCGCAGGGGCTGGCCGAGATCGTGGCCTACTACCAGCTCGCCACGGAATCGGACTGGGCCAGCATCAACCCGGACGCTGAGCAACAAATAGCCTGGCAACTGGAGGACGGCAGCATCCGCGAAGCAACACTCGAGCAGATCATCTTCGGAAGGCCCGCATGAATCCGGCAGCGAATTTCCCCAGCGAAGCGGAAACGGAAGCACGGACGCCCGAGGAGCTTCCCGGCGTCGTCACCCGGCTCTTCAAGGGCGTGCTCTACGCCGAAGGAGACGAGAAACTCTGGCAGTCGCTGCTGGGCCTGACCTCTCAGGTCCGCGACTACGTTTCCGTGCTGGGGCTGGACCTGATCCTCGACGAGTCCGAGGGCTACGCGTTCCTGAAGTCGCGCGAGGACGCGGACGGCACGCTCCCCCGGCTGATCCCGCGGCGGCAGCTGACCTTCAACGTCAGCCTGCTGCTGGCTCTGCTGCGCGGCCGGATGCTGGAGTTCGACACCAACAGCAGCGAGCTCCGGCTCATCATGACAGAGCAGGACATCGCGGACATGGTGGCCGTCTTCCTGCCCGAATCCAGCAACGAAGCCCGGATCATGGACCGGCTCGCCACCGACATCAAGAAAGTGGTGGAACTCGGCTTCCTGCGCAACCTTCGCGGCCAGCCCGGCACCTACGAGGTGGCCCGCATCCTCAAGGCGTTCGTGGACGCCCAGTGGCTCGAGGAGTTCGACGCGCGGCTGGCGGACTACCGCGCGTCGCTCGCCGGGGCCGGGCTCACCAAAGCGGCGGAGGAGGACAGCAAGTGACCACTGAACTACAGGACACCCTGTTCAGCCTGGAGGAAAAGACAGACGACGGCGGCACTCCCCCAGGCTTCCGGCTGCACCGTCTAGAGCTGCTCAACTGGGGCACCTTCCACCAGGGCGTGCGGACGTTCCGGCTGGACGGCGCCAACAGCCTCCTCACCGGTGACATAGGGTCCGGGAAGTCGACGGTCGTGGACGCCATCACCACGCTGCTGCTGCCCGCGAACCGGATCGAGTACAACAAGGCCGCCGGGGCGCAGAAGAAGGAACGCTCGCTGATGTCGTACGTGCGCGGCTTCCACAAGAGCACGCGCAGCACCGGCGGCGAGTACTCCAAGCCCGTGGCACTGCGCAGCACCGGGGCCCTGACCGTTGTGCTCGCCGTGTTCCACAACGCGGTTCTGGAGAAGTCCGTCACCCTGGCCATCACGCTCTGGGCCACGCAGGAAGCGGGCCAGCCCAGCCGCTTTTTACTCACTCGCCGAGACCGACCAGACGATCGCCGGCGACTTCTCGAACTTCGGCCAGGACCCGGCCAAGCTGAAAAAGAAGCTCCGCGCGGCCGGCGCTGCCGTGCACGACACTTTTGAGCCCTACGCTGCCGCTTTCAAGCGGCAGTTCGGCATCAGCGGCAACCAGGCCATGGAGCTGTTCCACCGGACTGTGTCGATGAAGCAGGTGGAAAACATCACCTCCTTCGTGCGCACCAACATGCTGGAGGAAGACAACGTTGGCGAGCGCATTGGCAACCTGATCCACCACTTCGACGACCTGAAGAAAGCCCACGACGCCGTGCTGCGGGCCAAGGACCAAATCGCCCTGCTGACGCCGATCAGGGAGGGCGCCGCCCAGCACGCGCAGCTGAGCCGCGATGACGAACTGGCCCGCCAGCAGCGGGACCAGCTGCATCCCTGGTTCACGGACCGGAAGCTGCAGCTGAGCCTGGAACACCAATCGGAGCTGGAAAGAACCGGAGAGCGGCTTCGGGATGACAGCACCAAGCTGCGCACCGACATCACGGAAAAGCGGCACGAGCTGTCCGCCGTTCAGGAGGACATCCGCACCAACGGCGGCGGCCGGCTGGCTGCGATCGATGCGGAGGTCGCGCGGCTTGCTGACCAGTCCCGGACCCAGCGGCAGCGCTTCGAAACCTACGCTGCCGCCGCAAAGGACTTGGGGCTCCGGCCTCCGGAGGACCGGGTGCTCTTCGACTCCAACCGCGCCCGTCTCGGCGAGGTCGAAGCGGACCTCGGCGCCCAGTCCGATGAACTGCAGGAGAGCCGCACCGGGCTGACCATCGCCCGCACCGAGCAGACGGCGCGGCTGACCGAGATCGGCGTCGAACTGCGCAGCCTGCAGTCCCGGCCCAACCTGCTGCCACTCCCCCAGCTGGAGCTCCGCCGTCGGCTGTGCGACGGAACCGGCATCGCGGAAGCGGCGCTGCCGTACGCCGGCGAACTGCTCCGCGTGCGGGACGGCGAGGGCGCATGGGAGGGCGCGGCGGAGCGCACGCTGCACGGCTTCGCGCTGTCCCTGCTGGTGCCGGCCAAGCACTACGCCGCCGTGAGCAGCTGGGTGGATGCCAACAACCTGAAAGGCCGGCTGGTTTACCTGAGGATCGGGGAATCCCCCGCGGCCAGGGCGGCAGAGCAGGGCACGCTGGCCGCGAAGATCGCCATCAAGCCGAACACGCCGTTCCGCAACTTCCTGCTGGATGAGCTCGCCACCCGGTTCGACCATGTCTGCTGCGACACGCTCGCAGACTTTCGCCGCTATCCCAAGGCGCTGACGGTCAACGGACAGCTCAAGGGCGGCCGAGGCAGGCACGAAAAGAACGACCGGCGGGAGCTGACGGACCGGCGCAACTATGTGCTCGGCTGGGACAACCACGACAAGATCAGCCGTTTCCTCGCCGAGCAGGACGAGGTCAAAGGCCAGCTCGCCGTCACGCAGGCCCAGCTGACGAAGGTCGACGTGTCCCTGGGTGATCTGGGCCGGCGGAACCAGCAGCTCGGCACCGTCCGCTCGGTGGCCGACTTCAGCGAGATCAGCTGGCAGCTCACGGCCCGGCGGATCGAGGAGCTCAAGGCAGAAAAGCTCGATCTGGAGACCGCCAGCGACGTGTTGAAGCAGCTGACCGCCAAGGAGTCCGCGGTGGCAGCGGAGCTGGAGCGGCTGGAGGAACGGGCCGGCAAGCTGCGCGAGCGGCTGGGCGCCAACGAGAAGGACGCGAGGGACATCGCCGAGGCGATTGAGGAATGCCGCGGCATTCTCGCGGAGACTCCCCTGACGGACGACGGCGGGGTGCTGGCCGCCGTCGAACATCTCACCAAAGCGGCGCTCGGGGACAAGACGCTGACGTACAAGAACACCGGCACGGCGGAGAGCACGGTCCGTTCCGGGCTGACGGACACCATCGATGCGCTGTCGAAGCGGATCGCCCGTGCGGCCGAAAGCACCGTCCGGCTGATGGCTGATTTCCGCAACAAGTACCCGAACGAGACCACGGACATCGACGCCGCGCTCGAGGCCGCGGCGGACTACAACCGGCTGCTGGAGCAGCTGGTCGGCAACGACCTTCCCCGCTTCGAGGACCATTTCAAGGAGTCGCTGAACCAGAACACCATTCACGAGGTGGTAGCGTTCAACGCGTTCCTGGACAGCCGGCGGCAGGACATCGTGAACCGGATCGGCGAGATCAACCAGTCGATGGCCGGGATTGAATACAACCCGGGCCGGCACATCCAGCTGGAGCACCAGAACACCTCGGACCAGGATGTGCGTGAGTTCGGCGTGGATCTGCGGGCGTGCTCGGAGGGGACCATCGGCGACGACGACCAGTACTCGGAACAGAAGTACCTGCAGGTGGAGCGCCTGATCGAGCGCTTCCGCGGACGGGAAGGTCTGACGTCGCTGGATGAGCGCTGGACGGCCAAGGTCACGGACGTCCGGAACTGGTTCACGTTCTCGGCGTCCGAAAAGTGGACCGAGACCGGCGAGGAGTTCGAGCACTTCACGGACTCGGGCGGCAAGTCCGGCGGCCAGAAGGAGAAGCTGGCGTACACGATCCTGGCGGCGGCGCTGGCATTCCAGTTCGGGCTGGCGTCCGGCAAGAACGCGGCTAAGAAGGCGAACAGCGGCCGGAGTTTCCGGTTCGTGGTGATCGACGAGGCGTTCGGCCGCGGATCGGACGAGTCCGCGCGGTACGGGCTGCAGCTGTTCCAGCGGATGAAACTGCAGCTGCTGATCGTCACGCCGCTGCAGAAGATTCACGTGATTGAGCCGTTCGTCTCGCACGTGGGGTTCGTGGCGAACACCAACGGCGACGACTCGCAACTGCGCAACATGACCATCCAGGAGTACCGCGACGAACGGGACCGGCGTGCCTAAGCGGCGTCCCGAGGGCCCCGAACAGAGCCTGCGAGGTTTGGGAAAGGACCTCCGCGCTGACGCACCCAAGACGTGGACCACGATGGCGGGGCTGCGGGCGCTGTCGCTAAAGGCGTGGAACAGCGGTGCGTTGCTGCAGGACGTGCTGGAACCCACGGGCGCCTATCCACGCCGTCGTGCTTTGAAGCGCCCGACGGCGGCGGAACTGCTAAGCGATTACGCTGCGGCCCAGCGGTGGGCTGCTGAGCTGTTCGAAGGGGCCGGTCCCTACACGCTGGAAACAGTGGAGGTGGGGCGCCGCACCGTGGGCTCCAACCGGATTCCGGCCGCGGCGGTATTCCCGACCGTGGACGACGAGATCGGGTTTGTCGGCAAGTCCCAGGAGGCGGCGCGGTTCCGGGAGCTGGCGGCGGAGCTTGATGTGCTGGATCCGCTGCTGCCGGGCTGGGCGGCGCGGCGGCCGCTGAAGCTGCTCGAACTGGGTTCAGATGCCCTGACCTCGGCGCGGGTGGCGCTGTGGCTTCGGGACAATCCGGGCCCGGGAATCTACGTCCGGCAACTGGGACTGCCCGGAGTGCACACAAAGTTCATTGAGCGGCGCCGGCAGGTGATAGATCAGCTGTTGGCCGCCGTTGCGCCCGGCGCCGATAGTGACGAAGTGGAGGCCGACGCCGAAGCTCCCGTGGAGCCTCCCGTGGAAGCAGCCGGGCCGGAAGTTGCCCTGGACGACGGTGCCGGACGTACGCCGGCCGCACGCTTCGCCCGCCGGCACGGTTTCCTGCATCCGCCAGAGCTCGTCCGGTTCCGTATTCTGGACCCCGATATTCCTGCGCTCGGCGGTGCCCGTGACATCACGGTCACCGCCGAGGCATTCAGCACTCTGCGAGTGCCGGTTCGCACGGTCATTGCGACGGAGAACCTGGTAAATTTCCTCGCGCTGCCGGAGCGTTCCGGAACCCTGGCACTCTACGGAGCCGGCTACGGTTTTTCATCCCTCCAGGATGCGGCATGGCTGCGCGAGTGCGAGGTCCTCTACTGGGGCGACATCGACACTCACGGCTTCCGGATCTTGGACCAGCTCCGCGCGGTGCACCCGCATGTGGAGAGTGTGCTGATGGACGAGGAAACGCTGCTCGCGCATCGGGACGCGTGGGGAACCGAGCCGTCGCCGTCGCGGGCGGTGCTGACCAGACTGGCGGCGGAAGAGTCTGCGCTCTACGAAGCACTGGGCAGCGACACCTACGGCAGGTCGGTCCGTCTCGAGCAGGAGCTGATCCGCTGGGACTGGGCGCTGCGGTGGTTGAGCCTGTCGAAACCCGGTGGTTGAGTCCGTCGAAACCCGGTGACTCAACCTGTCAGCGCCCCAGCCCAAGAAAGACGGCAAGCGACTGTTCAACGGCAACCATCGTCTTGGAATCTATTCGACCCATCCGCCGCCCCAGGTTAGCGCGACGGACTGTTGTGAGTTTGTCCACCATGATCTGGCTTACGGTCTCCAAGCCGGTGAGCTGTCCCGGCTCAACCGTCAACCTCAGCAGCGGGGCGTCCGTGAGGTGGGACGTTATCGGCAGGAGGGTGACTGACTCCGACGCTTCAAACAGGTCATCCTGAATGATGAGTGCCGGTCTGCGCTTTTGCGCATATGTTCCGCCGGATACGGTCCACAGCTCACCGCGATTCACTCCGGCCAGTCTTCCGAAATCTGTTCGATGAAATCTTGGTCGTCGCCGGACCGGTCCGAAGCAGCAACCGCAAGCGCCTGCCGCCGCGCCTCATGCTTAAACTTCTCCGTGCGTATGTCTGGCACCCACATTTGAATCTGCCGGAACCCTCGCTCGCGCATGGCAGCCCGGTGCCTGGCAACACGATCCCGTACGCTCATGTGTCTATGTTACATGTAACACCTAGGCGTTGTCCGCGCGGATCGCCGCTCAGATCGCCACGTCTAGAGCCGGGTTGGTTGGAAGATTCAGCCGCCGTTGTAGCGGGCAAGTGCTTCCTTGTAGACAGCGGCGGTTTCAAGGTCGCCCCAGGCGGTGTATTTGGCGATGATGTTCGCTAGGTCGCGTTTGATGACCCAATGCGCGTCATACCGCTCCCGAGGACGGGGAACGTAATCGTTCATGATTTCCCACCCCCTTGCGCCTCTTCACGCTCCAGCAGATAGCGCAGGAATGCCGCCTGGTTGTCGATTTCCCGCTGTTTGCGCGGGGAAACCCAGTCCAGCAATTCTTGGTTGTCAGCCATGGTGTTCACTCCTTCCAGGTATGAATCGATGTTCACCCCGTTCAGGCAAGATCGGCCAAAGTTTCCGGCAAGATCAGCGAAGGTCTTATCGGCGCGAGACACGCCAAGGCGCGGAAACGCGGAGAGATGTCGACCGCCTGAGACACTGAGGGCTGGCCCGAACCAATCAAAGGAGCAGCCTTGGAGGCAGCAGCAGTAACCACGTGGATGTTCGTCGATGAATGTCCGATCCCCAATGACGTTGCGGAGCTTATGCTCCCGGGCGAGCAGCCCGTGGCCGCGTACAAGACATTCCGGGACAGCGCCGTTTTCACGACCAAGCGGATGATCGTCCGGGATGCCCAGGGCCTGACGGGTAAGAAGGTGGAGGTGTACTCGCTGCCCTACTCCGCCATCAACATGTGGTCCTCGGAGAACGCCGGAAAATTTGATCTCGACGCTGAGCTGGAGATGTGGACCCGTGCGGGGCACATCAAGATCAAGGTGGGGAAGAAGGTCGATGTGCGGCGCCTGGACATGCTGATCGCGACTTCGGTCCTCGGCGCGCAGCACTGATTTCGGATGCTCTCCTGGGCACTCTGAGGTAAGGCTTCCACCTTGTCCAACAAACGCGTAGCACTTGTTAGGCTGGATCAACCACAGATCTAAGCGAGGCAAACGTGCACGAGGACGCCGCCAGGTTCCTGTCCCAGCCGGTGGAGGCCCAGACCGGCTCGCCGCTCCGGGTTGCCGTCTACTCCCGGATCGCCGAGGCCATCCGCAACAACCTGCTCACCCCCGGCTCCATGCTCCCCACCGAGACCGACCTCGGCGCGGACATGAAGGTCAGCCGCACCGTGGTCCGCGAAGCCCTGATGCTGCTCGAGGAGGACGGCCTCATCCGGGCCCGCCGCGGCGTCGGCCGGTTCGTCTCCGACACCCTCCCTCGCATCGGCATCGAACGGATCCGCCCCTTCGAGGAAGTCCTCGGCGGCCCCGGACAGCACCTTGAAATCAAACGCATCCAGCGGGAACGGCAGCCCGCCTCCGAGTTTGTTGCCCCCGGCGTCGGCGTCGAGCCCGGCGCCGACTGCTGGCTATGGGAATCGGTCCTGATCCGCGACGGCGAAGCCATCGCCCACCTGCAGGAAAACATCTCCGCGGGGCCGCTCCGTGTCGGCAAAGCCGCCCCCGCACCGCTGGAGATCGACGACGACGGCGGCACCACGCTGCTCGCCGCCCTCAACTCCCGCATCGGCCGGGTTCTGGGGCCGGGCGAATGCCAGATCGGCCTGAGCCAGGTGGGCCCCAGCCGTGCCAAGCTGCTCGACCTGCGCGCCCCGGATCCGGTCCTCGTGCTGACGCAGTACGTCAGGCACGGAAACCGGCCCTTCTACCTGGCCAAGTGCCTGGTCGCGGCACGCGCCGGGCACCTGTCCGTGATGCAGTCGCTCCAGTCCTGAGGCGAATAAGTCCGGCTGAGCTGAGGCGGCCCTTCCCCGCATAACCGGTCCGGTCCCCGGCCGTTCAAGCGGGCGAAGGCCGTTCATGCGGTGGAGGCCACGGGCCGTTACCCGCGACGGCCTTGCAAGCGTTCACGCGGCCATGTGCCCAGCCCCCACTCGTCCGGGCGCTCTGCCGTTATCCACTGCTAAAGGCACTTGGGCTGGTAGGCCGGGTCAGCCGGACCGGACACCTTACCCAGCGCGTGGGCCACGAACTGGTGCACCACGGGGTCGTTTGGCGTCTGGTCATGTTCGAAGACGTCGGCGGGGCACTTGTCCTGGATGGTGATGTTAGTGACCTGCCGCGCCGGACCGTTGAGGAACTGGCTGTTGTAGGGGATGACCACTTCGTCGTGGACCGTGGAGATGACCGTGTAGGAGGGACCTGCAACAGTATCCCCGATGGAGTTGAGCTTCTCCATGAACGCCGACCCTGCCTGCTGGTCGGCGCAGGCGGCACAGCCCAGGCCGGTGTAGTCCGGATCCGGGACAAAGCCCGGCGGCGGGACGATCACACCTTCGGTGCCGTGGTTGGAGGGTGCGACCCCAATGAGCTGATGGACGTATTTGGCGCCGCCGAGAAAGCCAATGTAGTACCGGGGCATCATGCCGCCTTGGCTGTGGCCTACCAGATTCACTTTCTTGGCGCCGGTGGCGGCAAGCACTGACTCCACGAACGGTGCGAGTTCCTGCGCCGATTCGGCCACCGGCGCGGTGGCATACACGCCGTTCGTCTCGCCGTAGTTGAGGGCGAAAACGCAGTACCCGGCGCTCTTGAGGTAGGGCGACAGGGTGGACCAGTTCTTCTCCATGCTCTCGAAAGTTCCAGGCACCAGAATGACCGGATACGGGTGCTCGGCAGTCGGTTTGCAGGACCAGTCATTGGCTCCCGGCGGGGAAATCTCAACGACTCCGGCTTGGGCCGGAGCTGCGGCCAAGGAAATCGTAAGCGCAGCAACGGCGGCAACGGACAGGGCTCTGGTGAGCAGCGACATGAAAACCTCTTTGTTCGTGTGTCAACGGAACCGGGGCAGAAAGTAGAAACTGGTTCGGCGTGCCAACCAGGGTTTGCCCGGGTACTCAAATGTAGGCAGCGCGGAGTCCGGTGCGGCCATGGTTTTGCACGGATGTGCGCGGAATTCGGCTGCCTGGCGAAGCCTGTCTGCGCTGCAGTGACGCTCCTGTCCCGAGCCAAAGCTACTGGTCAGTAACCATTTTCTAGGGCGACAGCCAGGAAAAACGGCCAAACGCGCCTGCACAAAAGTGCAATGGCCGAATGGCAGTGAAGCAGGTCAGGGAACATCGGATGTTGCTGCCGAGGAATTCTCCGGCGAGGCTAGGAGCCGTGCCCTGCAGGTGGTCCGAGGCAGCCTGGTGGGCGCCGTCCGCATCGTGCTGACGCAGTACGTCAGACATGCGAACCGGCCCTTCTACTTGACCAAAATGCCTGGTTGCGGCACGCGCCGGGCACATCTTGCTGATGCACTCGCTGCAGTCGTAGGCCGAACTAATATGCGGGGCCCGCTAAAGGGAAGTTTCTATCTTTCCGGGTCCAGCATGAACGACAGCCACCATGCGTCTCCCCTAATCTGAGACAGCCTCATCTGAGCATCAAAGTCCTTGAGCTTCCCGCGCGCTTCACAGGTGATCCAACTGCTGTTCGTGTACTGCAGCTCGCAGTTTTCCTCGTTGATGACCAGCTTTCCCTGCCACCCGCTGTCACGGATAATCCGTTCCACGTCTGCCCGCGTCATGCCCTGGCCTTCAGGCCCCGACCACTGCCGGTGCAGGGACGGGCAGGGTGCAGTCACCGCCCCGCAGGGAAGGAATGCCGTGGCTTGAACGATCCGCCCTGACCTTCCCTGCACATTCCCGAGCTTGAAGCCCTCAGGAACTGCAAGGTCGTCTGCTTCACGTAGCATCTCATTGGTTCTAGCCGCCTCCAGAAACCCGCTGGCAACCACGAAGGCGGCAATCAGCAGCACCGTTGCACTGCTCAGGATCAAGGCAGTCCGGCGCTTCTTCAGGCTGTTGAGGACAAGAGCAATAACGCCGACAAGAACGGTGACCATGACAGACACAAGGATCACCGGGAAGTTCACTGTGAAGGCAGGGTATTCCATGGGCTCCGTCCGAGCTTAGGCGGCCCTCCCCCGCATAACCGGTCCGGGCCCCGGCCTTTCATGCTGGCGCGGGCCGGTCATGCGCTAGTGCAAGGGGCAATCACCATCGACGGCCTTGCAGGCATTCACGCGGCCGTGCTCCCAGAGGGTGCCCGTTCCATCAATATTGTCAGCGGTGAGTTCGACCTTGTCGCGGACTGCATCGTTATCGATGTCGGCAGATGTGCTCCAGACAAGCGCGGCAACGCCGGCCACAATCGGTGAGGCCATTGAGGTGCCGCTGCCAATGTCATAACCCGTGGACCGGCCATTCTGCGTCCCCAGGACGAAGGGGTGGTTCGGGAAGGTCGAGTAGACATTAACACCCGGCGCCGCGAGATCCACCCATTTACCATAGGTCGAGAACGACGCTTTGACATCCCTGTTGTCCGTTGCAGCCACGGCAATAACGTTGGGATACGCGCCAGGGTAGATCTTGGCCTGCGTACCGGCATTGCCGGCCGCGGCTACTATCACCACGCCTCGGTTCCATGCGTTGTTGACGGCAGTTTCCAGCGTGCGTGACGAGACACGCTGTCCGAGGCTCATGTTGATCACTTTGGCACCGTTGGCGGCGGCCCAGCTGATGCCGTTTGCAATGGCCGAGCTGGAGCCGGACCCGCTGTCATTGAGCACCTTGACATCCAGGATGGTGCAGTCCGGGCAGACACCGGCAACACCTATCGTGTTGTTGGCTTTGGCGGCAACGATGCCGGCGACGTGGGTGCCGTGGCCGTACTTGTCCTCAGGGTCTGCTTTGGGATCTTCTTTGGTGTCCGCACTCACGAAGTTGGCGAATCCAACAACCTGCGGTGCGATGTCGTCGTGGACATTAGCCACCCCTGAATCGAGAATGGCGACTGGTGTGCCTTTCACGGTCGCGGCGGTCCACGCTTCGACGGCATCGACATCGGCGTCCGCTGTGCCGTCGGCCGCCACCGGCGTGCCGTTGGCGCTGGTGAGAGACTGACCAGTGTTCTGCAGGGCGTACTGTTGCGGGAAGTACTGGTCATTGGTGGCGGCAGTAACCTGCTCGTCCGGCTCGGCGTACTCAACTACCGGGTTCCGGCTCAAGGCTTCGATGAGCTGCAGTTCTTTACCGGCGGGCACCTTGATGAGTTGAGCGCCAGTGCTGCCGATACCGGGGCCCTCCCTGAGGCCGTGCTGGCGCAGGGCGCCAGCCGCCGCACCCTTGTCGCGGAATTTGACCATGATCTGTCCCGCAACATGTGATGACTGGGTCGCCGCGTTGCCCGGCGCCACGGCGTTGCCCGGGGCTGCCAGGGTGATTCCGCCGAACCCCATGGCTACCGCGGCGACGCTGGCTATAACGATCTTTTTCATAAAGAGCATCTTGCTTCAATCTGCACCAGCTAGATAGAGCTGTCGCCCAATTACACGGCCGGTGACGTGGCCGCGGAGGCGAGGGCCGGCGTCGTACTCTCAGTGAGCGACAGCAGCACCTCCACCAGGTGTGGCGCGAAGTCGCCGTCGAGCGCCAGCACCACCCGGCAGCGGGCGCCGGCCTGCTCCGGGTAGTCCAAGTAGAGTCCGCGGAGGTCGCAGACGGTCTGGCCGCGGCCGGGACCGTCGGTGGTGTCGACGGCGACATGCACCACCGGGGCGACGGCGGCCTTGACGCCGCCCACCGCGAGAGCCGCAGCGAGGGGGTCGTGCATGGCCGAGCAGGCCCGGCCGAAGATGCCCTCGTAGAACCGGAAGTAGTAGCCGAGCATCTCCCCCAGCGCCTGCGGAACCGGGTGGCCGGCGGCCAGCAGCTCCTGCCGGTGGCTTTCCTCCAGCACGTTGGACATGGTCACGTCCAGCGGCACCAGGGTGACGTTCCAGCCGGCGGCGAAGACATCCGCGGCGGCCTCGGGGTCGTTGGCGATGTTCGCCTCCGCCACCGCCGTGATGTTGCCGGGGGCCAGCGCCGCACCGCCCATGATGGTGATCTCCTCCACCAGCCGGGGCAGCTCCGGTTCCAGCCGCAGGGCCTCGGCGATGTTGGTGAGCGGGCCGATGGCCAGGACCCGCAGCGTGCCGGGCTGCTCGTGGGCAAGCCGCACCAACATCTCCGCCGCGGTCTCGGACGCGAGTTCAGCCGCCGCCGTCGAAAGGGAGACCTCGCCGATGCCGTTGGCGCCGTGGACATGCGGGGCGCCGCCGTGGAACGTGCCGGTCTGCGGGTCGTGGGCTCCGAGGGCGACGGGGATGTGCGCGTGCCCGGCGAGCTGGAGCAGGTCCAGGGTGTTCCGGGCGCCGACGGCGGCACTGACGTTGCCGCTGACGGTGCCGATCCCCCGCACGTCCGCCTGCGGGGAGGCGAGCAGGTAGGCCAGGGCGAGGGCGTCGTCGATGCCGGTGTCGCAGTCGAGGTAGAACGGGTGGCTGATGGACGTGGTCATGGCGGTGGTTCTCGTTTCGTTGGTGCTGGGGTTGGCGTGGGGCTAGAGGGATTCGCCCTTGGGGGCGGCGACGAAGAGGCTGACGATGAACGCGGCGGCGGTGATGGCCACCGAGATCCAGAGGGCGGTGGCATAACCGGCGGAGGTGGCCTGGGCGGCGAACGGCGCAACGAGCACGACGCCGAGGCTCGCGCCGATGCCGAAGGAGGCGCCGTTGATGCCAGGCAGGGCAGCGGGGGCCTCCTTGGGCGAGAGCAGGACGGAGAGTCCGTTGATGGCGGTGAGGAAGAAGCCGTTGTAGAAGATGCCGAGGGCGGCGACGGCGATCAGCACGGCCACCTGGTTGTCGGCGAACGTCGCGGCGATGATGGCGCAGGCGAGGCTGAGCCCGGTGCCGGCGCGGAGGGTTTTGATCCAGCCGCGGCGGTCGGCGAGCCAGCCGGCGAGGGGCGCGGCGAAGACGCCGATCAGTGCGGCGGGGGTCAGGAACAGCAGCGCGGACAGGGAGGCGCTGAGTCCGAAGCCATTCTTGGTGTCCTGGCTGAGCAGCACCACAGTGAAGTTGATGATGGCGAAGATGCCGGCGAGGGTCAGGACGGTGGTGGCGATTACCGGCCAGACCTGGCGGGAGCGCAGGTGGTGGACGGCGATGAGCGGGTGGCTGCGCTTCTTCTCGATCATCCAGAAGGCGGCGAAGGACGCGACGGTGCCGGCCAGCAGGGCCAGGGTGCTGGGCGCGGTCCAGCCGGCGGCCGAGCCGCCGGAGACGAAGTAGGTGATGAAGACCAGGAACAGGGACAGGGATCCGGCTCCCCACCAGTCCATCGCGCCGCGCACTCCCTGGGGGCGTCCGGCCGGGACGGTTTTGAGGATGCAGGCGGCGGCGATGGCGGTCAGGACCAGGACGACGACGAAGATGGACCGGAAGCCCAGTGTTTCGGCCATGAGGCCGCCGACGTAGCCGTCGACGCCGCCCACTCCCCCGTTGATGGCGGCGATGATGCCGACGGAGGTGCCGAAGAGGCGGGCCTGCAGGTTCTCGCTGAGGACGATGTAGGCGAGGGCGAAGACGGCGCTGGACACGCCCTGGAGGAACCTGCCGGCAATGAGCAGAGGCAAAGTGGGGGCGGCGATGCAGAGGATGGTGCCGGCGCCCATGATGGCCAGGACCAGGAGCAGGGCCGCGCGGCGGCCGATAAAGTCGCTCCACCGTCCGATCACCGGGCCGGCGATGGCGCCGGCGAGGAAGAACATGGACTGCACGGGTGCGGCGCTGTCGGCGCTCTGGCCGAAGGAGGCCGCGATCTGCGGCAGCGCAGGCGTGACCATGCTGGCGTTGAGCTGGAAGGACAGCACGCCGAGCAGCAGGGTGGAGATGAGGAGGGCGGCGCGGCGCCCAGCGAATTGCGGCTGGCCTGCGTTTGTTTCGGCACCGACGACGGCTGGCGGCGGGGCGGTTGCGGTGGCTGGGGTGTTCACATCAAACTCCTTTGTTCTGCAGGCTGGTCCTGCTGTTGGGATGTGAGTTGTTATACAACCACGTATGACGCACAAGTACAACCATGGCGTACACTATTTCCTGATTCAGCCGCCCCTGGCTCGACCTGATAGGACTTCCTCATGAGCACTCGACTTCCTGCCGTCACCGTCGTTGGCAGCATTAACCTGGACATCATCGCCACCACGGACCGGCTCCCCACCGCCGGGGAAACCGTCGGCGGCGGTATCCTGCAGCAGCAGCCCGGCGGCAAGGGGGCCAACCAGGCAGTGGCCGCCGCACGCCTGGGCGGGAGCGCGAGGATGATCGGCGCTGTGGGCGACGACGCCCAGGGCCGCCTGATGCTTGATGCCTTGGCCGCTGCCGGCGTGGACACCGCCGATGTGGCAGTGCTCGACGGCGACGCGACCGGCACGGCGCTGATCGTGGTAGACCGCGAGGGCGAAAACCAGATCGTGGTGTGCCCGGGCGCCAACTCTGCGTTTTCGCTGGATGGCGTTTCGTTTGCGCCGGACGAGACGGTGCTGTGCCAGCTCGAGGTCGGACTGCCCGTGGTGCTGGAGGCCGCCCGGCGCTCCACCGGGTTCTTCGTGCTGAACGCCGCCCCGGCGATGGACCTGCCGGCGGAGCTGCTGGAGCGCTGCGACCTGGTGATCGTGAACGAGACCGAGTACGAGCTGATTCCGGCGCTGGCGGAGGCGAAGCTTGTCGCAGTGACGTACGGGAAGGACGGTTCGGCGATGTTCGAGCACGGACGGAAGGTGGCTGAGGCACCGGCCGCTTCCGTGGCTGTGGCCAATACGATCGGCGCGGGTGATGCGTTCTGCGCCGCGCTGGTTCTGGCACTCGGGGCTGGGCTAGACTATTCCGCGGCGTTGGCCGTGGCCAACGCTGTGGGGGCCGATGCGGTGAGTGATCCGTCATCGCAGCCGGCACTGGCACCGCTGGAAGAGTACGTTGCCCGGGTGGCTGAAGCCAGGGTTGCTGCGCGGTGAATCTGGTTTTCAGGCCGGCAACGCCCGCCGACTATTCGGAGGTCCGGAGAATAACCCGCGAGGCGTATCTCCATGCCGGGCATTTCACTGCCGACCACCCGTACATGAGCGTGCTGGCCAACGTGGAACACCGGGCGGAGCATGCTGAGGTGTGGGTGGCCGAAACGTCCGGCGCGGTGGTCGCGGCAGTGACGCTAACCTTCGCGGGACAGCCATACAGCGAGATCGCGATTGAAAATGAGCTCGAGTTCCGGATGCTCGCGGTCGATCTGGCGGTACAGGGCAGCGGGGTTGGCCGCACTGTTGTCCGCCGGATTATTGAACACGCGCAGTCATTGCCGGCTATCAGCGCGATCAGCATCACGAGTGCGACCTTTATGGAACGGGCCCATGGTCTCTATGAATCCCTGGGCATCCAAAGGGTTCCGGCCCGTGACTGGTATGTGCCCGGCGAGAACGTTCTGCTTTGGGTATTCCGGCTAGAGCTGTCGATGGTTGAGCTTGTCGAAACCGTGCCTGACAAGAGCGGTGGTTGAGCCTGCCGAAACCCGAAAGGCATGGCCGGCTGGCCCGCACCTACGGCGGTGCCATGGCCCTGGGTGCGCACCACCCGGAGGCGTCGCTGCGGCAGCGCACGGGTGAGGCGTTTGAGCAGAAGCATGCGATCGCCCGCTGGGCGGCGTCCGTGATCCAGCCCGGGGAGAGCATCCTGCTCGACGCCGGCTCCACCGTGGGTGCCCTGGCGCATGAGCTGCGCGGCTTCGAGAAGCTGTCCGTGACGACGCCGGGTATCAACACCATGCAGGAGCTGGCCGATTCGGAGGGCATCGATGTGGACTGCCTGGGCGGCCGGCTGCGGAGCCTGAGCCAGAGCTTCGTGGGCCCGCTGGCCGAGGCGGCGCTGGAGCGGATGAGCTTTGACCGGGTGTTCCTGGGCGCCGACGCCGTCACCGCCGAGGACGGCATCTGCGAGGCTAACCACGCCCAAACCGTCTCAAGGAGTTCATGGCGCGGCGGGGCCGCGAGGTCTACGTGGTGGCGGATTCGTCCAAGCTCGGCCTCCGGCCTTTCCATGCGTGGGCGCGCTTGGCTTTGCCCTGGACCTTGTAACGGACGACGGCCCGGACGCGGGGCAGGTGCGGAAGTTTAGGGATGCGGGGGTTCAGGTTGAAGTGGCCGCGGTCACGGGTTGAATCCCCGTGGGTACGCTACTTCTAGCAACGAGCGAACCCACGGGCACGCAGTGCTCGCATACCTCTACGTCGACAACTACCTTCAGACCCGCGAAAAGTACCGCTCAGTCCACCTCATGGCGGCGTGGGAAGCAGTCGAACGCGGCGATCTTCTGCTAGGTGGAGCCGTTGGTGACGGACCCTTCAGTGGGTTGCTGATATTCACGGGCGAAAACGCACTCGAAGCCGCACGAGCTTTTGCAGCCGCCGATCCCCTACGTCACCGGTGGCGTCGTGACGTCGTGGACCGCTCGCCCATGGAGAACGGTGGTGGGAAAAGAGGCGGCGACACCCGTTCGCCCCCAAGCCCATCAGCCCCATGTCACCGCAAGGCAGGACGTGCTGCTGAGGGTGTTTACTCGGGAGCTTTGATCGTGGTGGCCTGCTTTAGGCGGGGATTGAGCCCCTAGTTGAGGCCACCCAGTCCGAGCTGGCGACGACTAGATGCAGCTGGCCGGACAAAGATGTCTGGGACCGCTGGAACGGAAGTAGACCAAGCGCAACCGGTCAGCGCCGTGTCGAGATGAGCACCGCCATGGCGGTCATCCAGTCGATCCGTTCCTGTTCTAGACGCACGTTGCCGCGTACCGCCAGCTGTTCCACTACGGCAAGCTCCTCCGGCAAAAGGTGCTGCATGAACCCAACGGCCGGTTTGGGCTCGTGTCCCCACAGGTCTTTGAACGCCTCCAACGTGGCCACGTCCATCAACACCGTGACGACGGCAATGTTTTGGGCCCGCAAGCGGTTCAAAATGCCAAACCCGTGGCTGTCTAGATCGCCCCAATAGACGACGCCATGGTCGCGGATCCACGGGATGCGGGCCAACCTGTCCACTGCGTAGCCGGAGCCATGGACCACCACAGCGCCCGGCAGAGGTGGCATGGCCAACACGGACTCCAGATTCTCAAACACGTAGACCACCTCGGGGCTCAGGTCCATAGCGGCCAACTCCGTGACCGGTGCAGCCAGATCCGCCAATCCGCCCGGCGCCAGAGCGGGGTCGAGGAAACGCACGCGGACCAGGTCCGGTTTGTCCGCCAGTCCCAACCCACTTCTACCGGTGGCTGCTTCATGCAGTCGCGTGACGAGGGGCCTGTACTTCTGGACCCATTTGGTGTCGACTCCGCGGATGGGCAATTGGCGGATGTACAGTCCGGACGCCGGATGCACTCTGAGCCATTCCAGTACGCCGGCGAGCCGGGTGAAGTCTTCGGGAGCCAAGGCGGCAAGTTCCACAGCGCTGCGGCCCACCGCGCTCGCAAACCGGTCCGAAGGGGGCAGCGGTACCGAGTCGAGCAGTGCTTTGGCCCTGAAGGATGCCCGTTGCCAGTGGGTGGTTTTGCCGGCAAATGCAGCGACAGCCCCGGGGGTGTCGAGTTGCACACGGTCGGGAATCCGCTGCTGGCCCAGGCTGGCCCAGCGGCGTTCCGTCCACAACACGTCGGCGGCCCCTTCCCATGACTTGGCCCAGTCGACGGCGGCGGACACGGAGGCCAATGCCTGTGCTTCGGTGGGCGGATGCAAGGGGATGCCAAAGGGAAGCGACGCGTCGTCGCCTACGGACCACGAGCCAACGTGGCGGTTGTATTTCTTGAGCGCCTGCGCGGCCGCCCCGGCAGGTGTCACCGGCGTGGGGCTCAAAACAGCGCGCCCGTCTCCGCAGGATCTTCAGCATCCAGGGTTTCCAGCAGCCCTGTGCCGGCCGGCTGCTCCCGGACCGGCACCTCGGCAGGCGGTGGCGCAGAGTCCGGACCCTCGCCGTCGTCCATGGACAGGGAGCCGATGCGGGAGTCCTGGAACTCCCGGCAGGTGACCACGGCCATGCCCCCAATGTAGTCCTCCAGCGTTTGCAGGAGTTTCAGCGGGGTGGCGAGCACCATGTGGAAACCGAATTCAGTGAAGACATCCATGGCGATGCGGGTGAAGTTGCTGTCCGCCTTATCGAACGCCTCGTCCATGATGACGGTTCCGTAGCGCGGCACGTCCTCGTCATCGCCGGCCAGCTGGTAGCGCAGGGCCGCGGCCAGGCAAAACGTGACAAGCTTTTGTCGCTGACCGCCGGAGAGACCCGCGCTGGAATCGTATACATTGAGCTGCCTGCCGGCGGAGTCCACCTCTGTGGCGGTGAAGCGCACGTGCAGCCGGGTGTCCAGGCATTGGTTCCGCCAGGAGGTGTCGCCGGGTTCGCTCGAGGCGAGTTTCTCCATGATGCGCCGCATGACTTCGAACTTGGCTTCGGCATCGTCGCGGCTCTGGGCCACCCATGAGCCCGTACTGATGTCCTGCAGGTCGCTGAGGAACTTCCTGCCCAGCTCGCCCCGGTTCTCCTTTACAACGATCTTCAGGAACCGCCCGGCGTCGAAGGCAGACCGTTTGAGGGAGCCGTTGATGGGGGCCACCCTGTCGCGCACTTCCAAGGGCGCGCGGCGGATCTCATTGGCCAATGTGGCCACATTTTGCTGCGACTGGCGTTCCATGAGTTCGAAGAACCGGGTCTCAAAGTCCGGCAGGCGGTCCGCGACAAGCTGCTCCAACAGAGCAAGATATCCGCCGCCATCCTCCACCTGGTCGGTCAAGTCCCCGGCTTTGGCGGGCCAAAGACGCCGGAACTCTCCTGCCAGCGAGGCGAAGGCTGTTCGGGCGGCTGCGGCCTGGGACGTGGCCTGCTTTTCCTCCGCGCTCAACCCAGTGGCCACCGTCAGTGCGACTTCGTCGATCACCTCGTGGACGATGCTGCGGCGCTGCCTCAGGAACCGTTCCCGCAGACTGGCTGCAAGCTCCTCAGGCACGTCGGCCGACGCGGCAACACGCGGTTCAAGCCCTAACACGGTGCGGTCCAATCCCGCCAGTTGTGTTCTGACTTCAGCCAGCGACTCCATGGCGGCCTGCTGGGCCTTCTGCGCAGCCGCCCAGCGCGCCCTGGCCTCCTTCGCGACAGCTTCGGCTGCTCGAAGGTTGCCACTCGCCGCGAGGATCTCCGCCAGCCGTTCTTTGTGGCTCTCCACCCTGGCGCGGGCCCGGCCAGCATCCAGTTGGTCCCAGCCTTGGGTTTCAGTCAGTGCCAGTGCCTCGGCGCGCAGGCGTTCGACCTCGCGCCGATTCTCAGCGGCGTCGACCCTGTCGGCGAGTTGGTCAGCCGTGGCTCGGGCGGCCTGGACCAGTGAACTCAGTAGCTCCAGTTTGTCGGCGTTGTCGAATCCGAGCACCCACGTTGAGCGGTCGTCCACCCGTGACCGATCGTCTTTTTCGTGTCGGGTGCGTGAGCGTTTGACCTGCCCGGCACGAGTGACGGCTTTCTCCGAACCGCCGAGTTCCGCGGGCGAATCGACGCATTCATAGTCATAGTTGCCTGACAGAACCGCGTGCAGCCAACCGGCCATAGGACCGTCGGCAACCTGGACCCGCGAGACCAAGGACCGCTCGGTCCGTGCGGGCCGCGGCGGCTCTGACCGGCTGGGGACGGACTCGAAGACGAGCCGCGCGCCCAGAAATAGCCCGTCGACGGCCTCGCGCACACGGTCAATGTGCTTCTCCGGGACGAGCATGACGGTGGCCAGCGGACGCAGCACCCGCTCGATGGCTCCGGTCCAGTCCGCGAATTCCTTCCGGACCTCTAACAGTTCACCGGCGAACGGAAACGCCGACGCCGGCAGGCCCGCCGCTTCGGCTACTACGGACCTCGCTGTGACCAGCCTGTCGCCGAGATTGGACCGTCGGCCGCGCAGGGATTTGAGCTCCGTTTCGAGGTCGCGGACTTTCGCTTTGGCGGCACCGCGGGCCTCATGAAGCTCATTGACGGTCTGTCTGCTAGCCGCCCGGGCGGCCTCCAAGCCGCTGCGTTCGGTGCGGGCCGCGGCCCGAAGTTCCTCGTACTCTTCGAAGCTGGCGGGGAAGCTAATGCCTACCGCCTCCAACTTTGAGGCCAGCTCCGCGCGCCGGCCCAGGACATCGCGTTCGCGTTCCTGAGCCATGTCCACCTGCGTCTGTTGGTCACGCACGGCCTGGCCGCCATGGCCGTCCACTTGCCGGCGGGCGGCCGAATGAGCCTCTTCCAATTCCTCCGTAGTGGCGGTGGCTAAATCGACGTCATGCTGGGCGGTGAGCGCGGCAGACTCCGCGGCCGCTTTGGCGTCCTTGGCCAGCTTGAGCTTCCATTCATCCCTAAAGCTGGTCAACGCCGCGGAAAGTGCGGCGGCCTCGGTGGCGCGCGCGCTGTTCAGCCCGAACGCGCGGGCCGGTTCCTCCATCCCCCGCAGATGTTCCACTTGCTCGCGCGCTTCCACCACCAGCCGGTGGGCCTCGGACAATTCGCCAAACTGCGCCACTGCGGTAGTGGCGATGTCGAACGTCTTTGGCCTGTCCAGCATGAATTGGCGGAATAGGTCATCAAGGCTGCCCAGCGACTTGGCCGATTGCGTCTTGTGCAGCAGAAGCACGGCATTTTCGCCGGAGATGCCCATCAGGCGGCAGAAGCGGCTGGCAAAGGCCGAATGCTTGTCGGTGACGTACGCGGCCGGCCAGGTGCTCTTGATGCGCCGGGTCTCGATGCCGTTGCGAAGGTAGTCGACAAACTCAGTGAGTTGAGCATCCTCCTGCAGGAGGATGCTCAATTCGCTGACGTCAGCGGGCGTGTTGGAGCCTCGGCGCAGGTGGTACAGCTTGAGCAACAGCACCGGCTTAGCCCCTGTGTTGTCGTTGTAGCGCAGCAGGATGCCGCTAAACGTGGCGCCGGTCCGCAGATATTCCGCACGCACTTCGCCCGTTTCGTCATCTGCGCTGCGCCGCCACGCGCCGCGGATGTAGCTCACAATAGTCCGGTCTTCTCCCCGGGCGGAGGCGTCCTGGGCGGCCGCGTTGAAATGCAGCTTTCCGCGGGGCGTCAGCACGGCTGAGATGGCATCGACCAGTGACGACTTTCCCGAGCCGGAATGGCCAGTCAGCAGGAAGCCCTTTCGTGCAATGTCCAGGCCGTGGTGGCCTTGAAACGTCCCCCAGTTGAGCAGCTCTACCCGTTCCAGCCGCCACTGACCGGTCCGGATGCCTGGCGCCGTGGCCGCCATCGTCATGCTCATTCTGTCTCCTCATCGGTGTCGGGCAGTTCTGCGGAATCGGTGTCGGGCAGTTCTGCGGAGCCGGGCTCCACCTCCGCCGCCAGCCGCCGGTACTCCGCCTGCACGGCTGCAATCTCCTCCGCACCGAAGACGAGCCTCAAGACGGGCGAAACCTCGAAACGGCCCTCCGTGCTAGTTGCAGCCAACAGCCCGTATTTGACCATTTTTTGCCAGGACGAGTTGATGCGTTTGGAGAATCCCGCGATGTCGGCATTGTCTTTCCCTCGGTAAACCTGCAGCTGATCGGCCACCTCGTCCGCGCCGACGATGGTTTTCCGACCGCCGCTTTCCTGCAGTAGCGTCTGCCGCAGGTGGAGCAGCAGCGCCGTGTCCAGGAACGTCAACGTGGCGGTGCGCATGACCTTTGGCGCGTCAACGTCCGCGGACGTGTTGCGGACGAAGGCGACCTGTGCGGCGTGATCAGTGACAAGGTCCAAGAACAGGTCGGCCAAGCTGGACCGGACGGCGTCCTCGTCGGACAAGAGCGCCGTCCAGAGGTTCCCGTGCCGGGAAGCGGAGAGATAGGGGCCCCGCAGAAGCTGGACGAGGACGCGGCGGGAAGGCTCGCGCAGGGTGCCGTTGTCGCCATCCCACAGCACGACGTCGGACACCGACTCCTCGCCTCCGGCCGGTCCGGGTACGCCTGATTCGCTCACGGGTGGATCCTTTCGGTGAAGAGGTAGCGGCCAACGGTGCCGCGGCGCGTGGTGCCGGAGCCGTTGGTGGAGGGTGCCGGAGGCTGCCAGGTGACGTCTTCACGGCCGCTCAGCGCGGTGGCGTGCTCTTCGGCGAGCACTAGGAGTCCGACGACGCTTGCCACACCTTGGGTGGCCGGACGATCAGCCAAAACGTCGGCAATGGTTGCAGAGCTTTGCCGACTCAGCACGGCATTTATATTCCCGGTCAATTCGATCATGTCGATCTCAGAGGCGCGGGCCAAAGCCCGGAGTTCCTCAATGTCCACTGTCTCGGCGTCATGCTCGGTGATCTCGCCAGCGGCTTCGAAGTCGGCCGGATTGTGCAGGTTTAAAGCGGCCACTGTATTGAGCGGAACACTGGTCAGGTCCAGCGACAATTCCGTCTTGGCATAGGGCTTCACCGATTGCGAGGTCTCTAAAGCTTGCCGCAATGCAGAACGCAGCCGCTGGTTGATCAGCCGGTCCTGTTCGAGTTCCTGGGACTGGACAAAGCGGCGCAGGCTGCGGCTGAACGCAGTCATGACGGCATGGATTTCGGAGCTACGGTCCTGGAGCGTGGGCAGAATCCGGCGCAGGGTCCTCACTTGCGTCGCGGAGAGCCGGGACGTGAATTCCCTGTCCATGATGGTGTCGATGCTGTCCTCGAAATCACGTCCCTGTTCCGGGTCAAGCAGTAAAGCGTAGAAGCCGGAAAAGCTCCGTCCAGCCTCTGACGCGGCCAAGAGATCAACACCGCGGAAGATGTCATCCAGGACGCTGCCGCGCGGGCCATCCTGTTCGATCAGCCGTTCCCGCAGGTCCCTGTTGAGTTGCTCAAGCTCGGACCGGACCCGGGCAAAATCACTGGGTATTTCTTCAATGAGCGACAGTACGTCGCGCAGCCGTTCAGCGGCCTGCTCTGCGGACAGCACGTCGACGTCCCCGCCGGCGGCACGCTCGATCTGGGCATCGATGCGGGCGCGTTCCTCATGCAGTGCCCGCAGCCGCGACGTACTGTCCGGGTCTGTCTCGCGGGCCAGCACGCGCACCCTGTCCAGGATGGTGGCAAGACGCGATTCGGTCACGGCCTGTCGTGGCTCAGACAACTCGGTGACAAAGCGAATGGCCTGCAGGGAACCGAGCGACAACTCAAAGGTCTCCTCGCGGGATCCCTCTGCCGTGCGACGGATCAGGATGCCGTCATTACGCCATGCCGTGCAATATGCCTGAGCCGTCTGCGGCAGGTCGAAGCCATTGCCGCGCAGCTCCTCCAGGTCCTCCTCAACCTGCTCAAAGAGCGCCGGCGCCGCCAACCGCCGTTGCTCGCCGCCCAGATGCTTGCTCAGCACAGCCACGGCGATGGCTGCGTTGTTTGCACGGAGCAGACGCCACGCCGGGTCTTCGCTCAACAGACGGGAGGCCGTGAGGGCGGCGCGGAGAACAGTCATGCGTCTCACACTAGTCAATGCCGCAGACAATGATTCCTTGCCAGATAAACCCGAAGTCCTCAAGGGTAAGCGCCATCGCCGCCCCTGTTGCTGCCGGCCAACCGGGTGATACAGCAGTAAGTTTGTAAGGGGTTTGTTTTACCATTGCGGGACAATCCGTGGAGGAACTCTTCGCCCGGTTCGAGGTGGGGGGCGTCCGTGATCGAACCCTGCGGGAACATCCTGCTCGACGCCGGCTCCAACGTGGGTGCCCTGGCCCAAGAACTGCGCGGGTTCGAGGAGCTCTCCTGACCACGCCGGGCATCAACACCATGCAGGAGCTGGCCAATTCGGAGGGCGTCGAGGCCGGGAGTCTACGTGCTGGCCGACTCGTCCAAGCTTGGGCAGCGACCCTTCCACGTCTGGCACGGCTGGCACTGCCGTGGACCCTGGTGGCGGACGACGGCACCGACCCCAATCAGGTGCAAAAGTTCCGGGATGAGGGATGCTGTTGAGGTGGCTGAAATTCATTTTGGAGGCCACTACGGCGTCCTGCTCAATAATTTGAAGCAGCTGATTACGCCGAAGCCTGCACCAACCCGGTCGATCAGCATTACCTAGCTAGATGCGCCGCCCTCAAAGGTAACCTCGTATCCGAGCGACCCGAACAGACCAGTCAGCATGCTCTTGGTATTTTCACCTGCTCGCTGCCGCAGCTCGGACTTCTCCGCAGCGTCAGCCATATCTGATTCGGCGAGGAGATAGAGCTCCGCCTGCTGAGGCGCCGTGAAAGCATCTACGACTCGGTCAGCGATGCCACGGTCCTGGCTGTACACATAGGACCGGTCGTGGTCAATATTGGGCTTGTCGAGCTGCGGCTCGGGAAGCCGCAGCGTCACCGATTTGCCGTCCGCTGACAGAGTAAGGTCCTCTTCGGCGAGACCTGCAAGGTCGACATAGGCATTGACGGTCCCAGCGGCCACAAAGAGCGTCCGTCGTCCTGCTATGAAATCGGGAAGCCCCCCGGTGCTTTCTTTCTCGTCCAACAAAAGCTCAAAATTACCGACCGCAGCGTGGTATTGGCTTACGTTTTTGACGGACTCCAGAAGAACGGTTTGGTTCCGCTCGCTCTTGCTCGAAAACGGGCCGAACCCAAGCATGCTCGCCACCAACAGTGCAGCCAGAAGCACCGCCACGGCAGATGCAACGAGCGCGACGGGCTTGAATGATTTGGCTTCGGACATTGGACCCCTTTTGCCTTGAAACGGCGGAGGTTCCGTTCCTGGTGATTGCTTCCAGAATTACTGTCTGGCTGATTCAGGATCAGTGTAGCGGGACTCGCCCGACGGTTAGGGTGGCGACACTTTCAGAAGTTCTGATCTCTATGTGGGACGATAACGACCGGTGACAATTGGGCAAGGATCACGTTCTTGGCTCCCCCAGGCGCCGTCGCTAGCACCGCCCAGGGCGGCTTCACTTCATCGAGGGGAAACAAGTGACTACTACTGACAGCAAGGCACTCGTACCGGTGTGGACACTGGCTACAGAGGCGGTCAGCGTGTCTGACTTGCTTGGCACCGAGGGCCTAACGCCGGCCCGCCTTGCAGAACTGCGGACGGTTTTGGCAGCACTTGCGGACGCCCCGATCGCAACACTCGAGATGCATTCCATGCCACCGACTCGTGACCGTAAAGGCGGGATCCCACTTGACGTTGCAAGCCCGCTGGCAAAGCAATTGGCGCAGCTGGTAACCCAAACAGCGAAATCCGCTCCCCCGCAACTGAACGTGGCCGATACCGGAGAGGTGCTGTACCGGATGGTAGTCCCTGCCAAGGTTGCCGCACAGGTGGGCAAGGGGCTTGTGCGGCCCATGGCGGCCAAAGGAGTCGCAGGAGCTATTCATGGTCCTCTGATGGGCTCGACCAGAATCGTAGGTGCGGCGAAGTTCGTGCCTGTTGCAGGCAAAGCCGCAGCTGCAGGCACTGCCGGCGCTGCAACTGGTTCGGCAGCGACGGCTGGCGTTGCAGTAGCCAGCGCTGGAGCTCTGACAGTGGCCGCGCCACTCGTGCTGATGGCTGTGGCCGTCAGCGTCAGCGCATATGCCGAGCACCAGCGCCAGGAAGCAATTGAGCGGATCACTGACCTCTTGGAGCAGTTGCACGAGGACAACCTCGATAAAGAACGCAACGAGTTGGACGGTTGCCGTGAAGCGATCGACAAGGCGACGTCGATCCTCCTTGACCAGGGCCGGATTGGCCTTTCGCTGGGTCTGGATTCCTCCGTGCACGGCATCAATACCGCTATCGCTGCCACTCGGCGGCGGCTGAAGAAGTGGGAAGCGGCACTGGATGCGCTGTCCGACGGCGCAGTCGAGGTAAGCGAATTGAAAAAGCCGTTTCCCGGCATCACCGAGGAAGGTGGAACCTTCCGGGCGCACCTGGAGATTGCACGGCTGGCCATCGCTCTCAAGCGGCGGGTGCTCGTGCTTCAAGCAGTCGAGCACGCCCAGCAGGACACCGGCAATTCCTTCAAGAGTTTCATCGGGACGCTCCACGACGACGGGCGCAGCACCGACGAGTTGGAGTCAGGTATCAACCAGGTGCTCCTTCGACTCTCTGCGCTCCAGGTGAAGCGCGACGGCGGTTTCCGCCTTCCCGCGTTTACGGCTGGCGAAGTAGACCAACTGCTACAAGCCTCGTACCGACTTCGCGCTCTGGGAGACGAGCTACAGGTATCTGGCCACCGGGATGACGTTGCAATTGAAATTGAACGGAAGCGTGACGGATCCCTCGTCGTATTCCCTGGAATCGCAGCCTAATCAACTCGGGTGAGCAAAGCGCTTACTACCATTTGCAGCATACTCAGCTCACTAAGACAACAACCCGCCTACGATTTTACGGAGCAACCATGGCCGGAAAAGCAGCCAAAGCCGCTGCTGTTATGAAGGACGGCGGGCAGAAGGCAAAAACTGCCGCCGCCAAGCTTTACGCTCTCGCCAAGGACCCCGAGACGCAGGCCAAGGCAGAGAAACTGCTTGAGGACGGCAAGAAGATATATCATGCAGCAGCAAGCCCCGAAGCCAAAGAGGCCTACCGCAAGGCAGCGGAAGTCATAAACAAGATGCGGAAGAAATAGCCGAGGGCTGGATTCCCACCAGGTCACCAAGACGGCGTTGATCCCGCCGATCCCGCGAATTACTTGTGCGAGGAGGGTGTCGAAGCCCTGATCCACCAAGTCCTCCAGTGCCATCCGGCCAGTGATGAATGGTTTGAGGTCCACCTTGCCCTCCTGCACCATCTTGATCACGGCAGGGTGTTCGCGGACTTAGGCGATGGTGCCGTGCAGGTCGATCTCCTTGAGCACCAGCTTCTGCAGGTCCAGCGTGGCCGGTGCGCCCCAGCTGAACATGTTCGCCACCATTCCCCCGGCCGGACGGCGTCGTTCGACAATAAGGCTATGCCGACGCAGGTGGGGCCAGTGATCACAGTTCGGGGCCCCTACGAGAAACATTCCAGCGCCCGCGCTCGTGGAACTGATCGCTAAGGTCAGGTTGAAGCCGCTGCTGTGGATAGAATACGCGGGTGAAAGCGCCTCAAGTGGTCTTGGACCTCGATAAGAAATCTCGGGTGGTCCTTCGAGAGGGACTCCTAGTCGATCGCAAGGGCGTTGAGGTCACAGTTCTTTGGAGTGACGGGTCAACCGATGATGTCCGACTCGGTCGCCATGGGGACCACATACTGCTTGCTACCGCGGCTGGTGGGCTAGGCCACCGAAGGCACGTCGACCCGGCTGGCGCCTCAGAGCTGGTGCGCTCGTCGCCTGCACAGGCTTTCGCGTTCGCCCTTCTCGACTCATTAAACCCGCTGTCGAGCAAAGACCTCATCGCGCGCGTCTCGCAGGTATTCAGCGGCGATGTCAGCGCCCTTTGGAAGCAGGCTCGCTCGACTTTCGAGACGAACGAGAATGTCAAGGCATCGGGCAAGGGGACTGGCCTCAAGTACGTCTGGGTGGGGCAAACTCCGCCCGATGCATTTTCGGCTGGCCTAGCAGCCCAAATGCGCGGGCGGACAGCCATGAAAGAGAACACCGTGACTGCGGGACTCCATGCCGGAAATGCAGAGCGAGGCCGTGACGTTGCTCCGCAGGTCGCCGATGGCGCTGTCGACGGGCCAATGGATTCGGGAAACCGGAACGAGGGCCGAGGCAGCGCACGCAGTGCTGAGGACGGGCAAATACACCCGGCTGTCGAACTCGTCCGCGCGACATCAGTCTCAGGCCAACTGCCTGAGAACTGGGCTGGGGTACTGGGCAGTGTCATGCGGAATCCTTTGGCAGCTGGGCTCGCTGTGGACTCGCTGTCCGATGATGCGCTTCAAGCGGCCGTTCCGGCGCTCGGTCAAGCTGCTTTGATCCTGCAGGCCCTGCCGAGGGACAGCAAGGCTCTCAAGACAATTGATGCGGTGCAATTGGCGGGACCCAAGGGCGCGGCCGCTCTGGTAGATGCGGCAGACGCCGAGTTGCGCAGTCTTGAGCCGGCGTCTGCTAAAGCGCAGGAGCTACGACGCGCCAGGGAATTCCTGATTCGGAGGCTGTTGAACTCGCCCTCGGTGGGTCTCCTCAGCCTGGACACTGTCCTTCGTGCCACCCGCGAGATGGAATCGCCGAAAGATGCTGCCAAGAAGGGCGAGTGGGTTGCTGAGGTTCTGGCGACCGTCATAGGCGCGATGGATCAGGACTCTTGGAAGAATCTCGCGCTCCAGGACAAGTCTGCGGTGGCCCGGCAGCTCACGTCCGTCCCACTGAATGCGCCCGGCTCAAGGGCACGCGTACTGGGGTGGATCTGGCGCAATCACCCAGCAGATCTCGCCGACGAAATGTGGTGGCGGGGCGTGGAGTTTGAAGATCTGGCTTCGGTCGCCACCACGCCCTTGGCCAGCGCGCTCGAGAGCGATGCGATAGCGTCCGCCGTAGTCAAGCCCTTGGTGGTTAAGAGGCTCGCGTCAGCCACGACGAGGCGCCAGCTGCTCACGTCGCTCGCCGCCCCCACTGCACTTGCTCGCCTCATGGATGAAAGTGCCGTTCAGCAAGCGTTCGACCGAGTCCTACTGGATGACAACATCGGCCGGGCCTGGCTTGTGCGCCTCAGGAATGAGACACGGATATCCGAGCTTGCTCACCAAGTAGAGGCTCTCACTCGCCAGGCGAGGGAGATGACGGAGCTGCTTGGCAAGGCCCAGGAAGCCGTGCGGTTGCGTGATGACCGGCTGCACCGCGTGGAGGCACGACTTGGCGAGGCCGCCGCGAGCACCAACGAGCTTCGCGAATCTCAGTCGCGCCAGATCAGGATCGATGTCATGCGCGCCTTTGCGGGGCTCTGCGCGTACGTCGACGGGGCTGCCGACAGTCAGCCCGCCCAGCGCGTCCGGGAGCGGGTACGGCGAATGGCCGCCCGCGAGGGACTGACTCCGTCGGGTGCCCCGGGCCGGACGGAGCCCTATGACCCACAGCGTCACGATGTCATCGGGGAGCCGCCACTGCCCAACACACCAGTGACTGTCACCGGCATCGGATATACATGGGGCGAGGGTGCCGATGAGATCGTTCTCGTGCGCGCGATCGTCGAACGAACTTAGGAGTTTGAAGTGGCTCGAGAGCAGTTCTTAGGTGTCGACTTTGGCACGAGCACGACACTGATCGCGGAGAGCATGCCGGCGGGCAGGCCGACAGTGGTCCCAATCGGTCACGCCGAATCGTGGATGCCCTCCGCAGCTGCGGTCAGCGCTGATGCCTTGGTGGTCGGCGAGGACGCACTCACGCACAATCCCGCCGCTCTGATCACTTCCGTCAAGCGCTGCATCACCGGACGCGCAGTAGTCGCGCGGAGCGCCGACGGTTCCGTCGAACGCGACGCCGACGAGGTCATCGGCGCGGTCCTTCGCGAGATCGCAAACCGTGCCCGCGCTGATCGGCTCCCCATCTCCGATAAAGGAGTCACGCGACTCGGCTGCCCTGCAATGTGGGACGCGGATCAGCGTGAAAGGTTGCTCGGCCTCGCCGAGACGGCGGGCTTCAACGTCGGCCCCTCGACTCTGATTGATGAGCCGATCGCCGCTGGACTGAACTGGATCGGCCAACGAACGGAACAGAGGGAGTACTTCGACGAAGAGCGCGTGCTCGTGTTCGACATGGGCGGAGGAACGCTCGACGTCGCCGTCCTTGACGTCACGACCGGTCCGCTCCGGGATCCTGAAATCTACGTCCTCGCCTCAGACGGCCTCAATGAGGCCGGTGACGTGCTCGACGGAACGATCGCCGCTGACCTGGAGATCGCTCTCCGCGACCAAGGGATCGAGCTCGAGGCGTTGCCCGACGCTGATCTCGCGAGGGCTTATCTGATGCGCGCAGCAGCTGAGGCGAAGGTTGACCTCTCGACACACCACGAGACGCAGGTGCACGTCGGCTATCAGGCTGGCGACCTTCCCAGCCTGCACTACACCCGCGAGCAGCTGGAGGATGCCATGCGTCCGCAACTGGATCGCGCCTGGTCCCTGATCCTCTCGACCCTGCGCGCGTCATACCTGACCCGTGCCGAAGGTGCGGTCACATCTGCCCTGCGCCAGATTTCGGAAGAGAGCCTCGCCTCAAACGTTCATCACGTTCTCCTTGCCGGGGGCATGAGCCGTGCCTCCGCGGTGGAGAAGTTCCTTAGCAGGAAGCTACCCAGCGCCAGGATCCACACCTTCCCCGGCAGGAACGGTGCGCGGGAGGCGATCGTTGCGGGGCTTGCCGAGAACACTTCCTACGAGCAGGTGAATCTGCATCGTCCCGCCTTCGACTTCGTGCTCGAGTTCTCGGCGGGAGGCGGGGACCTGACCCGGGTGCCGCTCTACCGAGCACACACGAAGCTCTACGATTGGTGGCAAGCACTGAGCCGGGACCGGGTCAGGTACGAGTGGCCAGATGGCGCCACCGCGGTCAATCGCGATTCAGCTCGATCATTGCCAGCAATTGGCTACGGCCGCCTCGCTGTCTATGCGATGGACGGAACGCCGGTCGCTCTGCGGCATAACGAGACCGATGTGCCTGGATTGAAGGTTGCCTTCGGCTATGACGGTGTCCGCTTCGACCTGTCCACGGAGGGGCACGTCAATATCACCGATGGCCGCGGAACGAGTCAGTCATTCCGCGTCACGCGCTGGCCTGTGCTCACGGGGGGGTTCGCCCGCCTTGCCCTTCCTGTCGAGGCGCCGGACTGGCAGCCAATGGAACGCCGTGACTGGGACGTCAAGTAGCAGGACCGAGGAGCTCAATCACTGCGACCGTCCTGCGGCTCATCGAGAAGGCCCGCTTCTCCTCCAGCTCGGCCTCAAGCTGCTCGAGGTCCTGACCGAGGTTGCGGATGCGACCTTCTGCCATCCGGATGACCCTCGGATCGCGTTCCCGCTCCATAACGACGTCCAACGTGGCTCTCGCCTTAAGGATCTTGACCTCAAGACTCGCCTTGCGCGCGTCGAGGCGGGCCCTTACCAACGCCTCGTTGTCCAAACGTCTGCGTGCCTCCTCCTCACGGTGCCGAGCCCAGCTGACCTCCTTAAGCGATATGAGGAAGTGCTCCATCGGCGTTGGCGTGGCTCCAGTAGCTTCCTCCAGCGATCCGCTCGCCACGGCCTCCAGCAACTGAACGCCGATGTCCGGCGCAACGGCCCCGGTCTGGATATCGATCGCCGTTGACCACAATTCCTTGGTTGGCCTCACTCCGGTCGACGCTACCAAGTCCACCGTGACGGCATAGCGAGTGCCGGGCGGCAGCGTTGCAACCCTGCCTATGCCATAACGATGCAACCCGAGCCTGTCCTGTTCCAATTGGTGCAGTGCCACGTCAACGATGGGATGTCGGACAGATAGGAGTTCCACGTCTCGCGTGCTTGCCAGGTCGGCGTCGAAGGTCACTTCGATTGGTTCTCCGTTGCTGATACGGCCTTGGAACAGTAACGCTGACCGACGGCTCGCTCCCTGGGTGCCTCGAAAGCGATAGATGAGGTCGGAGAGCTCAATACTTCCCCGTAATAGCAGGATGCCGGGATGCTCCGACTTCTCGAGCTTGCCTCCAGTGGCTCGCAGTATGTGCTCAATGAGGGTGCGCACTTCTGTCGTTCCGACATACCGCCCGTCCGTTGGCCCTGATTCCGAGAGGCCTTCCACCTGCATCTCATCAATCGTGGACAGAGTGGCGCGCTCCTCATTCAGTCGCCGAAGGTTCGCCGCCCTCGTCTCGATGGCCGTTGCGATTTCTTCCGCTCGCTGCCTTCGCTGGGAATCGTCCAGTCGCGGATCAAGGATTTGGTTAGCCAGGTCACGGAAGTCGTCCCTGAGGATGGGCTCGAGGTCTCCAATTGAGTTCTGAAATACGCCGATTCGGGTGTATAGGCGTTCCAAGATGTCGGACTCGATCGTCCCCGGCACATGCATGTTGAGGATAAGGACCTTCTCGTGCTTTTGGCCGAATCGGTCCAGACGACCGATTCGCTGTTCGACTCGCATGGGGTTCCAGGGTAGGTCGTAGTTCACCAGTACGTTGCAGAACTCGAAGTCCAGACCCTCCGATGCCACCTCGCTCGCAATGAGGAAGTCGAATTTCCCATCGCGAAAGGCATCGATGATCGGCTGGCGATCCACCATGTGGATACCGCCGTGGAGCTGCTGGACCCGGAAGTCTGAACTCAGGCGTTCTGCCAAGTACGCGATAGTCCCCCGAAAGGTGGAGAAGATTAGTGCCTGACGCAAGCCTTGTTCGCGCAAGTGCGTGAGCTGCTCCAGCAGGGCTTCAAACTTCGAGTCCTCGCCATGCCACTCGAAGGATGTCCGGTCCTCGCGCATTTCCGCCAAGTCCTCTTCGCCGTACTCCTCGTCGTAGTCCTCCACCGAGCGGGCGAACTGGTCTGCGTTGGCAGAGAGTCGCGCCTGCATGGCCGGCAGGCAGCTCGCGACCTGTCGCAGCGGCATCTGCATGGCGAAGCCGGGTGGCGTTCCGTGCGCGCGAGCCCGGGACATGAAGTGGTCGACGACGCGGTCGTAGAAGCCCTTCTCATCCGGCGACCAGTTCACGACAACCTGATGGGGTTCGCGCACTGCCTTGGCGTCAGGTACATCCACCTTCCGGGTCCTCGAGAGCACGCCGCTCAAGGTGTTCAGCTCGGAAACGAGGCGTTTGACTTCTGCCCGTTTGCCCGCTTCCAGGGGTGCAGCAGTGTCAAGAAGCTCCTCTAGGCGCGCGTAGTCCGGGCGGTTCGAGACGGCGCGGCCGAAGGGCAGTGTCTTGATCGACCGCAGGTGGTAGCGCAGTGCTGCGCCGGATGAGCCGTGAGAGATGCCGCGTTCGATCGCGTTGAGGTGCTGATTCGGCTCGAGCTGCATATGGAAGATTTGGGAGTCCTGGTACATGCCGTCGTCGAGCAGAGTCAGCAGGTTGTACAGGTCGTCAGAGCGCAGGTTGATGGGGGTGGCCGACAGGAACAACAAGTGATCGGCCCAATCGGACAGCAACCCGCCTAGCAGGTTCGACCTCGTGCCGGTATTGCGCAACACATGGGCCTCGTCGACGATGACAAGATCAAATCTCGGTCGGATCCGGGTCAGCTGCTCGAGCACGTCACTCGCACTGCGGAGGGATTCCACCGAGATGATCGCGTGGATTTCCGGGTCTCGACCGGCGAGGAGATCGTCGGCGAGGTCAGCCAGCTTGCGAGGCTTGATGACCTCGAGGTCACGGTCGAAACGCCGGCTCATCTCCATGCGCCATTTGTGAGTCAAGGAGGAAGGCGTGACCACAAGCGTGCGACGAAGCGGTGACCTCTGCTCCAGCTCGCTCCACACCAGTCCCGCCTCGATCGTCTTTCCGAGACCCACCTCGTCCGCCAGAAGTAGCCGCCCGGTCGGAGAGTTGAGGATCTTGAGCGCAGGGATGAACTGGTAGGCACGAAAGACCGTTTTTGTCGCTCGGTAGGAGTACAGGGTGTTCGAGAGCGGCTCGCTCAACTTCGTCCACGTCAGAGTCATTGCGATCTCCCGTGCCGAAGCGGGTGCCGAGGTTACCCAGAAGGCTGGATCGCGTGGGTCTCCATCCACCTTCTGGAGAGACTCTGGCGCGACGTGCTGCAGCTCGCCGTCGACACTCACTTCAATCACGTAGCCAGCGCGCGTGCGAGTAACCCGCCGCACCCGACCAATGCGATCGGACCCGAGCACCTTCACGACGTCCTCGGGCGCAAACGAACTTGTGCCGACGAAGGGCAGACCGTCCTCCCACTGCTCAACCAGGTCCTCTCGAGCCTCCGCGAGGTGACGCATCCCTCCGTCCGCAGTGAATCGATGGCGGGCGGTTGCACTTGGCCTTTCTTGGCCCTCTCCACGGACGACGAGGGTCTCCCATCGACCCTTGCGGTAGACCCCGTACACACCGTTGAAGAGATTGCCGCCGGAATATCCGGGCGGGAGCTGACGGACGTCGGCGTCGAGCGCCTCCAACTCTTCGACGTCCGGCCCCGTTAGTTCACCGCGAACGAGGACCCGCTGGGCTCCGATCTCTTTCAGCCAAGCAAGCCCAGATTTCAGGCCCCGATAGACCAGGTCATCCATCGACATCAGACGCGGACCTCTCTCGTAGTGATCTGCCCCGAGTTTGGTTGATCTTGAGGAGATCGATGTCGTCGTGTGACCGGCAATTCCATACAGCCATCTTCCCCTGCAGACCACTGAGAGCAATTTTCGACACTCTGTTGTCTATAGGAACATCTCTACTGCGTGGTGCGCCACGGACAGCGGCTCGATCAGCGCCGCCTCGTCCAGCGGGATGTCGCCGATGGGGTGCACCCACCGCGCGTCCACCACTATTTTCTCGCTCAGCACTCCCCCGCCACCGGACAGCCCGATGAAGCCCATCTGCCGGCACAGGTGGTACTTGCCCGCCTGGCACATGTAACAGTCGCCGTCCACAAAATAGGGCTCGACGACGACGTTGTCCCCTTCGCCAGGCCCGGCACCCCTTCGCGCACGTCAGAGACAGTCCCGGAGAATTCGTGCCCGATGGTGATTGGCGCGTCCTCGCTGGACAGCGGGGTGCGGATGCCCCGGGGCGGGCACGAAGATCGGCCCCTCCAGGTACTCGTGGAGGTCCGAGCCGCAGATGCCGCACCAGGTGGCGTCGATCGAGGGCCGAATCGCTCGGCGGCTTTTGTAAGCGGGGTGGGGTCGCCGCACATTGGCACACATTGGCCCGGAAATAACCTGCGGGAGACATGCACCGCAGCTCGTCCCTTCTGTTTGCTACGCGAAAGTGCGGGTCCATAGGGTTGAGCGTGCACTTATGGAAGCACGCTCGCGGAGCTCGAACTTTTCAGCCGCAGCAGCCATTTCGGTCTCAGCTCGGAGGAAAATCGCCGCCTGTGCATGCGACCCAAAAACGTCAGCGATGCGGTCAAGCACTCCGCGGTCACTGCGATACACCTGGGAAGCTTCATGGTCCAGGTTGGGTTTTCCAGTTGGGCCTCAGGCAAACGCAAGGTGGCAGACTTTCCGTCTGAGGATACCTTCAGGTCGCCCTCTTTGATACCTGAAAGATCGACGTGGGCGTCTACCGTACCCACCGCTAGGAAAAGGGTTCGCCGCCCGGAGATGACATCGGGCATGGCTGCGTTGTCGTCGCCAGTGTCTACGACCAATTCGAAAGTCCCGATAGCACTCTGGAGCTGCGAAACATCCTTGATGGACTCCAGGATGACTGTATGGTCAGCGATTTCTCACTCCAGGGGTACTCGTTGAATCCAAGGAGGCCGGCTCCACCTTTCATTCCCAGCACGGCGACGGCCAAAAAAGTGACGCCCTTCAATGCCTTCAAGGCTGCGTTCCACCCAGGTATGCGAAACGGCTAACTCGCGTTCCGTCAGTGAGACCCCGGCCAAGAAAAATATCCGGTCAGAAAGTCTCTGGCTGAGTGTAACCGGGCTCACCGACGCAGTCAGACGAAACGCCAGAGGTACCAATTAGCATCGATTGGGCTGGCCCGCCGTCCACGTGAACGCTTCAGTGACTCACCCGCGGAGGGACGGAGATCCAATGCATCGGAACGGTGGAAGATGGGCCTGGATCTCTAACCGATTCCTTTCCAGGTCGTGCCGCAGTCGAGCACTGGCGCCACTGTTCTTTCAGCTCCACGCTGGGCACTGGGCTTCTGCTGTAGGTTACGGAGCAAGAACTCATAATCAGAGTCAAGGAATTCTATGCAACTTGTGAAGGGCCCAGTTTGGGGCGGAGGGCTCGACGGTCGATACCCCGGACGATACCCGCTATCTGTAGAGCGCCATGTGCTCCGTTCTGTGGCAGAACTTATGCCTGGCGTCACGACTGTAACGAGGAATGCGCGCTACTACAGCCTGCATAGCTATATCGCGCACTATGCGTTGGCACGAGGATTGACGGAGGTGGAATCACTAGAATTTCTTCGCCGCTCGGAAACGGTAATGGCTGCGATCTCCATACTCCATGAGGGGCAACATGCATGGCTCCCGCGACCCCATGGGGCGGACTACCTCGAAAGCAGGATTAAGGACGGACTCGACCTTGATCGGCTTTCTCAGCCAGGTGCATACGCAGGGCGTTCCATTGGCTACAAAGGTCAATATCAGGCCTCCGAAGCTCTCTTGGGGCTCCTGCCTAGTGGTAGCAACGAGCAAACTCCGGCATTCGATGCGACCCGGATGGACCATGGGTTCCGTGGACTTTTTGAGATAACGCGCCATGATCATATAAGTGAAGAGCAGCTGCGAACGAACAGCCACCTCTGCGTCTGCGGCTCCCGAACCGAATCAGATGGGCCTCTGCTCAGGGAGTTGCTGTTAGCAAATGAAGCGGAACCGGGGAGCGATCACGACAAACGGCGACAAACCGTGCGGATGATGCTCCGGCTGATACAAATGAGTTCGCCCTCCAACATCAATTCCGAAATGACTGACACACTGAATTTCTCCCCCTTGGTCGGCCAGGATGAGCTGCTTTCTCAACTCGATGTCGTAAAGGCCTGGCAGGGGGTGGCACTTCGGAACCGCTCCGTTGGAGCGTGGCGAGGACTGTGGGCCGACCTCGTAGAAGCCGTCCCGGGGCTTTGCCATCGATCTGAGTTCTCTTCCCCGTTGGTCGACGCCCTACCAAACGTCTCAGTCGGGCAGTACGTTGGCTCGTTTCCCCCCGTCTGGGCATCCGATGGAACAGCTCTACCCGCGGAACTGGACCAGTCCGCTGCATCCGAAACAGCAATGGAAGCACACATGGCTACGCTTTTCGTCGGATCCATGCGCCTGGCAGGGATTCCCGTCCATGTCAGACCCTATTTCGAGTCGAAGAGTGACTCACTCCAAGAGCTATCGCCGACTTGGCTATCTGCCCGAGTTCGCGAGTGGGACGGGCGCCCGCTGCGGGACTTCGCACAACATGTCGTCGAGCTGCTCCTGCATAGGGCGAACAGGCTCTCGCTGAGGAAAGCGAGGTTCGACGCATCGCAGGGAAACGTCAAGATTCCGACTCGGATCTTCTTCAGGGACGACCTAGTCTTCAAAGACTCGAACGAGGGCGGCGGCAACGTCTCTCTCCGGTGGGCCCCGCTCGTGCACATTCTCTCCGGCATCGATCTGACCATCCGAGACGAAAACGAGCACTGGCAGATCACCGATCGAGGAGCTGAGGCACTTGGCGAGTAATTATCAACAGATTCCAAACCCTTTTCCGATGCTTCTCGAGGAGGAACGGACTGGGCAGGTGCAGGCGAGAGAGGCCCTTTTCCTGACGTTTAACGTTGATCTTGCCTTCTTCGAGGCCCAAGTCCTTGGCACCTGTCTGGCCACGGGTGCGCGAGTGTCCGTCATCGCAGATGGAAACGTCTGGGCACCGGATCCGCGGGCGGTGCGACATGCGGGGCACTCGTACAGCGTCGGCCTTGTTACAGGACGCGCCGCATTTCACCCCAAGGTTGTCATCCTTGCAGGCCAGGAGAGAGTTCAAGTAGCTATAGGCTCGGGTAACCTGACGCTTGGCGGATGGCAATATAACGATGAGGTCTGGATCCAATTTTCCGGTGACAAGACGTCGCACCCAGTGATATTCCATCAGATTGCCGAGTGGCTCCTGGGGTTCGCGGAATTCCGGTGGCTCGACGCCGACTCAAGCGATTCGGTTCGAAGAACGTCCGCACTTCTACAACGTCTCCTCGATCAGGGCGCGGCAGTTGATACTGGCCACGTGTTTATTACTTCCGCCGAGGAGCCGATTCTTCTTAGCCTCCCATCTGGGCCAGTGTCGGAACTCCGCCTACACGCACCGTTCCTGGACAGTGCCATGGCTGCGACTTCAAAGTTGCACGAAAGGTTAGCGCCTCAGAAGTCATCCTTACTTCTCCAACCTGGTCTGACGGTCTTCGACCCTGCCGAAGTACAAAAGTGTGCGGACAAATTGGGAATTGACGTTCAGGTGCAAGAAGGCGACCTCAAGAAAAAGTACCGTCACGGAAAAGTAATTTGGTGGAGCTCCGACGGAGTTCCTCAAGCCCTTGTCGGCAGTCCAAACCTTTCAGGCGCTGCGTTATTAAGAGCTTGGCCATCTGGCGGGAACTACGAGACGGCAGTTATGGGACCTGCTTCCTCCCTCACCATTCCAGATGGACGCTCGACCGATGCGACCACCGTGAGTCCAGCAAGTACCGGAACGGCTTACCCCTCACTACCGATGGGACCTTCAATCAGGTCAGCCCGAGCCGTAGATGGTGATTTGATGATTGCGCTGTCTGGCCCGTCGGCGACAATTTTGGAATTGGAAGCGTCCGAGTTCAGGGACCCTCCTGAACAATGGCGGCTGCTCGGATCGATCGAAGCAGGGCAAGTAGAAGTCCGGTTTGCCGGTGCGATCAGTGCCGTGAGCAGGGTCCGGCTTTTTTGGCATGACGCAGGGACGAAAATCAGCGGACCGCTCGTGTTCGTCATGGATCCACTCAAGATCAGCGCCGCTCCCAGGGTCCCGTCGAGCGCAAAGTCGTACAAATCGCCCACGCTGGGTGAGCTATGGCAGGATGCCGGGCGCGCTCTCGATTTCTTGGACAAAGATTTCGCGGCGCTTCGGGAAGTATCCCTGCGCTCTATTGGTCCAAGGCCGACGGTGGTTGGAGAAGGCGCGCCGTCCAGGCAGCCTCTCCCCGCTGAAGAGAAAGTGAACGTCGAAAGCCCGTGGCTGTGGGATCTTGAAGCGGCATCACGCATTCAAGGCCCACTCTTGACTGCGTTCGTGTTGGGTTTACCTCCAGCCCCCGCTTCGAGTGACGAGGTGGTAGCACCACCCCGATGGGCTGACGTCCTAGTGGACGACAACGAGGCTGTCCTCGACGACGAACACGATGATACGGTCGCCGATGTCATCACGGAGGTTTCGGATACGGAGGCGTCAGCCCCGGACCATTCCAAATCTCCAGAAGCGGATCGACGACGACGTAGAAAACGATGTGCTCAGTGGGTGGCAAGCATCGATGATCAGCCCCCGTTCGTTCAGCTCGCCATGCTTCGCATAGTCACGAGTTTCTTTAGCGCCGGCAATTGGGATTCGTCGGATGTAGAGCCTCTGCGGCTCATGACTACCCTCGTCCGGCACCTAGCCGGAGAACCGATTCCCGACGAACTCCAAGCCTCCGTTTCCAGCATGACGCTCGTAAGTTGCGCCGTAATGCGGGGCGCAACCGACCTCCGGACGACAAACGAATCAACGATCACATATCGAAGCATTCTGGAGAGCGCAGCGACTCAGCTTGGGCACTTCGACGAAGACTTGGCTTCGGAATACTGCCGAACGTTAGTCGGTCACGGCTCTCAGACACTACGTCTTGACCATGTGCAGCATGTAATCGAGAGCGATCTGACCGGTGATGAGTTCAGGGAGGCTCGTGCGGCGTCAGTGCAAGCGGGGTGGGAATTCCTGAGCCAAGGTGGAACCAGGGTCTTTGTGCAGGGCAAATTCACAAACCCAGAGTTGGCTGCCATCACCGTCGCCGGCTGGATTGATCGAGACGATCCTCCACCAGTCTGGGCCATCAGCCAGAATGGAAACTGGTGCATGTGCATATGGGAGCGTCCCAACCTCATCATCGCGGATGGCAGGGGTCCCAAGCCGATCTGGAAGCATTTCCGTCTCGCGCCCCATATGTCACCCGCCGCGTTTGCCAATCAGCGGCGCTCTGACGACTCGTATTCGAACGGCAAGCAGCGGGTGGCTCGCCCTTGGCTGCCATTCCCCGAGGCCGAACGAGCACTGGATCGGTGGAACATGGCCGGGCCAGCCCCGCTGCTGCCTTGAGTTCCCCGACACGATCTTCACCACCTGTTCGGTACAGCCTCCGCTAAGGCGCCAGCGCGACGCCTCGTGACTCCCTGGGTCAGACCCGTGGCAGAATTGAATACCCGCGAAAACCAAGAGGACGCACCGTGAACGACAGTACGTTTGATATCTTCAAGGAGCCCGACGCTCCGGCCCCGCTACTCGCCGATCTGCCCATAGATGACGCACAGGTGCAGCAGCTCCGAGAGGCGTTTGCTGCGGCCGGCATCGTTTCCATGGACGATCGCCGAGAAATCATCGAGAGCTGCACCGTTCGCGCGGTCGCTTCAATTCGGGAACTGTTGGCAAAGGACGTACGTCCGATCCTCCGCCGGATCGAAGAGTGGAGCCTTCCGCCCAAACAGACTTCCGGCTCGGCGTGGGATAACCGCGAAGAGGACACGTGGATCGACAAGCTCTAATCGGAATCGTTCACTAGCGCATGACCAGCCCAACAATGCCGGCGTCGCTGCGGGCGCCCGGTCATAGGTTCGCTAGGATCAAAGCAGCTTCAAGTAACACTTATGCAGCCGAATCTCTCGCATATCGTTGTGCGGAACGAACAACCGGCTTAGTCTCGCTCCAGGGGGTAAATAGTGGATCCGGATTCCAACCATTGGTTTGAACTCGGCGATGCAGCGACCCCTGCAGAGCGTCAGGCCCTGGAAAAGTTTAAGGCACTCCTGCCCAATGATTCAGTCACCTACGCGTGGTCGAATCTGACGTTCATTGACGCCAGTGGCCGCACCAATGAAGTGGATGTCCTGCTGCTGACGCAGCAAGGCCTCTTCATCGTCGAGCTCAAGGGCTGGCACGGAACACTGACTGGAGACCAGCAGAGCTGGACTCTGACCAGTCCGACTGGCAGCAGCAGCGTGCGCCCGAATCCGTACATATTGACGGACAGCAAAGCCAAGCGTCTGGCGGGCCTCTTGAAACTGAAGGCCCCCAATACAGCAGCAGCCAAGAACGTCCCCTTCATCAGGCCCATGGTCGTCCTGCACGGACAGGACTCTGTCGTAAAGCTGGATGAACTGGGCGCAACTGGAGTCTGGGCACTCGATGGATACAAAGTCTCCGGACTGAAAAACCGCTCCGTCAGTGATTTCCTTAGGTCTCCGGTGTCTAACCACCATGACCTTGTAGACGTCCCTCGCGCCAACAAGATTCGGACGCTCATCCAAGCGGCCGGGCTCAAGCCCACCCCAAAATCCCGCTTCGTTGGCCAGTACTCCCTGGAGAAGGCCGATCCCCTAGGCGAAGGCCCGGATTGGCAAGACGTGCGAGCCGTGCACCCGGCCATTAAGGCGGTGCGCCGCATACGATTGTTCGATCTTCCACCGGGCGCATCGGCGGAGGTCCGCAAGGAAATCGAGCTCTCCGCGAAGCGCGAGTACGCACTCACGCACGGGATATCCCACAGTGGCATCACGACGCCGCTAGATTACCTTGCTACGGATTCCGGTCCGGCCTTGGTCTTTGATCATGACGACGAGGAGCTCGCCTTGGGCGAGTTCATCCACCGAAGCTGGGCCGACCTTGGAATCGACGAAAAAATCAGTCTCATCAGGGCAATCGGCGAAATCCTCCAGTTCGCTCATTCGAGGCGCCTGGCTCATCGGGCTCTAACGCCCCGGCAGGTATTCCTCCGGGAATCCAAGTCTGGTCTTCATGTGTCCATACGTGACTGGTTCACAGGAACGAAGTCGCTCAGCTCAACATCGGCCGGCCCCTCCGAGTCGAGAACTTCCTTCGGCGCCGCAGAGCCTCAAAACCTCATCAGTGCTGAAAACTGGGTCTATCTCGCCCCCGAGACACTGACGGCCCGCTCCGAGCTGCCCCCGATACCTCTGGACGTATATGGTCTCGGCGCCCTGTCCTTTTTCATCCTTAGCGGGCGAGCGCCCGCCAACACCTTGGCCGAACTTCAGGAGATCTTCGCCAACCACTCCGGCCTGGATCTTGGCGCCATCGGTGACCTACAAGGGCCTTTCGTTGAACTGGTCCTGAACGCGACTCGGCAGTCGGAGGCCGATCGCACGGCGAGCATTGATGCCTTCCTCAAAGAACTGGATGCCGCAGTTGAAAAGCTAACCCGGCCTGATCCCAACAACCGTCCAAAGGCCAGCACTCCGCAAGAAGCATCCACAGGTCAGATGATTGGCGACCGATTCGAGGTCAAGGGACGTCGCGGGAGCGGATCCACCGGCACCGTTTTTGAGGTCGACGATTACGAGACGGGCAGAGAAGGCCTCATCCTAAAGGTTGCTAGAGACGACGCCGCAGCGCTCCGTCTTCGTGACGAAGCTGACATCCTCGCTGCGCTGGATCATACGAGGCTTGTACGGCTTGTCGAAGGACCGCTTAACGTCGACGGGCAAACCGCTCTGCTGTTGACTGATGCCGGCGACGAAACTCTTGCCCTCCGAATTCAGTCAGAAGGCCGAGCCACGATCGAACAGCTTGAAAGCTATGGAGCTGATCTATTCGCGGCCGTGGCCTATTTGGATTCAGTGGGCATCTACCACCGGGACATCAAGCCGGCCAACCTGGGAATCGTTCGGGACTCATCTACACGGAAACCCCGGCTGGTCCTCTTCGACCTGTCGTTGGCACGCGAACCTCTCGCCATGATTGGATCCGGAACGCGTGGATACCTGGACCCGTACCTCGGGCCTCCGAGGCGCAGGCAATACGATAAAGCTGCCGAGCTCTACGCCGTCGCCATAACACTCTTCGAGATGGCCACCGGCTCCCTCCCTTGGTGGCGGGACGGCGACGCAGGGCCCAGCAGCCCTGCCGACGAAGTTGTGCTGGTGCCACAGTCTTTCGAATCGGCCATTGCCGATTCATTGATCGCCTTCTTCAGGGTTGCACTGTCCTCGGATGCGTCCACGCGTTTCTCGGACGTGCACGCCCTGGCTGCTGGCTGGGCCGCTGTCTTTCGTTCCTTGGACGAGGCACCAGGTGGAGACGACGCAGATGAGGCCCTCCGTGATGCTGCGGCGGATGCCGCAACCCTTGACACGCTACTCGCTGAAGCAGGGCTAACAGCGAGGGCTATTTCCGCCGTCAACAGACTCGGCGTCGCGACGGTGGGCGAGCTGCTCGGCACCTCACCGATGCAGGTGAATTCGATCCGCGGCCAGGGCGAGAAGACACGAAAGGAAATTCAACGACGCATCCGGGACTGGAAGTCCAGGCTGCTGACTGGCGGCACAACTGCCGCTCCACGCCCCCTCGGCAACCTCGACAAGAGTATTGACACCCTGCTCGGGGGTCTGGTCCCTGTACCAAACAAAGCGAACGGTACAGAGGTCTTCGTTCTGCGCCTGCTTTTGGGCATTCGAACCCCACGGCCCGGCGGCGACCCAGCAGAACTGATTGCGTCAAGTGCAGCTTGGCCGACAATATCGCAGGTGGCCGAGCTGAGCGGAGTCAGCAGCGGCAGGGTCTCGCAAATTGTTACCGCCGCGGCGGCCCGATGGCAGCGAAGCCGTGTTCTAGCTGAGGCCCAGGACGAGGTACAGAGCATCCTAGCGGCCGAGGGAGGCGTAGCAGAGCTAGCCGAGGTTGCATCCGCGCTCCTGATCTCCCATGGCTCATCCTCTACAGGAGACGACCGTTTAAGACTGGCTCAGGGACTGGTCAGGGCGGTCGTCGAAGTAGACGCACGCTCATCGAACGCGCGTTTGGCTCAGCGACGGCTCAGCTCCACCGGACGAATCCTCATAGCAGCGCAGATTGACCAGGATGAGGCCCAACCCAGTGATCCGGAATCGTTGCTGGTGCTGGCGCAAGAGTTGGCCGCCAAGGTAGACAGCCTTGTGGACTCGAGGGACGGATCGTTCAGGCTGTTGCCCGCGGCGACGGTGAGGCCGGTCTTACGGGAACTGGACAAAGCCGCGATCCTGCACGACGACAGGATACTGCGTCTGGCCGTTGCGGCCTCACACACTGCGGCCCTATCCGGCCGCGGAGAGTTGTACGCTAAGACACTCCCGGCGGAGAAGGCCCTTGAGTTCACGCTCCGGGACGTCGTGGTGCGGGAGCTTAGCGAGTCGAGCGCACAGAAACGGGTGACATCGCGTTTCCCCACAGTGAGGGAACTGCCTTCACGGCCAGAGCTTGACGGCCTCATCGAAGCAGCAATGCCGGGCATGAGGTGGCGGGACGGAAGCTACACCCGAGTAGAGCGCTCCGAATTCGCCTCCGTGGCAGGGTCCACTACGCATACAAAGCTGTCTTCCACACAGATACTTGAGATCGAACGGCAGCTTGCCCAGTCGCTGACCCGGAAATCGGCGGTGACACTTGCTGTTCGCCCCAGGGACTTCATCAGGACTTCGAAGGCACTGACCCAAGTCTTTGGACTCAAGCTAGTGGACGTCTCAGCCGAAGTGGTCAAAGCAGTCCGCGCCACCGCACAGTCCAAAAATGTCGATTGGGATGTGGTTCTGCGGGCGGATGCCAAATCCGCTTCGCCGTCAGACCATGCGAACCTGGCCCAGCTGGTCAGGATGGCAGTCGCACCCTTGTGGGTGGAGTTGGTAGACAATCCGAATCCTTTGCTGCTCACTAATATTGGTCCTCTGCTGAAATTTGGGTTCGGCGCCGAAGTGGCCAGGCTTTTTGATATGTCCGTCCCGAGGCCGGCCGCTCGCTGGGTTGTAGCACCGAAACGCGGTTCTGCAAATACCCCGTCCTCAGACGGGCGCGTCCCTCCCATGGGTCCGGATGGATTCGTAGATATTTCGCCCGGGCTCGCCTCGGCTCTCAGCAAACGTGAAAGCACCATAACGTCCGGAAAGGACATCCTGTGATCGATTCCAAGCTTCTTCTCGCAGATCTCAAGAAACAGCTGAAGCTTCTGGAATCCGATCTACGAAGTGAAGCTAAGCGCCCTTCGGGTGAAGAGTCCGAAAGGTGGGCAAAGGAGCTCCGCGAAGAGCACCAGCATGCTCGCGACCACGACCGCACAGCACGCACTTTCGATGACTGGCTCGAGGGAGAAGTCTCCCAAGCCGCTGTTGCCTGGATTGTCGCCAGCGTCTTCATCCGCTTTTGTGAAGACAACGCCCTCCTAAATGATCTCTGGATTGCGGGACCAGCCGATCGTACTCAACGGGCCTCTGAGGCCGAGATGGCCCACTACGCGAAACTACCCACCGACAATGCCCGCGATTGGCTGAAGACTGCTTTCGGCGCCCTCGCGGATTTGCCCGCTGGCCGGGCGCTTGTTGACCGAAGGCACAATCTGGTGTGGCGGGCGCCCATCAGCGCTGAGTCAGCCAGCGCTCTGCTGAAGTTCTGGCGACAGACCGATGACGGCGGCGCCCTTCTGCACGATTTCACTGACCCCGAGTTAGGAACACGATTTCTAGGTGATCTCTACCAGGACTTGTCTGATTACGCGAAGGACACGTTTGCTTTGCTTCAGACGCCCGACTTTATCGAGGAATTTATCCTCGATAAGACCCTCACTCCAGCCATCACTGAGTTCGGCATAGCAGGACTCAAGCTGATTGACCCCACGTGCGGCAGCGGCCACTTCTTGCTGGGCGCCTTTGAACGCCTCCACGACGAATGGGAAGCCTTTAACCCCGGACTCTCCAGACGCCAGCGGGTCCAGAACGCTTTGGACTCCATCTACGGGGTCGACCTGAACCCGTTCGCGGTGGCCATAGCAAGATTCCGGCTCACTGTGGCTGCCCTTCGGGCCTGCGGCGAATCATCCCTCGTCACAGCCCCCGCTTTCTCCTACCACTTGGCCGTGGGCGACTCACTGATCAGCCAACAAGGCCGCCAGGGAGATCTCTTTGAAGATGCGGAAGAACCCTACTCATACACTTCCGAGGACATCGGTGAATACAAGGGAATTCTGGAACCCGGCACCTACCACGTGGTTGTTGGCAACCCTCCCTACATAAGCGTGAGGGACAAGGCCCTGAACGCGTGGTACCGCGAGTCCTACGAATACTGCAAGGGTAAGTACCAACTTACGGCGCCATTCATGGAGCTCTTCTTCCGTCTCGCGATCAGGGGCTCATCTGAGTCCGGTTCAGGACATGTCGGGCAGATCACATCCAATGGCTTTATGAAACGCGAGTTTGGAAAAAAGCTCATTCAGGAATTCCTTTCCGGTAAGTCCATCTCGAACCCTGTGGATCTCACGCACATCATCGATACATCGGGTGCCTACATACCGGGCCACGGCACTCCCACTGTGATTCTTGTGGGCCGAAGGCGCTCCCCTGCGGAAAGCAAGGTTCGGGCAGTCTTAGGGGTACGAGGAGAACCTGGAAGACCCAAAGACCCTGCTAAAGGCCTGGTGTGGAGCGAGATCACAGCCCATGTGGACGATCAATCATTCGATGGGAAGTTTGTCACCGTGGCTTCGCCTGCGCGTGATTCCTTTGCCCATCATCCATGGTCACTCTCAGGCGGCGGCGCCGGCGAGCTGAAGCAAATCCTTGACAGCCAGGCAAAAGGGCCGTTGGGGGAGATCGCCCAACGTTTGGGTGTATTCGGAATCATGGGAGCCGATGACGCATTCATGACTACTTCCAGTGAGCAGAAGCGACACAATGAACCGTCAGCTTATATGCCTTTAGTGGTCGGCGATCAGATCCGAGATTTTCGAATACGCCAATGTGATCCTACGTTTTTCCCCTATGATAAGGGTCACAAATTGCGGCCCCTATCAGATTTCCCCTCGACTGCCCGGAAGTTGTGGTCACTTAGGACGGAGCTGGGGAACCGAGCAACGTTTACAAAGGGAACCTACTTTTCAGACGGACGACCATGGTACGAGTGGCATCAGTTACCGAAGGATACGGGAGTACACAAATGGACCATAACTTTTGCTTTCGTAGCAACACACAACCACTTCGTCTTGGATCGAGGCGGAAGAGTATTCAAACAATCGTCACCAGTCATCAAGTTGCCATCAAACGCGACTGAAGAGGAGCATCTCGCCCTTCTCGCTATTCTCAATTCCTCCACGGCGTGCTTCTGGCTCAAGCAGGTCTGCCACGACAAAGGCAACGGGGGTATCGGAGGAGGAATCGCAGACCAAGAATGGGAACGGTTTTTCGAATTCACGGGGACCAAGCTGCAAGAATTTCCGCTGCCCAGCGAGCTGCCTGTTAACCGTGGCCGGGTATTGGATGAGCTCGCGTCCAACCTCGAAGGCACCTCGGCCAAAGCGACGGTCAATAATTTCGTCAACGATGTGTCCGGAAAGACATTGAAGGGGGAACTGAGCCGTGCCTTTGACACATGGACCTCAACGCTGGCCAAAATGCGGTTCGAGCAGGAGGAACTAGATTGGGAAGCATATCGTGCGTATGGCTTAGTCGGGACTGATCTGACCTACGAGGGCTCGGGCATGGGAAACGGTCTAGACCGAGGCGCGAGGAGTTTCGAGCTACTACTCGCACAGCGACAGGCCGCCGGAATCGAAGAAACGGCTTGGTTCGAGCGTCACGACACTACTCCCCAGACCTCAATCCCCTCGATCTGGCCCGATGACTATAAGGACCTCGTGCAGCGCCGTCTTCGGGAGATCGAAGACAACCCGGAGATCCAGCTTCTGGAACGTCCCGAGTTTAAGCGCCGATGGGCTACTGAAGCGTGGGACGCACAGCAGCAAAGGGCGCTTCGTGAACTCATTCTGGATCGGCTCGAGAACCCCGCCCTGTGGAAGGACGCCCAAGGCGCATGCAGCAAGTCGGTGGCCCAACTGGCCGACGTAGCAGGGCACGATGCGGTCCTGGTCGAGGCCCTGCAGGTTCTGACTGGATCCTCACATGTTGAGCTTGTTCCGGCTTTGACTTCGCTTCTCGCGGACCCATCCGTGCCCTACCTCGCGCAGCTCCGGTACAAGGAATCAGGCCTCACCAAATATCGCGGCTGGCAGGCTGTTTGGGATCTGCAGCGGCGCGAAGACTCCGGGGAAAAGGTCGACGTCCCCGTCCCGCCCAAATACAAACCTGTCGACTTCCAGAAGACTAGCTATTGGCAAGCACGGGGCAAGTTGGATGTCCCTAAGGAGCGGTTCATCTCCTACCCTGGACTCCTGCGCAGTGGCGACACCACCCCCGTGTTCGGTTGGGCAGGTTGGGATCACGCAGCTGCTGCCTTGGCATTGGCGCGGGCTACCGCCGAGCTTGACGCCGAAGGCGCTACTCCGGAGCAACTGAAGCCCCTGCTGGCTGGCCTGCACGAACTAGAGCCCTGGGTGGCTCAATGGCATGCTGACGTGGACCCGGCCATCGGCTCAAGCCCTGCAGTAGCCATCACAGGGATGTTGGACGGCTATCTTTCACGGTTGGCCCTGACGCGAGCTGACCTTATCAAGTTGCGACCCGCTGCATCCGCACTGAGAGGCCGCCGTCGTACTAGCGCAAGCGCCGAGGATACGGAGGCCTCTGTATGAACGCGACTATCAGCCTGCTGAAAGACGCCATTGATATTCCCGAGCATGTTGACGCAGCGGACTACGTTCTTCAACTTCACAGTGGCGTGGAAGCCGCCGAGAAAACCCTAAGTGAATATGTCGTCACTGATTCGCTGGCCAAGTCCTTTGATGAGGCCTTGGGACTTGTCGAACGATCCCTGGAGAACGGGCGCAGTAACGGTGCGTTTGTCCACGGTTCATTCGGTGCCGGTAAGAGCCACTTCATGGCCGTCCTGCACCTCTTGCTTGCAGGAAACCTCCACGCCCGGCAGCTGACAAATCTCCAGTCGAGCGTTGCCGAGCACGAGGGTCTCTTGTCGAAAAAACTGCTGGCAGTCGACTATCACCTGCTGGGCGCGGAAAGTTTCGAAAGCGCCTTGTTCCGGGGCTACCTGGACCAGACGCGAAAGCTGTACCCCGATGCGCCTGCGGCCGTTCTGCACCGCAGTGACGAGCTGTTTATAGATGCTGCAAACATGCGGAAGGAGCTCCAAGACGAGGCATTCTTCCGCATCCTGAACGGTGATTCGCAAAGTAGCGGTTGGGGCGAGCTCACAACCAGCTGGAACGGAGACAGATTCGATGCAGCTCTACTAGAGCCAGTCGGCAGCTCAGAAAGAGACCAACTGGCCCGGGCACTAACCGCCACGCTCTACCGAAGCTACGAGAACACCGGCCAATGGCTGGATATCTCCAGTGGGCTCCGAGCGATGACCGACCATGCGCATGGCCTCGGTTACGACGGCGTCGTTCTGTTCCTGGATGAACTCGTCCTCTGGCTGGCCCAGCACCTGGGCAACAACGACTTTATCCAGTCGGAAACGTCCAAAGTGGCCAAGCTCGTTGAAACAGGTACCGGCTCTCTCAGCATTCCACTGATCTCTTTTGTGGCGAGGCAGCGAGACCTGAAAGACTTCCTCGGAAGTACGGCCATCGGCGCCGAACGTGAAGCTATTGGTCAGAGCTTTTCGTGGTGGGAAGACCGATTTGAGGCTATAACACTGAAGGCCGCAGACCTCCCCCGCATCGTCAACCAGAGACTCCTGCAGCCCACTTCCACTGAAGGGTCCAGTGCCCTCGCCCAAGCTACGGCCAGTGTCAAAGCCAATCCCGGAGCCATGCGCCACCTGCTCTCCGATGAGGCCGGCTCGAGTGCCGTGGACTTCGAACTGGTTTACCCGTTTTCCCCGGCGCTCATAGACGCCCTGGTCGCGTTGTCCTCGCTTCTTCAACGCGAGCGGACGGCGCTGAAGGTGATGGGTGAGCTGCTCAGCTCGGGACGCGAACAGCTGCTGGTCACAGACGTTATCCCGGTCGGCGACCTGTTCGAGGCTGTCGTGTTGAGCGACAAGAAGCCTCTCAGCTCGGATATCGAGAAGCTATTTCGGATCGCTGCCGACTTCTACCTCAATAAGCTGCGACCCTACCTGCTGTCGAAGCACGGGATTAGCGAAGCTGATGCCGGGGCGCTTCCTCGAACTCACGCATTCGTTGCCGAAGACCGACTGGCCAAAACACTCCTGGTGGCCGAGATCGTACCGGGTACGCCGTCGTTGCAGAACCTCACGGCGGCAAAGCTGGCAGCACTGAACTACGGCACAATCAAAAGCTTCATTCCAGGTCAGGAAGCATTCGCCGTGCTGGAAAAGGTCCGGGACTGGTCCGGGGAGTTCGGCGAAATCAGTATCTCCGGTTCTTCCTCGGACCCGATTTTGAGCGTCAGCCTCTCGGGGGTCGACTATGACTCCGTTGTAGAGAGAGTCCAGAACGAGGACACCGAAGGCGCACGGCAGTCGGTTCTGCGCAACCTGGTCAGTGAATTCCTAGGTCTCCCACCGGCGGTGGGGTTGATGTCGACGCGCGAGTTCCCTCACGTGTGGCGAGGAACCAAACGGGTTGTTGACGTCATTTTCGGGAACATCCGTGACGCATCGTCGCTCCCGGACGATGCTCTCCGCGCTGAAGGGGATCGATGGAAGGTCGTCATCGACGTTCCCTTTGACTCCGGCAATCACAGTGCACAGGAAGATCTGAACCGCCTTGCACAACTGCGTGATGCTGGCCTTGAATCACGAACTATTGCCTGGGTTCCGCATTTCCTCTCCTCGGCACGTCTGAACGACGTCGGTCGGCTGGTCCTTCTCGAGCACCTCCTCAAAGGATCTGGAGAGCAATTCGAGGCGAATGCCAGCAACTTGCCCGTCTCTGATCGGCCGATTGCAAAACGTCAGCTTGAAAGCCAGCGCTCCAATATCAAGGAGCGCCTAAAGAGCGCGCTCCTTCAGGCCTACGGAATTGATAGCGCCACTGCAGATGATGTGGACGCGGTCATCGCCGGCGATTCAGTCCTCACAAGTCTCCTGCCCGGCCTTCAGCTTCAACCGCCGGTAGCAGCTGATCTGCGGGCCGGTCTCAACTCCGCGTTGGCGAACGCACTGACTTACCTCTATCCCAGACATCCGCTGTTTGAGCCTAGTGAAACGGAAATCAGAAAGGCCGAGCTCTCCGCTGTTGCCTCGTTGGTCGAAGAATGTGTATCCAGGGGCGGCCGTCTGGACGGGATAGAAAGGTCCAAAGCAGCGACACTTCGCCGCATTGCTATCCCCCTCCAGCTGGGTGAGCCACGAGAGACCGTATTCTCCCTTAATTCGTCCAACTTTGGGTGGATGGAGAACTTCACCAAGTGGACTGCCGCCGAAACACTCGACGTCAAGATACCCACCCTTCGGGCGCATCTGGAGGACTTTGGGGTATCCACCGATGTGGGTGACCTGCTAATCCTCGCTTGGACTTTGCTCGAAGACCGGCAATGGTTTCGCGCTCAAGCGCCGCTTCCTACAGCCCCAACGGTCGGTGGCATCACGTCCGACATGTCGCTCAGAACACCAGAGCTCCCTTCTGCGGATGATTGGACGATTGCAAACCACCGCGCCGCGACAGTGTTTGGTATTCCAGCAGAACCCCGTCTGAGCGCCCAGGGCGTCAGCAGACTGGCACGGCTGGTTCGGCAGGCCGCATCAGTGGCCCAGACGTCAGCTCACCAGCTTGTCCAAGAACTTCAACGGCACGCCGAGGTTCTAGGGTTTAACACTGAGAAGCATGAGTCGACCGGCAACGGCAACCGACTCAAAACCGCTACGGAGGCTTCAAGTTTGACAGCTGCGCTGGCTAGCGAAGTGAACGACACTTCGCTGCTAAGTGCCTTAGCCATTGCCGACATTCCAGCCGAACCTCAGGCGTTAGGCAAGTCTATTGCCAGTGCACCAGCCGTTGTTGCCATGCTCCGCAACGCGGAGTGGAAGGTTCTGAACCAGCTCACAACACGATCAGAGTCCGAATGGACCCATGTGCTGGACACACTCCAGACTGCCGCGATCGCTGACGAGTTCCATTCACCGCTCGCTCCGGCAATCGCTGCTGCCAAAGAGACCGCCCTCAGCATCCTCATGCGCCAACCTCCTCTGCCTCCGACGACTCCGCCTGAAGAGGTCGAAACCCCGACCACGGGCGGCGAGGCTGCTCCCGGGGACCTGCCAAGCAGGACTCAAGAGCCTCAATCAGTTCCAACGAAGCCAGCTGATCAAGCTAACGAGCCTACTGAAAAAGAGACATTGGCTACGGTTAACGCCGTCGATCTCATCCTGAATGGGCATGTAGTGGACCTGAGCCAATTCGAGATGCAGCTCAAGCGCGCGATGGTTGACCACCCGGGAAAGACAGTCCATGTGAAGTGGTGGATCGAGTGACCGTTTCGGAAGTTGGGTCCCCTCTTAGGGTGGCCTCACCGCAGATCATCGAGGAGTACGCGCAGCGGATAGCGCAGTCCCCCGAACCCGGCCGGATCATGCTCTTGGCAGCCCGCCCCATTTGGCAAGGCCCGTCATCGATCGCTACTCAGGGTGTGACGGTTTGGGTCAGGGCGGCCGTGTCGCAGCTTGCCGCTCTGGAGGCGGTCTCGGACCTTCCTGCTGGTGATCTCCTGATCATTCTGACTGACGTCCCGGAGGAGGAGCTAGGCGATGCAGTCACCATTCCGTCCCGTGGACAGCGGGTCAACTTCTTAGACGAGTGGTCGACCATTCCTGAGCTCTTCAGTGCTGTGAGCTATGACCCACAGCTACGGGAATACGGCAATTGGCTGCCGCAGAGCCTTATCGCACACCGCCCACCAGGAGGCTGGCCGAAAGCACCTTCTGGCATTGTTACTGCAGATCTGGCGATGAGCGGTCTTCTCACGTCTGCACTGGGGATGAGCGTCAACGATTCGACCGATGAAGCACACCTTCTGGTCGCATTGGATGTTCCAGAAATCCGGACTCGATGGGCCGGGGCTAGCTCGGAGCTTCGAACCGCCCTAATCTCCTGGGCCGGCCGAAGTCTCGGAGAGGCCGCTAGGCTCGCCTTGGCAGCTTCATCCACGAGCAAGATTTCAGTACTGGCCTTTGGAATCGCGCTAGATGTGTTGTGGCCGGATGCCGCCGATGCGGGCAGTCCAGCGACCGAACAGATAGCCGCGAGGACCCGAGCCGAACGCTATTTTGACAGCGCCCCGATTAGCCCCAGGGAAGCGCGTGCACTTGCATCGGCTTCCAGGCAGGCCCTGCTGCGAATGAGTCTCGCAGGTGACTCCATGGTCCCCGCGGTGATGCAACAAGCTGAAACGTGGCTCTCGGACCTCGGCTGGGCCGAAGGCGCTTCCCGGTCCGATCTAATGCCGGCAGGATTCGCTGCACGGGCCGGGCAGCTGGCCGAGGCCCTCATGGGTGTGGACCTGGCCTCCGTAGATCTGCCGCGGATCGAAGGCGTGCTTAATGATCTCTTGGACCACCAGCTTGCAGCAGGGCCGTCGGGGGAAGCCTTGGCGGCCCGTATGGTCGTCAGGCTCGTCCGTTGGCTAGCTTCGGAGGAACCAGTTCCGCAGTCGTTGAGCGATTGTGTTTCACTCCATATGACTGACGGCAGCTGGGTGGACCGTGCAGCTGCCACTGTCTGGACTGGATCCAACTTCGAGTCCAATGCTGCCGCCTACGCCCGTGTCCTGAATTCGGTTCAGGTGCGACGAAGTCTGCGTGATCGACAGTTTGCCAGAGAAGTCTCGGAAGAGCTCGCAGGTCGCCCTGTCGACACTGTGCCGGGAACGGAGGACATCCTGCCTCATGTTGTGAGGCCCCTTACTGGAGCGACTGGCTGCCTGCTGATAGTCCTCGATGGCATGAGTGCAGCTACGGCAAACTCAATTGTCGAAGATGTATTGAATAGCGGATGGCAGGAACTTGTGGAAGATCTCGAGGGGTCAGGCCATTCCCGCCGTGGTGTTCTCTCTGTAATTCCATCCGTAACGACCTTCTCCAGAACGTCCTTGTTTGCTGGTCATCTTGCGGCCGGCCAGCAGGCCGACGAGAAGCGCTCTTTCGGAGCGCCCTTGTTTCATAAAGACGATCTTCGTGCACCGGCCGGTGCCCGCTTGCCCGGCGAGTTAGTTGCGGGCCTCAACGACCCGCGAAAGCCGCTCATCGGCGTCGTTCTCAACACAATAGACGACGCCCTTGCCAAGCAAGATCCAGGTGGAACCACCTGGACGCTTAACAACATCCAGCATCTGGCGGATCTGCTCCAAGCCACCGCATTGGCAGGTCGGACGCTTATTATGACGTCGGATCATGGGCACGTCGTCGAACGAGGATCTGAATACCGACCTGTGGCGGAGGCCGCTGCCCGATGGCGCCCGACCATGTCGGGGCCGGCAGCGGCAGATGAGGTGGAATTGTCAGGGAGACGGGTGCTGGCACCGGGCGGCTCCGCTGTCCTGCCGGTTATTGAGGACCTCAGATACTCACAGAAGCAGGCTGGTTACCATGGGGGCTGCACGCTGGCGGAAATGATAGTGCCGGTTGTGGTTCTCAATCGGGCGGGGGCGCCGGCCCCCAAAGGTTGGCGGCCTGCGCCGCCTCAAACCCCAGGATGGTGGAACGATCCGGTCCGCGCGCAGCCCACGGACTACATTCAGGCCCGCCCGAGAGCCTCAAGGAAGGCAAAGGCGACAGAACCGCGCCAAGAACAGCCACTCTTCCAATTCGGCCCAGAGCCGGTGGCGGAACCGCTGGCCGCGGTTACTGGCCCATGGATCCCCCGGCTGCTGCAGAGCAGCATGTACAAGGACCAACGGTCCCGCGCGGGGCGCCGAGCACTCTCGGATTCCCGCGTAGAGCAGCTTCTGGCTTTGCTCGGGCAATACGGTGGGCGCATCCACAGGGACTCTCTGGCCAGCGCGGGTGGCGTGTCTGTGGCCGAGTTAACTAGCGAATTGGCTGCATTGCGGCGGCTTCTGAATGTCGAGGGCTACCAGGTTTTGACCCAAGACAGTGATGGCGTCACAGTCGTCCTGGATGTTGGCCTGCTGACTGAGCAGTTCAGTCTCGGAGTGGTCCGATGATTGACATCAGCCCTCGCCGACGCCGCGAAGTCATCGATGCTCTTCGTAGGGGCACGGTGCCTCAGCAAGGGCTTGATGTTCTGGCAGTGGGCCTGAATAGATTCGATCCAGCCATTTCCCACGAACTCGAATCCGTTGCCACGGGCGGTGCAGTTTTTAAGGCGGTCCGCGGTGAATATGGATCCGGCAAGACCTTCTTTGCGCGTTGGCTCGTGGAGGCGGCCAAGAAGCGTGGATTCGCGACTGCCGAGATGCAGGTTTCAGAGACAGAAACACCTCTGCATCGACTTGAGACGGTATATCGTCGGGTGACTGAGAATCTTGCGACTTCCGAATTCGCACCGAGCGCGTTACGAGAGATCGTCGACGGTTGGTTCTTTGCACTTGAGCAGGATGTGATTGCTGCCGGTTCCGCTTCCCGTGAGGATCCTGAGGCATTTGACGATGCTGTCGTGGCTCTCATGGAACGCAGGTTGGAGCGGGTAACACGCACAGCGCCTGCATTCTCAGCGGTGCTCCGCGCTTACCGTGAGGCGCTTCAGGTTTCCGACGCCGGTCAGGCGGAAGGACTTCTTGCCTGGCTGGGTGGTCAGCCTCACGTGGCAGCCTCCATACGACGAACGGCAGGAATCAGAGGAGAACTCGACCATTTCGGCGCTCTTGGCTCGCTACAGGGTCTTCTCGCCATTCTCCGGGACAGTGAGTACAAGGGCCTTGTCATCGTTCTTGATGAGGTCGAAACGCTCCAACGGGTCCGCTCCGACGTTCGCGAGAAGTCGCTGAACGCGCTTCGACAGCTGGTTGATGAAGTAGACGCGGGACGCTTTCCTGGCCTCTACATTCTGATGACTGGTACCCCTGCTTTCTATGACGGCCCCCAGGGCATGCAACGGCTCCAACCCTTAGCACAGCGCTTAGCAGTTGATTTCAACACCGACAGCCGGTTCGACAACCCTCGCGCGGCCCAGATCAGGCTTACAGGGTTCAGCCAGGAATCTCTGGTGGAGCTGGGCTGCAGGGTGCGGGACATCTACGCCTCGGGCAGCGACACGCCGAACCGCATTTTGTCCATAGTGGATGACCCGTATGTTGGGGTACTAGCACGTGCCATCTCCGGCGAGCTGGGAGGCCGTACCGGCGTCGCCCCAAGATTATTCGTCAAAAAACTCGTGGGCGATGTTCTGGACCGCGTGGATCAGTTTCCAGATTTCGATCCGCGCAGGGACTACGCGCTAACGGTGGCGAATGCTGAGCTCAGCGAGTCAGAACGGGCTGCTTCGAAGATGGGCGAAGTCCGCGGACGATCCGTGGACGATGTTGACCTCGAAATCTGATCATGGGTGACCCAACTGGACTGAACGAAGCTGTCGAGTATCACATTGTGAATTCGCTGGGGTGGTCCACGTTGCGACCGCTCCAGCGAACTGCAGTCAAGCCAATTCGTTCGGGATCGGACTGCCTTCTACTTGCCCCCACTGCCGGTGGCAAAACAGAAGCGGCAGTCTTTCCCTTACTCTCCGAGATGATAGACCGTGAATGGACCGGCCTATCCGTCCTGTACGTGACACCCCTCCGGGCGCTTCTGAACAACCTGCAGCCCCGCATCAACTCATATGCCTCATGGGTCGGCCGGCGCGCCGAGCTCTGGCACGGGGACGTTGGGCCGTCCCAGCGCAGGCGCATCCTCAGCAATCCCTCGGAAATACTTCTGACGACCCCGGAATCACTGGAATCGATGTTGGTTTCGCGGCGCGTGGACCATGCTTCTTTCTTCGCCAACATCAGGGCAATCGTTGTTGATGAAGTCCACGCCTTCGCTGGTGACGATCGCGGTTGGCACCTGCTGTCTGTCCTTCAGCGAATTCAGCGAATTGCGGGTAGACCTATTCAGCGGATTGGTCTGTCGGCCACCGTAGGAAATCCGCAGCAAATACTGGATTGGCTGCAAGGATCGGCCTTGTCTAAGGGAAAGTCGTCCGCCATCGTATCGGAAGAAGCCGCACAGGCTAATGATGTGGAAGTTGTGCTGGACTATGTCGGATCAATCGACAACGCAGCCCAGGTCATTTCCAAGCTGCATCGTGGAGAGAAACGGCTCGCATTTTGCGTTTCGCGATCAGATTGTGAAGAACTGGCCTATGCGCTGAGACAACGCGGAGTCACTGCATTCGTCTCTCACGCATCTCTCTCCGCAGACGAACGCAGGCTGAGCGAACAAGCATTTGCGGAGAGTCGTGACTGCGTAATCGCTGCTACATCCACCCTGGAACTCGGCATCGACGTCGGCGATCTGGACCGAGTAATTCAAATCGACTCAACCTGGACCGTCTCCTCGTTCCTGCAACGACTGGGACGCACGGGGCGGCGATCTGGCACGCGCCGCAATGCGCTTTTCCTTGCGACTAACTACGACACACTGCTCCGAGCGGCCGCTGTCTTGTTGCTCTGGAAGCGTGGTTTCGTCGAGGCAGTCGAACCACCGGCAGCACCCAACCATATAGCCGCTCAACAGATATTGGCCTTGGCTTTGCAAGAGGGGCAGTTCTCGCCTGGTTCGTTAACGCACTGGTGGGGCGATCTTCCCGTGATGGACAATGCCGGCGATATTCTGAAGTTCCTCCGCGACGACGAGTTCCTTGCGGAAGACGGCGGTTTTCTCTTCATCGGTCCTCAGGCCGAAAAGAAATTTGGCCGCCGGTACTTCATGGACCTGTTGAGCGCTTTTACCGCGGCGCCTGAATTGACCGTGATCGCAGGCCAGCGGGAAATAGGCTCCGTGGCGCCAATAAGTTTGGTAGCCACCGGTCCAGAGGGTGCGGCCCGAAAGCTGTTGCTTTCTGGACGCTCGTGGCTCGTGGAGGCGGTGGACTGGGATCGGCATGTTGTGCGCGTAAGCGAAATGGCCGAAAAAGGAGCTTCGCGATGGCAGAGCGGAAGCGTCGCAGAATCCTACGAGATGATGCAGGCCATGCGGGAGATCCTCTTAGGTGCAACGCCGGACGTGCAAATCTCTAGGCGCGCTCAAGAACATATGCCCCAACTCCGTGCGAGCCAGTCTGGAACGGTGGAGAAGTCGGGCCTCGTCATCCACCGCTCCGAGGAGAGCCAAGTTTTTTGGACCTGGGCGGGATTGAAGGCCAACCTCACGTTGCAGGCTGCTCTGGGAATCGACGATGCGCATGCCGATAACGCAATGATCCGTTTGCCAACTTCGGTGACCATTGCTGATATTCGCGAAGCTGCGAGCCGAGTGGCTTTCGCGCTGCCGTTCGTCCCCCCGCAGATGATTCAGGGGTTGAAGTTCTCTGCTGCCCTGCCGATGGAATTGGCAGTAGGCACGCTGGCTGACCGCGTGCGAGATCCACAGGCAGCTGCCGTTAGCTCTTCCTCATCCATATCAGTAGTAGAAGTTTCCAAGCAGGAAGGTCTGGTCAACGATTGACGAACTCCGCCGCGCACCCCAGTGCACAGAACACAGACAGCGTGATACAGAAACTCGACGCTTTGATGGACAAGGCAAATCGCGGCTTCGAATTGAGGGATTCTGCACCGACTCCCGAAATACTCACAGACCTTCACGAATTCTCTGCCGTCAATCGAGCTGATGAGGTCTACGGGCTATTGGTTCGGCGCGACAGCGCAGTTCTAGCCGGCTCCTTGTCACGGACGGTGCTGGAGTCGGCCCTGTCAAGTAAATGGATGGGCTCACCCTCGGGGAGTGCTGCAGCCTTGGAGTCCACTCTGGCCTCGGATCGAGAGTCACTTCACGAGTTCATCTCGAAAAGTGATCTGTCTGTTCCGAACATTGACCGCTGGTGCAACCCAATTCCGACGGATCGCCTGGCTAGCGCACATGCCGGTCCCGGACTGCCCAATTTCCAGATCGACCTTGCGCGTAGGGTACCGGTTACCGTTGAAGCAGTGACGGAGCTGCCCGCACCGGTAGCGAATTTGCTGGGCATGTGCGGCCACCTCAACTATGCCTCTACTTGGACTTCTGTCTCGCGGGAGTCCGGCAATATCGGCGCCACGGCCACGGCCCCCATGGCTGCACTCTTTGCGCAGGTCGCGGGGACTGCGGTTGCCTCTGTCCGAGGTCTGGATTCTGATTCGACCGTTACCGATCTCATCGATGCCTGCCAGGTTGATCACAAGCTAGACATCAGCGGACTTACAACGCCGAGAAAGTCGGTCGAAAATTTGGTTGCGCGACCACCTGCGACAAACTCGCCGTATTCCGATGCTGGGCGCCCGACGCGTCTCGTTAACTCGCTGCTTCGGGAGGCCACCGCGTCAGCTCAGCCACTAGTGGACCTCTACACCTGCGCTCCATCCCTAGCGGAGATCGAATCACGTGAAATCAACCTGACGTCGGCGCTTCCCTTCTACACGACGCTGGAGTTATTGCGCGTCGTCGTTAACTCCCTACGCGATGGAAGCTCGCCTTATCTCCTTGTGTCCGCTTCGCGGCTGCTCTTTGAGCACGGCGCCCGCATTGCTTGGCAAACCCATCGGCTTTCCGTCGAGGAAATCGAAAATCGGTATATAGCAGTCATGGACGACGCCACTTACCGCAAGAAATCAATGATCGATCAACTCACTAACCGTGGAGTAGCGCCCGAGATTAGCGAACGGCTCTTTTACCCTCTGGGGCGTGGCGACTACGCTGTCGACAACATGCGTACGCCAAACGGGACTAAGCGGCCCAGCCTTGCTTCTCCCGCCGAGCAGCTTCGGGCGCTGGATATCGGCTTCGCCGAACCGGGCTGGGTTGAGCTCGCATATAAGCTGCTATCAAACGGCGTCCACGCCACGCCGCTGGGCATGCTCCACACAATTGGCGGTTACTACGACGGGACGCCAGCTTCCGACTGGCTTAGTCCCGAGATGACCGCCCTTGCCCTGGATACGGCCTGCTTAGGAGCCGCCCTAGCAATGTACGGCATCGTGCCGATACTTCAACACCAGCATGGACTTTCCGATCAGGCTGAGTGGACTCGCGAGCTCATCGGACTAAGCAAGAGAGTCCACAATGCTTGCCTGCCGATTCATTTCCTCGGCTAGGCGATACAAGAGATGTAGGTGACTACTGCCAACGGCGAGCGGCGCTGCCGATTTCCCGCACCCACACCACGCCCTCGGCCAAGGCCCGACTCAGGCATGGATCGGTTTCGTTACTGCGCCACTGCGGCCGCTGTCGCAAACACGTCTGCAGGCATCGGGCGGTGCAGCTTCCAGGTGATCGCAATGGGCTTCTCCCCCACATGCTGAACGTATTCGACTTGGCCCAGGCAGGCATACGGAACCGTCAGACCAGTCTCGTCGTCCGCCGTGTCCCTCGTGAAGATCAAGATCTTCGAGCCATGCGACGCCCGGTTCAGGTACCGCTTACCCGCCGGGCTTCCGGGTGACGTCGCGTTCTGCGACTCCCAGTGGAACAGTTCGGGGCTGATGGCGTAGTCCTTGTACATCGTGGTGGCCGAATGCTTCTTGTCGTCCTTGTTGAGGGTGACAAAGAAGGCGTCGGTGGACGTCGCCGGGCACCAGGCAACGCCTTCCCGGTGCTGCACATTCTTGCCAAGCTCCAACGACCCGTACTGCAGGGCCGCCAGGACCTCTTCGCGCCGGTAGGTCGCGTGCGAAAGCAATGGAACGTGCTGCAGCCCCGCCCCGAGCCCCTTAGCGGCGTGCTTGGATGCAGCCACCCCCAGCTTCACGATCTGGCGGATCTCGCTGCACACAAACTGGTAGCCGCGCAGGTAGTCCAGTCCGTCGTCGTACGTCTGGAAACCGCCGCCGTCGTCCCACAGCGTGTAAAACAGCATGCGGGCGAATGTTTGCTCGCGCATTCCTAGCTCCGCGTAGCGGGGCGCTTCGGGGCTGACCAGCATCGAGTAAGCGTAGGCGCGTTCTGGATCGTCCACATGGATGAGTGCAGCCATACGGCCCAGGAGCTTCTTCTCATCCGCATCCGAGAGCTCCCGGATCCTCCCGCTGAGGGCCACCTCCAAAGGAGAGAACCCCTCGATCAGCCCCGCCTGTCGAAGGTACCCGGTCCACGAATCCCTGGTTGACCGGTAGATTGACTTCACGTCGTTCCCGGACTGATCCAGATAGGCCGCCAGCTCCGTCTCGGCATACGAGGCGATGTCCCGGACCAGCTGTGCCCGGTTGAACCGCAGCTGAGCCTTGATGTTATCCAGCACCACCTTCTGCGCCACCCTGTCCAGCGTGATCTGCGACCCGGACGGCAGATACGGGAACTCCTCCTCGACAGCCTTCTCCAGCTCCTTGCGCCCGTAACCGGTCAGAGCCCGGTACCGCAGATCGAAGCGGAACTCACGGCGTTGCTGGCCGATGAAGTCCATGACCGTCAGCACCGCCTTGCCCTCGGCACGGCGCAGCCCCCGCCCCAGCTGCTGTAGGAAAATCGTGGCGCTCTGCGTGGGCCGGAGCATCAGGATGGTGTCCACCTGCGGCAGGTCCAGGCCTTCGTTGAAGAGGTCGACGGCGAAGATGCAGTTGATCTCCCGCCGACGGAGTCGCTCGAGCGCCGCTGCGCGGTCGGCGTCATCGGTGCTGCCGTCGACCGCAATTGAGGCGATGCCGGCGCGGTTGAACACTTCGGCCATGTAGTGGGCATGCTGGACCGAGACGCAGAAGCCGATGGCCCGCATCTGGTCGGTACTGGTGACCTTGTCGCGGAGTTCGCGGATCACCTTGGCGGCGCGGGCGTCGTTGCCGGTGTAGAGGTTGCTCAGCTGTGTGCTGTCGTAATTGCCGCGCTTCCATTCCAGTTGGCTCAGGTCAACGTCGTCTGACACGCCGAAGTAGTGGAAAGGCACCAGCAGGTCAGCGTCCAGGGCATCCCACAGCCTCAGCTCACTGGCAGTGCGACCGTCGAAGAACTGCTTGGCGACGTCGACCCCGTCGCCGCGTTCTGGCGTCGCGGTCAGGCCGAGGAGCTGCTGCGGCTGGAGACAATCCAGTAGCCGGCGGTAGGTGGGCGCCATGGCGTGGTGGAATTCATCGATGACCACGACGTCGAAGAAGTCAGGCTCCAGCTGCTCGACGCCGAGCGAAGACAGCGACTGGACGGAGGCGAAGATGTGCTTCCACTGTGTGTGTTTGTGTTCCCCGACGTAGAGTTCGCCGAAGGTGCCGTCCTGCATGACGTCACGGTAGGTGCGCATCGCCTGTTTCAGGATTTCCTGCCGGTGGGCAACGAAGAGCAGCTTCAGATCACGGCCGGCAGCCTCGCACAGGCGCTTGTAGTCCAGGGCAGCAATGACGGTCTTGCCGGTGCCGGTGGCCGCGACCACGAGGTTGTGGTTGAAGCCCTTGAGACGCTCGGCTTCCAGGTCTTCGAGCATCTCCTCCTGGTGGAGGAACGGCTGGACTTCGAGGCCGGTGGCCGCGCCTGGGACGGCCGTGCGCCGGCCGCCATTGCGATCCAGGGCGGCGTCCAGCTTTTCGCCGTCGCGTTCCGGATCGTAGCTTTGGAAGGCGCGCTGCTCCCAGTAGCTGTCGAAGGTGACCTCGAACTTTTGCAGAAGCGCGGGCGTTCCGACGGAGCTGAGCCTGACGTTCCATTCGAGGCCATCCAGAAGGGCTGCCTGGCTCAGGTTGGAGCTGCCGACGTAAGCGGTGTCAAAGCCGGAGTTCCTGCGAAAAAGCCAGGCCTTGGCGTGCAGGCGGGTGGCCTGGGTCTCGTAGTTGATCTTCACTTCGGCGCCATACCGTGTGACGAGTTCGTCGATGGCGCGGCGTTCCGTGGCGCCCATGTAAGTGGTGGTGATGACGCGGAGTTTCGCACCGCGCCCCTTGAGCTCTTCGAGCGCCGGCTGGAGAAGGCGGAGGCCGGTCCAGCGGACGAAGGCGCAGAGCAGGTCGACGGTGTTCGCGGACTCGATCTCAGCCCTGAGCTCCGCGGCAAGATTCGGCTCGTCCTTGCTGTTGGTCAGCAGCGCTGAGTCACTGAGCTTGATGTTGGGACGGCGGAGTTGCCTGCGTCTGAGCGTGTCACGGCGGAAAAGAGACTGGAGCTGAGTGGGGCCGGGGCTAATGTGGTCTGACGCGCCCAATTGCTGAAGCAAACGATTCGCCAGGCCGACTCGTTCTGCCGGTTGCGCAGCCTCCAGGGCTCGGCGGACAGCGTCATAGACGTGGCGGGAAAGTATTTCCGATGTGTCTTCAACTTCTACGTCTCCAAAGCTGGCATGTAGCTCCGACACCCCGTGCAGGCGATGACCCAATGCATCTGTGTTTAGAAGTTCGTACAGGCCGGGCGACAGCTTGTCTGATGCAGGTCCCCCCAGAAATGAATTCACCGCGCCAGGGTATGCGGGATTGGCTCCCTAACCAAACCCTCTTGGCCAGAACAGCGAATACTCGAACGTCTTAGGGGCTCCCATACGCGAGCTCAACTCAAGTTCGCATGCCCACGAAAATGGATCCGAAACAAATGCCGAGCATCAATGGCACGCTGCGCTGCAAACGCCCGCACTCCCGATCGTAATCAAAAAATTTTGTACGCGTGCTCTGTCCTTGGCCGCAGTAAGCTTCATGCCATGCATACAGGGTCCAAGCCGGTCGCCAGAAACATGACTAAGGCGAGTCCATCACAGAGATCCGGCAGAGCCCTGTCGAGAGCACGTCCAACTCGGCGGTACGAGGCAAAATGAAGCACTTCGAACGGGTCGACGCTAGTGACTGGGAACTCATTGAGGACGAAACCGCGGGAGCCGAAATAAAGTGGTGGTTGCGCGACCCCGAGAACAACAGCTGGCTGTTCAAGTCTGTAACCGTAAAGGATGGCTTTCGATACGGAGAAGACTGGTCTGAGCTAATCGCCTCACATTTGGCGGGATTGCTTTCAGTCCCCACAGCGCCAATTCAATTGGCACAAAGGGATGGCTATGAAGGGAACATTTCACAAAATATAAGACCGGAAACCCATGAATTGCAGCCCGGGAGAGTATGGATGTCCTCCTTGCCCATTCACGGTTACGTCCCCGGAAACGTTCGCGGAAGGCCTGGCCACTCACTCTCTAACATTTGTAAAGCCTTGGATGGGCTACGCCCTCCGCCTAACAACGAATATCCACACGGCTTCACTGCATACGATGCTTTCTGTGGTCTTATGATCTTGGATGCCTGGATTTCAAATCGAGACCGACATGACGAAAATTGGTCAGTACTAATCCCACTTATTCCGGGCGAGGATAAGCACCTGTGCGGCTCATATGACCTAGCTAGCAGTCTTGGGTTCAACCTACACGAAGAAAAACTGCTTAGGGTCTTGGGCACGCCTCGCGGCGTTCATGTATGGGCCGAACGTGGCACTGCGCATAGACTGGAACATGTCCCACCTAAGGCGATCACCCTTGTTCAAGCCGCCAAAGCTTCCCTTGAGCTAGCCAGCGAGGAAGCCAGGCAGTACTGGCTGGCTAGAATCGACAACCTCGACACTACCGCTGCTACGGCTGTCGTTGCACGAGTTCCGGAGATGTCAGAGGCACGACGTAGGTTTATCACTGAACTTCTATCGATCAACGCAGAAAGGCTGCAAAATGAATGCTGCATCAACGCATGAGAGCCTGACTGCGGCCAAGCGAGTGGTCCAGCAACCACGCTCTCGGCGCCTCATCGTGACCTGGCAGCATCCTATTTCTCGTGCGATCGAACCGATCGGCGTCCTCCTTCGAGATGCTCAGGGCTATGAGTTTAGTTACGTTCGGAACGCCCATGACGTCAAAGACTTTCAGGGGCTGATCGGGTTTCCGAGCTTTTCAGAGGTGTACAGGTCCGATGACCTGTTTCCGCTCTTCTCTCAGCGCGCTATGGATCCACGAAGGCTCGACTTCAGTCGATACGTAAAAAAATTGGGCTTACCCGAGGACGCAACGCCCTGGGAGCAGATAGCGGCCTCAGGCGGCCGTCGCGCCGGCGATACATTACAACTATTTCCTGTTCCCGAAAAAATTCGAGAGGGCGTTTGGTCTTGCTCATTTCTGGTTCATGGAATACGCCATATTTCCAATAGATCGTTGAGTGTGGGTCATCAAGAGATGTGGGTTTCCAGCGATAAATTGGACGCTGTGTTGAACAACCTCAGAATTGGGGATCCGCTCCGTTTAATCAAGAATGAAGGAAACCCTGCTAATCCAGAGGCACGCCTGCTGGTCCAATCAGAAGGAGTTCCAGTCGGATTTTTGCCTAACCTTTTAGTTGAAGACATTGTTCGGCTTGGGGATGAGAATGTTTCTGCCTATGTTCAGGTCATCAATGGATCGGAAGCGCCCTGGCATATGCGCCTCTTGGCGCGACTAGAGTGCCGGGCCAGCAGTGAGTTTGAGTTCTTCAAAGGTGCCTCGTGGGAGCTTGCGCCTTCTGGAGAATGATTTTATTTGGCCGCATTTAGTAAGAAAAAATATCTCCTAATCCGAGCTGATCTAATTTGCATCGAGTTGACAGAAAATCACAGCACCGACTGTAAAGATCTTCAAGTTCGCCTGCTTTTATATCGCTTAGCAACGACTCATAGAGGGGAATCAGGTGTTTTACGTCGTTAGCGGCGTACTCCACTTGCTCAGGGGCTAAGGAGAGAGCACCCCAATCACTTGTCCGTGCGGCACCCTTTCGAACCTTGACCCCGAGCCGGCTCTCCAGTAATGCCTGCAACGAGTGTTCTCGCGCCCGATTACCTGCGACCAACTTTGAAGCTATCTTCGTGCAGACGATATTCCGGGGTTCCAATTGCCATGCCCTATACATAAATGCCAAATCAAAGGGAGCATGGTGAAACACTTTCTTGACGTGAGGATCTTGGATTAGGCGGATCAGATTTGTTGGGCGCTTGTCTCCGACACGGAGCAGGAGAGGGCCGTAGGTTGGCGCGAAGATCTGGCACAATTCCAGGCGATCGTTTGACCAGTCCAAACCGCTTGTCTCGGTGTCGCAGGCGACGATCGGTGAGGTCTCCAGCACGGTCAATACCGTGGTCGGAATGTCGTCGCGAAAGATAGTGGTCATATGACGATCCTAGCCAACTGACCGGAACCCCGTTGGTCTAAGTGGACAAAGCGACGTATGGAAATAGATTCAAAGGCTGCGTGCCCGCAGTTCTCCCTGCGGCAGTAACGTCCAGGTCCTTTTACAACCCCCGCTGCCGGAACACCGTGAACGGGGCCCGCCCGAACCACAGTCTCCAACGATACGTCCACCGTCCGAACACTGGGCCCGCCAGGTCAGCTTCCACCACACCCCTGTGATCCAGGAAAACACACCGGCCAACCCATATCGTGGATGCCATGTCGAACCGTTTTCCAGGGAAGTCCTGCGTGCTCTGTCCTAACCCGTCCGAGGGCGTTGGTGAACACGTGTGGCCGACTTGGTTGATCAAGGAGTTTCACGGGCTCTTCGTGGTTCGTGGTGAATTGGATTCCGTGTCTTGAAAGCTGAAGGGCTCGTAGCCCTGCTGTGATGGATGTTCTCTACGCATTCATCAAGAGTCAGGAGCTACGAGCCTTGATCGAGCCTACTTCCCCGCGCCCCGATGCTGCCACCGCCATTTTCAACCTGCCCGACTACCGCGTCGCTGACACTGAGGTCCTCGCATCCGGACAGCGGCGGATCCGCGTCGAAGCCACCGCCGAGGCTGGCTGCCCGTCCTGTGGCGTCATCAGCACTCGTCTGCATTCACGCCGGCCCCAACGTCTGCGTGACATCCCTGTCGCCGGCCCGGTCGAAGTGATCTGGGCCAAGCGGAGATTCTTCTGCGATGAGTATTTGTGCCCGCGCCGGACATTCGCCGAGGAAACGGCCCAGGTGCCGCGCCGCGCACGGTCCACCCGCCGGCTCCGCGATGCTCTCGTCAGTGCTGTCATCGGATCCGGGAGGGCCGCCGCGGAGGCGGCCTCCTCGTTCGGTGTCTCATGGTGGCTGGTCCAGCGGGCTTTGGACTCCGCGGCGCTGACGCTGCCGGACGTGGACGCCTTGGCACCCCGGATGCTCGGCATTGATGAACATCGCTACCGTTCCGTGCGATTCTTCCGCGACCCGGCTACCAAGGCCTGGAAACGCTATGAACCCTGGATGACCACCATTGTCGATCTGGACACCGGACAAGTTCTCGGGATCGTGGACGGCCGCGACAGCGAGGGCGTCGGAGACTGGCTCTTCGCCCGGCCGCTTCAGTGGCGCCTGGGCGTGCAGGTGGTCGCGATCGACCCGTCAGCCGCGTTCCGAAAGGCCCTGCGGATGTGGCTCCCGCGCACCGCTGTCTCGGTCGATGCGTTTCACCTGGTCAAGCTCGGCAACGACATGCTCACCGAAGTCCGGCAACGGCTCACCCAGAAGGTCCACGGCCGGCGGGGACGCTCCCTCGATCCGGCCTGGGCTAATCGGCGGCTGCTCCTGCGCGGCGGCGACACACTCTCAGACCGGGCACGGGAAAGGCTCAGCACCGTGTTCGCCACCGACGACACCACCGGGAAGCTACAGGCTGCCTGGCTGGTCAAAGAACAGCTCCGCACGCTGCTCGCCACCGGGTCCCTCGCCGACGCGGCCGCCGCGAAAGACCGCCTGCAGGAACTAGTCGAACGAGCCGCGCAGCCTGAAACGAACCGGCTCTGGCGAACGATCTGCCGGTGGTGGAAAGAAATCGAAGTCCTCATCGTCACCGGCGCGACAACGGCGAAAGTAGAAGCAAACAACACAGCCATCAAACACATCAAACGAACAGGCCGGGGATTCACCAACGCACGCAACTACAAAACGCGTATCCTGTTGCGCAGTGCCGCCAAAACAGCGGCATGAACATGCATCACGGCAGAACATTCACCACGAACCGTGAAGAGCCGTTTCACGGCGAAGGGCCTCTCACTATCGAGAAGGGTGGAAACCCCTATTCAAAGCGTGACGGGACACCTACAACCGCTACGGCCCTTCAAAGTGTTCATGTACCCATGTGCGAGGAATGCAACGGCCTGCTCAGCCGCTCGATAGAGGTACCGGCCAAGACCGTTATCCGAAAAATCATGCCAAAATCCGGCACACACACCTGCCCAGCGATTACTGCAACGGAAGCTGGAGTTCTGGCGCGGTGGTTTCTGAAGGTCGGGCTCCTGAATACCCACCCCGAGGCGGTACATGATTCTCCGCAAGTGCAAAAAGACGGGGCATTTCGACGCCACGATCAGGATGAGCCGGGGTGGCTGGAATGGATGCGGATGGAGGAAGCTCCGCCCGAATGGTTCTCAGTCTTCCTAACGCGGCAAAGTGTATCGGGCGCGCAGACTTGGGACGGGGGAAGACTCCTCCTGGAACTGCCGAATGTCAGCGTCGGGGCGAAGAATCTGCACTACCAGACGTGGGTCGCCGGCATTCGTGGCATCGCGGCAACCGTCGTGTGGCATCCGTACTGGCCTATTCAGCATGCGTTAGTCGAAGAAGGTCGAGCGGTTAAGTTGTGGCCCGATCCTTCGCCTGTGGATTTTGCAATGCTGCCAGATGTGCACCCTAATGAGTTCGGATTCTTGTTGACTGGCGACTCAGTTCACCTCACCGATGACGAGCACTTACGTCGCGTCGCACAGACACCACTCCAAGTCGGACTCGACGTATCCGAACACATTCTTAACAGCTAACTGAAACCCGCTGGTCTGCTGTGCCGGCCGGCCCAAGAGGATGCAGCACTTATATCGTCCGGCACCCCACGACGCCAGAACACGCCCGTCCAGACTGGCCGCGCCCCTCAAGTGACCTGAACCCACGACGGGGGTTCAGGTCACTTGATTCAGTCCATAAGCACCGGCTCCTTGGCACGGTCCTCAGATTCGACAACCGGCGAAACCTCCCCGGAACGGTGATGCATCCAGTTCGCCACGGCCAGAAGCGCCACGAGTGCGAAGGTGCTCAGGAGCTGGGGACGGGAATCCTCGCCGATGAAGCCCACCGTGAAGATCGCCGCAAGGATGACCAGACCAAACACCGTGAGCCACGGGAAGCCGGGCATCCGCAGGGGAAGCTCCGTTCCCTCGCGGTCGGCGCGGAGCCGCAGCGCGAGCTGGGCCAGCAGCGCGGACGTCCACACCAGCAGGCACGTCGAACCCACAATGTTGAGCAGGACGGGAAGGACCTTCTGCGGGAACGCCAGTTCCAGCACAACGGTGACAACGCCGAAAGCGACGCTGGCCAGGACTGCGACAACCGGGACACGCGCCTTGGACACGGAGGCGAGCAGGCGTGGTGCTTCGCCCCGCTCGGCGAGGGAGAACGCCATCCGGGAGGCGCCGTAGAGGTTGGCGTTGAGGGCCGAGAGCAGCGCTGCCACGGCCACCAAGGTGATGGCGGTGGCCGCACCGGGCATGCCGGCGGCCTCCAGGACCGCAGCAAAGGGGCTCTTCAGCCCCGCCGAACCCACGGGAACCACCGCCGCGATCACAAAGATCGCGCCGATGTAGAAGACCAGGATGCGCCACAGCACGGTCCGGACCGCCTTCTTCACGCTGCGGGCAGGCTCAGCGGTCTCAGCTGCCGCCACGGAGACGATCTCGGTGCCGCCGAACGCAAACGCCACCACGAAGAGTGCCGTGGCGATCCCGGCGAAGCCGTCGGGCGCGAACCCGTCGCCGGTGAAGTTGGCCAGGCCCGGCGACTGCACGCCCGGCAGCCAGCCGAAGAGCAGGGCAGCGCCCACCAGGAGGAACCCGACGATTGCCGCCACCTTGAGCAGGGCGAACCAGAACTCGAACTCGCCGAAGTTCTTCACACTGGTGAGGTTCACCGCGGTGAGCACCACGATGAACACGAAGGCCATCAGCCACACCGGCAGGGCAGGGAAGATGGTGGACAGCAGGCCTGCCGCACCGAGCGCTTCCGCCGCGATGACCACCACGAGCTGCAGCCACCAAAGCCAGCCCACCGTGGCACCTGCCACCGGCCCGTAGGCCTTGGCGGTGTAAACGGAGAAGGCGCCGCTGTCCGGGTTGGCGGCGGCCATCTCGCCGAGCGCCCACATCACCAGGATGATGAGGGTGCCGGCCACGAGATAGGAGATCAGCACCGCCGGGCCGGCAGCCTGAATGCCGGCGCCGGAGCCGATGAACAGGCCCGCGCCGATGGCGCTTCCCAGGCCCATCATGGTGAGCTGGCGGGGTTTGAGGGCCGCGCCGAGGGCGCGGGCAGACGTCTTTGTCTGTTGTTCCATGGGGAGTCCTCTGGTTGTAGGTGGAACGGATTGAATTTCAGGTCAGTCGGTTGTCAGGCTGCGTGGGCGGCCAGGAGCCGAAGCACGCGGTCGTTGGAGGCGGGATCGGCCACGGTGATCCGGACGCCGTCGCCCTGGTACGCCCGGACCAGGATGCCGGCGTCGTCGAACGCGTCCACCAGCCTCGCCCGGAGGCGGTCATCGGCGCGGATCCACAGGAAATTGCCCTGGCTCGGCTGCAGTTTCCAGCCCTGGGCCTCGAGCTGCGCGGCCATCCGTGCGCGCTCCTGCCTGACGGCGGCGACCCGCGCTTCCATCTCCTCCCCCGCGTCCAGGGATGCGACGGCCGCCTTCTGGGCCAGCGCGCTCACCGAGAAGGGAAGAGCGGTACGGCGCAGTCCCTCGGCGATGGCCGGAGCCGCCACGGCGTAGCCCACACGCAGGCCGGCGAGTCCGTACGCCTTGGAGAAGGTGCGCAGGATGCAGACGTTCGGGTACTGGCGGTAGAGCGCCAGGGAATCGGGGCCGCTGCCTGCTTCGGCGTATTCCACATAGGCCTCGTCGATCACCACGAGGATGTCGGAGCGGACGGACTGCAGGAAGGCCTCGATGCGCTCGTGGCTGATCGGCACGCCGGTGGGGTTGTTGGGGGTGCAGAGCAGGATCACCTTGGTGCGGTCGGTGACGGCCGCGGCCATGGCCTCCAGGTCGTGGCCCTCGGCGTCGTCCAGCGGGATGCGGACCGGCCGGGCGCCGGCCAGCTCAACCAGGATGGGGTACGCCTCGAAGGAGCGCCAGGCGAAGATCACTTCATCGCCGGCGTCGCACAGTCCGGTGATGATCTGCTGGAGGACGCCCACACTGCCGGGCCCCACCGCGATCTCCCCGGCGGTGACGCCCATGTGCCGGGCGATCCGCTCGCGGAGTTCGACGGCGGCACTGTCCGGGTAGCGGTTCATGGTGCCGGCCGCTTCGGCCACCGCAGCGGCGGCCGCCGGCAGCGGTTCGTAGTGGCTTTCATTGCTGGCGAGGGCTGCGATGTCCACGCCGGCGCCGCGCCGGCCCGGGACGTAGGGCGGGAGGCCGGCCACAGCGCCACGAAGGGTGGGAAGCGCAGTGTCCGGTGCGGTCAGGAGCTGATCACGGGTCATGAGGACCGATCATGATTGTGACCCGGCCCACAATGCAAGATACCCTCAACCCATTGGGACTTCTGCTCAACTTCTACTATCTGTGGTGAAAATATGACCATTCAGAACCCTCGCACCCTGGATTCCCTCGACGGCAGGATCATCCTGGCCCTCGACAAAGATCCCGAAGCCAGCGCCCTGGCACTCTCGCGGACGCTCGGCGTCGCACGGAACACTGTCCACGCGCGGCTGGCACGGCTCGAGCGCAGCGGCGCCCTCCGCTCCTTCAGCCGGAGGCTGGACCCCGCCGCGCTTGGCTATGACCTGATGGCCTTCCTCTCACTGTCCATCAGCCAAACCCGGACAGGTGCGGTGGAAGACGGGCTCGCCGCGATCCCGGAGGTCATCGAGGTGCACGCCACCACAGGGGACGCGGACCTCATGGCCAAGGTGGTGGCACGCAGCACGGCCGACCTGTACCGCATCACCAACGAGATCCTGGAAATTGAGGGGATCCAACGCACCAGCACGGCCATTTCCGTGCTGGAACTCATGCCGCCCCGCTACGACGGCCTCCTGAGCCGGCTGTCCGAGCAGGAATCCCGCCCTTCCCACTAAGTGCGGGTGACGCACGCCACAGGTGCGCATATTTTCACAAATTACCGCTACTCCTGCCAATTATCCCAATCAAACTCGACTCTCTTGCCTATCTGTGAACCAGCCCACAAGATTCCTGCATGACTTCACTTACTGTCTCCGGCCGCGTGGCACAGGTTCTCAGCAGCTACCTCAGCGACGTCTTCGGCGTGATGGGCAACGGGAATGTCTACTTCCTGGACGCCGCGGAAAAGCTGGGCCTCCGCTTCTCCCCCGTCCGCCATGAAGGCGCCGCCATCGCCGCGGCCGACGCCTACTACCGGACGTCAGGACGCCTCGCAGCAGGCACCACCACCTACGGCCCCGGCTACACGAACGCACTCACCGCATTGGCAGAAGCGGTCCAGGCGCAAATCCCCGTGGTGCTGGTCACCGGGGACGCGCCGAGCAGCGGCGCCCGGCCCCAGGACGTGGACCAGGCGGCTATCGCTGCAGGCCTCGGCGCGGCGACCTTCACCGTCACCCGCGACGCCGTTGGCGCCATCACGCAACAGGCAGTGGAATACGCGCTGACCAGGCGCACCGCCGTCGTGATTGCCATTCCCTACGACCTTGCTGCCCTCGAGGCTGCGGACGAAGAGCTTCCGGCGCCGTCGGCACCCAAGGTAACGGACGACGTCGACGGCGGCCTTGGGCAGGTAGCCCGCCTGCTCGCCGGGGCGAAGCGGCCGCTGATCCTCGCCGGCCGCGGTGCGCACCTCGCCGGCGCCGGCCCGGAGCTCCGGGAACTTGCCGACCGCCTGGGCGCGCTGACCGCCGGAACCGCCCTGGCGCTCAACCTCCTCCAGGGCGAGGGATACCTCGGCGTCGCTGGCGGCTTCGGCACGGACACCGCAGCCGGGCTCATGGGTGAGGCCGATGTGGTCCTCGTGGCCGGGGCAAGCCTGAGCCCCTTCACCTTGCGGTTCGGGCACCTGCTCGGCCCGAACAGCACCGTCATCCAGATCGACACCGCTCTGCAGCCGACCAACCCCCGGGTGGATACGTTCGTCAGCGCGGACGTGAAGTCTGCCGCGGGACGCCTACTCCGGATCCTGGATGGCCCGGCCTTGCCGGACGCCAGCCACGGACAAGCCTGGCGCACGGAGGCCCGCAAACGCCTGACCGAAGGACCGGGCCACCAGGCAGGCTCCGCGGAGACCCCGGACGGCCGGCTGGATCCGCGTTCCCTTGCCTCGGCACTGGATGCTGTGCTGCCGGAGCGCCGCACCGTGGTCCAGGACGGAGGGCACTTCATCGGCTGGGCGCCCATGTACTGGCACATCCCCAGGCCGCAGGACCTGGTCATGGTGGGCACCGCCTTCCAGAGCATCGGGCTCGGCCTTGCCAGCGCCGTCGGGGCAGCCCGCGCCGTGGAGGACGGCCGCACCCTGGTGCTGGCCTCCGGCGACGGCGGTTTCCTGATGGGCCTGTCCGACCTCGAATCGCTCATTGGGGCGGCACGTAGCGCCGTCGTCGTGATCTACAACGATGCCGCTTACGGGGCCGAAATCCACCAGTACGGTTCTCAGGGCCTGACCGAAAAGCCGATGCTGATCCCCGAGGTGGACTTCAGCGGCATCGCCCGCGCGCTCGGTGCCGAGTCGGCGATCATCCGCTCACTGGCGGACCTTTCTGCGCTTCAGGGGTGGATCGACGCCGGCGCCAAGGGAACCTTCGTGGCCGACTGCCGGATCACGTCGAGCGTGCGGGCCCCGTGGCTGAACGAGTGGATGAAGGCCAAGCAGGACGCGAAGGCTGCGGTGGCGGTGTAGGACTGGCGCCAGCCGCGTCGAGGTGCCGTTCACCCTCACCGTGCGACACACCACTTCGTGAAGTCATCTGGAATAGCGAAGCGACGCCATGCCGTTGTGGAAGTCATGAAGGCAATCTCTTACAGCACATACGGAAGCCCGGACGTCCTCGAACTGGGCGACCAGCCGATGCCGAAAGTCGGGCCTGGCATGGTCCTGGTCAAAGTCAAGGCAGCAGCAGTGAACCCGGTGGACTGGAAGATCATGGCGGGGTACCTGGATGCGGTCATGGACCTGCAGTTTCCCGCGATTCCCGGCTGGGATGTGGCCGGGGTTGTGGAGTCGGTGGGTATCGATGCCCGGCAGTTCAAGCCCGGTGATGAGGTCATCGCCTATGGCCGCAAGGACTACGTCCACGGGGGAAGCTTTGCCGAGTACATAGCGCTGCCGGAACGGCTCCTGGCCCGGAAGCCTGCCTCCCTCGGGTGGAACGAGTCGGCGGGCCTGCCGCTTGCGGGCCTGACCGCCTACCAGGTTCTCAACCGGCTGGGCGTGAAGACCGACGAAACCGTCCTGATCCACGGGGGTGCCGGAGGCGTAGGCTCCCTTGGCATCCAGATTGCCGTGGCCTTGGGTGCCAGCGTCATCTCCACTGCCTCGGAGAAGAACCACGAGTTCCTCCGCTCCGTGGGAGCCGAGCCGGTTGCCTACGGGGACGGGCTCGCGGAGCGCGTCCGGGCGCTGCGCCCGGACGGAGTGGACGTCGTTGCCGACTTTGTGGGCGGAAATCTCGACTCAACACTGGCGGTGCTGGCCGAGGGAGGCCGGCACGCCTCGATTGCCGACAGTGAAGTGGAGCAGCACGGGGGCGACTGGATGTGGGTCAATCCGGTGGGAGCCGATCTGCAAGAACTCGCCGATCTGGTGGACAGCCGGACAATCCGTGTGGAAGTGGCCGAGGTCTTTCCGCTGGAAAGGGCCGCGGATGCCTTCCGCTCCAACATGGAGGGACATACCCGCGGCAAAATCGTGATCGCCGTGGACCAGGAGTCCTAATCAGGCAGGCTGGCTGTCGGGGACCGATGGCGGGCAACCGCCAGATGGGCCATGATCGGAGCATGCGCCGCTCCGCTAAGCCTCGATCCTGGTGGATCCCGCCGTCGCTCCGCGGGTACGAGCTCGGGTGGCTGCGGCAGGACCTGGTGGCCGGCGCCGCGCTCTTCGCGGTCCTGGTTCCCGCGGGCATGGCCTACGCCCAGGCCGCCGGCCTCCCGCCGGTAACCGGCCTCTACGCAACCGTCGTTCCCCTGATTGCCTACGCGGCCGTGGGCCCGTCGCGTGTGCTGGTGCTAGGCCCGGATTCGGCACTCGCCCCGATGATCGTTGCCGCCCTTGTTCCCTTGGCCGCGGCCAATGAACAGAGATCCGTGGCCCTGGCGGGCCTCCTGGCTATCCTGATCGGTGCCATCATGCTGGTCGGTTCGGTGCTGCGGCTGGGCATCGTGACGGGGCTGCTGTCCAAGCCGATACGGCTGGGTTATCTCAACGGCATCGCCCTGCTGGTGGTGGTCTCCCAGGTTCCCACGCTCCTGGGGATCTCCGTGGACGGCGAGACGGCCTGGGACAAGCTTTTCGCCGCGGTGCCGAAGGTGCTCGCCGGCGAAACCAACATGGCGGCACTGCTGCTGGGGCTGGCGTCGCTGGCGCTCATCCTGGTGCCGCGGTGGCTGAAGTGGAAGGTCCCGGGCGTGCTGGTCGCCGTCGTCGTGTCCTGCCTCGCCGTGGCCCTGCTGGGACTCCGCGACCGGGTGGACGTCACCGGCGCCCTCCCGCAGGGGCTCCCGGCGCCCGCCCTCGGCGGTATCGGCTGGGCCGACGTCGTGGCGCTGCTGCCCGCCGCCGCGGGCATCGCGCTGATCGTCTTCGTTGACACCGGGACCCTGTCCCAGTCCCTGGCCGCGGCCCGGAACGGCAAGGTCAGCGGCAACCATGAGATGGCTGCCCTGGGCGCGGCGAACGCAGCCAGCGGCATGCTGGGCGGCTTCCCCGTTTCGGCCAGCACCTCCCGCACGCCGGTGGCGGTGGAGTCGGGGTCGAAATCCCAGCTCACGGGCGTGGTGGGCGCAGTCCTGGTGCTCGGTTTCATGCTGGCGGCGCCCGGGGTCACGGAGTTCCTGCCGTCTACCACCCTGGCCGCCATCGTCATCGCCGCAGCCGCGGGAATCGCCGACCCCGCAGGGGTGCGCCGGCTGCTCGGCATGAGCCGCAGCGAATCGCTGGTGATGCTCGCGGCGTTCCTCGGGGTCACCATCCTGGGCGTCCTCCCGGGCATCGTGGTTGCCGTCGGACTGGCGATCCTGGACTTCCTGCGGCGGGCCTGGGACCCCTACCGCGCCGAACTGGTGGACGTGCCGGGTGTACCCGGCTACCACGACGTGAGCCGCCACCCGGACGGCGAACGCGTCCCCGGCCTGCTGATCCTGCGTTTCGACGCACCGCTGTTCTTCGGCAACGGCGCGCTGCTGGGCTCCTTCGTGCGCAATGCGCTGGACGAGGCCCCGCCCGGCACCGAACGCGTGGTGCTGGCGGCCGAGCCCGTCACGGGAATCGACACGACTGCACTGGACGAGCTGGTGCAGCTTGACGAATGGCTGGAGCGGCACGGCGTGGACCTGGTGTTCGCGGAGATGAAGGGGCCGGTCAAGGACAGGTTGCTGCGGTACGGTATGAGCGCCCGCTTCTCCCCCGGACACTTCTACCCCACCACGAGCGAGGCGGTGCGGGCGTTTCAGCGGGAGGGGCGGGAAGCGTAGCCGCCGCACCCAAGTGCTCTGCCGCCGTCGTACATGCATCCGCTTTGCGCCTACGCCTCAGTCTGAACCGACCCACCTACACCACCGCGCGACGGGTGAAGACCAAATGGACCACCCCTTGCGGAGAGGGAGTCGCTTCAATGTCAAAGCGTTCTTCGAGTCCCTCGAGTCCGTCCCAGAGCCGTTCGCCCCGGCCCAGGACGATCGGCACGAGGACGATATGCATGTGGTCGATCAGGTCGGCCTCAAGGAACTGCCGCACCGTGCTGGCACCGCCGCCGATCCTGACATCGAGGCCACCGGCCAGTGCACGGGCCTGTTCAAGCGCCGAGGCGGGGTCCGCGTCAACAAAATGGAAGGTTGTTCCGCCTTCCATTTCGAGTACCGGCCGGGGATGGTGTGTCAGGACAACCACAGGCGTGTGGAACACAGGGTTGTCGCCCCACCACCCCTTCCAATCCTCGTTCTCCCAAGGACCGCGTTGAGGGCCGAACTTGTTGCGCCCCATGATTTCGGCGCCGACCCCTGGTCCCCACTGGCTGGCGAACGCCTCGTCGACGCCGAAGGATCCTTCCGAGTCCCCATGGATGCCCATGGCGCGGAAGGTCCGCGTCTCAAAGGCCCACTCCAGCAGCCGCGTGCCTGCGTGGCCGAACGGTGCGTCCAGTTGCTGGCCCTCACCTGTACCGAAGCCGTCGAGGGAGACCGAGAAGTTATGCACGCGGACAAGTGACATGTCGTCTCTCCTGAAGTGTCGTAGGCAGTCACTGTATGGCGTCAGACGCGTTCCGGGAAGGACTCCACCTTCGCGGGATCCCGCTCCACCAGGTCCCCCAGTACGGCATCCACCCGGCTGAGGAGCGCCGGGTCAAGGCGCACTCCCGCCGCCGTGACGTTGTCCCGGAGCTGCTCCGGCCGTGACGCGCCCACAAGGGCGGAGGAGACATTCTGGTTCTGCAGGACCCAGGCCACGGCAAACGCCGCCATGGACAGGCCTGCCTCTTCCGCCAGCGGCTTGAGCTCCTGGACCCGCTCCAGCACCTCCTCCTGCATGTACCGGTGCTCGGTCTTGGCCGCGCCGCCATCCACCGTGTTGTCGACGGCTGAACATTCCTCGCCTGTGGCCCGAATGTTCAAGATGTGCACCACGTTCCGAGTCCTACTAGGCCCATACCCCAGCAACCTGTTCGAGGGCGACGTCCAAAGGCCCCGGATCAGCCGAACAGCGCCGCCACACGGGTCAGGGTTTGAAACACCCCGTAGCCCAGCGGCAGCCCGACGAGCGCCCAGGCCACAGCAAGCTTGCTGACGGATACTTTGACGGGCGCCTGCGCGCCGGGGGTGTGTGCAGTGCTCATCTCAGGCCTCCATGGCAGGTTCGTGTGCCCGTCCGCGGTCGGGGCGGGGTTCGTGGAATCGCGCGTCCACCGGTTTCACCCTCAGGTTGGCCAGGAAACCGACCACCAGCAGCGCCACCATGGTCAGCAGCGCGGGCTGGTAGGACGCCGCGTCCAGCTGGCCGGGCTTGCCCTGGGCATCCAGGAAGGCGTTGACGATCAGCGGACCCGCCACCCCGGCAGCGGACCAGGCGGTCAGCAGCCGGCCGTGGATGGCGCCCACCTGGAAGGTCCCGAAAAGGTCCCGCAGGTAGGCCGGCACGGTCGCGAACCCTCCCCCGTAGAAGGAGATGATGACGAACGCGAGCGCCACGTAGAGGACGGTAGTGGTGGAGCCGGCCAGCGCCAGCACCGTGTAGAGCACGGCGCCGACGCCGAGGTACACCATGTAGATGCGCTTGCGGCCGGTGACGTCGGAAGTGGCAGACCAGGCGAACCGCCCGGCCATGTTGCCGATGGACAGCAGTCCCACGAAGCCGGCGGCGACGGCGGCACTTACCAGGGAGACGCCGTCGGACTTCCGGAAGAAGTCCTGGATCATCGGGGCGGCCTGCTCCAGGATGCCGATGCCTGCGGTGACGTTGCAGAACAGGGCGATCCAGACCAGCCAGAACTGCCTGGACTTGACGGCGTTCTTTGCCGAGACATTCTCCGTGGTGACGAGTTTGGCGGCCTTCACCTTGGCGGGGTCGAACCCGGCCGGCTGCCAGCCTGCGGCCGGGACTTTGATGGTGAAGGCGCCGAAGAGCATGTAGGCCAGGTAGACGACGGCGAGGGTCAGGAAGAGCTTGCCCACGGCATCGCCACTGGCCACCCAGTCCTTGGCGCCGGAGTTCGGGTCGTACAGCTTGAGCAGCGCCGTGGAGACAGGGCTGGCGATCAGCGCGCCGCCGCCGAAACCCATGATGGCCATGCCGGTGGCGAGGCCGGGCCGGTCCGGGAACCACTTGATCAGGGTGGACACGGGCGAGATGTAGCCGATGCCCAGGCCGATGCCGCCGACAACGCCGTAGCCAAGGTAAACGAGCCACAGCTGGTGCGTGAAGATGCCGAGGGAGCCGATCAGGAAGCCGCCGGACCAGAACACGGCCGAAGTGAACATCGCCTTGCGCGGGCCGCTCCTGTCCACCCAGGTGCCCATGGCCGCAGCCGACAGACCCAGCATCACGATGGCGATGGAGAAGATCACGCCGATCTCGGTCAGGCTGGCACCGAAATGCTTGACCAGGGCCGTCTTGTAGACGCTCGTCGCGTAGGCCTGGCCGATGCAGAGGTGGACGGCGAGCGCCGCGGGCGGTACGAGCCAACGGTTGAACCCCGGCGGGGCAATGGTTCGTTCTCGGTCCAGCCAGCTCATAAATACTCCTCGTCAACGACGTCGATGTCCCTGCGCTGTTCCAGTGCATGGCCCGGCGCATGTCCCACTGGCGCATGTCCCAGCGGGTGAAGGCAAACGGCGCATTCAGCGGCCGTTCGCCTCCGGCAATCATGGTGCACGTCACACTCGGGCGCCGCCGTTCTGCGGTGAGCGGCGGCACATTCGCGACGAGCGGTGGACAAACCGGAGTTCGGTGAAGGAGCAGGGACAGAAATCGTCGCCTACTGCCGCGGCTCCTACTGCGTTTACGCGGACGACGCCGTGCGTGAGCTTGCGGACGACGGGCGCCAGGCGCTGCGGCTTGAGGAAGGTTTCCCGGAGTGGAGGGCGGCTGGCCTCCCCGTCGAACCGGTCACAGTCGCGCCACGCAGCGGGCGCGGGATAACGGAGGCATGACCGGCCGGGACCACGACGAGGACCTGTGGCAGGAGTTTGATCGGATTCAGTCGCTGCCGCCGTCGGAAATGTCCCGACGGCGGCAGGTCAAGCAGGACAATGGGTCAGCGCGCCCCCACCACGGCCACGGCCTCAGCGGCGGCTGAAGCGCCCGGGGAAGCGCTGGCCGCGACGTCCGCGAGCCGGAGCCAGGTGTCCACCACGGTGTCCGGGTTCAGGGAGACGGAATCGATGCCCTGATCCACCAGCCACTCGGCGAGGTCCGGGTGGTCGCTGGGGCCCTGGCCGCAGATGCCCACGTACTTGCCGCGTTCCCGGCAGGCCCTGATGGCCATGCTGAGGAGCTTCTTGACGGCAGGATCGCGTTCATCGAAACCTGCGGACACGATCGCCGAGTCGCGGTCCAGGCCCAGCGCCAGCTGGGTCATGTCGTTGGAGCCGATCGAGAAGCCGTCAAAGTAGTCCAGGAATTCGTCGGCAAGCAGCGCGTTGGAGGGAAGCTCGCACATCATGATCACTTCCAGGCCGTTCTCGCCGCGGCGCAGCCCGTTCTCGGCGAGCAGCTCGATGACGCCGCGGGCCTCGTCCAGGGTCCGTACGAACGGGATCATGATCTTGACGTTGGCGAGGCCCATCTCGTTGCGGACGAAGGACAGGGCCTCGCACTCCAGGTCGAAGCAGTCGCGGAAGGACGGCTCCAGGTAGCGTGAGGCGCCGCGGAAGCCGAGCATCGGGTTCTCTTCGTGCGGCTCGTAGGCCGGTCCGCCCAGAAGGTTGGCGTACTCGTTGGACTTGAAGTCGGACATGCGCACAATCACCGGTTCCGGCGCGAATGCGGCGGCGATCGTGGAGACACCTTCGGCGAGGCGCTTGATGTAGTACTCCCGCGGGCTGCTGTAGGCGGCAATGCGCTCCCGGATCTGAGCGGCCACGTCCTCCGGCTGGCTGTCCAGGTTCAGCAGCGCCTTGGGGTGGATGCCGATCTGGCGGTTGATGATGAACTCGAGCCGGGCCAGGCCCACGCCGTGGTTGGGCAGTTGGGCGAAGGTGAACGCCTGCTCCGGGGTTCCCACGTTCATCATCACCTTGACGGGGGCCTCCGGCATCTCAGTGATCCCGGTGTCCTCCACGGTAAAGTCCAGCAGGCCTTCGTAGATGACGCCGGTCTCGCCGTCGGCACAGGAGACGGTGACGTCCTGCCCGTCGGACAGCGCGTCCGTGGCATGGCCGGTTCCGACGACGGCGGGGATCCCCAGTTCCCGGGCGATAATGGCCGCGTGGCAGGTCCGTCCGCCGCGGTTGGTCACGATCGCGGAGGCGCGCTTCATGATCGGTTCCCAGTCCGGGTCGGTCATGTCAGCCACCAGGACGTCGCCGGTCTGGAACGAGGCCATCTGGTCGATGGCCGTAAGGATGCGGACGCTGCCGGCGCCGATGCGCTGGCCGATCGCGCGGCCCTCGGCCAGGACCGGGCCGGTTTCGTTGAGGCGGAAGCGGCTCTGGCTGCCGGGGGCGCGGCGGGACTGCACCGTTTCCGGACGTGCCTGCAGAATGTACAGGCCGCCGTCGATCCCGTCCTTGCCCCATTCGATGTCCATGGGGCGGCCGTAGTGGTTCTCAATGGACACGGCGTGCCTGGCGAGCTGCTCCACATCCTCGTCACTGAGGCTGAAGCGGTTCCGCAGGGACGCCTCCACCGGGACAAAGTCGATGGTGCGGCCGATCTCCTGGCTGCTGGTGTACGTCATCTGCAGGGCCTTCTCGCCCAGACCGCGCTTGAGGATGGCGGGCCGGCCCGCCTGCAGCGCCGGCTTGTACACGTAGAACTCGTCCGGGTTCACCGCACCCTGGACTACGGCCTCGCCGAGGCCGTAGGAGGACGTGACGAACACGGCGTCCTGGAAGCCCGATTCGGTGTCCATGGTGAACATGACGCCGGATGCCCCGACGTCGGAACGCACCATCCGCTGCACACCCGCCGAGAGTGCCACGTCGGCGTGCTCGAACTTGTGGTGCACCCGGTAGGCGATGGCGCGGTCGTTGTAGAGCGACGCAAACACGTCCTTGATGGCGGCCAGGATGTTCTCGATCCCGCGGACGTTCAGGAAGGTTTCCTGCTGCCCGGCGAAAGACGCGTCGGGCAGGTCTTCCGCCGTCGCGCTGGACCGCACAGCCCAGGAGAGGTCATCGGAGCCGCCGTGCTTCTCCACCAACTCCCGGTAGGCATTCCGGAGCTGCTCCTCAAAATCGGGGAGGAAGGGGGTCTGGCGCACCAGGGTCCGGATGTCCTGACCGGCAGCTGCCAGGGCCGTCACGTCATCAGTGTCCAGGCCCACCAGACGGTCGGCAATGTGCTGGTCCAGCCCCGACTCAGCCAGGAAGCGGCGGTAGGCATCTGCAGTGGTGGCGAACCCGTCAGGCACCTGGACGCCGGCAGAGGTCAGGTTCTGCACCATCTCGCCGAGGGAGGCGTTCTTACCGCCCACCCGGTCCAGGTCTTTGAGCCCGAGTTCCGAGAACCACAGGATGTCTGTTGCCATAGTTACTGCTCCTTCGCAGAGGGTGAAGTGCCAAGGCCCTGCTCCCGGCGGTGGCCGGTTGAGGGCATAAGTCCCGTTCACCTTGGCAGGCCTGTGAGAGGGCCGCCACATGATGTGCGCCACATCACCTTTGTGAAACTTTTCCTTAATGCTTGAGGTTCATCTTTTGCAGGATGGTGGCCGCCATCTCCTCGACCGACACGCTGGCCGAATTGAGGTACGGGATTCCGTGGAATTCGTAGAGCCGCTCCGCGCTGCGCAGCTCGAATCCGCACTGGCGCAGTGAGGCATAGGAGGACCCGCGGCGCCGTTCGGCGCGGACCTGGCTCAGCCGCAGCGGGTTGGTGGTCAGGCCGAAACATTTCGACACGAACGGCTTCAGCGACTTGGGCAGCCCTTCCCGGGCAAAGTCCTCCTCCACCAGCGGGAAGTTCGCGGCGAAGATCCCGTGCTGCAGCGCCAGGTACATGGTGGTGGGCGTCTTCCCGCAGCGGGACGGCGCCACCAGGATGACCTGGGCCTTCTCCAGCGCACGCAGGCTCTGGCCGTCGTCGTGCTCCATGGCATACTCGACGGCGGCCATCCGGGACTGGTAGCGCGCAGCGTTTCCCAGGCCGTGCGCCCGGCCGGGCTCACCGCTGGCGTGACTGCCCAGTGCCTGCTCCAGCTGTTCCACGTACGTGCCGATGAGATCGACGATGGTTCCCTTGCACGCAGACAAAGTCTGGCGGATTTCACTGCTGACCGCCGTCGAAAAGACGAGCGGGGCAGGTCCGGCGGCGGCGGCGCCGTCGATGACTTTGACGACCGACCGCGCCTGCTCAACGGTGGTGATGAACGGGATGGTGATGCGGTCGAAATTGTTCCCGGGAAACTGCGTCAGCAGCGTGTTGCCCAGGGTTTCCGCGGTGATGCCGGTGCTGTCCGAAAGGAAATAGACGGGCCGGAGAGCGTCAGTAGTCATGAAATGACCTTAGCTGGCCGTTGCGCACCCGCCGCGGCGCAGTTCGGGGGTTCGCGTTCTCCGCCAGGTACGTGGACGTGAACCTCACGGCTCCGGACAGCCTCGGAAGCATGAAAGCGCACTCGGACAAGATCAAGGGCGCGGCCCAATCCCGGTAACACCTTAGGACGGCGGAAGAAGATACCGCCGGCCAGATTTTCGTGGCCTGCGAGTGGAACGTTGGCGACAACCGCCAGGAAGGGGCTTCCGGCCCATGACAAGTCCACCCGGGGTTGGAAGACTCGGCGCATGATGCCAACACGAAACCTCAGCAGACTTCCTGCCGCCGCAGCGCTCACGTGGCCGACGGCCGGATCACGTCGAGCGTCCGGGCACCGTGGCTGAGCGAATGGATGCATGCCTCGCAGGCCGCGAAGGCTGCGGTGGCGGCTAGCTAATGCCCGCCGTCGATATACTCCAAATATGCCAATCACGCGCCTTGACCGAGGCACCCACACCCAGCCGTCCGCCGTCGAGCACTACAGGGGCGATCTGTGAGCGGCGGTCTCGTTGCCCTGCTGGATGACGTCGCAGCCCTTGCCCGCATAGCTGCCGCCTCGGTGGACGACGTCGCTGCCGGAGCGGCCAAAGCGGGGGCCAAGGCCGCCGGCGTGGTAATCGATGACGCCGCCGTTACCCCGCAGTACGTGTCCGGGGCGGACCCCTCCCGCGAACTGCCGATGATCAAGCGGATCTTCTGGGGTTCGCTCCGGAACAAACTGCTGATCATCCTGCCGGCCCTGCTGGTCGTCAGCGCCTTCGTCCCATGGGCCATCCCGTTCATCCTCATGCTGGGCGGCACGTACCTTTGCTACGAGGGTGCCGAGAAGGTCTGGCACAAGCTCCGGGGCCACCACACCGCAGAGGAAGATGCGCCGGCGGTCGAGCGCGGCCCGGAGGCCGAGGCCAAGGTCGTCAAGGGCGCCATCACCACCGACTTCATCCTGTCCTGCGAGATCATGGTCATCTCGATGAACGAGGTGGCCCAGGATTCCTTGCTGTCGCGGGCGATCATCCTGGTGGTCGTGGCCCTCGTGATTACGGTGGCCGTGTACGGTGCCGTTGCACTCATCGTCAAGATGGACGACATCGGGATGCACCTGGCCGCTAAAGACTCCGCAGGCTCCCAGCGCTTCGGCGAGCTGCTCGTCAAGGGGATGCCCGCCGTGCTGGCCGGGATAACCTTCATCGGAACGATCGCCATGCTGTGGGTTGGCGGCCACATCATGCTGCAGGGGGCCTATGACCTCGGCTGGCACGGTCCGTATGACCTGGTCCATATCCTCGAGCACCCCTTCGAGGGGATCGCGGTGGTTGGCGGCTTCCTGGCCTGGCTCGTGAACACGTTGTGCTCGGCAGTCATCGGACTCGCCTGGGGCATCGTCGTCATGGCTATCGTGCATCCGCTGCTCAAAGCGCTGCCCTTCGGCAAGAAGAAGGGCGGGCACGAGGAGGGCGACATCCGCGCCGAACTTGCCGGCTACCGGCCGGCGAAACGTGACGCCGATCCCGACGCTTAGCTAGCGAGCAGGCGGGCCGGCCTGCTGAGGCAGCCAGCCGTCAGGGATTTCCCGTAAGCCTGGCCACGGCGGCAATGTCCTCGGGGGTCGTCCGGCAGCACCCGCCGAGGAGCCGGGCACCAAGTTCACGCCATGCGGCGGCTCCTTCGGACAGGCTTGCGGGCCGCTTGTTACCGGCTCCCCCAGATGTGTCCCCGGACGCGGCCGGCCGCCACTTTTTGGTGACCGCGTCGTAGATTTCGCCGGAATTTGGATACGCGATCAGGGGCGTGTCCGTGGCTTTGCCCAGGGCGCCCAGGGCTGGGGAAACCAGCTCCAGCGGCACACAGTTCACGCCAATGGCCACGACGTTCGAATGCGCCCTGGAGAGCTGTGCCACCTGGGCCAGCGGTGTGCCGTCGCTGATGTGCCCTCCGTCCCGCAGCGTGAAGGAGAGCCAGCCTTCGACGTCGAACTCTTCCATGAGTGCCGTCAAGGCCTCGGCCTCCGGCAAGGACGGCAGCGTCTCACAGGCAAGAATGTCCGCTCCGGCGTCCACAAGCGCGGCAATTCGAGGCCGGTGGAACTCCATGAACTCGTTTCGGCTGAGGACGTAGTCGCCCCGGTACTCCGACCCATCGGCCAGGTATGCGCCGTATGGACCGACCGATCCTGCAATCAGCAGGGGGCCTGCCCCCGGGTTTTCGGCCAGGTGCTCGCTGCGAGCCTCGTCGGCCAGGCGCACACTCAGTGCCACCAGCTCCAGGGCCTCTTCTTCGCCAATGCCGCGCCGCGCAAATCCCTGGGGTGTCGCCTGATAGCTCGCCGTGATCGCGACCGCGGCTCCGGCGCGGAAGTAATCGCGGTGCACGCGCTTGACGAGCTGCGGCTGCTCCACGAGGACTTTGGCCGACCACAGGGGGTCGTCCAGATCGCAGCCGTGCGCTTCCAGCTCGGTGGCAAGCGCGCCGTCCACGGTCAGGTTCGCTCGGGCATCCAGCATGCGGGAGAGCTTGGTGTTACTGGGCATTATTTGGGCTCCAAGCGGTTCGTTCGTCCATGACTGGCGGGCACGGTGCAGGTTCGATGCACGGTGGCTATGGTCATAATAAGCATCTTTCAATGCTTGTAATGATCATCACACCGTGCCACGATGGCATGCAAACACGTTACGAACCGATCAGGAGACTTCCCTTGAAGATTGAAATGAAACCAGTACGCAAGCTGCGTGTGCATTGGCCCGTAGCGTCGGAAACCTTCTCGCGGCTCGCCAGCGGCGACGCGGAAGCCTTCAAAGACGAGGCGGGCATTGCGGCCCTGCTGACCGCTGTCGCGGAATCCCCTGACCTCGGGGACTTTGGCAACTACCGGCATGTCTTCGAATCCGGTTTGGGCTTTGAGGGGTTCACTTGCGCTGAAGGCGCCAATCCTACGTTGGGGCAGGTTGGTCAGCAGACAATTTCGCCGACCCTGGTCTTGACGACGTATTTCGATGCTGCGCTCGACGACGCTGCCGTGGAACGCTTGCTGCAGCACATCGTGGATATCCACCCCTGGGAGGTGCCGGTCATTGAGCTGACAGGGCCCATCGGCGTTTCCAACACTGCCCTTCCGGCACTCGTCGAAAGCCAGGCCACGTCATGACTGAAGTCACCACAACCGCCCTCTGGGACGGGCTGCAGACCCTGTTTGCGGGCAGATCATTCACTGACCTGACGCACGCCTTCCACCCCGGCCAGCCACATTTCCCGGCATTCCCCGACGAAATCAGGGAGCCCGTCTTCGACCTGGAGAAAGGTGACGGTTTCACCGCACACCGCTACTCGATCATCGGACAATGGGGAACACACGTTGATCCTCCCTCGCATTTCATCTCAGGAGGAAGGACTTTGGACCAGATTCCCGTGGAGGAGATGGTCCTTCCGCTGGTCGTCTTGGACATCACCGAGCGCGTCATCGCTAATGCGGACGCCACTCCCCGGATGGAGGACGTCCAGGCCTGGGAACACCGCAATGGTGCCATCCCACCCGGGGCCTTTGTGGCGTTGCGGACAGGCTGGAGTGGCCGTTGGCCTGACGCTGCCGCCATGGCAAACAGGGACGATCACGGTGTCAGCCACACACCGGGCTGGTCGCAGGAAGTCCTCTCCTTCCTGATTGGGGAGCGGTCGGTTACCGCCGTCGGTCATGAGCAGACGGACACAGACCCGGGACTGGCCACATCCCGCCAGGATTTCACACTGGAGACCTACGTCCTGGCGCAGAACCGGTGGCAGATCGAGCTGATGGCGAACCTGGACGGACTTCCAGAAGCGGGCGCTGCCCTCATTGCCGCCTGGCCCAAGCCACTGCGGGGCAGCGGTTTTCCTGCCCGGGTATTCGCCATCCATTAGGAGGCGTTCGTCCAGTGACTAGAATCGGACCCATGTCTAAGACATCCAGCATGGGCCGGGGAATTATGGCTGTCCTAGCGGTGGGCTCCCGCAACGCCGAAGGCCTGCCTGGCGGAACGGTCGCTGATATAGCAACCGACCTGGGCAAGGACCGCAGCCAGGTAGCGCGCAGCCTGCGGACGGCCCAGCAGGAGGGGTTCCTGGTCCGCAAAGACCACCGGACCTACGCCGTCGACTGGTCGCTCCTGACGGACGCGCAGCTGTTGTCCGAACAACGCCTGCAGACTGACGGCGCCACCGCGCTGGCAGGCTTGGCCCGTGAAACTGATGAGGGATGCTTCCTTGGAGTTCTGAGCGGAGACAGCACCGTCACCATCGGTGAGCATGTTCCGGCAAGTAGCAACATGATCGGTTCATGGCTGGGCCGGCCCTATCCGGCCTACTGCAGCGACGCCGGCCAGGCACTGCTGTGGGAAGCGTCCGACGACGAGGTCCGGACCCTTTTCTCCGGTGTCGCTTTCGTGCGCCATGGCCCCAATACGCCCCTTGACGCGGAGGATTTCCTGTCACGGCTGCGCGCGGCCCGGGAACGGGGATACTCCATCGTCGACGAGGAAGCCGAGCCGGGGCTGTATTCCCTGGCCGTTCCGATTCGGGACTTCAAGGGCGACGTCGTGGCAGCGCTCCAGGTCGTAGGCGCCAAGACCCGTCTGCAGCCGAGGATGGAGGCCTGCGCCACGGCTCTCGTGTCCTGGGGAAGGTGGCTTGAGTCGATGCTGGGCCAGGTCCCGCCGCGGAACGAGCCTTAGCTGGCAAGACCCTTCCGGCCAGCGTTGTTCCGCGTGCCGCCCTGACAGGACCCCAGCCGTTGGGCTGCTTCCCACAGGGCCTTTGCAACGTCATCGGTGCCGGACATGGTCTCGGCCCGGCTGCCCAGGACGCTGAGCGCTGCAAGAACGGAACCGTCGGCGGCGCGGACCGGAACCGCCAGTTCGTAGACTCCATGCTCGAACTCTTCCTCCGCGACAATGAAGCCGCGAGCCCGGTCCCGGTCCATCAATTCGACGACTTCCTGCGGAGAATGGGCCGCACCCGGACCGCCCACGCCAATGAAGTTGACGTCCGCAAGGAGGGCCTCAACGGCTGGCTGCTCCTCGTCCCACAGCAGGGCCCGGCCGGACCCGGTGCACCACACGGGTGTCACCATGCCCGGTTTCACGAAGCCGCCGGGAACGGCGTCATTGCTGGAGGTCCGCAGGAGGATGACGCGGAAGCCCTCCCGGACGGAGAGTCTGGATCTAAGGCCGAACGAGGCCACCAAAGCCTCAAGTTCGGTTCTTGATTCGCGGACCCAGCCTGTATTCAAAGCGGCAGCCAGGCTAAAAAAACGTGGACCGGTCCGGAATGGCCCGCGTTCGACCCGTTCCAGCAGTCCCAGCTCGCACAATTCCTGAGTCAACCGGGAGACACGGCTTTGGTCCATCTCCAGCTCGGATGCGATCTGGGAAACGCCGAGTAGCCGCCTTCCCCACTTCTCCCGGTCTGCGACCAGCCGAACTATCCGAAGGCCTTGGGCCATGGATGACGCTTCCGAGGAAGAATCCATGCTCCGTGCTCCTTCCGCCTGATGACTACGCCTATTCTCACATGCGCCCACAGAACGCCGAGCTTGGTGGCGGGGGACGAAACCCTCCCGCCACCAAGCTACGTGGACGATGGTTTTGTGACGGCGTCAGGAGGGCTGGTTTGCGCGCGCGTTGCGTCCGTACTTGAAGTAGAAGAAGGCATAGCAGGCGCCAACGAAAGTGAATCCGAAATAGAGCGCTGCCACCTGGTTCGGGTCATAGGCGATGCCGATGAGCGAGATGACACAGAGCGAGAAGGCCAGGATCGGCACCAGCGGGAACAGCGGGGCCTTGTAGGGAAGCGCAGCGACATCACCGCCGTTCCTGACGAAGGATCTCCTGTGGAAGAAGTGGGAGGCGGTGATGGACATCCAGACCCCGACGACGGCGAAACCTGCCACCGATACGAGAGCCAGATATACAGTTTCAGGTGCGACGACGCTGCTGATGAGGGATGCCAGGCCACCGAGCATGCTGACGGAGAGTGCAGTCATGGGAATACCGCGCCGGGTCAGCTTCTTCAGCGCCCGGGGCGCGTGCCCCTCGTCGGCAAGGGAGTAAAGCATCCGTGCGCAGGAGAAGAGGCCGCTGTTACCGGCTGAAAGGAGCGCGGTGATGATGACGAAGTTCATGATGTCGGCGGCATAAGGAATGCCGATGGATGAGAAGACCGTCACGAACGGGCTTTCATCCAGCCCAACCTGCTCGAAGGGGATGGTGGCGGCGATGACAGCGATTGCCCCGACGAAGAAGATCAGCAGACGGATGACGGTGCTGCGCATCGCTTTGGGGATGCTGGTGGCCGGGTCGGCGGTTTCGCCCGCCGCCACACCGATGAGCTCTGAGCCCGAGAAGGCGTAGAACACCGCAAGCGCTGTGACCAGGACACCAGTGAAGCCGTTGGGGAAGAGACCGCCGGAAGTGTTGAAGTTTTCAAACATGCTGGGGTGGTTGGCCGCCTCGCTGAGCGGGTGGAAGCCGAACAGTGCCGCGCCGCCGAAAACGATGAGAACCACGATGGCGCCGACCTTGACGATGGCAAACCAGAACTCAGATTCGCCGAAGAATTTCGAAGAAACCGCATTGAAGCCGAAGAGGACCGAGGCGAAGATAAGGCACCAGACCCAGACGTCAACACCCGGGAACCAGCGCTGCATCAGGAGACCGGAAGCCGTGAACTCCGATCCGATGGCCACCGCCCAGCAGAGCCAGTAGAGCCAGGCGGTGGTGAACCCGGTGGCCGGCCCGATCGACCTCGCCGCGTAGATATGGAAGGCCCCTGAGACCGGATAAGCGATGGCAAGTTCACCGAGGCAGGCCATCACCAGGTACACAAGAAAGGCGCCAATGAGATACGCGATGACCGCCCCAAGCGGCCCGGCCTGGGAAATGGTGTACCCCGAGCTCAGGAAAAGCCCGGAGCCGATCACCCCGCCCATGGCGATCATGACCAGATGCCGTGCCCCCATGGACCGCCGGAGCCCCGAATCGGTCGACGGCGGAATGGTTGGCTGCGGTTCTAGCTGGACAGGTAATGACGGTTCCATGGTTTCTCCCAGGTGAGTGGCAGGTGTGATGCGAAGGATGCGCATGTGGCCTGGCGTGGGTCAAGCCGGCTCGAGCTGCGCAGTAGCGACAGTGATGAAAGTAACACGAAACGGCCGTTTTGGTCATTAAAAACATCTCCACATGTCTATGTTGAACGTAAGTTACGTCCGGCGTGCATGACGAATCGACAGGCAGATGGTCAGTTCGCCCTGCTTTTCGGTCACAATCACATGCGCTGACGGACATGGATTGCGGTCAGCATTGGAGGACCGATGTAACTGACTGAAGGAGCAGCATGACCACCTACGACATTGCGCTGATTGGCTTCGGCGGCGTCAACAGGACGCTGGCCGAACTGATCGCGACACGTGGTGAGAGACTTCGTTCCGAACTGGGCTTCGGCCTGCGGATCGTGGCCATCACCGACCTGCGTCTCGGATCCCTGGTCCAGCCGGAAGGCGTGGACCTCTCCGTTGCCCTCAAACTGGGCGGCGAAAATGAAACCTTTGCAGCCCATGGCGGATCTGCCGACACCAACAACGAATCCGTGATCCGCAACTGCACAGCGGACATTATCTGCGAGGCCACCTTCACTAATCCCGACGACGGCGAGCCGGCAGTTTCACATGTGCGCTGGGCACTCGAATCCGGCAAGAGCGTCTGCACCACCAATAAGGGCCCGGTTGCCCTCCGCGGCGCCGAACTGAGCTCCCTCGCCGAGCAGAACGGCGTGCACTTCGAGTTCGAGGGCGCCGTCATGAGCGGCACACCCGTCATCCGCCTGGCCAAGAAGATGTTCGCGGGGCTGAAACTGAACGGATTTGAAGGCATTCTCAACGGCACCAGCAACTATGTGCTCGGGCGGATGGAAGCCGGCCTGGACTTCCACGCGGCCATCAGGGAGGCGCAGGAACTCGGCTACGCCGAAGCAAACCCCGCAGCCGACATCGAGGGCTACGACGTTCAGCTCAAGGTCCTCATCCTCGCCAACGAACTGCTGGACGCCGGCATAGAGCTCAAGGACGTTCATCGGCAGGGGATTTCCACCGTGACGCCTGAAGATATTCGGAAGGCAGCCCGCGAGGGGCGCCGCTGGAAGCTCATCGGCGCGGCACGTCGGAACCCGGACGGGTCCGTGACGGCAGGCGTTTCCCCAGTGGCGCTCCCCCTTGATCATGGGCTCGCCGGGGTTTCCGGGGCGACCAATGCTGTGTCCTTCGAGACCGATCTTCTGGGCACCGTAACCATCTCCGGACCAGGAGCCGGGCGTGTGGAGACCGCATACGCGTTGCTCTCTGACATCATCGCCATGCACGCAGCCAGGACGGAGGTATCCGCAAATGCCTGAATCCACAGTGTGTTCGGCAGAAACCGCGCTGCCACAGTTCCATGACGTGACGAGCCCCTACGACGGCAGCGTGGTCGGTGCTGTTTCGCTGACCGAAGCCACCGCCGGCGAAGCCGTGATCGAAACGGCCCGCGTCGGCGCCCGGAAGGCACGAGCCCTGTCCCGCGCCGCACGCGGGAAGATCCTGGACGGCGCCGCAACGGAGATCGAGCAGCGCAGCGAGGAGTTCGCGCTTACGATTGTGTCCGAGGCCGGGAAGACGATCCGCCAGGCACGGAAGGAAGTGCTGCGCGCGGTCAACACGCTCCGCCTGTCCGCTGCCGAAGCGCGCCGGAACGCAGGCGAAGTCATCCCCTTCGACTCCTATGAAGGCTCAGAGGACCGCACCGGGTGGTACTCGCGCGAACCACTGGGCATCATTGCCGCGATTACCCCGTTCAACGACCCCCTCAACCTGGTGGCGCACAAGGTCGGCCCGGCAATCGCCGGAGGGAACGCCGTGATTCTCAAACCCTCTGCGCTGACGCCGCTGTCAGCCCAGCATCTCGCGGACGCCCTCGTGAGCTCGGGGCTCCCGCCGGAGGCCCTCACAATTGTCCACGGCGGCCGGGAAGTGGCCGAAACAATCATCAGGTCCAGGGACGTACGAATGGTGTCCTTCACCGGGGGGTTCTCCACGGGTGAAAGCATCGCCCGCACGGCGGGCTTGAAGAAGCTGTCCATGGATCTCGGCGGAAACGCACCCGTGATCGTCCTGGACGATGCCGACATCGAAAAGGCGGTGGAATCCTGCGTCTCCGGAGCATTTTGGGCCGCCGGCCAGAACTGCGTGGGGGTGCAGCGGATTCTCATAGCCGCCCCGGTCTACGGCGCGTTCCGCCGGCGCTTCCTGGAGGCGGCGGACAGGCTGGTTGTTGGAGATCCTTCAGATGAACGGACAGACGTCGGGCCCATGATCAGTCGGGCTGCGCTGCAGGAGCTCCAAACCAAGCTGGACGAGGCCCTCGGCGCCGGCGCTGTCCTTCTTTCAGGCAATGTCACGGACGGCAATGTGCTTCACCCGACCGTCCTGGAAGCGGTCCCGACGGACAGCCGGCTGTGGAAGCAGGAGGTTTTCGGGCCCTTGGTCATGTTCCGCCAGTTCGGCACGTTCGAAGAGGCCATCGAAGTCGCCAACGCCATCGAGTTCAGTCTTCATGCGGGCATCTTCACCGACTCCCTGGCCAGGGCCATGGACGCAGCCCAACAGCTCGAAGCAGGCGGCGTCATGATCAACGACTCCTCTGATTACCGCTTCGACGGCATGCCGTTCGGCGGGGCCAAGTACGGAAGCATGGGCAGGGAGGGCGTCCATTTCGCGTATGAGGAGATGACCCAGCCAAAGGTCATCTGCATCAGGAACTGATCGAACCGGAGGCGGCGCGGGCATCTCCGGGGCCCCGCCTGATGTAGCTGGACAGCGTCATGGCCGTCACCGTGTCCGTGACGCCGGGAATGGCCGCAATCTGTTCCCAGATCTCCTGAACCCTCTCCAGCGACCGGGCCTCGACCCTCACCAGCAGATCAAAGTCACCGCTCACAACATCACACAAAACCACTTCCGGAATCGACCGCAGTACGGTGATGACGTCCGACCCCCGCACCCGGTCCTTCCGGTAAACCATCAGGAAGGCGGACACCGGCCCCTGCCCCGGCGGGCCGGCAACGATCGTGTACCCCTGGATATACCCTTGCCGTTCCATCCGTTCGATCCGTTGGCGCACGGCATTCCTCGACAGCAGGACTTTGGTCGCCAGCTCCGCGTGGCTCATCCGAGCGTTCTTCGTCAGCTCCGCAAGAATCCTCTGGTCTATCTGGTCAAGACTCACTCGATCCATGCCTACCCTTCACACCAAAAATTTTCCCCGGCACAGCCAGAACCGAACCAACTCCACGACCGAAAGCACTCGAAAAATGACACTACTGCAGCAAGACCGTCCACCTCTCACCGGCATTAGCTGCGTCCTGTTCGACATGGACGGAACGCTGCTGGATTCAGCACCCGGCGTTACGGCAAGTGCTGCCCGAGCCCTGGCAGCCGTGGGCGCGCCGGTCCCCGCGATGGACAAACTGCGGCAATTCGTCGGCCCGCCGATGATCGAGTCCTTCAGAACAGTCTCACAGTTGGACGACATAACCGCCCAAAAGGCGCTCCAACACTACCGCAAGGCATACGCCGACCACGGCGCTGAACAGTCCAGCCCCTACGACGGGATCATCGAACTGCTCGACCAACTGCACTTGGCCGGCATTCCGATGGCTGTGGCCACATCCAAAGTGGAAGATCAAGCGGTAAGACTCGCACGAAGGTTTGGCATCGAAGGCCATTTCATCAACATCTGCGGGGCGTCCGACCGCGATGGAAGAGCAAGCAAGGCAGAGGTCGTCGCCGAATTGCTGCTCCGCCTTCAATCCGAAGGCGTAGACATCTCCAGTCCCGTGATGATTGGGGACCGGAGCTACGACATCGCCGGAGCCGCCCAACACGGAATTCCGACAATATTCGCGCACTGGGGCTACGGGGACGCGGGCGAAGCATCGCAGGCGGCCGGCGTTGTCTCCTCTCCTGCAGCCCTGCTGCCGCTGATCGTGGCCAAACGCCGCCCGTCGGATGACCGAGTGGGAGGGTAAGGCGTGACATAACAAGGACGCAGTACCGAACTTGAGGACGCGGGACTGCCGCTGACGGCACTGGCCGGGACGGCGGGCTATTCACAGGTCAACGGCCTAACATGTCCCCCATGAAGGCTGCCCGGGATGCCCGCTCTGCCGCCGTGGTGATCAACGCCGGATCACGCCGAGGGGCGGCACACGAACTTGCGGTGGACACGATGAAACAGGCAGGCGTGCCGATCTCCTCCGTGCACCACGTGCTGTCCGGGGGCGAGCTGGCCGCGACGCTTGACCGGGTGGTGGCGGACGGGCACGACCTGGTGGTTGTCGGCGGCGGCGACGGGACCGTGTCCTACGCCGCCGGTCGGGTTGCCGGCACCGACGTCATGCTCGGCGTTCTTCCACTGGGCACCGCCAACGACTTCGCCCGCACGCTGGAGATACCCAATAATCTTACCGAGGCGTGCGCCACCGTCGCAGACGGGAAAGTGGTGGACATCGACCTGGGCCGGGCCAACGGTGAGCCATTCCTCAACGTCGCGTCCGTGGGCCTGTCGGTGGCTGTTACCGAAGCTCTCAGCCCACGCCTGAAGCGGTACATCGGACCGCTGGCCTACGGCATTGCCACCCTGCGCGCTTATGCGGGGCACAAGGCGTTCCGGGCCCGACTCGAGTTCCCCGAGGGGGACCACGAGCCGATGGAGCTCGAAAACCTGCTCCAGGTGGCCGTCGGCAACGGCCGGCATTACGGCGGCGGCAACACGGTCTCCCCCACGGCAGGGATCGACGACCACACCCTTGACATCTACGCCATCCTGGCGGCGCCGCTCCGGGAGCACGTGAAGATCGCACGGTTGCTCAAGGACGGAAGCTTCATCGAACACGACCGGGTGTACCACCTGACCAGCCGACACGTCCGGCTGGTCACCGAGCAGCCGCTGCCCGTGAACCTCGACGGCGAGATCGCGACCACAACGCCCGCCGACTTCACCGTCCAGCGCAACGCCGTCCACGTCGTGGTGCCCCAGAGCAGCACCAGCGCGTTGTTCGACGGACCGGGCGCCGCGAACGGGCCGTCCAGTTGAAAGCCTACAACCGCCGCTGCCGGAACATCGGGAACAGCTCCCGCACCCTCGCCACCGTCTCCAGCGACACATCGAACGCCTGCACACCAGGCTCGAGCCCGAGGTCCGCTTCAACGACCCCCATCGGATCCACCAGGACGCTGCGGCCCACGGAGACCGGCGGCGCCTGGCACACTCCCGCCACGTACACGCTGTTCTCGATGGCTCGCGCTGCGTTCAAGGCCAGCCACTGCTCCGTCTTGTGGGTGCCCGGCACCCATGACGAGCGGACCAGCAAAACGTGAGCGCCGGCGTCGGACAGTGACCTGGCCAGCTCCGGGAACCGCAGGTCGTAGCAGGTCATCAGGCCGAAGCGCGCTCCCCCGAACTCAAACACCACCGGATCGGTCGACGGTCCGGGCTGGATGAACGTCGATTCCCCGAAGCCCTGCGCATCGAAGAGGTGGATCTTCCGGTAGAAGGCGAGCTGGCCGCCGTCGGGCGAGGTTTACCACGAGACGCTCACGGAGCCCTACGCGTACTTCATCCCCTACCCGATCGAGCTGCTGCACAAATCGAACTGCGACCACGTGGCGCTCGTGGCAGCGCTGCGTGCCGGCGATGTCCAGGAGGCCGTGGAGGTCTCGCGCAAGCACGTGGATATCCTGTACCGGACGATGTTTATGGGCCTGACCGAGGGTGGAGCCAGCTCCGGTTGATGTACGACGGCGACACGGCGGCAGTCCGATGCGAGGCACGGGCGGGCGGACTCGACGTGGTCATGCAAGCAGCATCACTATTCCGACTGCCTTCGTTTGGAGTGCACTCAAGCGAGCAGGAATCTCAAGACGTGCCATGAAACCTCAGGATCGGCTCAAGAAAGCCCGAATGTTGACTGAGGATTAGCCCAGCACCGCAGCTGGGGCCGGAAAAGAAAATAAGCTCATTCTCGACGAGGTTGTAGCGGCACCGGGCACGTTGGTGAATGTCCGCAATCCCGCCGGATACCAGAATTGACGGGATGACCTCCTTGATCGACTGGCAGTCCTAGAGAAGCCATTTGCACGCAAAACTGGGGGCATCACTCGTGACCGAAAATATTCCCTTCCAAGGGATTCCTGAAAGTGGACGCCGCCATCCTTCAATGACCATCTCGGCAGGTCAAAAATTAATAACCTCTCGCTGTGGTTCTTGGCTGAAGCAGTAACTGCCGCAACACATTAAAGACTTCAACTTGCAATCTGGCAAAGCCGAAATTTGAACGACTAAAAGAATTATGGGGAACAAATGTCACATCAGCAGGGTTACCAGCAGACGGCACCGGGGCAGCCGGAACAGCCACCTTTCGGACAGCCGGGTTATGGTCCGCCAACGCAGACGTTCCCGCCCCGGCCAACGAAGACGAAGAAGCAGTCCAACGTCCTCGGGCTGATCGCGCTTATCACCGCGGCACTCGGGTTCATTTTCGCCTGCATCCCCGGTGCACTCATCGTTGGCTGGATACTGCTGCCGATCGCATTTGTTCTGGGTATCGTTTCACTCTTTTTGAAAGACAAGGTCAAGTGGACGGGCGTCACCGCCCTGATCGTCTCTATCGTGGGCACGATCGTAGGGTTTACCGTGTTCTTCGCCGTTGTCGGGACGTCGATTGACAACGCTCTCGGCAGCGGCGACACCAAAGTCGCCACACCGTCTGGGGATGCGGGCACGAACGACCAAGCAGCAGCAAAGGAAGATCCTGCCGCCAAAGCAGGAACCCGTGAGAACCCGTCCCCGATAGGCTCGGTTGTAGAGTCTGACGACTGGCGCGTCGTGATCAACTCGGTCACGCTCGCCGCCACGGATGCCGTTGTCGCGGCCAACCAATTCAATGAGGCGCCGGCCAAGGGGTCGGAGTACATCTTGGTGAACTACTCCGCTACGTACATTGGCGATGACCCTGACGGGCAGATGCCTGCCTTCGTCTCAGTCGAGTACGTCACAGCGAACGGCACGACTGTCAATGGACTCGACAAGCTCGTCACCGCACCAAAGCCGATCAACACCACGAGCACGCTCTACAAGGACGGCACCGCAACAGGCAACATGGCCATCGAAGTGCCGACCGCCACTGCTGGCCAGGGCGTCCTCGCCGTCAGGCCGGGCATGCTGGCCGACAAAGTTTTCGTAGCCGTCAAGTAACACTCCTAAGGAAAGTGCAAAGCCCCCGGTACATTGAACCGACCTCCAGTAGTCGAACTGAATTTCTTAGTCCGGCTTTGGGGGGACAGTTCACATCACCCGGGGGCTTTGCCGCGCTTGGGTGGAGCCTATCCGGTGACGGTGTCGCCGTCTCATAACCCCAGGGAGGCGAGTTCAGGTGGTGAGTGCAACACCCTGAAGTCTGTGGGGCGTCGTCGATGGGCAGACCGTGGTCGCCGTTGAGTGTTCGTTTAGCATTCGGGGAAGGGCTGGATGCCGTGCTGTCGGTCGCCGTAGCGGCGCAGGCCGCGGGGTTGTCACGTCCGACCGCGTACCGGTGGTTGAGCGACCACACGTGATGTTGCTGCATCTGTCTGAGGACCACACCGCCCGCACCGTCGCCGACGCCACGATCACCGCGATGAATACCCTGCCCGAGCAGCTGCGCCGTTCGACGACCTGGGATCAAGGAGCGGAGATGTCCCTGCCTCAGGAGATCACACAATGGCAACGGGTATGCCGATCTACTTCTGCGACCCACATTCGCCCTGGCAGTGCGGCAGCAACGAAAACACCAACGGGCTCCTGGAGTGGTCCCCGAAAAGCACCGACCTGTTGGGGCGGCCTGGCCCTGCTGCTGGTTTCAGGCGCCCTGATCTGACCAACATGGTGACAGTGGTCAAACTCGGCACCGTCCTGGTACTGATGCTCAACGGTCTCAGCATCGGGCCAGCCATGCACCGGCTCCTTGCGCTCCCGGCCCGCACACGCTTCAGCGAGCTAACGCGCAGGCTGCGTCTTCGGCTTCTGATTGCACTCACTGTCTCCCAGACCTGCTGGCGGACCGCAGTTCTCATCGGCCTCATCAACAGCACGCTGCGTCGCTGGACCCGCGCCTGACTCGACGCGGACCCGTTCCGCTACCTTGGGAAGTCGCAGCCGACACGGCTTGGCCGGGTCGGCTGCATTTTATCCAACCAAACGTTGCCCATGACCGTCCCCGGCAATGGCGGCATGTTCAGGGACGTACCTTAAAGGATTCGACCTTCTGCGGGTCGCGTTCCGCGACGGGGCCCAGCAGCTCGTCGATTTCGGCCATCAACGACACATCGAGTTTCACGCCGGCAGCTGTGGCGCTGTCCTCGAGCTGTTCGGGCCGTGACGCGCCGACGATGGCGGCGGAGACATTGCTGTTCTGCAAGACCCAGGCCACGGCCAGCGCGGCCATGGACAGGCCGGCCTCCGCGGCGAGGGGTTTCAGTTGCTGGACGCGTTCGAGGATGTCCTCATTGAGGTAACGGTTTTCCTTCAGTGACCCGTCGTCGGCCGCGAACCGGGACTGTGCCGGGGCGGCCTGACCGGGAAGGTACTTGCCGGTCAAGATGCCCTGGGCGAGCGGGGACCAGCAGATCTGGCCGATGCCGAGCTCGACGCTGGCGGGGACCACTTCCTCCTCGATGACGCGCCAGAGCATGGAGTACTGCGGCTGGTTGGAGATCACCTGGATGCCGAGCTCCTTGGCCAGGGCGGCGCCCGCCCGGATCTCGTCCACCGTCCATTCCGAGACGCCGATGTAGTGGGCCTTGCCGGCCCGGACGACGTCCGCGAAGGCCTGCATTGTCTCTTCCAGGGGTGTTTCGTAGTCGTAGCGGTGGGCCTGGTAGAGGTCCACGTAGTCGGTGCCGAGCCGGGACAGGGAGCCATTGATGGATTCCATGATGTGTTTGCGGGACAGGCCGCGGTCGTTCTTGCCCTCCCCGGTCGGGAAGTAGACCTTGGTGAAGATCTCCAGGCTTTCCCGGCGGGTGCCGCGCAGCGCCTCGCCAAGCGCGCTTTCAGCGCGGGTGCCCGCGTACGCATCGGCGGTGTCGAAGGTGGTGATGCCCAGGTCCAGCGCCTTCCTAACGCACGCGGTCGCGGCCTCCTGGTCGATCTGTTCGCCGTGGGTGACCCAGTTACCGTAGGCCAGGGCGCTGATGTACATTCCGGATGAACCGAGCTTGCGGTATTCCATTAGATCTCTTCCTTGCTCTGTGGGGAGGTGGGGCTCTCTGGGGAGGTGGTTGAATTGAACGACGGCGGTGCGGTGCTGCGCCGCAGTACCAGCCGGGTGTCAATGGTCCGGTGCGCCCGGGGCGCCCCGGGACCGGCAGTGAGGGTTTCGAGCAGCAGCCCGGCGGCTGCCTCGCCCTGCCCGCGGATGTTCTGGTCGATGGTGGTGAGGTCCATGACCTCCGAGAGGTCGTGGTTGTCGAAGCCCACGATGGAGATGTCCCGTGGAACGGTCATTCCGGCCGCCCGCACCACCCCGAGGGCGCCGAACGCCATCTCGTCGGACCCGACAAAAACGGCTGTTGGCATTTCGGGCGCGGAGAGGAGCCGGGTCATCGCCTCTGCCCCGCCCGCCACGGAATTGGCTCCGAACTGTTCGAAGTCCTCATCCAGCGCAATCCCGGCTGCCAGCAACGACTGGCGATAACCGGCCAGCCGCGAAAGCGGCGGCGTGCTGCCCATCGTGACCTCTTCGGCGTCGTCGATTCCGATCAGCCCAATCCGGCGGTGCCCCAGATTGATCAGGTGCCGGACGGCGCTCCGGGCGGCCGCCCTGTCGTCAACGCGCACGCTGTCGAAGACCTCGGAGCCCTGCCCGAGCAGGACCACCGGAAGCCCTAGGTGTATTTCCCACGGAGGTTATGAACAGCGTGGCGTGATGTAAGAAACGAGAGCCTCCGGTATCGATTTGGGTTACCACACTCATCTCGACGCCAGGAGGCTCTCGTGTCCTACGTTACCCATGCCAACACTGACCTGACACCCAAGGCCAGGGGAAAGCTCGCCCGGTTGGTCATCGAGCAGGGCTGGACCCTGCGCCGGGCCGCGGAGCGGTTCCAGTGCTCGCCGGCCACCGCGAAGAAGTGGGTGGACCGGTACCGGGCCCGTGGCG
>NZ_JAFHKT010000142.1 GCF_017052465.1 Arthrobacter pascens
CCTTAGCCGCGTCTTGAGGAACTCCGCGGTGTTCCGGCACCCGTCATCGGCCGGATCGAAAACCGGGCCCGCGGAAACCGCTGGTCCGGGCGCCGAGGGTTCGGGCGCCGCCGGTTCGGTGCCCCAGCCGGTGGTCCAGCCTGTGGCCTTGCTCGTAGGGCCGGCGGCGTTGATCGCGGTGGTGCGGGTCCGGTCGACCGCGGCGGCGGAGAGCAGCTGCAGCTGCTCGACGCGGCGCGAAATCTCCTCGGCCACGTCGGCGAAGTCCGCAGCCTCCCGGAAACCGGCAACGGCCAGCTCGGCGGGCGCGGAGTCCACCGCCGATTCCAACACCGCCAGAGCCTGCCGCAGATCAACAGAAGCACCGCCGTCGGACGCCGAGCGATGACCACCAGAAGCCGAACCGGGAACGCTGCGGAGCCGGCGGCTCCCCAGCAGGGCAGCCGCACTGACGCCGGGCGTTACCGCCTGGCCTGCGGTGCGAACCGCTGCGTCTTCCCCAATGGCTTCCATAGGAAAACTCTGTCAGAGGGGTCTGACATTCTTAGGCCGTTAGGAAGGGTCGATGGAAGGAGGAGTTCTGACGGATGAACCGCTGACCTGCTTACGTCTCGGAGACAGCGGACTCGCGCTTCAACGAGCCACCATCTGGGCCGGGGCGGGACGAAGAAGGCTCCTTCTGCCAAGGCCAGCGGCCGGTGATTTCCAACTCCAGTGAGAAGCTCAGGAAGGTACGGATGAGGACGATGAGCCCCAGCACGCCGACACTTTCATAGGTCGGGGCCACAGCTACGGTGCGGATGATGTCCGCCGCCACGAGCAGTTCCAGTCCAAGCAGAATGGAGCGGCCGAGCAGTTGGCGGTAAGCGCGGTAAACGGACATCCGCTCGGCGTCTGCGGGCAGGCGTCGGGGCTGGTATCCACGCAACGCCATGGGGATCGAGACGACGGCGCCGATCACCATCACAGCTACGCCTGCAAAGTCCACGAGCCTGCCGACTGCTTCAATGATGTGCTGAAAATCCATCAGGCCCCCCTTGAATGTCTGTATCGTCCAGTCCGCAGGTTTGGTCCTGCCGGGCTCCACTTGCCGCTAGGGAACAGCCTACGGGTGACGCACGCCAACGCCCGCCAGGATGGCGCGATATCCCTCCCGGAACGTCGGATAGACAAAGGAGTAGCCCGTTCCGCGCAGCAACCTGTTGCTGCACCGCTTGTTGCCGCCGCGGCCGTCGCCGGCATTGCCCGACGGCGGGCCCTCGAGTCCCAGCTCTGCAGCCAGGAACCGCAGGACGTCACCGAGTTCGGCCGGGTCGTCGTCGACGCCCACATAGACGGGAGCGGGTTCATCGTCCATTGTGCACAGCTGAACGATGGCGCCGGCGGCGTCGTCACGGTGGATGCGGTTCGTATAGCGCGGCGTATCGGGGATCACGGCCGTCCCGTTGCGGACCTGGTCGATCAGCCTCGTGCGACCTGGACCGTAGATGCCTCCAAGACGGAGAACCATCGCGGCTGTTGGCGTTTCGCGCAGGCGCTCGTGGAGAAGATCCTCTGCCTCGCGGAGGACGCGGCCGGAGAAACTGCCAGGTATCGGCGTCGTGCTCTCGTCGACCCAACCGCCGCCGGCGTCGCCGTACACAGCGGTCGAGGAGACGAACAGAACGCGTCGTGGCGTAACGCCGTCGCGTTCGAGGGCGTCCAGGACATGCGTAACACCGCTCACGTAGGCCGTGCGGTAGGCGTCTTCGCTCGACGAATCAGCAGCAACAGCGATGACGACGGCGGTGGTGTCCGCCGGGATCGGCGGAAGGCCGGGGGAGCTCAGGTCTGCTGCGACGGCTTTTATGTCCGGCGGCAGTTTCGAAGGTGAGCGCCGCCAGCCCACCACTGTATGCCCGGCAGCGGTGAACCGCAGGCCGGCTTCGGTGCCCAGATCGCCGCAGCCGGCCACAAGGATAGTCATAAGTGCCAGTCTGCCAGCTCGCCCGGGGGCGCCGTAAACTGGCTGTCACTCGCGGCGGCCAGTGCTACGGGGCAATTTTGGCGACGGAAGGTGTGGGCCGAGGAACCGGCGGGGCCGGTTGCTGCAGCTGAGACAGCACGTTGAAGAAAATGCCGAGAAGAAAGACTGTCACCACCAACGGCAAGAGCATGCCCAGGCAGCCCGTGGGCCTCTTGCGGTTCGTGCCCCTCGGGCGCGTGAATGGGTGAACAGGAATCTGACGTTCACTGCGCCCGTGTGCAAGTGATGTTGCCGGTCCGGCGGTGAGCGAGAAGTCCGGGGCGCTGCTGGGCGCATTGCGCGTAGTCAGCAGCGGCGGACTCGTTCGCCCGGACAGCAGCTCCTTCAAATATTCGTGGATAACCTCCACGGTTACGGAGTCCAGCACAGCAGGGAGGGCGCAAACGGCGTCACCAAGGGTGTCCAGGCCTTGGATCTTTGCACCGCTGGCTGTCATGCCATGCATTGCTGGTTGTCCCACCATGCAAAGCCAGCCTTGGGCGTAGCGGCGGTGATGCGGTTCCAGCAGCGCGGCCACTGCGGCACATTGCTCGACTACGCCGGAGACCTCCCGCTCCCTGGAGAATCCATTCTGCCGGAGCACGCCGTCGCGGAGCTGCACGTTGCCGGACCAGTTCTTCGCGTCAACAACAATGACCCCGCCTGGACCGACGAGGACATGGTCTAGGTTGGCTTTGGGCCGTCCCGGCCAGCGTACGTCGTGCAGAACCCGCCAGCCTTGCGTCTGCAGCTCATCCAGTATGTGCGCGACCCGGGCCTCCCCTTCGGCGCCTGCCGTCCATGCCCGCTCCGCGCGTTCGGCGTGATCGAGCTGGAGCCGAAGCTTCGCCACACGCTCCGCTGCCAGGCGGGCCTGCTCCGCAGCCCCGTCGCCTGCCCCCATTTTGGTCCCCAATCCCTATACCGCGTGCCACCACGGCGAGGCGCACGAGGACCACTGTATTCGATCAGAACATCCCGGAGGACAGGCGTCCTCGGGTGTCAAGCAGGCTGCCGGTTGTCAGAGCGCAGGGACCGGGAAGAACACCCGCGGGTCCTGCAGCAGGGCCGGGTAGTCGAACGCGGAACGGTCGATGATCTCGGTGACTTTGAAGTTCCGCCCGAAGCGGCCGTCGTTGAGCGTGATGGGGCGCCCGAGGACCATGCCGACGGCGAACCTGCTGCCGCCCTCAAGGGGAACGGCCACGGGGGACTTGCCGGGAAGGGTGGAGAACGCCGCTTCTTGGCGCTGGCGTTTCCGCGACGGCTTCTTGACCTGCTGCTTGGGAGGCAACTTGCGGGCGACCTTCAGCGGACGGCGGGAGCCTGAGTCGGCGTAGACCGGTTGGTAGTCGTCCTCCGCGTTCCCTGCGCTGGCTGCCGCCTGGGCTGCACGACCCACAGCCGGCAGCCCTACTTTGTCCAGGCGCTCCGGGTCGATGTCGCCAACGTGTTCGCGAAGGATCCACAGGACATCGCCGTCAGGATCCTCGGGCAGGAACTCGTGGCGCGGCTCCGGCCAGACGTACTCAAGGTCCGGCTCGGTGTCGGGGAAAACCGGCGTGTAGAAGCGCGGGTCTTTCCTGATCAGGTTGGAGCGGTGGCTCAGGTGCAGCTCGGGGTCGCCCAGCCACGGCGGCATGGGGATCTTGGAAGCGTAATCGGGGTGCGCCGCCTGCGGGGCGAATTCGCGGATGTTGTCGCGGGTGTTGTCCGCGAAGCCACGCTTGGCCCATTCGTCGGCCATGGCCAGTCCGTACATGGTCAGGGCCGGAACGTAGCCCATCCACATGCGGATGGCGGGATGTGACTGCCAGCCGTACTCCGGGATCACCAGCGCACGGAGTGTTTGCAGCGCCTCGACGCGCTGCTTGCCGAGCCTGGCGGGGTCCAACGCAGCGGCGCTTTGCTGGAAATCGGGATAGGGAAGGAAGGTCTGCATCCTTTCAGTCTGAGGCCCCGCGCCTCATGTGCCAATTACGGTGTCACGGCCCACACGGTTTCCGTGTGACGGCCGCCGCAGCATGTTCACTATGTGGACTGATGCATACAGGGAGGGCGGGCAACCACTAAGATAGCCGAAACCCAAACAGCGTCTGGAAGCCTTCACATGACCCTCACCTCCCCTGCGCCGTTAGTAACCGCGCCCGCAGCATCGAAATCACACGCGTCACAGGCACCCCAGCCGTTCGTTCCGAAGTACGGCAAGATGCTTGATCCCGAGGCGAACGGCATCCTGGTTCTCGACGAGTTCACGCTGGATCCTGCGGCCGCTCGCAAGGAACAGCACGGCTTCCGTGCCGCGCTAGCGTCTGTCACGTTGACCCTTCGCCGGCTGGTTGCTCTCCGCCTCGTGATCGCTGTCGTGGCCATTGCGAATCTGCCGCTGTTCCTGATGTCGACCGGCTGGTGGATCTACGCGGTATCGCTGTCCGTGGTCATCGGAGTGCACTTGGCCGTGAACTGGCTGAACCGCCACGAGCCGCGCGTGAAGCAGCGCCACGAGCTGGAACTCCACCGGCACCGTGAGCGCAGCGCCAACTACCGCAAAGTCCGCGACGCCGTGAAGTTTGTCATTGACACGCCGTCGCGGATGAACGAGCACCTCTACCTCGAGCTGCTCCACGCCAAGCGCGTCGCCCTGCACCTCACCTCGGGCACCGTGGCCCTGCTGGATACGAGCGACGACGCCGCCTGGAAAGTGCGGATCGTCCGCGAACTGCCGGCTGCCGCCTGAGCGCGACTTACACACAACAACTTAGACAGCGACGCCGGGACGTCCTCCGCGAGGGGGCGTCCCGGCGTCGTACGTGCTTAACGCGGTAACGCCCGACGCCGGGAACTCACCTCGAAGAGGCGGGTCCCGGCGTCGGGCTGCTTAGCAACTTAAAGAGCAATGCCGTGCGCCCCGCAAACGGGGCGCACGGCATTGCTCTACAGACAGCCAGTTTACTGTCAGCAGGCCGCCTGATTAGGCGGGAAGCTGCAGAACCTGGCCAACGAACACCAGGTCGGGATCGGAGATCGAGTCGGCATTGGCGTCGGCAAGGCTCTGCCATCCGCCCGTCACGCCGAGCTTTTCAGCGATCTTGCTCAGGGTGTCGCCAGACTGAATGGTGTAGGTCTCGCCGCTCAGGGCTACGGGAGCCGCGTGCTTGGCGTGGGTCTGCACGGGGGCCGGTGCCTGAACGGGAGCCTGGACCGGAGCCTGGGCAACGGGAGCCGCCTGGACCTGGACGGGTGCTGCCTGGACCGGAGCGGCCTGAACCGGCGCGCTCTGCGGCTGGATCTGCGGAGCAGCTGCTCCACCGCCACCGCTCAGGCCGAGCTTGGCGGCGCAGGCAGGCCATGCGCCCCAGCCCTGTGTGGCCTGGACCTTCTCGGCTACAGCGATCTGCTGGGCGCGGGAGGCGTTTTCAGGCGCACCCGTGCCGCCGAAGCCGGCCCAGGTCTGCGGGGTGAACTGCAGGCCGCCGGAGAAACCGTTGCCGGTGTTGATGGCCCAGTTGCCGCCGCTCTCGCACTGCGCGAGGGCGTCCCAGGTGGAACCGCTGGTGGCGGTGGGGGCTGCGGCGTTGGCTGCGGTGGCGGACAGAGCCAGGCCAGCAGCGGAAACGGCGACAAGAGTTGCGCCGCGGCGCGCGGCAGTAGTGAAAGTGGACTTCTTCATGGTGGGATGCTCCTGAGGCCACCCGCGCTCGGTCCGTCCCCGGACGTTGTCGCGCTACCGCCCGCCCCTGACAAGCTAGAGGTCATTACGGTGTCCGCCGGCCGGGCAGTAACTGGTGGAGGCGGCACCGGGCATTCAAGGGGCCCGCATCGCGCGGGCATGTGTTCAACGGTAAGGCAGCCGGGCTCCGTTATCAAATCGAGATCATTCCTGGGAGTCGAGCCTGGACGAGCCGGCAGAGTGGGTGAGGACCGGATAAATGCCCCGTGCCTGTTCAGGGCGCCGGGGCCGGCCCAGCCCGGGCGCCCCTGCCTCAGGATTTCAGCGCTGAAGCCAGATAGGGCGCCGTCCGGCTGTCCTGTGAAAGCGCGACGGCGGCCGCTGTTCCGGCCGCGACGATCTCACCGCCGGCGTCGCCTCCGGCCGGGCCCAGATCGATGACCCAGTCGGCAGCGGCCACGACGTCCATTTCGTGTTCCACGACGACGACGGTATTGCCGGCGTCAACAAGGCGGTGGAGCTGCGCCATGAGCAACTGGACGTCCGCCGGGTGCAGCCCCGTGGTGGGTTCATCCAGCACATAGAGCGTGTGTCCCCGGCTGGCCCGCTGCAGTTCGGTGGCGAGCTTGATGCGCTGCGCCTCGCCGCCGGAGAGCTCCGTGGCCGGCTGGCCGAGCCGGAGATAGCCCAAACCCACTTCCCGCAAGGTCTGCAGGCTGCGCGCTGCGGAAGGAACGTCAGCCAGGAACTCGGAGGCGGCGTTCACCGTCATGCCCAGCACCTCGGCAACGTTCTTGCCGCGGTAGGTCACCTCCAGGGTTTCGGGGTTGTAGCGAGAACCCTGGCACTCCGGGCAGGGGCCGTAGCTGCCGGGCAGGAACAGCAGCTCCACGGCCACGAACCCCTCGCCCTGGCAGGTTTCGCAGCGCCCGCCGGCCACGTTGAAGGAGAACCGTCCGGCGCCGAAACCGCGGGACTTGGCCTCGTCCGTGGCGGCGAACTCCTTGCGGACCGCGTCGAAGAGTCCGGTGTAGGTGGCGAGGTTGGACCGCGGTGTGCGGCCGATCGGCTTCTGGTCCACCTTCACCAACCGGTCCACCCGGTCCAGGCCGGAGACAGGCCCGACCGTCAACGGCGCTGTGAGTCCGCCTGTGTCGTCACCCAGCGAGTCCGGCTCCGCACCGGAAGCAGGGCCGGAGTCCGTGCCGGCTCCGGCACTGGTGTCCGGGTGCAGCCTGGCTCCCACCACTTCGGCGAGCACCTGGCTGACCAGTGTCGACTTGCCCGAGCCGGAGACCCCTGTCACCGCGGTGAGGACGCCGAGCGGGAAATCGGCATCGAGTTCGCGCAGGTTGTGACGGCTGATGTCGCGCAGCTCCAGCCAGCCGTCCGGCTCGCGGCGGGCGCCGCGAGTACCGCCGTCGTCAGGACCGCCGTCGGCCCCCATCCCTGGCAGGGAACCGGCCCCGCCGGAACCGTTGCCGAACAGGAAGGGCCGGGTGACGGACTCCCCGACGTCGGCCAGGCCGGCCACGGGGCCGCTGTAAAGCACTTCGCCGCCGCCCTCGCCGGCACGCGGACCCACGTCCACCAGCCAGTCGGCGCGGCGCACCACGTCCATGTTGTGCTCCACCACGAACACTGAGTTGCCGGAGGACTTGAGCTGGTCGAGGACAGCCAGCAGGGGTTCGGCATCGGCGGGATGCAGGCCGGCGGAGGGCTCGTCCAGCACGTAGATCACGCCGAACAACCCGGAGCGCAGTTGGGTCGCTATGCGAAGCCGCTGCATTTCGCCGGGGGAGAGGGTCGGCGTGGAGCGTCCCAGCGCCAGGTAGCCGAGGCCGAGGTCCAGCAGCACCGTGATCCGCTGCAGCAGGTCACGCGTGATGGCGACAGCAACCTCATTGAGTTCACCCGAAGTCTGCTTGCGCGATGCGGTGGCCGACTCTGTCAGTTCGGTGGTGGGCCTGATGATGTCGGCGAGTTCGGCCATGGGCACGGCGTTCAGGTCGGCGATGGTGTGACCGGCGAAGGTCACGGCCAGCGCGTCTGGGGTCAGGCCCGTGCCCCCGCAGCGGGGACACGGCCCGGTTTCCATGAACTTCAGCACCCGCTCGCGCATGGTGTTGCTTTTGGAGTCGGCAAGGGTGTGCAGGACGTAGCTCTTCGCGCTCCAGAACCGTCCCTTGTAGGGCTTGGCGACGCGGTCGCGCTGGGGCGTCACCTCCACCACCGGCTGTTCCTCGGTGAAGAGGATCCAGTCGCGGTGCTTCTTGGGCAGCTTCCGCCAGGGCGTGTCAACGTCGTAGCCGAGGTGGGTGAGGATGTCGCGCAGGTTCTTGCCCTGCCATGCGCCGGGCCACGCGGCGACGGCCCCTTCACGGATGGTGAGGGACTCGTCCGGAACCAGGGATTTCTCGCTGACGGTGTGGGCGATGCCCAGGCCGTGGCATTCCGGGCAGGCGCCGGCGGCGGTGTTGGGTGAGAAAGCGTCCGAGTCCAGTTGCGCCGACCCGTCCGGGTACGTCCCGGCGCGGGAAAACAGCATGCGCAGGGAGTTCGAGAGGGTGGTGACGGTGCCCACCGTCGAACGGCTGCTGGGGGTGCCGCGGCGCTGTTGTAGTGCGACGGCGGGTGGCAGCCCGGTGATCATCTCCACCTTGGGGTTGTGCCCCTGCTGGATGAGGCGGCGGGCGTACGGCGCCACGGATTCGAAATAGCGGCGCTGTGCCTCGGCGTAAATGGTCCCGAACGCCAGCGAGGACTTGCCGGAGCCGGAGACGCCGGTGAAGGCGACGATGGCGTCGCGCGGGACGTCTACGTCCACGTTGCGCAGGTTGTTCTCGCGGGCGCCGCGCACCCGCACAAAGCCGTCGGCAGGGTGGTCGAGTAAGAGGCCCGGCGCCAGATCCGGCAGACGGGCAGCGTGCTGTTCACTTCGCATCCATTCGACTCTAGCGGTGATGTCCGGCCCGGGGACTATTCTTGCGGTGTGAACACTTATGACGGTGCCGCCGAACCGGCCGATCTAGCCCCACTTCCCAACGAATCGGACGGCCAGGCAGCACCGCCGGTCATGCCCTTGGCCGAATTGCACCTGCACATCGAAGGGACCCTGGAACCCGGACTGATCTTCGCGCTCGCCGAGCGCAACGGTATTGAGCTTCCGTATGCAGATTTGGATGAGCTGCGGGCGAGGTACGAATTCACGGATCTGCAGTCGTTCCTGGATCTCTACTACGCCAATATGGCGGTGCTGCGGACGGAAGCGGATTTCGCGGACATGACCCGCGCCTACCTGCGCCGGGCGGCCGCCGCCGGGGTGCGGCACGCGGAAATCATGCTGGATCCCCAGGCGCACCTGTCCCGCGGGGTTTCGCTGGAGACCTGCGTCAACGGTGTGGCCTCCGTCCTCGCCTCCTCGCAGGACGAGTTCGGGATTTCCACGCTGCTGGTCGCGGCCTTCCTGCGCGACCTGTCCGAGGAGTCGGCGCTGGAGGTTCTCGAAGCGCTGTTGGCGATGAACGCGCCGATTGCCGGCATCGGGCTGGATTCGGCCGAGGTGGGCAATCCGCCGGCCAAGTTCGAGCGGCTGTTTGCGCGGGCCGGCGAAGCAGGCCTGCGCAAGATCGCCCACGCAGGCGAGGAGGGACCGCCGTCGTACATTATCGAAGCGCTTGACGTCCTGGGCGTCGAACGCGTTGACCACGGCATCCGGTGCATGGAGGACCCCGAGCTCGTGGAGCGGCTGGTGGCGGACCGCGTGCCGCTGACGGTCTGCCCGCTGTCCAATGTGCGGCTCCGTGCCGTGGACAAGCTGGCCGACCACCCGCTCCCGGCGATGCTGGCCGCAGGGCTGAACGTGTGTGTGAACTCGGATGATCCGGCCTATTTCGGCGGTTACGTGGATGACAACTTCGCCCAGCTGGAGTCGGTGCTGGGGCTGTCCGAATTCGACCGCGTCCGGCTGGCTGCCAACTCGATCAGTTCCTCTTTCGCCTCGGACGAGCGCAAGGCGGAGCTGCTGGCCGAGCTATCGGGCTAAGGGCCGCCGGTGCGGACATGCAATCGCACATGTGACATCCCCGATTGAGGCGGCCCGCTGTGAATTGGCCTCCCCGCGTCGGGCAATGTTACGTTTAGGTCACCGGTTGGCGCCACGCCCTTCAGGGCGTCCTGAATGCCGTCTTGTGTGGTAAGTGCGAGGCGTGAGCGCAGACCGTAACTGACATCGGCAGGACTTTGTCCCCCCATCGGACTGCCGTTTCCGCACTCCCCACAGAGGCTTTATCACCATGCCCAGGAAAAACCTGCTGGCCATCAGCATGCTCTCGGTCCTACTCGCTACGCCGGCATGTAGTGCCGGGGCCGACGCCCAGAACCCATCCTCACAGTCTGCGGTCTCGGCCGGCACCGGTGCGGAGGCCAACTCCGGTTCCACGTACACCGATATATCTTCGGACGTAGGCGTTTCCCAGAGGGCGGCGGCCGAGAAAGCCAGGATCGCGGCCAAGGCCAGGGAAGCAGCGGGGGGGAAGGCCAAGGTTGACGCGGCCGGGAAGGGCGCGCCGGCGGAGAAGGCCAAGGTTGACGCCGTCAAGAAGGAAGCGGCGGCGGCGAAGGCCAAAGCCGCCGCAGCCAAGAATGAAGCCGCAGCCAAGAAGGCAGCTGGGGAGGCTGCAGCCAGGAAGCCGGGAGCCGGCAAGGCGCCCGTGCCGGTTCCGAAGCCGCCGCTGGTGACCCCCAAAGTTCCGAAGCTGCCGGTTGTAATCCCCACGGTTCCGAATCTGCGGGAGGTAACCCCCACGGTTCCGGATCTGCGGGAGGTAACCCCCACGCTTCCGGATCTGCGGAAGGTAACCCCTACAATTCCAAACTCCGCCCAAGCGCAGGTTGGACCGGCGTCGTCCTTCGAAAGGATCGTCGAGACCGCCCACACAACTGCCTCTACGAGGTAAGTCGATCTTGTCAGCAGTGCGGGGACCGGCCAACTGGCCGGTCCCCGCATTTTTGGGCGCCGGTGTGCGTGTGTCGTCGGCATGAGGCGAATTGCTTGCAGCCATCTCCCAGACCTGCTAGTCCTGCGACAGGGGCAGCGCTGTTGGCGATAAACGCGCCGATTGCCGGCATCGGACTGGATTCCGCGGAGAAAGTTCGAGCGGCTGTTTGCGCGGGCCGGCGAAGCAGGCCTGCGGAGGAGTGCCCACGCAGGCGAGGAGGGGCCGGCGTCGTACATCATCGAGGCGCTCGACGTCCTGGGCATGGAACGCGTTGACCACGTATCCGGTGCATGGATGACCCCGAGCTGGTGGAGCGGCTGGTGGCGGACCGCGTGCCGCTGACGGTTTGCCCGCTCTCCAACGTCAGGCTCCGGGCGGTAGCGGAGCAGCGCAAGGCGGAGCTGCTCGCGGAATTATCGCGCTGAGGGCCACCGGTGCGGCGTTCCGCGCCAGATCCACCAGCCGAGGGCGGCCATGGCTAGCCCGATCGGGATTCCGTAGGGCGGCAGGCCGGCGTTGAAGCCGAGGACGCCGGCGACGATGAACGCAATGCCTGCCCAGGCTGGGAACATGCGCGTCCGCCAGCCGGCGATGCCGAAGACCATCCAGCCGAGGGCAAACAGCACGTAGCTGGACAGGCCGCCGACCGCCAGCATGCCGGAGCCGCCGGCGAGAATGGCTCCGGGCGCGACGTCGGCTATCCATGGGGCCGCGAAACCGTCGAACCACATGTTGCCGGCCATGTCCAGGGTGCCCACGAGCGCGAAGCAGAAGCCGACGGCGCCGAGGCCGCCGGTGCGCGCGGCATAGCGGAGGTAGACGGATGCCAGGGCGAGGACGAGCCCGACGAAGACCACCCAGTACAGTGCGTTGGCCACCACGAACGGCGTCTGGCGCATCATGTCGATCCGGTCCAGGCTGCGGTCGGCGGTGAGAAGGCGTGCCACGTCCACGGCGGCGAAGGCGAGGCCGGCCACCAAGGCGATCGGGCCGGCGGCTGAAGCGAGTGGCGAGGACATTTTTCCTCCTTGGCGTTTCGGGGCTACATGTTTCGGGGCTACATGGGGCGCATCTTGAGGGAGAAGGGCCCGACGGCGGTGGCCGAGCGGGGTGCCTTTCGCCAGGTTTTCCGGTCGAAGAAGACGGTGGCCAGCACCGCGGCCAGCACCACGGCGAAGTAGATCAGTTCTGCGCGGTCCGCGGCCGCACCGGCGAAGCCGAAGGAACCGACGGTGAAGGTGCCCTGGCTGTTGTGGAACAGGTAGGTCAGCAGGACGCTGCCGCCCGTGCGGTTGAAGAGCCACACGTACAGGAAGGTGATGATGAACGTCGTCGGCAGTCCGATGGGGCTTAGGCCGTTGAAGAGGATGAGCGGCAGGTGCCAGAACGCCACCAGGACGCCCAGGATCGCCGCGGAGTGGAGCGGTGGCCGGGTGGCCTGCAGCACGGGGAGGGCGTAGCCGCGGAAGCCCGGTTCTTCGCCCAGCGGCCCGTCCATGGGATTCACGAGACGGACCGCGAACACCGTCAGCAGTCCGCTCCAGGACAGGTCCGTGAGGCGCGGCGCGGATGCGCCCAGTGCGATGTTGATGTACCCCGTGGCGAGGGCCAGCAGCGCGGGAAGCAGAAGCGCGACGGCGTACCAGACCCAGCCCACGCGCCACCGGACCAGCCGCCGGGCCCACGCACGGAACCCGCGCCTGCCTTCGGCCAGGGCGATCACAATGACCGCAGCCGCTAACGGTGCCACGGGCAGAAACTCCATGCGCGGCATCAGCCCCGCCGCGTAGAGCGGCCACGAGGACCACGCAATGGCGTAGGCGAGGACGAAGAATGCCAAGAGCCTGTGGTTCTTAAGCCAGTGGTTTTTATGCCAGATGCTGGAACGCATGGCGGCTCCAAACGATCAGTGCGTGGTGCTCCATTGTCTGCCCGTTCTGCGCAGGGGCGCCAGAGAGGAGGCCTTCGGCGGGGGTCTGCCCCCGCGGGCGCCCGTGCGGCTGCCTGCGCCCGCAAGCGGAATGCTTGCAGCCGCTTCCCATACCTGCTAGTCCTGTGACAGAGGCAACACATCGGTGTGTGTGCCGGGCCCTAAGCAGCAGGACCCAGACTATGAAGCGAGTCGAGGAGAGTGCAGCATGCCGCGCAAGAACCCGCGGGTGGAAGAGGCTGACGAAAAGGACCTTGAGGTCAGCGGGCCGAAGGAATGGGCCGCCGGCATGCCCGGTGTCCTGCACTCGATCCAGCCGGCGCTAAAACATATGGGCGTGAGCCGGACCGAGAAAACGCTTCTGGCCCTGAACCAGAAGGACGGCTTCGACTGCATGAGCTGCGCGTGGCCGGATCCCGGGCACCGGAAGACGTTCGAGTTCTGTGAGAACGGGGCCAAGGCCGTCACCTGGGAAGCCACGCCGGTGGTGGTGGCGTCGGAATTCTGGGCGGAGCACCCGGTCAGCGAACTGCGGCAAAAGCCCGAGTACTGGCTGGGGATGCAGGGCCGCCTGACGGAACCGGTCTACAAGCCTGCGGGGGAGGACCACTACCGGCCGGTCAGCTGGGATGAGGCGTTCAGGATTCTGGGCGACAAGCTCAACGGCCTGGCCAGCCCGGACGAGGCTGCCTTCTACACGAGCGGCCGGACGTCCAATGAGGCTGCCTTCATCTACCAGCTGTTCGTGCGGGCCTACGGAACCAACAACCTGCCGGACTGCTCCAATATGTGCCACGAATCGTCCGGATGGGCCATGGGGCAGACCATCGGGGTCGGCAAGGCCACCATCACCTACGACGATTTTGCCAAGGCGCAGCTGATCATCATCATGGGCCAGAACCCGGGCACCAACCACCCGCGGATGCTCACCGCACTAGAGGAAGCCAAGGAAGCCGGCTGCACGATCGCCGCGGTCAATCCGCTCCCGGAAGCCGGACTTATGCGGTACAAGAACCCTCAGAAGATCAAGGGAATCATCGGGCACGGCACGGAACTGGCGGACCAGTACCTGCAGATCCGCGTTGGTGGAGACATGGCCCTGCTGCAGGCCATCTCCAAGCGGGTCCTCGAAGCTGAGGCCAAGAACCCCGGAACCGTGCTGGACCACGAGTTCCTTGGGGCGCACTGCCAGGGGTTGGAGGATCTCAAGGAGCATTTGGCGCAGCTGGAAGAGGAAACCGTCCTCGAGGCCACCGGCCTGCGCAGTGACGAGATCGACGAACTGGCTGCCCGTTATCTGAAGGCGGACAGGGTCATCATCACCTGGGCCATGGGCATCACCCAGCACAAAAAGGCTGTCGCCACCATCAAGGAGATCATCAATCTTCTCCTGCTGCGCGGCAACATCGGCAAGCCGGGCGCGGGCGCCTCGCCCATCCGCGGCCACAGCAATGTCCAGGGGGACCGCACCATGGGCATTTGGGAGCAGATGCCCCCCGCCTTCCTGGACGCCCTCGGCAAGGAATTCGATTTTGAGCCGCCACGTGAGCGCGGCCTGGACGCCGTGCAGACCATCGGGAAAATGCGCGACGGCGGGATCAAGGTCTTCGCGGCGCTCGGAGGCAACCTTGTGGCCGCCATTTCGGACACCCACGCCGCCGAGGCCGCCATGGAAAACACGGACCTGACAGTGCAGATCTCCACCAAGCTCAACCGCTCGCACACGGTGACCGGCAAGGAGGCGCTGATCCTGCCCACTATGGGACGGACGGAGATCGACATGCAGGCCTCGGGGTCGCAGTTCGTCTCGGTGGAGGACACCGTCTGCGCCGTGCACGCCTCCGAGGGCAAGGTGAGGCCGGTGGCGCCGAACCTGCTGTCCGAGGTGGCCATCGTGTGCCGCCTGGCCCGGGAGACGGTGGCTGGACGGACGAGCGCTGACTGGGAAGGATTCGAAAAGAACTATGACCTCATCCGCGACCACATTTCCCACGTGGTGGCCGGATGCGAAAGCTACAACGACAAGATCCGGCAGCGGGGCGGCTTTGTCCTTCCCAACGGCCCGCGGGATTCGCGCACCTTCCCCACACCCACCGGAAAGGCCATGCTGACGGTCAACCACCTGGAGCACGTGGAACGGCCGGCAGGAACGCTGATCCTGCAGTCCGTGCGCTCCCACGACCAGTTCAACACCACCATTTACGGCTACAACGACCGGTACCGGGGCATCAAGAAGGGCAGGGACGTTGTCTTCGTCAGCCCCGAGGACATTGCCGAACTTGGCCTGAGCGACGGCCAGTTCGTCGACCTGCACGGTGTGTATGAGGACAACGTGGACCGGGTGATGCGCAAGCTGCGCGTGGTCTCCTACCCCACGGCCCAGGGCTGCGCCGCCACGTACTATCCCGAAGCCAACGTGCTGGTTCCGCTGGACAGCGTGGCGGAGGGCAGCAACACGCCGGCGTCGAAAGCCGTGATTGTGAGGCTGGAACCCAGCACGGCCTAGTTCCTGTTTAGTGGGTTGCTACGGCGTAGGGGTTGCTACGGCGTCGGGCTGCCGCCGTTGACGTTGAGCGTTTCACCCACGACGAAGCTGGACTCCGCGGAGGCGAGGAACACGTACGCCGGAGCCAGTTCCGCGGGCTGGCCTGCCCGGCCCAAGGGAGTGTTCTTGCCGAACTCGGGCAGCGCTTCCTTCGGCTGGCCGCTGCTGACCTGCAGCGGCGTCCAGATTGGCCCCGGGGCCACGGCATTGACCCGGATTCCCTTCGGCGCCAGCTGCTGGGCCAGTCCCTTGGTGAAGTTGTTGATGCTGGCCTTCGTCGTTGCGTAATCCACGAGGGTGGGCGACGGGTTGTACGCCTGGATCGACGTCGTGTTGATGATGGTGGAACCAGCCGGCAGATGCGGAATGGCGGCCTTGGTCAGCCAAAACATGGCGTAGACGTTGGTCTTCAGCGTGTGGTCGAACTGTTCGTCGGTGATGTCGCCGATGTCCTCCTGGGCTACCTGCTTGCCGGCATTGTTCACTAGGATGTCCAGGCCGCCCAGTTCGCGGATGGCGGTGTCCACAAGCTCGCGGCAGGTGTCGGAGTCCTTGAGGTCGCCCGGAACCTTCACGGCCTTGCGGCCAGCTTTCTCGATCAGATTGGCGATCCGGGCTGCGTCCTCTTCCTCCTCGGGGAGGTAGGACATGACGACGTCGGCACCCTCGCGTGCGAACGCAATGGCCGTGGCGGCGCCGATTCCCGAGTCTGCCCCGGTGACGATGGCCTTGCGGCCGTCGAGCCGGCCGGTCCCGCGGTAGCTATCCTCGCCCAGGTCGGCCTTGGGTGTCAGCTTGGCGTCGAGGCCCGGTTCGGGCTGGTGCTGCTTTGGGGGCTCGATGTGTTCGTAGGCCGTGACGGGATTCTTGAACGTGTACTGATCAGTCATGGTGCTCCTCCTGATATCGGGGGTGATCATGGACAGGGTCACATTGCTGCTGTTCGGCTTGCTGCTGCCGCGTTGATACTGCGCGCACTGCTGCGCGCGCCTTGCTACTGCCCGGCGCCGCCGTGCAGTCCGTCGTCGCTGCTGTCGGCCGAGGCTGCCTCGCCGGTGTCGTCGGGCAGATCCATGCTTCCGCGTGCTTCAGCCATGGTGGGTCCGCCGGAGGGGACGTCGTAGCGCTCGGGGCGGATGCCGTGGGACTGCTCCTCGATGAGTGCCTGTTCCTCGCTGAAACGGATTGCGTTGGCCTCGTCACCGACGTCGCCGGGCACGTCGTCGCGGAGCTTTGAAGGGTCCGGAACTATGAAGCCGTCGTCCTGGGAGTTCTGTTCGCTCATGGTCATCCTTTCCAATGCCTGCCTTGGCGCCCTGTGGTTCCCTGGCGTGGGCTCACGGGCGCATATGGTAAGCCTACTTTCTATTCTGGGCGACGGGAAATACTCGTGCCCAAGCTGTCCAGACGCCGAAGCTGTTCCGACGCCGTGCCCCGAGCCCGCGGCGCCCCGACTTCTTAGCCGGGTCGGCTCTCCAGGCTCCCGCATCCGGGATTCCAAGCTCATTTCTGGTGTAATCCGCGTCATAGTCAGCCACGACACGCAGTATTTACCGTTTCAAGTGGCCAGATTTAACCTCGGCACGGCAAACTACTGAGGGAACAATCGCTCTAAAAGGGGAACCATGCGCAAGACTGCCGCAGAAAACACCAACTTCCGGCTTAAGGCCGTGCTGGACGTGCTGGCCGAGGGGGTGTTGACTGGCGAGTCGCAGAACGCTGGCGAGGTGCTGGCCGAGGCCCTCGTTCGGGTTCCGCTGAACGCTTACGAAGCGGAGCTCCTCAGCGGAGGCATTCCGCGCGGCCACAAGTCGCTCACGTCTGCCACCGCGAAGCTCGTTAAGGCCGGCTGGCTGGTCAAGGGCCGCTCCGGCTGGACCATCACCGAAGACGGCCTGCGGGCCACTGTCGCTTTCGCGGATCCCGCGGGCTTCGCTGCCGCGCTCGACGCCGGAACTCCCGTTCCTGCCGACACGCCCCTTCCGGTCGCCGTCCCTGCCAAGCCGGCAGCCAAGAAGGCGCCCGCTGCCAAGGCTGAGAAGGCTCCGTCCAAGGCTGCGAAGGTTGTGGACAAGGCCGCGAAGCTGATCGAGGACGCAGTGGCTCCCGTTGCCAACGCGGTGCTTGGCAAGAAAGCCGAAACTGACGCTTCCGCCGTCGAGTCCTTCCCCCAGCCGGAAGCGGTGGCAGTCGCGGGTGACTTCAACACGCTGCTGGGCGCCCCGGAGAACTGGGCGCCGCAGTACGACGAAGCGCAGATGGAGCTCGACGCCATCGACCAGCTGTGGAAGCTGACGGCTGACATCCCGGCTGGCTACTACACCTTCAAGATCGCGCTGAACCGCTCGTGGGAAGAGAACTACGGCGCTTTCGGTGCGTTCGACGGCGCCAACCACGAACTGCACCACGACGGCGGCCAGGTCACCATCCGCTACGACCACCGGACCAGGGACATCACCGTCAACTAAGTAGCATCGGCGACGGCTGAGTCCGTCGTCCAGCTGCGAAGCCTCGTTGCCGCACCCGCGGCGGCGGGGCTTCGCTGTCTCTCGAGGGCTAGCGGAGGCAACGGTTTGGCCGCAGTCCAAGGTTGCCCAAGGATTTCCCAAGGTGGGGTGGTGCACTATTAGTCCATCGTCTTTTCTTAACCTGCGCAGGGAGGGCTCGATGCGCCGATCAGCATCACCAGCAGTTACAGCGATCTCGGGAATGGTCATGGCGCTGATGCTCGCGTCCTGCGGGTCGCCCGCCTCGGGCCCGGCCACCAGTTCCCCGGCTGGTTCCACGGCCGATGCGCCGACGGCTTCGGCCAGCGGCACGGCAACCGCGGCGCCGGGGACCACCGCCCCGGAGGCCACGGCCACACCGGCCGAAGGCTGGAAGACCTTCACCGCGAAGGACGGGTCACTTTCCTTCGACTACCCGGCTGACTGGACCATCAAGGACCCTGCCGGGCAGACGCCCGCAGGGGGCGGCGTCTCTGTGGAAGTCTCCAAAGCCGACGGCAAATCCATGGCCACCCTGCGCACCAACGTGGTCACGGGCGCCGAATGCACCAAGAAGCAGCCATATGGACTCCTGGACTCCCAGTCTCTGCCCGCACTTGCCCAGGCCGGAACGACGCCCCGGTTCACCTTCGAGTCCCGGACACACCGCGAAGCGACAGACCCGATGAAGGCGACTGTCCTGGCCTACGGCATTACGTCCGCGCCCGAACCCACCGGACCGGAGGCCTGCCCCATCGCCCACTTCTTCACGTGGCCGCCCAGCGGTGCGATGTTCGGAGGCGTCTACAACCCCTTCGACACGTCGCCGGGGAACGAGCCGCATGTGGACACGCCCGAGGCGTACAAGGAGACGGCCGAGTACAAGAACATCCGCAGGATGATCACATCCCTGCGTCCTGCAGGCTGACACACTCGCTGACGGAACTGGCTACATTGGACTCATGACTGACGTGAATGCATCCGACGCGGACAGCGTACGCCTCACAGCGCGCGTGACTGGGATGGTCCAGGGCGTCGGCTTCCGCTACTGGACGGCGCGGAAGGCCGACGAGCTGGGGATCACCGGCTCTGTCAGGAACGACGACGACGGCTCGGTGGCCGTTGTCGCGGAGGGCCCGCAGCCGGTGATCGTGGAGTTCCGGCGCTGGCTGGGGTCCAGCGAAGCTCCAGGCAGGGTGTCCCACGTCGACGAGAAGCTGTCGCCGGCCGAGGGGGAATTCAGCAGTTTCGACGTGGTGCTCTGACCTAGTGGCCGTACCAGCGGCTTCACCCGGGGCTGTTCATCCTGCGGCCGCTCAGCTGGGGTCGCTCAGCCTTCCCGGGCGGGCGTGGGCTGAGTCCGATGAACGCCCCCAGTTCCTCCAGGGACGACGGTTTGTGAGGCATGTGGTTGGTGAGCTCGGGGGACCGAACGATCACCGTGCGCCATTGCCCGCGCGAAACGGCGACGTTGATGCGGTTGCGGTTCAAGAGGAATTCGGCGCCGCGGGGTGCTTCGGAAATGGCCGAGCATGCCATCGACACGAGCACCACGGGGGCTTCCTGGCCCTGGAACTTGTCGACCGTTCCCACGCGCACCGCTGACAGTCCCGCCTGGTCGAGGGCGTGCCGGATGGCTTGGACCTGGGCGTTGTACGCGGCCACCACCAAGATGTCGTTGGCCTCCAGCCTCCGAAGCGGTTCATCCCGCCCAGGGGTCCATTTCAGCCCGACATGGTGGTTGGCCAGCTGGACGATCCTGGCAGCTTCCTCGTGGGAGCTCGTGGTGTTGCCGCTGTGCTCCACGAGAACCGTGTCCACCCCGGCGGGAACGCCGTCGAGGTGGCGGTACGTGGCAGCGGGGGCGGACTCCAGCTTGCCGTCGTAGCTCAGTACAGACACGGCCTGGCAGAGCTGCGGGTGCATGCGCCAGGAATCCGCGAGGAAGTAGCCCAGCTGGGCCGGCATGGTGGCGTGTCCGGCGGACAGCCACCCCAGGGCCGATTCATCGACAGGCTGGGGATGGGACCCCTGGGTGACCTGGGGCAGCTGCTGGGGGTCGCCCAGCAGCAACAAGCGCCGTGCGGAGCGGGCAACGGCTAGGGTGTTGGCCAGCGAGTACTGTCCGGCCTCATCGATGACCAGCAGGTCGAGTGAGCCGGGAGGCACGCACTTGCCGGTCATGGTCCAGGCCGTCCCTCCGACCAGGCAGCCGCCCTCGGCGTCGAGGATCCGCGCCACGTCATTGTCCGTCGTCAGATCCCACGGGACATCGGAGCCGGTGCGCGGAGCTTTGACGTCCTTGGCCACCACGCGGGGGTCCACCCCTGCCTTGGCGATGGCGGTGCAGAGCATGTTTTCCACCACGGCGTGGGATTGGGCAACCACGCCGACTTTCCAGCCGCGCTGCACCAGTCGGGCAATGACGTGGGAGCCGACGTAGGTCTTTCCGGTGCCGGGCGGTCCCTGGACAGCGACGTACGACCGGTCCAGGTCCTCGATGGCCCCGGTTATGGCCGACACGTAGTCCGCGGTGCCCGAATCGTCGTGGGTGACGGCGGGGAGTGCCTCCAGTGTGGCCAGCCGCGGGGGCACTCGGCGCAGTACGTCGAGACCCGGGTGGTTCGGCAAGTCGGGCAGGGCGGACCCCACGAGCTGGGCGAGTTCGGCCAGCGATGCCTCAATGTTTGTCGTAGAGATGGGACGGTCCGACGTCAGTGCCATGGGCAGCTGGAAGTACGGCGGCACCTTGCCTGTCGACTTCTCAGTGATGGTGATGACGGTCTTGCCGGGCTGGTCGGGGTGGTCTTCAACGGCTTCAACCAGCGTGCCGAAAATGCCGTCCCGGGACATGGACTCCATTGCGGCCGCGTGCTGGGCGGGGCCCGTCTCCGGCGGCCGCGGCGTGCGTCCGCCGTCGACCTCCCCGAGGCCGTCCGGGAGGGGGTCCTGGAACATCCGGAACCACGTGGAGCCGGCACGGAACTCCGAGCCTTCGCTCATGACTCCGGTGAGGCGCAGGGTCCGCGATTCGGTGCGGGCACGGCTGGTGGGCGGTGCCCAATCCGACACCACGGAAGCGTCGTCCACCACGAAGACATTGCGCTGGTCCGACCAGCTGTCCACTTCGGATTCGAGACGGTCGAAATGTTCCCACCAAAACTGCTTGCGTTCCCTGCGGTGGTAGCCCGTGGCCGCCGCGACCATGGCCACCGCCTGCTCGTCGGCTGTGAGCCCCCGCGTGTCCGGAATGGCATCCAGGAACGCGCGGAGGGTCTCCTCTTCAGCCGTGGGTTCTCCCGCGCTGGGTTCGGCGGCGCCGGGTTCTGTGCCCGCCGTGGCGTCCTGGCGTTCCCGGCCGTCAGGAGAAGCTGGCTGTGGTGGCCCGGGAGTAACCGCGGGACCGTGGGCAAGTCGCAGCAGCCAGTCACGGAGGCGCAGCGTGGAGAGGCAGTCGTACTCGTTGTAGTCGGAGATGGAGGCGAGGATGGCGGCGGCCTCGGCCTGCGTTCCGGGCCCACCATCGCGCGCAGTGCAGTAGGCAGCGTAGGCCACGACGGAGGCCCCGGCGTCCTTGACGTCGCCGGACCGCAGGTTGTCTCCCATGTACAGGGGCTCGAGTTTCTTGATGGAGTAGGACGCCTCGGAAATCCTGAGTGAATGCCGCACCGTGGCGTAGAGATCCACGAGCACGCCCTCCCGGAGCCAGGAATCAACGACATCCTCGCCCGCGACGTGCGTCAGGGAGAGGTTCCGGAGGGCGGTCTTTTCGTACGGGGCGTAGTGGTAAACGTGCATGTCCGGATACCGGCTGCGGCGTTCCTCGACGTAGGCAAGGAAGTCCAGGAATGCCTGCCGTTCACCCGCGCGGGAGTGCGCCCAGAAGGGCCGGAACACCGGTTTGGCCCGGGGCGGATCCCCGGGCAGCGGCGCCTCGATCACTCCGAAGAGGTACTCCAGCCCCCACTTGCCGGTGGCGGGGTCCTGCCACAGCGGATCGCCCTCGAAGTCGAAAAAGATATCGCCGTCGCTGGGTGCCGGGAGGCTGGCCAGTGCATTCTCCGTCAGCACCTTGTAGCTGACTGTGTGGTCCTCGCCGTCCTTGACGAAGGTACGTGATCCGTCCGGGCGTTCGCGCCCGGTCTGCATCCTGGCCTGCTCGCGCAGACGGCGCCGTGACCCCGTTGCTTTTTCCGGCGGCAGGTCTGCGAGGGTGTCGATGCTGGTGATGCCGTCCGCGATCAGCTTCTTCCGCTGGACGGAGGTCATGCCTCCCACCATCAGCAGGTCACGGTGAGTGGTCACCTGTTCGGCGCAGTAGTCGCACCGTCCGCAATATCCGACGCCGGGCTGCTGCCACCAGGCAGGGGCATCGGAGGCGCGGTGGGCTGCGGTCAGTTCACGGAAACGGTCGCGGCGCTCGCGGTACACGGGCAGCAGATCGGCGAGGGAGTGGATGCTGCGGTCCAAGTTGCCCAGCACCAGTGTCACGCGGGGCGCAGGATCAAGTCCGAGGTTGATCAGCTGGTCCCCATAGGCCGCAAGCTGCAGCAAGGCGCCCACCTTGGCATGCCGGGCCAACTTCGTGTCCCAGACCGCGTAACGGCCCGGGGCTTCACCCGACGGGCCTTCCTTAACCAGGAAGTCCGCATAACCGAGGAACTCGCCGTCGAAAAAGGTGGCCTGGAAAACCACGTCCGCACCGGAATGAAGGGCCAAAGTGGTTTCAAGGTGCTTGCTTGTCAGGTCCTCACGGTCTGTGGTTCCGCGTTCCACGCTGTAGACGCCCGTGCCGCGGGACGTATCCCAGCTGCCGTACTCCGCGAAGAGGCTGTCCAGGACCTTGTGCTCATGGAGGTCGCCGAGTTTCCCGGCGCGCGCCTGCATCTCGTCGGGCGGGAAGTCGGCCTTGGGCGAGCGGCCGAGCTTTTCGTCCAGGACACGCAGCGTGCGGTATTCACACTCACTTGCGGCCACAAGGTCGCTGGCCGAGAACACCAGGTCAGCGGGTGCATCCGGCGTCAGTGGATCGAGCAGGAACATGGGGCCTCCCCATCGGCAGCCTGGCAACGGGAGGGTTCCCGGTGCGCTGATTCGAATCTAGCAAGAGGCTGTGACAAAAAGGCCGCGCAGCTTCGGGGCTGGACCGACTTCAAGGCTGGACTCGACGTCGGGGCCGCGACTCCATGGCGCGAAAACGCGACGGCCGGGCGGCAGTGCCGCCCGGCCGTCGCGCTAAGTGTGGAAAGCCGCTGTGCTAGGTCTGGAAAGCCGCTGTGCTACGTGTGGGAATAGGTGAGGCAGTCGGCGTTGTCCGCGCCGGGGCCCACGTGGACTTCCGGGGCGTTGCACATCAGGTGGTCGTTATGAACGCACTCGGAGCGCTGGCATGCGCCAATGTTGGCCAGGACCTTCGGCAGCCCGCCGTGGATGCCGGTCTCGATGAACGTGGCGCATGAGGCATGGTCCGTCGACCCGCCAACCGTGATGGCCTCAGCATTGCAATTGGTGTGATCGTTGAAGGAGCAATTGGTAACGCTGCAGTCCGCGACGTGCGTGCTCATAGCAAGGTCCTCCATGGTCGTGGCCGTCCCGGCTGGACGCCCGCTTCTTCCAAACGTAGGCCTCTCCGACCGAATCAAAAAGACCCAATAGTGTTGCGTATTTGCTGGCTGCACGGTCCCGCCGCGCCGCAGCCGGATCCGGTCTGCACGGGTAACGGAACGTTATAGACCTCACCGCCCCGAGGGATTTAGACTGGCCGCACCCCTCCACACACAGGCGCGGACCATGCCGTCCGGCCTGCCCGTACCTGCCCTTGGAGGGCACATCAGATTGCTTCATGAATCACAATCCGACCCTTCTTGGGGAGGGCCGGTGACGCCAGGAGGAAGAGATGGAAGGGAACAAAGCCGTTGCCTACAAGGGACCCGGCAAGGTGGAAGTCATTGACATTGACTACCCCAGTTTCGAACTCAAGGACGGGCCGGGCGTCAATCCGGCCAACGTGGGGCGCAAGGTTCCCCACGGCGCGATACTCAAAACGGTTGCGACCAACATCTGTGGTTCGGATCAGCACATGGTGCGCGGGCGGACCACGGCACCGCCGGACCTCGTGCTGGGCCACGAGATCACCGGCGAGGTGGTGGAAGTGGGCCAGGACGTCGAATTCATCAAAGTGGGCGATGTCTGCTCGGTGCCGTTCAACATCGCCTGCGGGCGCTGTCGCAACTGCAAGGAGCGCAAGACCGGCATTTGCCTCAACGTCAACCCCGACCGCCCGGGCAGTGCGTACGGCTACGTGGACATGGGCGGCTGGGTAGGCGGCCAGGCCAACTACGTGCTGGTGCCATACGCCGACTGGAACTTGTTGAAGTTCCCGGACAAAGACCGGGCCATGGAGAAGATTCTTGACCTCGCCATGCTGTCGGACATCTTCCCCACTGGGTTCCACGGCGCCGTGAGCGCAGGGGTGGGTGTCGGATCGACTGTGTACATCGCCGGCGCCGGTCCCGTTGGCCTCGCAGCGGCGACTAGCGCGCAACTGTTGGGCGCCGCCGTCGTGATTGTCGGTGACCTGAACGAAGGGCGCCTGGCGCAGGCGCGAAGCTTCGGGTGCGAAACCGTGGACCTGACCAAGGGCGGACCGGCCGAGCAGATCGAACAGTTGCTGGGCGTCCCGGAGGTGGACTGCGGCGTGGACGCCGTCGGCTTCGAGGCGAAAGGCCACGGCGCGGGCGCCCAGGAGGCCCCGGCCACCGTGCTGAACTCGCTCATGGACATCACCGCCGCGGGTGGGGCGCTCGGCATTCCCGGGCTGTACGTCACGGGCGACCCCGGCGGCATCGACGAGGCAGCCAAGAAGGGGTCGTTGAGCCTGAGCCTGGGCACAGGCTGGGCGAAGTCGCTGGCCTTCACCACGGGACAGTGCCCTGTGATGAAGTACAACCGGCAACTGATGATGGCCATCCTGCATGACAAGGTGAACATCGCCAAGAACGTCAATGCGAAGCCGATCCTGCTTGATGACGCGCCGAAGGGCTACGCGGAGTTCGACGCCGGTGCAGCCACTAAGTACGTGCTAAACCCGAATGGCTACCTGAGCTGAGGGCCGCCTCGGCTCCTTGGCTGAAATGCTCTGGCTAAGACCCCACCTGAACAGTTGCGCGGGGCCGGGCCGCGCCCCTCAAGCCGCTCGGCGGGGCCGTCCTGATCCCGCGTTTCTGTCCGTGCGTTTCTGTCCGTGCGTTTCTGTCCGTGCGCTCCTGTCCGCGTTCCTGTCGGCGGGCGCTGGCTGGTGGGAGAATTGTTGCACCGACTGATTCTGACCGGAGCCGAGGTGGATGATGAACAGTCAGCCTGAAGAAACTCCGATGGAAGTTCCGGAAGCGGACGCCGTTGAGCAGCGGCTGCCGGCGATGCCGGATGCGGGGGCGCACAAGGCGGATCCTATGCCCGAGGACGCATCCGAAGCGGACGTGCTGGAACAACGGACCCCGTTGGTGTCCGGGGATCCGGCAGACCTGGCGGCCCCGGATCTTTCGGCCGAGGAAGCTGCCGAAGCGGATGCCATTGAGCAGGCGGCAGGCACTCCCGGAAGCGATGAGGAGGACTACCCGTTCGCGGGTGAGGTGCCGGAGTAGGGCACCGAGGCTGGGCTACCCGCAGGCTGTGCCTCGGGCCAACACGCAGGTCTCGGACCAATACGCAGAGGGCCCCGCCCACCTTGCGGTGTACGGGGCTCCTCCTAGCGGCAGGACCACCGCAACTGGGGGATGCGGCGGGCCTAGCACTAACGATAAGGGTGATTCCTGAAGAATGGCTAGGAGTTTTTAGCCATACCTTAAAATTTTTTTTCGAGGTGCCTCAGCACGAGATCGTGGGCAGCAGAAATTCGGTGTGCCGGGCAGAAGGTACCGGGGGATCCTTGACTTCAACCGCGGGCTGAACCAGTGTGGAAAACGCACCATTTCAGCTGGATTATCCCCCTTTAGGAGATGTGCGATGACGCTCCCCGCAGGCCTGACCCCGGGCATCTGGACTCTGGACATGCCCCACAGCGAGATCGGGTTTACCGTCCGGCACGCCGGCATCAGCAAGGTCCGTGGCCGCTTCGCTGATGCGTCCGCTGAAGCCCGGGTTCGAGACTCCCTCGCCGAGTCCTCGCTGCACGCTACCGTGCAAACTGCCAGCTTCAACTCCGGGGACGCCAACCGCGACGCCCACGTGAAGGGAGCCGACTTCTTCGATGTGGCGGAATTTCCCGAGATGACCTTCCGCGCCACCGGCGTGGAGGGTGACGGCGAGGACTACACGCTCACGGGCGACCTCACTATCCGGGGCGTCACCAAGCCTGTGGAACTGGAAGTCGAGTTCACCGGCGTGGCTGTGGATCCGTTTGGCGCCACTCGGGCCGGATTTTCGGCAGAAACTGAGATCAGCCGCAAGGAATTCGGGCTGACGTGGAACGCGGCGCTGGAAGCCGGCGGACTGCTGGTCAGCGACAAGGTGAAGATCAACCTCGAGGCCGCGCTCGTCAAGCAGGACTAGGGCAGTCAGGGTTCGGCGGGCTCAACCAGCGAACGCCGGGGTCGGGATCAGGGCAGGCTCGGCCGCGGCTCTAGGACAGCCGCGCGATGCTCCGCCTGACCGGCCGCGAGGCCGAGCCGTCCGAAAACAGATCCGGTGACGACGCCTGGATCCTTTTGACGTCTTCGAAAACGCCCCGGAGGTGGACGCGGAGGGAGTTGTCGGCGGCGGCGACATTGTTGGCCTCCAAGGCGTCCGCCACTGCCGTGTGCTGCTCGATCAGCGTGGACACGGGCCGGGTGTCGATCAGGCTCAGCCGCCGCGCACGGTCCAGGTGCGCCTTGGCTGAATTGACGGCCGTCCACGCCGATTCGTGGCCCGCCAACCGGAGGAGTTCGCGGTGGAAATCCTCGTCCAACCGGAAGAACTCCTCCACGTCGCCCTTGGCCTCCGCGTCGCGTTGGCTCGCCAGGATATCCCGCAGCCCGGCGATTCCTGCGGCGTCCACTGTGAGGTCGTTCAGGGAGGCGCACTCGATAGCCTCCCGGACGAACTGCGCTTCGGCCACCCGGCCCAGGTCCACCAGCGAGACGAACGAACCGATTTGCGGGAACACCTGAACCAGGCCCTCCTCACGCAACAGGATGAGGCTTTCCCGTACCGGGGTACGGCTGACGCCCAGCTCCTGGGAGAGTTCGTTTTCGGACAGCGGCTCGCCGGGCGGGAGCTGCAGGGAGATGATCCTGCGCCGGAGGGTTTCCAGTGTCTGGTCGCGCACGGAGAGCCGTGGTGCCTGTGCCTTATCGGGTTTGCCGCTTGCCATGTATCCAGTGTAGTCACCGTTGACAAACTAGAATGGTAGTGCTTGTATGGTAGTAAGAAAGCCGCCGGAAAGCGGCCCTATGCCGGGCCCCCGCCTTCGACACCCTGCCTACTGCCGGAGGGCGGCCGCTTTGAACCGCCACCTCTCCACCCTTCCTTTTTCATCGCCTGCAAAGGAGCAACTGATGACCGAGAGCATCGCGCCACCCACTGCCAAAGTGGAGCCCAAGCCCACCCGCGAGCTGGCGAAGGTAGCCGTCTCCGGCTGGCTTGGAACCGCCATGGAATTCATGGACTTCCAGCTCTACTCACTGGCCGCCGCCATTGTCTTTAACAAGATCTTCTTCCCCGAGGTGAGCCCGGTCATCGGCCTCATCGCCGCCATGGCCACGTACGGCGTGGGCTACGTTGCCCGCCTCGTGGGCGCCGTCTACTTCGGCCGCATGGGTGACAGGATCGGCCGCAAGAAGGTCCTGTTCATCACCATCGCCCTGATGGGTGCCTCAACCACCCTCATCGGCGTTCTGCCCACCTATGCAATGATCGGCATCTGGGCGCCGATCATGCTCGTGGCCCTGCGCCTTATCCAGGGCTTCGGCGCCGGCGCCGAAATCGCAGGTGCCACTGTGATGCTGGCCGAGTTCGCTCCGGCACGCCGACGCGGTCTGATTTCCTCGCTCGTCTGCCTCGGCACCAACTCCGGCACGCTTGCAGCATCAGCGCTGTGGGCCATCCTGGTCAGCGTCCTCCCCGAGGACCAGCTGCTCAGCTGGGGCTGGCGCATCCCGTTCCTGGCCAGCTTCGTGCTGATGATCTTCGCGGTCTGGATCCGCCGCTCCCTCAAGGAGAGCCCGGTCTTCGAACAGCGCGAAGACGTGGTGGACGGCGTTGCACTGTCCAAGAAGGAGATCGCCAAGGCTGCTGAGCTGGCAGGCACGAGCACCATCGAAGCCGCACTGCACCAGCGCAAGGGCAAGGCCTTCCTGATCGCCCTCGGCCTCCGCTTCGGCCAGGCCGGCAACTCCGGCCTGATCCAGACCTTCCTCATTGGTTATCTGGCTACTGTCCTGCTGGTTGATAAGAGCGTCGGCACCACCGCCATTGTTTACGGATCCCTGTTGGGCTTCGTCACCATCCCCATCATGGGTATCCTCGGTGACCGCTTCGGCCGCAAACCGCTGTACCTCGGACTGAGCGCCCTGACCGCACTGTTTGCCATTCCCATGATGCTGATGGTCACCAGCGGCAACACCACCGTCATTACCATCGCCATCGTGCTCGGCCTGAACCTGGGCGTGCTGAGCCTGTTCGCCATGGAAAGCGTCACCATGGCCGAGTTCTTCGGAGCCCGCACCCGCTTCACCCAGCTGGCCCTGGCCAAGGAAATCGGCGGCATCCTCGCCACCGCCATCGGCCCGCTGCTCGCTGCCACGCTCACCGCCGTCACCGGACACTGGTGGCCGCTGGCCGCGATGCTGGTCGGCTACTCCCTGATCACGCTCATCTCCGCCGCAGTCGGCCCCGAGGTCCGCGGCCGCGACATGGTCCGGCTCGAGGACGCGGTATGAAAGCCGTCGTAGTCCACGGCGCCAACGACCTGCGCATCGACGACCGTCCCGAGCCCGTTGCCGGCCCGGGGGAGGTAGTGCTCGACGTCGAATGGGGCGGAATCTGCGGCTCTGACCTTTCGTACTGGCGCCACGGCGCCTCGGGGACGGCGGCGCTGAAGTCGCCGCTGGTCCTCGGCCACGAGGTGGCCGGCCGGATCGCCCAGTTGGGTGCCGGCGTCGAAAACCTCGACGTCGGCCAGCCGGTGACGGTGCACCCCGCAGAACTGGTAGGCGACGGCACCATGCCGGAACGGCTGAAGGGCCGCACGAACCTCTACCCGCACATCCGGTACTTCGGCTCGGCAGCCTTCAATCCCCACACCGACGGCGGATTCAGCGAGCGGAAGGTGGCCAAGGCATCGCAGATCCGGCCGCTGCCGGAGGGCGTGGACACGCTCCGCGGCGCGCTCGCGGAACCACTCGCCGTCGCCATGCACGCCGTGAGCCGGGCCGGATCACTCACCGGCCGCGACGTGCTGGTCAACGGTGCCGGGCCGATCGGCTCACTGGTGGTCGCGGCGGCAAAGTACGCCGGCGCCAGGACGGTCATCGCCACGGACATCAACGATGCCGCGCTGCGGATCGCCAAGGCCATGGGCGCCGACGAAGTACGGAACCTGTCCGGAGGCGGCAGCCTTCCCGAAGACATGGAACTGGTGTTCGAGGCCACCGGCATCCCTGCGGTGCTCGGCGGCGTCCTCCGCGCCACGGCCCGCGGCGGAACCCTGGTCCAGGTAGGGAACCTACCGGGCGCCCCCGCTCCCGCGGCGCTGGGAGACCTGGTGACGCGGGAAATCACATGGATCGGCTCGTACCGGTTCGCGGACGAGATCGGCGATGCCCTCCGCGCCATGGCCGAAGGCCTCGACGTTTCCCCGGTCATCACCCACAAGTTCGGCATCGAGCAGGCAGCGGAAGCCATGCGGGTCGCGGCTGATCCCGCCTCCGGAAGCAGCAAGGTCATGCTCCGTCTCACCGCCCCCAACTGACCCAATATTTCTCACTCACCTGAAGGACCCACCAGTGAAGATCACCGACGCACGGGTAGTGGTTTCGTCGCCCGGACGGAACTACGTGACGCTCGTTATTGAAACCGAGGACGGCATTACCGGCATCGGCGACGCCACCCTCAACGGCCGCGAGCTGGCCGTGGCGTCCTACCTGTCCGATCACCTGTGCCCGCTGCTGATCGGCCGCGACGCCCGCCGCATCGAGGACACCTGGCAGTACTTCTACAAGGGCGCCTACTGGCGCCGCGGGCCGGTGACCATGACGGCGATCGCCGCCATCGACGTCGCACTCTGGGACATCAAGGGCAAGGCGGCCGGCATGCCGGCCTACGAACTCCTGGGCGGCGCGGCCCGCGAGGGCGTCATGGTCTACGGCCACGCCAGCGGCTCCACGCTGGAGGACCTCAGCGCAGACTTCCAGCACCACCTGGACCTCGGCTACAAGGCCATCCGCGCGCAGGCCGCTGTGCCGGGGCTGGAAAAGACCTACGGGATCGCGCCGGTGGACGGCAGGACCTATGAGCCGGCCAGCGGCAACGTCCCGCAGGAGGACATGTGGGAGACCACGTCCTACCTGGACTTCACGCCGAAGATGATGGCGCATGTGCGCGAACAGTTCGGCTACGGCGTGCACCTCCTGCACGATGTGCACCACCGGCTGACGCCGATCGAGGCCGGCCGGCTGGGCGCCTCCCTTGAGCAGTACCGGCCGTTCTGGATCGAGGACCCGACGCCGGCCGAGGACCAGTCGGCGTTCCGCCTGATCCGCCAGCACACCACCACACCCATCGCCGTGGGCGAGGTGTTCAACTCGATCTGGGACTGCCAGCAGCTGATCACCGAGCGCCTCATCGACTACATCCGGACATCCGTCTCGCACGCCGGAGGTATCACGCACCTGCGCCGCATCTTCTCGCTCGCTGACCTGTACGGCGTCCGGTCCGGCTCGCACGGCGCCGGCGATCTCTCCCCGGTTTCTTTCGCCGCGGCACTGCACGTGGACATGAGCATTCCGAACTTCGGCGTCCAGGAGTACATGGGCCACCGCGATCCGGCGGGTGAGGTCTTCAAGACCTCCTACACCTTCACAGACGGCTACATGCACCCCGGCGACGCCCCGGGCATCGGCGTCGAGTTCAACGAGGAGGCGGCCGCCGCGTTCCCGTTCGACCCCAAGTACCTGCCCATCAACCGCCGGCTCGACGGGTCGGTGCACGACTGGTGAGCGCCTCAACCGAACAGAACCAAGCCCAGCCGTTCGACGTCGTCGTGATGGGGGAGATCCTCGTTGAGGTGGCCACCGACGTGGCGTTCGGGCACGGCGTTCCGGCCCAGCTCGGCATCTCCGGCGACGCGCTGAACGTCGCGGCGGCCGCCGCGGCGGCCGGTGCCCGCACCGGACTTCTAGCCGTGCTGACCGACGACGACCTCGGCCACGCGATCGCCGCCAGGATCCGGGAACTCGGTATTTCCGACGAGCTGCTGAAGTTCAGAACCGGGCAGCAGGGCGTGTACCTCGTGCACTGTGACCCCCACGGCCAGCGCGAGTTCTCCTACGCGCGCAGCGGCAGCGTGGGCTCCACGTTGTCCCCGCAGGACATTGACCCGGACGTGTTTGCGGCGGCCGGTGCCGTCATTGCCGGCGGGATCGCCTGCGCGATCTCCGAGTCATCGCAGGCCGCCGTCCTCAAGGCCGCGGCGCTGGCCGGACGCTTCGTGTTCGACCCCAACTTCCGGCCCCGGCTCACCTCGGCGGAGGACGCGACGGCGGTCCTCGCCGAACTGGCGCCGCGGACCTTCCTGGTGACCCCGTCCTTCCCCGGCGAAACCTCTGCCCTCCTCGGATGCCAGACCCCGAAGGAGGCTGCCGCGAAGCTCCGCAGCCTGGGTGCAGTGAACGTCGCCGTGACGTGCGGCGCGGACGGAATCCAGCTCGACGGCGCAGGGCTCGACGCTTCTGCCGACTCCTCGTGGATCGACTCGATTCCGGCGCCGTCAGTGGTGGACCAGACCGGGGCCGGCGATGCCTTCGTCGGCACGCTGACCGCCCGGTTGGTGCTGGGCGACAGCCTTCCACTGGCGGCCCGGTACGGTGCGGCTGCGGCGTCGCTGGTGGTCGGCGGCAAGGGCGGGACGGGCTTCATCCCCACCTTCGAGCAGACCCGCTCGCACGCCGAACCGGAAGGAGCAGTGTCATCGCACGCCTAAGCACCGCCGCGCTCGCTGCCGGCGGAGGCCACCAGGCCCTGCTGCAGCGGGACCAGCTGCAGCCGGGAATCGTCCACCTGGGCCTGGGCGCCTTCGCCCGGGCGCACACGGCCGTATTCACCGAAAACGCGATGCTGGCCTCCGGCGATTCTAATTGGGGGATCACCGGAGTCACGCAGCGTTCGGATACGGTCGCGCGCCAGCTGGCGCCGCAGGACGGCCTGTTCACCGTGACGGAGCGGGGCAGCGGCGCCGCTCCGCTGCGGGTGGTCTCCAGCATCGTGGAGGCCATCTCGGGCCGGGACAACCCCGCAGCGGTGGTGGACCGGATCGCCGCGGACGCGACGAAGGTGGTGACGCTCACCGTCACGGAGAAGGGGTACCGGATCGATCCGCGCACCGGATCGCTCAACATGGGCGATGACCAGGTGCAGGCGGACCTCGCCGGGCGGGCGCCGCAGACGGCGATCGGGCAGATCGCGCGGGGCCTGCAGCAGCGGGCCCGGGCCGGCGCCGGACCCGTCACCGTGGTCTCGTGCGACAACCTGCCAGGCAACGGGGACCTGACCCGGAACCTCGTGCGCGCCTTCGCCGCCGCGCTGCCGGCTGGGGAAGCGGAGCCGCTGCTGGCCTGGCTCGATGCGAACGTCACCTTCCCCAACACGATGGTGGACCGGATGGTGCCGGCCACCACGGCAGGTGACCTGGACGCCGTCGAACGTGAACTGGGGCTGCGGGACGAGGCCGCCGTGGTGGCTGAGCCCTTCATGCAGTGGGTCATCGAGGACAATTTCGCGGGGGACCGGCCGCGCTGGGAGGATGCCGGGGCGCTGTTCAGCTCCGACGTCGCCGCGTGGGAGGCCGCCAAACTGCGGCTGCTCAACGCGAGCCACTCCATGCTGGCGTATCTGGGGCTGGCCGCGGGAAAGGCGACCATCAGCGACGCCGTGGGGGAGGACGCGTTCCTCACCGCGTGCCGGCGCATGATGGCCGAGGACGCCCTGCCCACCATCAGCCTGCCCGGGGGCCTGGACGGGCAGAAGTACTGCGCCCAGGTGCTCAGCCGGTTCGCGAATCCCGCCCTGGGCCACACCACGGCCAAGGTGGGCAGCGACGGATCGCAGAAGATCGGGCTGCGGCTGCTGAGCACGGTCCGCGGCAACCTCGACGCCGGCCGCGAGCCGCGCTGGGCCGCCCTGGCGGTCGCGGCGTGGATGCGCCACGTCGCCGCCACTCCCGCGGCGGAGCTGAACGACCCCCTCGCGGAGGAACTCCACGCGGCCCTCCCCGCGGCGCGCGACGCTGACGCCGTGGTTCCGGCACTCCTGGGCTGCCGCAGCATCTTCGACGCCAAACTGGCGGCGGACACGCGCTTTGCCGGGCTGCTCACGCACTGGTACCGCATCATCGACACCCACGGGCTGGACGGCCTGAGAAAAGAGATCAACCATGGCTGACGCAACAAGCGTCCTGAACGTTTCCCCGGTCATCCCGGTGGTCACCCTCGACGACCCGCAGCATGCGGTCCCGGTGGCGCAGGCACTGGCCGACGGCGGCATCCGGATTATCGAGCTCACGCTCCGGACCGAGAGTGCCCTCACCTCCCTGAAGCTCATTGCCAACGAGGTGCCGGACATCCTGGTGGGCGCCGGCACCATCCTCACTCCCGGCCAGGCAGACGCCGCCGTGGCATCGGGGGCCCAGTTCCTGGTCAGCCCCGGCGTCACCCCCGCGCTGCTGGACCACATGCTCTCCCTCGATGTTCCGGTGCTGCCGGGCGTGGCCACGGTGGGTGAGGTGATGGCCGTGCTGGAAAGCGGGCTGGACACGATGAAGTTCTTCCCCGCCGGTCCTGCCGGCGGCCCGGCCTACCTTGCCGCCATCGGCGCGCCCATCCCGAACGTACAGTTCTGCCCCACCGGCGGCATCAGCCTCGCAACAGCCCCGGAGTACCTGAAGCTGCCGAACGTCTCGTGCGTCGGCGGCAGCTGGCTCACCCCCCGCAGTGCAGTGGAGCGCGGGGACTGGGCGCAGATCACCGCGCTCGCACGGGAAGCAGCCGGGGTTTCGGTCCGCTGATCGAGCTCGGCCGAAGACCGCCGTAGCCGTGGCCCGCAGACGCGCGTAGAGTCGGGAACGACCGGACCATCAACGGTCACTGAACTGAGGAGTTCACCATGAACTTGGGACAGAAGATCAGGAATGCCGCAGAACGTCTTAGTGGGCGGACCGGCGCTGCCGGCGGACCCGCACGCCCCGCCCGGCCCCGGGCTACGGGCGCAGGCCACGGAGCTGGCGGCCACATCGGCGACAGGATCCGCAGCTTCCTGAGAAGGCACTGACCTGCACACGGAGATCCACGGCGATGCAGCGCTGGGATCCATGCTGCAAAGCGGTCGACGGCGGCGGCAACCATTGGTTGCCGCCGCCACCGTTTCGCCGGGGGAGCTTTCCGTGGCCAGCCTCGGCGCGCCGCTCGACGCCGACTATGAGATCGGATCCGTCTCGAAAGGGATCACCGGGCTGCTGTATGCGGACGCCTGTACCCGCGGTGAGCTGGGCCCGGACACCACCCTGGGCGATGTGCTGCCACTGGGGGACTGTCCTGCTGCGGGCCTGACCCTGGCTGCTGTCAGCAGGCACACCTCCGGGCTGCCCGGCCTGCCCAGGTCGGCCAGACCGTGGCGGCGGACTGCCGCCTTCCTGCTGAGCGGGACGAATCCCTACGGTGAAACCCTTGAGGAACTCCTGGCGCAGGCACGCACCGTGCAGCTGTCCGCACCGCGGCCGCGGTACTCAAACTTCGGGTTCGAACTGTTGGGCCACGCCGTCGCCGCCGGGGCGGGGATGAGCTACCGCGCTCTGGTCCGCGAACGCCTCGCGGCGCCTTTGGGCCTGACCTCGATCTACATGCCTGCCACCGCGGAGGAACTGGGACCCCGCGCCATCATTGGCACGAGCCGCTCCGGACGGCCCCGCCAGCCGTGGACCGGAGAGGCCCTTGCCCCGGCCGGCGGCATCCGTTCCTCCATCGGAGACATGGCCCGCATCGTGCAGGCACTTCTCGACGGTACTGCCCCGGGGCAGGCCGCCCTCGATCCCGTGGCGAATTTCGCCGGACCCGCGGCCCGCATCGGTGCCGCCTGGATGACGCTCCGCGTGAAGGGCCGCGACATCACCTGGCACAACGGCGCAACGGGCGGCTTCCGCACCTGGACGGGCCTGGACCGGGAGGCGGGGACCGGCGTCGTCCTTCTGTCCGCGACAGCGGTGATGGTGGACCGGCAGGGGTTCAGGATGCTCAGGGAGCTGACGGAACGGGTCACATGACGGAAATTAGTGTCCGTTGGCCCGATCGAGGGCCTCGTCGTGCTCGGCGTGGGCCTGGCGGAGGAGGTTCATGAACTCGGTCTGGTTGCGGATGAGCCGCTTGTACTTCTCCGGCAGCTTCTTGAGTTCAGCCTCCTCGCGGAGCATCTTGTTGAAGATCACCTCGCGCTCGGCGATGTCCGTTTCGTAGTTGAGGTCCACGTATTCGGTGGCGTGGCGCTTGGCGCCGGAGACCATGTTCTTCGCCTTGCCCTTGGGGCTGTAGATCGAGGCGAGGACCGTGACGACGAGGACGCCGAGGATGACGGTGAGCGAGGTTGCGGTGCTGATCTCGACGACGTTCACGTGCTCGCCGTCGTTGACGAACGGCAGGGTGTTCTCGTGGAGTGCGTGCAGGATGAGCTTGACGCCGATGAAGCCGAGGATGGTGGCGAGGCCGTAGGAGAGGTAAATGAGGCGGTCCAGCAGTTCGTCGATGAGGAAGAACAGCTGGCGCAGGCCCATCAGCGAGAATGCCGTGGCGGTGAAGACGATGAAGACGTTCTGCGTCAGGCCGAAGATGGCCGGGATGGAGTCGAGGGCGAACAGGATGTCCGTGCCGCCGATGGCCACCATCACCAGGAGCATCGGGGTGAGGACGCGCTTGCCGTCCACCATGGTGAAGAGTTTGTCGCCGTCGTACTGCTCGGAGGCCGGCAGGAACTTCTTCGCGAGCCGGACCACCACGCCTTCGCTTTCCTCGTCGTGCGAATCGGGCTTGAGCAGGTTGCCGGCGGTGATAAGCAGGATCAGGCCGAAGATGTAGAACACCCAGGCGAAGCTGTTGATGAGCGCGGCACCCAGGAAGATGAAGCCGGTGCGGGCGATCAGGGAGAAGACGATGCCGAACAGCAGCACCTTCTGCTGGTCTTTGCGGGGGACCCGGAAGCTGGCCATGATGATGAGGAAGACGAACAGGTTGTCCACGGACAGCGCCTTCTCGGTCACATAGCCGGCGAAGTACTCCGTGCCCATGGTGGAGCCGCCGAACATCCAGACGCCAAGGCCGAACAGCAGGGCCAGACCCACGTAGATGGAGGACCAGACGGCGGATTCTTTGAGCTTGGGGGTGTGGGCCTTCCGGACGTGGAAGAAGAAGTCAAAGGCCAGCAGGCCCAGGATTCCGGCGATGGTCATGATCCAGACGATCAGGGGGACTTCCATGCTGCGTGCCTCTTTCCAAGTGAACGAAGTCGCATGCAGTGAGAGGGCTCAGCCGGGCTGACGAACCCGCAACGCCGCATCGGTACTAGGGATTACCCTACCGAAGGGTGTGCGGGCCCGTCGCGACATGCGTTCCGCGGCGTGGGGCCGCGCCGCCAGTCAGGTGTACATCAGGGAACCGGGCGTGGTGAGGACCTCTCCGGTTTCCAGCCAGGTCTTCAGGCCGGAAAGGATCATCGGCCAGCCGCCGTAAAGCTGTTCGTTGGCGCCTTCGCGGAGCTGGTCGTGCGTGACGGTCAGCCGGCAGGAATCTTCCACCGGCTCGATCTCCCAGGTGATCCGCGAGGTGCCCTCGGCCTTGACGTCGTCTCCCCAGAGCGCGCGCATGGTCTGCACGAGGCGGCGGGGCGGATCGACTTCCAGGTTCTCGCCCTCGCCGAGTGGTTCCCCGCCGTCGGGGGCCATCTCGAACCGCGACCCCGGCGTCCAGTCGGACATGATGTGCATGCCGAACTGGTACTTGCTGCGGATCTCGCTGTCCGTGATGGCCTCCCAGAGCCGTTCCGGAGTGGTCTTGATGTAGATTTCGAAGATCTTTTCCATGGGACTTTCCAATCTGGATTTGAGGTCGCTGAGGGCAGCGGCCCATGGTTCTGCATATTTGCTCACCCATCGGTCGTGGACGAGCCTGATGGGCACCGGATTGAGGAAGTGCAGCTTCTCGCGGCCGCGGCGCCGGGTCACCACGAGGCCTGCCTCTTCCAGGATTTTCAGGTGCTTCATGACCCCGAAGCGGGTGATTTCGAAGCGGGCCTCGAGGGCGCTGAGCGTCTGGCCGTCGTCGCGGAAAAGTTCGTCCAGCAGTTCCCTGCGGATGGGGTCAGCCAGAGCCTTGAATACGGCGTCCACAGCCCCAGAATAGGTGACCATTTGGTCACATGTCAACGCTTTTCAGGGGGTTGATGGGGGAGCGGCCTCGGCGTAGAGTCCTTCGACATCCCAGGAGCGAGGAGCAGATCATGGGACAACTGGTCGTCCAGGAGTTCGTCAGCGCCGATGGATTCGCCGCGGACGCGAACAACGAATTCACCTTCTACGAACGGCTGGACGGGGGCACAGTCGAATTCGACCGAAGCCAGCTGGAATGGCTGGACACCGTCGACGCAATGGTCCTCGGGGCAAACACCTATCGGATGTTCGCCGAGTTCTGGCCAACGCCGGCATCAAAGGATGAAATCATTGCGCCCGCACTCAACAGGCTCCGCCGCGTCGTTTTCTCCCGCCAACTGACAACGGCACCCTGGGGGGACATGCCGGAGGCCGCCATCGAATCCGGTGATGCCACCGGGGCGATCCAGCGGATCAAGAGGGAGGCCGACGGCGACATTGTTCTCTGGGGCAGCCTCACCCTGGCCGGGACGCTCCTAGCCGCGGGCGAGGTTGATGTGGTGAGGCTGGTCGTGATGCCGGTAGCCATAGGTGCGGGGCGGGGCGTGTTTCCCTCAGGGCAGGATCCGCACGTGATGGATCTTGTCAGCGCCAAAACGTATGACCAAGGGCTGGTCGAACTCGTTTACGGACTTCGGACGGAGAGTTCCTAGCCCCGGGTGGGCCCCTGGCCAACCTACGTGGTTGGGAGGAGCCGCACGCGGCGGGCATCAGCAGGGATGAGCGAGTAGAAGGGGGTGAACCTGGCTCGCATTCCGGGGGAGAGATTGGATCGGACGATCGAAGCGTTCTCAAGGGCTGTGAGGTGGTAGCGCACCACGTCTCTGGAAAAGCCAAGAGCGCTGCTGATGTCGGCTACCTTGCTTGCCCCGTTGTGTGCCAGATACTCGACGATCCGCGACCTGATCTGGTTGGGCCGTACTTTGCGCCGGCGGTTACCCCCATTACTCGCCGCTGGTCTGCTCGGGCTGACTGCGTCGGTCAATTCAACTGCCTTTCTATCGGGCCGTGTCGAGAGGGATCGCCGGCTGGCCTGGCCTGGGCGTTGCATCGACCCAGACCCGGCCAGCCGGGGTGAACCGGTCAGCGCACTGCGGTTTCCAGCTCCCTGGCCTCCTGAGCGTCCCGCTCCGGGAGCGGCTCCTCGCGGGGAGCAGCCTTGTCGTGGCTTCGGCCGATGACAGCCGTGGCGATGGCATTGCCCAGGATGTTGGTGGCCGTGCGTCCCATGTCCAAGAGCTGGTCGATCACGAGCAGGACCCCAATGCCTGCCGCGGGGATGCCGAAGGCGGGGACGACGGCGGCGACGACGACGAGCGAACCGCGCGGCACGCCGGCCATGCCCTTGCTGCTGAGCAGAAGCATGGCGGTCATCGCAATCTGCTGGCCGAGGTCCATGTCGATGCCGTAGGCATTGATGAGGAAGATGGAGGCGAAGGTCATGTACATCATGGAACCGTCGACGTTGAAGGAGTAACCCAGGGGCAGAACGAAACCGGTGGTGCGTTTCTCGATGCCGAACTTCGTGAGGCCCTCAATGAGTTTGGGCAGGGCGGCTTCGCTGCTGGAGGTGGCGAAAGCGATGACCATGGGTTCGCGCACGATCCGGACCAGGCGGAACGCCGCCCGTCCCAAGAAACCCACCGCGACGGCGATCATGAGGACCCACAGCGCCGAGAGGGACAGGTAGAAGCCGCCGATGAAGGACGCGTAGGTGGCAAACGCATCCAGGCCCTCGGCGGTGAAAGCCGATGCGATGCCGGCGAAAACACCAACCGGTGCCGCCATCATCACGTACCCGGTGACCTTGAGCATGACGCCCATCAGCTCGTCGATGGCATTCGCTATGGAGGAGTGGCCCTTCTTCCGGAGGTTCAGCAGGGCGATTCCGAAGAGGGCGCCGAAGACGAGGATCTGAAGGGGGTTGTTGGTGGTCAGTGCCGAGAAGACGCTGGTGGGGATGATGTTGGTGACGAACTCCTGGTAATCAAGGGGTTTCGATTCCAGGCCCGCATCACCGCCCGGGACGAGGTTCAGGCCGTCGCCGACGTTCAGGACATGCGCCGTGAGGAATCCGAAGGCGCCGACCAGGACGGAGGCCGAGAGGAACCAGATCATCGAGCGGCCGAAGAGCTTCCCCACGCCGGCGGATTTCGCGGCTCCTGCAATGCCCGAAACCAAGGTGGCGAAGATCAACGGGGCGATGATCATCTTGATGAGATTCAGGAACATGTGGGTCACGGTGTCGAGCACCGAAACGACGGATTCGCGGGCGTCTGGGGCGAGCAGCCAGTGGCCCACCAGGCCGCTGACGATTCCGAACAGAAGAGATGCCAGAATCCACATCGTTGATTTGTTTTTCATAGTCCATCCTTGGGTCGAGGCCGTGATGCTGGCCCGGTGCTGGAACGGTGCTCGTCGTCGAGTCCGTTTCTCTGTCGTCAGGCGGGATATTTGGGCATGGCGGCGCACCCCTGTTCCCTGATCGGGCGGGGTGGCGATGGGGCAGTGCCCGTTGGTTGAATCTGTCGGGACGCGGTCTCGACAGGTTCAACCGGCAGTGGTGTGGGCCCACGACCGCCGGGTTCCCTGACCGAGCTTGCGAGGTTAGGGGGCGGTTGGGGGTTATTTGCTGAGGTTGGCCAGGCGTTCGGGGCTGAGGAGTTCCTGGAGTTGTTCGGCGGTGAGCAGGCTGTGTTCGA
>NZ_JAFHKT010000143.1 GCF_017052465.1 Arthrobacter pascens
CGGGCCACGTTGCTGGTGCGCGAAACGGCGTCCCTGTCCGCCGCGGACCGGTCCAGCGTCGATGAGGAACTCGCCCCCGACACCGGAACGCTGACCGGTGCAGGAGACCGGGCCGTCGTGGCCGCCGCCCGGGCCGCCGCCCGGGCCGCCGCCTACCGCCGGGACCCGCGCTCCGTCACCCAGCGCGCGGCCCACGCCGCCACCGAACGGCACGTCAGCCTCCGCCCGGCACCGGACACCATGTGCTACCTGACCGCCCTGCTCCCCGTCTCGGCCGGCGTCGCCGTGCACGCGGCCCTGACCCGGCATGCGGACACCCTGCGCTCCGGCGGGGATGAACGCGCCCGCGGGCAGATCATGGCCGATGACCTGGTCGAATGGACCACCGGCACCCCCGGAGGGATCACCGGCATCGAGATCCAGCTCATCATGACCGACCGCACCCTCTTCCAGGGCGACTCAGAGCCGGCACGGATCCCCGGCTACGGCGTGGTCCCGGCGGGCTGGGCCCGCGACGCGCTCACCCAGCCACAGGGCCACGGCCAGGGCCAGGGCCAGGGCCAGCAGGATGGTGCACGGACAACCGGCGGCGCCACAACCGATAGCGGTACAACGGGTGGCGATACAACCCTCGCCGGTACAGACCCTACGAGCAGTGAGGAACTCAGGGTCTGGGTCCGCCGGCTCTACACCGCCCCCGGAACCGGCGAACTCGTCGCGATGGACTCACGGGCACGCCTCTTCCCGGCCCCGCTGCGACGTTTCATCCAGGCCCGCGATGACACCTGCCGCACGCCCTACTGCGACGCCCCCATCCGCCACCACGACCACATCGTCCCGTGGCACAACGGCGGAACCACCAGCCTCGAAAACGCAGCAGGGCTCTGCGAAGCCTGCAACCACACCAAAGAAACCCCCGGCTGGAGCGTGAAACCCCGCCCCGGCCCCGCGCGCGCAGATCGACTGAGGCACACCATCGAACTCCGGACCCCGACCGGCCACAGCTACCACTCCACAGCACCGCCACTGCCGGGAACCAGCCAGCCCGAACAACTGGCCCGCGCCTCATAGACCTTCAGGGCTGCCGAAAGCAGGCCCCGAAGGTCCTCCGACAATGGCCCGCCCTGACCTACGTGGTTGGCACCGGGTTGGCGCCGGCCTCGCCCTGACCTACGCGGCTGGCACCGGGCTGGCACAGGCTTCGCACGCAGTCATTGCCAGGCGCCGCCCATAGCAAGGCGCCGCCCATAGGAAGGCGCTGCCTAGGAGCGGATGCCGGTTGCCGTGCCGTTGCGGGGCGTCTGTTCCGCAGCGGCCCTGGTCGTTTCCACGAGGACCCGCCAGGGCCCGGTCACTGCCCGTTCCGGCAAAGTGGCCCGGCGCTGGCCGGCCCGGATGGAATACATGAACCTGTCGGGCTGCCCGTCGGAAACCTGCCGGGAGTCCGGGACTGCGTCCCACGGGCAGGCTTCGACGATCGGCTGCCAGTGGCTCTTGTCGCTGGACGTGGTGGCCTGAACTGTCCAGGTGCGCGTCAGCGCAGCAATCCCTCCGCTGCGCTCAACTGTGATTTTCATGGCAGGGTCCTGGTGATCCGAGGCTGCCGGACGCGCGGAACTGCCGCGCCCGGCGTGGGGTTAGTGCTTCACTTTCACAGTTTCCCACGCCTCGCGCACGGCGTCATGCTCCGCAGACCCGTCGCCGAACAATTCCCTTGCGGATGCCGCGGTGGCCTTGGCAAAGACGCTGAAGGTGGCTGTCGGCGGCAGGGATCCTCCCGTCAGGGTCTCGTACCAGATCTGTCCCGGGGCCTCCCAGGCGTTGCCGCCGATCGCCTGCGCGACCAGGCAGAAGGCGCGGTTGGGAATGCCCGAATTGATGTGGACTCCGCCGTTGTCCGCGCTGGTGCGGACATACGCGTCCATCGAGTCTGGCTGTGGGTCCTTGCCCAGGACGTCGTCGTCGTACGCCGTTCCGGGCGCCTTCATGGAGCGGAGGGCCGTGCCCTCAACCTGGGAAGTGAACAGATCTTCGCCGATCAGCCAGCTCGCGTCGGCCGTTGACTGTTTCCGGAAGTACTGTTCCACCAGGGCACCGAAGACGTCCGAGATGGACTCGTTGATCGCGCCGGCCTGGTTCCGGTAGGCGAGCCCGGCGGAGAACTGGGTCACTCCATGGGCCAGTTCGTGCCCGATGACACTGAGGGAGCGGGTGAACCGTTCAAAGATTTCACCGTCACCATCGCCGAAAACCATCTGCTGGCCGTCCCAGAAGGCGTTGTCGTAGAGCTTGCCGAAGTGCACGGTGGCGTTGAGCGGCATGCCCTGGCCGTCGATGGAGTTCCGGCCGAAAACGTCGGCGTAAAGGCTGTGGGTATGGCCCAGGCCGTCGTAGGCCTCATCAGCCGCGGGGTCACCGACAGGGGCTTCGCCTTCCTTCCGCACCAGCACGCCGGGAAGGGATTCAGCCGACTTGGCATCATAGACAGATCTGTCCGGGGGAGCAGGCTGCACTTGCCTCAAACCCGGGGGAGTCACAGGCGCCGGAGCCGTTCTTGCCGCCTGCACTGTCTTCACGTGCAGCAGTGCTTCTTTTGCTGCCCGGCGAACAGCGCTGAACCGTGGCGCGTCCTGCGCCGCGAGGCGCTTCAGCATGTACGGGGGAATGATGGAACAGATCATGCAATTCAGCCTACGAGGGGCCACCGACAATGTTTGGAGGCGCACTGGCAGGCGCCGACAGGGGACGCAGAAAACCCCGCCGTTTCGCTGAAACGACGGGGTTTTTTCTGTGCCCTCGATAGGATTCGAACCTACGACCTTCTGCTCCGGAGGCAGACGCTCTATCCCCTGAGCTACGAGGGCAGTCAGGGATCCTGCCGTTGCCGGCGGGACGTCCTAGAGCTTAGCAGGAAGGTGGGGCCGAATGGAAAACCGGCACCGTGCCCGCAGCCAACGCCCTGCACAGATTTAGTATCCTGCGAACGAATCAACGTGGATTCGGCGGGCGCCTGCCTGCCGTGCAGCACGCCGCAGCGACCCCACACTGCCCGGTGAGCCCGAAATGAACACCCTCCGCTGGGCGATGTCAGGGACCAGCAGCTTGAGCGACGCACCGTCCAGCCGGGTGCCGGGATCCAGCCTGGCGCCGGCGTCTTCAATGAAGTCGGGCGGAGCGGAGCCGTCGGCCAGACGGGCAAGAATGCTGGCGCCGGATTCTTTCAGCTCAGCCGCATACGCAAGTTCGGACGCATTCCTGGCCAGGTACAGCAGAACAGTATCCCGCTGCCTGGCCACTCCGCTGGAAAGATGCGCCAGATACGGCGTAATGCCGATGCCCGCAGCAATGAGCAGGACCGGGCCGTTCGATCCTTTGGGCAGGACGAAGTCTCCAGCCACGGTGGTGGCCGTGAGTTCCTCCCCGGGCTTGAGCGCCAGGAGCCTGCGTTTGGCGGCGGAGACGGGGTCCGCGGTGCCGACGCCGATTTTCACGTGGGTCGCGTCCGGGGAATTTGTCAGGCTGAACACGCGGCGGCGGCCCTTGCCGTCCGGCTTCTCGTGCGGGAGATCCAGCTCCACGTACTGGCCGGGCTCGTGACGGACGGGGCGGCGAGGCCTGAAGACAAATTCGGTGGTTGTCGGTGTGAGCCTGCGGGAGTGGCTGAACAGCAGCCGGACGCTTCCGCGCTGACCGGCCAGGAAAGCGAGCAGGTTCCCTGCAAGCAGGGCCAGCTCGGGCGAGTTCGCCACGAAACCGAAGTTGAAGGGCATCGCAAAAAGCACTCCGACGACGGCGGCCAGCACCAGTTGCTGCCAGCGGCGCGGAGGCAGCGTCAGCGGTTCGGTGAGCATGAATCCGACGAAGAACAGCACCGGGCTTTGGGCCAGCGGCTGCCACACGGCGCCGCCCGCGTCCACGCCCGACTGCAGCAGGTCGCTGGCCGCGATGGACGTGGCAACAACGACGAAGACTGCGGCCATCAGCATTTTCCGGGTCCGGTAAAGCACCAGGAGGACTCCGGGAACCAGCAGCCACAGCATGGCGGGTGTGCCTGCCCACCAGGTCGCGATGTTCAAACCGGTGAGGCCGGTAATGAAGGCGCCGGCGGCCGCGGGGTTGAACACGTGGCGTCCGCGCCAGGCCAGCGCATACTTGGACGCCGACGCGAGGATGCAGGCAAGGGCCACGCCGGCCAGGTCGATCGGAGCGAATGCCGGCCCGAGTTGGGTTGGCCAGAACAGGAAGTAGAGCAAAAGCCCTGTGATCAGCGACGATTCCGAATGCGGGCGGACGCGGAACACTGCGGCCAGGGCGCGGTTGGAGGCATAGGTCAGGCCGAGGCACAACGCCAGGTGGGCGAGCATGTTGGCAACGCCGAATGTCAGCCAGCCCAGGCCGTCGAGCAGCAGGCTATAGGCGGCCAGCGCGGCAAGAACCAGGGACACCAGCCGGTACATGGTGAAACGGCCGAGGAAGGCATCCAGCGCGGTGGCGGGGGAGGCCCGCAGCCCGGTGGTGGTGGAACTCATGTGAACAGCGTCCCTTCGAATTCCGCGGAGTACTCCGCGCTGCCGTTGGAAAAAACCTTAAGCCAGGAAAACCGGAAATGGGGCTCCAGCGCCGCGGCGGGAACCACAAACAGCGCCGTGGCCAGCGCATCTGCCTCCATGGCAGTTTCGGCCATGGCCCACGTGGCCACCACAGTCCGGACCGGCTCGCCGGTGGTGCCATCCAAGACGTGGTGGAGTCCGTCGCCCCACGCCCTGCGGTTGGAGGCCGAGGCGCACAGCGCCCTCTGGCCGAGTTGAACCGTGCCGATCGCCTTGCTGGTGTCGTATGGATGCTCCAGCGCCACCGTCACAGGCGTTTCCCCGCCGTTCAGAAGGTCGCCGCTGGCGTCGATAAAGAAGTCTGTGAGTCCCTGGTCCCGCAGCATTCCGGCCAGGAGATCCACGAGCTGGCCCTTACCTGCAGCCCCGATGTCCAGCACCACGGGAGCGGTGGTGCGCAGTGATGTCCCGCGCCACTCAAGGACATCGTCCCAGGCCGGCGGAGGTGCCGCGGCTCCGCGGGGATGCAGGGAATAGCCGGCGTCGTAGCCCAGCTGTTCCAGGCTTTCGCCGATCAGCGGTGTCATGGCCCCGCCGCTGAGCGAGTACAGGCTGCGGTAGAGATCCGCGAGGCCAGCGGATTCAGGGGGCAGCTCAAGACGCCCCGCCTGCACCGACATCTGGCTGATCAGCGAGTCCCCGCGGAACCTGGACCACGTTGAGTCGTAGCGCTCCACCTCGGCAAGGATCCGGCTACGGAGACTGGCATCCAACGGCGCGGCAGTGGAGATCTCCCAGCTCGTTCCGATGCCGTCAAAACGGAATTCGTGCCAGCCGGCGTGCGGCATGGGCTCTCCTTTTATTGCTGTTCTCGTGGAGTCCATGCCGCCCGCGCCTGCCTACACTGCCTGGGATTTGATCTCTTCAACGGCCTGGTTGAAGCCGCCGCTGGTCAGGGACGAGCCAGCCACCTTGGAAACCTTGATTTCGTCGAGGCTCTTGCCGACCACCTGCGCCGCGATTCCGCCGGCAAACTGCCCCTGGAACTTCCGGGTGTTCGGGTTGGACGGATGCTCCGTGATCTCAACGGCGGAAACCGTTCCGTTGGCCAGCGTCAGCTGCACGCCCACGGTCTCGGTGCCGTTGGGCGACTTGTAGGTGCCGTCCGCGCTGTAGGTGCCGTCCTTGTAGCCGGCGCCTGACGTTGCGAGCGCAGACGAGCCGGGTGTTGCGGTCTCCGAAGCAGAGGAAGAAGCAGAGGAAGGGGTTTCCTGGGCGGCGGGCTGCTGCGCCGAAGGCGCGCAGCCGGCCACCGTACCGGCGAGGGACAGGCCGGCGATCCCGGCGAATACAGTTTTACGGAGTGTGGGCTGCACGGTGTCTCGTTTCGTTAGTACGGGCACTTACCTGGTGGACGACGCCGAGATCAGGCTAAACGTTCAAACTGTGAATGTCCCTAGTATTAGCTGTGACGGCGGGGCGGCCACGGAGGGGGCCAGGGTCCCCCTCCGGATTCCGCGGCAGGCCGGGCCCCCCGGTAGGCTAGGAATGTGACTCCCGAAGAACTCTCCCTCGCCATATCCGCCTGCCTGCAAGATGCCGTTGCCGCCGGCGAGATCGCCCTCCCCGAGGCGGCTGTCCCGGACGCCGTCCTGGTTGAGCGTCCCAAAAACCGGGAGCACGGAGACTGGGCCACGAACATCGCCCTGCAGCTGGCGAAGCAGGCCGGAACCAACCCGCGGGCATTCGCTACCGTCCTCAGCGCGCGCCTGGAAGGGATCGACGGCGTGTCCGCAGTCGAGATCGCCGGTCCGGGCTTCCTGAACATCACCGTGGACGCGGCCGCAGCCGGTGCCCTTGCCAAGGCGATCGTGGAGGCCGGTGCGGCCTACGGCACCAATTCCGCGCTCGCGGGCCACACGGTCAACATGGAGTTTGTCTCCGCCAATCCCACCGGTCCGCTGCACATCGGCCACACGCGCTGGGCTGCCCTCGGTGACTCGATCGCGCGTGTGCTGAGGGCCTCCGGGGCGGATGTCACCGCGGAGTACTACATCAACGACGCCGGTTCGCAGATGGACGTGTTCGCCAACTCTGTGCTGTCACGCCTGCACGGCCGGGACGTGCCGCAGGGCGGCTACCCGGGCGAGTACATCCGGGACCTCGGCCATGAAGTGCTCACACAGCACCCGGACATCCGCGAGCTGACCGACGTGGCGGCCCTTCCGGTGATCCGGGCAGCGGCCTACAAAGCGCAGCTGAAGGACATCAAGGACACCCTGGCCGACTTTGGCGTTTCCTTCGACGTCTTCTTCTCCGAGCAGGAGCTCCACGACGCCGGCGCCATCGAAAGTGCCGTAGCCCGCCTTCGCGAGCAGGGCCACGTGTTCGACGACGGCGGTGCCGTCTGGCTGCGCACCACGGACTTTGGCGACGACAAGGACCGCGTCATGATCCGCGCGAACGGCGAGCCCACGTATTTCGCCGCCGACGCCGCCTACTACCTGTCCAAGAAGGACCGTGGCTACACCGAGAAGATCTACCTGCTGGGCGCCGACCACCACGGCTACATCAACCGGCTCAAGGCCATAGCGGCTGCTGCCGGCGATGATCCCGAGGTCAATATTGAGGTGCTGATTGGCCAGCTCGTTTCTGTCAACGGTGCCAAGCTGTCGAAGCGCGCCGGCAACATCATCGAGCTCAAGGACCTGATCTCCTGGCTCGGCAAGGACGCCGTGCGCTACTCGCTGGCGAGGTTCCCGGCAGATTCCCCGCTGACCCTGGATCCCGAGCTGCTCAAGAAGCACAGCAACGAAAACCCGGTGTTCTACGTGCAGTACGCGCATGCCCGGACCCGCGGCGCCGCGCGCAATGCCGTCGCAGCGGGCGTGGACCGCAGCGCCTTCGACGCCTCGCTGCTGCACCACGCAACCGAAAACGAGCTGCTGTCCTACCTGGGCAGCTACCCGTCCATCGTGGCCAAGGCTGCGGAACTGCGGGAACCCCACCGGGTGGCCCGCCACCTTGAGGTCATCGCCGGCGCCTACCACCGCTGGTACGACGCCTGCCGCATTGCCCCGCTGGGCGAGGAAGCCGTCACTGATCTCAACCGCACCCGCCTGTGGCTCAATGACGCCACGAGCCAGGTGCTTGCCAACGGACTGGACCTGCTCGGCGTGTCGGCGCCGGAACGGATGTGACTCAATGACCGGAGATGCCCCAATGTCAGCACATGCTTCCCCGCTCGCTCCGGACTGGCTGGCCCTGCCGGCGGACCTGAACGCACTCCACGAGCCCATGTGGGCTGCCGGAGTCGGGCGGAATTCCGACGGCGAACTGGCCGTTGACGGGATTCCGGTCAGTAAGCTCAAGGAACAGTTCGGGACGCCGCTGTTCATCATGAGCGAGTCGGACTTCCGCGCCCGCGCCCGCTCCTTCAAGGATGCCTTTGACGAGGCCTTTGCCGACATCTGCGGGGGAGTGGATGTCTACTACGCCGGCAAGTCCTTCCTCTGCTCCGCTGTGGCCCGGTGGGTGGCTGAAGAGGGCCTGCGCCTGGACACCTGTTCCGGCGGTGAACTTGCGGTGGCCGCCCGTGCGGGCATCGACGGTGCCGAGCTCAGCCTGCACGGCAACAACAAGTCCGACGCCGAGATCAACCGGGCACTGGACATGAAGCTCGGCCGCATTGTGGTGGACAGCCTGGACGAGCTGGAGCGAGTGGCCAAAATCGCGTCCGAACGGGGCGAAACGGCCAAGGTCATGCTGCGCCTGACGCCTGGGGTGCATGCCCACACGCATGAATTCATCGCCACGGCCCATGAAGACCAGAAGTTCGGCCTATCCATGGCCGGTGACTCCACTGACCAGGCAGGCCTCTCGGCGGCCGAGGAAGCCGTCGCCGCGGCAACAAGCTACGCCAGCATCGAACTGCTCGGCCTGCACTGCCACATCGGCTCGCAGATCTTCGAACCCGACGGGTTTGCCCTCGCCGCGGTGAAGCTTCTGGGCTTCCTGGCGGAGATGCAGGCGAAGTACTCGATCCGCCTTCCCGAACTCGATCTCGGTGGAGGCTACGGCATCGCGTACACGCCGGTTGACACGCCGCGGCCGCCGGCCGACATCGCGCAGGCGATGGCCGCCGTCGTCCGTTCGCAGTGCGCTGAGCTGGGCATTGCCGCGCCGCGGATTTCGATCGAACCGGGACGGGCCATCGTTGGCCCGAGTACCTTCACGCTGTACGAAGTGGGCACCCGGAAGACCGTCCGCGTGGATGCTCCGGCCGCCGGCGACGCCGCAACACCGGAAACAGGGGGAGAAAACGTTACGCACCCCCGCCGCTATGTGTCGGTGGACGGCGGCATGAGTGACAACGCCCGCCCGGTGCTCTACGACGCGGATTATTCCGCGATCCTCGCCTCGAGGGCCTCCGCCGCGGCGCCGCAGCTGTCCCGCGTAGTGGGCAAACATTGCGAGAGCGGCGACATAGTTGTTAGAGATGTATATCTGCCCGAGGACGTGGCAGCCGGTGATCTGCTCGCTGTACCGGGGACCGGCGCCTACTGCTGGGCCCTGTCAAGCAACTACAACTATCTGGCCCGGCCGGGCGTTGTCGCTGTGCGCGACGGATCTCCCCGGCTGATTGTCCGCGGGGAAACCGAAGAAGATCTGCTGAACCGCGACATGGGAGCCTGAATGACTGAATTGCGAACCCTGAAAGTGGCCCTGCTGGGCTGTGGCAACGTCGGGGCTCAGGTGGCGCGGATTCTCATGGACGACGCCGACACCCTGGCGTCCCGCACGGGTGCCCACCTGCAGCTCGCCGGCATCGCCGTGCGCAACATCGACGCCGAGCGTGAAGTGGACCTTCCGCGCGACCTGTTCACCACGGATGCCGAAACCCTGGTCAAGGACGCCGACCTCGTCATCGAGCTGATGGGCGGCCTGGAGCCGGCCCGGTCCCTGATCCTCGCGGCCATCCAGAACGGCGCCAGCGTCGTCACGGGCAACAAGGCCCTCCTTGCCGCCGACGGCCCCGCGCTGTACGAAGAGGCGGACAAGGCCGGCGTCGAGCTGTCCTACGAAGCTGCCGTGGCGGGAGCCATCCCGATCCTGCGCCCGATCCGCGACAGCCTGTCCGGGGACCGGATCACCCGCGTCCTGGGCATAGTCAACGGCACCACCAACTTTATCCTCGACCAGATGGACAGCACGGGCGCCCAGTTCGCGGACGCCCTTGCCGAGGCACAGCGGCTGGGCTACGCCGAGGCCGATCCCACCGCCGACGTCGAAGGCCTTGACGCGGCAGCCAAGGCTGCCATCCTTGCGTCGCTTTCCTTCCACACGCGGTTCGACCTGGCCAACGTGCACTGCGAGGGCATCACCGGCGTCAGCGCTGCTGACATCGCCGCGGCCAAGGAAGCAGGGTTCGTCATCAAGCTGCTGGCCATTGCCGAGCAGCTGACAGATGCCGACGGCGACGACGGCGTCTCGGTGCGGGTGCACCCCACGCTGCTGCCCCGGGAACACCCCCTCGCTGCCGTCCGCGGGGCCTTCAATGCGGTCTTTATTGAGGCCGAGAACGCCGGGGAACTCATGTTCTACGGCCAGGGCGCCGGCGGAACGCCGACGGCGTCCGCCGTGCTGGGCGACCTCGTGTCGGCCGCCCGCAGGATTGTCCTGGGCGGACCGGGCCGCATCGAGTCCACCACCGGGCACGTTCCGGCATTCCCCATCGACGCCGTCACCACCAGCTATTACATCGGACTGGACGTTGCCGACCAGCCCGGCGTACTGGCGAGGATCGCCCAGCTGTTTGCCGAGCACGGCGTGTCCATCGAGATCATGCGCCAGACGATCCACCGTGATGCCGACTCCAACGTGGAATCGGCGGAACTGCGGATCGTCACGCACCGCGCAAGCGAAGCTGCGCTGGCAGCAACCGTCAAGGCCGTCAAGGGCCTGGACGTCATCAATTCCGTTACATCCGTACTTCGGGTAGAAGGAGTCTAAGTGGCTCACCAATGGCGCGGAGTCATCCGCGAATACGCTGATCGTTTGCCCGTAACGGAAAGCACCAAGGTCATCACCCTGGGCGAGGGCGGAACGCCGCTGGTCCACGCGCAGAAGCTCTCAGAGCTGACCGGCTCAGAGGTGTACCTCAAGGTGGAAGGCATGAACCCCACCGGTTCCTTCAAGGACCGCGGCATGACCATGGCCATGACCGCCGCCGTGGAATCCGGAGCCAAGGCCGTGGTGTGCGCCTCCACGGGCAACACGTCCGCGTCTGCGGCCGCCTACGCCACGGCCGCAGGCCTGAAGTGCGCAGTGCTGGTGCCCGAAGGCAAGATCTCCATGGGCAAGCTCAGCCAGGCGATCGCCCACGGCGCCACCCTGTTGCAGGTGGACGGCAACTTCGACAACTGCCTCGACATCGCCCGCAAGCTTGGCGAGTCCTACCCGGTCTTCCTGGTGAACTCGGTCAACCCTGCCCGCATCCAGGGACAGAAGACCGGAGCCTTCGAAATCGTCGATGCCCTCGGCGACGCGCCGGACATCCACGTGCTGCCCGTCGGCAATGCTGGCAACATCACCGCGTACTGGAAGGGCTACAAGGAATACTCGGCGCCGTTCGAATCCGCGACAGCCGGCACCCTTCCGGCTGTTTCCACCCGGACGCCGCGGATGTGGGGCTTCCAGGCCGCGGGTGCCGCCCCGTTTGTGGCCGGCCACCCCATCACCGAGCCGGACACCATTGCCACCGCCATCCGCATCGGCAACCCCGCCTCCTGGGACGGCGCCATCGCCGCCCGTGACGAATCCGGCGGCTTCATCGAGGCCGTCACGGACGACGAAATCCTGGCAGCCCACCGCTGGCTCTCCTCCAAGGAGGGCGTCTTCGTAGAGCCCGGCTCCGCCGCCGGCGTCGCGGGCCTCCTCAAGAAGCACGCGGCCGGCGAGGTCCCTTCGGGCAAGACCATCGTCATCACCGTCACCGGCCACGGACTGAAGGACCCGCAGTGGGCCCTGCGGACCGAAGACGGCAGCGACGTCCAGCCCGTGAAGGTATCCAACGACGTTGTCACGGTTGCCGCCGAACTGGGACTGGAAGACAAATAGCCTTGGAAACCATGCTGCCGCAAACCGCCCAGCTGCCCGCCATTCAGGGCGGGCAGCAGGTCACTGTCCGGGTCCCCGCCACGAGCGCGAACCTTGGGCCCGGCTATGACAGCCTCGGCCTGGCCCTGACCCTGCACGACACCCTGACCGTGGAGAGCCTGGACAGCGGTGAGCTGCTCTTCGAGCTCAGCGGTGAAGGCGCAGAGTCCCTGCCGCGAGACGCCAGCCACCTGGTGGTGCGCGCCATGAACGCCGCCTTCGAGCGCCTCGGCTACCGGCACAACGGGCTGAAGATCACGGCGGAAAACGTCAGCCCGCACGGCCGCGGCCTGGGTTCCTCGGCAGCCGCAGTGGTGGCCGCCGTTACGGCAGCGAACGCCCTGCTCCCCTCGGGCGAGCAGCAGGACCGGAACTGGATCCTCCAGCTGACCAGCGAAATGGAGGGGCACCCGGACAACGTCGCCCCGGCGATTTTCGGCGGGCTGGCGCTGTCGTGGCAGGACAGTGACCAGTACAGCAGCACCTGCGCCACGGTGAACGATGCCGTCATCCCCATCGTGGCCGTACCGGACTATGAACTGTCCACGGAAGCCGCACGTGCCCTGCTGCCGGCGTCGGTGGGCCACCACGCCGCGGCCATGAACTCCGGCCGCGCCGCACTCCTCATCCACGCCCTGACGGACAAGCCGGAACTGCTGCTTGCCGGCACCGAAGACTTCCTGCACCAGAGCTACCGTGCGGAGGCAATGCGGCCCAGTGCCGCGCTCATCAAGGCGCTGCGCCAAGCCGGGCACGCCGCCGTCGTTTCCGGGGCAGGGCCTACCGTCCTGGTGCTCGCCAACGGCGAGGCGGAAGCCGCGGATGTGCTGCAGTTCATCGATTCGTTTACCGCGGCCAACACGCCTGATATCAACTGGCGCGTGATGAAGCTGGCAGTGGACGTCGAAGGTGCTAAAGTGGGAGTGCACCGGCGGTAAACCCGCATTCAGTCACCGCAGTTTATGCAGTCAACAGCGACTCTGCAGTCAAGGGGCCCTGCAGCCAAAGACCGTGCAGTCAAAGAACCTGATGATCGGCCATGTTGCCTATCCTGGTCCGGACCTGCATAGATCTGCTGCTGCTTCGTCTTAGTAATGCGCAGTATTTTCCGGTGCCGCCTCCTTGGCCTGACCCGGGGCCCACAGAAAACATTCTGTTCCCTGAACCGTCAGTCCGACGCCCCACCGTATTACGGAGCGTTGAAGGCGATCAGTATCCGGCCCTGCCGCGAATTCCATCCGGCAAGGCCGAAATCCCGGCTGCAGATCTGAACTGCAGCCCAGATCAAATCATCGCGTCCAGCTCCCAGTCTGGACGCCGTCGAGGGGGAAGGATCCTTCGTGACCGAAACCACTGAGCTGTCGCCAGCTGTGGACACACCATCTTCTGCTTCCGGATCGTTGACGGAAGCACCCGCCAAGAGCAGTGGCCTCGCAGGCCTCAAGCTCGCCCAGCTGCAGGCTCTTGCCAGCCAGCTCGGTATTTCGGGCGGTTCCCGCATGCGCAAGGGAGACCTTGTCTCGGCCATCTCGGCGCATCGTGCGGGTACGTCAGCAACCAAGGCTCCGGCCCGGGCTGCTGCGAAGAGCGCCGATAACGGCGCTGCTGCTGAGGTGTCGGCTCCGGCCGCCCCGGCAGAAACCACCGAAGCCCCGGCCCAGGAAGGCACCCGTGCCCGGGGCCGTGGCCGCAGCCGCCGCGCCGTCAGCGACGGTGTGGTCTCCGCTCCCGCCGCTGAAGCTGCCGCCGAGCCCGCCGCCGTCGAAACGCCGGCCGCCCCGGCAGCCGGCGAGGCCCCCGAAGCCGCAGCCGGCGAAGGCGCCGGCGAACGCCGCCAGCCGCGTACCCGGAACCGCCGCCGCGGCGAGGCTGCCGCAGCTGCTCCGCAGGGCGAAGCCGCCGAGGCTCCGGCCGAAGCCGCTCCCGCTGAAACCCGTGCCGCTGAAACCCGCGGTGCTGAAACCCGCGGTGGCGAAACCCGTGGCGAAGCCCGTGCAGAAACCCGTGGCGAAGCCCGTGAACAGGGCGGCGATACCGGCGACGGCGGGCAGCGCACGGACCGCCGCGAGGGCGGCCGCACCCGCGGTGGCCGTGACTCCGCCGAGGGCGCAGGTAGCCGCGACAACCGCCGCGATGACAGCCGCGATGGCGACGACGACGGCGGCAGCCGCCGTAACCGCCGCAACCGCCGCGACCGCAACGAACGGTCCGACAGCCGGGACGGCAACGCCCGCAACGACCGCTTCCGCGACCGCAACGACCGCCGTCGGGGACGCAGCCAGGGGCCCGACGTCGACGACGTCGAGGTGACCGATGACGATGTCCTGCTGCCCGTGGCAGGCATCCTCGATGTCCTTGAGAACTACGCCTTCATCCGCACGTCCGGCTACCTGCCGGGCCCGAACGATGTCTACGTGTCCCTGGCCCAGGTCAAGAAGTACAACCTGCGCAAGGGCGACGCGGTGGTCGGTGCCATCCGCGCTCCGCGCGACGGCGAAGACCGCGGCCAGCAGTCTGCCCGCCAGAAGTTCAACGCCCTGGTCCGCGTGACCTCGGTGAACGGCAAGACCTCCGAGGACCTCAAGGACCGTGTTGAGTTCGCCAAGCTGGTTCCGCTGTACCCGTCCGAGCGCCTGCGCCTCGAGACGGACCCCAAGAAGATCGGCCCCCGCGTCATCGACCTGGTTGCCCCGATCGGCAAGGGCCAGCGCGGCCTGATCGTCTCCCCGCCGAAGGCCGGTAAGACCCTCATCCTGCAGTCCATCGCCAACGCCATCACCACCAACAATCCTGAGGTCCACCTCATGATGGTGCTCGTTGACGAACGCCCCGAAGAAGTTACGGACATGCAGCGCACCGTCAAGGGTGAGGTCATCGCCTCAACCTTCGACCGTCCCGCCGATGACCACACCACCGTGGCCGAGCTCTCCATCGAACGCGCAAAGCGCCTCGTGGAAATGGGCATGGACGTCGTGGTGCTCCTCGACTCCATGACCCGCCTGGGCCGTGCCTACAACCTGGCAGCACCGGCCTCGGGCCGCATCCTGTCCGGTGGTGTCGACTCCGCGGCGCTGTACCCGCCGAAGCGCTTTTTCGGTGCAGCCCGAAACATCGAAAACGGCGGCTCGCTGACCATCCTGGCCACCGCACTCGTCGAGACCGGTTCCAAGATGGACGAGGTCATCTTCGAAGAGTTCAAGGGCACCGGCAACATGGAGCTCCGCCTGTCCCGCCAGCTGGCAGACAAGCGCATTTTCCCCGCCGTGGACGTCAACGCGTCCGGTACCCGGCGCGAAGAGAACCTGCTCTCGCCTGAAGAGGTCAAGATCATGTGGAAGCTGCGCCGCGTCCTTTCCGGACTCGAAACGCAGCAGAGCCTTGAGCTGCTGACCAACAAGATCCGGGAGACGCAGAGCAACGTCGAGTTCCTCATGCAGGTCCAGAAGACGACGCTTGGTGCAAAGTCGGATAACGACAAGTAGCTGGCTTTAGCCGCTCAAAATATGCCGGCCCCGCCCCTACGCCGGGTGGCTTCCGATCTACGATCGTCAGCCACCCGGCTCCGGCAGGCCCGAAGCCACTCCCTGGCCGGCATATTTTGAGCGGCTTCTCTGTTTGCCCACCTTCGTCGCCGCATTATTAGACTTGGTTACAAGTCGAAAGAGGTTTTGAAAATGTTTGAGTCCGTACAGGGCCTGCTTGATGAGCATGATGCTATTCAGGCCCAGCTTGGGGATCCGGCTGTTTATGCTGACCAGAAGCTGGCGCGCAAGCTGGGGCGGCGGTCTGCGCAGCTTAACGGCATTGTGGAGGCCTACCACAAGTGGCACGGAATCCAGGATGACCTTGCTGCCGCCAAGGAAATGGCTGCTGAGGACCCCGAGTTCGCTGCCGAGGTTCCCGAACTTGAGGCTGCCCTCGAAACGACTGCCGCGAAGCTCCGCCGGCTGCTCATTCCCCGCGACCCCGATGATGCCCGCAACGTGATCCTTGAGGTCAAGGGCGGCGAAGGCGGCGACGAGGCCGCGCTGTTCGCCGGTGACCTCCTGCGCATGTACACCCGCTATGCGGAGTCGCGCGGCTGGAAGACCGAAATCATCTCCGCGACAGAATCCGACCTGGGCGGCTACAAGGACGTCCAGGTGGCCGTCAAGGGCAGCTCGAACGACCCCGCCGAAGGTGTCTACGCGCGCCTGAAGTTCGAGGGCGGCGTGCACCGCGTGCAGCGCGTGCCCGTCACCGAGTCGCAGGGCCGCATCCACACCTCGGCCGCCGGCGTGCTGGTCCTTCCCGAAGTGGACGAGCCGGAAGAGCTCGAAATCAACCAGAACGACCTCAAGATCGACGTCTACCGCTCGTCGGGACCCGGCGGCCAGTCCGTCAACACCACTGACTCCGCCGTGCGAATCACGCACCTTCCCACCGGCATCGTGGTGGCCATGCAGAACGAGAAGTCGCAGCTGCAGAACCGCGAAGCAGGCATGCGCGTCCTCCGCGCCCGGATCCTGGCGCACCAGCAGGAACAGATCGACGCCGAGAACTCGGCCCAGCGGAAGTCCCAGATCCGCACCATGGACCGCTCCGAGCGGATCCGCACCTACAACTACCCCGAAAACCGGATCGCTGACCACCGCACCGGATACAAGGCGTACAACCTGGACCAGGTCATGAACGGCGATCTCGAACCGGTGATCCAGTCGGCCATCGAGATGGACGAGCAGGCACGCCTGGACGCCATCGGCGACTAGCCGGAACCGCCGAACCAGATGACCTCCGAGCAAGATTTGGCCCAGCCGGGGCAGTCACTTGGCGACGCCGTCCGCGAGGCCGCGGGACTACTGGCCGATGCCGGGGTTCCCAGCCCCAGGGTCGATGCCGAACTGCTGGCAGACCACCTGCTGGGCGTCGGGCTGGGCCGGCTGCGGTCCATGATGCTGGGCGATGCGCCTGCGCCTGAGGGCTACGCGGAACTGGTGGCCGAGCGGGCCCGCCGCATTCCGCTGCAGCACATCACCGGCGTCGCGCATTTCCGCTACCTTCAACTGGCCGTGGGCCCGGGCGTCTTCATTCCCCGCCCGGAAACGGAGTCCGTGGTCCAGCTGGTCATCGACCGGCTCCGGGAACTGGTCCGGGCGGGTGTTGCCCGGCCCAAGGTGGTGGATCTCGGCACAGGGTCCGGGGCCATCGCGGGGTCAGTGGCCCATGAGGTGCCGGAGGCGGAAGTGCATGCGGTGGAGTTCAGCGAGTTCGCCCATGCCTGGGCGGCCAAGAACCTCCAGCCCCTGGGAGTCAGCCTCGTTCGCGGGGACCTGCGGGACGCCCTGCCGGAACTCAACGGAACCTTCGATGTCGTGGTGTCCAACCCGCCCTACATTCCCGCCGAGGCCATTCCGAACGAACCTGAAGTAGCCCTGCACGACCCTCCCGAAGCGCTCTACGGCGGGGGAGCGGACGGCATGGAACTTCCGACGGCGGCTGCCGCCTCTGCGGCGCGGCTGCTGGTTCGCGGGGGGTACTTCGTGATGGAACACGCCGAAGTCCAGGCCCGCTGGATCGCGGCCATGCTGTCCGGAACGGGACGGTGGACAGATGTCACCACGCACTTGGACCTCAACGGCAAGGAACGCGCAACCAGTGCCGTCCTCGCCATGTCCGGCGCGGAGTAATGAAAGAATAAGGCAGTGACCACTACCTATAACTGCATGTCCGACGATGAGCGCACCGCAGGACTGGCTCACGCACGGCGTGCCATCCTTGAGAAGAAGTGCGTGGTGTTTCCCACGGATACCGTCTACGGGATCGCCGCGGACGCGTTTTCGCCGCAGGCCGTCACCATGCTGCTTGCTTCCAAGGGCCGCAGCCGGAGCATGCCGCCTCCCGTGCTGATGCCGCGCCTCAACGCACTGGACGGTCTGGCCACAGATGTGTTTCCCGAGGCGCGCCAGCTGGCTGAGGCCTTCTGGCCCGGGGGACTGACGCTCATCCTGCACGCCCAGCCCTCGCTGGACTGGGACCTGGGGGACACCAAGGGAACCGTGGCCCTCAGGATTCCGGCCGATGAAGTTGCACAGGAGCTGCTGACCCTCACCGGCCCGTTGGCCGTATCGTCCGCCAACAGGACAGGGCAGGCACCCGCGCAGACGGCTTTTGAAGCCCAATCCCAGCTCGCCGAGTCCGTTGAGGTCTACCTGGAAGGCGGATTCCGTCCCGTCGAGGGAACCGATGCGCTGCCGTCCACGATCGTGGACGCCACGTCCCGTCCGCTGCGGGTGGTGCGGGAAGGCGCCGTGAGCCTTGAACGGCTCCGCGAAGTGGTTCCCGGGCTGCTGGACATTGACGGCAATGCCGCTGAGTCTGACACTGCGGCTGCGGCTGCGGCCGCGGCTGGGGAAGCGGAGCCTGCCGGCGAGGAACCTGTCGGTGGGGAACCCCAGGGCGACAAAGCGCCCCATGCCGAATGATGCTGCAGCGCCAGGCCGTACCTGTCCTGGGGGTCGACGCCACTCCTCTGGACGTCGCCGGACTCACCGGGGTGCTGAACAGGTTCGTCGCTGACGGAACCACACGGACCGTCGTCGGGCACAACCTCCACAGCGTCACGCTGTTCCATTCCGAACCTGAATTCCGCAAATTCTATGAGGACAGCGACGTTGTCCTGATCGACGGCGCCCCCGTGCTGTGGCTGTGGGGGAGGGGAAAGAACCACTCCGTGCCCGTCATGGACTACCGGCTGGGTTCGACAGACTGGATTCCGGCGTTGGGCGAGGTCGGCGGGCTTGAGCGGATCGCGGTCCTCGGGGCAGGACCTGTGGCCAATGCACGCGCCGTGGCAAAGCTGCAGAGCATCGTTCCCGGGGCCACGGTTTCCGGCATGCCCGGCGATGGCTGGAACGAAGACATCGAGGAGGCGGCAGCAGCGTGGCTCGCGGAGCAGCGGCCCCAGCTGGTGCTCGTTGGCCTGGGCATGCCGCTGCAGGAAGAAGTGCTGCGGCGCCGCCTCGACTCGCTGCCTCCCGCGGTCTACTGCGCGGTGGGCGGTGCCATCGAACAGATTGCCGGCATCCAAAAGCTGGCCCCGCGCTGGCTTGGCAGGCTTGGCCTCGAGTGGGCGTGGCGGCTCTTGCTTCACCCGCGGCGCGTTGCGTACCGCGTTCTGGGTGAACCGTGGGTGCTGCTTGGCCTGCTGGTCCGGCGCCGCCTGCAACGCAGGACGGCAGCGGCCGGCGAGGGATCCTCTAGAACTTCTGGTCCTTGAGCGGGCCGAACCCCTTGCCGCGAAGGCCGGTGGAAAATGCCCTGAACCAGTCGGCCAGGCCCCGGAAGTCGCCGCGGCGCAGGAAGTATCCCAGGTAGCCGCCGACGTCGGCTGTCAGGGACTTGACGCGGAAGTAGCGGCGGATCAGATAGCCGCGGTTGCGGTAGTAGTAGTACCGCTTGAACGCCGACTCCGGAACTATGACGTGCCACCGGGCGCCGAAGACGTGCTGGGTTTCGGAGAAGGCATGGGGATGCGTGATAGCCGCGGTGGTGACGGTGCCGAACCGGATCCCCGCCTTGCGCAGCCGGATGGTGAAGTCCACCTCGTCGCCCCGGATGAAGAGGCGCATGTCGGGCAGGCCCACCTTGAAGAAAACGTCCGAGCGGATCAGCGCCCCGTTGAAGAAATGCCCGTCCTGCGGGAGGAATCCCACCTTTTCCAGCGCGGCACGGTCGTGGGTCACTTTGCCGTCGAGCCGGAAGAAGAAGGACAGCCGGTCGGGGTGCCCGGGCGCCACAACCAGCGGAACCACGGCTTCAAGGTCCCGGGCCTCGGCCTCCCGGATCAGGGTGGCCAGGCATTCGGTGTCCGCCGGCTCGGCGTCGTCGTCCATCATCCAGATCCACTCAGCACCGCTGGCCACGGCCTTGAGGACGGCCAGCGAGAACCCGCCGGCCCCGCCAAGGTTCGCCTCCGAACGGACGTAATCCACGTTGTGGTGCTCCTCGGCCACCTCCCTGGCGGGAACGGTGCCGCTGTCCACCAGGCAAATCGAGGCCACCGGCGCCGTTTGGCTGTTGATGGCGCTGAGCAGAACGGCGAGTTCTCGGGGGCGGTCAAACGTCACGGCAGCAACGGCGACAGACACTGGCATTACGGGATCCTTTCAGCACAGCCGTCGGCAAGTTTCCCGCCGGCGTGAGGCCGTGTGACGCGAAGCGATGTACCCGTTGGCGTTAGTATCTTGACTAGAGTCCACTGTAATACAGCCCTGTCAGGCACTCATGCAGTGCCTGTCTGTGCGCATGGCGACGGAGAAGTTTCATTTATTGCACGTCAGATCAACAGCTATCTAGCCCCCACGGTCCCCCCAGCCACACCCCGAATCTGCGTCGGCATCAATTGCAGCACAGCGCCCCTGCGCGGTGTCTCCGCGGTTACGGCCGCCAGCCAGGCGGCCCCGGCCTCCTGCTCGCCGGCCGGGCGGGGGAGACGCCATGATCATGTACCTGAGCATGATGCTGACGGCGGCCATCGTGTCCTATGCGGCAACCTGGGGCGCGCGGCTGGTCGGCAACCGGCTTGAACTGTTCGCGCCGATCCGCAGCCGGGACATGCATTCGAGCCCGGTCTCGCGTCTTGGCGGGCTGGGGATCTTTGCCGGTGTGCTCGTGGCGCTGGTCGTGGCCAGCCAGTCCTTCTTCGTGAAGGACATCTTCCGGGGCAACACGGCGCCCTGGGGTGTCTTGGCGGGGGCCGCCGTCATAGTCCTCGTCGGCGTGGCTGACGACCTCCTGGACCTGCGCTGGTGGGTCAAGCTGATCGGGCAGATCGCGGCGGCCCTGGTGGTGGCGGTGTGGGGCGTGCGGATGACCATCATCCCCTTTATCCCGGAGCCCATCCGCTTCGACTCGGATCCGGTGAACATCATCCTCACCACCGGCCTCATTGTGACGACGATGAACGCCTTCAACTTCATCGACGGTCTGGACGGCCTGGCGGCCGGCGTGGCAATCATCGGCGGCGCGGCCTTCTTCCTGACCGCCTACTGGGTCCACCGGACTGCTGTCCTGCTGGACCGCTCGGACCTCGCAACGCTGCTCACCGCAATCTTGGTCGGCAGTTGCGTGGGATTCCTGCCGCACAACTGGTTTCCCTCGAAGATTTTCATGGGAGATTCCGGAGCCATGCTGATAGGCCTGCTCATGGCCTCGGCCGGTGTGGTGTCCACGGGCCAGATTACGTCCGGGCTCTATGACCGCGTGAACGGTATCCCCACCATCATCCCCATCGTGCTGCCCTTTGCAGTACTGTTCCTCCCGCTCCTGGACCTTTGCCTCGCCGTGGTCCGGCGCACGGCGGTGGGCCGGTCCCCGTGGTCGGCGGACCGCGGACACCTGCACCACAAGCTGATGGACATCGGCTATTCCCACCGCACCGCAGTGATGCTGATGTACATGTGGACCGCCGTCCTGTCCTTCGGCGGCCTCGCCTTTGCTGTGTACCCCTGGCAGATCGTGCTGGCCGTTGATCTGATGGCAACACTGGGCATGGGACTCATCACCGCATGGCCGTATTTGAGCCGCCGCAGCGCTGATACAGCGCAGTAGCCAGCTGTTTCCCTAAATATTTCTATCTCGTGTAGAATTCAGGGGCAGGTGTGTCCTGCACCAAATCCACCGCCTGCCCCCGACGATTGGGATCGAATGACCTCCAACGCCGAGCCCGGACCTCCGTCCGGCAACGGATCCGTTGGCGCATCCGGTTCCAGGCGGTCCCTGTGGCTTGGCCTGCTGGGCCTCAGCTCGGCAGCTGCCGGCGGAGCGCTGCTGCTCACCGGCATCCTGGCCCTGATTTTCAACGGCTGGGTCGGACTTCTCTCGAGTACGTTCGGCGGCCTGCTGGTGATGGCGTTTTTTGCCATCAGCCTGCTGATTGGCCACTTTGTTGGACGAAGCAATCCGTCCGGCGCCGTGGGCCTGTTCGTGGCCACATACGTCGTCAAGGTCATCGGCTTTGCGGTCGTGCTGTTCGTCCTCGGGGCGCCGGCATGGCTGCACGAACGCTGGTTCCTGATCGGGGCCGTGGTCTGTGTCGTGTTCTGGCAGGCGGCTGAGATCTATGGCTTCAGCAAGGCCCGGCTGCAGATCTTCAATGACCCCCAGCCCAGCCGGCAGACGGACAGTGGGAGCACCGATGTCTAAGCGGCGCCACTCCGAAAACAACCCTGCCGGCGACGCCTCCAAACCGGTCGGCACTCCAGCCGAGTCAGCCGGGAATGGTGACGGCGGTTACAACGCTGGAATCGCCGTATTCAGCTACATTATTGGCGGAATCATGGTCTGGAGTTTGATAGGGTGGGGTCTGGATTATCTGTGGGGAACCCGCTGGATTGTGCTCGCAGGCGCTCTGCTTGGAGCTGCGGGAGGATTCTATCTATCCCATATGCACGGCCTCACCAGTTCGAGAAAACCGACTGGCGGGAATGGTGCAGCCAGCGGCCCGTCCGAGGACGGGACCAGTAATGCCAAATAACTTTACGAGGGGGAGGGCGAGCATGAGTCACGCCGGAACCCGACCAACGCCCAACGATGGACACTGCAGAGAGGAAACGCGTTGATCGCGCTTGCGCTCCCGGCCCAAAATTCAGGAGTCTTCACGCCTCCCGGAATTGAAGAAATGCACCTGCCGGCGATCCTGCCGTGGGGTGCGCATGACGGATTCTCCAAGCAGATGCTGCTGGTAATCCTGTCCGTCGTCATTATCGCTACATTCTTTATGCTAGCTGCGCGGAAGCAGCAGCTGGTTCCCGGCAAGCTGCAGTTCGCCGGCGAGATGGCATACGGCTTCGTCCGCAACAGCATCGCCAAGGACATCATCGGCGGCAGGGACTTCATGAAGTATGTCCCGCTGCTGTTCACGCTGTTCTTCTTCATCCTGGTGAACAACATCTACGGCGCGATCCCGCTGATCCAGCTGCCGAGCTTCTCCCACGTGGGCGGTGCCTACGTCCTGGCGGCCATCGTGTACATCACCTGGATCGCGATCGGCGTCAAGAAGAACGGCCTGCGCTACTTCAAGCTCGCCACCGTGCCCTCCGGAGTGCCGGTCTACATCCTGCCGATCGTCATCCCGATTGAGATCATCTCCAACTTCCTGGTCCGCCCTGTTACGCACAGCCTCCGTCTGTTCGCCACCATGCTGGCAGGCCACCTGATCGTCATGATCGCCGGCTCGGGGATTGAGTTCCTCGTCATGCAGGAAAACGTTCTGCTGAAGGGGACCTCCGTTCTGGTCCTCGCCGGTGCAATTGCCATGTACATGCTCGAAGCGCTGATCATGGCACTGCAGGCCTACGTCTTCACCCTGCTGACGGCTATCTACATCGAAGGCGCACTTCACGCCGACAGCCACTAGGCACCCTTAAACTTCCCCCACGCGGGGATGAAGCAACCCAAACAACCTGCCACAGAGTTGGCATCTTGAAAGGAAGAAAAATGGAAGGCTCCATCAACGGCTCCCTCAACCTCATCGGCTACGGCCTCTCCGCCATCGGCGGTGGTATCGGTGTGGGTCTCGTGTTCGCTGCTTACATCAACGGTGTGGCACGTCAGCCGGAAGCCCAGCGCGTCCTGCAGCCGATCGCATTCCTCGGCCTCGCGCTGACTGAAGCCCTCGCCATCCTGGGTCTGGTCTTCGCATTCGTTCTTAGCTAGTCCAGCAGAACTAGCGAACATTCAGAACCGAGTAGATAAGGACGGGTGAAATATGAATCAGCTGATCATCTCAGCCGCCACCGAAGGCGCAGCGGCGGTCAACCCGCTCGTTCCCAATCCCTGGGAAATGGGCGTCGTCCTCGCCGGCTTTGCTGTCCTCTTTTTCATCGTGGTCAAGTTTGTTGTCCCGATGTTCGAGAAGACCTTCGCGGAGCGCGCTGAGGCCATCGAAGGCGGCATCGCCAAGGCTGAGAAGGCCCAGGCCGAGGCTTCCGCAGCGCTCGAGGAGTACAAGCAGCAGCTCACCGACGCACGCGCAGAGGCCAACCGCATCCGCGAGGAGGCCCGTGCCGAAGGCGCCCAGATCCTTGCGGAGCTGAAGGAGAAGGCTGCAGCCGAGTCTGCGCGCATCACGGCGCAGGCACACGTACAGATCGAATCCGAGCGTCAGGCGGCCGTCGTGTCGCTGCGTTCAGAGGTGGGCACCCTGGCCACCACGCTGGCTGGCCGCATCGTCGGTGAGTCGCTGAGCGACGACGAGCGCGCGGCACGTGTTGTTGACCGCTTCCTGGCTGATCTGGAGAACCAGAACGCAGGTGTAGCAAAGTAATGGCAGGTGTATCGAGCGAATCGCTGACCAAGGCGCTGACCGGGCTGGAAGCCAGGCTTCCATTTGCATCGCTGCAGTTGGCAAAGGAACTCTTCGGAATCCTGGGAACGGTGGACAGCTCGGCTGGCTTGCGCCGCGCCCTGACGGACCCGTCCCGCAGCGGTGAGGAAAAGTCAGCGCTGATCAGGCAGCTGTTCAGCGGGAAGGTCTCCACTGAGGCTGCGGAGATCGCGGCCGGACTGGCCAGTTCACGCTGGGCATCGGCGCGAGACATCGGCGATGCACTCGAGACGCTTGCCGCAACGGTGGTTATCGCCGTTGCAGAAAACAAGTCGGCCGTTTCTGCCTCCGGCATCAGCGGACTGGAAGAGCTTGAGAACGATCTGTTCTCTTTCAACCAGGCCGTGGCTTCCAGCCACGAGGTGCAGCGTGCTCTGTCTGAACCGCAGGCCAGCGGCGCAGCAAAGATCGCCCTGGCCGAGAGGTTGGTTCCTGGCGCAAGCGAGGAAGCAAAAGTCCTCATCGGCCAGGCAGTGTCGCAACCGCGCGGCATCAAGGCAACCAGGCTCGTCGCCCGGTTTGCCGAGCTCGCCGCCAAGCGCCAGCAGCGCTGGATTGCAACGGTCAGCGTCACCCGTCCCATGACGGCGACGCAGGCCGGCCGTCTGCAGGCGGGGCTCAACGCCCTCTACGGGCGCGAGCTCAAGATCAACGTCAAGGTTGATCCTTTGCTGATCGGCGGCATCCGCGTACAGGTGGGCGACGAAGTGCTCGACGCTTCTGTGATCACCCGCCTGGGCGAGCTGCAACGCCAACTGGCCGGCTAGCCGGACAAGCACAACTTAACTGATAGAAACCCCGGTCATCGTGAGCAACGATGATCACGAAACAGGAGAGCAGGGACTGCAGATGGCCGAATTGACCATCAACGCCGACGACGTCCGTAATGCGTTGAACGAGTTCGCGGCGTCCTACGAACCCGGAAACGCAGAGCGCGTAGAGGTCGGCCGTGTTACCACCGCAAGTGACGGCATCGCCCGTGTTGAGGGCCTTCCCTCGGTCATGGCGAACGAGCTGCTTCGCTTCGAAGACGGCACGCTGGGCCTGGCCCAGAACCTCGACGTCCGCGAGATCGGCGTCATCGTCCTCGGTGACTTCACCGGGATCGAAGAAGGCCAGGAAGTCCACCGCACCGGACAGGTTCTGTCCGTGCCGGTTGGCGACGCCTTCCTCGGCCGCGTCGTGGACCCGCTGGGCGTGCCCATCGATGACCTCGGCGAGATCAAGGCCGAAACCACCCGCGCACTGGAGCTCCAGGCTCCCGGCGTGACCCAGCGCAAGTCGGTGCACGAGCCGATGCAGACCGGCCTGAAGGCCATCGACGCGATGATTCCGATCGGCCGTGGCCAGCGCCAGCTGATCATTGGCGACCGCCAGACCGGTAAGTCCGCCATTGCCATCGACACGATCATCAACCAGAAGGCCAACTGGGCTTCCGGCGACGTGACCAAGCAGGTTCGCTGCGTGTACGTGGCAATCGGCCAGAAGGCGTCCACCATCGCGGCGATCCGCCAGACGCTGGAAGACAACGGCGCACTGGAATACACCACGATTGTTGCCTCCCCGGCTTCCGACCCCGCCGGCTTCAAGTACCTGGCTCCCTACGCCGGGTCCGCCATCGGCCAGCACTGGATGTACGGCGGCAAGCACGTCCTCATCGTGTTCGATGACCTCTCCAAGCAGGCCGAGGCCTACCGTGCAGTGTCGCTGCTGCTCCGCCGCCCGCCGGGACGCGAAGCCTACCCGGGCGACGTGTTCTACCTGCACTCCCGTCTCCTCGAGCGTTGCGCCAAGCTCTCCGACGAGCTCGGCGCCGGCTCGATGACCGGCCTGCCGCTCATCGAGACCAAGGCAAACGACGTTTCGGCCTACATCCCGACCAACGTGATCTCCATCACCGATGGCCAGATCTTCCTGCAGTCGGACCTCTTCAACGCCAACCAGCGCCCCGCTGTCGACGTGGGTGTCTCTGTGTCCCGCGTTGGCGGTGCAGCACAGGTCAAGTCCATGAAGAAGGTCTCCGGTACTTTGAAGCTGGACCTCGCCCAGTACCGCGACATGCAGGCGTTCGCGATGTTCGCATCCGACCTTGACGCCGCTTCCCGCCAGCAGCTGACCCGTGGCGCACGCCTGATGGAACTGCTCAAGCAGGGCCAGTACTCGCCGTTCCCGGTCGAGGACCAGGTCGTGTCCATCTGGGCAGGAACCCAGGGCCACCTGGACGACGTTCCCGTCGAGGACATCCGCCGCTTCGAGGGCGAGTTCCTTGAGCACCTGAAGCACAAGTCCTCCATCCTCACCACGCTGGCGCAGACCAACGTCCTGGATGACGACACCGCAGCAGCGCTGAAGGACGCGATCGTCAACTTCAAGAAGGGCTTCTTCGGCGAAGGCGACAACCACCTGGTAGGCGCCGGCCATGAGGAGCATGAAGCCATCTCCGAGGGCCAGGTCGACCAGGAAAAAATCGTCAGGCAGAAGCGCTAGTTTCGCTGGCAGGGACTGCCGGAACCCCGACGGGTTCCGGCAGTCCCGGCCATCGGGATCTTAGGAAAGGATAAGTATGGGAGCCCAGATTCGGGTCTACCGCCAGAAGATCGCCTCGACGACGTCGATGCGGAAGATCTTCAAGGCGATGGAACTGATCGCTACCTCGCGCATCGGCAAGGCCCGCGCACGCGTAGCAGCTTCACTGCCTTACGCGAACGCGATCACGCGCGCCGTTTCTGCCGTTGCTAGCCAGAGCGAAATCGACCACCCGCTGACAACCGAGCCGGAGAACATCCGCCGTGCCGCAGTGCTGGTCATCACCTCAGACCGCGGCCTGGCAGGATCCTACTCGGCAAGCGTGCTCAAGCAGGCCGAAGGCCTCAATGAGCTGCTCCGCGCCGAGGGCAAGGAAGTCAAGACGTACCTGGTGGGCCGCAAGGCACAGGCTTACTTCGACTTCCGTGGCCGCTCCTATGGAGGGGTCTGGACCGGCGGCACCGACGCACCGGAGTTCGCTACGGCGCAGGAAATCGGCGCGACACTGCTGAAGGATTTCGCAACGGACTACGAAGAGGACGGCGTGGACGAAATCCACGTTGTGTACACCCGCTTCAAGTCCATGGTGACCCAGGAGCCGACGGTCATCCGTCTTCTTCCGCTCGAAGTTGTAGACGAGCAGCCTGCCTCCGAATCGGACCTGCTGCCCTTGTACGAGTTCGAACCGGAGTCAGAGCAGGTTCTCGATGCTCTGCTGCCGCGGTACATCGAATCCCGGATTTTCGCAGCCATGTTGCAGGCCGCGGCTTCGGAGCTCGCTGCCCGCCAGCGGGCCATGAAGTCCGCCGGCGACAACGCCACGGACCTCATCAAGAAGTACACGCGTCTGCGCAACACCGCCCGCCAGGCGGAAATTACGCAGGAGCTCTCCGAAATCGTGGCCGGCGCCGACGCTCTCGCGTCCTAGCCTGCCGGATCTCGGATCCAGCCAGACCTGCACCAAAGATAAACTTAACCCCCACGCCATCTACTGAGTGAAGTGAGAGAGATGACTGCCACCGCTACCGAACACGTAGCCGCAACGTCCGGTGCCACCGGCCGTATCGCACGTGTTATTGGCCCGGTTGTCGACGTCGAATTCCCGGCTGACGCAATCCCCTCGATTTACCACGCACTCACCACCGAGATCACTCTCAACGGTGAGACCAAGACCATCACGTTCGAGACCTCCCAGCACCTGGGTGACAACCTCGTCCGCGCTATCGCCCTGCAGGCCACCGACGGACTCGTCCGCGGCACGGCTGTCGTCAACACCGGCGGACCGATCACCGTGCCCGTGGGCGACGGCGTCAAGGGCCACATCTTCAACGTGCTGGGCAAGCCGCTCGACGTTGCCGAGTCCGAGATCAACGCTTCGGACTACTGGCCCATCCACCGCAAGGCTCCGTCCTTCGCGTCCCTCGAAGGCTCCACCGAGATGCTCGAAACGGGCATCAAGGTCATCGACCTCCTCACCCCGTACATCAAGGGTGGAAAGATCGGCCTGTTCGGCGGCGCCGGCGTGGGCAAGACTGTTCTGATCCAGGAAATGATCACCCGTGTTGCCCGCAACTTCGGTGGTACGTCGGTGTTTGCCGGCGTTGGCGAGCGTACGCGTGAAGGTAACGACCTCTGGGTTGAAATGGAAGAAGCCGGCGTTCTGAAGGACACCGCCCTTGTATTCGGCCAGATGGACGAGCCGCCGGGAACGCGTCTGCGCGTCGCCCTGTCGGCCCTGACCATGGCGGAGTACTTCCGCGATGTCCAGAACCAGGACGTGCTGCTCTTCATCGACAACATCTTCCGCTTCACGCAGGCAGGTTCCGAGGTTTCCACCCTTCTCGGCCGCATGCCTTCCGCCGTGGGTTACCAGCCGAACCTGGCTGACGAGATGGGCCTCCTCCAGGAGCGCATCACGTCCACCAAGGGCCACTCCATCACCTCGATGCAGGCCATCTACGTTCCCGCAGATGACTACACCGACCCGGCCCCGGCCACGACCTTCGCACACCTCGACGCGACCACGGAACTTTCCCGTGAAATCGCCTCCCGTGGTCTGTACCCGGCCGTTGACCCGCTGACGTCGACCTCCCGAATCCTGGACCCCCAGTACATCGGCAAGGACCACTACAACACGGCTGTCCGTGTGAAGCAGATCCTGCAGAAGAACAAGGAACTCCAGGACATCATCGCCATCCTCGGTGTTGACGAACTCTCTGAGGAAGACAAGATCGTCGTGTCCCGTGCACGCCGCATCCAGCAGTTCCTGTCGCAGAACACCTACACCGCCAAGCAGTTCACCGGCGTCGAGGGTTCCACCGTGTCCATCAAGGACACCGTTGAAGGCTTCACCGCCATCTGCGACGGCGACCTCGACCACATCGCGGAGCAGGCGTTCTTCAACGTCGGTGGCCTCGATGACGTTGAGCGCCAGTGGGCCAAGATCCAGGAACAGACCAAGTAATATGGCTGAGCTTGAGGTTGAGATTGTCGCAGCGGACCACTTCGTGTGGTCCGGAGCGGCCAAGATGGTCAAGGCCCGCACCAGCGATGGTGAAATCGGAATCCTGCCCGGCCACTCGCCCCTGCTGGCGATTCTGGCCGAAGGTGAAATGGCAATCGAGCCGGTTTCCGGTGACCGTATCGCTGTAGTTGTTGACGGCGGGTTCTTCTCCGTCGACAACAACCGGGTGGTTATTGTTGCTGACAACGCCCAGCTGGGCGACGCGGCCACTGCGGGGATCCGCTAGCACGACCTTGATGGACGTTACTGGTTTTCCGTTCATCGCCATAGCAGCCGCGTTTGGGTTGCTGATTTTTACGCTGTGCCTTTTCGGGGTGCGCCGCTACAACCTGCGGCGCGCCCTTGGCACGGTTGACGCCTCCATTTGCACGGCTGGAAAGAGCTGGCAGATGGGGGTTTGTCGTTATCAGGACAATGAGCTGGAGTGGTTCAGGCTGCTGTCCCTGAGCGTACGGCCCAAGCACCGCTTCACGCGCAGTTCGCTGGAGCTGCGGGGGCGGCGGCAGCCCACCGAAGCCGAGCTGGTCAAAGTCCAGCCCGACGTCGTGATCGTCGAACTCAAGTACGAGGGCCAGGACGTGCTGCTCGCGATGAAGTTCGACGCATATACCGGACTTTCCTCGTGGCTTGAGGCTGGCCCGGTTATTGGCATCGGCACCTGGCGCTAGCCGGCATGGATGCGCTATCCGATATCCGGCTCGTGGACGGACCCCTTTTGTGGGCCGCTTGGGCTGTGGGAGCCGCTGGCGCTGTATACCTGCTCTGGCGGCGCGGCAGACGCTGGCCCACGGTGCCCGTTCTTGCCGTGGTCTCGGCTGCCCTCATCGTGGCAGCCGTTCATTGGCTGCTGATTTACGTCTTCTCCACGTTCCCCGAAGATCTCCCGCGCGAGGTGCTGGGGTGGTCCGTACCGGCAGTAGCCGGCGTGCTGCTCTGGATCACCAGGCTCGTTCCTGCCGGCTGGAAAGGCAGGGCCGCCGCCACGGCAGCCATGCTGGGGGTCGTCCTGTTGTCCTCGGTGCAAATGAATGCCTACTTTGGGCTCAACCGCACAGTGGGCGACCTTTTGGGGACAGCCGTTGCGCGCATTCCTCCGCTCGAGGCAGAGCTGACCCGCCACGCCGGAAGGGCGGTGCCGGTGCCGCTCGCAGAATGGGCGAGGCCTGAAGGCCTGCCCTCCGAAGGGGTGCTCCGGAAAGCCGACATTCCGGGCACGAGTTCGGGTTTCGACGCCCGTGAGGCCTATATTTACCTGCCGCCCGCCTATCAGAGCCCGGAACGCCCCGCGCTTCCGGTGTTGGTGCTGTTTTCAGGCCAGCCCGGCGGGCCGGCCGACTGGCTCACCGGGGGAGCCCTGCGAAGCCACATGGACAGGTTCTCCGCCCGGCACAATGGAGTCGCCCCGGTAGTGGTGGTGGTGGATCCCAACGGTTCTTCTTCCGGGAACTCGCTCTGCATGGACAGCCGTATCGCCAAGGCGGACACCTACTTGTCCGTCGATGTGCCCCGCTGGATCAGTGAAACGCTCGACGTCGGCGCGGAGCGCAGCAATTGGGCCGTCGGAGGGTTTTCGTTCGGTGGCACGTGCGCCATGCAACTGGGCACCAGGCATCCGGAGCTCTACAGTTCCATCCTCGCTTTTGCCAGTGAACATGAACCGGCGCTGGCCAAGGAACGGGAGAAGACAGTGGAGGCTTCTTTCGGCGGGGACACGAAGGCCTTCGAAGCGCAGACCCCTCTGTATCTGATGAAACAACACAGCTTTGAAGGCAGCGCGGTCTATTTCGCTGCCGGAGCCACCGATCCCGAGTTCACTGGGTACATGGACGTGCTCTCGGCAGCCGCCCGCGAAGCAGGGTTCGAGGTTGAAGTCCGCCGCATCGCCAATTCCGGCCACTCCTGGGAGACCGTGTCCAAGGGCATGCAGGATGCGCTCGATTTCCTCGCTCCGCGCTGGGGCATCGCGCCTTGACGGCGGTATCCGAAGCCGGCGCGGGTGATGCTCTCACCAAAATGCGGCGGCAGACTGCGAAAGTGTGCCTGCAGCACTTGAGGACCACACCACTGACACTTGCCGTACTGACTGCTTTCGTCGCGGCCGGTGCTGTCACCGGCAGCTTTCTGTCGGGGCCACCCGAATCAATGCTTGATTTCGCCGCCGTAAACGCGGAGGGCGTCAAAGCCGGGCGCTGGTGGTCGCTGTTCACCTCGATGTTCTTCGCCAGCAACCCCGCGGCCTACCTGGCCGCCGCGCTCATGATCCTGCTGCTGCTTGGGTTTGCCGAGAGGAAGCTCGGCCCGGTGCGCACGGCCGCGTTCTATTTCGGAGGACAATTCGCCTCCGTGACCCTCTTCTTCCTGATCACCCAGCTTGCCCAGCGGGCCGGTGACCCGTGGCTCGGGCCCATGGAGAATACCCTGCTGATGGGGCCGTACGCGCCTGTCCTCGCAGCGTCCCTCGCAGCCAGCGGACTCTTCCCGCCGCTGTGGCAGCGGCGGCTGCGCACTGCAGTGCTGTCCACCGCGCTGGTGCTGGTGCTCTATGTGGGACACGCCGAAGCCGTGGTGGGGCTGCTCGGGGCACTGCTGGGGCTGGCCGCAGGATGGTGGATCCAGAGCGACCAGGGAGTTCTGCACCGGCACCGTTCCACCGGCCGCGAAACCCGCAACCTCCTCGCCTTGACGGTCGCCATTTTCGCCATCGGGCCAATGCTCACCGCCGCGGCAAAGAGTCCCGCCGGTCCGCTCGCCCTTCTGCGCAACGTTGTCCTCAACCCGCTGCCCACGCTGAGCCAGCTTGAGGGGAACTGCGGCGGCACGCTGGACGCGGGCTGCCTGGAACTGGACAGGCAGGGCCTCGGGGGGCCGCTGGGCCTGGCCCTCGCCGTCGTACCGGTGATCCTGCTGCTGATCTGCGCCGACGGGATGCGCCGCGGCCGGAAACTGGCGCTTTGGATTGCCACAGTCGTCCAGCTGAGCGTGGCCGCACTCTCCGCTGTATACCTTGCGCTCTTCGCCCAGGTTGCCGGTTCCGTATCCCTCCAGGACACCTCGGCACTGGAATCAAAGTTCGTGCACGTTCTGCCGCTGGTCGCTGTGCCGGTACTGCTGGTGGTGCTGCTGCTGGCGTACCGCCGTCACTTCCGCATCCAAACCTCATCCCGGGCCCTGCGCGCCCTCGCCTTGACGGTTGGAGGCACCTGGCTGGCACTGGCCTCGCTGTATACCGCGTCCTGGTACGCCGCCGGTGGCCCGCGGAGGGACGGAGGGCTGCTGGTCCTGGCCGGCGAACTGGCGCGGCAATACCTTCCCATACCCTTGCCCGGGCTCTACCGGCGGGTTTTCGAGAACCACAGTGCCATGGAAACCGTGCTGTTTGCCTATTCGGGAGTCATCTTCTGGATTGTTGCACTCGCAGGCGTCTGGATGGTCCTGCTGGGGCGCCAAGACCACTCCGACGCGGGGGCGGACGACCGGGAGGCAGCGCGGGAGCTGGTGCGGAGAAGCGGTGATTCCCTCTCATGGATGGCCCTGTGGGAACCCAACAAGTACTGGTTTCTGCCGGGCGGGGCTGCCGGGATCGCGTACCAACAGCACGGCAGCGTCGCCTTGACCCTTGCCGGTCCCTTCGGCGATCCACTCCAACGTGAGGAGGCTGCTGAAGGTTTCCTGCGCTTCTGCGCCGAGCATGCCTTGATTCCGTGCTTCTATTCCTGCACGGACGGACTATGGCCGATGCTGAGCGACCGTGGCTTCTCCCGGGTTTCGGTCGCCCAGGAGACGAGGCTGTCGGTGCGCGAACTGGAGTTCAAGGGCAAGGAATGGCAAAACGTCCGCACTGCGCTCAACCGTGCCAAGAAACTCGGGGTGAACGCGCAATGGGGCAACTACAGCAGCCTGCCGCAGTCCCTGCGGACCCAGCTCAGTGAAGTTTCGGAGGAGTGGGCAGCACAGAAAACCGTTCCGGAGATGGGCTTCACCCTGGGCGGCATCGACGAGCTGATGGACGACGACGTGTTGTGCTGCCTCGCCGTCGACGAGCAGGGACTTGTGCACGGAGTGACGAGCTGGCTGCCGGCGTATGAAGACGGGCACGTGGTGAGCTGGACGCTGGACTTCATGCGGCGCCGCGGCGAAGGCTTCCCCGGAGTGATGGAGTTCCTGGTTGCATCCGCCGTCCTGGAATTACGAAAAACAGTCGAGGTCATCTCTCTCTCCGGTTCGCCGCTGGCCCAGGACCCCGCTGTTCCCGGGGGCGGCGGACGGGAGCAGGAGACCGAGGTGCTGTCCGGCATCCTTGACGTCGTGGGGCGGGCACTCGAACCGATCTATGGATTCAGGTCCCTGGCGACGTTCAAGTCGCGGTTCAAGCCGGAGTACAGGACCCTCTATCTGTACTACCAGGACCCGCTGCACTTGCCCGCCATAGGCCGCGCGCTGAGCCGCGCTTATCTGCCGGGACTTTCCATTCGGCAAAGCGCGCGCCTGCTGAGGACGCTCGTGCGCTAGAAAATTCAACGGGGATCCCTCATGCCTTTGCCGCCATTTGCGCCCATGGCGTGGCCGGGTCAGCAATTGCAGCGCAACGCAAAAGAATGATCCCCGGCACTAATGCCGGGGATCATTCTTTTTATAAGGCGATTCCCCGCAGGGAAACCTCTATAAACTAGACCAGCGTTACACCGGTGGCCTGGGGGCCCTTGGCGCCCTGGCCGATCTCGAACTGAACGCGCTGGTTCTCGTCGAGGGTCTTGAAGCCGCCCGTCTGGATCTCAGAGTAGTGAACGAAGACATCGCCATCGGAGTCGTCCGGGGTGATGAAGCCGAAGCCCTTTTCAGCGTTGAACCACTTGACGGTTCCCTGTGCCATTTATTTCTCCTCATTATGGAACTAAGTTAAGGCCAGTACACCTCGTACTGGTCTTGGTCACTCTGCGAGAAGAATCCTGGCCAGCAGCTCCGGCTGGGCCGGAAAGCATTGCAGGAGCTTCGCGCTCGCAACATGTCTTGCGAGCATGAAAAACACCTACACAAAGACTGCTCTAAGAATTTCATGACAGCACGGTCTGGTCAACGGGCAAAGCGCAGAATCCGACAAAATTTGGGTAAAACGAAAGTAAACGCCTGGCAGGGCCGCCGCCGCCGAACCCAGGGGGTCAGAAGAGCCGTGACTCGATGTCGTCCACTCCGCGCATGGCGTCATAATCCAGCGTGATGCAGTCAATGCCGCGGTCGGCCGCGAGGACGCGGGCCTGCGGCTTGATCTGCTGGGCGGCGAAAATCCCCCGCACCGGGGCCAGCAGGGGATCCCGGTTCAGCAATTCCAGGTATCTGGTCAGTTGCTCCACGCCGTCGATATCGCCGCGCCGCTTGAGCTCGATCGCCACGGTGGCACCGTCAGCGTCCCGGGCCAGGATGTCCACGGGGCCAATGGCCGTGAAGTACTCGCGGCGAATCAGCGAGAACCCCGACCCGAGTGTTTCGATCTGTTCGGCCAGCAGCCGCTGCAAATCGGCCTCGACGCCGTCCTTGATGAGTCCCGGATCCTGGCCGAGCTCATGTGACGTGTCGTGAATCTGTTCGTGGATGTTGATGATCAGCCTGTCGTCAGTCTTGGCGGACTGCACGGTCCACTGCTCGATGACGCCGACCTCGACGTCCGTCTCATCCGGTGAGGAGACGCGCAGTGAGGCGGGCGGGCTCATCCAGTTCAGCGGCTTGTAGGAGCCGCCGTCGGAATGGACCAGCACAGAGCCGTCGGCCTTCACCAGGAGGAGCCTCGTGGCGAGGGGCAGATGGGCTTTGAGCCGACCCACGTAATCAACAGAGCAACGGGCTATGACAAGACGCACGCCGTACACACTACCGCGTCAGCCAGGGAGCCCGGTCACTGTGTCGCGGCCCGGCGGCCGCGTGCGGAGTTCGGGGCGGGCATTGGAACCGCTGGGGCTGGGGCAGAATGGAGACATGCCGCGTTCGAACCGTCCCCGCCGCTCCTCCGCAGGGCGTTCCTCGTCCGGGAAGGCCGCGGCAGGAGGCAAGCACGGTTCAGGACCGGTTCCCGAGCTTGACCTTGAGCGGGCGCGCGCCGGCATCGCCCGGCGGGAGAGCGCGCCGGACGGCGTCTGGATGGTGCGCACGATGACAGCCCGCAAGGCGGAAAAGGCCTACATCTGCCCGGGCTGCTCCACGGCTGTGCTGCCGGGCATCGCCCACCTGGTGGTGTGGGCCGACGACCACCTGTTCGGAGCGGCGGCGGGACTCGCCGAGCGCCGGCACTGGCACACCAATTGCTGGACGTCGCGGAACTTCCGGTACCGGTAGCGGAAGCTAAGCTGTTACGCATGACTTTTGACCCGTCGTCGTACGTTTTCAGCCAGCCGTCCGAAGCGACGGCCATCCGCGCTTCCACGGTGCTGCCTGCCCGCCGCGAGAACATCGAGATCCATACCGAAGACGGCCGCACGCTCGTTGGCGAGCTTGCCTTGCCGGAATCGGGGGAGATCAGTGCCACGCTGATCACGCTTCACCCTTTGCCCACGCACGGTGGTTTCATGGACTCCCATGTCTACCGGAAGGCCTCCTACCGGTTGCCGGCTCTCGCAGGCGTGGCGGTGCTGCGCTTCAACACCCGCGGCACCTCGTCGCCCCGGGGCACCAGCGACGGTCAGTTCGAAGAGGGCATCGGCGAACGGCATGACGTTGAAGCCGCGGTTCGTTTCGCCGTGGAGAGGGGTCTGCCCAACCGCTGGCTTGTGGGATGGTCCTTCGGTACGGAGCTCGCCCTCATGTACGGCGCCGTTGAACCCGTGGCCTCGCAGGTGGAAGGCGCCATTCTGCTGTCCCCGCCGCTGCACCGTGCCACGGACGCCCACCTGCAGTTGTGGGCGGAATCCGGCAAGCCGCTGACTGTCCTCGTTCCCGAACACGACGACTACCTCCGGCCGGCCGCTGCGTCGGCCCGCTTCAGCCTCGTGCCGCAGGCCAGGGTGGTGGGCGTCGACGGCGCCAAGCACCTCTGGGTGGGGGAGAAGCAGGCTGCGCGCGTGCTCAACGAAATCGTTGACGATGTTACGCGCGACGGCTCAGGGTCCGCCGGGCTCGCCCAGGAGTGGAGCGGACCTGCCGCCACGGCGACCGTTTAGCAGCCGCCGCGTGCGGTGCCGCACGGACTAGTGGTTGTCCTGGCGGACGATGTAAATCTCCTTGACAAGGAGCAGGACCGCCGCTGCCGTCGGTATCGCAATCAGGGCTCCGAGGACGCCCAGGAGGCTGCCGCCGGCAATCACCGAGATCACGGCAACGGCACCGGGCACGGCCACGGCCTTCTGCATGATGCGGGGCGAGATGAAGTAGGCCTCGAACTGCAGATAGGCGAAATAGCAGATGGCATAGGCCAGGGCCGACTGCCAGCCCAGCGTGAGGGTGATCAGGATGACCACCACGCCGGCAATCAGTCCGCCGACCAGGGGGATGAACGCCAGGAGCGCCACGACGAAGGCCAGCAGCACAGCGAAGGGCACCCCGATGATGGACATGACGATGAAGGCGAACGTGGCGTTCAGGAGGGCCACCACGGCCTGCCCGATCACGTAGTTGCCCACCGAGCGTGTGATTTCCTCAGAGAGCGCTTCCACCCTGGCGCGGCGGGACCGCGGGGCGAGCCGGTACCCCCACTTCTTCATGGCGGGCAGGGCGGCAAGGAAATACAGGCTGAGCACCAGCACGATCAGGGTTCCGAAGAGGCCGTTTGCGACGGTGGAGCCGAACCCCACCACTCCGCCGAAGATGCCGCCCATGGCCTCCGGGTTGTTGACGAACTTGTCCAGTTCCTCGTTGATGCGGTCGCGTACTCCGAACTGGCTGTCCAGGGTGCGGAAGAACTCCGAATCGATGAAGTCGCGGACCCAGACCGGGGCCTGCCTGACGAGCTCGGTCACCTGTTCCACGATGGTGGGAATGAGGGTGGCGAAAAAGCCCACCACCGCGGCGACCAGCACCGAGACGGCCAGCAGGATGCCGGCAGGCCTCGGTATTCCACGGCCTTCCAGCCAGCGCACCACCGGATCGAGCCCGAGTGCTATGAACAGGGCCGCCACGATCCACAGGAGAAGCTGCGTGGTGTTGGAACCGATCCAGTACACCAGGAGGGCAAGGCCGACGCCGACTGTGCCCATGAAGCCGAGATAGAGCGGATGCTGGGCAGAAATCCGGGGGCCCGGGGAGCCGAAGCGGTCAACGTCCCCGGCATCCGACGGTTCGGCTTCGAGCATGTCAAGCTGTTCGGGCGGCATCTCGAACCGGAGCCGCGGCTGCGCGCCAGGGATGGGTTGCCGCAGGCGCTTCAGCATGGCTCCGAGCACGGCGGGGCGGCGTGCCTTGGTCCGCAGCGGCTTCGCGTGGTCATCCGGAGCGGGGGTCGCTGCTGGGGCGTGATTGGGGGAGCCGGCGTCGGGCAGGTTTTCCGGGCCGCGCATCGACGGATCCGTGTGTTCAGTCACTGCTTTTGATGCCTTTTCCGTCTGTGTTCCGTCCGTGGCGCCGCGGCTGCGGGCCGCATGTGATGATCATCGCAAACACTATCAGCAGCCTTGTGGATAGCCGGATGTGCACTGTTCTACAGGGGTGTCCCGGGACGGGTTAGGCGACCCGAACTGATGGATTGGTAACAAAACGGTTACTATTGAAGGCAAACCCCCGCTGATGATAGGACTCCTTTGCGTTTCAAGACTGCAGTTGCACTCGTGCTGCTCGGCCTCCTGACACTGCTCGCCGGCATCGGACAGAAGACGGTGTGGGCCCCCGCCGAGACGGTGACGGCCACCGCCCCCGCGGATGCCAAAGCCGCGCCGCTGACCGTTATTGACCAGAAGCTCCGCACCGTCGAAGGCGGAACGGTGACCATCAAGGTTAAGGGTGAGGGCAACTTCCTCCTCGCCGCAGGCCGCCCTGACGACGTCACCGCCTGGGTGGGCAAGACGGCGCACAACACGGTCACCGGACTCTCCGAGGACAAGAAGTCACTGCAGGTGGAGCGCACCGACGGCGAGGCAGCCGCCCCGTCGCCGGCCGGATCGGATCTGTGGGTTTCCAGCGAAAACGCCAGCGGCGAACTGGACTACACGTGGTCGGCACCTGCCGACGGCGAGTGGTCACTTCTGCTGGCCAGCGACGGCAAGAAGCCCGCGCCGTCGTCGATTTCGATGACCTTCCCCAATGACACCTCCACGCCGTGGGCTGTGCCGCTCATGGTGATCGGTGCTCTCCTGATGCTCGCCGGTGCCGCGCTCCTGGTCCTCAAGCCCAAGGGCGGCAACCGTGGGATCTCCGGGCGGGGCGGCTCCGCCGCAGGTCCGGGCAACCCCTTCACGAAGCGCGCCAAGGCTGCCGTGAAGACCGCCACCGGTTCCTCCTCCTCGCGCATGAGCGTCATTGTGGCGGCGTCCACCGCCGCGCTGCTCGCCGGGACCGGCGCCGCCGCGCAGGCCAGCCAGACGCCGGATCCCGCTGCCACGCCGGGCGCGTCCTCGACGGCGGCCCCCACCGCGGATGCCGGCGGCGGCCCCGTGCTTCTGGACGCCCAGTTCCGCCGGATCCTGGAGCAGGTGGCGAGTGCCACCGACTCGGGCGACGCCGCCAAGGATTCCAAGAAGCTCGCCACCCGCGTTGCCGGGTCAGAGCTTGAAGTGCGCACCCAGAACTACAAGATCCGTTCCCGGGTGGCTTCCTACGATGCACGCATGCCGGTCCGCGCGACCAAGCTGCTGACCACCGTGGTCACCAGCAAGCGCGCCTGGCCGCGCCAGGTACTGGCGGTCACGCAGGGCGAGGGCAATGTCGTGCCCCAGCTGCTGACGCTGGTCCAGAAGTCCCCGCGCGAAAACTACAAGCTCGTGGGCACCAGCCCGCTCCAGCCCGGCACCACGTTCCCCTCGATTGCCCGGAACGGCACCGAGACACTGGCCGCCGGGGACAAATCGGGGCTGCTGTACAGCGGACAGGAAGCGCTCTCCGGACTTGCCGACCGGCTGTCCAACGAGGACTCCACGTTCAAGAGCAAACTCGTTGAAGGCGAGTCCTCGCCGTACATCGCGGACACGCTGTCCTACCAGGCCGACGTGGTGAAGTCGGGCGTGAACGGTAAGTTCGCCTTCACCCACAAGGTCGTTCCGGACAGTGCTGTGGTCTTCCGCACCGCGGATGGCGGAGCCCTGGTGCTCGGCCGGCTGACCTTCAATTTCGATGGCACGCCCAAGTCTGAAGGTGACAAGCTGTCCATCGGTAACGATGCAGCCGTCCTCGCCGGTGGCAAGGAAACCACGTCCGGCATGGTGCTGAACTTTGCCGAATCCGTGGCTGTCTACGTTCCGCCGACCGGGTCGAAAGACCCGATGAAGCTCGTGGCCGCCACGCGCGGGCTCGTCGGAGCCAGCTTCAAGTAAACGCCTCACCAGAGAGCACCGCTACCGCTTGCCGCGGGGCGGTGCTCTCTGCGTTAACCGTGCCCCCTGTGGCGCCGGGAGTGGCTAGAGTGGAAGCTATGAGTTCGCCAGCCTCCCGTCCTGTCCCTCCAGCCGCCGCCAGCCAGCTCAACCTGCGCGGCGCCGTCGATCTGTCTGTCCTCAAGCAGCGCCAGGCGCCGCCGGCTGCTCCGGCGGCGGGCCCCGCTGCCGGCGCCGGCCCGGCCAGCACGCCCCCGGCCGGAGCGCCCGGGACTGCCGGCTCCGAGGCGCCGGCCCTTCGCGTCGATGTCACCGAGGCCAACTTCCAGGACCTCGTGGAGCTGTCGTCGCAGGTCCCCGTGGTGTTCGCACTCTGGGCAGCGTACTCACCGGAATCGGCGGGCGTGCTGGATGCGCTGGAGCGGATCGTGCAAGGCTATGCCGGCCGATTGGTGCTGGGTGCGGCGGACATCGAGGCCTTTCCCCAGCTCGCCCAGGCCTTCCAGGTGCAGGCCGTGCCCACAGCAGTGGCCGTCCTCAAGGGCCAGCCCGTTCCGCTGTTCCAGGGCGGGGCCGACGAACAGCAGATCCGCGCACTGCTCGACGAACTGCTCAAGGTTGCCGCAGCCAACGGCGTGTCCGGCAGCGTCGGCGGAGCTGCCGCGGCCGAGCCGGCCACAGCGCCGGTGCCGCCGCTGCATCAGGCCGCCTTCGATGCCATCGAGGCCGGGGACTACGCCGCCGCCGCGGCGGCCTACCGGCAGGCGCTGACCGAGATGCCGGCCGATGCCGAGGCCAAGGCAGGCCTGGCACAGGTGGAACTCATGGACCGGCTCCAGAAGGTCTCCGGCCCGGAGGGTGACGCGCTCCGGCAGCTCGCGGCCGACGAACCGGACAACCTCGATGCCCAACTCGGAGTCGCCGACCTCGACGTCGCCGGGGGACACGTGGAGGATGCCCTGAACCGCGTGGTGGCATTCATCGGCAGGAACTTTGGACCGGAGCGTGAGACGGCCCGCGTGCGGCTGCTGGAGCTGTTCGACGTCGTCGGGAGCACCGACCAGCGCGTCGCAAAGGCCCGCCAGGCGCTGGCGCGGGTGCTGTTCTAGTGACAGTTCCGGCCCTCTTCAGGCCGCTGTCCCTCCGCTCGCTGCGGCTGCAGCACCGGGGCTGGGTTTCGCCCATGTGCCAGTACAGCTGCGACCCTGAGGCCGCGCCGGGTGTGCCCAACGACTGGCACCTCATGCATTTGGGCTCGTTCGCGGCCGGGGGAGCGGCCCTGATCCTCACCGAGGCCGCGGCAGTCAACGCCTCCGGGCGGATCAGTCCGCGTGACGCCGGGCTTTATAACGACGAGCAGGCGGCCGGCTGGGAGCGCATCGTGGGCTTTGTGCACCGCCACGGCGCCGCGGACGCCAAGATCGGCGCCCAGCTCGCCCACGCAGGCAGGAAGGCCTCCACCTACTGGCCGTTTTCCGGGGAGAAAGGGTCTGTTCCCGCATCCGCCGGCGGTTGGGAGACCGTGGGGCCCGGCAGCGGGGCGTTTGACGGCTACGCTGCACCGGCGGCAATGACAGAGGAGGACATCCGGGGCGTCATCGCCGATTTCGCCGCTGCGGCCACGAGGGCCGTCGACGCAGGGTTCGACACGATTGAAATCCATGGTGCGCACGGCTACCTGCTGCACCAGTTCCAGAGTCCGCTCGTGAATGACCGCACCGACGCCTGGGGCGGGGACGCCGCAGGCAGGAACAGGCTGACCCTTGCCGTCGTCGACGCCGTGCGCGCCGTGATCCCCGACTCCATGCCGCTGCTGCTGAGGATTTCGGCCACGGACTGGACCGAGGGCGGAATCGTCGTCGAGGACTCCGTGCAGCTTGCGGCCCAGGCCGCGGAACACGGCGTTGACCTCATCGACGTCTCAAGCGGCGGTGCGGTGGCGCACCAGCAGATCCAGCCGGGACCGGGATACCAGACCGGCTTCGCCGCCCGCATCCGCCGCGAAACCGGCGTTGCCACGGGCACCGTCGGGCTGCTGACGTCGCCCGGGCAGGCGGAGCATGTGGTTGCCACCGGACAAGCCGACGGCGTCTTCATCGCCAGGGCGGCGCTGCGGGACCCGCACTGGTGGCTGCGGGCCGCCTTCGAGCTCGGACACGACCTCAAGTGGGCACCCCAGTACGAGCGGGCGGTGCCCCGGCGGACGTTTTGAGCACCCGCAGCGGGGCGCGGCCCTCAGCCCTGAGGCGGAGCCGCTGCCGGCGGCGCTTTACTCCTTGAGGGGGATCCCGCCGCGGCCGGGACGCGGATAGGGTGAGTCCATGAGTGTTCCCGCCGCTGCCCTGTCCATCAGGGGACTTGCCAAGCGCTTCGGCAGCAAGATCGCCGTCGACGGTATCAGCCTGGAGGTTCCCGCCGGCTCTTTCTTCGGAATCGTCGGCCCGAACGGTGCAGGCAAGACCACCACGCTGTCCATGGCCACCGGGCTTCTGCGGCCCGATTTCGGCACGGCGGTGGTCCACGGCGTTGACGTGTGGGCGCGGCCGCTGGAAGCCAAGAAGCTGATGGGCATCCTGCCGGACGGCATCAGGCTGTTCGACCGGCTCACGGGCGAACAGCTCGTCACCTACGCGGGACTGCTCCGCGGCATGGACAAGGCCGTGGTCTCGGCCCGCGTGGGGGAGCTGCTGACCGCGCTGGACCTGAGCGGTGACGCCGGAACGCTCGTGGTGGACTACTCGGCCGGGATGACCAAGAAGATAGCCCTCGCGTCCGCCCTGATCCATGCGCCCAAGGTGCTGGTCCTGGACGAGCCGTTCGAATCAGTGGACCCGGTCTCCGCAGCAAACATCCGCGACATCCTGGAGCGGTACGTTGCCAGCGGAGGAACCGTGATCGTCTCCAGCCATGTCATGGACCTGGTGCAGCGGATGTGCGACCACGTTGCCGTCGTTGCCGAAGGACGGCTCCTGGCCGCGGGTACTGTGGCAGAAGTCCGCGGCGGCGTGAGCCTCGAAGAGCGGTTCGTCCAGCTGGTGGGCGGAAAAGTCCAGACCGGGGGGCTCGAGTGGTTGCGCACCTCCTAAGGCTGAAACTGACGCTTTTGCGCAACGGGCTGCGGCGGAGTCCGCTGCAGCTGATCGGCCTGGCAATCGGCGGGCTGTACGCCCTGGGGATCGTGGGCACATGCGTCGCGGCGCTGCTCTTCCTCCGCCAGCAGGACCCGCTCCTTGCCCAGACAGTTGTTGTGCTCGGCGGTTCTGCGGCCCTGCTCGGCTGGGGGATTGTTCCCGTGGTTGCCGCCGCGGCCGACATGACGCTGGACCCCGCGCGGTTCGCAACCTCGGCGATCCCGATGCCCCAGCTGTTGGCGGGCCTTGCTGTGGGAGGCCTGATCGGGATTCCCGGGCTGGCCACATCACTCGTGGCCCTCGCGACGGTGGGCACCTGGTGGCGGGGCGTCCTCCCTGCGGCCGGCGCCCTCGTCGGTGCCGTTGTGGCCGTGCTGAGCTGCGTCGTGCTGTCCAAGGTGGTCACCACCGCCACCGTTAGCCTGGCTGCTTCGCGGCGCTTCAAGGATGCCAGCGGATTGGCCTTCATGGTGCCCCTGGTCCTGATGGGGCCTCTTGTGGCCGGCGTGTCACAGGGCATTGCGGACTCCCGGGACTTCCTCACCGAGCTCGCACAGGTTCTGTCCTGGACGCCCCTGGGCGCAGCCTGGTCACTGGGCGGCGACCTCGCGGCGGGGCGTCCTGTCGATGCAGCCCTGAAGCTCCTCATCGGCGTGGCAACCCTCGGCGCCATGGCCTGGTGCTGGAAACTCCTGCTGCAGCGCGCCCTGGTCACCCCGCCCTACGCCGGAAGCAACCGCAGGACGGGGGGCCGGATGGGGCTGTTCGCGCTGTTTCCCGCCTCGCCGACGGGCGCCATTGCCGCCCGTTCCCTGACCTATTGGTTCCGGGATCCGCGGTACTCCGGATCCCTCGTGGCCATTCCGCTCCTGCCCGTGGTGCTGGCGTTCCAGGGAAGCCAGACGGGCAGTTTCGGCGTCATCATGATCGTCGGCCCGCTGACCGCATTCCTGCTGGCCTGGTCCATCTCGGCCGATGTGTCCTACGACAACACGGCATTCGCCCTGCATCTCGCCGCAGGAGTCCGCGGCCTGCATGACCGGTTGGGGCGCGCCCTGGCATGCCTTTCCTTTGCCTTGCCCACCGTGCTGGTCCTTGCGGTGGGGCCGTTCTTCCTGACCGGGAACTGGGAGTGGCTGCCGGCCATCCTGGGGCTCTCCCTCGGTGTGTTGTTCAGCGGGCTTGGCCTCGCCTCGGTGGTTTCGGCCCGCTACACGGCGGCGGTTCCGCTCCCCGGGGACAGCCCCTTCAAGAAACCGCCCGGCAACGTGGGCCAGACCCTGGCCGTCCAGTTCGGCGGCATGGGCGTCCTGCTGGTGCTGATGCTTCCGGAAGCCGCCCTGCTGATCGCCCAGTCCGTCACCGGTGACCCGGCCTTTGGCTGGGCCAACCTCGCCGTCGGGCTGCTGCTGGGACTGGCCCTCTTCGTGGCAGGCGTCCGCGTCGGCGGCCGCTGGCTCGATGCCCGCGGGCCCGAGTTGCTGGCCCAGCTGACCGTCAACAGGTAACGGGCCTGCCGGGGCGGCTCCGCACGTGGTTGACTAGGCACGAGACCGCTGGCCCGGACCGTGCACGTCCGGTCGCGGCATGCAGATGAAAGGCGGTGCACCGTGGAGGTCGTGATCCTTCCGGGCAACAGGCAGATCGCCTCCCTGGCGGCGGATGCCGTCCAGGCGCTGCTGCGCCGCAAGCCCGAGGCCGTGCTGGGCCTGGCCACAGGTTCATCGCCACTGCCGATCTACGATGAACTGGCAGCGCGCCATGAGCGTGGCCTGCTGGACTTCAGCAGGGTCCACGGCTTTCTGCTGGACGAGTACGTGGGGCTGGAACCCGGCCATCCGGAGTCCTACCGCGAGGTCATCCGCAGGGACTTTGCCGACAGGGTCAACATCCCCCCGGACAATGTCCACGGCCCGGACGGCAGCGCGCCGGACATTCCCGCCGCGTGCCGGGCGTACGAGGACGCCATCCGGGAGAGCGGCGGGGTGGACCTGCAGCTGCTGGGACTGGGAACCGACGGCCACATCGGATTCAACGAACCGGGTTCATCGCTGGCGTCCCGGACGCGCATCAAGACGCTCATTGAGCAGACACGCCGGGACAATGCCCGCTTTTTCGGCAGCCTCACGGAGGTGCCCCACCACGTGCTGACGCAGGGACTGGGCACCATCCTCGAATCCCGCCACGCCGTGCTGGTGGCGACGGGGGCACAGAAAGCGCAGGCGGTCCATGATCTCATCGAGGGTCCCGTGGCGGCAGTCTGCCCCGCTTCCGTCCTCCAGCTGCATCCGCACGCGTCCATCCTCATCGACGAGGCCGCGGCGTCGTCGCTGAAACTGGCCGACTACTACCGCCATTCGTACGATCACAAGCCGGCCTGGCAGGACCTGTAGACGCCGCGCCGGCCGCTTTGCCTGCTGCTTTGCCGGCTGCGCGGCTCCGGTCCGGGGTCCGCGGCCCACGCTCCGGGACGGGCTAAGATGGATGGCATGACTAGCATGACGGATCCTCTCGACAACGACCCCATGCGTGAGCTCTCCGGAGCCGGATCGTCCACGGCCACCATTGAGCGCGAGGAACAGCGCCAGGAAGTGGAACCCGGCGACCGTGAACGCTTCTCGCATTACGTCCGCAAGGAAAAGATCATGGAGTCCGCGCTGACCGGTGACCCCGTCATCGCGCTGTGCGGCAAGGTCTGGACGCCCGGGCGTGACCCGCAGAAATTCCCGGTCTGCCCGATGTGCAAAGAGGTCTACGACGGCCTTCGCCCGGGCAATGACGGCGGCAAGGGGTCCGGCGGGGACTCAGGCAACAACAAGTAGTGACGGAGACACTCTTCGGCGGACCCACCCTGCCCCCGGCTTATCCGGAACGTGCAGCCTGGGGAACCGCCCAGAAACTCCGTGCCTGGCAACAGGAAGCCCTCGACCGCTACTTCAGCACTGGTCCGCGCGACTTCCTGGCTGTGGCGACGCCCGGCGCAGGCAAGACCACCTTCGCCCTCCGCGTGGCGTCCATGCTCATCGAGTCCGGCGCCGTTAACCGGGTGACCATCGTTGCCCCGACGGACCACCTGAAGAGGCAGTGGGCTGACGCCGCCGCACGCGTCGGCATCGCCATCGATCCGAACTTCAAGAATTCCGACGGCCAGCACGGCCGGGGCTTCATTGGCGTTGCCGTGACGTATGCGCAGGTGGCCAGCAAGCCCATGCTGCACCGTGCCAAGACCGAGGCTGCCCGCACCCTGGTGATCCTGGACGAGATCCACCACGGCGGCGAGGCGCTGTCCTGGGGAGACGGCCTCCGCGAGGCGTTCGATCCCGCGGTCCGGCGCCTGTCGCTGACCGGCACCCCCTTTCGTTCGGACACTTCGCCCATCCCGTTCGTGGAGTACGCGGAGGACCGGGACGGCATCAGGCGGTCCAAGGCGGACTACACCTACGGCTACGGCAATGCGCTGCGCGACCACGTGGTGAGGCCGGTCATGTTCATGGCGTATTCGGGCCAGATGCGCTGGCGCACCAGCGGCGGAGAGGAAATGGCCGCTTCCCTTGGCGAGGCCGCGGTGACCAAGGATGTCACGTCCCAGGCATGGCGCACAGCCCTGAACCCCGCCGGGGAGTGGATTCCGGCCGTGCTCGCCGGAGCGGACAAGCGCCTCAGCGAGGTGCGCCGGTCCGTGCCGGATGCAGGCGGCCTGGTGATCGCGACGGACCATGAGGATGCCAGGGCGTATGCCGGCCAGCTGAAGAGGATCACCGGCGAATCGCCCACCGTCATCCTGTCGGATGATGCGAAGGCTTCGAGCAAGATCGAAGAATTCTCGGCGAACGAGAAGCGCTGGATGGTGGCCGTCCGCATGGTGTCCGAAGGCGTGGACGTTCCGCGTCTTTCGGTGGGCGTGTACGCGACGTCGACGTCCACGCCGCTGTTCTTCGCCCAGGCCGTGGGCCGTTTTGTGCGTGCGCGGAAGCGGGGCGAGACCGCCTCTGTGTTCCTGCCCTCGGTTCCCCAGCTGATGGCGCTGGCCAACAGCATGGAGGCGGAACGGGACCATGCCCTGGACCGGCCGGAAAAGGAGGACGGTGACGGCCTCTTCAATCCGGAAGATTCGCTCATGGACGAGGCCAACCGTGAGGACAAGGCCTCTGACAGCCTGACCAAGGGCAAGTTCGAGGCCCTTGATTCCCAGGCATCCTTCGACCGTGTGCTGTTCGACGGCGGCGAATTCGGCACGGGCGGCGACATCGGGTCCGAGGATGAACTGGATTTCCTCGGCATTCCGGGCCTGCTGGACGCCGAACAGGTGGGAACCCTGCTGCGCCAGCGCCAGCACGAGCAGCAGAGCCGGAAAAAGCGCCAGGGCCCCGCGGCGGCCCCGGCGGCGCCGGCCGTTCCGGACCACCGGATGCTGATGGACCTGCGGAACGAGCTTGCGAAGAATGTGGCTGCCTGGTCCGCCCGGACGGGAACGCCCCACGGTGTGGTCCATACGAAGCTGCGTACTGTCTGTGGCGGTCCGCCCGTCGCGCAGGCCAACGAGGAGCAGCTGCAGTCAAGGCTCAAGAAGCTCCAGGACTGGTTCGTCGGCCGCAAGTAGCGGGACGGCTACTCGAGGTCAACGCCCCCCAGTTCCAGCTCGGCGTAGGTATCGTCCAGGTCCTCGGCGATTCCCGCCGTCAGCCGCTTGATGACAGTGACCGAGTAGCCCGCCTGCACGGCGTCCAGGGAGGTGGCCATGACGCAGTGGTCGGTGGCGAGGCCCACCACCACGACGTCTTCCACATCGTGGCTCTGGAGCCAGTCGTCCAGGCCTATGGAGTCCTCTTCGGGCGCGTAGTCCGCATCACCGGGCATGGGCAGGGCGCCGGGTTTCCGGTCACCGGTGGGCACAGCGTCCTCGGGAGCGAGCAGGCCCTCAAAGCCGGAGTATGCGGCGGTGTGCAGGCCCTTGTGGAAGTAGGCCTGGATGTGTTCGGTCTCAAGGTCCGGATGGAGTTCAGCGCCCTGCGTTCCCGCGACGCAGTGCGGCGGCCAGCTGTCCTTGAAATCCGGTGTCTCCGAGAAGTGCGCGCCGGGATCGATGTGCCAGTCCTGCGTGGCGACGATGTGGTCGAACTGGAGGTGGTGCGCTTCGACGTACTCGCTGATGGCCCCCGCCACGGCGGCTCCGCCCTCCACCGGCAGGGCGCCGCCCTCGCAGAAGTCGTTCTGGACGTCGACAATGATCAGTGCACGTGACATCAGTTCTCCTCAGTTTTCCTCGTAAAGAGTGGGGATGGCCGGCTCGCCGCGATGCAGGCGGTGCACGACCGCCGGCAGTTCCGCCATGGATTCGGCATGGCGCTGGCGGGCGCGCAGCACGCCTTCGTGGCCGGTCCAGGCCGGCAGCAGCTCTCCGTTCTTGATGAACTGCTGCAGCAGGGGCCGGTCGTTGCCGTCGTCGAGGGGGCGGTGGCCCACGCCGATAAGTTCCTGGGTGGCCGTGCCGTGCTCGTTCAGCCGGCGGAGGGCATATTTGCGCCCGCCCTTGCTCACCTTGTTCTTGGCAGTTTTGGCCACGGGAACGAACTCCCCGTTGTCGTCAGTGCGGCTGACAAGCTTGTACACCATGCTCGCGGTGGGCGCCCCGGACCCGGTAACAAGGGACGTGCCCACGCCGTAGGCGTCCACCGGCGCGGACTGGAGGGCCGCAATGGCGAACTCGTCGAGGTCGGAGGTGACCATGATGCGGGTGTTCACGTTGCCCAGCTCATCGAGCAGCCGGCGCACCCACTGGGCCTGCTCCACCAGGTCGCCCGAGTCCAGCCGGACGGCGCCCAACTGGTCCCCGGCGATGTCCACGGCCGTACGGACGGCCGTTTCGACGTCGTACGTGTCCACGAGCAGCGAGGTGCCGGTACCCAGCGAGGCGACCTGCGCCTCAAAGGCGTCGCGTTCGGTGTCATGGAGCAACGTGAAGGAATGGGCCGCGGTGCCCACGGTCTTGATCCCGTAGCGGAGGCCGGCCTCGAGGTTGGAGGTGCTGTCAAAACCGGCGATCACGGCGGCGCGGGCAGCGGCCGTGGCCGATTCCTCGTGCGTCCGCCGCGAGCCCATTTCGATGCAGGGCCGGTCCCCGGCCGCGGTGATCATCCTGGAGGCCGCCGAGGCGATGGCGCTGTCGTGGTTCAGCACGGAGAGGATATAGGTCTCCAGGATGCAGGCCTCGGCGAACGTCGATTCGACGATCAGGACGGGCGAGTTCGGGAAGTAGGCCTCGCCTTCCGCATAGCCCCAGATGTCCCCGGTGAAGCGAAAGTCGGCCAGGTAATCCAGGGTCTTCTGGTTGACCACGTGCGTACGGCCCAGAAACTCCAGTTCAGCGTCGCCGAAGCGGAAGGCCGCGATGCCGTCCAGCAGCCGGCCGGTGCCGCCCACGATCCCGTAGCGCCGGCCGTCGGGCAGCCTGCGTGCGAACGCCTCGAAGACTGACTTGCGGTGGGCGGCGCCGGAATGGAGCGCGGCCTGCAACATGGTCAGTTCGTAGTGATCAGTGAACAGGGACGTGCGTGGCTGGTTCCAGCCCGGGGAGGTACTCACAAAATCACTCTAGTGCGCCTCCCCATAGAATGGACAGATGACCTTAAGCGTTGCGCTCGGCCCTGACACACAGGAGAGCACCCAAACCGGAACAGCGGAGTCCACCGACGCCCTGACCGCCCCTGACATCCCCTGGAACCTGGTGATCTGGAATGATCCGGTCAATCTCATGAGCTATGTCAGCTTCGTTTTCCAGAGCTATTTCGGGTATTCGGAAAGCAAGGCGAACAAGCTCATGATGGAGGTTCACAAGAAGGGCCGGTCCATCGTTGCCCACGGCAGCAAGGAACAGGTGGAACAGCACGCGGTGGCCATGCACGGCTTCGGCCTGTGGGCAACGGTTGAGAAGGCCACCGGCGGAAACAGCGGGGGCGGCAAGAACGGCGGCCCAGGCAAGGGCAGGGGAAAACGTGGCTAAGGCTTTCAAATACGGGCTCAAGGGCATCACGGGGTTCCTGGAACCGGCGGAGCGGGAGCTGCTGCGCAGTCTTTTTGACGACGTCATCTCGATGCTCGAGCCGGAAGACCGCGGAAACCAGGATCCGCTGGCCGCCATGATCGGGCTGGACATGGACGTCAAGGAGCCTTCGGACCGCGCGCTCCGGCGGCTCTTGCCGAACGTTGTTAAGGACGACGGCGCCGCCTCCCTTGAGTTCCGCCAGCTCACCGAACGTTCACTGCGGGAAAGCAAGATCGGCGCGCTGCGCGCGGCGGCGCTGGAGCTGGACAAGGATGAGCTGGTCCTGACTGCCGCCGACGCCCGGCACTGGTCCACGGCACTGAACGATGTCCGGCTGGTCCTGGCCGAGCGCCTCGACATCCGGGACGAGGCCGATGCCGACCACGTGCACCAGATGCAGGACTGGTCCCAGGCGGAAGACGTGGAAAGCTACCTGGCCCTCGTCTACAACTTCACCACGTGGCTTCAGGAGTCCCTCGTCCAGGCGATGCTGCAGTCCCTGGAAACCCGCCCGTAGCCCCATCTCGGGGCACGTTGTCCGCTGGCCTTCCACGTACGGGCCGGCGCGCGGGTTCCCGGATGTGACAAATTTGACATGAGGCGCACACCACAAGTGATGGCCGCGCCTACCGGGAAGACCTATCCTCGAATAATCATGACTTCAGCATCGAGCACGGATCCCGCAGCAGGAGCTGCGCCGGATTCCGCAACGACCATCGGCGGCAACCTCGGATCGCTGCCGATCGGGGTCTTCGATTCGGGCGTCGGCGGACTCACGGTGGCGCGTTCCATCATCGACCAGTTGCCGAACGAATCCATCCTCTACGTCGGTGACACCGCCCACGGGCCCTACGGTCCCCTCCCCATCGCCGAGGTGCGCGCCAATGCCCTGGGCGTCATGGACGAACTGGTGGATTCCGGCGTCAAACTGCTCACCATCGCCTGCAACTCGGCGTCGGCAGCGGTCCTCCGGGACGCCCGCGAGCGGTACACGGCCCGCTACGGGATTCCGGTGATCGAGGTGATCCAGCCGGCCGTCAGGCGTGCCGTGGCGGCCACCCGCACCGGGCGCGTCGGCGTGATCGGCACCTCCGCCACCGTGGGCTCCCGCGCCTACGAGGACACGTTTGCCGCGGCGCCGGACCTTGTCATCACCTCCGTGGCCTGTCCCGCGTTCGTCAGCTACGTGGAGGCGGGCATCACCACCGGCCCCGAATTGCTGGCTGTGGCGGGGGAGTACCTCGAGCCGCTGAAGGCCGCCGGAGTGGACACCGTTGTGCTCGGCTGCACCCACTACCCGCTGCTGACCGGAGTCATTTCCTATGTCATGGGCGAGGACGTCACCCTCGTTTCCAGTGCCGAGGAAACCGCCAAGGACGTGTACCGCGCGCTTGCCAGCCGCGGCCTGGAGCGGACCGCCGCTGCCGCGCCGGAGCACAGCTTCATCGCCACGGGTGACGCGGGCCAGTTTGAATCGCTCGCGCGCAGGTTCCTCGGGCCCGAAGTCCTCAGCGTCAAGCACGTCGACCATGTGGCCGCACAGTATCCGACCGGAAGCCTGGCGCGCATTACGCCGGAAATGATCGCCGCTGCCCAGCGTGCGGCGTCCCGGCCGCGGATCTCGAATTTTGTGGGACAGGGTGCCGGCGGCAGCCCGTCGTCCGGAGGTTCCGCCCTGTGAAGCTCACCATCGTCGGCTGCACCGGGTCCTTCCCCGGGCCTGGTTCGCCCGCGTCCTGTTACCTGCTGACAGCGCATGACGGCGAACGCACCTGGAAAGTCGTCATGGACCTTGGCAGCGGAGCCCTGGGCGCCATCCAGCGCTACACGGACCTTGAGGACATCGACGCCATCTTCCTGACGCACCTGCACCCGGACCACTGCATGGACCTGTGCGGACTGCACGTGGCCGTGCGGTGGAAGCCCGGCGGCTGGGACCGGGGACGCATCCCGGTCTGGGGGCCTGCCGCGACGGCGGACAGGATGGCCACCGCGTACGGCCTTGACCTCGACCCGGGCATGCACGAGGAATTTGACTTCACCAACTGGACCGAGCGCCAGTCCGTCACCGTGGGGCCTTTCACCGTGACGCCCTTCGCGGTGAACCATCCCGTGGAGGAGGCCTACGCGCTGCGCGTGGAGGTGACCGAGCCCGACGCCACCGGGGCGGCCGTGACGCGCGTCCTGACCTACTCGGGGGATACCGATTCCTGCCGCGGACTCGAAGAAGCTGCCAAGGACGCTGACCTGTTCCTGTGCGAGGCGGCCTTCGAAGAGGGCCGCGACGACGGCATCAAGGACGTCCACCTGACAGGCAAGCGGGCAGGCGAAGCCGCTGCGGTGGCCGGCGCCCGCCGCCTGCTCCTGACGCACATCCCGGTCTGGACCTCCCAGACGAAAGTCATGGCCGAGGCGCGTCCCGCTTTCGGCGGCGATGTCGCCGTCGCGGTCGCGGGAGTCCACTACATCGTCTGAGGGCACGGTCTGAGGCTGGCACCTACTGCGCCAGCCGGGCGCGGATAAATCGATAAGCTAAAGGCATGACTTCCGAAGCAACCACTGCCCCCGTCATCCGTGCCGACGGCCGCACCCCGGACCAGCTCCGCCCCATCAGCATCACCCGCGGCTGGTCCAAGCAGGCGGAGGGATCCGCCCTGATCGAGTTCGGCAACACCCGGGTACTGTGCACGGCTTCCCTGACCGAGGGCGTTCCCCGCTGGCTCAAGGGCGAAGGCCGCGGCTGGGTCACGGCCGAATACGCCATGCTGCCGCGCGCCACCAACACGCGCTCCGACCGCGAATCCGTCAAGGGCAAGATCGGCGGCCGCACCCATGAGATTTCACGCCTGATCGGGCGTTCGCTGCGCTCGATCATCGACACCAAGGCGCTCGGCGAAAACACCATCGTGCTGGACTGCGATGTCCTGCAGGCCGACGGCGGGACGCGGACCGCCGCGATCACCGGCGCCTATGTGGCCCTCGCCGAGGCGATCCGCTTTGCCCGCGAGAACAAGATGATTGCCCGGAACGCCCAGCCGCTGGTGGACACCATCGCCGCCGTGTCCGTTGGCATCATCGACGGCGTTCCGATGCTTGACCTGCCGTACATCGAGGATGTCCGGGCCGAGACCGACATGAACGTCGTGGTGACCGGTTCCGGCAAGTTCGTGGAGGTGCAGGGCACCGCGGAGGGCGCCCCGTTCGACCGCGACGAGCTCAACAAGCTGCTCGACCTTGCACTGTTGGGGACGGAGCAGCTCGCAGCCATCCAGCGCGAAACCCTGGCCGAAGCGCCGTGAATGACAACAGCGCCGTGAGCGGCCAGAGCCCAGCGCCGGCACCCCGGCTGGTGCTGGCCACGCACAACAAGGGGAAGCTGCGGGAACTGCGCGATCTGCTGCGGGGGCAGGTTCCCGGGCTGGACGTCGACACCCAGGTAGTGGACGCGTCCGCCGTCGGAGGCCCCGACGTCGCCGAGACCGGCGTGACCTTCGCGGAAAACTCGCTGCTCAAGGCGCGGGCGGTGGCCGAGGCGACAGGGCTGGTTGCGATCGCCGACGACTCCGGATTGTCCGTTGACGTGCTGGGCGGAGCCCCGGGCATCTTTTCCGCCCGCTGGTCAGGTCGGCACGGGGACGATGCCGCCAACCTCCGGCTGCTGCTGGCCCAGCTCGCCGATGTCCCCGACGCCCACCGCGGCGCCGCCTTCGTGTGCGCCGCAGCCCTGGCGGTGCCGGCGTCGGCGGGGGACGGGGCACACGAGGTGGTGGAGTACGGCCAGCTCGCCGGCACCCTGCTGCGGGAGCCGCGCGGTGAGGGCGGCTTCGGCTACGACCCCGTGCTCCAGCCCCTCGGACTCGACCGCAGCTGCGCGGAGCTGACGCCGGACGAGAAGAACGCCATCAGCCACCGCGGGCAGGCCTTCCGTGCCCTGCTGCCCGCGATAGTCGACGCCCTCGCCGGCCGCTAGATCCCTTTAAACGGCCGTTCCCCGCATAAGCGTTGCTGGCCAGCAGCGCGTATGCGGGGAACGGCCGTTCGTGTCTCTGAGGACCCTAGGGCGTCTTGCGTTCCTCTTCGGGCTCGTGCTCCTCGATGAACTCCTCCACCACGTCGGTGCCGTACTTGGCGGCCTGACGCTTGGCGGCCATTCCCCGGAAGACCTCGATGCCGATCGGAATCACCGAGAGCAGGACGATCACGATGAAGATGATGTCCAGGTTCTCGCGCACCCACGGAATCCTGTCACCCAGCAGGTAGCCCAGCAGCGTCACGCCCCCGCCCCACAGAAACGCGCCGATGACGTTGAAGAGGAAGAACTTCCGCTTGTCCATCTGCGCCACGCCGACGATGACCGGCACGAATGTCCGGATGATGGGAACGAAGCGCGCCAGAATCAGGGCTTTGCCGCCGTGCTTCTCGAAGAATTTGTGGGCGCTTTCAACGTTTTCGTGCTTGAACAGCCGGGAATCCGGCTTGTTGAAGATCGCCGGGCCCGCCTTGGAGCCGATGAGGTATCCGGTCTGGTTTCCGATGATCGCCGCCACGATGATGAGCGCGGCGAAGAGCCAGATATTGAACTTGATGGTGTCCGTGGCCACGAGCAGGCCGGCGGTGAACAGCATGGAGTCGCCGGGAAGGAAGAACCCGATGAGCAGGCCGGTTTCGGCGAAGATGATTCCGCAGACCAGCAGCACCACCCACGGAGCCAGGGCGGGGTCGGCGAGGAAAACCTGGGGATTAAGCCAGTCGGGCAGGAACGAGGCCAGCTGCGGCTGGACAGGTCCGGCTCCTCCCAACATGGGCACGGCAAAGTCGCTGATGGCATTAAAGTTCACCTTCCAAGGGTACTTGACCGTGCCGCTGCTCCCGCGGCGCTAAAGTTGAGCCCGTGAGTTTGGACTTTACGGCGATCGACTTCGAGACCGCCAACGGCTTTCGCGGTTCTCCGTGCGCCGTTGGCCTCAGCAAGGTCCGCGGCGGTGTGATCGTCGAGGAAGCCTCCTGGCTCATGCGGCCGCCGGAAAACCACGACTCCTTCGACCACCACAACGTGCGGATCCACGGCATCAGGCCCGAGAAGGTCGCGGGCCTGCCGCGCTTCGGGGAGCTGTTCCCTGAAATCGGTGCATTCATTGGCGGCGACATCCTCGCTGCACATAACGCCGCCTTCGACCTGGGCGTCATCCGCTCCGGACTCGAAGTCTCCGGGCTTCCCGGTCCGGCGTACGACTACGTGTGCACCGTGATGCTGTCCCGGCGCTGCTACTCACTGGTGTCCAATTCGCTGCCCTTCGCTGCCGAAGAGGCCGGCGTACCCTTGGTCAACCACCACGATGCCGCCGAGGATGCGAGGGCCTGCGCCGGCATCCTGATCGACATCGCCGCCCGCAACCAGGCAAACAGCGTTGCGGAGCTCTACCTGTCACTCGGCCTGTCGATACCCCGGCAGCAGGCCTTTCACCCGGCCCAAGACGCCCTGTCCAAGGCGACCGTCGCGGCCCTCGCCGGCGGCGGCAGTGCCGGACCTGCCCGGCCCTTCCGAAGCGGATGGCCGGAGGAGGGGGACAACCCCGTACCTAATCCGGACGCCGAACCCGGCCACCCGCTTTATGGCCAGACGGTGGTGTTCACCGGCCAGCTGGCCATGCCCCGGCCGGAGGCCAAAATGCGCTCGGCCGAGATGGGGGCCAAACCGGAAAGCCGGGTCACCGCCCGGACCAGCGTCCTGGTGGTGGGCGACGGATTCGACGCCGGCGACCTCCGGTCCGGACGGCTCACCGGCAAGGCCAAGCGCGTGCTTGAGCTGCACGAACGGGGGCAGTCCATCGAGGTCTTGTCCGAGGGCGAATTCCTGCAGATGGTCGGAGGGACGCCGGGCACGACGCTGACTGGCGCCGGGCTGCCCGCTGCCGGGATTCATCTGGCGCAACAAAGCTTCCCAGCGGCGGCCCTGCGCTCCTAGCCTTGCTGCATGAGCAGACCAAGCGAGACCAGTGTGTCCCCGGCCACCGCAAGGGGCGGGGTGGACTGGCAGGCGGTGTTTGCCTTTCCCAACCCGGTCAATGAATATGCCGCCCGCATCACGGCGGGGCTGGTGGTGCTGCTCGCCGCCGCCACGCTCCTCACCGGCTTCGGCTGGGGACTTGCCATCATTGCTGCCGGCTTTTGGCTTCGCGTGCTTTTCGGCCCGAGGATCTCCCCGCTGGCGCTGCTCTCGGTCAAGGTGCTTGCTCCGCGGCTCGGGCGCGCCAAACTGGTTCCCGGACCGCCCAAGCGGTTCGCGCAGGGGATCGGGGCTGCGGTTTCCACTGCGGCGGCCGCGCTGTTCTTCGCGGGCCTGGCACCGGCGGCCTGGGTGCTGCTGGCCGTCCTCGTCGCCGCTGCTTCCCTGGAGGCCTTCGCCGGGTTCTGCCTCGGTTGCTCGATATTCGGCTTCCTGCAGCGCCGGGGCATGATCCCGGAGGACGTCTGCGAGGCCTGCAACAACATTTCCCTCAGGCAGTTGTAACGGACACCAGCTGGTCCGCCATGCCACGGATCACGTCGGGCGCCTCAAGTGCCTCCAGCCAGTCGGCCGGCAGGCACGCCTCGCCGTAATAGGCGCCCAGGATATTCCCGGCGATCGACGCCGTCGAATCACTGTCTCCGCTGTGGTTGACGGCCACGGCGATGGCCGCCTTGAAATGCTCCACCGGAGTGGGCGCTGCGCCGCTGCCACCTGTCGCCGGGCTACCCGTCGCTGTGGCCAGAACTGCGTAAAGCCCGACGGCGAGTGCCTCCTCCGCCACCCAGCCTTCCCCGAGTTCGCGGACCAGGTCCTCGGGGGTGAGCAGTCCCCTCGTCCCGGCTCCGGGGGCTGTCGCCTCGCCGGCAAGACGGAGCGCCGCGCTGAGGCGCTCGCCGAGTTCCGGCGCAGCTTCCGCATCGGACCGGACGTGGTCGGCGGCAACCTGCGCGGCGTCCAGCAGGCCCTGCCCTTGGACCAGCGAGTGGATCAGCAGGCTGAAGACCCCGGCGCTTTGGCGGGCAGAGGGATGTCCGTGCGTCAGGGAGGCGGCATCCGCGCTCAGCTTGTAGACGGATTCGGCCGGGATGTGCGGGACCAGCCCGAACGGCGCCGACCGCATGACCGTCCCGCAGCCCTTCGAGTCGGGGTTGACCGGCCGGTACACCGTGCCCATCTCACCGGTCGCCAGCCCGCTGAGGCAGGCGCCGCCGGGGGCCCGGCGGTGCCTGAGCGCAGGCTGGCGGTCAATCCAGCGCGGCTGCGGCCGAGGAGCCGGATCGGGGGCCGACACGCCCTGGGTCTCAAGCCAGCGCAGGTAGGCGAGCCAGACGCAGGCGTTCGCATCGGCACCGACGCCTGCGTTCGCCCACTCGAGCGCCTCGACGAGCCCGTCCACTGTGTACAGCGTCATCTGCGTGTCGTCCGAAAAGTGGCTGCCGCCGTCGAGCGCTGCGAAGTCCTGCAGCCCTTGCGGGCCGAACCGGCTCCGGATGGCGGCAATGGAATCGAACTCGACGGCGTAGCCGAGGGAGTCTCCAAGGGCGCCGCCCAAGAGGCAGCCATGGATGCGGGACTTCGGGGACGGCGCGGCCGCGGTGCCGGGAATATTGCTCATGCAGGTAAATTTACCCGTCGGGGACGCCACGGTTCCGCCCGCCGGATGGACCGCTGCGCTGTGTGGCCTTGCTCACCCCGAAAGGGTCCCGGTCACGGGGCGCTAAGCTCGGACTCAGCAACCGTCCAGACTCTATTGGCAGACTGCAGAGGCTGACCCGGCAGATGCCGGTGTTCCGGGCCGACGAAAAGCGAAGGATTCTCCCACCATGACCACGCCTGTGTCCCTGTCCACGACCGACGCCGAGCCGCACCCGGACGGTGCCGGCTTCCGGCCCGGACTGCTTTCCCGGCTGGCGGCCGAAGCGTTCGGGGCGCTGTTCCTGGTCGTGGCCGGGCTGGGCGTGCCGCTGTTTACCCTCCCGCAGTCGAACCCGCTGCCCGCGGCCCTCGCTGCCGGCCTGGCCGTGACGGCCGCGATGCTGGCCTTCGCCTATGTTTCCGGGGGACATTTCAACCCGGCCATCACGTTGGGCAACCTCGTCGCAGGGCGGATCAGGTCAGGCCACGCCGCCGCCTACGTCGGCGCCCAGTTGGTGGGTGCCGCCGCCGGCGCGCTGGCACTGTTCGGCGTGCTCCGCACCATTCCCAACATCCCGGACACCCGGGCCGCCTTCGACACCGTCACGGCCGGCTTCGGCGAGCACTCCGTCATCCAGGCGTCCATGGCAGGCGTCCTCCTCGCCGAAGTCCTCGGCGCCGCGCTCCTTGTGGCTGTCTTCCTCGGCACCACGGCACGCCGGAACATCCACGCAGCGGCCGCACCGTTCGCCGTCGGCCTGGCGATGGCGGTGCTTCTGCAGTTCGGGCAGGCCGTCGGCAACGCTCCGTTCAACCCCGCACGCGCCACCGCGTCCGCCCTGTTCAGCAACAGCTGGGCGCTGGGGCAGCTGTGGCTGTTCTGGGTTGCCCCGCTGGTGGGCGCGGCCATTGCCGGTCTGGTTTTCCGGGGGTTCTCGGACACCACCGGCGGCACGCCTGCAACGGGCACCGCTGCCGGTACCGCGGGATCCGACGAGGACCTGGCCCGGGATTTCGACGACGCTGCGGACAGCGACGAGGAGGCCGCGGCACGCCGTGCCGAGGCGGCCGGCGGCACGTCAGGCAGCGAGAAGCCAGCCACCGACAAGCCCGGCAGCCGGCCGGCCCCCGCCGGCGACGACGTCCGCGATTTCTTCGACGGCCCTGGCCACAAGTAGGGAACACCAGAAAGAAGCCGCTTCGGACGCGCCCACGTGCGGTCGGCAAAACTGTCAGTCCCTACGGATAGCTTAAAAACATGCGGTTACTGCACACTTCCGACTGGCACCTTGGCCGGTCCTTCCATGGCGTTGGGATGCTCGATGCCCAGCGCGGATTCGTCGATCAGCTAGTCGCGCGCGTCGAGGAACTGTCCGTTGACATAGTCCTCATCGCCGGCGATGTCTACGACCGCGCGTTGCCCGGGGTGGACGTCGTCGGCCTGCTCGACGACGCCCTCGTCCGGTTGACCGGCGCCGGAGCCCGGGTGGTGCTCACCAGCGGGAACCATGACTCCGCTATTCGGCTCGGCTTCGCCTCCCGGCTCATGGAGCGCGGCGGCGTGCACCTTCGCACCCGGCTCGCGGAACTGGACACGCCGCTGATGATTCCGCTTGGGGACCAACCGGAGGATGACCGGAGCCCTGCGCTGGCGATCTATGGCATACCGTGGCTGGAACCGCGCCTCGTGGCCGACCATTTCGGCGTGGAGACCGCCAGTCATTTCGAGGTTACCCGCGCCGCCACGGACCGCATCCGGGCGGACTTGGCCAGCCGCAGCACGTCGCGCAATGTCCACTCTGTGGTGCTGGCGCATACCTTCGCCAGCGGGGGAATCAGCTCGGACAGCGAGCGTGACCTCAGCATCGGGGGAGTCGGGGCAGTTCCTCTCGACCTCTTCGCCGGCTTCAGCTATACCGCCCTGGGCCACCTGCACGGACGGCAGGCGCTGTCGCCTGAGGTGCGCTACTCGGGATCTCCGCTGGCCTATTCCTTCTCTGAGGCGCAGCACCAAAAGGGTGGCTGGCTCATCGACGTTGACGAATCGGGCGTCACGTCGGTGGAGCCGGTGCACTGGGAGGCGCCAAGGAAACTTGCCGTCCTCCGCGGAACCATCACGGAACTCCTGGAGTCCGACCACCATGCCTGGGCCGAGGATGCCTACTGCCAGGTGACCCTCACCGATGCCCAGCGGCCGGCCCAGGCCATGGAGCGGCTGCGGGCACGGTTCCCGGACACCCTCGTGCTCGGCTTTGATCCGGAGGGCGCGCCGCCGTCGGCCAAGGTCAGCTACAGCAGCCGGCTCGCCGAGGCCGAAGACGACCTCTCGGTCTGCTGCGGCTTTCTGGAGCACGTCCGCGGCCGGGAGCCCGACGACGCCGAGCGAAGCGTGCTGGCCGAAGCGCTGGAAACTGTCCGCCTGCAAGGAGTGTCACTATGAGGATCCATCGGCTGGAAATCTGTGCCTTCGGCCCCTTCGCCGGCACGGAAAAAATCGATTTTGACATGCTCAGCGCCCATGGGCTGTTTCTCCTCAACGGCGCCACCGGCGCCGGGAAGACCAGCGTGCTGGACGCCATCTGCTACGCCCTGTACGGCTCGGTGCCCGGTGCGCGGCAGGACGGCAAGAGACTCCGCAGCGACCACGCCGAGGCGGCGACGGAACCCAGCGTCACCTGCGAGTTCTCAGCCCGCGGCCGGCGCTTCGAGGTCACACGCTTTCCGGCGTGGGACAAGCCCAGTGCCCGCGGCCGGAACGGCTTCACCGCGCAGAAAGCCAAGACCCTCCTGCGGGAGCGGGTCGGCGGGGAATGGATTGAGAAGTCCGGCCGGAATGACGAAGCCGGCGGCGAAATCGCCGCGATTCTTGGCATGGACAGGGAACAGTTCACCCGGGTTGTCATGCTTCCGCAGGGAGACTTCGCAGCGTTCCTGCGCTCCAAGGCCTCAGACCGGATGGATCTGCTCCAGAAACTCTTCGGAACGGAACGGTTCGAAGCCGTGGAGCGTGAACTGGGCCTGAAGGCCGCCGAAGCCGCCAAAGAGGTTGGCGGACACAACGGCAGGCTCGCCCTCCTGGTGGCGAGGGCGCGGGCCGAGGCCGGCGCCCTGGGGCTGGAGCTGACCGGTGCGCCTGATGCCGGCAGCGACTTGGAACTCCTGGGGTGGCTGGAGGGCGCCGCCTCGCTCCGGGCAACGGAGCTGGGCGGGGAGGCGGAAACCGCGGAGGCCCTTCGCCGCGAGCATGCCGTCCTGCTTGAGGCGGAACTGGCCCGTGAAAGCCGCCGGGTGAAACTCGCCGCAGCAATGCGCCGGAAATCAGCAGCCAGCGCCGCCGCACCCGTCCTGGAACATGATGCTGCCCGCCTTGCCCTGCATCGAAAAGCGGAGACCCTCGGTGGGCAGCTCAAAGCCGTGACCGCCGCCAATACAGCGGTGGAGCGGTCAGCCACTGCCATGGAACGCGCCGCAGCGGACCTTCACGCGGCGGCCCTCGCGGACGTTGAACTGGCGCACACAGACCCCGCAGGCATCGACACCGACGCCGAGCTTGGCCGGCTGCGGGCCCTGCTGGCCGTGGTGAACGAGCGTGCGGCAGACGAAGACCGGCTGGCAGCCCTGGCGGCGAGGAGTGCAGACCTCACCGCCGGGCGTCAGCAACTGCTGCGTACCAGCACCGACCACGCCGATTCGCTCATTGCCCTCCGCACCGACATGGAGCGGCTCCAGACCGGGATGCAGCCACTCACCCAGCTGGCGGGCGAGGCGGTGCTCCGCACCAAGGAAGCGATGGCTGCCGATGAGCTCGTTGACGTGGTCCGGCGCCACGGAGCCGCAGCTCGAAAATGCGCAGCCGCAGCAGACCGGCACCTCAAGGGCCGGGACGCCCACCAGGAGTCCCGGCAGCGGTGGCTCGACATACGTGAGCAGCGACTGGCCAACGCCGCGGCGGAACTGGCAGCCCGGCTGGAAACCGGAGAGCCGTGCCCCGTCTGCGGTGGCACCGATCACCCGGCGCCCGTCCCCGCCGCCGCATCGGTCCTGGGCCTTGCCGAGGAAGAGGAACGGGCCAGGGAGGCCTGCGATGCCGCCGAGCTGGCACTCGCCGCCCTGTCCGAGGAGCTTGCTGCCGCCCGGCAGGAACTGGCTGTCCTGGCGGGGCAGGGCGGGGACACTGATCCTGCCGAGGCCGCCGACTCCGCCAAGGTTGCCAGGGCAGCGGCAGCCGAAGCGGAGGCCGCTGAGGTGCAACTGGCTGAGGCCCGGGCCCGGTACGAGGACCTCCAGGACCGCGTCGCCACCACAGAGCAGGCATGGACAGATTGCCTGTCGCGCATCGCCCAGGTGGAATCCTCGCTGAGCGAGCTGGACCAACAGTCAGCAGCCCTGGAATCTGCGCTTGCCGCGTTGCGGGCCGGGTACCCCAGCCTCCGCCGGCGCTCCGCCGGCATCGGCGAAACGATCGCCGTCGTGGAACGGGCTACCACAGCCCGCGCAGCCCTGGAAGCGGCTTCCGCCCGGCTGGACGAAGCGCAGGCCCAGCTCGAGCTGGCCCTGCCGGAAGCCGGCTTCGGCACAGTCGCCGCAGCCCACGAGGCGCTGCTGGACCCTGCCGATGCTGCACGCCTGGAAGCGGCAGTCCTCGCGGGACGGAACGAACAGGCACGGCTTGAAGAGCTTTTTGCGAGCGAGGAGCTTGTTCTCGCCGAAGAGGAACACGCCGCAGGGGTCACAGCCGAGGAGGGTGAAGTGGACCGCCTCAAGGTCGAAGCCGAACGGGCAGCAGGACATTCCAAGGACCTGGCGCTCGCTGCCGGGCTGGCAGCACAGAAGTGCTCAGCCCTGAGAGGTCTGCGGGAGGAATACGAGGAGCAGGCCGAGTCAGGAAGGAGTCAGCGGGACAAGGCAGAGCGCCTGTCGGCCCTGGCGGACTCCGTCCGGGGCGGCGGCGACAACAGCTACCGCATGAGCCTCAACAGCTATGTCCTGGCCGCCCGGCTTGAACAGGTGGCCGTCGCTGCCTCGGAGCGGCTGGTCGCCATGAGCGATGGCAGGTACACACTCCAGCACACGGATGCCAAGGCCGCGCGGGGCGCGAAATCCGGGCTGGGGCTGGAAGTGGTGGATGCGTGGACCGGCCAGCGGCGCGACACGTCCACACTCTCGGGCGGAGAATCCTTCATGGCCTCGCTGTCGCTCGCGCTGGGTCTGGCTGACGTGGTGCAGCAGGAGGCGGGCGGCGTGGACATTGAGACGCTGTTCGTGGATGAAGGCTTCGGCAGCCTCGATGAGCAGGCCCTTGAGCAGGTCATGGACGCCCTCGAAGGCCTGCGCGACGGCGGCCGCGTCGTGGGGCTTGTCAGCCACGTGGCGGAAATGAAACAGCGGATCGGCACCCAGCTGCAGGTCGTGAAGGGCCGCAATGGTTCCACCCTGCACATCTCCGATGCCGTCACGGCAGGCTGACTCACCCCGTCCGGACCGACGGCTTGGTAATCCCTGAGTCGGTCTCCCCGTCCAGTAGAATCGGATAGTTACCGGGTTGCGCGCATCGGGAGGAGGGACGGTGCGCATGACTGAACGAGCCCGGAAACATGACTACTTCCACGGCGCCCAAGCGCCCCTCCCAGCACATCGACGCTGACGCCGCAGCTGCCGGCCCTGTAGCTGGCGACACTTCACCTGCTGACGCTGTACCCGTCGGCCCTGCCCGCTCCGGCGGCAGATTCGCCCGGCTGGCGCAGCTGGCCGGTAAGGGCTTCATTCCGCTCGGCCTGTTCGCGCGTCTCCCGCTTGCCATGCTGACCGTCGGGACGCTGACCCTGGTCACGTCCGTGAGCGGCTCCTATGCCGTCGGCGGAGCAGCGGCCGGGGCGGTGGGGATCGGCTCGGCCGTTGGTGCGCCGGTTCTGGGCGCCTTCGCGGACCGCCGGGGCCAGCGCGCAGTGCTGCTGGTGGCAGCCGTCCTGAATGCGCTGGCCGTCCTCGCGCTGATTGCCCTGGCCCGCGCGCTTCCCGGCATTGACAGTTCCGGCACCGACGGTTCCGGTGCCGGCAGTTTTAGTTCCGGCAGCGGGGGTACCGGATTATTCGCCGCAGCAGGGCCGGTCCTCGCGGCCGCTTTGCTCGCCGGTTTCAGCTGTCCCCAGGTGGGACCCCTGGCACGGGTGAGGTGGATGGCCCTGACGGCAGGCGGCCGCACAGGCAGCGGCGCCGACTTGGACACGGCCCTGGCGTACGAAGGCACGGCAGACGAACTGACATTTGTCCTTGGACCTGCCCTCGTGGGGGTGCTCGCCAGTTTGGTGGCGCCCTGGCTGCCGCTGGCCCTTGCTGCGGCGCTGACCATCACGCTCGTGCCGGCCTTCGCAATGCACCGTACGCACCTCGCTGTGCCACGCAGGGCACCAAAGTCGCGCAGCGCAGCCAAGCCCCGCAAATCCTCCAAGGCCGTGAAACGCGATGCCGCTGCGGCAGGCACGGCCCGCCGCGGCCGGTGGGCAAGCATCGCCGCCGTCGCGGTCCCAGTGCTGGCGATGACCTGCATGGGCACCTTCTTCGGCTCCACCCAGTCGGCCCTGAGTTCCTTCTCCGACGCCTTCGCGACCGCCGAGGCCGCGGGCCTCCTCTACTCGGTGATGGGGCTGAGCTCGGCGGCGGCGGCGATCACTGTCGCTTACTGGCCGGCCAGGTTTACCCTCTCATCCCGCTGGCTGGCCTGTGCCGCAGCCATGGCCGGACTGTCCGCGCTGCTGCTCCTGCCCGACTCCGCGTGGGGCATGGTCCTGGTGCTGCTGGTCCTAGGCCTCCCGGTGGGGCCGGTCATGGTGACCGTCTTTGCGATCGGCGGAATCGCGGCGCCTGCCGAACGGCTCGGAACGGTGATGACGGCGCTGGCCAGCGGCATAGTGGCCGGCACGGCCTTGGGTTCATGGACCGCCGGCCAGCTGGCGCAGGACCAGGGCTACACCGCGGCTTTCATGGTTCCGGTGGCGGCTGCGGTCCTGCTGTTCGTGCTCGGCGTGGTGGCCGCCGTCGTCGTCCGCCGGACCGGCGGGCTCAGGCGAGCTGCGCTTCTATCCGCGCAGCGCTCCCGGTGAGTGCCGCGGCGACGTCGGCGGTGTCCTGGGACGAGCGGATATAGACGACGGCGACCGCCGCCGGCCGTCCGCCCGGCACCCGGATGGGGGCGGCCAGCGAGGAAACCCCCGCAATGACCTCATCGTGGCTTGCGGCGTATCCCCGGATACGCGCCTCCGCGGCCTCCGCGCGGTACGGCACGCCGGGGGCCAGCCGGTTCCAGTCGTCTTCCGGCAGCGCCGACTGGATGGCAATGCCGGGGGCGCCGCTGCTGATGGGGTGGCGGGAACCGGGGTGCTGGACCACCGTGGCGGCCGAATGCCGCGGCTCCACCGTGACGAGGGTGACGCAGTCCTGGTGGTCCCAGACAGCAATAAACGCTGTCATGTTGAGGGAATTGGCAAGCTGGGTGAGTTCAGGGAGGGCCGCCGTCTGGAGGTTGCGGGAGACTCCCCTCGCCAGGACAGCAAGGCCGGGACCCGGCTGCACCCTCCCGGCGTCGTCACGCACCAGCAGCGAGTGGTCCTCGAGCGTCCGCAGGATCCGGTATGCGACCGACCGGTGGACGCCCATGGCATCCGCGAGTTCGGCGATCGTCAGCGGATTCTCGGCTTCGGCCATGATTTCCAGGGCCCGGATGCCCCTGGAGAGCGTCTGCGACGGTGAGGCCTGGGCTTGCGCAGCCGGTGCACCGGCACTGGCGGTTGGATTCATGCTGTCCATCCTAGGCGGGGAGAACGGGGCGGGTTGTTCCCAGGGGCTTGTGTTGGGCGTCACGTTCAGCTAGCGTTCCATATAGGAATTTTGAGTTCAACTATAGAATACGCCGTCCGGGTGTACCACCGTCTTCGGTGTCCCGGCGGCCGTCATTCACCGGACTCACTCCTCGGCACCCAAAGGAGCCGACGATGATCGCGAAGCCGGACGCGGGCCCGGAAATCCCGGGGCGGACATCGGTTCCGCGTGCCCATCACTTCCGCGGCAGCCTCGGAAGGTTCGCCACCGGCGTCGCGATCGTCACGTTCGACGGCGTCACCAAGCGCCACGGCATCACGGTGAACTCGTTCACGTCGGTGTCCATGGAGCCGCCGCTGGTGCTCGTCAGCATTGCCCGTGCCACCAAGGCGCACGACGAGCTGGCCGGGCGGCCGTTCACCGTCAACATTCTGGGGGCGGAACAGCGCCAGCTGGCCATGCACTTCGCCGGCCGCCCGGGTCCCGAACCGCTGTGGGTGGAGAGCGCGACGGCGCCGCGCCTGTCCAATGTCCTCGCCTGGTTTGAGTGCCAGCCCTGGGCGGCGTACGACGGCGGCGATCACACCCTCTACCTCGGCGAGGTAGTGGACTTCAACTACCGCAACGGGGACGCGCTCGCCTTCGCCAACAGCGCGTTCACCACCATCCCGGAAAGCCAGTTGGGCATGGAAGATCTCCTCTGACGCACATCCCCGCCCGAACAACCTGCAGTTCAACGACGACTGGAGACAGAACAATGGGAATCCGCACCGGCCAGCAGTACCTCGACAAACTCAACGGCATGACCCCGCACGTCGTGATCGACGGCGAAGTGGTCAGGGAGAAGGTTGCGGAGCATCCTGCCTTCCGCAATGTGGCGAGGTCCTACGCGAAGCTGTTCGACATGCAGCACGATCCGCAGCACCAGGAAGCGCTGACCTACGCGTCACCCACCACCGGGGACCTCGTCAACGCGTCCTTCCTCGTTCCCAAGACGGTGGAAGACCTGCGCCACCGGCGCCGCGCGATTTCCACCTGGGCAGAAGCGTCCAACGGTTTCCTGGGGCGCACCGGAGACTACATGAACTCCGCACTGACGGCGCTGGCCACGGCCGGGACATGGTTCTCCCAGGCTGACCCCAAGTTTGCCGAGAACATCCACAACTACTACGAGTGGGCGCGCGAGAATGACTCCCTGGCAACCCACACCCTCATCCCGCCGCAGGTCAACCGGTCAGTGTCCGGCTCCGAACAGCTCGGTGGCCAACTGACCGCCCACATCGTGGAGGAGCGCGAGGACGGCATTGTCATCCGCGGCGCCCGCATGCTGGCCACCATCGCGCCCATTGCGGACGAACTGCTGGTCTTCCCGTCCACGGTGTTGCGCGGCACGCCCGAAGATGCGCCCTATTCCTTCGCCTTCGCCATTCCCAATGACGCGCCGGGGCTGCGGTATCTGTGCCGCACCTCGCTCTATAACGGCGGCAGCACTCACGACGAGCCGCTGGCCTCCCGCTACGAGGAAATGGATGCGGTGGCCATTTTCGACGACGTCTTCGTCCCGGGCGAACGCATCTTCATGCTCGGGAACCCCCAGCTTTGCAACTCGTTCTACGCCGAGACCGGTGCTGGCGCACTCATGACGCACCAGGTGGTGACCCGCACGGTTGCCAAGAGCGAGTTCTTCCTCGGGCTCGCGTCCGAGCTGGCGGATTCCATCGGGATCGACGGCTTCCAGCACATCCAGGAGGACATCGCAGAACTGATCATCGACGTCGAGATCGGCAAGGCCCTGGTGCGTGCCTCGGAAGCCGACGCCGAGCTGAACGACGCCGGCGTCATGCTGCCCAAATGGAGCACGCTCAACGCCGCGCGCAACTGGTACCCGAAGGTCGCCCAGCGCTTCCCGCAGATCATCCGTAAGTTCTCGGCCTCGGGACTCATGGCGCTCCCCGGTGAAGCGGATGTCAACAGCGAGGCGAGGGCGGACATCGACCTCTACCTGCAGGGGAAAACGCTCACCGGGCCGGAGCGGGTGCGCCTGTTCAAGCTGGCCTTTGACGCCTCCATCTCCGGCTTCTCGGGCCGCCAGTCCCTTTATGAGTACTTCTTCTTCGGTGACCCCGTCCGGATGGCCGGCGCCCTCGTCAACACCTATGACCGCGAACCGGTCAGGGCCAGGCTTCGGGAATTCCTGAACCGGCAGGACTGACCAGGCAGGACTGAATGGGGCCAGCTTGAAGATTTAAGTGTGCATTGTCACATATTCATAGTATCCTCTTACCAACTGACCGTTCGATCAGTAAATCGTGCGGCGCCCCAACCCCGGCAGTAGCCCTGCCCCAGCCACGGAGTTCCAATGACCGCAGCTTCTTCCGTTGATTCCGAGACCGGCCCCAGCAGTAAGCACGAGGAACGCAAGGTCCTCGCGGGGACGCTGGTCGGCACCACCATTGAGTGGTACGACTTCTTCATCTTCGCCCAGCTCACGGGCACGCTGCTTTCGCCGCTCTTCCTCACCCCGCTGCAGCAGTCCAATCCGGGCCTGGCGCAGATCCTCTCCTTCGCCCTCATCGGCATCAGCTTCCTCTTCCGTCCGCTCGGCGCCGTCATCGCCGGCCACCTCGGAGACCGGCTGGGGCGCAAGGCGATGCTGGTGTTCACACTCTTGATGATGGGGGCTGCAACATCCCTGATCGGCATTTTGCCGACGTACAGCCAGATCGGCCTCTGGGCTCCCGTCCTGCTGATCACGCTCCGGATCATCCAGGGCTTCTCAGCCGGCGGCGAGTGGGGCGGTGCTGCCCTGATGGCCGTGGAGCACGCACCGATGAGCAAGCGGGGAATCTTCGGGGCATATCCCCAGATCGGCGTCCCCATCGGCATGATCCTGGCTACGGGCCTGCTGTTCTTCCTCAACAGCAGCATGTCGAGGGAGGACTTTGCTGCCTGGGGCTGGCGCGTTCCGTTCCTGCTGTCCATCGTGCTGATCGTCGTCGGATACCTGATCCGGCGGGCTGTGGCCGAGAGCCCCGTCTTCCGGGAGATGGCCGCCCGCAAGGCTGAGAGCAAGGCCCCGCTGGGCGAGCTCATCCGCCATCACAAGAAGCCGGTCCTCTACTCGACCCTGATCTTTATCGCCAACAACGCGGCAGGCTACCTGCTGATCGCCTTCTTCATCTCCTACGCCACCCGGTCCCTGCAAATGCCCGTGCCCCAGGTCCTGCTCGCCACGACGCTTGCCTCATTTGGCTGGCTGATCTTCACGCTGGCGGGCGGCTGGCTGTCGGACCGCATCGGCCGCGTCAAGACCTTCCTGACGGGCTACGCCATCATCTTCGTCTGGATGATCCCGATGTTCGCACTCATCGACACCAGGAACATCTGGCTTTACGGGGTGGCGCTGTTTGTCCTGACGATCGGCCTTGGCCTTTCCTACGGCCCCATGTCCGCCATGTATGCAGAGATGTTCCCCGCGAACGTGCGGTATTCCGGGATCTCGATCGGCTACGCGTTCGGTGCCATCCTCGGCGGCGCGTTCGCTGCCACGATTGCGGAGTCCCTGCTCCAGAGCACCAAGTGGACAGGTTCCATCGGCATTTACATCATGGTCCTGTGCGTGATCTCCGCCGTCGGCGTACTGCTGGCCAAGGAGACCAAGGGCCGCCTGCTGGGCGTCAGCCGGCACTGACGGCTGTGCAGCCGAACAGGCAAGGAACACGTTAGTACGTTCGCGTGACGGCGGGCCCGGGCCGGAGGTCCGGGCCCGCCGCCGTTTCCGGCCGGGTCAGGCGTTCGCGCCGTGCAGCAGGCCTATGGCGTCGTCGTCGGTCAGCTGCTCGAAGCTCCGGTAGAAACTTCCCACAGTCCGGAACTTACCCGGCAGGTGCAGGCAGAGCACGTCGCAGACGCGTGAGAGCGACCGTTCCGCCTCGATCGACCCTACGGGCGCCGCGGCCACCACCCGCGCGGCGCCGGCCGCTCGTGCTGCCTCCACTGCGGCCCGCATGGTGGCACCGGTGGCAAGGCCGTCGTCGACCAGCACCACCGTCTTGCCGCCCAGCGTCAGGGCCGCGCCGGGGTAGGAGCGGGCGCGGCGCATCAGTTCGTCGCGCTCGCGGTGTTCCACCAGGTCCAGCCATTCCTGCTTGCCGCCGGTCTCCAGGATGCGCTCCACGAGCGGTCGGTTCAGCAGCCGGACAATCCTGCCGGTCTCAGCGCTTTCCGATCCACGCCCTTCCGCCAGGCCTGCCGGCCCGGCCTCGCTCCCGCCGTCTTCGGCTTGCGCGGCGCCCCAGGCTGCTATCGCACGCGCGTACGCCAGGGCGCCGAAGGCCGTCTCCTCATGGCCGGGGATGCCGAGCTTGCGGACCAGGAGGGCGCCGTAGGGCAGGTGGAGGGCCGCGGCGGCGGCGGCCGCCACGGGGATGCCGCCGCGCGCGAGTCCGAGCAACACGGTGTCCGGCTGTCCGCGGAATTGTGGAAGGGCCGCGGCAAGGCGCCTGCCGGCATCTTCCCGGTCCTCAAAAACCATGCCCATGGGATCCTCTTCCGGTTTCTCCACCAGTCAAACCCAGCCTACCGCCGTCGTCCGGCCAGGGACCGCTGCCTGCCGTGGACGTTCCAGTACTTCTGAGCCTTCCTCTGCCGCGGGGGGGAAGAATCGGGCGGGAAGAGCCGGGGCGCCCGGCTAGCTGCCCAGGAAGTTGACGGCAGCCTGCTTGAACGCGCGGCTGGTCACGGCGTTGGTGTGGGTCCGGCCGGGCAGCAAGAGCTGCTCGGCCATGGAACCCGCCTTGGCGGCCAGCTGCGCCAGCTGCGGCAGGGAGGCTGCGCGCTCGTCGTTTTCACCGGCCACCAGCAGCATGGGCATGTGCGGCACCGCCTCCGCGGGGTCATAGGGCTCGGTCTTGATGGCCTCCACCAGGGACAGCAGGGCAAAGATGTTGTTGCTCGGCAGTGCCTGGGCCATTTTGAGGAGCCCGGCGGTGGACTCATCCTCAATCGGCGTGCCGTCGGCCAGGTAATGCTGGGCGGCTACGAGGTCGAACTCGGCCAGCGGATCAGCCATGTTCGGCCCGCCCAGGACCAGCCGGTGCACGAGCTCCGGCTGGGTGGCGCCGAACTCCCAGGCGAGCCGGGAACCCAGCGAGTAGCCGATCACGTCAAGCCCGCTGGAAGGGTCACCGGCCTCCGCGGGCCGGGCGCCGGCGTCGAACGCTATCTGCAGGAGGTCCGCACGGATCCGGCTCGGCGAATAGGAGTCCATGTCTTCGGGAGCGCCGCTGCGGCCGTGGCCGGGAAGGTCCACCGTGATGACCCGACGGCCCGCCTCCAGGAGGACCGCGAGCCAGCCGGTGTCCTCCCAGTTGAGCTTGCTGGAGGAAGAGAACCCGTGGATCAGCAGGACGGGCCGGAGCCCGGCGTCGGTCTTGGGCTCATGCACGGCGACATACAACTGGGGATCGGTGCCCTCCACCGTGTGCAAGTGCTGTTCGCCGGTGTGTCTGCCGCTCATCATGTCAGTCCTCATCAAGTACGGCGCTCAGGCGGACCCGGCGCTTCGGTGCCTCTTCCTTCGGGACCGTGCCCACAATGCCGGCGGTGTTGTCCGGCACCTCAAACACAATCAGGGGCTCGCCGACATTGATCTTGTCGCCGGGCCCGCCGTGGATACGCACCACCTTACCCGCCTGCGGGCTGGGCAATTCAACAGCGGATTTCGTGGTTTCCACCTCGACGAGAGGCTGGTTGCGCTCCACCTGGTCGCCGGGCGCGACGAGCCATTCCAGGACGGTCGCCTCGATGAGGCCTTCGCCGAGGTCCGGCAGCGGGAAGGAAATTTCAGCCACGGCGGTACTCCAATACTCGCTGGATGCCGAACAGAATCCGGTCAATGTTGGGAATGTACTCGTCCTCCAGATCCCCGGACGGATACGGAACGTCGAATCCCGTCACCCGCTCCACGGGGGCCTTGAGCGTGTCGAAGCACCCCTGCGTGATCAGCTGGGCCACCTCTGCGCCCAGCCCTGAAGTCAGCGGCGCCTCATGGACGACGACGGCGCGCCGCGTCTTGCGCACGGACGCCACCAGCGCCTCGGCGTCGATCGGCTTGAGCCAGCGCAGGTCCAGGACCTCGACGTCGATGCCGTCTTCGGCGGCGAGGTCCGCCACCTGCAGGCAGCGGGCCACCATCGCGCCCCAGGCCACGAGCGTGATGTGGCGCCCGTGCCGCATGACCTTCGCGCCGGTGGGCGGACCGGCGTCGGGGGTGTCGGCAGCACGCAGATCCACGTCGCCCTTCTGCCAGTAGCGCGACTTCGGTTCCATGAAGATCACCGGGTCGGGCCGGGTGGCGGCGTACTTGAGCAGGTGGTAGGCCTCGTGCGGGTTCGACGGCGAGACAACCTTCAGGCCCGGCACGTGGGCGAAGAGCGCCTCGAGGCTTTCGCTGTGGTGTTCGGGGGCGCGGATGCCGCCAAAACTGGGAACACGCAGTGTGATGGGCATCGGCAAGGCGCCGCGGCTGCGGTAGTTCATCCTGGCCATCTGGCAGACGATCTGGTTGATGGCGGGATAGGCGAAGCCGTCGAACTGGACCTCCGGGATGGGGTGGAAGCCGGCCATGGCGAGGCCGACGGACATGCCGAGGATGCCGGACTCCGCGAGCGGGGTGTCGAAGACACGGCTTGCGCCGTGTTTTGCCTGCAGCCCGTCGGTGATGCGGAAAACGCCGCCGAGCCGGCCGCAGTCCTCGCCGAAAATCACGGCCCGGGGGTTCTCCGCCAGGACCTCGTCGAGGGCACGGTTCAGCGCCTGCTGCATGGAGAGCGTGACCGTGTGGCTGCCTGCGGGCGCCTCCGGATCCGGCGATGGAGCGTCCGGTGATTGAGCCTCCGGTGATTTCGCGTCCGGTGATTGAGCCTGTCGAAATCCCGTCATGGTTCCTGCGCTCCTAGACATGTTCTGACTCCTCGCGCCACGAGGCGGACTGGGACTGCAGTGCCGGCGTTGTTTCCTGGAATACGAGGTCGAACATCTCGCTGCCGGGCCGCGGACCGAGCGCTTCGAGTCCCTCGCGGACCATTTCCGCTTCGGCGGCGGCGGAGGCTTCCGCCCGGGCGAAGAACGCTTCGTCCGCGAGGCCGGCGCTCAGCAGTTGCTGACGGAACCGGCGCAGCGGGTCCTCGCCGGCGCCGTCGCGTTCCTCGTCCAGTGAGCGGTAGCGTCCCGGATCGTCTGATGTGGAGTGCGGCCCCCGGCGGTAGGTCATGGCCTCGATGATCACCGGTCCGTTCCCGGACCGGCAGTGGACGAAGGCGCGACGGGTTGCTTCCAGGACGGCGAGGACGTCGTTGCCGTCCACCTGCAGGGCCGGAATGCCGTAGCCGGCGCCACGGGCGGCAACCGAGCCGCCCGCCACCTGGCGCTCGGTGGGCACGGAGATGGCCCAGCCGTTGTTCTGGACGAAGAACACCACGGGGGCCTTCATCACCGCCGCGAAGTTCATCGCCTCGTGGACGTCGCCCTGCGACGATGCGCCGTCACCCAGGTATGTCATCGCCACGGCGTCGCTGCCGTCCAGGGTCTGGCCGTGGGCCCAGCCCACCGCGTGCAGCACTGAGCCGGCCACGACAGCCTGGATCGGGGCGAGGCGCGATGTCTTGGGATCGTACAGTCCGCCATGCCAGGTGGCCTTGTGGGTGGACATGTACTCCACCATGTCCACGCCCATGGCTCGGGCCACGCCCATCTCGCGGTACGTGGGAAAGACGAAGTCCCGCGAGGTGTCAACGGCGTACCCGCTGCCTACCTGGGCAGCTTCCTGGCCCAGCTCGGGGGCATAGCCGGGGATGACCCCCTGGCGCTGCCAGGCGACGGCCGAGGCATCGAGGCGGCGGACCGCGGCCATGAGCGAGTACAGCTCGCGCAGCTCGTCGGGGGTGGGCGGGGCGGCGGCAGTGCCGTCATCCGGAAGCGGCAAAGTGTCCATGGCTGTGACCCTAGTCACCGCCCCGGTGGCCGGCAATCAGCAGGTTGCGGGCCGATCAGACTGTGAGGACTGCGCAGCAAAACGCCGGCCGTACTGCACAAATTGTGCAGTACGGCCGGCGTCCTCCCGCTGGCTACTTGGGCGCGCGGGCAGCCGAGGAGCCGCGTGATCCTTCATCCGCCGCGTCCGCTTCCGGATCGGCGGAGGTTGCTGCGGACCTGGCACCGGACCTGGCAGCGAACCTGGCCCCGAAGCGGCAGGCCGCGGCGATGCCGGCGATCAGCAGAATGGTGCTGATCAGCTGGATCCGGCTGCTCTCCGCGCTGAAGCCCACGGCGAACACCAGCCCAAGGAGCACCAGCCCGAAAACTGTGAGGGCCGGGAAACCCTTCATGCGCAGGGGCAGGGGAGTGCCGTCCCGGTCGGCCCGCCGGCGCAGGATCAGCTGGGAGACCAGGGCTGAGCCCCAGACCACCAGGCATGTCGAGCCGACCAGCTGGAACAGTGCGGGCAGGATCCGTTCGGGGAACAGCAGTTCGAGGACAGTGGCAATGAATCCGAACGCTACGGAGACGCCGACGGCAAGCACCGGCACCTGGGCGCTGCTGAGGCTGGACAGGAAACGGGGTGCCTCGCGGCGCTGGGACAGCGAGTACACCATGCGGGAGGCGCCGTAGAGGTTGGCATTGAGTGCGGAAAGAAGGGCGACGACGGCGACCAGCGTTATGGCTGTAGCGGCGCCGGGAATGCGGGCCGCGTCCAGGACTCCGGCGAACGGCGAGGCGAGGGCCTCGGAGGTGGCCGGGAGGACCGCCGCAATGACGAACACCGATCCGATGTAGAAGACCAGGATGCGCCAGACGACGGTCCGGATGGCCTGGGCCACGCTGCGCTCGGGGTTTTCCGTCTCCGCCGCGGCGACGCTGACGATTTCCGTTCCGCCGAAGGCGAAGATCACCACGAACAGGGCCGTCGCAATGCCGCCGAGTCCGGCCGGCGCGAAATCGGACGTGACGTTGGCCAGGCCGGGGGAGGCGACGTCCGGCAGGATTCCCAGGAGCAGTGCGGCGCCAATGGCCAGGAACAGCACGATGGCCGCGACCTTGAGGATGGCGAACCAGAACTCGAACTCGCCGAAGTTCTTTACCCCGGCCAGGTTGATGGCCGTGAACACCACCATGAAGGTGAGCGCCAGGGCCCAGACGGGAATGACGGGCCAGACCGAGAACAACAGCCCGGCCGCGCCGAGGGCTTCCGCGGCGATGACCACCACGAGCTGCAGCCACCAGAGCCAGCCCACGGTGGCCCCGGCGGTCTTGCCCATGGCCTTCTCGGCATAGACGGAGAACGCTCCGCTGTTGGGGTTGGCTGCGGCCATTTCGCCCAGCGCCCACATGACCAGGATGATCAGCGTGCCGGCGACCAGGTAGGAGAGCAGGACCGCCGGGCCGGCGGCCTGGATACCGGCCCCTGACCCGAGGAACAGGCCGGCGCCTATCGCGCTGCCCAGTCCCATCATCGTCAGCTGGCGGGGTTTCATGCTGTGGCCGAGTTCTCCTGCCGGACGCTCCGCCGTGGACTTCATTGTCATGCCTGCGTACCTTCTTGGGGTCGGTGGAAAGGGGCCCTTTTGGGACCTTTTGAATTTACCGCCTTGTGGCCGCCGCCACGGCATCAGCGTGTGAGACCATGGATGCAAATTGTGCAGGGCGCGTGCCGGAACAGCTCCATTTTGCCTTGCCGGTAATGCGAAGGTGGGGAAGACTGATGATGGTCGACGGGCTGGACGCCAAAATTGTCCGATTCTTTACCGATGCACCGCGGTCCTCTGTGCTCGAAGCCTCCCGGGTGCTCAAGGTCGCCCGCGCCACCGTGCAGTCTCGGCTGGACCGCATGACCGAAGGCGGCGTGATCGGATCGTGGGTGCCGCATCCGGACCCCTCCCATTTCGGCTTTCCGGTGGTGGCCTTCTGCTCGCTGACCATCAACCAGGACCTGGGGCACGACGCCGTGGTCGAGGCGCTCGCGGAGATTCCGGAGCTGATCGAGATCCACACGGTGTCCGGCAGTTCGGACCTGATGGCCCGCATCGCCGCCCGCTCCAACCCGGACCTGCAGCGCGTGCTCGACGCCATGATTGCCACGAAGACCGTGCTGCGCTCCTCGTCGGTGATCGTGCTCAACACCCATTTCCAGGGCAGGACACTGCCCCTGCTGGAAGCCGAGGCTGCCCGCACCCGCCGGTAGCCGCAGCGCGTCAGCGGAAGGCTGCAAGAAACATTTTGTCTGGCGCCGGTTGAGCCGTAGAATCAGTTTTAGTCATTGTGACTATAACTAGCGCGGCGGTCAGCAGGACCCCGCAGGACGCAGCGAAGCGGGTGAAAAACCGTGTACACCACCTCAGCGAATGTTGCCGAGCGCCAGACCGCTCCGCCGTCGTTGGCCATCTCCACGGTGATCTTCGCGCTCCGCCCCAGCGAAGCCTCCGGCCGTCCCACTCTCTGGCTCCCGCTGGTGCGCCGCATCCGGGAACCGTTCAAGGGCCTCTGGGCCCTTCCCGGCGGCCCCCTCACGCACTCCGAGTCGCTGCCGGACGCCGCCTCACGGAATCTCCGCGAAACCACAGGCCTGGCGCCCAGTTACCTTGAGCAGCTGTACGCGTTCGGCGGCCTGCACCGCTCGCCGACCCAGCGCGTGGTGTCCATTGTCTACTGGGCCCTGGTCCAGCCCACCGAGGCCGCGCTTGCCGATGAATCCGAGAATGTCAGGTGGTTCCGGGCGGACAAGCTGGGGGATCTGGCCTTCGACCACAACGCAATTGTCGATTACGCGCTCTGGCGGCTGCGGAACAAGCTGGCCTACGGCTCGATCGCCTATCACTTCCTGGGTGAGTACTTCACCCTCGCCCAGGTCCGGGAGGTCTACGAAGCCGTCCTGGACACCCACCTGGACCCGGCCAACTTCCGCCGCCACATCAAAGCCACGCCGGAAATTGAAGAAACCGGTGAATACCTCCAGGGCGGCAAACACCGCCCGCCACGCCTCTACCGATTTACCGGCCGCCCCGGCCTTGACCCAGATAACAGGAGCACCCCATGAGCAGCGTCAACACAGCCATCCAGCTGATCACGCGTGAACAGGCCGAGAAGGGCGCCGCGGCGGCCGCCGGCAGCACGTGCAGCCCGGCACTGGCCAAGGGCCCTTGGGACTACGACCTCGCCGAAGCCCTGGCCGGCACCCCGGCCTACGGTCCGGGAGCCTCCAGCGCCGACGTGGCGCCGCCGTCAACGCCGCGGCAGGGCCAGCTCCCCGAGGAATACAAGCTCGCCTCCGACGCCGAGCTCGCCGCCCGGATCCGCGCGGCCAAGGCCACCCTCGGCGACCGCGCCGTGATCCTGGGGCACTTCTACCAGCGCGACGAAGTGGTGCAGTACGCCGACTTCGTGGGCGACTCCTTCCAGCTGGCCAACGCCGCCCTCACCAGGCCCGACGCCGAGGCCATCGTGTTCTGCGGCGTGCACTTCATGGCGGAGACCGCCGACACCCTGTCGAGGCCGGAACAGGCCGTCATCCTGCCCAACCTTGCCGCCGGCTGCTCCATGGCGGACATGGCCGACGCCGATTCCGTGGAGGAGTGCTGGGAACAGCTGGAGGAGATCTTCGGCACCGAGCCCGACGCCGAGGGCCGCGTTCCGGTCATCCCCGTCACCTACATGAACTCGTCGGCCGCGCTGAAAGCCTTCTGCGGCAAGCACGGCGGCATCGTCTGCACCTCCTCCAACGCCAAAACGGTCCTGGAGTGGGCCTTCGAGCGCGGCCAGCGCGTGCTCTTCTTCCCGGACCAGCATCTGGGCCGCAACACCGCCAAGGCGCTGGGCGTGCCGCTGGAACAGATGCCCATGTGGAACCCGCGCAAGGAGCTCGGCGGCAACGACGAGCAGGCGCTGCTCGACTCGCGCGTGATCCTCTGGCACGGGTTCTGCTCGGTGCACAAGCGCTTCACGGTGGCGCAGATCGAGAAGGCCCGCGCCGACTTCCCCGGCGTCAACGTGATTGTCCACCCCGAGTGCCCCATGGAGGTGGTGGATGCAGCCGATTCTGCCGGATCCACGGACTTCATCCAGAAGGCCATCGCGGCAGCCGAGGAACCGACAGTGTTCGCGATCGGCACCGAGATCAACATGGTGAACCGGCTCGCGGCCCAGTACCCGCAGCACACCATCTTCTGCCTGGACCCCGTGATCTGCCCGTGCTCCACCATGTACCGGATCCACCCCGGCTACCTGGCCTGGGTGCTGGAGGAACTCGTTGCAGGCCGTGTGGTCAACCGCATCACGGTGGATGACGCCGTACAGGAAAACGCCAGGACCGCGCTCGAGCGCATGCTGGCCGCCAAGCCCCAATAACCCCGAAGCGAGGCACGGATGACAATGCCCAGCGGAACCGCGGCGTCAGGCCGCCGGCGGCTCATCGTCGTCGGCAGCGGCATCGCCGGCCTGTACGCCGCCCTGCTCGCCGCCGACGCGGGGGCCGACGTCGTGCTGCTGACCAAGGCCGCGCTCGCGGACAGCAACACGTATTACGCCCAGGGCGGCATTTCGGCCGTCCTGGACGAACCGGCGCCGGGCGACACCGTGGCGGCTCACATTGCGGACACGCTGAAGGCCGGCGCCGGGCACTGCAACCCGGACGCCGTCCGGGTGCTCTGCACCGAGGCGCGCCGGGACATCGCCGGGCTGGAACGCTTCGGCGTGCGCTTTGACATGGACGACGACGGCGATCCCGCCTTGGGTCTTGAAGCCGCCCACTCTGCGCCGCGGATCCTGCACGCCGGAGGCGACGCCACCGGGGCGGGCATAGCCAACGCACTGATTTGCGCCGTGCTCGCCGCCCAGGCCTCGGGAAAAATCCAGCTGCTGGGCCATGCCCGCACCACGGCACTCCTTCAGACCGGCCGGCGCGTGACGGGCGTGGAGTACCTGCACGACGGCCAGCTGGAAAGCATGCAGGCGGACGCGGTGCTGCTGGCCACCGGAGGCGCCGGGCAGCTCTTTGCCCAGACCACCAACCCCTCCGTTGCCACTGCTGACGGCCTGGCCCTCGCTTGGAGGGCCGGGGCCGCCGTGGCGGACCTCGAGTTCTTCCAGTTCCATCCCACCTGCATGGTCCGCACATCTGAGGCGGCGGAGTCCGAGGGCAACCGGGACCCGCTGCTGATCTCCGAAGCGGTCCGGGGTGAGGGCGCCATCCTCGTTGACACCCAGGGCCGCCGGTTCCTGCACGGCTACCACGCGGACGCCGAGCTCGCCCCGCGGGATGTCGTTTCGCGCAGCATTGCCCTGCATCTTGCCGCGCTTGGCGACCCCAACGGCCACGTCTACCTCGACGCCCGTGTCATCGAGGACGCCAGGGGAGCAGGCTTCCTGGCCAAGCGGTTCCCCACGATCACCCGCCGCACCCTTCAGGCCGGCATCGATTGGACCCGGGAGCTCGTTCCCGTCGCACCCGCAGCCCACTACTGGATGGGCGGCGTCTCCACCGACCTGCACGGCCGCACCACCGTTCCCGGGCTCTTCGCAGCCGGCGAAGTTGCCTGCACCGGCGTCCAGGGTGCCAACCGGCTGGCCAGCAACTCGCTCCTCGAAGGGCTGGTCTTCGGACGGCGGGCCGTTGAAGCGTTCCTTCACCTCAGCCCAGAGCCGCAGGACAGCGCTGCTCCGCGTGCTGTCTCGGCCGCGAGCGGCCTCCCCTTGACGCACGCTTCCGCAGCACTGTCCCGCGACGTCGTCTCGGACGACGACGCTTTCACGCACGCTTCCGGGACCCCCTCAGTCGACGCTCGTGTCAGTTCCCTTGCCAATCCCGGGCCGTTCTCCCGCTCTGCCCTGCGGCGGCTGATGACGGCACAGGCCGGTGTGCTCCGCACTGGTGCGCAACTGCGCGAGGCGGGGGCTGCGCTTTCGGCGTGGGCCGCCGTCGTCCGTCCTGAAAGCGTGACGGACGTGGAGGACCCGCGGGAGCATGAGGATGCCAACCTGCTGGTGGCCGCCCAGCTCCTGGTCCGTGCCGCCCGCGAGCGCCGCGCCTCGCTTGGGGCGCACTACCGCGACGACGGCTCGCCGGAACCGGTCATGGCGGACACCTCATACGAACCATTCAGAATGACCCGGAAAGCGAGCCTCGTCCATGACTAGCCTGACCCTCCCTGCAGCACCCGTCCGGGACATCCTGGAACGGGCGTTCGCCGAGGATGCCCCCAGCGGCGACATCACCTCACAGTTGCTGATCCCGGCAGAGGCACGCGCCACGGCGGTGCTGAACGCCCGAGTTCCCGGGGTCTTCAGCGGCGGCACGGTCTTCCGGGACGCCATGCTGCTCGTCGACGCCGACACCGAAGTGGAACTGCTGGTGGCGGACGGTGAAGCGTTCGACGCCGGGACCCCCCTGGCGCGGGTCAGCGGACGGGCCCGCAGCGTGCTGCTCGCCGAACGCGTCGGACTGAACCTGGCGCAGCGCATGAGCGCCATCGCCACCCGCACCGCCGAGTTCGTCCGGCTCGTGGACGGGACCAACGCCCGCATCACGGACACGCGCAAGACCACGCCCGGCCTGCGCGTCCTGGAGCGGTACGCGGTGCGCTGCGGGGGCGGCGCAAACCACCGCTACAGCCTGTCCGACGCCGTGCTCGCCAAGGACAACCACCTCGCCGTGATGACCGGGGGCGACCCGGCAAAACTCACCACGCTTCTGGCTGCGGCCAAGGCGCAGCTCGGGCACACCACGCATTTCGAGGTGGAGGTGGACAGCGCAGACCAGATCGAGCCGGTGCTGGCCGCGGGCGTGGACACCATCATGCTGGACAACTTTTCCCTGGAGGAGCTGCAGGCCGGAGTGCGGCAGGTGGGCGGCCGGGCGGTGGTCGAAGCCAGCGGCAACGTCAACCTGGGGACCGTCGCCAGCATCGCGGCGGCGGGCGTGGACGTCATCTCCATCGGCGCCCTGACCCACACGGTCACGTCCCTGGACCTCGGCCTGGACGTCGAGCTGACGGTCAGCTGAGCAGGCCATGATCTTCCTCGACGCAGCCGCCACCACCCCCGTCCGGCGCGAAGTGCTGGAGGCCATGTGGCCCTTGCTCACCGGCGAGTTCGGCAACCCGTCCAGCCACCACTCGCTGGGCGGAGCAGCCGCCACGGCGCTCGCCGATGCCCGCAGGACGGTGGCGAACGTGCTGGGCTGCCGCCCGGGCGAAGTGACGTTCACGTCGGGCGGAACCGAAGCCGACAACCTCGCCGTGAAGGGCATGGCGCTGGCACGGCAGGCCGCGGACCCGGCGCTGAACCGGGTGGTGATCAGCGCCGTCGAGCATCCTGCCGTGGAGGAATCGGCCTGCTACCTCGAGCGGTTTCACGGCTTCAGCGTCGACGTGGTGCCGGTGGACAGCACCGGGCGGGTGACCACCGAAGCACTGTCCGCCGTGCTGGGGCCGGAAACGGCGCTGGTCAGCATCATGTACGCCAACAACGAGGTGGGGACGGTCCAGCCCATAGCAGAGCTGGCGGCGCTGGCCCGGGAACGCGGGGTGCCGTTCCACACCGATGCCGTGCAGGCGGCCGGCTGGCTGCCCGTGGACGTGAAGACCCTGGGCGTCGATGCGCTGAGCATTTCGGGGCACAAAATCGGGGCGCCGAAGGGCTGCGGTGTGCTGTTCGTGCGGGGCCGCACCCGGGTGGAGCCGCTGGTGCACGGCGGCGGACAGGAACGCGGTCGCCGGTCCGGCACGGAGAACGTGGCGGGAGCCGTGGGCCTGGCCACCGCGCTGGCCCTGGCGCACGCTGATCAGGCACGGCTGGCTGAACGGGTGACCCGCCTGCGGGACGGGTTCATCGCCGCCGTGCTGGACGGTGTCAGCGGGGCGGTGCTGACAGGACATCCGGTGGACCGGCTGCCGTCCGTCGCGTCCTTCTGCTTTCCGGGCACCAGCGGCGAGTCGGTGCTGCTCGAGCTCGAACGCCAGGGCGTGGTCTGCTCCAGCGGCTCGGCGTGCGCCGCGGGATCCGACGCGCCGTCCCCGGTGCTGCTCGCGCTGGGCATAGAGGCCGAAGTTGCCCAGACTGCCGTCAGGTTCAGCTTTGATTCCTCGGTGACCGACGCGGACCTTGACGCGGCGGCCGTGGCGGTGCGGGCCGCCGTCGGAAGCGTCCGGACCCTCGGCGTCCCAGGCCGGTAGCAGCCCACGCGCCACAGGCGGGCTAATCCAGCGGTGCGGCCACCCTGACCGGGTTGGTGAGTTCGCCGATGCCGCCGACCCGGCAGGTGACCGTGTCTCCCGCGGCGAGGCGTGCGGAGGTGGCCGGGAAGCCGGTGAGGACCAGGTCGCCGGGGTGCAGTGTCATGAAGGAGCTGAGGTAGACCAGGATCTCGTCCACCTTCCAGCCAAGGTCGGCGGTGCTCGCGGGCGACAACTCGGTGCCGTTGTGGACGACGCTGACGGGCAGGTCGGCGGGATCGAGCCCCGTGACGATCCAGGGGCCGGCCGGCGTGAAGGTGTCCTGGCTCTTGGCGCTGAGCCAGAGATCGTCGGACTTCTGCAGGTCCCGGGCAGTGACATCGTTGCCGATGGTGAAGCCCAGGACGGCGCTGCGTGCGGTGTCGAGGGTGAGGGCTTTGGCTTTGCGGCCGACGACGACCGCCAGTTCCGCTTCGGGTTCCACCAGGCCGACTCCGGCGGCCAGCTCAATGGCCTCCCCGGGGCCGACGACGCTCGTTGCCGCTTTGTGGAACGCCTGGGGCGGGAGGTCACGGCCGGCCCGGCCGGTGTTGTGGGCCATGCCCAGTACATTGCCGGGCACACTGGGGGCGAGGAAGCTGAAGGCGTCCTGCGGCACCGTGGCGCCGCGTTCCCATCCGGCCCGCGGCGCACTGTTGGCGTTGGCGGACGAGCCGGGGAACGGGCTGTCGATGACCGTCCACTGCCGTCCGGCGTCGCTGGCGAAGTCAGTGGCGGCGTTGGTGACGTAGAACTGTTCGCCGCCCGGAGGCGTCCGTCCGTCCGTCGCGGGGGACAGTGGGCGGACACGGGCTATCCGACGCGGGGGATCTGGAGTCATTCAGCCATCCTAGGCACTGACGAGTGCGCGCAGGGAACTCCATGCCCCGGACATCGCGGCCGCGTCAGTACAGTTCGCCCACCGGGATGTCGACGGCGAGGCGGTTCTCGGGACCGGCCAGCGGGCAGGCCCAGGCCTCGTTGTACGCGCACGACGGGTTGTAGGCAAAGTTGAAATCCAAGATAAACGGCGCGTCCGGGCCGGAGCCGCGGACGCCGTGAAAGGCGCCCTTGATCGTGTCCAGCAGGTACCTGCCGGCGCCGTAGCTGCCGCCGGGCTGGCCGGCGGTGGCGTCGCGGAACGGAACGAAGATTCCTCCGCCGTAGCCAATGAGCCGCCAGACAGCCAGCTGGCCCATCTCCGGCAGGTCGAACGTTCCCAGCCGGACGAACCTGACGATGCCGTCCGTGCCGGTTTCCACGCTGATCTCGCGGCCGGCGCCTTCCTTGGTCAGCGGCACCTCGAAGCGGTAGATGGGATCGTAGTCCGCAGTCTTGAGGCCGCCGAAGGCCGCCTTTGCCTCCGCCGTGAGCGCCGAGGCAGGGTGCGTGCCGAACATGCGGTCCCGCTCCTGCCGCCAGTACGAATGTGCCTCTGCGGGGCTGTCGGCGGCGATTCTGCGGACGGTGTCGTACAGGGCAAACGTGCGCAGCCGCCAGTCAGCGATGTCGACGGCGGACATGCCCGCCCGGGTCTTCTCAGCTGCATCAAGCTCGTGTTCGGCCATGTCCACAGCCTAGCCCCCTTTCCGATCCCGGCACGCGCGGTCCGCCCCGCGAAACACGGAGGCGGAAGACCCCGGGCCCGGGTGTGCCCCGCACTAGGCTGGAGGCATGACAGGGATGACAGTTTCCCGCAGGACCGGTGCGGCCGCCGTCGCGCTGCTCGCTGCGACCCTCCTGGCCGGCTGTGGCAACGAGGGCAAGGGTTCCCCGGCCTGGACGGTGGAACCGAGCGGCGGCAGCGCATCCCCCGGCGCAACGACGGCGGGAACAGCCACCCCGTCCGCCACCGCCTCAAGCGCCCCGTCCGCCCAACCCGGCACGACGGCGTCGGCCTGGAAGGTCTTCACCGACCCCGCCAAGAAAGTCAGCTTCGATCTGCCGCAGGAGTGGATAGCCCAGTCTGTGGAGCCGGACAAGGGCACGCTGCCCGGCGCAGTGAAAGTCGAGGTCAAGGACGCCGAAGGCACCTACCTTGCCACGCTCCAGACCGGGCTGCCGGAAGCCGCCCCCGCCGCGTGCGCCGCGGCCTCCAAGAAGTCCTACGTGGTGGTCAGCAGTGTGCCGGTGGAACTGCCACACAGCGGAGGCGAGGGCACGATTTCCCCGCATGTGGTGTTCCGGGTGATCCAGGGGTACCGGTTCTTCGGCTCCTACGGGATTACGAATGTGGTGGGCGGAGCCGACTCCAAGGCCTGCCAGCTGCAGAACGTGGTCCGCGGGCTGGAAGGCCAGGGCAACTACTCCTTCAGCGACGTGCGGTCCCTGAAGTCCTTCGCGCCGGATGAGAAGGTGGCGCCGGCAAAGGCCTTCGACACCCTGGACCAGGCTGCCGACTACGTCAACAAAGGCTCTGAGTTTGCGAACGTCCAGCGGATGCTAATGTCTCTGGAGATCAAGAACTAGTCCCGCTGCCGCCGGCATACCCAACGGACCGCAGCTGCGGCTGGCTTCCGCTTTCCTCACACCCCGGAGAATAATGGAACGCACTGTGGCCGCACGCCTGGTCTTTCAGACCGTGGCCGATACCAAGGTGGCATTGGCCATTTCCGTGGCCAGGAATCCGGGCTATGCCTCCCTCGAGGAAACTCTTTCTGTGACGACAGGTGTGTCGGCCGGAGGCGAGCAGGTTCCGCTGACCGAACTCTCCGACCACCACGGCGGCAGGTTCCACTACATGGAGTTCGCCGATCCCACCGAAGTCACTGTGGACTACTCGGCCACCGTCAAGGGGTTCGCCGAGCCGGAAGAAGCATCCCTCATGGAGCTCATCCGGTACGTCCGGCCGAGCCGCTACGCCGAATCGGACCGGCTGCTTCCCACGTCCTACGCGGAATTCGGCGGTCTGCAGGGGCAGGAACTCCTCCGCGCCGTGCGCAACTGGGTCTACAACGAGCTCCGCTACGTCAGCGGGTCGTCCCGCGGAACGGACGGCGCGGTGGAAACGCTGCTGAACCGCCGCGGCGTCTGCAGGGACTATGCGCACCTGGCGATCTCCCTGCTGCGGGCCAAGAACGTGCCGGCGCGCCTCGCCGCCGTGTACGCCCCGGGCCTGTCGCCGATGGACTTCCATGCCGTGGCCGAGGCCCACATCAACGGCGCGTGGCATGTCATCGATCCCACAGGGCTTGCCCCCAGGGAGGCGATGCTGAGGATCACAGCCGGCCGCGACTCCTCGGATACGGCCTTCCTGTCCACCGTGGGCGGGAGCCTGTCACTGCGGGAAATGAGGGTCACCGCGCTGGTCAACGGCGAGCTGCCTGCCGAAGACCCGGACAAACTCGCCGTCATCCGCTAGCGGGAGTGTGGCAACGGCTCCAGCCAGGTCATGATGCAGTGACTGGTTGCGGGGCCCCGCCGGCGCTACGATCAGGCATGGTCCCTGCGACAAATCTGCTGGCCTTTGCCTTGGTCTCCGCGCTGCTGATCGCCGTCCCGGGCCCCAGCGTCCTTTTCGTCATAGGACGGTCGCTGGCCCTGGGAAGGCGAGGCGGCCTGCTCAGCGTCCTGGGTAACGCCGCCGGTGAGCTGGTGCAGGTCGCGGCCGTGGCACTCGGCCTCGGAGTGGTACTGGCGCAGTCGCTGCCGCTTTTTACCGCCGTCAAGATTGCCGGAGCCGCGTACCTCATTTACCTTGGCATCCAGGCGGTCCGGCAGCGTCACGGGCCGTCGGCCGGGAGGGACCCGTCACGCTCCGCCTCCACCTGGCGAATCCTTCGCGAAGGATTCTTTGTGGGGGCCACCAACCCCAAATCGGTCGTGTTCTTTGTGGCCGTCCTTCCCCAGTTCGTGGACCATGCCGCGGGCGCCATTCCGCTCCAGCTTGCCGTGCTGGGTGCCACGTTCCTGCTGATCGCCCTCGTCTCGGACAGTGCATGGGCGCTGGCCGCGGGCACGGCCCGGCAGTGGTTTGCGCGCTCGCCGCGGCGGATCGCCGCGGTCAGCACCACCGGCGGAGTCATGATGATCGGGCTGGGCGGCACCCTGGCCGTGACAGGCAACAAAACCTAGCTCCGGACCACGGTGCCGCCGGCACCCCCAGACGTCCTGCCGATCCTGCAGGCTTGGCTGTACACCTAGCGCGGCAGCGAGGTGCGCAGCTTTTCCGTCAGCCTGAGCAGCTCGCGCTGTTCGGCAGCCGTCAGCGCCGGAGCGACCAGTTCCGCGATGTCCCGGACGTGTTCGCGGCCGATCTGTTTTTGCAGTTCCGCCCCGTCGTCCGTGAGTTTCACCAGGACGCCCCGGCCGTCGTCCGGGGCCGGCATCCGCGCCACCAGTCCCCGCTTTTCCAGCCGCTCGACCAGCCGGCTGAGGCTGGACTGGCTCAGCAGCACGTTGTCGTTGAGCTCGTTCAGGCGCAGCCAGCCGGAGGGGCACCGGGACAGCGTGAACAGGACGTCGTACTCATTCACCGCCAGGTTCTTGAATGCCGGCCCGGACTGCAGCCGGCGCATCACGGCCACCTGGGCGCGGAAGAGGGATTCCCAGGTCTCGGCGGCCAGCCGGACCGGTGACGCCGCCGGCGTCGTCCGGGCGGGCATCACGCCTCCCGCGCCGCTGTCGGGCCCGAGGAGGCGGCAACGGCTTCCGTCCCCGCATCCTCGGCGGCCAGCTTCGCGGCCACGCGGCCGGCATGGGTGGGCGGATCCGGGACATGGGCCGGCTTCAAGGCCGCATATTCCTTGCGCAGCACCGGCAGCACCTCTTCGCCGAACAGGTCAAGCTGCTCAAGAACGGTCTTGAGCGGCAGGCCGGCATGGTCGATCAGGAACAGCTGGCGCTGGTAGTCGCCGAAGAACTCACGGAACGTGAGGGTCTTCTCGATGACCTCCTGCGGGCTGCCCACGGTCAGCGGAGTCTGCGACGTGAAATCCTCCAAGGACGGGCCGTGGCCGTAGACGGGGGCATTGTCGAAGTACGGCCGGAACTCCTTGACCGCGTCCTGGGAGTTCTTCCGCATGAAGAACTGCCCTCCGAGGCCAACAATCGCCTGGTCCGCCTTGCCGTGGCCGTAGTGCTCATAGCGCTCGCGGTAGAGGCCGATGAGCTGCTGGTAGTGCTCCTTGGGCCAGAAGATGTTGTTGGCGAAGAAGCCGTCGCCAAAGTAGGCGGCCACCTCGGCGATCTGCGGCGTGCGGATCGAACCGTGCCACACAAAGGGGGCGACGCCGTCGAGCGGGCGGGGCGTTGACGTGAAGTTCTGCAGCGGGGTGCGGAACTTACCGGACCAGTTCACGGTGTCCTCGTCCCAGAGCCGCCGCAGCAGGCTGTAGTTTTCGATCGCCAGTTCCACCCCGTCCTGGATGTTCTTGCCGAACCACGGGTAGACCGGCGCCGTGTTGCCCCGGCCGAGGACCAAATCCACCCGGCCGTCGGCGAGGTGCTGCAGCATGGCAAAGTCCTCGGCGATCTTCACGGGATCGTTCGTGGTGATCAGTGTGGTGGCCGTGGAGAGCGTGATGCGCTCGGTCTGGGCGGCGATGTAGGCAAGCGTGGTGGTGGGGGAGGAGGAAAAGAACGGCCGGTTGTGGTGCTCGCCGAGGGCGTAGACATCCATCCCGATTTCTTCGACCTTCTTGGCGATTGCCACCGACGCCTTGATGCGTTCGTTCTCCGTGGGCGTCCGGCCCGTCGTGGGGTCCGTGGTGATGTCGCTGACGCTGAATACGCCGATCTGCATGATGTGCCTTCCGTTATCCGAACTGTTCCGGGCTTGCTTCTACTGTACTCGATTTACATGCATTTGCATCTATCAGTTCATGTAACGTCCGGCACGGCAGGTTATTCCCGCGCTTTGGATCACGCAGCGGCATGCGGCGGCAGCCCGCGGCGGCATCGCTCGTCCGCTGAGTTAGCAGGGCATGGGGGAAGGTCTAGGATGCAGCTGGGCAGTGAAGGGGCGCTGCCCTGGCGGGGAGGCGGCCGGGTCCATGCGGGCGCCAACCTCTACCGGGCGAAGGAGGAGCCGCCGGATATCGAATGACGACAGGGTGATGCAAATCTGATTCAGATCCTCTGAGACGCCCTGGCAGTTATGAAATCACGCATGCAGGATAGCCTCCGCAGGTAGCAGCTCCACCCGCGTATCGGCGTGACGATGCACCAACTTCCAGCCATCGTCCTCGCGCGCGAAGACGTTGGTGACCCGGATGGCAAAATCGCTGATTTCGGAGCTGCCGCCGACCTTGGCCCTGCCCCGCTCGACAAGAACGCAATAGGCCACGTCCGTACCAACGAGCTGGCTGACCGTGTCGATATTCGTCGCCTCGCCGTCGCGGTAGTACGACGCGGCACGGTCCAACGTCTCCTCGACGTCGTCCCACCCACGGACGATGCTTCCGAAGGGGTTGCTCAAGGTAATCTCGTCCCGCCGGGAGTAGAGCTTCTTGTAGCCGTCAGCATTGCCGCGCAGTATTTGATCCAGGGCCTGCCGCAAATCCGTCAATGCCCCTTCGAAGTCCACAGTCATCTCCGGCCTCCAAGCACAAGATTTCCAACCGCGACTCCAATGTTCCGCCCGCGAGCGGCAAAGAACAAGACAGACATGACCCGTCTATCTGGCACCGTCCTGTTAGCGGTAGATGCGCCGCTGATTGGCAGCTTTCGCAGGGCTCTTGGCGCGCCAGGCTTGATAGGTGAATTGAACAGTCAACTCCTGGGGCCAGCCTGGGCGAACCGTCTACGGGGTAAAACTCAAGGACGTCATCTGGGCTGGCGTGCCTCGCCCGCAATTTGCGCTGCCTTGAGTTCCTTTATGCGTAGGCGGAGAAAAATGATGACGAGCACCAAGGCGTAGATCGCCATGAGCGCGATTGCCGCCGTCACCACGGCGTAAAGAATCCCCAGTATTCCAAATGAAACCACGCGAAGCCCCCAATATTTGTGCGTCTATTTACCAGTCCCCGAGGCTATCACTGCTCGCCAGTGTCAGTTTCAGAAGTCGGCTGCACAACAACCTGCGAGCCCAGAGTTGAGACCAAAGTCGTGGGCCGGAGTTGGCGGATCTCGGGATAGGTCCCTTCACCAGCGGCATCAACGCTACAGGTGTGCGAGACCGGTCCAGCGCGGTCAGCCGAGGGCGTCGAGCAACTCGCGCTCGCGCTGCGCGCTGAGGCCTGCGCGCCTTTCCCGGTCCAGCCCCTGCTCGCGTTCCCAGCGCAGCGTATCGGCCAGCATCTCCGCCCGGGGCCGGTGACGCAGCCCCGCGGCGCGCGCCGAGGACCCGTCCCGGGCCGACCACCCTTCCCAACCCGGCTCGACCAACCACATCGCCAGCGATTCGGGTCCCTTGTACTGGGCCACGCCGTTGGCGAGCAGCCACGCCGATTCGGCGTTGACCACCGGACCGGTGTGCCCGCCAACGGCGCGGCACAGCTCGATCCACTCTCCGAACGGAACGACCGGACCGACCGCGTTGTAGGTGCCGGTGGTTCCCGTCTCCGCGGCGTCGAGCAGCCAGGCGGTGAGGTCCCTCACATCGACTATCTGGGTCGGCATGGCCGGTGTGTCGGGGACCAGCAGGGGCCCTTGCGGATCGCGTGCGGCGCGGGCGACCCAGTAGCCGGAGCGCCCGCTGTGGTCACCCGGGCCGCCGATGAGCCCGGCTCGTGCGATGAGGAGGCGGTCGCCCACAGCGGCCGTCGACGCCTGCTCGCAAGCGACCTTCGCCTCGCCGTACAACTCGGGATCGACCTCGCTGCGGTCAGTCGGGGCGAGCAGGGCCGTGGACTCGTCCGCCCCCGGCGTGGCGTGGGAGGCGTAGGCGTTGCCGGACGAAATATATACCCAGTGCCCGGCCTTGCTGCCCAGCACGTCGAGTGCCCCACCAACGAAGCCCGGCTGCCATGACACCTCGACGACCGCGTCCCACAGGCGGTGGAGCAGGGGCTCGTACGCCGACGGATCGCGCCGGTCGGCGGCTACCAGTGTCGCTCCGTCCGCCACTTCTCCGCTCCCGCCACGCGCGAGGCAGGTCACCCGATGGCCGCGCTTGATCGCCTGCCGCGACAGCTCCCGACCCACCCATGCCGTTCCGCCCAGAACCAGAATCTCCATACCGACACACAAGCACCGGGATCACCACGCGGCCAGACGGTTTCGCTGACAGCAGATGGTCAGCCGCCAGATCGATCTCAACCCTCCGGCAACGGTGGCCACTTGGTGAACGACATAGTCTCTGGTGGCCTGATCGCGGTTCATTCTGAGGGCGATTGTGCAGATGGCTTTGTTGAGTTGGCGGTCGCCGCCGCGGTTCAGGACTCGCAGACCCGCCTTTGCCGCGGCCGGCCAGTGCTCACAATCCATCTGCACAACCCCCAAAACCACTGCAAGGTTTGCGCAGTCAGCTTCTGAAAAGTGACAGCCAGTTGATCGTTTTAGGAATCACGCTGGGCGGTTTATGGGGGTGGCCGTGCACCGCGAAAGAGGCTCAGTCACGGTTGAGTTGCAACCCGGGGTCTTGTGTAGAACCTCCTCCCGGCCGCGCGTAGCTTCGAGGTATGGGGAAACTGACCACGCTGGCAATTGCGGGAGTTGCAGTCTCCGTCGTGGGAACTGGCTGCAGCTTCCTGGGTCCAACCACCGCTGAAACGTGTGTTGACTGGGTCTGGTTCCAAGACCCCCAGGATCAGTTCGAGCAAGCCGCCTTGGTCGCGGTCGGTAAGCCCATTCGAAGAGACGGCCAAACCAGCATCTACGGCTACACGGCGCAGACCCACCTTGTGGAGATCGAGACCATTTTCAAAGGGGCGGCAGGACAGGACACCCTCCCCATCTCATCGATGCCCCAGACCTGCACCGGCGGGGAGTCCTACCCCAACGGGGATCCCTTGGACACGAATCAAAGAGTCATCATTTTCGCCACGGAGCACGACAACCAGTGGTTCACAATTACCCCCCGACCAAGGGGTCATGCCGTTCGAACAGGGCATTCCTCTGCCGTTCGAACGCAGCCAGGGGGCAGCCTGACGATTATTCCGGTCGCTTGAGGGCCCGCTCCCAGGCCGCCTGGTTCCGGGCGACGTACGCGGCTGCGGCACGCCAGTGCTCTCCGTGCCCATTCGCATACATCTCGGCCCATGGCTGGAATCCGCTCTCGCTGGAGTAGCGCAGGAGTTCGAACATCGCCGCGGTCCGTTCGGACATGGCGGCCGGCAACGCCCCGCACAGCGCGTCGTCCGCCCCGTACCCGTCGACGAAAGCGCGAAGTCTCATGGCAGCGGATTCGACCGGCTGCCCGTCGATGAGCATGCCGAACGACTGCGCGGCGTAGGCAAGATCCCACAGCCGGGTGCTCGGCCCGGCACCATCCCAATCGATGAAGACCCAGCGGTCTCCCATGATGAGGTTCCAGGGCGCGAGATCGTTGTGGCACATCAGGTTCGGATTCTCCGCCGGCAGCAGCATGGTCCAGCCGCCAGGGTCCGGAATTGGCACGGTTTCGCTGACATCGTGGATGCTGCGGATCATCCTGCCGACCCGCAGCAAATCCTCGTGTCCCAGCGGCATCCGATCCAGCGCCGGCGTGCCTTCCACGTACTCGACCACATGCCGCCCGTGCCCGTCGCGACCCAGCGGCGAAGGAGCATCCACTCCGTGCGCACGGAGCACGCCAAGATAGCCCTGGACAACCGAGGTGTTATCGATCCAGGGTTTCCGCACCGTGTCACCGACGCGCACGACACTGCCTGACGCGTTGCCTCCGGTCAGCTCTCTTTCTTCCTCACCCATCCCGGCTTGCTGACCTACTCGGAGGCGCCCGGGGCGGCGCGGCGGCCGCTGACCTTGGGGGTCATGCCCGTGGTCCAGTCGGCGAATTCGGCATCGACGTCGTCGTCCGCGGGGGAGAACCCCGGGCGCTCCTTCAGCTCGCGCAGCAGCGCCTTTTTCTCGCGGCGCCCTTCCACGAGCCGGTACAGCACCGGAACCAGCACGAGCGTCAGGGCCGTGGAGGACACCAGGCCGCCGATGACCACGATGGCCAGCGGCTGCGAGATGAACCCGCCGCCGCCGGTGAATCCGAGCGCCATGGGGGTCAGCGCAAACACGGTGGCCAGCGCCGTCATGAGGATCGGGCGGAGGCGCTGCCGGGCCCCGTGCGTGATGGCGTCTGCGACGTTCATGGCCGGCCTGCCCGCCCGCGGTTTCCGGTACTGGTTGATCAGGTCGATCAGCACGATGGCGTTGGTCACCACAATGCCCACCAGCATCAGCATGCCGATGAGGGCCGGCAGCCCCAGCGGAACCCGGGAGAGAAGCAGCAGGGCCACGGCGCCGGTGGCCGCAAACGGAACGGAGACCAGGAGGATCAGCGGCTGGATGAGGGACTTGAACGCTGCCACCATGATCACATACACGATGGCGATGGCGGCGAGGAGCGCGAGACCGAGCTGCCGGAAGGACTCGGCCTGCTGCGTGGTGGCGCCGCCGATTTCCGCGGTCACCCCCGCGGGAAGCACCACGGTCTTCAGCCGGTTCTGGACCTCGGTGCTCACCGCACCCAGATTGGCGCCCGACGGCGTGACGGAGACCTGCGCTGTCCGCTGGCCGTTGCTGGAGGTGATGGAGACCGGCACGTCCACCTGCTCGACCGCAGCGACGCTGCCCAGCGGCACCGGCCCGGCGGCGCCGGGCAGCGGGATGGCGCGGACGGCCGCGATGCTCGTGAAGCGGGTGCCCTCGCCGATGCGGACAGGGAAATCGTCCGCCTCGATGCGCACGGTGCCCGCCGGGACGGGACTGATGGTGGACGCCAGGACGCCGGCCACCTGTTCCTCGTTCAGCCCCGCAGCCACTGCCTTGGCCCGGTCGACCTTCACCTGGACCACGGGCTGGCTGGCCGCCAGGTTGGTGGTCACCTCGGTACTCCCGGGGACACCGGTCATGGCGCTGACCATGGCGTCGCTGGCCTTCGTCAGGTCAGCAGATGTGGCGGCTTTGAGGGTGATGTCCACGGTGGACGACGTGCCGAAGCCGCCCTGCTGGGCTCCCACAGAGACCTTGCCCGCCCCGCTGACCTTTGCCAGCTCCGTGCGGACGGTCTCCTGGAGTTCAGCCTGCTTGGCCTTCTCGTCGGTGACCACGGTGAAGGTGGAGTTGGAGGCGCCGGAGGAGGTGAGCGCGGTGAATCCGGCCTGGGCGTTGCCGGAGGTCACCTGGACGTCTTTGATCCCGTCGATGCCGAGCAGCACGCTTTCGAGTTTCTGCGCCGCCGCGCTGGTGTCCTGGAGGCTGGTGCCGGCGGGAAGCTCCTGCTTCACCGTCATGCTGTTCTCGCCGGAGCGTCCCAAGAGGTCCGTGGCCAGCAGGGGGGTCATGGCGGCGGTTCCGCCCAGCACCAGCACGGCCGCGATCAGCGTCAGCACGGGGTGCTTCTGGGTCTTGGTCAGGACGGGCAGGTACCCGCGCTGCAGGAGGCTGCGCTGCTCCGCCTCATGGGCCTTGGCTTCTATCTCGCGGGCGGACTGCGGGGCCGTCCCCAGGCCGCGTGATTGGGCCGGGGACTTCAGGAACCAGTAGGCGAGGACGGGAACGATCGTCAGCGACACGAGCAGCGATGACAGCAGCGCGATGGTGACGGTCAGGGCGAACGGACGGAACAGTTCGCCCGCAAGGCCGCCCACGAAGGCGATGGGCAGGAACACGGCCACCGTGGTCAGCGTCGATGCGGTGATCGCGCCGGCCACCTCGCGGATGGATGTGAGGATGGCGGTGAGCTTGGGCTCGCCATAGCTGAGGTGCCGCTTGATGTTTTCGATCACCACGATGGAGTCGTCCACCACCCGGCCGATGGCGATGGTGAGTGCGCCCAGGGTGAGGATGTTCAGCGAGTAGCCGGTGGCCGCGAGCCCGATGAAGGTGATCAGCAGGGACAACGGAATGGACACGGCCGTGACCAGCGTGGAGCGGACGGACATGAGGAAGACGAGGATGACGGCCACGGCGAAGCCCAGCCCGAGCAGGCCCTCCGTGGTGAGGTCCTTGATGGACTTCTCGATGAAGGGTGCCTGATCGAAGACCGGCGTGAATTTGGCGTTCGAGCCGAGCTCCGCCTCCAGCTGGGGCAGGGCGTCCTTGACCGCGTGGGAGATCGCCACGGTATCGCCCTCGGGCTTTTTGGTAACGGAGACGGCGAGGGTTTCCTTGCCGTTGGTCCGGGTGATGGAGGTCCGTGCGTCATCGCGGATGCTGACATCAGCCACTGAACCGATGGTGGCGTTGCCTTTCGTGCCGCCGAGCGGCAGCGCCTTCACGGCGGCGACGGAGTCCACCGGGCTGCCGATCTGCAGGGACAGGCTTTGTCCCTTTTCCTCAATGGTTCCGGCCGGGACGAGGTCCCCGTTGTTGGCCAGGGCGCTACGGATGGACTGGATGGTCGCTCCGCTGGCGGCCATCTTGGCCGGGCTTGGCAGGATGCGGATGTGCCGGCTGGCGCCGCCGGTCACGTCGGCGCCGCGGACGCCGTCGATCTTTTGAAGCCGCGGGACCGTCAGCCGCTGGAGGTCGGTATTCAGCTCGCTGAGCGGCCTGTCCGAGGAGACAGCCAGGTACACGATGGGGAAGTCGCTGATGCTGCCCGCGATGGCCTGCGGCTGCACATCCTCCGGGAGCGTCCGCTTGGCATTGGAGATGGCGCGGTCGATCTGGTTGCGTGCACGGTCAAGGTCGGACCCGTAGGTGAACACCATGCTGATCTGGGAGACGCCGTTGCGCGACGTCGACGACGTCGATTCCAGCCCCTCGACGCCATTCAGCGCAGTTTCCAGCGGCCGGCTGACCTGCTTGTCCAAGACTTCCGGTGATGCCCCGGGCATCGACGTGATCACCGTGATCCGCGGGAACTCGACCGAGGGAATGAGCTCCTGCTTCAGCGAGGACATGGTGATCACGCCGAATACCGAGGCAAAGACGGTAATGAGCGCGATCAGTGCGCGGTTGCCGAGGGAAAGACTGGCCAGCCGGAACATCGCTTGATCTCCTGAACGGGTTGACGGACTGTTGCCTGTGGTGGAGCCTGCCGCAACCCGGACAGGGTCTTAGCGTTTGACGGCGGGAGCCGCCTCGAGCTGGAGTGCCTTGGCCGTGGACTTTTCAAGCTCCGCGGCCAGCTCCGGGTTGTCATTGAGCTTGACGCCGTAGCCCGGCATCATCTCCTTGAGCTTGGACTGCCAGCCCTTGAAGTTCTTGGGGAAGGACTTCTGCAGGAGTTCAATCATGATGGGCACGGCGGTGGAGGCGCCCGGCGACGCGCCGAGCAGTGCGCCAATGGAACCGTCGCGGGCTGCAATCACTTCAGTGCCGAACTGCAGGATGCCGCCCTTCTTGGGGTCCTTCTTGATGATCTGCACGCGCTGGCCGGCGGTGATGAGTTCCCAGTCGCCGTCCTGGGCTTCGGGGTAGTACTCGCGGAGCGCCTCGACTTTGGCTCCGTGGCGCTTGGCAACCTCCTTGACCAGGTAGGCGGTGAGGTCCATGTTGTCCTTGGCCACGGCGAGCATCGGGACGATGTTGCCGGGACGGATGGACAACGGGAGGTCCAGCCAGCTGCTGTTCTTCAGGAAGTTCGTGGAGAACCCTGCGTACGGGCCGAACAGGAGGGAACGTTTGCCGCCCACGTAGCGGGTGTCCAGGTGCGGAACGGACATGGGCGGGGCGCCGACGGAGGCCTGGCCGTAGACCTTCGCGTTGTGCTGGGAGGCGAGGGTCTGGTCCGTGCAGCGGAAGAACTGGCCGGAAACAGGGAATCCGCCGTAGCCCTTGCTTTCCGGAATCCCGGACGCCTGCAGCAGGTGCAGGGCGCCGCCGCCGGCGCCGACAAACACGAACTTGGCGTGGATGCTGCCGCGTTCCCCGGAAGCCGGGTGCTTGAGCGAAAGGTCCCAGCCGCCGTCGGACGCTTTTTTGATGTCCGAGACGTCGTGGCCGTAGTTGATTTCCACGCCATTGTTGCCCAGGTAGGTGGTCAGCTCGCGGGTCAGAGCCCCGAAGTCGACGTCGGTGCCCTCGGCGGCGCGGGTGGCGGCGATGCGTTCATTGCGGTCGCGGCCCTTGACGATGAGCGGCGCCCACTTGCCGATCTGGGCGTAGTCCTCCGAGTACTCCATGCTGCGGAACAGCGGGTGCTGCTTGAGCGCGTCATAGCGGGTCTTGAGGAAGGTGGAGTTGTCCTCGCCGATCACGAAGCTCATGTGTGGGACGGTGTTGATGAAGCCCTTGGGGGATCCGATCAGGGAGTTGGTCACGAGGTGGGACCAGAACTGGCGGGACAGCTGGAACTGCTCGTTGATGTGCAGTGCCTTGGCGGGGTTGACCGAGCCGTCTTTGGCTGCGGGCGAATAGTTAAGCTCACACAGGGCGGCGTGCCCGGTGCCGGCGTTGTTCCAGGGTCCCGAGCTCTCAAGGCCTACTTCGTCGAGGCGCTCGAACAGGGAAATGGTCCAGTTGGGTTCGAGCTGCTTGATGAACGCACCCAGGGTGGCGCTCATGATGCCGCCGCCAATCAGGACGACGTCGGCATGTTGGGTCTTGGAAATGAAGGTCACAATCAGTCTCCGATAGCAGCGGCTCTGGCTGTCACAGAATATCCCGCGCCGGTTACTAACTGAAATTGGCCCCGTCCGTCAAGGCCTTAGTTGGACCTTGGTGAAAACTTCATTTAAGACCGGTGACGCAGGGTAGCTGACCACCCGGTCGGAGAGGGCCAACGCCGAAATGGGGAAAGCGATGGGGACCGCCGGCACGGTTTCGGCGATCTGGGCGTTGATGGTCTGATACTGCTCCGTCCGTTCCTTGCCGTCGGGCAGGCCGCGGGCACGGTCGATCTTGGAGAAGACCTGGGGGTCCTGGTACCCGAATTCGCCGTTTTTCTCGCCGAACAGCGGGCCGAGGAAGTTGTCCGCGTCGGAGTAGAACCCGTTCCAGCCGAGCAGGTGGAAGGCGTGGTCTCCCGGGGACTGCACCTTCTGCAGGTAACCGTCCGCCCAGTCCACGGGAACCGGCCTGATGTTGAAGCCCACGGCTGTGAGCTGCCGGCTGATCTCGGCGTAGACCTTCTCCGGGGTGGGGAGGTACGGCCGGGTGACGTTCGTGGGGTAATAGAACTTGAGCGGCTGGCCCTTGTAGCCGGCTTCGGCGAGCAGTTCCTTGGCCTGGGCGGGGTCGTACCCCAGGCCGGGTGCGTTGTTGTTGAAGCCGCTGAGCTTGGGCGGCACGAACTGGGAAGCCTGCGCGGTGTTGTCGATGAAGAACCGGCGGATCAGCGTGTCCTTGTCGATGGCCAGTTCCACGGCCTGCCGGACCTTGAGGTCCTCGAGCACGGGGATGGCCTGGTTCATCCCCAGGTACATGACCGAGAACGGGTCACGCTGGATGATCTGCTTTCCGCGCTTGACGAGTTGGTCGAAGTTCCCCACCGTCACCGCATCGTAGCCGTCGATCTTGCCGTCAATCAGGGCCTGGAGCCGCGTCTGCGGATGGTTGTACGTGATGAAGTTGATGGTGCCGATCTCGCCGCGGTCGCCCCAGTAGTCCTTGTTGCTGAGCAGGGTGACGCCCGTGCTGTCCCAGGACGAGAAACGGTACGGTCCGGTGCCGACCGGATGGGTGGCGTAGGCGGACAGCGCCTGGCTGCCGCGCCTCTCGGTGAGGATATCGGCCCGCCCGGCAGCCAGCGCCTTGGGGGAGGAAATGGCGAAAGCCGGCAGGGTCAGGGCCTGGAGGAATCCGGTGAAACGCTCCGTGAGGTCAATTCTCACCAGAAGCGAGGAGAGCGCCGTGCAGGCCTTGAAGACGGAGAGGCTTGGCTGGTCCGAGTACTCCTTGAACACTCCCTTGAAACTGCTTCCGGGCGCCTGCTCCCGCAGCGCCGCCGGGAAGTTGAACCAGCGCTCGAAGTTGGTGCAGACGGCTTGCGCGTTGAAGGGGTAGCCGTCGTGGAACTTCACGCCGGAGCGCAGGGTGAAGGTGTAGGAGCGGCCGTCCGGAGATGCTGTCCATTCGGTGGCGAGCAGCGGGGTCGGTTCCCCGGTGGTCTGGTTGACGCCCACCAGTCCTTCGAGGATCTGGCGCGTGACGCGCTGGGATTCGATGTCGTTGGCGAGTGCCGGGTCAAGGCCCAGGGGCGGTGCGGCGGTGCCGAAGTTGAAGGTGGCTGTGGGGCTGCTGCCCGGAGGCCTGGTGGTGGGTGCGGCGGACGACGGCGGAGGCGGGGCCGCTTCCGGGGTGCAGGAGGTGAGCGTCAGGCCCAAGAGGACTGCGCCGGTCTTGATGGCCGTGCGTCGCGTCATACTGCTGGGCACTCGATTATCACCTCTGGGCTGCTGGACTGCCGGGCTGCGGCATGGGCGGCTGCGGTCTGCTGGCCCGTTTTCCAGTCTAAATGACGGACAGGGGTCCCGGGCGCGGCAAGGCTGCGGCCCGCACCCGAGGGTGCGGGCCGCAGCCTCCGTTCCGGGCGGAATCCCAGATATCCGCCGGAGGGTTCAGCGGTGGCTACTTGGGCATCAGTACCGAATCCACCAGGTAAACGGTGGCGTTGGCTGTCTGGACGCCGCCGCAGATCACGTTGGCGCCGTCAACCTTCAGCGCGTCCTTGGTGCCGGTCACTGTGACGGATCCGCCCTGGACCGTCTTGTGGGTCCCGGCGATCTTGTCCGGCGTGACCTGGCCGGGGACAACGTGGTAGGTGAGGATCTTGCTCAGCAGCGCGTCGTCCTTCTTGAGGGTCTCGATCGTCGCGGCGTCGATCTTCGCGAACGCGTCGTCGACGGGGGCGAAGACGGTGAACTCGCTGCCGTTCAGGGTGTCGACCAGGTCAACCTTCGGGTTGAGTTTGCCGGACACGGCAGCCGTGAGCGTCTTCAGGAGCGGGTTGTTCGAGGCGGCGACGGCGACCGGGTCAAGGGCCATGCCCGAGACCGATCCCGCGCCGCTGGGGACCTGCTCGGCGTAGCCTGCGCAGCCGGGACCTGCCAGGTTCGCTGCCGGGTCCATGGCGGCGGACGAGCTCGCCGACGGGGAGGGAGCCATGCTGGAGGCCGACGGTTCGGCCGCCGCCGGCGAGGAGCTGGGTGCCGTCGTTGCGGAGCCGCCGCACGCGGTGAGGCTCAGCAGGGCTGCAGCTGCGACGCCTGCGACGGTGAAAGTGGTGCGCTTGAATGACTGCATTTTGATTCTCCTTGGTTGTGCCGATCATTGCCCGCAGGAATCGATTCTGATCCCCGCATCTAGGCCCTATTCCGACTGTGGGCACCGACCCTTGGTTGGTGTCTCACTGGGTATTCGGCCGGCGGGCAGCGGCGGATGGGTGAACCTCGTGAAACTTTTTTGGGCGCCGCCGTCCGCGGCCGGCACGCCGGGGGAGCGGATTAAACGGCGGGAGTCCCGGACCGCATGGTCCGGGACTCCCTCTGTGTTCAGCTTCGCCGTTCTATTGTGCGCAAGGGGGGACTTGAACCCCCACGCCCGAAGGCACAGGAACCTAAATCCTGCGTGTCTGCCAATTTCACCACTCGCGCGCGGCTCCGCCTTCCGCCTCCTGAACAACAGAAAACGTACGACGGCGATCGCCAGCCTCCATTGTACCGTCAGCGGGCGGGGCCTCGGTCAGTTGCTGCTTCGCTCAGGTGCCGCTTCGCTCAGGTGCCGCTTCATCCAGCCTTAGGTCCCGGCGCAGCTTGGCCACATGGCCGGTGGCGCGGACGTTGTACTGGGCCAGTGCCACCTTGCCGTCCGGATCCACCACGACGGTGGAGCGGATGAGGCCTTCATAGGTCCGGCCGTAGTTCTTCTTCTCACCCCAGGCAGCGTAGGCCTCCGCAACCGCGTGGGAATCGTCTGACAGCAGCGGGAAGGTCAGGCCTTCCTTGGCGGCGAAGGCCGCAAGCTTGCTGACGGGGTCGGGAGAGATCCCCAGAACTTCGTAGCCGGCGGCCTGCAGCGATGCCAGGCTGTCCCGGAAGTCGCACGCCTGCTTCGTGCAGCCGGGCGTGGCGGCCGCCGGATAGAAGTAGACGATGGTGTGCCGGCCCCGGTAACCGCTGAGGCTGATGTCTGCTCCCTCGGAATTTTTCAGGGTGAAATCCGGAGCGACGTCGCCCGGGTTGAGTCGTTCAGCCAAAGTATTCTCCTTGTTTTGATGCGAGACATTTCAGCTTAGTAAGGCTCCTGCGCGGGGACGAATCCACACTTGGCTATACTTATTGGTATGCCTGATATGGATCGCTGGCCCACCGGGCGCCTCTTGTCCACGGCTGCACGCCTTGTTGAACACTCCTGGAATGAAAAGCTGGGGGCCATTGGCCTGACCCATGCCGGAGTCATTGCCATCGAAGTTCTCTACAACAACGGCCCCATGACGCAGGCGCAGTTGGCCCAGCTGGTACGAGTTCAGGCGCAAACCATGGGGAAGACGCTCAGCCGGCTTGAGGCTCACGGCCACATTGTGCGCCAACGCAGCACATCTGACCGCCGCAGCCATGTCGTCTCACTCACCGAGCGCGGAAATGAAGCCGTTGCCGCCGCTGCGGATATGGAACGCTCCGTGCTTGCCGCTGCGTCCATCGATCCGGACGTCCTCCGGCAGGAGCTTAAGGCCGTGGTCCGCGAACTGGCCACGCGGTTTGCCTCGCCGGCAACCGCTGCAATCGTCTCGGATGTCGACTCTGGCCTTGCGGTGGAGGCCCGCTCCTTTGACTGAAGGGCCCCAAATCCCGCGCTGAGCTCAGAGGCCCGGCAGGGTGGGCGGAGCCTCAGTCAGGGACGACGCGTCGTCCGGAACGGTCAGGTCAATCAGGCTGACCACCGGCTCTTCGCCCATGGCAATGAGCAGCTCATTGATCGATATCTGCCCGGTCAACTCCCCGGGGTGTTCCTCATCCATACCAAGAAGATATGCGAGACCTGCCGTACCGGCGGGGAAGGACACGCGCCGGACCGGCAGCTTTGCTTAGCGCTGGCTGTTAGGCCTCATCCACTCGGCTGTGTCGGGCTCGGGGCCCGGCCAGCGGTGAGCCAAGAACGGTGAACTGGCTGCCGCCCATCTCGCCGGACAGAAGAGGCCGCGCCTCCTGGATGGCGCCCTGGACACCGGGCAACTGCAGCGAGGCCTGGTGGGCCTCGGGGGATTCCCAGAGCTCGCAGACATACACGTTGTCCGGCTTGTCGTCGTTGATGCCCACTTCATAGAGCAGGCATCCGGCATCCCGCAGCTCAGGCATGGGCCGGAGCAGGATGCCCACTACGGCGTCACGCTGGCCGGGTTTCGTCCCGAGGCTTCCCACATTCGCAAAGGTCATGGACCCACGCTAACCCAGCCCTCCGGAAGTATTGCGTAACGTTCGAAATAACTCCTGCCGGGTTGCTGTTGGCCCGGACATGACAACAATCGGAATCATTGGTGCAGGACACATTGGAAGCCAGATTGCCCGCAAGGCGGTGGAGCTCGGCTATGACGTAGTGATCAGCAATTCGCGGGGACCGGAAACCCTGGCAGGCCTCGTTGCGGAGCTGGGACCCCGGGCACGGGCCACGACGCCGGCCGAGGCGGCAGCGGCGGGTGATTTCGCCGTCGTCACCGTTCCCCTCAAAAGCATCGGCGACCTTCCCGTCGAGCCTCTGGCAGGAAAGATCGTGATCGACACCAACAACTACTACTGGGAACGCGACGGCCGGTTCCCGGCTCTCGACAACGGTGAAGAAACCACGTCGGGGCTGCTGCAGAAACTCCTGCCCACCTCCAAGGTCGCCAAGGGCTTCAACCACATCATGGCCAGGGAAATTACCACGGACGGCGCCCCTGCCGGCACGGAGAACCGGCGGGCACTCGCCACGGCCAGCGACTACCTCGACGCCAGCGATTTGGTGACCGAGCTGTACGACGAGTTTGGCTTCGACACCGTCAACATCGGACCGCTGTCCGAGAGCTGGCGTGTTGAGCGCGACCGCCCGGCCTACGTCATCCGCCAGAATGCCGCCGAGCTCAAGGAGAATCTGGCCCAGGCAACGCGGGCCATCTAGGCGCTGTGGGTCAACAACCGAAGAACGCGGACGACGGCGGGAAGGTCCCGCCGTCGTCGGCGTTCGTTCCGGTGTTGTCTCCAGCCGTGCGCGCGAGGCAGGGTTAGGCGGCTTTGACGAGGGGGAGTTCGTCCCAGTGGGTGGTGTAGCGGGGGGAGAGCATGTCCCGCCTCATGGTCCAGTCCAGGCCGCTTTTGATTCCGGCGTAGCCGAGGCCGATGGAGCCGCGCCCGTAGCGGCGGGTGACGTCTTCGAGGAGCGCGCCGACGCGGCGCTCCTCGTGGGGGTTCTCAAACGGGGCCAGGGGTGCCTGGTTGCCGGCTGGCCGCAGGTCGGTGACCATGATGCCGGCCTTGGCGTACCTGACGCCGTCGTGGATGAGGGGGAGGAGCGCGTGGGCTGCTTTGGTGAGCAGGACGGGATCCGCGGTGGGCATCGGCAGCGGAACGCACACGGAGGGGTAGGAGGTGTCTTTCGGGTTGAAGTGTGAGGTGCCGGCGAACGCGGTGAGGACTTTGGCCTGCAGTCGGTGTTTGGCCAGCCGCGCCGAGGCCTGTTGGCCGTAGACGGAGAGGACCTGCCGCATGTCGGCCGAGGTGGTGATGGGGGTGGCGAAGGAGCGGGAGAAGATGAGCTGGTCACGGCCGACCCGCTCTTCCTCCATCGGTATGCACGGCGTTCCCTGCAGTTCCAGGACGGTGCGCATCATGACGACGGAGAAGCGGTCCCGGATCATGACCGGATCGGCCCGGGACAGGTCAAGGATGGAATGGATGCCCAGGACGTTGAGCCGTTTGGTCAGCCGGGCGGCGACGCCCCAGATTTCAATCACGGACAGGCGGCCCATCAGCCCGTCCCTGTCGGCCGCAGGCACGGAGTCCCAGTGGCAGACCCCGCCGAAGGCGGGGTTGTGCTTGGCCCATTTGTTGGCCAGTTTGGCCAGGGTCTTGGTGGGTGCGATTCCGACACAGACGGGCACCCCGACATTGCGCCGCACTGCGGTCTTCATGGTCCGTCCGAGGGCCAGGAGTTCCTCCGGGGTGCCTTTGACGCCGAGGAAGGCCTCGTCGATGCTGTAGACCTCCAGCCAGGCCGAGTAGCGGCCCAGCAGCTCCATCACCCGGGCGCTGATGTCCCCGTAGAGTTCGTAGTTGCTGGACAGGGCCACCAGTCCCCACTCCTTCGCCCGCGGCGCGAGTTTGAACCACGGCTCACCGATGGGGATGCCCAGGGCCTTGGCTTCCGGGGACCGAGTGACGGCGCAGCCGTCGTTGTTGGACAGGACGACGACGGGCTTCCCCTCCAGGGACGGGTCGAACGCCCGCTCGGCAGAGGCATAGAAGCAGTTCACATCCACGTGCGCGATCTGCGGCATTGCACGCATCAGGGCCGGTTTAGACATTGTTTGCGACGCCCTCTTGTCGAATATATGTTCGATACTCCATTCTAGGGTGCACGTGCGACGGGTGTCTTCCCGTCGCGGGGACCTCTGACGACGCGGGAAAGGTCTAGTCTCGGACGTATGAGCAGCGATCCCGTGCCGGGGACGAGGTTCCCGGACGCTCCGTCTTACGATGTGCACCGCCGCGTCGTGGAGACATACGCTAGCGACCTTCCGAGTTGCAACAGCCTGCTGGACGCCCTCGCCAAGCGGACAAGCCGCGGGGGGCGCAAGGCCGAGTTCGAGTTCACGGCCACTCCATACAACTTTTGCGAGGTCCTCTGCGTGGTGTCCCCGGAGACTGCCGTGGCCCTGCTCGACGCAGGCGTTACCACGGCGGACGAGGCCGTCGCGTTCCTCGAAAAGCAAGGGCTCGACGACCTCCTCGAGGACAACCACGACGCCGCGGAGGCTGCGCTCCGCTGGGCGGCGATGCCTTCGGAAGTGCTCGACCGCTTCCAGCACTCCCCTCTGTCCTTCTATGAGGACCCGGAGGGCTTCGGGGAGAAGCTGGGGGAGGACCTGCTCGGCAAGCTCCGGAGGAACAAAGCCGTCTGGGCCGCCGTGCAGGAGCGCAGGATCGATCTGCGAGACATCCTCCAGATCGGCATCTCGCGGTTCCTTGACGCCGAGGACGACGAAGGTACCCTCAGTGGGCTGCTGGCCAGCCTGACGTCGGGCTCGGATCAGCCGGTCCGGGCCGAGGACATCAGCGGCTGGATCGAGCGGTTCGGGATCGGCCTGGCGACCCCGAACGAGGTCAAGACGGGCGTCTACCGGCTCGCTGTACGGTTCGGCGCCGACTTCGCAGCGCAGATCCCACGGGATGCCCGCGCCATGAGGCTTGCCAACGGCCTCTCGCGTGCCGCCCACGGCGAGAGGCGCGGTCTCGACTTCGAGCGGCGCCTGATCCTATTCGGGGCGGAGGTCCTGGCCGGGGCCTCGCGGGGGGTAGGGCTGTCAACTTTGCCGGACGAGCACGACCTGATGAGGCTTGCCGACGACGGGATTACCGCCGCGCAGGCAGCCGAGGGGTACCTGAGGGGGATGAGCGCGGCCCAGATGGTCACGGTGCACCGGGACGGCACAGTCCCGGGCGTCTCAGACGGCTGGATCTGAAGCCATCCCCGCATGTGGAGGGTCGCGAGTACCGTGCCCCGTGGGAGGCAGGCGGCTCAGCGCCCGGGAGGCGGGCAGTACCGGGTGTGGATATTAGACATGGTGCAGGCAGCGGGTAGCCACGCCCCACACCGTGAGCTCGGCCAGGGCCGGGACGCGGATGTCCGGATACAGCGGGTTGGCCGCCTGCAGCACCACCCCGGCCGGCGTGATGCGCAGGCGCTTGATGGTGAGCTCGCCGTCAAGGACCGCCACCACGACCGAGCCGTCCCGCGGCTCCAGGGCACGGTTGACGATCAGTTCATCACCGTCACTGATGCCGGCCTGTTCCATGGAGTCACCCGAAACCCGCACGATGTAGGTGCTGGTGATGTCCTGGATGAGGTGCTCGTTGAGGTCAATCCGGCCGTCAAAATAGTCCTGCGCAGGGGAGGGGTAGCCCGCGGCGACGGCCACCGGTGACACCAGCGCCAAGGCCAGCGACACTCCCGCATCTATCACACGCGGTCCGATAGCTACTCTCACAACACACCTTTATTCGAATATATGTTCGATAATTCAGTGTAGCCCCGAGGCCCGACAATTTGTATTCCTTGACGCATTGCAGCGACGAAGGGGCTGAGATTGAGCGATGCCCGGACGTCGTGCTGGCCGAAGTGGCCTTGTTCAAGGCTGGCCCGCCGTAAAGGACGGACCGCTGTCGTTCAACGGTTGTCTGGAGGAGGCCAATACGGCGGCCAGCGCAGCCGCCAAGGCCGGCACGTAGAACCAGCCAATTGTGGCGGAGGCGAGGAGGGCGAAGATGGCGAGAGCGACCGTGGTCGCGACGGATGCGTATTTCTGTGCCCGTTCCCTCAGCAGGAGGGGCAGTCCGGTCAGAACGACGGGGATCAGCAACGGCACGAGGATGGGGAGCCCTGCGATCTCAAGCAGGGTCGAGGTAATGACGTGCTCTGGCCCGTCGTTCGTCACCATTACACCGCTGTAGAGGGGAACCAGCAGTACCACCAGTGTGGCTGCAACCGTGAGCGAGAAGGCAATGATCTGGCGAACATTCTTTGGATCCGAGCGTCGCCTCATATGACTCCCAAACTGACCGGCATCTCTGCCAACGAAAGCACAGTTCAAGGGATTCGACCAGATGACTAGAGAGTGCGAGTTACCGATACTCTTTGCGGAATTGTGGGGCCGACATAGGAGCTCCGGACCCGGATCCCACTTCCTTTTCGGTAGCATCGCCAGCATGACCACGTGCTCTGTGCTGCGCTGTCCGGAAACCTCACGGTGGAACTGGACATCGACGCCGCGGACGGTCAGCAACGGGTTTCATTCTGGATGACGGAGGATGTCGGCAAGCGACTTGGTTCCTTCCTGGCCAACCTATGGAAACCATCTGGCCCGCCGGACCCGGGAGTGCTTCACTGAAAGGCACGACGACGGCCACGCCGCCTTTCGCCGCCACCGGAGGTACTCGAATGCGCAAGATCATCCTCATGATGTCGGTCTCCCTGGACGGATTCTTCGAGACGGCCGACCGGGACATCAGCTGGCACCTGGTGGATGACGAACTCCTCCGCCACTTGAACGAGCAGTTCCGGACAATGGGAGCCTTCATGTTCGGGCGCGTCACCCATGACCTGATGGCAAAGTACTGGCCGAGTGCCGACCAGGATCCGGATCTTTCGGCGGAAATGGTTGAGTTTGCCGGGATCTGGCGCGAGATGCCCAAGTTCGTCTTTTCCCGGACCCTCACGCAGGCAAACTGGAATACCACGGTGATTCACGACGTCGTGCCTGAACAAATCGCGGAACTGAAGGCGCAGCCCGGCGGCGACATCGCCCTCAGCGGCGCCAATTTGGCCGCCACCTTCATGCGGCACGGCCTGATCGACGAATTTCGGATTCTCGTCCACCCCGTGGTCCTGGGGCAGGGCCGGCCGCTGTTCGCGGCCCCTGATGTCCGGATGGACCTCAGGCTCAAGGGGACGCGGACATTCGGCAACGGCGTGGTGTTGCTCCACTATTCAAGGGACGGCGCCTAAGGGGCCCAGCAACCAGTACCTGTTGAGCTACAAGGCTATCGAGCCTCAGCTGTTCAGCGGATAACCCGATAGCGCACGTGGGTGACGAGGCGGGTACCGCGGACTTCCGTCGGCTCAAGTTTGAGGTTCCCGACGCCGTCCAGCGGCCGCTCGCCCGCCCCCAGGATGATGGGGGCGGTGTGGAGCCGCAGCTCGTCGATCAGCCCCGCCGAAAGGTATTGCTGGACGGTCTGCGCTCCTCCGGCAATGGCCACGTCCTGGCTGCCGGCGGCCTTCCGCGCCTGGGCCAGCGCCGATTCGACCCCATCGGTCACGAAGTTGAACGTGGTGCCGCCCTGCATCTCCAGGGGCTCGCGTGGATGGTGGGTCAGAACGAACACCGGTGCGTGATAGGGCGGTTCCTCACCCCACCATCCCCGCCATTCCTCATCCCACGCCCCGGGACCCGCAAACATGTTCCGTCCCATGATGTAGGCGCCGGCCGCGAGGATGCCGTCGAGCTCGGCTGCGTTGGACTCGGCGTCTTCGAACATCCACCTGTGCAGGAGCTCACCGCCTTCGCCCAGGGGGTCCGCCAAAGTTTGGTTCGGACCGGCGAGGAAGCCGTCGAGGGAGATGGTCAGATCGCACGTGACTCGGCTCATGCGCCCATCATGCCACCACTGTGCGGTTCGGGTCCTGCGGCAATTGGGCAAAACGAAACCCCGCCTTCAAGGCGGTGGCCTCGAAGACGGGGTTTCTCATCTGTGCACCCCCCGGGACTTGAACCCGGAACCCATTGATTAAGAGTCAATTGCTCTGCCAATTGAGCTAGAGGTGCAGCTGCTGTTTCGTTCAACCAGGGGCTTTGTTTCCCTCGTTGACCTCCGCAACGACATGAAACTCTACACGAACTTTTGGCCAGTGTGAAATCGGGCCCCGCGTGGCATCCTGCGGCTAGCCGGACAGGCTCAAAATCAGCACAGAATCAGGGTTTCTGTTGTTGGTCAGCGCCCACAATTCCCCGTTCGGGGCCAGCGAAACGTTCCGGATGCGGCCGTACTGGCGTGTGAAATGGGCCACAGCGGTGCCGGCATTTTCGCCCTCAAGCGGAACGGACCAGATCCGCTGGCCGCGGAGGGCGCCCAGGAAGGCCGTGTTGCCGACGATCTCCAGGCCGCTGGGGGACGACTCTGCTGTGGAGGGCCAGACGACTTTGGCGTCGATGAACCCCTGGCGGCCCGGCGCGCCGGTCACCTCGGGCCAGCCGTAGTTTCCGCCCGGCTGGATCAGGTTGAGTTCGTCGTTGACCTCCGGGCCGAACTCGCTGGCCCAGAGCCGGCCTTCGCTGTCCCAGGCGAGGCCTTGGACGTTCCGGTGCCCCAGGCTGTAGACCGGATTGTTTGGGAACGGATTTCCGGGCGCCGGCTTCCCGTCCTTGGTCAGCCGAAGGATCTTTCCGCCCAGGGCGTTCCGGTCCTGGGGCTGTTCCCGGCGCTGCGAATCGCCGGTCCCCACATAGAGGTAGCCGTCGGGACCAAAACGGATCCTGCCGCCGTTGTGCGTGGACGCCTTGGAGATGCCGGAGAAAATGACCTGCGGTTCGCCAAGCCGCAGACCGCCACCTGTTCCGGCCTCCTCGAGGCGAAGCCGGGCAATCCGGTTGTCCTCGGCCGCAGTGAAGTAGACATACAGGAACCTGTCGGAGCCGTAGCTGGGGGACAGGGCCAGGCCCATAAGCCCGCCTTCACCTCCGGGCACGACGTCGGGCACCTCGCCGATGGTGCTGATCTGGCCGTTCCGCACGGATTTCAGGAGAGCGGAGTCACGCTCGGATATCACCGCCGTGCCGTCCGGCAGGAACACCGTGGACCAGGGCAGCTGCAGGCCTTCTATCGTCGTGCGGACCCGGGGCACCCCGGGGGTGGTTGCAGCGCCTGTTCCGGGACTCGCCGACGCCGTCCCCGGCGTTCCGGCAGTGCTCGTGGTCCCCGTCCCCGTTGTCACGGCGGGTGATGGGCCGTTCCCTCCCGCGGGCCCGGCGTCGGCTCCGGTGCAGCCCGCAAGCACGAGCGCTGCAGCCACGGCAGCCGCGCCCACTCCAGCCGGCATGGATTTGCCGGGGCCGGCCGGCGCGGATCCGGCCCTGATACTGCGCGTCCTGTTGGTCATCATGGTCCTGCCCGCCCCGGGTTGCCTGGTGTCTATCGGCGGTCCGCCGTGGTCCGCGCTGTCAGCGTCGGGTCCGGCGGGGAGCCCGGAACCCTGCCGCCTCGGCGTGCGCGGGGGAGAGGAACCACGTGTCCGCGCGCGCCTCCTCGTAGCCTGAACTGTCTTCGTCGTAGTAGGTCATGGACCCGGTATCGGCCTTCACCGTGTAGCCCTCGGGGCCGCTGCCGTCCGCTGCGGAGGCTGCTGACCCTTCACCATAGGGCTGTCCTGCAACATCCGCCGCCCCTGCGAGCTCCGCGCTGACGGGCGCCGTCGCCGTGACCCCGGCTCCCTGGTGGCCGGCAGGCTCGGCAACGTGGCTGGCGCCGGATTCGGTGGCTGCTGACGACTCGATCGTCTGCCGTGTCTCGGCCTCCGCATCCACATCCTCGGCAGCCGCCGATTCGGCTCCGGGCAGGGTGGGGGCGTGCGGCTCGGTGTATTCGGGGTGATGAGCGGGCGCGGCCTGAGCGGCCGCTGCAGGCTCCGCAGCCGTCGCGTGCGTTGCCGGCGCTGTTCCGGTTCGGGCGCTGGATTCGGACCACTGGGTGTCCCACTCGGCCTTGTCTTCGTCGTCCTCCCAGTCATCGACGTCGCCGCCGGAGGGAGCGTGGGTCCCGGCGGCCGGGCGCGGGGTGGCGGCGTCCCAGGACTCGATGTCCGGTTCCACGTCCTCGGGGTTCGCCTGGCTTGCTCCGGGCGATTCCTGCCGCAGGGGCGATTCCTGCCGGACGGGCGCCGGCTGGTGTGTCCGGGCCACCTCCGGTGCCGGCTCGGCAGCGGCAGACTCGGCAGCGGCACGCGAGGCGCCTGCGGCCGGGGCACTGGATCCCTGGAGCGGAGTGGAATTTACCTGGCCGGTCCCGTTTGCGTCGCGGGCTCCGGCGGCGCCCGAATTGCGGTTCAGCAGCCACCAGACGGCGGCAATGATCAACACGATAACGATGACCCAGATAATCCACTCCATAGCAAAGCCCTTCTGTCGATACCGCGAGGTTGCCGTTGCTTGACGGTACGTCGCTGTCAACACGGCTGTCTAGGTTTGTCAATGCCAGCCCGCGTCCGGGCGGCACCGCCCAGCGGAGTTCACCGGTCCACCGGCGGTGACGTAGCCTCGCTTCATGGACTTCAAGCGGCTCCGGATACTGCGGGAACTGGGGGACCGCGGCTCGGTCGGCGCCACGGCCGAGGCTCTTGGAGTAACGCCGTCGGCGGTTTCCCAGCAGCTCAAGACGCTTCAGGACGAACTCGGCGTGGCGCTGATCGCGAAGTCCGGCAGGGGCGTCCGGCTGACCGAGGCGGGCTCCGCCATGGCGGGCGCGGCGGCTGAAGTGGCGCTGGCCATGGCACGGGCCGAAGCGACGGTGGACACCTACCGCAGGGGCTGGCAGACGCAGGTCAAGGCTGCTTTCTTTCCCAGTGCCGCGGAGATGCTGCTTCCGGGCCTCCTGCACCGGGTGACGGCAGTCGGCGGACTGCGGTTTGAAGCCCACCTGGAGGATCCCGGGGTGGCCGGATTCGCCGGGCTGGCGGCGGATTACGACATCGTCCTGGCCCACAGTGTGGACGGACCGGAGGTCTTTGCCCGGCGGGGTCTGGTGGTGGTGCCGCTGCTGAACGAACCGCTGGACGTGGCTGTCCCGGCCGGCCATGTGCTGGCTGCGAAAGCCAGCCTGGCCGCCGAAGACGTGGTGGGATTTCCGTGGATGGGGGTTCCCGAAGGATTCCCGTTTGATACCGTGCTCCGCCAGATTGAGGCGCAGGCCGGTGCGACCGCCTTGCGTGCCCAGCTGTTCGCCGACCTGCGGGTGCTCGAGGCCCTCGTGAGCGCAGGCCACGGGCTGTCCCTGCTGCCTCGCTACACGTCGTCGGGAAACCAGGGACGGGGCTTCGTCCTCCGCCCCCTGACTGGCGTCACGGCGCGCCGCAGCATCGTTGCCCTCACCCGGCCGGACGTGGCCGCGCGGACCACCATCCGGCTTGTTCTGGATATGCTCCAGGCGGAGGCGCAGCAACTGGCGGATGAACTGCCGCCTGCGTGACGCCGGCCACGCCGGTGGAAGAATGCCCGACGGCGTTCCATTATTTGAGACGGGAGTCCACCATCTGGGCGAAATATTCCCGGAATTGCGCTTAACGGGCTAGCTCGTGTCGTTGGCCCTCCGATCGGAGTCATAGACTTTGACCCATGAGTGAGGACACCCAAACAGCAACCGAGAACAAGATTGACATCAAGCCCCGAAGCCGGATCGTCACCGACGGCATCCATGCCGCCCCCGCGCGCGGCATGTTCCGCGCAGTCGGCATGGGCGATGACGACTTCGCGAAGCCCCAGATCGGCGTTGCGAGTTCCTGGAATGAAATCACTCCCTGCAACCTGTCGCTGAACCGGCTGGCCCAGGGCGCCAAAGAGGGCGTCCACGCAGGCGGCGGTTTCCCCATGCAGTTCGGCACCATCTCCGTTTCCGACGGAATCTCCATGGGCCACGAAGGCATGCACTTCTCCCTGGTCTCCCGCGAGGTCATCGCCGACTCCGTGGAAACCGTGATGCAGGCCGAGCGCATCGACGGGTCAGTGCTGCTGGCCGGCTGTGACAAGTCGCTGCCGGGCATGCTGATGGCCGCGGCCCGTCTGGACCTGGCCAGCGTGTTCCTGTATGCCGGGTCCATCATGCCGGGCTGGGTCAAGCTGGAGGATGGATCCGAAAAGGAAGTCACCCTGATCGACGCTTTCGAGGCCGTGGGTGCCTGTGCCGCGGGCAAGATGAGCCGCGAGGACCTGGACCGCATCGAGAAGGCCATCTGCCCGGGCGAGGGCGCCTGCGGCGGAATGTACACGGCCAACACGATGGCCTGCATCGGCGAGGCCCTGGGCATGTCCCTGCCCGGCTCGGCTGCGCCGCCCTCGGCAGACCGGCGCCGTGACGAGTTCGCCCGCAAGTCCGGCGAGGCCGTGGTGAACCTGCTGCGCCTGGGCATCACTGCCCGCGACATCATGACCAAGAAGGCGTTCGAGAACGCCATCGCCGTGACCATGGCATTCGGCGGCTCCACCAACGCCGTCCTGCACCTGCTCGCCATCGCCCGCGAGGCCGAGGTCGAGCTGACACTCGATGACTTCAACCGCATCGGGGACAAGATCCCGCACCTGGGCGACCTCAAGCCCTTCGGCCGCTACGTGATGACCGACGTCGACAAGATCGGCGGCGTGCCGGTCATCATGAAGGCGCTGCTCGACGCCGGGCTGCTGCACGGCGACTGCCTCACCGTGACAGGCAAGACTCTTGCCGAGAACCTAGCCGCCATCAACCCGCCGGACCTCGATGGTAAGATCCTGCGCGCGCTGGACAACCCGATCCACAAGACCGGTGGCATCACCATCCTGCACGGTTCCATGGCGCCGGAAGGCGCCGTCGTCAAGAGCGCCGGCTTCGACGCCGACGTCTTCGAAGGCACGGCGCGCGTGTTCGAGCGCGAACAGGGTGCCCTCGATGCGCTCGACAACGGTGAAATCAAAGCCGGCGACGTCGTGGTGATCCGCTACGAAGGACCGAAGGGCGGCCCGGGCATGCGCGAGATGCTCGCGATCACCGGTGCCATCAAGGGCGCAGGACTGGGCAAGGATGTCCTCCTCCTGACCGACGGGCGCTTCTCCGGCGGCACCACGGGCCTGTGCATCGGCCACGTCGCTCCGGAAGCGGTTGACGGCGGCCCCATCGCCTTCGTCAAGGACGGCGACCGGATCCGCGTAGACATCGCTGCCCGCAGCTTCGACCTGCTGGTGGACGAAGCCGAGTTGGAGTCCCGCAAGGAAGGTTGGGAGCCGCTCCCGGCCAAGTTCACCAAGGGCGTCCTGGCCAAGTACGCCAAGCTGGTGCACAGCGCCTCCACCGGCGCATACTGCGGGTGATTCCTTCCCTTGGCGTGCGGCGCGGGCGCCGCACGCCAAGGGGCCCGCGGAATCCCCCTTATTAAGCCCTGCCGCCTTGGGGGGGCTTGTGTGGGGGGATACCTTTAGGAATAGGGCCGAACCCCGTGTTCGGCCCGTGGACAATGATGTCCACATGGTGAGATCGCGTTTCGCTTCGTTGACACGCATCTCACCAGAGGGAAAACTGAACGCATGATCGCACTCGTTACCGTCGGCGCCGCTCTGGGTGTATCCGTCGTCCTTACCAAGCGCGTGGCTCCATAGCCCGACTGGTAACGAACTGTCACGCGCAACCCCTCGAAGAGCCGCCAGGCTGAGGGGTTTTTTTATTTTCCAGCGTGGCAGCTGTTTGAGCTTTCATGCAGCACCACCCAATCCAAGATCCACTAAGGAAGAGTCCGATGAGCAAAGGATCGCCGATCAGCCCCTCGCTGATGGCTACTAAGTCCGCTGGAGCCCCCAAGGCTCCGGAACGCGCCGACCGGACGGCTGAAACCGCCGTCGGCGCCGACACTGCTGCAACCGCCTCTCCTGTCCTTGGGCCGAACAACGTCGTACCCCCGACGGTGATGACCGGCTCAGAAGCAATTGTCCGTTCGCTCGAAGAACTCGGCGTCGACGACATTTTCGGTTTGCCCGGTGGCGCGATCCTGCCCACCTATGACCCCTTGATGGCCTCCAAAATGAACCACGTTCTGGTCCGTCACGAACAGGGAGCCGGCCACGCCGCGCAAGGCTACGCCATGGTCACCGGGCGGGTGGGCGTCTGCATCGCCACCTCAGGCCCCGGTGCCACCAACCTCGTCACCGCCATCATGGATGCGCACATGGATTCCGTTCCGCTCGTGGCCATCACCGGCCAGGTCTCCAGCGGAGTAATCGGCACCGACGCGTTCCAGGAAGCCGACATTGTGGGCATCACCATGCCCATCACCAAGCACTCGTTCCTGGTGACGGACCCCAACGACATTCCCCATGTCATGGCCGAGGCCTTCCACCTCGCCTCGACAGGGCGTCCGGGGCCGGTCCTTGTCGATGTCGCCAAAGACGCCCAGCAGGGCCAGATGACGTTCTCCTGGCCGCCGAAAATCGACCTGCCGGGCTACCGTCCGGTGGTCCGCGGCCACAACAAGCAGGTGCGTGAAGCCGCCAAGCTGATCGCGGCAGCCAGCAAGCCTGTGCTGTACGTCGGCGGAGGTGTCGTCAAGGCCCACGCTGCCGCTGAACTGCGTGAACTGGCGGAACTGACCGGCGCCCCCGTGGTGACCACGCTGATGGCCCGCGGCGTCTTCCCGGATTCGCACCCCCAGCACGTCGGCATGCCGGGTATGCACGGCACGGTCTCGGCCGTGACTGCCCTGCAGCAGTCGGACCTCCTGATCACCCTGGGCGCGCGCTTCGACGACCGGGTCACCGGCGTGCTGAAGACGTTTGCGCCGAACGCCAAGGTGATCCACGCGGACATCGACCCTGCCGAGATTTCCAAGAACCGCACCGCCGATGTCCCGATCGTCGGCTCGGTGAAGGAAATCATTCCGGAACTGACGGAAGCTGTCCGGACCCAGTTCGGCACATCGGGCACCCCGGACCTGGCCAGCTGGTGGGCGTTCCTGAACAACCTAAAGGAAACCTATCCGCTGGGATGGACCGAGCCCGAGGACGGCCTCAGCGCACCCCAGCGCGTCATTGAGCGCATCGGTGCGCTGACGGGGCCCGAGGGCATCTACGTCGCGGGCGTCGGCCAGCACCAGATGTGGGCCGCGCAGTTCATCAAGTACGAGCGCCCGCACGCCTGGCTGAACTCCGGCGGCGCCGGCACCATGGGCTACGCGGTTCCCGCCGCCATGGGCGCCAAGGTGGGGGAGCCGGACCGGGTGGTCTGGGCCATCGACGGCGACGGCTGCTTCCAGATGACCAACCAGGAACTGGCCACGTGCGCCATCAACAAGATTCCTATCAAGGTTGCTGTCATCAACAACTCCTCGCTGGGCATGGTGCGGCAGTGGCAGACGCTCTTCTACGAGGGCCGCTACTCCAACACGGACCTGAACACCGGCCACGAGACCATCCGGATCCCGGACTTCGTCAAACTCGGTGAAGCCTACGGATGCGCGTCTTTCCGGTGCGACCGTGACGAGGACATCGACGCCACCATCCAGAAGGCACTGGAAATCAATGACCGGCCCGTGGTGATCGACTTCGTGGTCAGCCCTGACTCGATGGTGTGGCCGATGGTGCCCGCCGGGGTCAGCAACGACCAGATCCAGGTAGCCCGCAACATGACCCCGGAATGGGAAGAGGAGGACTGATCATGAGCCGCCACACACTGTCCGTTCTGGTCGAAGACAAGCCCGGTGTGCTGACCCGCGTGGCCAGCCTTTTCGCCCGCCGCGCCTTCAACATCAATTCACTGGCCGTCGGCCCCACGGAAGTTCCGGGCATGTCCCGGATGACCGTCGTCGTCGATGCAGACGGTGACCTGATCGAACAGGTCACCAAGCAGCTCAACAAACTGGTCAACGTGATTAAGATTGTTGAACTGACTTCCGAATCTTCCGTACAGCGCGACCACATCCTGGTCAAGGTACGTGCGGATGCCGCAACTCGTCTGCAGGTGACCCAGGCTGCAGACCTGTTCCGCGCTTCAGTGGTTGACGTCTCCACAGACTCCGTGGTCATTGAAGCAACCGGCCACCCCGAAAAGCTCACGGCACTGCTGTCGGTGCTGGAGCCTTTCGGTATCCGCGAAATTGTGCAGTCCGGCACCCTGGCCGTTGGACGGGGATCCCGCTCCATGAGTGACCGGGCGCTGCGCTCCGCTTAGGCAATGCCCAAGCGGCACGCTTCGCCTGTAACCGCACCACCCCACCTATCTACAACAAATCCACTCAAGAGGAGTTACGCAAGTGACTGAAATGTTCTACGACGACGACGCAGACCTGTCGATCATCCAGGGCCGCAAGGTGGCCATTGTCGGCTACGGCTCCCAGGGTCACGCCCACGCGCTGAACCTGCGCGATTCCGGCGTCGACGTTGTGATCGCCCTCAAGGAGGGCTCGAAGTCAATCGCCAAGGCGGAGGAAGCCGGCTTCAAGGTCAAGAACGTTGCCGACGCCGCCGAATGGGCCGACGTCATCATGATCCTGGCACCGGACCAGCACCAGCGCGCGATCTACAACGACTCCATCAAGGACAAGCTGACCGCAGGCAAGGCCCTGGCCTTCGCGCACGGCTTCAACATCCGCTTCGGCTACATCCAGGCCCCGGAGGGCGTTGACGTCATCCTGATCGCCCCGAAGGCTCCGGGCCACACGGTCCGCCGCGAATTCGAGGCCGGGCGCGGCATCCCGGACATCATCGCCGTGGAGCAGGACGCTTCCGGTTCCGCCTGGGAACTGGCCAAGTCCTACGCCAAGGCCATCGGCGGCACCCGCGCCGGCGTCATCAAGACCACCTTCACCGAAGAGACCGAAACGGACCTCTTCGGCGAGCAGTCCGTCCTGTGCGGCGGCGTATCCCAGCTGGTCCAGTACGGTTTCGAGACCCTGACCGAGGCCGGTTACCAGCCGCAGATCGCCTACTTCGAGGTGCTTCACGAGCTCAAGCTCATCGTTGACCTCATGTGGGAAGGCGGCATTGCCAAGCAGCGCTGGAGCGTTTCCGACACCGCAGAGTACGGCGACTACGTCTCCGGCCCGCGCGTCATCACCCCCGAGGTGAAGGAAAACATGAAGGCTGTCCTCGCCGACATCCAGAGCGGCGCGTTCGCCAAGCGCTTCATCGAAGACCAGGACAACGGCGGCGTCGAGTTCAAGGAGCTGCGCGCCAAGGCAGAGCAGCACCCCATCGAGGGTGTCGGCCGCGAACTGCGTTCTCTGTTCTCCTGGCAGCAGCAGGACCAGGACTACGTAGAAGGCTCCGCAGCCCGCTAAAGCTGCACGCCTGGCGCCATACAGAGCGCAACAGTGAGGCCGGGTTCACACTTAACAATGTGAGCCCGGCCTTTCCGTCAGCCTAGACTTGATTTATCCCCAGGACTGCTATGCAGAGGATCAGCCGTGTCAAAACCCGTAGTACTGCTCGCCGAAGAACTTTCGCCCGCCACCATCGAGGCCCTTGGCCCGGACTTTGAGATCCGCCAGACCGACGGCGCCGATCGTTCCCAGTTGCTCTCTGCCATCGAGGACGTTGACGCCATTCTGGTCCGTTCCGCCACCAAGGTGGACGCTGAGGCCATTGCCGCCGCCAAGAACCTGAAGGTCATCGCCCGTGCCGGCGTCGGCCTCGACAACGTCGACATCAAGGCCGCCACGCAGGCCGGCGTCATGGTGGTGAACGCCCCGACGTCCAACATCGTCTCCGCCGCCGAGCTCACAGTCGGCCACATCCTGAGCCTTGCCCGTCACATTCCGCAGGCCAGTGCCGCCCTGAAGGACGGCGAATGGAAGCGCTCCAAGTACACCGGCATCGAACTCTTTGAAAAGAAGATCGGCATCATCGGCCTGGGCCGCATCGGCGCCCTGGTCGCGGCCCGCCTCCAGGGCTTTGACACGGAAATCCTCGCCTACGACCCCTACATCACCTCCGCCCGCGCCGCCCAGCTCGGCGTGAAGCTGGTGACCCTCGACGAGCTGCTTGCACAGTCGGACTTCGTTACCATTCACATGCCCAAGACCCCTGAGACGGTCGGCATGCTCGGCGCGGATGCCTTCACCAAGATGAAGTCCACCGCCTATGTCATCAACGTCGCCCGCGGCGGGCTGGTGGACGAGGAAGCCCTCTACACGGCACTGCAGGACGGTCAGATCGCCGGTGCGGCTGTGGACGTCTTCGTCCAGGAGCCCAGCACCGACCTGCCGTTCTTCAAGCTGGACAACGTGGTGGTCACCCCGCACCTGGGCGCCTCCACCGACGAAGCCCAGGAAAAAGCCGGTGTTTCCGTGGCGAAGTCCGTCCGCCTGGCACTCGCCGGTGAGCTCGTGCCGGACGCCGTGAACGTCGCCGGCGGCGTAATCGCCCCCGACGTCCGCCCGGGCATCCCGCTGATCGAGAAGCTGGGCCGCATCTTCACGGCGCTGACGCACGACTCGCTGACCCAGATCGACGTCGAGGTTGCCGGTGAGATCGCTTCCCTGGACGTCAAGGTCCTGGAACTCGCGGCGCTGAAGGGCATTTTCGCCGACGTCGTCACCGAGCAGGTGTCCTACGTCAACGCCCCCGTCATCGCCGAACAGCGCGGCATCAACACCCGCCTCATCACCACCCCGGATGCCGAGGACTACCGCAACGTCCTGACCCTCCGCGGCGCCCTGAGCGACGGCAGCCAGATCTCCGTCGCCGGAACCCTGACCGGCCCCAAGCAGGTGCAGAAGCTCGTCGGCGTCAACGGCTACGACGTCGAAATCCCCATCAGCGAACACCTCGTGGTGGTTTCCTATGCGGACCGGCCCGGTGTCATCGGCACCATCGGCCACATCCTGGGCATGAACAACATCAACATCGGCGGCATGCAGGTGGCCCGGAACGCAGAAGGCGGCCAGGTCCTGGCGCTGCTGACCATCGACAGCTCCGTCCCGCAGCAGGTGCTGGATGCCATCAAGGCCGGCATCGGTGCCGAGATGGTGCGTGAAGTGGATCTCGAAGACTAGGAAGATGAACACAGGGTGAACTCCACGCCGCGCAGTTCACCCTGCCGAGTATGATTGGCCGGTCTGCGTACAATGGCTAGGTCCGAATTAAGGATCTTGCCGGCAGGCCGGCCAATACTTTTTGTACGCCCGCAAGGGACAAACCTTCACCTCCAGCGGTGATGAGGCGTGCGCACGCCATCCAGGTTTTTCAGGGAGCCCAATGAATGCCGTCCAGAGGTTCATCAGAAGCAAAGTGCTGCTGCTGACCGCTGCCATTTTGATCGCCGCCATGTGTCTGTCCGTCCTGGTTCAAACCCAGTCGCAGGCAGCGCTGAACCGGACCGTGGACGAAAACTCGCGGGGGCTCTACGACATCCTGGTCCAGGCCAAGGCTGGTTCCGGTGGGGCACTGATGCAGCCGGAGATCGCCACGGGCCAGGGCGGCATCAGCTTCGACCAGCTGCAGGGCATCCGGGACCTTCAGGGTACCTCCGTTGCGGCACCGATCAGCCTGGTTTCCCGCGTCACTCAGAACCTCGAGGCCCCGCGGCTTGAGGCGATGGACTACCTGGGCTTCAACTCCGGACTTGTTGGCACGGCCACGGCCGGAGACCCGAGCGCAACCGATCCCGGCAAATGGCCTGCGGCAGAGTCGGTGCTGGACGAGACCCCCAAGAAGTACCGCCTGACGGCCAGCGCCACGAGTTCGGACGGCTCGTCCGAGCAGACGCTCTTCAAGTCCTCGGCCGAGGGAACCCTCGGCAAGGGCCGCCTCGTTGAAGAACAGACGGACGGCGGCACGAGCGTCCGGATCGCTGGACCTGCGGGGGAGACGGGCATCAAGTTCCCGGCACCTGCCGGCGGCTCGGAGCACAACCTTTTTAACCTCACCGTTGCGCTGCCCATGGCGCCGGAAGTGACAGAATCCGTGGTCGCCGTCGACCCCGTTGCCGAGCGCGCGCTGCTCGGAACCGCAGGAGACTTCCTGGCCCCCCTGGAGAAGGCGCCGCCCGCCGACGCCCGAAACGCCGCTGCAGTGGGACAGCACTTTGAGAGCCTCTTCACCAGCGGCATCAGCATGAAGGAACTGGAGGAGGGGCCGGACTTCCTCGGCGTCAAGCTCAAATACTGGGCCCCGCTCATGACCCAGTACCAGCAGGCAAAGATCAGCGGCCAACTGACCGAGGATTCGCAGGCGATTCCGCTGATCGTCCGTTCGGGCACATCCCTTGACCTGAAGTACTCCGTGAAGATCGAGGAAATCGACGACGCCGGAAATGTGGTCAAGGACGTCGGAACCGTTGACCGCTCCCTGGGCAAGGATTACCTGCCGTTCGTCTCGAAGTCGCCCTTCGCCCTCTCCTGGCCCGGATCCACGGACCACTCCAAGCTGCTGGGCAACCCGGCAAGCTTCGGGCGCGGCCTTTACACCCCTGCCACGTGGAGCACCAACTTCGCCTCCGCGCCCAAGTACGCAGACGGCTCCACGGCGGCCAACGGCGCCGTGGACAAGACCGCCACGGCAGGCGAGTGGGTGACCGTCAACCGCCTTCCGGAAAAGACGGCCGCCGGCGAGCCTGTAGACCAGACCCAGCGCAATCCCGTCGATGAGCGCTCCTACCGGGAAAACCTCGACACGGGGGAGAAGCTCGCCTCTCCGCTTGCCATGGTCTACGGAACGTTCGACCCCGCCGCCGTCCAGGAAGCCGCCGGGGATGTCAACAGGCTGCCGCTGGGAGGCTACGACCCCACCCCGCTGACCCTCACCAAGGATGCCCAGGGCAAGGACGTCCAGGACACGACACTGAAGCCTTCCCTCAGTGCCACCGGGCTGGCCAGCCAGTCGGCCGGCGCCATCACGGACTACTACGGCCTCGCGGCCGCCCGCGGCTACGAGAAGAACGCCTCGGTCATCGACGCAGTGCGTGTGCGCGCCGCCACGCCCGGAAGCTGGAAGCAGGTCCAGCCGGACGTTGAGAAGCTGGCCAACGAGATCCGCGACATGGGCCTGGAAGCCACCATCGTGGCAGGCTCCGCCCGCGAGGACGCCAACATCTTCGTCCCCGGCTACTCAAAGGACGGCGCAGGCAAGGAATCGGCACTGGGCACCGTCCAGCAGTCATGGGTCAGGCAGGACGCGGCCGACGCCGTGAGCGGCTCGCTGACGGCCACCAACATCACGCTGCTCTTCCTGACTCTCTGCGGCGCAGCGCTGCTGACCGGGGCATCCACCGTGAGCTACGTCCGCCAGCGGCGCCGCGAGGCCGGCACGCTGCGCGCCATGGGCTGGACCCAGCGGAGGATCCGCTCGTGGGTCCTGGAGGAATTCGCCGTGGGCGCCGGGCTGCTGGCATTGGCGGGCATCATCCTGAGCCTGCTGAGCTGGAACCTCGCCACGGTGATTGTTTCGGCATCCGTACTGGTGCTGTACGCCGCAGCGGCGTTCTTCGCCGCGCAGCAGTTGCGGCACCGCGAGGAGATCGACCAGGAACCGCAGCACGACGAGCGGCTCATCGCCGTTGACTCGCCCCTCACGTTCGCCAACCGGCAGCTGACCACCAACCGCTTCAATGCCATCTCGCTCGCGGTGGCGGTCGGCGTGTTCGGCGCGGCAGTCGGCGGCCTGATTGCCCTGCTGATTGACATCCCGCGCGCCGCGGGCGCCAGCGCACTGAGCGGCATGGCCGCTGCCAGCGTCGCCCTGCCGAGCATCATCCTGGGGCTCGCCGGCGTTGCGGTCGGACTGCTGTTGACCCTCGTCACCGGGCGTTTCGAGCTGCAGGCCAAACGCCAGTACCTCGGCACGCTTGAGGCGATGGGCTGGAACCCCGACATGCTTGGACAGGTCCGGTTCTTCGAGAACGTCCTGGTGGGTGCCGTGGCTGTGCCGCTCGGCGTCCTGGGCGCCCTCGGCGTCGGACTGCTCCTCGCTCCCTATGCCGCGCTCTGGGCCGCCGTGGCCGGGCTCGTGGCCGTACTTTGCTGGATTCCGATTGCAACGAAAGTAGTCCAATGACCAACGACCTTAACCTTCGCCGGGCGCGCGGGAACGACGACGGCGAAGGCTCGCTCCAGACGCGCGCCAACACCCTCGTCAAGGCCGCCGATCACGGTACACCGCTTGAGCTGAACAACATCACCATCCGCTACGGCGGCGGCAAGGGCGGAGCCGACGCCGTCAGCGTGGTGGAGGGATTCGACCTGACGCTGCACGCCGGTGAGATGCACTGCGTCGCCGGCCGCAGCGGCTCCGGCAAGACCAGCATCCTGACAGTGGGAGCGGGCCTCACGCTGCCGACGTCGGGCCGGGTGCTGTGGGAGGGTGAGTCGCTCGAAAGCATGGGCGACGACGAGATCGCCGACCGCCGCCGCGCCCTCATCGGCTACGTTGACCAGGGCGGAGCGCTGATTGACGGCATGAGCGCCCTCGAGAACGTCCTGCTGCCTGCTGTTCCCGACGGCGAAGTGGACCAGCGCCGGGACATGGCCAAGGACCTGCTGGACCTGGTGGGACTGGGCCGCAGGATGCGGCACCGCCCGGCCCAGCTGTCCGGCGGTGAGCGCCAGCGCGTCGCCATTGCCCGCGCCCTCATTCTGGGAACGCGCGTGCTCGTGGTCGATGAGCCCACGGCCAGCCTGGACCGGGCCTCCGCCAACCGCATCATCAGCATCCTGAAGGACACGACATCCGACGGCATTGCCGTCCTTGTTGCTTCACATGATCACGAACTGGTCCGGCTCAGCGATACGCTGACCGAACTGATCTAGATCCATCCCTCCGCACCAAAGGTAACCCTCCGCCCGTGACTTCCCCAGACAAGAGCCCGTTCTACATCACGACGGCCATCACGTACCCCAACGGTGTGCCGCACATCGGCCATGCCTACGAATACATTGCCACCGACGCAATGGCCCGCTTCAAGCGGCTCGACGGCTACGACGTGATGTTCCTGACCGGCACTGACGAGCACGGGCTGAAGATCGCCCAGGCCGCGGAGAAGGAAGGCCTCGCGCCCAAGGAGCTCGTGGACCGGAACGCGGAAATCTACAAGGCTGCGCACGCGGCCCTGGGCATCTCCTATGACCGGTTCATCCGCACGACGGACGCCGACCACTATGCGGCCTCACAGGCCATCTGGAAGAAGATGGAAGCCAACGGGGACATCTACCTGTCCAAGTACGAGGGCTGGTACTCCGTGCGCGACGAGGCCTACTACGGTGAGGACGACACCGTGGTCAAGGAGGACGGCGCCCGGTACACCAAGGAGACCGACACCCCGGTGACCTGGACGGCCGAGGAAAGCTACTTCTTCCGCCTGTCCAACTACCAGGACAAGCTGCTGGCGCTGTACGAGGCGCAGCCGGAATTCGGTGCCCCGCAATACCGTTTCAACGAGGTCATCAGCTTTGTGAAGCGCGGTCTGGAGGACCTGTCCATCAGCCGCACCACCTTCGACTGGGGCGTTCCCGTGCCGGGCAACGACAAGCACGTCATGTACGTCTGGGTCGACGCCCTGACGAACTACCTGACGGGCGCCGGCTACCCGGACGTTGAATCGGAGCCCTTCAGGAAGTACTGGCCCGCGGACGTCCACGTCATCGGCAAGGACATCTCGCGCTTCCATGCCATCTACTGGCCCGCCTTCCTGATGAGCGCCGGCCTGGAGCTGCCGAAGCGCATCATGATCCACGGCTTCCTCAACAACAACGGCGTCAAGATGTCCAAGTCCCTGGGCAACGTTGTGGCCCCCGAGGACTTCGTGGCCCAGTACGGCCTGGACCAGGTCCGCTTCTTCTTCCTCCGCGAGGTCCCCTTCGGCGCTGACGGCAGCTACAACCACGAGGCGATCGTGGGGAGGATGAACTCCGATCTGGCGAACAACTTCGGCAACCTCGCGCAGCGGTCGCTGTCCATGGTGGCGAAGAACTGCGAGGGGCAGGTTCCGGTGCCCGGCGCATTTACCGCTGGGGACCAGGCCATCCTTGCCCAGGCCAACGCCCTGCTGGACCAGAGTCGTGCCGCCTTCGACAAGCAGGAATTCAGCCGCGCCCTCGAAGCCATCTGGGGCGTCCTGGGCGACACCAATGCTTACTTCGCCGAGCAGGCCCCGTGGGTGCTGCGGAAGACCGACGTCGAACGCATGCAGACGGTACTCTACGTAACGCTCGAGGTGCTGCGCGTCGTGGCAATCCTGGCGCAGCCGGTCATGCCGGGCGCCATGGCCACGCTGCTCGGCGCATTGGGTCAGCCGGAAGGCGACGCACGGCAGTTCACTGCGATCCCGGTGCCGATTGTGCCCGGAACCAGCCTCCCCGCACCGGTTCCGGTCTTCCCGAAGTACGAGGAACCGGCTGAGGCCTGAGCCTGATTCTCTCCCGGCGGCGGCCGCTGCCGGCGGACCCCCGTGCCCCTGTTACGACCAGGGCGCGGGGGTTCTTTTCGTTGTACCCATACCCGCGCCGCCTGTATCCAAGTGGTGACAGGTACAAACGGGTCCCACAGCGGACGGCACCAAGTAGAAGGCCCCCGAATAAGGCGTAGTGACTACTCGGGACTGCCGTGGAACCGCATCCTACCCTGAGATTGCAAGCAGACTGACGACGCTTTGGGAGTATCCATCAACTTCTAGTCCACCGTTTGAGCTTCAGACAGGTGGCTCGTGTGAGACGGAAATGCCGCGAACGGTCCGGTCAGTTTGATCCAGCGGTATGGAGGGACACGAAATGAGACGAACTATCGCGGCGGTGGGGCTTGTGGGTCTCGGACTCTTAGGCACCACACTCCCGGCGATCGCCACGCCGGGCGACGGAAAGGTCACCGTCTGCCACGAAACTGGCTCCGAGACGAACCCGATTGTGGAAATCGACGTCAACGAAAGCGCTGTCAACGGCCACGAAAATGGGAACAGTGGCAACAACGGCAACGGCGGCAACGGCGAGAACAACGGCAACGGCGGCAACGGCGGGAACAACGGCAACGGCGGGAACGGCGGGAACGGCGGGAACAACGGCAACGGCGGGAACGGCGGGAACGGCGGGAACAACGGCAACGGCGGGCACGATGACAATGCGTGCTACACCGAACCGGACGACAACGAGGAGGAACCGCCGTACGAGCCGCCAGCGGAGGAGGAACCGCCGGCCGAGGAGCAGCCTCCTGTTGTGGCACCCCCGGTTGTGGCACCCCCGGTGGTAGCACCGCCGGCGGTTGTGGTACCCGAGGCTCCAGTGGTCAAGCCCGTGGTAAAGCCGGTGGTCAAGCCTGCGGCAAAGCCTGTGGCGAAGCCGGCAGCAGCTGCTCCTGCAGCTGCGGCGCCGGTTGCGGCGGTGCCTGTTGCAGCTCCTGCGACCAATGCGGGCTACAACGTGCAGACGGCTGCCGGAGCGGGACCCGAGAGCGGGATTCCTGCTTGGCTGGCCGCCCTGACAGCCCTCTTTACGGGCCTGTCCGCCGTAGTTCTGGCGCGGGGTGGTGCCCGGGCCAGGAAGCTTGGCAGCTAAACGGTAGCGGCTTGAGGGTGCCACGTGGCTGGGACGTGGCACCCTCCTATCCGATTCCCGCCAAAAGGAGGAGCCATGGGCAGCCATCGACATAACAGGGAGGCGGAGCGTGGGGGCAGCCGAAGGCTGCTGCTCAGCTACGTGGACCTGCTTGTGTTGTCATTCTGCTGTCTGGGGATTCTGACTGCCTGGCTCATCTATGGCGCCGCCGGTACCGGCCTGTCAAATGCCTCCGCCGTGGACGCGCCCGTTGTCCGGTATTCACCTGGCGGGCCGGTGACCCAGTTTCCAGCGGGCCCGCAAGCAGGGACGAGCCCGACTCCCGCCGCCACAGCGACGGCTCCCGCTGCAGGCAAGGCTGCCGCTCCCGCAAAAGCTGCGGCCCCGAAGCCGCTGGCCATTACCGCCGCACCGCCGGAGCGAATCATCTATCCTGCTGCCGGCATGGACGTCGTGGTGCACCCGCTGAAGCCGGGCGGCGGCGATGTCGACAGTCGGTCCATCGTGCCACCGGAGACCATGGACGGATACTGGCTCACACCGTACGGCCAGCCCGGGGTCGGCTCCGTGAACACCACCTACGTCATCGGGCATAGCTGGGAGGGCCAGGACGCGCCCTTCAACCACCTCAGTTCAGCGGCAGTCCCAGGGGACATCTTTACCGTCGTTACTGCCAAGGCAAAACTTGCCTACCGGGTTGACTCCGTCACGACCTATACGAAGTCCACCTTGAAGGACAGCCCCATCTGGTCTGTTGTTCCGAACCGCCTCGTGCTGGTCAGTTGCTACACCCAGGACCTCTGGGGCAAGAATGTGGCCGTTGTGGCCTCGCCGGTGCCAGCCAAATGACCCGACCGGTCCCTGCTGTCTGAATAATGAGACGGTTTGACCAGAATGTGGATCGCTTGGCTACTCTGAAAAACATGAGCGCATCAACGATCAATCTCGCTGTCATCCCCGGCGACGGCATCGGCCCCGAGGTCACCGCCGAAGCCCTCAAGGTCCTCGAAAAGGTGGTCGCCGCCGAGGGCGTCACCCTCGAACAGACCCACTACAAGCTGGGTGCGCAGCACTGGCTCGAGACGGGCGAGACGCTTCCGGACGCGGTTCTGGAGGATCTGCGGACCCGGGACGCCATCCTGTTCGGCGCCGTTGGCGCGGCCCCCGGGGACACCCGGATTCCGTCCGGCATCATTGAGCGCGAGATGCTGCTCAAGCTGCGCTTCAGCCTGGACCACTACGTGAACCTGCGGCCCTCCAAGCTGTACGGCGGCGTGGGCAGCCCGTTGTCCAACCCGGGGAACATCGACTTCATCGTGGTCCGCGAAGGCACAGAGGGGCCCTATGTGGGCAACGGCGGCACGCTGCGGGGCGGAACCCGCCATGAAGTGGCCACGGAAGTTTCCCTGAACACTGCCCACGGCGTGGAGCGGGTGGTTCGCGACGCCTTCCGGCGCGCCAACGAGCGCCCGCGCAAGAAACTGACGCTGGTCCACAAGCACAACGTCCTGGTGTACGCAGGCCATCTGTGGAAGCGCACGGTCGAGGCCGTGGCCCAGGAATTCCCCGAAGTCAGCCACGACTACCTGCACATCGACGCCGCCACCATTTTCATGGTCACGGACCCCGCACGCTTCGATGTGATTGTCACGGACAACCTGTTCGGCGACATCATCACGGACCTTGCGGCAGCCATTACCGGCGGCATCGGTCTCGCCGCCTCCGGCAACATCAACATGGACCGTACGGCGCCGTCCATGTTCGAGCCTGTCCACGGGTCTGCGCCGGACATCGCCGGGCAGCAGAAGGCGGACCCCACGGCTGCCATCCTGTCGGCGGCGCTCCTGCTGGAGCATCTTGGCTATTCCGCCGCGGCACAAAGGATCGAAGCCGCCGTGGTGGCCGACGTCGAAAGCCGCAACGGTGAAGTGCGCAGCACCAGCGCCATCGGGGACGCCATCGCGGCGGCCGTTTAGGCCAGTCCAGCAGGCGTAAGCTTGACCTGAATTACCAATATGCTGCCGTGGTCCGATGCTGAACCACGTTCACATGCCAGGCAGCCGACCGTGGAGGAACCATGACTCAGACTGCCCATGGCGTCGAATTCACCCAGCATCCCTCGGCCACCCCGAAGTCTGCTGAAGAGCGTGCAGCCATCCTGGCGAACCCGGGATTCGGCAACTACTTCACCGACCACACTGCGATCGTTGACTACAAGGTCGACGAACAAGGAAACGGCGGCTGGCACGATGCCCGGATTGAAGCCTACGGACCCATCGCGCTGGACCCCTCGGCCGCCGTGCTCCACTATGGCCAGGAGATCTTCGAGGGACTGAAGGCGTACCGGCATGCCGACGGCACCATTTGGACCTTCCGCCCAGAGGCCAACGCCGCGCGCCTGAATCAGTCCGCCCGCCGCCTTGCCCTGCCGGAGCTTCCCGCAGAATACTTCCTCGGCGCCATCCGCGAACTCGTGGCAGCGGACAAGGAATGGGTCCCCTCGGGCGACGGCGAAGCGCTCTACCTTCGTCCGTTCATGATTGCCACCGAGGCGTTCCTGGGGGTCCGGGCCGCGAGGGAAGTGTCCTTCAGGGTCATCGCCTCGCCGGCGGGCAACTACTTCGGCGGCGAGCTCAAGCCGGTCTCCATCTGGATTTCCCGCCAGTACGCCCGGGCGGGCCGCGGCGGCACCGGGGCGGCCAAGTGCGGCGGCAACTACGCGGCGTCGCTGATCGCGCAGCAGGAGGCAGAGGCGAACGGCTGCAAGCAGGTGCTGTTCCTGGACCAGTTCAATGACAATGCGGTTGAGGAACTCGGCGGCATGAACGTGTTCTTCGTGATGAAGGACGGTTCGCTCGTCACCCCGGCACTGACCGGCACCATCCTCGAAGGCGTCACGCGGATGTCCGTCATCCAGGTGGCCAAGGACATGGGCCGGGACGTGAGCGAGCGCAAGATCACGCTGGATGAATGGCGGGACGGCGTGGCCTCCGGCGATATCACCGAGGTCTTCGCCTGCGGTACGGCGGCGGTGATCACTCCCATCGGCGTGCTCAAGGACGAGACGGAATTCATCGGTTCCGAGGATGCCAAAGCGGGCGAGACCACCATGGCCATCCGCGAGCACCTTTTGGGTATCCAGACCGGAACGGTTGCGGACACGCACGGCTGGCTCACCAGGCTCGCCTGACGCTTTTTCCCACGTACGACGGCGGTTGGCCGGCGGGTGCTGTCGAGGCACCTGGCCGGCCACCCGCCGTCGGCGTTTCCGCTCAAATGCAAGAATGGGTCTGTGAATCCGGACACGCCACCAGCCTTCGCCGTCAGCAGCACCCTGACCAGGTACCGCCTGGCCCCCAATCCCGGGCCCATGAGCCTGGACGGCACCAATTCGTACATTGTTGCCGCGGCCGGCCACCCGGGCGTCGCCGTCGTCGACCCCGGACCGCTCGATGAACCCCACCTGCAGGAGCTGGCCGGTGCCGGTTCCGTCGAACTCATCCTCATCACGCACCGCCACGCTGATCACACCGCAGGCGCTGTACGCCTCCACGAACTCACGGGTGCCCCCGTCCGCGCCGCCGACCCGGCGCACTGCACGGGTGGGGCGCCGCTCCAGCCGGGCGAGGTTATCTCCGTGGCTGGAACCGAGGTCCGGGTCCTGGCCACTCCGGGACACACCTCCGATTCGGTCTGCTTCCAGCTGCCCCTCGACGGCCCCGCCGGTTCCGTGCTCACCGGCGACACCATTCTTGGCCGCGGCACCACAGTGCTGGACCACCCGGACGGCCGGCTGGACGATTACCTGTCCTCCCTCGACCGGCTGGAACTGCTGGGACCGGCCACGGTGCTGCCCGCCCACGGGCCTGTCCTGCCGGCCCTGGATGCTGTGGTGCGGGCCTACCGCAGCCACCGGCTGGACCGCCTCGCCCAGATCCGGACGGCCCTGGCCGGCCTGGGCGGGGGCGCCGGAGTCCGGGACGTCACCGACGTCGTCTATGCCGACGTCGACCCGTCTGTGCGGCGGGCGGCCGAGAACTCGGTGGCGGCCCAGCTGGAGTACCTGCGCACGCTGCGCGAGCGGATCTGACGCGGGCGCGCAGCGGGAAGCGCGGATGCGGTGGCCGGTCCCGGGCGAGACGGTAGGCTTGGGGCCATGCGTATTGCCCGGTTTGTAGCTGATTCTGATCCCCTCTACGGCGTCGTTGAAGGCGAGCCAGGCAGTGAGGAGATCACTGTCATCAACGGCGACCCTTTCTTTAACGGTGTGGAACGCACCCACGTCCGCCACAAGCTGGAGGACGTCCGCCTGCTTGCGCCCATCATCCCGCGCAGCAAGGTGATCGGCGTGGGGCGCAATTTCGCGGAACATGCCCGCGAACTCGGCAACGAAGTGCCCCAGCACCCCCTGCTGTTCCTGAAGCCCAACACCTCCGTCGTCGGTCCGAACGACCCCGTCGTGCTTCCGGAGTTCTCCGATGAAGTCTCCTACGAGGCCGAACTCTGCGTGGTGATCGGGCGGATCTGCAAAGACGTTCCGGAAGAGCGCGCGGACGACGTGATCTTCGGATACACCTGCGGCAACGACCTCACCGCCCGGGACGTCCAGAAAACCGATCTGCAGTGGGCCCGTGCCAAAGGCTTCGACACCTCCGCGCCGCTCGGCCCCTGGATCGAGACCGAGCTTGACCCCGAGGACCTGTCCATCAAGGGCAGGCTCAATGGCGAGCTCCGCCAGGACGGCAGCACCAACCAGATGATCCGCGGTGTCCGGGAACTCGTCTCCATCGTCTCCAGCGCTTTCACCCTGCTTCCCGGCGACGTCATCATGACAGGTACCCCGGCGGGCGTGGATCTCGTGCAGGCCGGCGACCGCTTCGAAGTCGAAATCGAGGGCATCGGCAGGCTCTCGAACCCCATCGTCCGCCGCTAGCCCCATTTCGTCAGCATCGCCGGCAGCCGCCACGTGGATCCGCGTGGCGGCTGTTCTGTTGCGGGGCTGCAGCCAACCGGGCAGTTGCGACGAATTCCCCTGGGAGGCAGGCGGTAAAGTTGGAGTCACTATGACTACTCCTTCTGCGCCCCATGCCGTCTCCAGCTCCGCCCTCCGTGAAGTCACCGCCGACACCCCCGTCCGGGTCCGGTTCTGCCCTTCGCCCACCGGCACCCCGCACGTCGGCCTGATCCGCACGGCCCTCTTCAACTGGGCCCATGCCCGGCACACCGATGGCACGTTCGTGTTCCGCATCGAGGACACGGACGCCGCGCGCGATTCGGAGGAGAGCTACCAGCAGCTGCTTGAAGCACTGAAATGGCTGGGCATCACCTGGGAGGAAGGCGTCGAAGTCGGCGGACCGCACGAGCCGTACCGCCAGTCGCAGCGCCTCGACCTCTACAAGGACGTGGTGGCCAAGCTCATGGAGGCCGGCTACGCGTACGAGTGCTACTCCTCACCGGAGGAGGTTGAGGCGCGGCACCGGGCCGCCGGCCGCGACCCCAAGTTGGGCTATGACAACTTCGACCGCAATCTTTCCGATGAGCAGCTGGCTGCCTTTAAGGCCGAGGGCCGCCAGCCGGTGCTGCGTGTCCGCATGCCGGACGAGGACGTCACCTTCACGGACATGGTGCGCGGCGAAATCACCTTCAAGGCCGGCAGCATCCCGGACTACGTCATTGTCCGCGCCGACGGCTCCCCGCTGTACACCCTGGTCAACCCCGTCGATGACGCCCTGATGGGCATCACGCATGTCCTCCGCGGCGAGGACCTGCTTTCTTCCACGCCCCGCCAGGTGGTCCTGATCCGGGCGCTGATGGACATCGGCGTGGCCAGCTACATGCCCGTCTTCGGGCATCTTCCCTACGTCATGGGGGAGGGCAACAAGAAGCTCTCCAAGCGGGATCCGCAGTCCAACCTGTTCCTGCTCCGGGACCGCGGATTCATCCCCGAAGGCCTGCTGAACTACCTCTCGCTGCTCGGCTGGAGCCTGTCTGCCGACGAGGACATTTTCACGGTGGACCAGCTGATCGAGCACTTCGACGTCAACGACGTCCTGGCCAACCCGGCACGCTTCGACATCAAGAAGGCCGAAGCCATCAACGGCACCCACATCCGCATGCTTGAACCGGAGGATTTCCGCGGACGCCTGGTCCCCTACCTCCGTGCCGCGGGACTCGTCGGGGACTCGCTGACCGTCCGCGAGGAGGAGATCCTTGCCGAGGCCGCTCCGCTGATCCAGGAGCGCATCTCCCTGCTGGGCGAAGCCCCCGAAATGCTTGCCTTCCTGTTCAAGGCCGACGACGCCATCGACGTCGCCGATGACGCCCGCAAGGGCCTTCCCCAGAACCTGGTCGAGGTCCTCGACGCGGCGCTCGCCGCCCTCGAGCCCGTTGGGGAGTGGAGCGCGGAAAACATCCAAACCGCCCTGAAGCAGGCGCTGGTGGAGGACCTTGGCATCAAGCCGAGGCTGGCGTTCGGCCCGGTCCGCACTGCCATCTCCGGCCGCCGGATCTCGCCGCCGCTGTTCGAATCCATGGTCATCCTGGGCAGGGAATCGTCACTGGCGCGGCTGCGCGCCTTCCGCGGCTGATGTCCGGACAGGCGGCCGTGGAGGCCGGAGCAGTCCTGGACCGCCGGTTCGGCGCGGTGGGCGGCGTCCTTTTCGACATCGACGACACCCTGGTTGACCTGGGATTCGCCATGACCACGGCCCTGCGCGATGTCAGCGAACACCTCCTGCCCGGCCTAGACCAGGCCGGGTGGGAGAAATTCGGCAGGATCTTCACGCACGAAACCACGCACTACTACGACCGCTACCTCGCTGGCGAGCTGACCTTCAACGAGCAGCGGCTGCTGCGGGGACGTGCGGCGCTGGGACACTTCGGCGTCGAGCTGGGCGAAGGCGAAGAATCGCATAACTGGCTCAGCTCCTATGCCCGGCTGCAGCCCAGCTACGTCAGGGCGTTCGAAGATGTGACGCCGCTCCTGGATGCGCTGGACGCTGCCGGCGTGCCTTACGGTGCCGTGAGCAACAACGTGCATGACTACCAGCGCGTCAAGCTGGACAGTGCCGGGCTGGATCGGATCCGTGTTCTCGTGGGCACGGACACCGTGGGCGTGCCCAAGCCCGATCCGGCCATCTACCTGGAAGGTGTGCGCCTCCTGGGCAGCACCGCGGACAGCACGCTGTACGTCGGGGACAACCGGCTGCTCGACGCTGAAGGCTCGACGGCGGCCGGCCTGCTGGGTGTCTGGCTGAACCGCGTCGGGGAGTCAGCCCCGGATTTCAGGGGTCACGAGGTGGCCACCCTGCTGGAGCTGCTGGCCGGGGACCAGGCCGCCTAACGCACCTTTTCCTGCACGCTGCTTCTTGCACACAGCCCGGCACCGCCGTGGACGTGATGCAGCTAACAGGCAAAGGGTCGCGGCATGCAGGCCTCCGCGGGGAGCCTCGGCGGCGCGTCGACGGGCCGTCGCCCCCCGGGCGCGCACGGCAACTTCCGCGTAATTCCGGGGGTTTTGACGCTAGGGCAGGCCCGTGCCGTGCGGAAAGTGGTCGGCCCGCGCCATCGTCTGCGGGGTTCGGGGGCCGATTTGTGCAGGGCAAATCTCTCGGGTAAAGTAATTACTCGTGCTGAGGCGCTCGGAGCGCAGGATTGATCCTGCGGAACCGGCCCGAAAGTGCCATTGGGATATGGTGTAATTGGCAACACTACGGTTTCTGGTACCGTCATTCTAGGTTCGAGTCCTGGTATCCCAGCGCTGAAATATCCGCGGAATTCCGCTGGTTTTTCGGAAGTTTCAAAGCGAATTACCGATTTGAAACAGCTGCTAAGTGTGTGAAACAATCACTTAGCCCGAATGGCAGAGATGCTGATCGGAAAAGTACACGGCCCCATCGTATAGCGGCCTAGTACGCCGCCCTCTCACGGCGGTAACGCGGGTTCGAATCCCGCTGGGGTCACCAACATCCCCCGGAGCTTAGGCTCCGGGGGATTTTTTGTTGTCACGCTGCGTGCCTGTCCTGGCGGCGCTATGGCCAACATGTGACCACTGCCATACCCTGAACCCAGTCAAAACTCATTGGGGGAAACCATGCTGGGGCACAGGTTCGCGGAGGGCAAGAATTCGCTCAACGCCATCAGGCTGGTACTCGCCGCAATGGTCATCGTGTCCCACTCGTGGTGGTTGGGCGGATACGGGCCCGAACCGCAGCCCGGTGGTGTGAAGCTGGGGACCTGGGCCGTCATAGGATTTTTCGGAATCTCCGGATACCTGATTACCCAGAGCAGGATGCAGGCGAGGACCGCCGGGAGCTACGCCCGGGCGAGATTTCTGCGGATCTATCCGGGACTCTTCGTGTGCGTCGCCGTGGTGGCCTTCGCGATAGCCCCGCTGACGGCTGCCGTCACGGGCAGGCGGTTCGCATGGCCGGACCTGCTGATGTACTTCGCCACGAACCTGAGTGCGGGGATGCCGCAGGTAGCACTTGCAGGCATCCCGGGAACGCTGGACGGTCTGCCGGATCCTATGTCATGGAATGGCCCGCTCTGGACCCTGTTTTGGGAGATCGTCTGCTACGTCCTGGTTGGCGTGGTATTCGGGCTCTTCCGCCCGGAACTTGCCCGCGTTGCGGTATTGAGTCTCTTCCTGCTCGGTTCCGCAACTGTTTTTGCTGTCGATGCCGGATGGCTTGCCTCGCCCACTCCTTATGACTGGCCGTTGGTGCCCGTCTTGTCGTTCTTGGCGGGCTCCTTGGCATACCTCTTCCGGGACCGGATTCCTGCGGGTCGCAGTGCTCTCGGTGTCTGCGCTGTCCTGGTTGCTGTCATTGCCGGTCTGGGATTTGCCCCGTCGTTGATACACCTGCCCTTGTGTGTTCTCCTGCTGGCCGGTTCCTTGCAGCTGCCGCTTTCCGCGGTGGGGTCCCGCTACGACATTTCCTACGGCGTCTATATCTACGGCTGGCCCGTGCAGCAGGTCCTTGCCTCCCTCGGAATTCATGACGCAGTACCGCCGCTCATTTTCGCGGGAGCCGCATTGCTCATCGTGGCACCCCTGGCCTGGGTGTCCTGCCGCTATGTTGAGGGTCCGGCCCGGCGCTGGCGCCGGTCCAAGAACGCATCGCGAAGGGTCCACGAACTGGCATGATGAAGCTGTGACCCCATCCCACGTGCCAGAGCCGCCCAGCCGACGGCCAAAGTCACCCGCCGAGCAGTCGGCCGGGGCTGTGGCGCTGCTTGAGGCCGTGCACCGCGACCTGGCGTCCGTGTCGCTGCCGCTGGCCCTGCCTGGCGCGGAACAAACCAGGCTCGAGATCCGCAATGCGGTGGCCCAGCTCGATGACTACATCCTCCCGCGCTACCGGAGCCTCGATGCCCCGCTGCTGGCCGTCGTCGGCGGTTCCACCGGAGCCGGCAAATCGACGCTCGTCAACGCCCTGGTGGGCCACCCGGTGACACGGGCAGGGGCAATCCGTCCCACCACCAGGCAGCCCATACTCCTGCACCATCCGGCGGACGGAGCATGGTTTGAGGACCTCCGCGTCCTGCCGGGCCTCAGCCGCATCCGGGGTGTCGTCGTCCCTGCCGAGGTCCCGGCCAGTCACGCCGGCCCCGCGCCGGACGCCGCTGCCGTCTCGTCGCTGGTCCTGGTGGCGGACACCGCCGTACCGCAGGGAGTGGCACTCCTTGATGCCCCCGACGTCGATTCCATATCCGATGACAACCGCAAGCTAGCGGGCCAGCTGCTGGCGGCCGCCGACCTGTGGGTCTTCGTGACCACCGCCAACCGCTACGCCGACGCCGTCCCCTGGAAGCTGCTGCTGAACGCTGCGTCCCGGGACATCATGGTTGCGGTCGTACTCGACCGGGTCCCGCCGGCGGCCGAAGCCGAAGTCAGCGAGGACTTGGGTGCGATGCTGGTCCGCGAGGGCCTCGGGGAAGCTGCACTGTTCGTCGTTCCGGAAGTCTCCCTCAACCAGCTCGGCATGCTACCGGCCGCCGCCGTCGAGCCCCTCAGGGCCTGGCTGGGAAACCTGGCCGCCGACGCCGCCGGGCGGGCGGACATTGCCCGCCGCACGCTCAACGGCACGGTGAAGGCACTGGGCCAGCGCGTCCAGCTGGTGGCGGAGGCCGCCGGCGAACAAGCGCGGGCGGCCGGGGTGCTGGGCGACGATGCCCGCGGCGCCTACCAGGACGCGCTGGTCCGGATCCTGAACGCCACCAAGGACGGAGCCCTGCTGCGGGGTGAGGTACTGGCGCGCTGGCAGGATTTCGTGGGTACGGGTGAATTCTTCCGGAGCGTGGAACAGAACATCGGCCGCTTCCGGGACCGCATGGGCGCGTTCTTCCGCGGCGAACCCGCCCCCGCGGTCAAGGTGGAAACCGCGATCGAAACCGGGCTGCAGGCGGTCATCGTCGATGAAGCAGCCAATGCTGCCGAGGACACGGACCGGCGCTGGCGCTCGGACCCGGCCGGCCGCCAGCTGCTCGGCACGGACGACCTCTCGGGAACCACTCCGGGGTTCGCAGAGGACGTTGCCGCGGAGATCCGGGCCTGGCAGGGGAGCCTGATGGAACTGATCCGCACCGAGGGCCAGGACAAGCGAACGCAGGCGAGATGGCTGTCCTTTGGCGTCAACGGCCTTGGGGCCGCCCTGATGGTGGTGGTCTTCTCCATGACTGCGGGCCTGACGGGACTGGAAGTCGGAATCGCAGGCGGCACGGCCGTCGTCGGCCAGAGACTGCTCGAGGCCTTCTTCGGCGAGGATGCCGTACGCCGCCTCGCAAGGACCGCCCGTGAAGACCTTCATGCCCGCTGCCAGCGGCTGCTGCAGGCTGAACAGGAACGCTTCCTGGAACGGCTGGCGTTTGATCAGGGCGCATCAGCCGACGTGCTCGCCGGCCATGCCCGGCTGCTTGCCCGGCTGGCGGACGCCGCGTGAGCCGCCACAGCCTGGCCAAGGAAGCGACCCGGCTGCAGGCCCGCCTTGAGGCCCTGAACGATGCCCGTGAACTGGCGGAGGGCGTCCTTCCGGACGACGCGCTCGGTGAAGTCCTCCACGTTCTGGAGCGGGCAAGCTCGCGGAGGTCCCTTTCGGCGGACCACACCGTGGTGGGCTTCTTCGGCGCCACTGGAAGCGGCAAGTCAACCCTGTTCAATGCCGTCAACGGGGCTGAGATTGCGACGGCGGCAGCCCGCCGGCCCACCACGTCGGAACCGCTGGCGAGTGTCTGGGGAGTGGACGGCAGCGAAGCGCTGCTGGACTGGCTGGACGTGCGGCAGCGCCATCATGCCGCGCCCGTCACGGACTTCGCGGACGAATCCAGCGGGCTCATCCTCCTTGACCTGCCGGACTTCGATTCGACCAGGACCGCAAACCGCGAGACGGTGCAGCGCCTCGTGGGCATGGTGGACGTCCTCGTCTGGGTGCTGGATCCGCAGAAGTACGCCGACGCCGCCGTCCACAACGATTTCCTGGCCCCGCTGGCCTCGCACGCCGCCGTCACGCTCGTGGTGCTGAACCAGATCGACAGGCTGCCCGAAGCCGACGTGCCGCCGGTGCTGGAATCGCTCAAAGGAATCCTCGCCCGGGACGGCCTCGGCACAGTCCAGGTCATGGGCGCGTCCGCCCTGACCGGTGCCGGAGTGGACAAGGTCCGCGCAGCCATCCGCCAGGTTGTTGCCCGAAAGGCAGCCCTGTCACAGCGGCTCTCGGCCGATGTCTCCAGGGCGTCTGCCCGGCTGTTGGAGGCGTCAGGGGCAGGTGAGGCAGCCGGGGTGAAGGGCGGTTCGAAGGCGCGGCTGGCGGAGGAGCTCGCCATCGCGGCCAACGTTCCGCTCGTGGTCGATGCCGTAGGCCGCTCCTACAGGCTGGAGTCCACCCGCAGCACGGGCTGGCCGGTAACGCGGTGGCTCATCCGGTTCAGGCCTGATCCGCTGCGGCGCCTGAACCTCCGACGCGCCGCCAACCCCGAAGTGAACAGGACCTCCCTGCCTCCGGCCAGCGCACCGGAGCGGGCCCGGACAGACGCCGCGGTCCGTGAATTCGCCGATGCCGCGAGCGAGGGCGCACCCGGCCCCTGGCGGGCGTCCATCCGGAACGCAGCCCGCGAAGGCAGGGAGCAATTGCCGGACGCCCTGGACCAGGCCATTGCGGGTGCCGACCTGAGAGCCGGGAAGAAATCCTGGTGGTGGGGTGTCTTCAACGTGGTCCAGTGGCTGGCCCTGCTGACCGTCGTGGGCGGGCTGGGGTGGCTGGGTGTGCTGGCCGTCCTCGGCTACCTCCAGCTTCCGGTCCCGGAGGTGCCCCGCGTGGAGGGCTGGCCTGTTCCCACCCTCATGATTGCCGGGGGAGTCGTACTGGGCATCCTCCTCGCGGTCACCGCGAAGTTCATCACGGCAGCCGCTGCACGCATGCGGGCCGCGGCGGCGAGGAAACGGCTCACGTCAGCCGTGGCCGAGGTCGCCGGGACACTTGTGGTGGAGCCCGTGGAAGTGGAAATCAGCCGCCTGAAATCCTTCAACTCCGCGGTGAAGGCTGCAGCAGCGGCTTAGGGCGAACCGGCTGACTGCACTTAGTCGCCGCGCTCGGTTGCCGCCGCAGCATCCCGCACCTTGACCATGGTCCGGAGATTCCGTGTGGTGGTAGAAGCCTTGTACTTCGGCTTGGCCGACAGCTTGCTGAAGGGGCTGTCCAGGGTCCCGCCTGCCGGGGCGAGCCAGGCCGACGCCTCCGGACCCAGCCGGGTCTGTTCCACCCCGCCGAGCGACTCCCCGGCGCTGAACAGCTCGTCAAGCGCGGCAGTGTCCGAGGCCAGCGTGATGTAGGTGTGTGTGGCCTTATCGTCGGCCGGGTAGTGGCACGCTTCGACGAGCTCCGCCACACGCGAGGCCGTGAGCACCACCACCCAGGCGTCGTAGCCGAAGGCTTCCCGCAGGCAGGCCTCAAATTCCTTCTTGACGGCTGCCGGTTCCAGGTCGCTGGTCAGTACCACGTTGCCGCTGGCCAGGAGCGTTTTCACGCCGTCGAAGGGGCGGGACTTGAGGGCTTCCTTGAGATCCGCCATCTTGATAGTGATGCCGCCAACGTTGATGCCGCGAAGGAAGACTGCATAGCTGGTCATCGGCCCAGAATACTGCCAGCGGCCGCGGCTCCCGGGCAACGCCATAGGCGGCGGGAGCCGGCAAGCCTCAGTCGTTGTTCTTGCGGAGCGCCTCGGTCAGGACCCGGGCTGCGTTGCAGACGACTTCCGCGTGAAGCCGGCCGGGCTGGCGGGTGAGCCTCTCAATGGGGCCGGAGATGGAGACCGCGGCGATCACCCGTCCGGAGGGTCCGCGGACCGGCGCTGACACCGAGGCGACCCCCGGCTCACGTTCGCCGAGGCTCTGGCCCCAACCCCGCCGTCGTACTCCTGCCAAAACAGTGGGCGTAAAACGGGCTGACTGCAGGCCTTCCAGCAGGCGGTCATGGTCTTCCCACGCGAGCAGGACCTGGGCGGCGGAGCCTGCCTTCATGGACAGCTGCGTGCCGACGGGGATGGTGTCGCGGAGGCCAATCGGCCGCTCGGCGGAGGCGACGCAGACGCGCCAGTCGCCCTGGCGGCGGAAGATCTGGGCACTCTCGCCCGTGGCGTCGCGCAACTGCATCAGCACCGGGCCGGCCGACGCGATGAGGCGGTCCTCGCCGGCCGCCGAGGCAAGTTCCACCAGGCGGCTGCCGAGGACGAAGCGGCCCTGAATGTCCCGGCTCACCAGGCGGTGGTGAACGAGCGCCAGCGCGAGCCGGTGCACGGTGGGCCTCGCCAGCCCCGTGGCGGCGACGAGCTGCGCCAGAGTCGTGGGTCCGGCCTCGAGTGCATCAAGCACTTGGGCCGCTTTATCAATGACACCGACTCCACTAGAATTGTCCATGTAATGATATTGCCGTCTCATTATCTGAGATGCAAATCTTTTGACTGGCGTATTACACGGCTCTGCTGTTTCAGTGGAACCAACAATCAACAGCTGTGAAGGGAGAAGGCCATGGCGAACACATTGGCCGAGAAAGTCTGGGACGCGCACGTGGTGCGCAAAGGCGACGGCGATGGCGCCAACGCTCAGCCGGACCTTCTCTACATCGACCTTCACCTCGTCCATGAGGTGACCTCGCCGCAGGCCTTCGAGGGACTGCGCCTGGCCGGCCGCAAGCTGCGCCGCCCGGACCTCACCATCGCGACCGAGGACCACAACACTCCCACGCTGGACATCGACAAGCCAATTGCCGACCTCACCAGCCGCACGCAGATCCAGACCCTGCGCAACAACTGCCAGGAGTTCGGTGTCCGCCTCCACTCGCTCGGCGACGCCGAGCAGGGCATCGTGCACGTGGTTGGCCCGCAGCTGGGCCTGACCCAGCCGGGCATGACCGTGGTCTGCGGCGACTCACACACGTCCACGCACGGCGCATTCGGTGCGCTCGCCATGGGCATCGGCACGTCCGAGGTGGAGCACGTCATGGCCACCCAGACGCTGTCCCTCAAGCCGTTCAAGACCATGGCCATCAACGTCGAGGGCACGCTGAAGCCCGGCGTCACGGCCAAGGACATCATCCTCGCGGTGATCGCCAAGATCGGCACCGGCGGCGGCCAGGGCTACGTTCTGGAGTACCGTGGCTCGGCGATCCGGGCGCTGTCCATGGAAGCGCGGATGACCATCTGCAACATGTCCATCGAAGCAGGTGCCCGCGCCGGCCTGGTGGCCCCGGACGAAACCACCTACGCCTACATGAAGGGCCGCCCGCACGCGCCCGAAGGCGCGGACTGGGACGCCGCCGTCGAGTACTGGAACACGCTCCGCAGCGACGACGACGCCGTCTTCGACGCCCAGGTTGACCTCGACGCCGACACGCTCGAGCCGTTCGTGACCTGGGGAACCAACCCCGGCCAAGGTGTCTCGCTCTCGGACAAGGTGCCCTCGCCCAACGACTTCGGCGACGAGAACGCCAAGGCGGCGGCAGAACGCGCCCTGCAGTACATGGGACTGGAGGCCGGAACCCGCATGAAGGACATCCGGGTTGACACGGTCTTCCTGGGTTCCTGCACGAACTCACGCATCGAGGACCTGCGGGCCGCGGCAGACGTCATCCGCGGCCGCCAGAAGGACCCCCAGGTCCGCATGCTCGTGGTTCCGGGCTCGGCACGGGTCCGCCTTGAAGCGGAGGCCGAAGGCCTGGACAGGGTCTTCAAGGACTTCGGCGCCGAATGGCGTTTCGCCGGATGCTCCATGTGCCTGGGCATGAACCCGGACCAGCTGGAACCGGGGGAGCGCTGCGCCTCCACGTCCAACCGGAACTTCGAAGGGCGCCAGGGCAAGGGCGGACGCACCCACCTCGTGTCGCCGGTGGTGGCAGCAGCCACCGCCGTGCGCGGAACGCTGAGTTCGCCGTCGGACCTTGACCCGGCACCGGAATCCGCAGCCCTCCACACCGACGCAGCCTAGGAAGACCTCATGGAAAAGTTCACCACCCACACCGGCATCGGCGTGCCGCTGCGCCAGAGCAACGTCGACACGGACCAGATCATCCCGGCCGTCTACCTCAAGCGGATTACCCGCACCGGCTTCGAAGACGCGCTGTTTTCGGCCTGGCGAAAGGACCCCTCGTTCATCCTGAACCAGGCACCGTTCAACGCCGGCTCCGTCCTGGTGGCCGGTCCGGATTTCGGCACGGGCTCCTCCCGTGAACACGCCGTGTGGGCGCTCAAGGACTATGGCTTCAAGACCGTGCTGTCGTCCCGGTTCGCTGACATTTTCCGCGGCAACTCCGGCAAGCAAGGCCTGCTGGCCGCCGAGCTCGCCCAGGATGACATCGAGCTCATCTGGAAGACACTGGAAAATGCCCCGGGCACCGAGGTGACGGTGGATCTCGTGTCCAAGACCGTCATCTGCGGCAACCTGGTTGCCCCGTTCGCGATCGATGACTACACGCGGTGGCGCCTGCTCGAAGGCCTGGATGACATCGGCCTGACCCTGAAGCACGAGGAAGACATCACCGCCTACGAGGCCACGCGGCCGGCCTTCAAGCCGAAGACCCTGCCGGCCAGGCTGTCCTAGGCAGCCTTCGGGGCCAAGGTCCCTGGCCCGAGGGCCGCGGCCGGAAGACCCGGAGGGAGGCCCGTCGCATGCCATGCGGCGGGCCTTTACCGTGCCCCGCAGGTCATTGTGCCTGCGGCGGAAGAGGGCGTATTTCGGTTCGGTAACGCAAGCTCATATGCTTAGCTGGTGCCTTTGTAAGGATTTGGGGGCGAGTAGTCGTGAGGAAACCGGTAAATGAGTAGTGTTCTGACAATCCGCGGAGGCGTCCCGCTTACTGGCCGTGTCCACGTCCGCGGTGCCAAGAACCTTGTACCCAAGGCGATGGTGGCGGCGTTGCTCGGCAACGAGCCGTCAGTGCTCCGGAACGTTCCGGAAATCAAGGACGTCGAGGTTGTCACCAGCCTGCTTCAGCTCCACGGCGTCACGGTCGAGAAGGATCCCGTCAGCGGCGACCTCACCCTGGACCCGACAGACGCCAAGACGGCCTCCAGCACGGCCATCGACGCCCACGCCGGCGATTCCCGCATCCCGATCCTGCTGTGCGGGCCCCTGATCCACGCCATCGGCGAGGCCTTCATCCCGGACCTCGGCGGCTGCAAGATCGGCGACCGCCCCATCGACTTCCATTTGGATGTGCTGCGCCAGTTCGGCGCCGTCGTGGAGAAGCGCCCGGGCGGCATTCACATTTCCGCGCCCAAGGGACTCCATGGAGCCAAGATATCCCTGCCGTACCCGTCGGTCGGTGCCACGGAGCAGGTCCTGCTCAGCGCGACGCGAGCCGAGGGCATCACGGAACTCTCCGGCGCGGCCACCGAGCCTGAGATCGTCGACCTGATTGCGGTGCTGCAGAAGATGGGCGCCATCATCAGCGTCCAGACGGACCGCACGATCCGCATTGAAGGGGTCCGTGACCTTGGCGGCTACAACCACCGGGCTCTCGCTGACCGCAATGAATCGGCCTCCTGGGCTTCCGCTGCACTGGTGACCCGCGGCGACATCTTCGTTGAAGGCGCTTCCCAGCGCGACATGATGACGTTCCTGAACACCTTCCGCAAGGTGGGCGGCGGCATGGACATCGGCGACGACGGCATCCGCTTCTACCACCGCGGCGGCAAGCTCTCGCCGCTGGTGCTTGAGACCGATGTCCACCCCGGCTTCATGACGGACTGGCAGCAGCCGCTCGTGGTGGCACTGACCCAGGCCGAGGGCGTGTCAATTGTGCACGAGACCGTCTACGAGAACCGCTTCGGTTTCACCGACGCCCTGATCCGCATGGGTGCCAGCATCCAGGTCCACCGGGAATGCCTGGGCAGCGTGCCGTGCCGCTTCGGCCAGCGGAATTTCCGGCATTCAGCCGTCATCTCCGGTCCGATGCAGCTCAAGGGCACGGACATCGATGTGCCGGACCTGCGCGGCGGTTTCAGCCACCTCATTGCCGCCCTGGCGGCCACCGGCACGTCCCGCGTGACGGGCATCGACATCATCAACCGTGGCTACGAGCGCTTCACTGAAAAGCTGGCAGGCCTCGGGGCCGACTTCGACATCACTGCTGCGAAGTAGCGTGGCCCGGTGAAGGAATCGGCCAAAAGCCACATCACCTTTGTGATCATTGCCGGGATTGCCCGGCCCCTGCTGAACCTGATGATGAACAAGAAGTGGGAAGGCACCGAAAAACTTCCCGCCGGCGGTTTCATTGCCGCACCCAACCACTGCACCGAGATCGATCCCGTGGTGATCGGGCACATGCTGTACAACCAAAAGCGGGCACCGCACTTCCTTGCGAAGGCCGGCCTGTTCAAGGTGCCGGTGCTGGGCAGCGTGCTCCACGCCGTCAAGCAGATTCCGGTGGAACGCTCGACGGCGGGAGCGAACCGCTCGCTGCAGCTCGCCAAAGAGATAGTGGCCGAGGGCGGGGCGATTGTGATCTACCCGGAGGGCACGCTGACACGCGACCCCGACCTCTGGCCGATGAAGGGCCACACCGGTGCCGCGCGGCTGGCGCTCGAGGGCGGCATCCCCGTGGTGCCCATGGCCCACTGGGGTGCCCATGAGGTCTTCCCCCGGTATGCGAAGCGGTTCCACCTGTTTCCGCGGAAAACATCCAGAATCCTGGTCGGGGACCCCGTGGACCTCTCCCGCTTCGAGGGGCGGCCCAGGGACAAGGCCACCCTCATGGAGGCCACCGAGGTCATCATGGACGCGGTTACCGGACTGCTCGCCGAGCTCCGCGGGGAGCGGGCCCCTGCCAAGCGCTGGGATCCTGCCGCGCACAACCAGACGAAGCACGGCCGCGACGTTGAGCGGGGCGGCAAGTGACCCCTGGGCAGCACCGGAATGGCTCCGCAGTGTCGGTAGCGGTCCTCGGCGCCGGATCCTGGGGCACTACGTTCGCCAAGATCCTCGCCGATGCCGCCACCGCCTCGGGCGTCAACCGCCGCATCCGGATATGGGGCCGGCGGCCGGAGGTCGTGGAGCAGATCAACAGCCTGCACCGCAATCCCCAGTATCTGGCCGACGTCGAACTGCCGCCGAGCATTTCGGCGTCCACCGACGTCGCAGAGGTGCTCGCCGGTGCCGACCTGGTGGTGCTCGCCGTGCCGGCGCAGTCACTGCGGCTGCAGCTGCGCGAGTGGAAAGGCCTGCTGGAACCGGGCGCCCTGGTGGTGTCCCTCATGAAGGGCCTCGAGCTGAGCACTGACGCGCGCATGAGCGAGGTCATCGGGGAGGAGCTGGATATCCCGGATGACAGCATTGCCGTCGTCTCCGGACCGAACCTGGCCATGGAAATCGCCCGGGAAGAGCCCACGGCCTCCGTTGTGGCCTGCTCGGACTCCGCGGCGGCCGGCTGGATCGCGCGAAGCTGCACCGCACCGTACTTCCGCCCCTACACCACCTCGGATGTCGTCGGCGTCGAAATTGGCGGCATCGTCAAGAACGTCATCGCGCTGGCCGTGGGAATCTGTGAAGGAAAGCAGATGGGGGACAACACCAAGGCCTCGGTGATCACCCGCGGGCTCGCCGAGACCTCCCGGCTGGCGCTGGCCCTGGGCGGGGAGGCCCAGACCATGGCCGGCCTGGCCGGTCTGGGGGACCTTGTGGCCACGTGCTCGTCGCCGCTCTCGCGGAACCACACCGCCGGCCGCCTGCTGGGCCAGGGCCTCACCCTGGACGAAGTGGCGGAAAAGATGACGCAAACCGCCGAAGGCATCAAGTCCGGCCAGGCAGTCCATGAACTTGCCGGTAAACTCGGTGTCGAAATGCCCATCACCGCGGCCGTGGTCGCGGTGTTGGCCGGAAGATTGTCCGTTGACCAACTGGGGCCGCTCCTGCTGGCCCGGGATCTGAAACCCGAAGGCGATTACTGACAGTGTCGGAAGAAAACTTGACCGCAGCGGACAACGCCACCACACGCAAACCCCGCGTTGCGGTGCTCTTCGGCGGCCGCTCCAGCGAACACGCCGTCAGCTGCGTCACCGCAGCCGGCGTGCTGGGAGCGATCGACCGCAGCAAATACGAAGTCATTCCGATCGGGATCGCGAAGTCCGGCCAGTGGGTCCTCGCCGCGGGGGACACCGGGCAATGGTCGCTCGCGTCATCCTCGCTGCCCGAGGTGGCGCCGTCGGACCGGACCGTGACACTGGCCCAAATCGGCGGGGAGCACCAGCTGATCGTGGCGTCGCCCAACGAGGTTCCCAAGGAACTCGGAACAGTGGACGTCGTCTTCCCCCTGCTGCACGGCCCGTTCGGTGAGGACGGCACCATCCAGGGGCTCCTGGAGCTGTCGGACACCCGCTACGTCGGCGCCGGAGTGCTGGCGTCGGCCGTGGGCATGGACAAGCACTTCATGAAGGTTGTCTTCGAGGCCGCAGGCCTGCGGGTGGGCCCCTACATTGCCGTGACGGACCGGCAGTGGCGCATCGACCCGGAATCTGTGCGCAAGCGCGTGGACCTTCTCGGCTACCCCGTGTTCGTCAAGCCGGCGCGCGCCGGATCGTCCATGGGCATCTCCAAGGTGGATTCGCTCGATGACCTTGACGCCGCGATTGAAGCCGCCCGCGAACACGACCCCAAGCTCGTCATCGAGGCGGGCATCGTCGGCAGGGAAATCGAATGTGCGGTGCTGGAAGGCCGCGGCTCCGACGCGCCCCGGACGTCCCTGCCCGGCGAGATCACGGTGGCGGCCGGCGACCACGAGTTCTACGACTTCAACGCCAAGTACGTCGATGACGCCGCGGCCCTGAGCTGCCCCGCCGTCATGCCCGAGGAAGCCATAGCACGGGTCCGCGAGCTCGCCGCCGTGGCGTTCGACGCCGTCGGAGCAGAAGGCCTGAGCCGGGTGGATTTCTTCTACACCCCTGACGGTGCGGTCATCATCAACGAGATCAACACCATGCCCGGGTTTACGCCGAAGAGCATGTATCCGCAGATGTGGGCTGCTTCCGGCCTGAGCTATCCGGACCTGATCGACGAACTGATCCAGCTGGCCCTCACGCGCAAGACCGGACTCCGCTAGTCCCCACCGGCACCCTAACCTCGCTCCGCTTCGGCCAGGGAACCCTGCCGGCGTGGGCCCAGCACCGGCACCCTAACCTCGCTCCGCTTCGGCCAGGGAACCCTGCCGGCGTGGGCCCAGCACCGGCACCCTAACCTCGCTCCGCTTCGGCCAGGGAACCCTGCCGGCGTGGGCCCAGCACCTGGCCCGCTACTTGCTGCTGGGCAGGTCCTGGAGATCCTCCTGGCCCACGCAATTGCGGCTCGCCTTGATTTTCGCGGCCGCGGCGGAGAGATCGGCGAGCACGGTGGCCGAGCTGATCTTGTCGGGGTCCATCAGGATCTCGGTGGCCGGCTCGCGCCCGAAGGTGGTCAGCGTCCACACAGGATTGCCCTCCTTGATGACCCAGTCCACGTCGTTGACGCTGACGCAGCGGTCCGTCGTTGGCCCCGGAACGTTGACGCCACAGCGCAGGATGACCCGGGACGGATCGCCCCACGCGGCCGTCGCCTGGCTGTTGGTCTTGCGGAGGCGGTGATCGCCGATGGCGTCAGGGAGCGCCACCATCATGGGCGCGCAGCCCGGATCCGCCGCATCCGCGGCGGGCGCAACATCGACGGCCGGGGCGCAGCCGGCCAGCGCAAGCGCGGCGGCCGCCGTCACGGCGAGGACGGCCGCGGTGCGCCGTCGTTCGGCCGGTCCGCGGAGCCAAAGGCTTCGAGCTGATCTGTTTCCAGCTGGTTCACGGGCGGCGGAGGGGCAGTGCATGGGTTAACCCTATCCCGGAGCGGCCGCCGGAATTGCCTGAATCGTAACCGGGCGCCGGGGTCCCGCAGGAAACAATGTCGGCCCGTCGCGGTAGCGTAGTGGCGTGCCCCAAACACCACTGACTGTCGCAGAACTGTCCGAAGCCGAGCTGCTCACGCGGATCTTTCCGCGGCTGGAGCTTGGCGCGTCGCACAGCGCCGCGGTTCTCCTCGGGCCCGGGGACGATGCCGCCGTGGTCGCCGCGCCGGACGGCCGGACGGTCGTCAGCATCGATACGCAGGTGCAGGACCAGGATTTCCGGCTCCGGTGGAACAACGGCTACCGGACCACCGGCTATGACGTGGGATGGAAGGCGGCCGCCCAGAACCTCAGCGACATCAATGCCATGGGTGCTGCCGCAACCTCAATGGTCGTAAGCCTGACCATGCCGGCGGACACCCCGGTGGACTGGGTCGAGGACCTGGCGGACGGACTCTCCGCGGCCATCGGTAAGCTCGGTGCAGGATCATGCTCCGTCGCGGGCGGGGACCTGGGCCGCGGCGGCGAGCTATCTGTCACGGTGGCGGTCCTCGGCACCCTCAGCGGAGGGCAGCCTGTGCTCCGGTCGGGGGCGGCCGCGGGCGAGACCCTGGCCATCGCAGGGAATGCCGGCCGGGCCGCAGCGGGGCTGGCCCTCCTGGAGTCGCAGCACCCGGTGGAGTCGCTCAGTCCGGATCTGAGGCAGCTCCTTGACCTTCAGTGCCGCCCGGAGCCGCCGCTGGAGGCCGGGCCGCTGGCCCGGATATCGGGGGCCACCGCCATGATGGACATCTCCGACGGCCTGGTGCGGGACGGCACCAGGCTGGCCATCGCGAGCGGCGTGGTTCTGGACCTGGATCCCGGGATGCTGAGGAAGCTGACCGTGCCGCTGCAGCCTGCCGCCGCGCTGCTCGGCGCCGATCCGCTGGCCTGGGTGCTGGGCGGCGGCGAGGACCACGGCCTGCTCGCCACATTTCCCGCGGACGTTCAGCTGCCGCCCGGCTTCACTGGGATAGGCTCAGTACAGGCCCGCGGCACGCATGAAGCGGCGGGCGTAAAGATCGCGGGACGGCCCGCCGACTCCGTGGGATGGGATCACTTTGCAGACTAAGATTGCCGCCAACGCGCTAGCGATGAAGCGTTGGTTGGGCAAGGCAGAGACAGCCCTGGGGAACCACAGCGACCGCCTTAATGCGATCAACATCTTCCCGGTGGCGGACGGCGACACCGGCACCAACCTTTACCTGACCGTTCGGGCGGCTACCCGTGCGCTGCAGGAATCCCGGCCGGAAGACACGGTCCAGAACGACGTCGGCGCAGTCCTTGCCACGGCAGGCCAGGCCGCGATGGAACAGGCCAGGGGAAACTCGGGCACTCTGTTCTCGGTATTCCTGTGCGCCGCCGCCGAGCCCCTGTCCGGGCACACGCGGCTCACTGCCACGCTGCTGGCCGCAGCGCTGAACCGGGCACAAATCCGCGCCTGGTCTGCTCTCAGCGATCCCGTTCCCGGAACCATGCTCTCCGTCATGGAGGCAGCGGCGCGGGCGGCGGCCGCCGTCGACGCCGCCCAGAATGGAAATGACAGCAACCAGGCCCTGGGCATGGTGCTGGACGCCGCGGTGGGGGCCGCCCTCGACGCCGTCATCCGCACCGAGGCGCAGCTGGATGCCCTGCAGGCCGCCCACGTCGTGGACGCCGGCGGGGTCGGAATGCTCCTGATCCTCGATTGCCTGCGGTCGGCGGTGCTCGGCGGGGAACTCCAGAACGAACTGCTGGACGGTCTGCACGGCTACGATGTGCAGGATCCCCACATCCATGCCGACCTGCCGGACGACGACGGCGTGGAGGTCATGTGCACCGTCAGCCTGTCGCCGCTGGACGCCGCCACACTCAGGCAGCGCCTCGATGAACTCGGGGATTCGGTGATCCTGAGCCAGGTGGACCGGTCGCCGGATCCGGAGGGCCGGTACCGCTGGCGCGTGCATGCCCATGTCCTGGAATCCAGGCCCGCCCTCGAGATGATCCGTACCCTCGGGCAGCCCACGGACGTCTCTGTCAGCGAGCTTGCAATGCCGCGGGACCCCGACCCGCTGGTGGCAGATGCCCAGAGCTTCGACGCCCGGGGCCTTGAAGCCCGGAGCCTTGATGGATGATGAACACCGAGCTTGAACTGGGCCTGGAGCGCCGGATCGGCAAACGCTCCGCCGCCGTCGTCGAAAAACACCTGGGCATCACCACGGTGGGCGGACTGCTCAACTACTTTCCGCGCCGGTACCTGAGCCGGGGAGAGCTCACGCCCATCAGCGAGGTTCCGCTTGATGAAGAAGTGACGCTCATCGCACGGGTTATCTCCAACAGCACCCGGCAAATGCGCGCCCGGCGCGGCTCCCTGACCGACGTCGTGATTTCCGACGACGCCGGCAACCCGCACCGGCCGGGCCGCCCCGGCTCCGCGATTCCGGGAACTTTGAAGGTCAGCTTCTTCAACGGCTACCGTGCCAGGGCCGAGCTGCAGCCCGGCCGCCGCGCAATGTTCTCCGGCAAAGTCACCCGTTATGGCGGGTCGCTGGGACTGACCAACCCGGATTTCCTGCTGCTCGACGAAGACCCCGACACTCCCGGCATGGATCCGGAAAAGCTTGCGGCAATGCCCATCCCCGTCTATCCGGCCACCGCCAAGCTCACCAGCTGGTCCATCCAGAAGGTCATCTCCACGCTGCTGGACACGGTGGACCTCGGTGCTCTGGCGGACCCGCTGCCGGCCGCCGTTTCGGCCCGTGAGAAGTTCCTGCCCATGCCGGAGGCGTACCGCCTGATCCATGCCCCGCAGACGCCCGAGGACTGGCGCCGGGCACGTGACCGGTTCCGCTACCAGGAGGCCCTGGTCCTGCAGTCGGCCCTGGCACGCCGGCGTGCCCAGCTGGCCGCCGAGGAAGCAACGGCGCGGAGACCGGTGCCGGACGGGCTACTGGCCGCCTTTGACCGCCAGCTTCCGTTTACCCTGACCGCGGGCCAGTCGGCCGTGGGCAAGACCCTCGCCGGCGAGCTGTCCCAGGACGGCCCCATGAACAGGCTGCTGCAGGGCGAAGTCGGCTCCGGCAAGACCATCGTGGCGCTCCGGGCCATGCTCCAGGTGGTGGATGCCGGAGGACAGGCCGCACTGCTGGCGCCCACGGAAGTCCTGGCCGCACAGCACTTTGACTCCATCCGGCGGACGCTCGGTCCTCTCGCCAGCGACGGACTACTGGGCGGCCTGGGCGACCACACCGTCCAGGTCAGCCTGCTCACCGGCTCCATGCCCACCGCCGCCCGCAAGCAGGCACTGCTCGACGCCGCGTCCGGAACTGCCGGGATCGTCATCGGCACGCATGCCCTGCTCAGCGACAACGTCTCCTTCTACGACCTCGGCCTCATCGTGGTGGACGAGCAGCACCGGTTCGGTGTGGAGCAGCGCGATGCCCTCAGGGGCAAGGCGAGCAAACCCCCGCACCTTCTGGTCATGACGGCCACACCGATTCCCCGTACCGTGGCCATGACGGTATTCGGGGACCTCGAAACGTCCGTGCTCGACGAACTCCCGGCCGGCAGGGCACCGATCTCCACGCATGTCGTGGGCCTGGCGGAGAACCCCGGCTGGGCGTCACGGATCTGGTCACGGTCCAGGGAAGAGATCGACGCCGGGCACCAGGTCTACGTTGTGTGCCCGAAGATCGGAACGGACGACGACGGCGACTTCAGTCCCGGTGAAGCGGAACCGGGGCCCGGGGACCTGGAGGATGACGGAGCCGCGCGCGAGCTCGCCTCGGTGACCGCCGTCGTCGAACATCTCCGGGAGGAACCGGCGCTGGCCGGGATACCCCTGGCGCCCCTGCACGGGCGCCAGGATCCGACCGTGAAATCCGGGACCATGGCGTCGTTCACGGCCAACGAAACGAAGCTTCTGGTGTCCACCACGGTGATCGAGGTGGGGGTGGACGTCCACAACGCCACCCTGATGGTCATCCTGGATGCTGACCGCTTCGGGATATCGCAGCTCCACCAGCTGCGGGGCCGGGTGGGCCGCGGAGGGCTCCCGGGCACCTGCCTGCTGGTCACCGCGCTGGAGCCGGGACATCCCAGCCGCCGCAGGCTGGACGCCGTCGCGGCGACCACCGACGGGTTCGAGCTGTCCCAGGAGGACCTCAAGCTGCGGCGCGAGGGCGACATCCTGGGTGCGTCCCAATCCGGTGGCAGGTCCACGCTGAAACTTTTGAGGGTGCTGGAACACGAGGACATCATCGCCCGCGCCCGGCAGGATGCCCAGGAGATTGTGGGCCGCGACCCGTCACTCGCGGACCACCCGGTTTTGGCGGAGGCCATCAACGACTACCTCAACCCCGAAAAGGAGGCGTTCCTTGAACGCGGCTAGCACCACCCATGCGCTGGGACCTGACGCAACCGCACCCCGGACGGAACCGGGGCCGGCAGCATGAGCCGGATCGTGGCAGGCGCTGCGGGGGGAACGCCGCTGGTCAGCGTGCCGGGTTCGCTGACGCGGCCCACCACCGACCGCGTCAAGGAAGCCCTCTTTTCCCGGCTGGACGCCTTCGACGTCTTGGCCGGTGCGCGCGTTGTTGACCTGTACGCCGGGTCCGGATCACTGGGCGTGGAGAGCGCCAGCAGGGGAGCGCAGACCGTTGACCTCGTCGAATCGGCTGACAGGGCCAGCGGTGTGTGCCAGCGGAACGCGGACCTGATCAACACCGTGCTGGGCCGGAAGGCAGTCACCGTGCACCGCTCGCGGGTGGAGTCTTTCCTGGAGCGGACAGCCGACGACATCCAGTGGGACGTGGCTTTCCTGGACCCGCCGTACCCCCTGGACGAACCGGCACTGGCCGCCGTCCTGGCGAAACTCGGCCGGCACCTGGCGGCCGGCGCCGTGGTGGTGGTGGAACGGTCCTCCAGATCCCCGGAACCCTCCTGGCCCGCAGCCCTGGAACGGTTCGCAGACAAAAAGTATGGCGAGACGCGGCTGTGGTTTGCCGAGCCGGCCAGCGACCAGGAAGTGGACCTGGGCCAGGCGGCGGAGGACTAGGCGTCAGCCTGAGAACGGGTCCAGTTCCACTCCGGCCAGCACCTTGGCCGGATGCGGCCCCCGGGCAGTCAGGGCAGCGGTCCATTCGGCCGGCCAGGGCTTCTGCGTGCCGGCCAGGATGATGTTCCCGGGATACCGGCCCGTGAACATGCCGGACTCGGCGGTGGCGGCCACGTCCGTCATGGCCCGCCGCAGTGCAGCGACCTGGCTGCGGACCAGGGTAAGGCCCGGCTCGTCGCCGACATTCACGATCAGCACGCCCCGCTCGGACAGCAGCGCCGCTGCTTCCTCGTAGAACTCCGTGCAGGCCAAGTGCTCCGGAGCCTCGGGGCCCGAGAAGATGTCCAGGATCACGACGTCGAAGCGCACGTCTGCCGGAAGCTCCGCCAGTGCTGCGCGGGCGTCGCCGATGACCGTGTGCAGCCGGGTTCCCTCGGGCAACGGCAGCTGCTCCAGCACGAAGTCCAGCAGTTCGCGTTCCAGTTCCACCGCATACTGCAGTGAACCGGGGCGGGTTGCCTGGATGTACCGGGCCAGGGTCAGCGCACCGGCTCCAAGATGCAGTGCCGTGACCGGCTCGCCCCACGGGGCGGCCAGATCCACCAGATGACCGATCCTGCGCAGGTACTCGTAGAAGATGTCCTCCGGGTCCGCCAGGTCGACATGCGACTGTTCCGCTCCGCCGATGCTGAGCACGAAGCCGCCGTCGGTGTACGTGTCGGGTTCGATGACGGCGTGCTGGCCGGCGCCGCGCAGGTAGCGGGACACCGGTGCCGGGCCATTCACCGCTGTCAGAGCCTGTCCCGCAGCGTCGCCAGCCGGGCGGCCGCTTCCTCAAGGACTTCGGTCTTCTTGCAGAAGGCAAACCGCAGCAGGCTCCTGGTCCGCTCGGCACCTTCTGGGTGGCAGAACACCGGAACCGGGATGGCGGCCACGCCCACGAGTGCCGGCAGCCGGCGGGCGAGCTCCACAGAGTCGCTGATCCCCAGGGGAGAGGTGTCGACGTTCACGAAATACGTGCCCCTCGGTGTGAACACGTCCAGGCCGGCCGCCCGGAGGCCGCCGCTCAGGATGTCGCGTTTCTTTCCCAGCGTGACCGCGATGTCCTCGTAAAAGGAGTCGGGCAATCCCAGCCCGGTGGCAATGGCGCTTTGGAAAGGCGTGCCGGAACTGTAGGTAAGGAACTGCTTCACGGTCCGGATCGCCGAGACCAGGTGCTCCGGGACGCTCAGCCAGCCGACCTTCCAGCCCGTGAAGGAGAAGGTCTTCCCCGCCGAAGAGATGGTGACGGTCCGCTCGGCAGCCCCGGGAAGGGTGGCAACCGGGATGTGGCGCACGCCGAACGTGAGGTGCTCATAGACCTCGTCCGTGATGATGAGGGCACCGTGCTGCCGCGCCAGGTCGACCACGCGCTGGAGGACTTCCGCCGGGAAGACGGCTCCAGTGGGATTGTGCGGATTGTTGATGAGCACGGCCTTGGTACGGCTGCTGAAGGCATCTTCAAGCGCAGTGAGATCGGGCATGAAGTCCGGGGCCAGCAGCGGCGCCGTGACGTGGGTGGCTCCGGACAGGCCGATGATCGCGCCGTAGGAGTCATAGAACGGTTCGAAGGTCAGGACTTCGTCGCCCGGGCCCACCAGCGCCATCAATGAGGCGGCGATTGCTTCGGTGGCGCCCGTGGTGACGATGATTTCGGTGTCGGGGTCCGGAGCCAGCCCGTAGAAACGCTGCTGGTGTCCCGCGATGGCCTGCCGGAGTTCGGGGATCCCCTTGCCCGGCGCGTATTGGTTTGAACCCTGCGCGATGGCGGCCTGGGCCGCGGCTTTGATCTCCGCGGGGCCGTCCTCATCCGGAAAGCCCTGGCCGAGGTTGATGGCCCCGGTCCGGACGGCCAGGGTGGTCATTTCCTCGAAGATCGTGACGCCCAGGGTGCCGTCCGAAGCCAGGAGGTTGGCCCCCGTGGCAGCGCGCTGCCACGGGGCCGGAAGTGTCTCTGTCATTGCCGTCCTGCCTGTCCGTTCAGCCCGCTTTCCCACGCGGCCGATGCATCAAATCATGGTATCCCGGCTGGCAGATGCGGTAGGTTCGGAGCATGAGACGCGCCGTATGCCCAGGCTCCTTCGACCCCATCCACAATGGACACCTCGAGGTCATCGCCCGAGCCGCGAGCCTCTTCGACGAAGTGATCGTGGCAGTATCCACCAACTACGCCAAGAAGTACCGCTTTCCCTTGGAGGACCGGATCGAGATGGCCAAGGAGACGCTTGCCTCCCTGCGCGGCATCGTCGTGGAACCGGTCGGCGAGGGCCTCCTTGCCGAGTACTGCCGCCAGCGGGGGGTTTCGGCCATCGTCAAGGGCCTGCGGTCGTCGTCGGATTTCGACTACGAACTGCCCATGGCCACCATGAACCGCCAGCTCAGCGGCGTGGAAACGGTGTTCTTGCCCGCCGAGTCGCACTACCTGCACCTGTCCTCGACTCTGATCAAGGAAGTGTTCACGCTCGGCGGCAACGTGTCGGAGTTTGTGCCGAGGTCCGTCTTGAAACGCCTCCTGGCGGGGCCTGCGTCCGGCTAGCAAAACATGAGGGTAAGCTTGACCGGTACATTCCGGCGCCCGTGGCCGGCATCCGGTTTGAGTCCTTCGCGGACTTCGGGCTAAGATAATACGTCGGTCATATGTTCAACAGGAGTTCTCATTAAGCGAGATGCTAGTTCGCCCTTGATGCTTGATGTCAAGGACCTCGGACGCAGTCCGGGGAGCATGCGTACACTGACGGAACATGTACCCGCGCCAAGTGATCTTGGCGTGGCGCTCATTGGCGTTCAGGAAGGCTCGGACATCGAGTTGGACCTGAGGCTTGAGGCCGTACACGAAGGAATTCTGGTATCAGGAACCGCAGTCGCCGAAGTAACCGGTGAGTGCGGCCGATGCCTGGATCCCCTTGCGTATGACCTTGAAGTCAATGTGCAAGAACTTTTCTTCTACGAGGGCGCTTTGCCTTCCGACGAAGAAGACGATGAAGAGCAACGTCGAGTCGAGCACGATCTGATCGATCTTGAGCCGGTGTTGCGGGACGCAGTTGTAACCATGCTGCCGTTCCAGCCGGTGTGCCGGGAAGACTGCCAGGGCCTGTGTTCCGAATGTGGAGCGCGCCTGGAAGACGAGCCGGGGCACCACCACGAGGTCGTAGATCCTCGCTGGGCTGCCCTAGCTGATCTGGCTAAGCCTGACCGGCAAAATTGATTTGTAAGTGTTTTTCTAGAGAGAAATGAGTTAGCCGTGGCTGTTCCCAAGCGGAAAATGTCTCGCTCGAATACCCGCGCCCGCCGCTCCCAGTGGAAGGCGACTGCCCCCCACCTGGTGAAGACCGTCGAGAACGGCCAGGTTACTTACAGCCTGCCGCACCAGGCAAAGGTCGTTACCGACTCGGCTGGCACTGCGCTGTTCCTTGAGTACAAGGGCCGCAAGGTCGCGGACGTCTAATCGGCCCACAGGCTGAAAAGGATGTCTTCAACTGAAGAGCTTCTGAAGCGTCTCGGTGTCTTCATTGACGCCGGGACGCTTCGTCTTGCTCTGACACACCGTTCCTACGCCTACGAAAACGGCGGCATTCCCACCAACGAACGGCTTGAGTTCCTGGGCGACTCCATTCTGGGTTTCTCAGTGACGGACGCGCTGTACCGCGATAACCCGACGCTTCCCGAGGGCGACCTCGCGAAGCGGCGTTCGGCCGTGGTCAGCACCCGGGCCCTCGCGGGCATCGGACGCAGCCTGGGCATTGGTGACTACATCTACCTTGGGCAGGGCGAGAAGCTCACCGAAGGCAAGAACAAAGCCTCGATCCTGGCTGACACCATGGAGGCGCTCATCGGTGCCACCTACGTCTCCAACGACATCGAGACCGCCCGGCAGCTGGTGATGCGCCTGATCGGTCCGCTCCTGAAGGACGCCGCCGCCCTCGGCGCCGGCACCGACTGGAAGACCAGCATCCAGGAGCTGGCCGCCGGCAGGCAGCTCGGCAGCATCTACTACGCAGTGGAAGGCTCCGGCCCGGACCACGCGCGGACGTTCATCGCGGAGCTGCAGATTGGCGGCAAACCCTGTGGCAGGGGATCCGGGCACTCCAAGAAGGAAGCGGAGCAGGAAGCTGCAGCCGACGCGTGGCGGAAACTTTCAGGCACAGGCGCGGGCACGGCGGACGCGTCTCCGGAATCCGCTGCAAGCAACTAGGTGACCGGTGCCTGAACTTCCCGAGGTGGAGGTGGTCCGCCGCGGCCTGGTCAGCTGGGTTCTCGGCCGGACCATCACCGGCGTTGATGTCGTGGATCCGAGGTCCGTGCGGCGCCACGCCCTGGGACCGGAAGACTTTGCCGGGAACCTCGAAGGGGCCACCGTCCTGGACATTGTGCGCCGCGGGAAATTCCTGTGGATGCCGCTGCAGGAGGCCGGCGCTGTCCCCGGGGAAGACGCTGAACCCCCAAAGGTGGCGCTGATGGCCCATCTCGGCATGAGCGGCCAACTCCTCATGCAGGACAGCGCCGAGCCGGATGAGAAGCACCTCAAAGTCCGTCTTTGGCTGAGCCCGCGCGACGGCATGCCCGGGCAGCTCCGGTTCGTCGACCAACGGATCTTCGGCGGACTGTTCGTCACGTCTCTGGTTCCGACCGACGACGCCGGGCCGGGCGGGCTCGCCGAAAAGCCGCTGCCCCTGATCGCCGAGGAGGCGGCGCACATCGCGCGCGACCCCCTGGACCCGCACTTCTCGTTCGGGGACTTTTACCGCCGGCTGCGGAGCCGCAAGACCGGCCTGAAGAGGGCGCTCCTCGATCAGCGCCTGGTGTCCGGAATCGGGAACATCTATGCGGACGAGGCCCTGTGGCGGGCGAAACTCCACTACGCCCGCCCCACCGATACCCTGCGGCGGGCTGAGGCTGAGCGCGTGCTCACCGCGGCCCGGGAGGTCATGCTTGATGCCCTGGAGGCCGGCGGGACGAGTTTCGACTCCCTCTATGTAAACGTCAACGGCGCCTCGGGCTATTTCGAGCGTTCCCTGGACGCCTACGGCCGCGAAGGAGAACAGTGCCGCCGTTGCGCCGCGTCCGGCATCGTGTCCCTGATGCGGCGAGACATGTTCATGAACCGTTCCTCCTACACCTGTCCCGTATGCCAGCCGCGGCCCCGCAACGGCCGCTGGTGACCGTTGTCTCGGTGGCCGGAACGCCGTAAATCCGCGGAATCCGGGCTTCGTGGCAGTAGATTTAGGGCAGAAACGCAGCCGCTGCCGCCATTCAGGAGATCCGAAACACCTTGCACCTCAAAAGTCTGACCGTCAGGGGCTTCAAGTCGTTTGCCTCGGCGACGACCTTCGACTTTGAGCCCGGCGTCACTGCGGTGGTGGGGCCCAACGGCTCCGGCAAGTCCAACGTGGTCGATGCCTTGTCCTGGGTCATGGGCGAGCAGGGAGCCAAGACCCTCCGCGGCGGCAAGATGGAAGACGTCATCTTCGCCGGCACCGCCGGCCGGCCCCCGTTGGGACGGGCGCACGTCTCCCTCACCATCGACAACGCCGATGGTGCGCTGCCCATTGAATACAGCGAAGTGACGATCTCCCGCACGCTCTTCCGCACCGGCGGTTCCGAATACGCCATCAACGGTGCCGCGTGCCGCCTGCTGGACATCCAGGAGCTGCTCTCCGATTCGGGCCTGGGACGGGAGATGCACGTCATCGTCGGCCAGGGCCAGCTCGACAAGGTGCTGCATGCCACGCCCGAGGACCGGCGGGGGTTCATTGAGGAAGCCGCGGGCATTCTTAAGCACCGGCGGCGCAAGGAAAAGACCGTGCGCAAGCTCGAGGCCATGCAGGCCAACCTGCAGAGGCTCAGCGACCTCACCGGCGAAATCCGGCGGCAGCTCACGCCGCTGGGCAAACAAGCGGAGATTGCGCGGCGCGCCCAGACGGTGCAGTTCGAGGTCCGGGACGCCCGGGCACGGCTGCTGGCCGACGACCTGGTCCAGCTCCGCAACAACCTGGCGCAGGAAGTTGCCGATGAAACCGCGCTGAAGGCGCGGCGGGCCGTCGTCGAACGGGATCTTGAGGCCGGCCGCCGTCGCCAGGCGACGCTGGAACAGCTTGCCGCTGCGGCCACGCCCCGGCTGAATGCGGCGCGGGACACGTGGTACCAGCTCTCGGCCGGGCGCGAGCGGCTGCGGTCCCTCGGCTCACTGGCGCGGGAACGGTGCCGGCTGCTGGGCTCAGCGGACGCCGCCCCCGAGCCGGGCCGGGACCCTGACCAGCTGGAGCGGCAAGCGGCCCGCGTCCGGACCGAGCAGGCGGAACTCGAACAGCACATCGTCGGCAGACGCAATGCCCTGGAAGCCGCCACCGCCGCAAAGAGCGAGGCAGAAAGCGCCGCCGCCGCCGAGGAAAGGCGCCTCACTGCCGCCCTGCGGGCAGCGGCCGACCGGCGCGAAGGCCTGGCGAGGCTGGCCGGCCAGGTTGCGGCGGCGAGGTCGAGGGTCGAATCAGCGCAGGCCGAAGTGGGCCGGCTGCGCGAATCCAAGGCGGCCGGCGAGGAACGCAGGAAGCAGGCCCAGTCCGAATTCACGGCGCTGGAATCCCAGGTCGCCGGGGTGGAGGAGGGCGAAGAGTCCCTCGATGCGGAGTACGAGGAAGCCAGCGCGGCGCTGGACGCCGTCCTGGCGGAGATCGATTCCCTGCGCAGCGCCGAGCGCGAGGCCCTGCGGGAACGCGACGCGCTCAAGGCCCGGCACGATGCCCTGAGCCTGGGCCTGAACCGCAAGGACGGTTCCGAACACGTCCTCGGCGCCGCCCTGCCGGGCATCGTCGGGCCCCTGGCCTCGGAGCTGGCGGTAACGCCCGGCTGCGAGGCCGCAATCGCCGCCGCGCTCGGCAGCGCCTCAGACGCCGTGGTGGTGCGGGACAGTGGAGCCGCCGCTGATGTACTGCAGCTCCTGAAGGACGACGACGCCGGCCGGGCAACACTGCTGCTCGAAGCCCAGCCGGAGCCGGGCGGCCCCCCGGCGGCGGCTGAGACGCAGGACGCGGCTCTGCCTGAGGGTGCCCGCTGGGCAACCGACCTGATTACTGCCGCCGGCCCCGCAGGGGCAGCCGTGCAGCAGCTGCTCGCGCGCACCGCCGTCGTCGACGATCTTGAATCGGCCGCCGCCCTGATCGGCGAGCGGCCGGAGCTGACCGCGGTCACGATGGCAGGCGACGTCTTCACCGCCTTCACCGTCACCGGCGGCTCCGCCAAGGCGCCGTCGCTGCTCGAGGTGCAGGCCGCCGTCGACGACGCCGCGTCAAGACTCGCCGCCGTCACCGCCGGACTGGAGCAAAACCGTTTCGCTTTGGCCGGAGCGGAATCGCGCCGGACCGGGGCGCAGGACCGGGCGGACGCAGCCCTCGAACGGCTCCATGACTCCGACGCACGCCTCGCGGCCGTGGCCGAACGGCTCGGCCACCTGAATTCAGTGCTGCGCAGCGCAGTGGGCGAGAGCGACAGGCTGGCAGCGTCGCTGGCACGCGCCGAAGCCAGCATCGCGACCGAACAGGAAGCCCTCACTGCGATTGCCGCGCGGCTCGCCGCCGCCCAGGAGGCACCTGCCGAGGCCGAGCCGTCCACCGACGAGCGTGATGCGCTGGCCGCTGCCGCAGCCCTCGCGCGGTCCGCCGAGATGGACGCCCGGCTGTCGCTGCGCAGCGCCGAGGAGCAGCTGTCCGCCATCCGCAACCGGGCGACCTCCCTGGAACGGGCTGCCGCGTCCGAACGCCGGGCCCGGGAAGAGGCCGCCGAGCGGGCGCGCCGCCGCAGAATCCAGGCCCGCCGGGCCGCCGCCGTGGCAGAGGCTGTGGACCACATCATCCGGTTCAGCGACGCGTCCGTCGACCTGGCCGGCATGGAACGCGACATTGCCGAGCAAAACCGCGAGCAGCGGGACCGCGAACTGGCGGACGTCCGTACTGCCAACGACTCCCTCGCCCGGGAGCTCGCCGATCTGACGGACTCGGTGCACCGTGACGAACTGGCTCGTACGCAGCAGAAACTCCGGATCGAGGCACTGGAGAACAGATCCATCGAAGAGCTGGGCCTGACCGCCGACCAGCTTGTGGGGGACTACGGACCGGACAGGCCGGTTCCGCTGCCGGCAGCCGGATCCGCCGACAAATGGGCGGAGCTCCGGGCGCCCGTCGATGACGAGGGCAAACCGCTCGTGGCGGGGAAGCCCTTCGTCCGCGACGAGCAGGAAAAGCGGCTGCGCAAGGCAGAACGGGACCTCGCGTCGCTGGGCAAGGTCAATCCGCTGGCGCTGGAGGAATTCGCGGCGCTGGAAGAGAGGCACCAGTTCCTGAGCACGCAGCTGGAAGACCTCAAGTCCAGCCGCAAGGACCTGCTGGACATCATCAAGGAAGTCGATGACCGCGTGCAGAAAGTCTTCGCGGAGGCGTTCGCGGAAACCTCGGCGCAGTTCGTCCACGTCTTCTCCCGGCTGTTTCCGGGAGGTGAGGGCCGGCTGGTCCTTACCGACCCCGATGACATGCTGACAACGGGCATCGAGGTTGAGGCGCGGCCGGCAGGAAAGAAAATCAAGCGGCTCTCGCTGCTGTCGGGCGGCGAACGCTCCCTGACGGCCGTGGCGCTGCTCGTGGCAATCTTCAAGGCCCGGCCTTCACCCTTCTATGTGATGGACGAGGTGGAGGCGGCGCTGGACGACACCAACCTGGGCCGCCTCATTACGATCTTCGAAGAGCTCCGCGAATCCAGCCAGCTCATCGTCATCACCCACCAGAAACGCACCATGGAGGTGGCGGACGCCCTCTACGGGGTCACCATGCGGGGAGACGGCGTCTCCACCGTGATCAGCCAGCGCCTGGGAGCCGACGTCTAGCGCGAACGTATAGTTCGGGCCCCGCCCGCAGCGCCCTGGGCTGTTATGAGAAGCTAGGGAGTGTGAACGAACTCCTTCCAATTCTTCTGCCCATTCTCGCTGCCCTGGTGGTCATCGGCGGGCTGGTCCCGGTGCTGCTCAAGGCACGCAAGTCCGGGAAGCAGTACCCCGGAACCCGCGACGCCAACGATCCCGTGCTGCCGCCGGGAGGTGGAGGGACCCTCCTCGAGGACCGCCCGGTGGCGGCTCCAGGACGGAAGGCGCCCGACGGCGTCGACGTCGACGGCGGCCTTGTCACCGAGGTTCCCGACGACGTCGCCGGCTTGGAAACCATCGCTGTCGAGACCCCGCTGCCTGTTGAAGGACGCCTCACGCGCCTCCGGGAGCGCCTCGTCAAGTCGAACAACGTCCTGGGCAAGGGCCTCCTGGCGCTCCTCTCCAGCGATAAGATCGACGAGGACGTCTGGGATGAAGTGGAGGAGACCCTGCTCCTGGCCGACCTCGGCACCGAACCCACCATGGAGCTCGTGGATGCCCTCCGCGAGCGCGTGAAGGTCCTGGGCACTCGCTCGCCGGAGCACGTGAAAGCACTCCTCCGCGAAGAGCTGATCAAACTGGTCGACCCCACCATGGACCGGAGCCTCCGGGTCGAACGCCACGCGGACACGCCAGCCGTGATGATGGTGGTCGGCGTCAACGGCGTCGGAAAGACCACCACCGTCGGCAAGCTGGCCCGCGTCCTCGTCGCAGAGAACAAGGACGTCCTGCTGGGCGCCGCGGACACCTTCCGCGCGGCCGCCTCGGAGCAGCTGGCCACGTGGGGGCAGCGGGTAGGCGTGCCGACCGTCAAGTCCGACATCGACGGCGCGGACCCGGCTTCGGTCGCCTACGAGGCGGTCAAGGCCGGCATCGACCAGGAAGTCGACGTCGTCATGGTCGACACCGCCGGGCGCCTGCAGAACAAAGTCGGCCTCATGGACGAGCTCGGCAAGGTCAAGCGCGTCATCGAGAAGCTCGCAGAGGTTGACGAGGTGCTCCTCGTGCTCGACGCCACGACCGGGCAGAACGGGCTCAACCAGGCCAAGGTTTTCGCTGAAGTCGTCAACATCACCGGCATCGTCCTCACCAAGCTGGACGGGACGGCCAAGGGCGGCATCGTCGTCGCCATCCAGAAGACCCTCGGAGTGCCCGTCAAGCTCATCGGGCTCGGCGAAGGCGCGGACGACCTGGCGCCCTTCGACACCGAGGGATTCGTCGACGCGCTGTTGAACTAGCTCCGCCGCGAGTTACTGCCTAATGCGGTTGCGGCGCCTCCGAGGGGTGCCGCACCGCAGTCTCGCGGGCCAACAGCCACGCGACAGCCGCCAGCAGCAGCACCCCACCCGTCGCCGCGAACGCCCAGCCGTACCCGAACGCATCCGCCAGGAGGCCGGCGAACACCGGCCCGAGGATGGCTCCGATGTCGGCGGTCATCTGGTAAGCGGCGAGCACCCGGCCGCCGGACCGTTCACGGCCGATCACGTCGGCCACAGCTGCCTGCTGGGCGGGGCCCAGCAGCCCGGCGCCCACTCCGGCAAGCATCGAGGCGGCAAGGAACCAGCCCAGGCCCTGCGTGAGTCCTATCCCGCCCGTTGCCGTGCCGGTGACCACGAGCCCGGCGATCATCAGCGGCTTGCGGCCGAGACTGTCAGCAAGCCTCCCCGAAAACGTGAGGGCGACGGCGTTTCCGGCGGCAAACACTGCCAGCGCCCAGCCTGCCGCCTCCGGGCCGGCGCCGAGGGCGGCGACGGCGAACAGGGGCACCGTGGCCATCCGCACGCCAAACGTGGCCCAGCCGTTGGCGAAACTCGAGAACAGCGACGCCCGGTAGGCACTGTCCGCCAGGGCCTCGCCAAACTTCATGTCCGGCGCGGCTGATCCGTCGCGGCCGCCGCCGCCCGGCACATGGCTAAGCTGCGTCTGCACCACGAGCGCTGCCAGGACCAGGGCTGCGGCGTAGGCGAGGAACGGAACCCGCAGCCCGAAGCCGGCCAGCAGGCCTCCCACGATGGGTCCGCAGACGTTGCCGATCAGGAACGCGGAGGCATAGGCTCCCGAAACCCTGCCCCGGCTTTCCGGAGGGGCCAGCCTGATCACGAGTGCCATGGACGCCACCGTGAACATGACGGACCCGGCGCCGCCGAGGCCCCGGAAGATCAGCAGCTGCCAGTAGTCCTGTGCGAAGGCGCAGGCCGCGGTTGACGCCGCCACAATCAGCAGCCCCGCGACGTAGACAGGCCGCTCGCCCAGCCGCCCGATCAGCGCCCCGCCCGCGGGAGCGAACACGAGTCGCATGAACGCGAAGATGCTGACGATCACGGCCGCTGCGGTAGCGCCGACGTCGAAAGTGGTGGCGAACTGCGGAAGCACCGGCGCCACGAGCCCGAAACCGAGGGCGATAAGGAACGCCGCGACCAGCATCACCTTGATGTCACGGGGCAGCCGGGCATCTCCGGTCCGCCTGACGGCTGGGAACCGCGGTCTTCCGGAGGCGGGACGGGGGAGGAGGGGCATGACGCGGTGATCCTTGGGATGCGGGCGGGAAAAGCGGGATTGCGAACGCTGAAACATAACCGTAACAAGCCAGATATGCACCATTTACTTCCGGGAGGTTCTTGTAACAGAGCGGCAATCTAAATCCTCCGCCAGCGAAACACACCGGGGCAAAACTTTATGTAGGACGCAAATGGCGTTGGCCAAGCGGAAACATCCGCAACATCGATCACAGGGAGGACGTGCACCATGGAACTTACCGCAGGTCACGTATGGCTCATGGTGGCGGCGGCACTCGTGCTGTTCATGACACCAGGTCTGGCATTCTTTTACGGCGGCATGACGCGCGCCAAGGCAGCACTGAACATGATGATGATGAGCTTCATCTCCATCGGCATCGTCAGCGTTGTGTGGGTACTCTGGGGTTACTCCATGACGGGCGGCGACGGCTTCCTGCAGATGGTCGGGAACCCGCTCGCCAACTTCGGTCTTGAGGGCATTACGGAACCGGACGGCCTCATTCTTGTCGGCTATGGAGCAACCTTCGCCATCATCACCGTGGCCCTGATCAGTGGAGCCATCGCGGACCGCGCCAAGTTTGGCGCGTGGACCGTGTTCGTGCCCGTCTGGGTAACCCTGGTCTACTGCCCGTTGGCCTACATGGTCTGGGGTGGCGGCCTGTTCGGTGAGGAAGGCGCGATCGGCAAGGCACTCGGCCCGGCCATCGACTTCGCCGGCGGCACCGTGGTCCACATCAATGCCGGTGTGGCGGCTCTGATCCTCGTTCTGATCATCGGCAACCGCAAGGGCTTCGGCAAGGACCCGAACCACCGCCCGCACAACATCCCGTTCGTTATGCTCGGCGCGGCTATTCTTTGGTTCGGCTGGTTCGGCTTCAACGGCGGCTTGGCCTCTAGCGCTGAGCAGGGCGGCCTGATCTGGGTCAACACCCTGGCGGCACCTGCCGCAGCCATGATTGGCTGGCTCATCACCGAACGTGTCCGTGACGGGCACCCCACCTCCCTGGGCGCTGCATCCGGCGTCGTCGCCGGCCTGGTCGCCATCACCCCGGCCTGTGCAAACGTCAGCCCCGTCGGTGCCCTGGGGCTCGGCCTCGTGGCCGGTGCCGCATCTGCCCTTGCCGTCGGGCTGAAGTTCCGCTGGGGCTTCGATGACTCGCTCGATGTTGTCGGTGTCCACCTGGTCTCGGGCATCATCGGCACCGTGGCGCTGGGCTTCATCGCCCTTCCGGCGGACGGCGTCGGCGGCGGCCTGTTCTACGGCGGCGGCCTGGCCCAGCTCTGGGCACAGCTGGCAGCGGCCGGCATCGCCATCGCCTACTCGGCCATTCTGACGCTGATCATCGCCCTGGCGATCCACAAGACCATGGGCTTCCGCGTTTCCCAGGAACAGGAAGCGGTGGGCGTGGACCTCAGCCTGCACGCCGAGACCGCCTACGAGTTCGGTGTCGGCGGCCATGGCGGCAGCTTCCAGCCGCTGCATGAACTGATCAAGGGCAACGCCCCGACCAGCGGTACGGACTCCGTGCCCGCTGAAGGAACCGCAGAGCAGAAGACCGAGACAGCATCAGGCAAGGAAAGCGTGGGGGCATGAAACTGATCACAGCAATCGTCCGACCGGAGAAGCTCGAATCCATCCGGGAAGGCCTGGAGGCCTACGGGGTCCAGGGCCTGACGGTCAGTGCAGCCAGCGGCTACGGCCGGCAGCGGGGGTACACCGAGGTTTACCGGGGTGCCGAGTACAACGTGGACCTGCTGCCCAAGATCCGCGTGGAGGTTCTGGCCACGGACGAACAGGCTGATGACATCCTCGACGTCATCATCGCCAGTTCCAACACCGGCCGCGCAGGCGACGGCAAGGTCTGGACCATGGATGTCTTTGAAGCAGTGCGGGTGCGGACAGGTGAACGCGGCGTAGCCGCCATCTGACACCGCAACCCGGCAGCCGCAGGCAATGCCGAAAGGGCCGGTCACCTCTGGGTGACCGGCCCTTCTTGCGCGCCCGGAGCTAGTCGGTCCGCGCGGAACCCAACCGGCCCTCGGGACCGGACGTGCCGGCGTCGTACTCCTCGAGCGGGACGGCGTTCCTGGCCCAGGCCTCGAGCACCGGCTCAATGACCCGCCAGCACTCCTCGGCAGTGTCGCCACGGACGGACAGCAGGGGGTCGCCGGTCAGGACACCTTCCAGGACTTCCCCGTAGGGGAGCAGCTCGGAGGCGCTCAGCTCTGCGAGGAGCGTGGTGCGGTCCAGGCGGAAGATGTCCCCGGGTCCGTTGACGTCGACGTCGAGCTCCAGCGTGTCCGGCCCGAAACCGATCCTGAGCTTGTTCGGGGCGTCGATGCCCGTGAATCCCTCGGGCAGGTGGGGGACCGGCCGGAACGTCACCACGGCTTCCTTCCGCTTTTCCCCGAGCGCCTTGCCCGAACGCAATATGAAGGGCACGTCCTTCCAGCGCCAATTGTCGATGTCCACCCGGACCTCAGCGAGCGTTTCCGTGTTTCGGCCCGGATCCACGCCCTGTTCCTTGACGTAGTCCGGGACCGTCCTGCCGTCCAGGCTGCCGGCGGTGTAGCGGGCACGCCGCGTGCTGGCCTGGTACGGAGCCTTGATGCTGCTGGCGCGAAGCACGGCGGCCACGGCGTCGCGGAGGTCGCGCTCGCCGATCGTGGCCGGAGGTTCGATGGCCATGAGCGCCATGATCTGCAGGAGGTGGCTTTGGATCATGTCCCGCAGCGCTCCGGCGCCGTCGTAATAGCGGGCCCGGCCCTCGAGGGCCAGGTCCTCGTCGAAGATGATCTCCACCTTTGCGATGTGCCCACGGTTCCAGACGGGCTCCAGGAAGTTGTTGGCAAAGCGGAGGCCGAGGATGTTCAGGACGGTGGCTTTGCCCAGGAAATGGTCCACGCGGTGGATGTGGTCTTCCGGGACGAGGGTCAGGAGCGTGCGGTTCAGTTCGCGCGCCGACTCTTCGCCCGAGCCGAAGGGCTTTTCCATGACCAGGCGGGTGCCGGCCGGGACCTGGCCGGGCTGCAGGATTTCGCAGGCTTTCTGGCTCACATGGGGCGGCAACGCGAAGTAGACGGCCACGGGGACCTCGAGTTCAGCCAGCAGGGAGGCCAGGGGGCCGTCGGCGGTGACGTCCAGCTGGCGGTAGGCCGTAGCTTCCTCGAGCGCCGCGAGGGCCTGCTTCCCGGCGTCATCGGCCGTACCGGCTGCGTCGGCGAAGGCCGTATGGACGCGGTCCTGCCACTGCTCCTGCGGCCACGGATCGGAGCCTGCACCTACGAGCCGAAGCCCGCCCGCGCGGCCGGTGGCCACCAGGCGGGCCAATCCCGGAAGCAGGAGCCGTCCTGTCAGGTCGCCGGAAGCACCGAGGATGAGCAGGGTTTTTACAGTAGTTTGGCTCGTCACTGTGCCAGCATGCCATCTTGCATGCCCGTCTTGGTACCCTAGATAGTCGAGTCCCGTCGTCGACGCAGCTGGCAACAGCAGCCGAGACGCTGGTGTGCCGCAGGGCCGCCATCCGTACATCCACTGAAAGAAGTGCACGGCGCGTGTTCAATTCACTCTCTGACCGGTTGACAGCAACCTTCAAGAATCTCCGTGGCAAGGGCCGCCTCACCGAGGCAGATGTCGACGCCACAGTCCGTGAGATCCGGCGGGCCCTGCTGGACGCCGACGTTGCCGTGCCCGTGGTCCGTGAATTCACCGGCCAGGTCCGTGAACGCGCCCTCGGCGCCGAGGTGTCCGGGGCGCTGAACCCCAGCCAGCAGATTGTGAAGATCGTCAACGAGGAGCTCGTGGAGATCCTCGGCGGCGAGACCCGCCGCATCCGCAAGGCCAAGACCGGACCCACCATCATCATGCTCGCGGGCCTCCAGGGCGCGGGCAAGACCACCCTCGCGGGCAAGCTCGCCAAGTGGCTGAAGGGTCAGGGCCACAGCCCCATCCTGGTGGCCTGCGACCTCCAGCGCCCCAACGCCGTGACCCAGCTGCAGGTCGTCGGCCAGCGCGCCGGCGTCCCCGTCTTCGCCCCGCACCCCGGCGCGACCTCCGAGCTGGAGCACCCGGCAGGCGACCCGGTCGCCGTCGCCCGGGCCGGCGTGGAAGAGGCCCGCCAGAAGCTGCACGACGTCGTCATCGTTGACACGGCCGGACGCCTCGGCGTCGACGCCGACATGATGGAACAGGCGCGGCAGATCCGCCGGGCCATCGTCCCCAACGAAGTCCTCTTCGTGATCGATGCCATGATCGGCCAGGACGCCGTGAACACGGCGATGGCCTTCGATGAAGGCGTCAACTTCACCGGCGTGGTGCTGTCAAAGCTCGACGGCGACGCGCGTGGCGGTGCCGCGCTGTCCGTTGCGTCGGTCACCGGAAAGCCTGTGATGTTCGCGTCCACCGGCGAAGGCGTGGACGACTTCGAAATGTTCCACCCGGACCGCATGGCGTCCCGGATCCTCGACATGGGCGATGTCCTCACCCTGATCGAGCAGGCTGAGAAGTCCTGGGACAAGGACGAAGCTGCCCGGATGGCGAAGAAATTCGCCGACCAGGAAGACTTCACGCTGGATGACTTCCTCGCCCAGATGCAGCAGATCCGCAACATGGGCTCCATGAAGAAAATGCTCATGATGATGCCCGGCGCCCAGAACATCCGCCAGCAGCTGGAGCAGTTCGACGAGCGCGAGATCGACCGCGTCGAGGCGATCGTCCGTTCCATGACCCCGCACGAGCGGCTCGCCCCCAAGATCATCAACGGCTCACGCCGCGCCCGCATCGCCAGGGGCTCCGGCGTGCACGTCTCCGAGGTCAACGGCCTGCTCGAGCGCTTTGGCCAGGCCCAGAAGATGATGAAGAAGATGGCGCAGGGCGGCGGCATGCCGGGAATGCCCGGGATGCCGGGCATGGGCGGCGGCGGTGGCGCACGCAAGGGCGCCAAGAGCGCACCGAAGAAGAAAGCCCGTTCGGGCAACCCCGCCAAGGCAGCCCAGGAACTCCGTGATGCGGAGGCCCGGCGCGCCAGCGCAGCCAAGGCGCTGCCCACCGGCGCGTCCTTCGGCCAGCAGGGCGGCGACTTCGATCCGTCCCAGATGAACCTTCCCAAGGGCTTCGACAAGTTCCTCGGCAAGTAGGCGCGGCCATGCCTGTCTGCCCGGATGTCGGACCGCTGCCATAAGGTTGGGTCATGTTTAAGCAGCGGGTAGTGTTCGTCCACGGCGCCGGAAGCTTCGGCTCCGCCGCTTGGCCGCGCCAGCACGGCATGGCCCTGCAGTACGACGCGCTCTTCCTACGGCGGCACGGGTTCGATGCCGAAGCAGAGCCGCTGGAAACGGATTTCGCCGAGGACGCCCGGATCGTGCTGCGGTCGCTGGCAGACGATGGCCGGGGCGGGGCCGGCGGCCACATCGTGGCCCATGCCCAGGGCGCGATCGCCGCGATGATGGCTGCGGTCGAACGGCCCGACCTCGTGTTCTCGCTGACGCTCGTGGAGCCGGCCTGCCTGTCGCTGACTGCCGAACTGCCCGCCACGGCGGCCCACCGGGCGCTGATGGAGCCGCTCTTCGAGGTCCGGCACCAGCTCGGCGACGACGACTACGAGCGGGAGTTTCTGCGCCGTGCCTTTGCCGCGGAAGGCCACGCTCCGAGTACCCCGGAGGCCCAGCGCGCGGCGAGGCGGCTGCGGCTGCAGGCACCGCCCTGGCAGGCGCCGCTGCAGATTGTTCCGGGCGTTCCCACTCTGGTTCTCACGGGGGGCTGGGAGCCCCTCTATGAGGAAATCGCCGGTTACCTGCGGGAGACCGGTGCCCTGCACCGCACTGCTGCGGGAGGGCACCGGCCTCAGGACTCCGCGGAGGGCGACCGTCTTATCCGGTCCTTCATTGCAGAGGTCAGCCGGCGGCAGCAGCCGCAGGCATCCTGACCCTCACCCCCCACGCCCGCGCAGGGCAGCGTCCCGCCCGGGCCCGCGTCCGGCCGGCCCCCAATGCCTGCCGGACGGGGCCCGAAAAGGCCCTTACTGGCGGGCTGTCTCGGGAAGCTTCAGCTCCGGCAGATAAACTTTCCCGCCGGCGGCCAGGAACTCCTGGCTCTTCTCCCGCATCCCTTCGGCCATCTCGGCCAGAGCAGCCTGTGCTTCCGCGGAGCCGTACTCGTTGCGGATGTCCTGGCTGATGCGCATGGAGCAGAACTTGGGTCCGCACATCGAGCAGAAGTGCGCGGTCTTGGCCGGTTCGGCCGGCAGCGTCTCGTCGTGGAATGCCTCGGCGGTCACCGGGTCCAGGGACAGGGCGAACTGGTCCCGCCAGCGGAACTCGAAGCGCGCCTTGGACAGGGCATCGTCCCTCTCGTTGGCTCCAGGGTGGCCTTTGGCGAGGTCCGCGGCGTGGGCGGCGATCTTGTATGTGATCACGCCGGTCTTGACGTCGTCCTTGTTCGGCAGGCCCAGGTGTTCCTTGGGCGTCACGTAGCAGAGCATCGCCGTGCCGTAGCGGGCGATTTCCGTGGCGCCGATGGCGGAGGTGATGTGGTCGTAGCCGGGTGCTATGTCCGTCACGAGCGGGCCCAGGGTGTAGAACGGGGCGCCCTTGCACAGTTCCTGCTGGCGCTCCACGTTCTCCCGCACCAGGTGGAACGGGACGTGGCCGGGCCCTTCGACCATGACCTGCACGTCGTACTCCCAGGCCCGCTGGGTCAGCTCGGCCAGGGTGTCCAGCTCGGCGAACTGGGCGGCGTCGTTGGCGTCCGCGGTGGCCCCGGGCCGCAGGCCGTCACCGAGGGAGAAGGCGACGTCGTACTTCGCGAAGATCTCGCACAGCTCGTCGAAGTGGGTGTACAGGAAGTTCTCCTGGTGGTGTGCGAGGCACCAGCCCGCCATGATCGAGCCGCCGCGGGACACGATGCCGGTCACCCGGTTGGCCGTCAGGGGGACGTAGCGCAGCAGGACCCCGGCGTGGATGGTCATGTAGTCCACGCCCTGCTCGCACTGCTCGATCACGGTGTCGCGGAAGATCTCCCACGTCAGCGCGTTGGCTTCGCCGTTGACCTTTTCCAGCGCCTGGTAGATGGGAACGGTGCCGATGGGGACCGGCGAGTTGCGGATCAGCCATTCGCGGGTGGTGTGGATGTCATCGCCGGTGGAGAGGTCCATCACGGTGTCCGCGCCCCACTGGGTGGCCCACTGCAGCTTGTCCACCTCTTCGGCAATGGAGCTCGTTACGGCCGAGTTGCCGATGTTGGCGTTGATCTTCACCAGGAAGGCCTTGCCGATGATCATGGGCTCGGACTCGGGGTGGTTGATGTTGTTCGGGATAATGGCGCGCCCTGCCGCCACTTCGCTGCGGACCAGTTCAACGTCGCAGTTCTCCCGGAGCGCCACGAACCGCATCTCCGGGGTGATGACGCCCTGCCGGGCATAGTGCATTTGGGTTACCGTCTTACCGCCGACGGCGCGGCGGGGCACCGGCTGCGCGCCCTTCCACTCCGCGGACGCTGCGCCGCGGCGCACGGCCGACCGGCCGTCGTCGAGCAGGTTCCTTTCCCGGCCGCTGTAGGGCTCGGTGTCGCCCCGGGCTGCAATCCATTCCGCGCGGAACGGCGCGAGGCCCACGACGGGGTCGCTGCCCGGGCCGGCGGTCCGGTAGACCCGGAACGGCTCGTTCTGTTCTCCGCTGGGTGACGGTTCCAGGGCTATTTCCGTGACCGGAACGCGGAGGCCGTCTCCCTCGATGTATGCCAGTGAATGCGACTTCAGCGATTGGGTGGTGTCCTCGCCGGTCCCGCCTTGGGCTGCCTCGTTCCGGGCAGTTTCGTTTTGGGCAGGGATCAGCTGTTTTTTCTGGGTGCTCATTTACTGCTCACTTCCTTCGCCGGCATTACCCGGACAGGTTCAACGGTCGCAGGCTGCGCTAGCCCGATCTCAGCCCCTGCAGGGGCACCCGTGTGGTCGTAGACGAAGCTACCACAGGGCGGCCTGCCGGTGCCCGCCCACGCCTGATGTGACAGGCTGGATCCATGGCGCGCATCATCGAATTCACCGGGACGGTGCTCACCGGCCCGGACCAGGAACGGACCGGCCTGTGGGCCGTGGACGGCAAGCTGACCTTTCACCGACCGGGCCGGAGCCCGGACCTGGTCCTCGACGGCTGGGTGCTGCCCGGCTTCGTGGACGCGCACTGCCACATCGGGCTCGGGCCTTCCGGCGCCGTGGATGACGACGTGGCCTATGCCCAGGCGATGACCGACCGCGACGCCGGCACGCTGCTGGTCCGGGACGCCGGAGTGGTCAGTGACACCCGGTGGCTGCAGCGGCGCCCGGAGGCGCCGAGGATCATCCGGGCCGGACGGCACATCGCCCGGACCCGCCGGTACCTGAAGAATTTCGCCGTCGAGGTTGAGCCGGAGGAGCTGGTGGAAGCGGTCCGGAAGCAGGCGCGTTCCGGGGACGGCTGGATCAAGCTGGTGGGCGACTGGATCGACCGCGACGCCGGCGACCTTGCGCCGTCGTTTCCGGCCACGGCTGTCCGGGACGCGGTCCGCGCTGCCCATGACGAGGGCGCAAGGGTCACCGCGCACTGCTTCGGCGAGGACGTCCTCGACGACATGCTGGACGCCGGAATCGACTGCATTGAGCACGCCACGGGGCTCCTGCCGCGGCACATCCCGCGGTTCGTGGAGCAGAACGTGCCGATCGTGCCCACGCTCGTCAACATTGCGACGTTCCCGGACATTGCCGCCCAGGCAGCGCCCAAGTTCCCCCGCTATGCGGCCCACATGAGGGCGCTGTGGGAACGCCGGAACGAGCGGATCCGGGAAGCCTGGGAGTCCGGCGTGGAGATTTTCGCCGGGACCGACGCGGGCAGCGTGATCAGGCACGGCCGGATCGCGGACGAGATCCTGGCGCTCCACGCTGCGGGGCTCCCCGCGGCGGCCGCTTTGGATGCTGCGTGCTGGAGGGCCCGCCGGTGGCTGCGGGCGGACGGCCTGGCCGAGGGCGCCAGCGCGGATGTGGTGGTGTGCGCAGAAGATCCGCGGGAAGTGCCCGGGACCATCAGGCATCTGCAGGCCGTCGTGCTGCGGGGGAGTGTCGTCCGCTGGGAATAAATTGAAGCTTCAAGTAATTTAGATGTATAGAGACCATCGAAATACGGTGGCGAGGGAGTCGGGAGTATTCACATGACACCAGCAGCCAGCAGCCAAGATCTTCTTCCTGCCGATCTCACCATGGGCACCGTGATGCTCAAGGTCGGAGACATGAAGCTCATGACCGACTACTACCAGAGGGCCCTCGGCCTCGACGTCGTGGCCGAGCAGGACGGCGGCCTCTACCTTGGACGGCTCAACACCCCGCTGGTCCACCTGGCCCCCGCCCCCGGGCTCAACATTCCGGGACGCGGCGAAGCCGGCCTCTTCCACACAGCACTCCTCTTCGACGACCAGGCCGCCCTGGCTGCCACGGTCGCCACCGCCGCCCAGTACGAGCCGCAGCTGTTCACGGGCAGCGCCGACCACCTTGTCAGTGAGGCTTTCTACTTCAGCGACCCTGAAGGGAACGGCATCGAGCTGTACTGGGACCGCCCCCGCGAGGCGTGGTCCTGGGACGGCAAGAACGTGGTCATGGACAGCCTCGCCCTGCCGCCGCAGAAGTACCTGCAGGACCACCTGACCGAAGGTGCACTGGAAGGGCAGCGCGGCACGGAGGCCGGCGTCGGCCACGTGCACCTGCAGGTCGGCGACGTCCAGTCGGCCCACGACTTCTACGTCGGGACGCTGGGGTTCGAAAAGACCGCAGGCTGGCACGGCCAGGCCCTGTTCGTCTCGGCCGGCCGCTACCACCACCACATGGCCATGAACGTCTGGAACAGCCGCGGCGCCGGACCGCGCCGGGACACCCTCGGGCTCGGCGAAGTGCTCATCGAGGTCCCGACGGGGGACGACGTCGGCGCGCTCGCCGACCGACTGAAGGTCGCCGGCGTCGCTGCCCACCACACGGGGGCGGAGCTTCGCTTCGAGGACCCGTGGCGCAACCGGATCCGCGTCGCCGTGCGCTAAGCCGGACGCCGCATCTCTGGGTTAGGCTGATTTCGAACATCTGGGCGGCGTTGCCGCCGCCCAGGCTCCCGCCGTCGACGGAACGAGGACGAATTCCATGGGTTTCACCGAAATCTTTGTTGCCACGCACAGTGACGCCCTTAAGCGCGCAGCCGACCTCGACTCGGGCGCCGCCGCCCCGGCCGCCGGCGTGCGCATCCCGGGGATCAGCGACTTTGAAATCGAACAGCTCGGCGACCTCGCCGGATCGGCTGTCCATGCGGCCGGTGCCGACTATGAACTGGCCATGGTGGATGTTGCCAGCGACTCTCTGCTCGGCGTGCCGCCGGCCATGGTCCGGGCCCTGGCGGAGCTGGTCACTTACGAGTCAGAGGGCGAGGGCAACGTCCTTGACGACGTCGCCGAGCGATGGGCCGCCGAGGACGACATGCCCTTTGGGGCAGGCGAGGCGCGGAAGTACGTCCAGCAGCTGGCGGAACTCGCCGGAAGCGTCGACGAAAACAGCCGCACCGGCCTGTACGTCTGGTCTTCCTGACCTGTCCCGGCAGCGCCAGGCCTGTGTCAAGTCGAAATCGGGCCGCTGATCTGGCACAATAAACAGGTACTCGATCTGCGTGGCCCCTCTCTCCGCGTCTGGATCCTGTCCTTTCGAACCCCCAAGTATGGCCCGCCCCACGGGTGCAGAAACATGGGTTCAGCCCGTTTCAGAAACAGGAGTGACCACAAAAGTGGCCGTAAAGATTCGCCTTAAGCGCTTCGGCAAGATGCGCGCACCGTACTACCGCATCGTCGTCATGGACGCACGCTCCAAGCGTGACGGCCGTGCCATCGAAGAGATCGGCAAGTACCACCCCACTGAGGAGCCCTCATACATCGAGGTCGACTCGGACCGTGCCCAGTACTGGCTCGGCGTCGGCGCACAGCCGTCCGAGCAGGTTGCCGCGATCCTCAAGGTCACCGGCGACTGGCAGAAGTTCAAGGGCCTCCCGGGCCAGGAAGGCACCTTGAAGACCAAGGTTGCCAAGGAAGCCTTCGTCGCCCCGGAAAAGGGTTCCGTGATCATCCCGGAAGCCATCACCAAGAAGGCCAAGGCAGAAGCTCCCGCCGAGGCTGAAGCAGAGACCACCGAGGCTGAGTAAGTTGCTGGCAGAAGCGCTCGAACACCTTGTCCGCGGAATCGTTGACTCCCCTGAGGATGTCAAGGTCAGCGCGAAGAGCAACCGCCGCGGGGATACCCTCGAGGTGCGCGTTCATCAGGAAGACCTGGGACGGGTAATCGGACGCCAGGGCCGCACCGCGCGCGCACTGCGCACTGTGGTGGCTGCACTGGCAGATGGCGAGCAGGTCAGGGTCGACGTCGTCGACACCGACCGCCGCCGGTAACGCGCCTGCAACACTTGTCTTAAGTCCGGCCCCTTCACCAGCAACGGTGGAGGGGCCGTACTGCTTTCACCGCCCGCTGGCCGATCACGGCGCAGCGCAAACTTTGAGAAACGCACTCCGGAACAGAGGATCACATGCAGCTTCAGGTGGCACGAATCGGCAAGCCCCACGGAATACGCGGCGAGGTGACAGTCCAGGTACTCACCGATGCCCCCGAAGACCGCTTTGTCCCGGGAACCGAATTCGTGGTGGAGCCGGCGTCGGCGGGCCCCCTGACAGTGCACAGTGCCCGCTGGAACAAGGACATCCTGCTGCTCGCCTTCGAGGAGATCGAAACGCGGAACGAGGCCGAGACCCTCCGCGGGGCCAAGCTGTTCATCGAGACAGAGGAACTCGACGAGGACGACGACGAGGGCTGGTACGAACACGAGCTCGTTGGCCTCGAAGCCCGCGTGGGCTCCCAGGTCGTGGGCAAGATCTCCGGCCTGAACACGATGCCCGTACAGGATCTGCTCGTCGTGGAGACGCCCGACGGGAAGGAAATCCTGATCCCGTTCGTGGAGCAGATCGTCCCGGAGGTCAATGTCGAGGAAGGCTATGTCCTGGTGACGCCGCCGGCCGGACTGTTCGAGATCAACACCGAACACGAGGGCAGTGACGAGGTCAGCCCCTCTGTTGACGAAGAGGATCAGCCGGGAGCCGCAGGCTAGATGAGGATCGACGTCGTCAGCATCTTTCCCGAGTACCTGGCACCGCTGGAACTGTCGCTGATCGGCAAGGCGCGCCAGGACGGCCTGCTGGACCTCAGCGTCCACGACCTCCGGAGCTTCACCACGGACCGCCACCGGACGGTGGACGACACTCCGTACGGCGGCGGCGCCGGTATGGTCATGAAGGCCGAGCCCTGGGCCCAGGCCCTGGCATCGGTGGCCGCGGCCCAGCCGGCGGACGCCGGCAAGCCGGTACTGATCGTGCCGTCACCGGCAGGGGAGCGCTTCAATCAGGCACTCGCCTACGAGCTTGCCGAGGAGGACCACCTGGTCTTCGCCTGCGGCCGGTACGAAGGAATTGACGAACGCGTCATCGAATGGGCCGAAGAGTACTTCACGGTGCGCCCGGTGAGCCTGGGCGACTACGTGCTCAACGGCGGCGAAGTTGCCGTCCTGGCCATGGTGGAGGCCATCGGCCGGCTGCTGCCGGGCGTGGTGGGCAATCCCGAATCCCTGGTGGAGGAGTCACACTCCGACGGCCTGCTCGAGTACCCCGTCTACACCAAACCCTCCGTCTGGCGGGAACGGGAAGTGCCGGCGGTGCTGCTCAGCGGCAACCACGGAAAAATCGCGCAGTGGCGCCGGCATGAGCAGTACCGGCGGACGGCGGAACGCCGCCCGGACCTGCTGGAGGCGTTCGACGCCGGCAGTCTTCCCCGCGCGGACCGCACTGCTCTCGCGGACCTGGGGTACGACGTCGTCGACGGTCACCTCAAGAGGCGGCCGGACGCCGGAAGCCAGCCCGCCTCCTAAACCTCCGGCGGCAATTGGTTGTAGACCGCCGGATGTGGCAAAATGAGTCTTTGTGTCTGCTGGGCACCGCACCTGCCACAGGGGGAGCGCAGCCAACAGCAAGGCAACCCGGTACCGCCAATCAGTGGCGGGACCGGACACAACACTTTCGGCGGCAATTTCCGGACTTCTGTCCGGGCTTGGCCGCCGTGACCCAAAGTGAATGACCTGTGGCGTTCACCAGGAGTGGATCAATGCATATCCTCGATTCCGTAGATGCAGCCTCGCTGCGCACCGATGTTCCCGAGTTCCGCGCGGGTGACACCCTCAAGGTTCACGTGAACATCATCGAAGGCAAGAACTCCCGCGTCCAGGTATTCCAGGGCTTCGTCCTTGGCCGCCAGGGCGACGGCATCCGTGAGACCTTCACGGTCCGCAAGGTTTCCTTCGGTGTCGGCGTAGAGCGTACCTTCCCGGTGCACTCCCCGATCATCGACAAGATCGAGCTCGTCACCAAGGGTGACGTGCGTCGCGCCAAGCTTTACTACATGCGTGCACTGCGCGGTAAGGCTGCGAAGATCAAGGAAAAGCGCGACTTCAGCACCGCCAAGTAAGTCTTTTCGGACTTTCACGGCGGGTCCCTGACCCGTATCCGGCCAGCGCCGGAGCCATCCGCAACAGCGCCACAGGATACGGATCATGGACCACACGAAACGCCAGCCAGGGAAACCGGGCTGGCGTTTTGTGTTTCTGGCGCTCGCCCTCGCCGTCCTGGTCAGCGGTCTGGTCCGTTCACTGTGGCTGGATGTCTATTTCATTCCCTCGGCCTCCATGGAACCGCTGTTCAATACCGGCGACAGGATACTGGTGTCCCGCACCGATTTTCAGTCGGCGCCGATCCGCCGCGGCGACGTCGTGGTGTTCGACGGCCGCGGTTCCTTCGCGCCGCTGCACTCCGGCGCGGGTCCGCTGGCGGAGGCACTGTCCTCCGCCGGACACTGGCTGGGGGTTATGGGCAGCGACACCACGTACGTGAAGCGCGTCATCGGGCTGCCGGGCGACAGCATCGTGTGCTGTGACGCCCAACAGCGGCTCACAGTAAATGGCCAGCCGATCGTGGAACCCTATGTCCATGCGGGAGATGCGCCCAGCGACCAAAAATTCAGTGTGTCAGTGCCGGCGGGACGGCTCTGGCTGCTGGGCGACCACCGCTCGGTCTCGGCCGACTCCCGCAGCCTCCTGGGGGCGCCGGGCGGGGGCATGGTGCGCATGGACAAGGTGATCGGCCGGCCGGTACAGATCATCTGGCCGCTTGATAGATTTGCCTCAGTGGCACGGCCGCCCCAGGTGGCCACTACAACGACGAAGGACGGACAGTAAATGCCGGAGAACGATCCCGGGACTTCCGAGCCGCGGCAGGCTGCTGCCAGGCAGGGAAGGCATGCTTTGGGTGAGCCCGTTCCGGCTGTGTCTGCCGGAGGCAACGGGAAGGAGCCCGCTCCGCCACGCAACCCGTTCCTGCTGTGGCTGAAGGAGATCGCCACGGTGGTGGTGATCGCCGTCGTCCTCTCCTTCCTCATCAAAACGTTCCTGTTCCGGGCCTTCTACATCCCGTCGGAATCCATGGTCAGCACGCTGGACGTCAACGACCGCATCTTCGTCAATCTCCTCGTTCCGGAGCCGTTCGCCCTGGAGCGCGGCGACGTGGTGGTGTTCAGGGACACCAAGGGCTGGCTGCCGCCGGCGCCGCAGAAAGTGGATGGCCCGTTCACCTGGGTCGAGGACGGCCTGACGTTTGTTGGGCTGCTTCCGGACAACTCGGAGCAGCATCTGGTGAAGCGCGTCATCGGACTGCCGGGCGACCACGTGGCCTGCTGCAACGCCGACGGCAAAATCACCGTCAACGGGGCCCCGCTGGATGAAAAGTACGTCAACCCTGCCGAGGTGCCGCTGGTGCGCGACTTCGACGTCGTGGTCCCGGCAGGCAAGGTCTGGGTCATGGGGGACAACCGCAACCACTCCGCCGACTCCCGGGCCCACATGGACTCCAACGGCGGTTTCGTGGACCTTGCCGACGTCGAGGGCAAGGCCGCCGTCATCGCCTGGCCGCTGAACCGCTGGGCGGGCCTGGACAACTATCCGGACGTCTTCAAGAGCGTTCCCCCGGAAGGCTAGCGATGTCCGTTGCACCCACCCTTGACTACGAGAAGCGGTTCCTCCCCCGGGGAGCGCGGTTCCTGGCCGGCGTCGATGAAGTAGGCCGCGGCGCCCTGGCCGGTCCGGTCAGCGTGGGAATAGCCGTCGTTGACCTGCGGCGGATGGAGCTGCTGGCGGATGTCCGGGACAGCAAGCTGCTCAAGGCCGCCGACCGGGAACGGCTGGACCCGCTGGTCCGGGCCTGGAGCGTTGCGTCGGCAGTGGGGCATGCCACTGCCCGGGAGATCGACGAACTGGGCATCATGGGGGCGCTGAGGACCGCCGGCAACCGGGCGTGGTTCGACATCCTCGGCACCGGCATTACGCCGGATGTGGTGCTGCTGGACGGGAGCCATAACTGGCTGTCGCCCGCCGTGCAGCCCTCGTTGTTTGACGAGGTGACGGTCGATCCGGGCTGCGATGCACCGGTGCACACGCTGGTCAAGGCGGACATGCAGTGCCTGAGCGTGGCCGCGGCGAGCGTTCTGGCCAAGGTGGAAAGGGACCGGACCATGCAGGAGCTGCACGTTGAGTACCCCGCCTTCGGCTGGGACGTCAACAAGGGGTACGGCACGGCGGCGCACCGGGAAGCCATCCGGGTCTCCGGACCCACCCCGTATCACCGCGTCAGCTGGAATCTGCTGGCCGAATAATGCGGGGGCCGAGGCCCCGGTGCGCCGGTCCCGTGTGCGCAGGCGCCCGCCGCATGGTGCAAGATGGAACCATGAGTGCCGAGGATCTTGAAAACTACGAAACCGACATGGAGCTCCAGCTCTACCGTGAATACCGCGATGTCGTCGGGCTGTTCAGCTACGTGGTTGAGACCGAGCGCCGCTTCTACCTCGCCAACCACGTGGACCTGCAGGCACGCAGCGCCGACGGCGAGGTTTACTTCGACCTCACGCTCCAGGATGCCTGGGTCTGGGACGTCTACCGCTCCGCCCGGTTTGTGAAGAGCGTCCGCGTCATCACCTTCAAGGACGTCAACGTCGAGGAGCTGCCGCGCAACGAGGAGCTGGCCCTGCCCAAGGACGCCGACCTGGGCAACTGACCGACTCCTCCTGCACAGTGGTCCGTTCCGCCGCTTTTCCCACATAGCGCGATCGGCGTCTTTTGGCGCCGGCGCCGCCCCCGCAGTCTGGTTGCGGAGGTAGAAAATGAAAGCCAAAGACCTGCTTGGCCGGCGCGGGGAAGAGCTCGCGGCGGAATACCTGGAATCGCTGGGCATGCTCATCGTGGAGCGCAACTGGCGCTGCCGCGAGGGCGAGATCGACATTGTTGCGCTCGACGGCGACGCCCTGGTCATTGCCGAAGTGAAAACGCGCCGCTCCCTCGCCTTCGGGCACCCCTTCGAGGCGGTAAGCCGGGACAAGCTTGCACGGCTGCACCGGCTGGGATCGGCCTGGTGCCGTGACCACGAGCTCCGGATGCCGCTGCGCCGCGTGGACGTGATTGCGGTGCTGGACGACGGCGTGTGCGAGCCGACCCTTGAGCACCTCCCGGGGGTGGGGTAGGTGGGCCTGGGAAGAACGTACTGCGTGGCCTTGGTGGGGCTGAACGGCTACATCGTGGAGGCCGAGGCCGACATCGGCCAGACTCTGCCGGCCTTTGTGATCCTGGGTCTGCCGGACGCTTCACTCAACGAAGCCAAGGAACGGATCCGCTCCGCGGCGCAGAACTCCGGAATCCCGCTGAGTCGGCGGAAAATCACGGCGAACCTCATCCCGGCGTCCCTGCCGAAAAGGGGCTCGGGCTTCGACCTTGCCATTGCCATGGCCGCGCTGTGTGCCGCCGGTGACATCAGGACAACCGGCCGCACGGTATTCATCGCCGAGCTCGGCCTGGACGGCCGGCTGCGGCCCGTCCGCGGTGTCCTCCCGGCCGTGATGGCCGCTGTCCAGGCAGGCTATCCGGACATCGTGGTGGCTCAGGCGAACGCTGCTGAGGCGGAGCTGGTACCCGGCGCACGGGTACAGGGCTACAAAACCCTCGCTCGGCTCGCTTTCGATTTAGGCGCAGACCCCCAGGAGCTGGCCCTTGACTTCGAACCGGAGGACGAGGAGGCAAACGAAGAAGCCGGCCGCACGCCTGGCACAGTCCCTGACATGTGCGATGTCGCCGGCCAGGGAGATGCACGCAGGGCGCTGGAAGTGGCCGCGGCCGGGGCCCACCATCTGCTGCTCACGGGGCCGCCGGGTGCGGGAAAGACCATGCTGGCCGAACGGCTGCCGGGGCTGCTGCCCGATCTGGGTGACACCGCGGCCATGGAGGTGACCGCGATCCATTCGCTGTGCGCGCTGCCATCGTCATCGCTGCAGCTGGTGCGGCGCCCGCCGTTCGAGAGTCCGCATCATACGGCGACGTCCGCTGCCATCATCGGCGGCGGCACGGGACTGCCGCGGCCCGGCGCCGCATCACGGGCCCACCGTGGAATTTTGTTCCTGGACGAGGCTCCGGAATACGAACGCGGGGTGCTCGATGCACTCCGCCAGCCGCTGGAGAGCGGCGAGCTGGTGATCCACAGATCCGCGGGAACCGCCGCCTATCCCGCCCGCTTCCAGCTGGTTCTTGCCGCCAACCCGTGTCCCTGCGGGAAGGCATCGGGCAAGGGCATCGAGTGCATGTGCACTCCCATGATGCGCCGCCGGTACCTGGCGCGGTTGTCGGGGCCGCTGCTTGACCGGGTCGATATCCAGCTGCAGGTCGAGCGCGTTTCGCTGGCAGACTTCGGCCAGGCAGGTGGCGAGGAAGACACCGCAACGGTCGCCGGCCGGGTGCGGGCGGCCAGGCGGCGCCAGCTGCAGCGGCTTGGCGGTCTGGGCATGGAAACGAACTCGCAGGTTCCCGGCAGGATCCTGCGCGGGGAGTTCAGGCTTGCGCCCACCACCACGCGCATCCTGGATCAGTCGCTCGCACGGGGCGTCCTCACAGCACGCGGCTACGACCGCGTGCTGCGGCTACGGTGTACACGTAAATTGCATACGTTACGAAAGCAGGGGGAGAGGGTACGTGGACCTCGAAGAACTCAAAGCGAAGTTCGCTGGCCGGCGGGTCAAGTTCGTTGGCATGTACGGCACAACGGACGGGCCGGAGGGGAAGGTATGGCGCGTAAGCAGGCACGGAATCTGGGTTACGCTACCTGACGGCACTCGCCAGCAATGGCATCCGGAGAGCATCGCAGTAATCAACAACAACCAGGGGGACAACCAGTGACAACCACCACAGCACCAGCCGGCTTCACCATCCCAGCCACCGTCGGCGGGAACATCCACAAGGGCCCGGCCGCGGGCGACGTCGAAACCACCTGGACGCCGGAAGAGGGTTTCCTGGTCTACGTCGGCGACTCCGAAGGCATGACAGTCGATGAGGCAAGGAAGCTGGCTGCAGACCTGCGAGGCGTGCTGGAGCGCGTCGCAGACCTGTAGACAGGCACAAGAGAGCCCCGCATCTGGCAACGGATGCGGGGCTCTCTGCTTTGCGGGTGATGGGTCCGCAAACCTTACCGGCGGCCGGGCCGGACGTACTGGGAACTCGCGTCCGCGCTGCGGATCTCCGAGCGGGCCACCTGCGTGGCGACGCCGTTGAACACTCCGAGGATCTCGCCGGAGTCCATCACGAGTGTGCCCGTCATCGCCATGGGCCCCTGCGCGGCCGAGGCAGGGATTGGGCGGTAGGACGTGGCCGGTGTGTAGACCTTCGGGACGACGCTCATGGCATCGCCCAGGGCGCTCGCCTGCTTGGCAACGCTACCCTTGCCGGCTTCGAGCCGCGCGGCGAGCGTGCCGGTGAAGTTGTCACCGATCGCCGCGGCCTTCCTCGAGGGGGAGCGGATGCCGAGGGCCTTCTTCAGTGCGGCCTCCATGCTAAGGCCGATCTTCAGCATCTGCTGTTCGATGGCCTTCTCCTGCGACTGCAGGCCCTTCACCAGCCCTGCGGCGGCGTTGACCCCGCCCTTGTACATGGCGTTCGTGACGTAGGTGCCGGCCGCGTTGGAAGCGGAGTCAATAGCGGTGTACACGCCGTTGAGGTCCCGGACGTCGGCCTTGCTGCCCTTCAGCAGCGCATCCGCGGCGGCGCCGCCCTCCGCTGTGCCGAGGCCAGCGATCTCCTGGAGGATCGCGCCGGAGTAGCCCATCTGCTGGAGCCGCTGCAGTTTCCCGGCGAAGGCACGGATTCGTCCCAGGGCGGCCTGTCCGGCGCCGCGTATCCCGCCCACGGTCACCTCCGAGAAAGGGCTCGTGGCCTTCATCGCGCCGCCGATGCTGAACTCGCCCGAGAGCGTGCCGGCGACCGTATCCCGGACCTGAGTGAGGTCTTCCATGCGCTGCTTCGCCGTCTCCAGGGACTTGCCCAGCCGCTCGGATCGGGCGTACAGTCCGCGGAGCATCTGGTCAGACCAGTTCGCCCGCTGCAGCAGCGTTCCCCGCTGGGAAGGAAGGTTGCCGCTGTTGGCCACCGTGCGCAGCCGGTCGGAGAACGAGTATGCCGAGGACAGCCCGCCGGCGACAGTCCGGTAGGACTCCCCTCGGGCATCGTCCAGGCGCAGCTCCGCGGCTTGCTCGGCCCGGTAGGCGGCTGATTTCTTCAACTCAGCCAGCCGCCGCTTAGCTGCCGCTGACACGGCCCCGCCGGCGGCGAACTTGGGCAGTATGCCGGCGTCGAGCATCCGCCGGAACCGGTAGACCTCAGCCTGGCCACCCATCTTGCGGACGTCGTCAGCGTCCAAGACATGCTCGCCGTCAGACAGGAGGGCGAGGATGGAATCGGATGTGTCCGTGCCCGGCCCGGCCACGGCCCCGCCGACGGCGAAAGCCTGCGGCCCCTTGGTCTTGCCGCCGCCGTTGTTCTGCACCGAGTCGGAACGCGTGCTTGTAATGATCTCGGCGCGGTGGGTGGTGATGTAGATATTGGCCGTCTTGCCATTCACGGCATCTACGGCAGCACCCGTCTCCTGAGCCATGCGCTTGGCCGCATCGGACATCCAGGTGTTGATGTTGGCCTTGGGCGGGATGTCCATGACATCGCGGGCCAGCGCGTCAGCAGCGGCGCCCGTGAGGCCCATGCCTTCGCCGGTCTTCTTCATCGCGTTGAAGGTGTCCACGAGGTTCTGCTGCAGCTCGGGCATGCCAGCGCCTGCCTTGGCCTTCGCCTCTATCTCAGCCATGCCCGTCTGGGCGACAGACTGGAACTGGGCGTTCAGGATCCGGCCCGCGTCGGTCGTCCGGTCGAAGTCCGTCTTGGACTTGTTCAGCGCCGCGCCGAGCCCCATCTGCTCCTTGGCCATGGCCTTTGCGGCTTCCGCCCCGTAGCCCTGCGCCTCATACTGCTTTGCGATGGCAGCGGTGGCTTCCTCAATAGCACCCGCCGTGGCGTCGATTGCCGCCTCGTGAGCCGCCTCGGCCTCGCGTGCGCTCAAGTTGGAAAGGCCCGCAGCGAACAAGGCCGCCGTGAACTTCTCTAGGTCGGTTGCAGCACCCTGGGCAGACACGCCAATCTCGTCAAGCGCTTCCTGCACCTCGGGCGTGATCGGAACAACCTGGCCTGTGGCGTCGGTGTAGCTCTGGACGGCGCTGGTGGCGGCGCCCATCGAGGCGGGGACCTTGCCCATGGCGAAGTCGAGGAGGTCCTGGCCTTCGACGACGACGCCGGCCTCGTTGGCCAGCCCCTGCAGGGCGTCCTTGTAGCCGGGAACTGCGTTCAGCGCGTCCTGGGCGCTCTTCCCGTTCTTCTCGAACTCGCTGGTGAGCAGCTTGAAGGACTGCGCGGCAGTGTCCGCGCCGCCGTTCTTGGTGAGGTTGCCCATCTCGTCGCCGAGCCTCTTGAACTCGTCGGTGACCTGCCCGATGTGGGTCTTGGGCATGTTGACCAGCTGGTTCAGCGGGTCGGCGAGGTTCAGATTCATCCAGTCGTTGAAGTCCTGGTTGGTCAGCTCCCGGACAGCGTCGGACATGCCGTTCACATTGGTGACGACGTCGGCACTGAACAGCTTGTTCCAGCCTTGGAAGACACTGTCCAGCCCGGAAGGGTCGATGTCCTTGCCGGAGTTGGCGACCTTCAGCAGGGCCTGCCCGAAGTCCTCCGCTGACTTGGTGTCGTGTTCACCGAAGACTGCCCCGGCGACCTGCAAAGCCACCAAGGCGCCGGCGGCGACTCCCGCTGCCTTGCCTACGCCGCCGATGACACTGGCCGCTTTGGAGCCCTTCGGGGCTATCTGGTCCAGGGAGTCCTTGAAGTCGGCGACCTTGGGCAGGATGGTCATGAACGCGCCGCCGAGCAGCAGGCCGGCCCCGGTGATGCCGGCGATGCCGAGGCCTGCGTTCAGTGCCGGGGTGGGGATCTTGCCGAGGCCGTCCACCAGGTCCTCGGCACCCTGCACCAGACCGCGCAGTGACTCGGAGACACCGGACCCGCTCTTGATCAGCAGGGAATCGAACGAGCCGCCCAGCTTCTCAATGTCGCCGGCGAGGTTGTCCTGCTTGATCGACGCCGTCACAGCTGCGTAGCCGGATTCGTTGACCTTGTCGATCCAGTCGCCGATGCCCTTTGCGCCCTGCTCGTAAAGCACGTTCGCGCCTCGGATAGCGTCGGTCCCGAAGATAGTCGCCAGGGCGGAATCGCGCTGCGCCTGAGTCAGGCCGCCGAGCTTGTCCTGCAACTGTCCCGCGAGGCTGGTAACGCCGACAAACGCGCCCTTGGAGTCGTACGCGGCGATGCCGAGCTCTGCCATCTTGTCAGCGGACTCACCAGCGGGCGCTGCCAGCTTCAGCAGCATCGTCTTCAGGGCCGTGCCGGAGTCCGAGCCGACGAGGCCGGCGGAGGCGAACGCGGCGAGCGTGCCTGTCGTGTCCTCAAGGCTGAGGCCGAACTGGGAGGCCACCAGCCCGGACTGCTTCAGCGCCCCGCCGATGTCCTCCACTGACCCTTGGGCTTTGCCTGCGCCGGCGGCGAGGAGGTCCGCGACGTGGGGAATGTCCTTGCCCTGCAGCTTGAACTGTGTGAGCGCCGTAGCGCTGATTTCGGCAGCTTCTCCGACTGCCAGGGAGCCGGCTGCGGCCAGCGACAGTGCCCCCTTCAGACCACCGGCTAGGACATCCTTGGTGGAGACGCCGGCCTTCGCCAGCTCGTCGATGCCCTGGGCGGCTTCCTTCGCCGAGAAGGACGTGTCAGCGCCGGCGTTGATGGCGGCTTCGCGGAGCCGGTCCATGTTGCCGGCTGTCTCATGGGTGGAGGCTTGGACTTCGGACATAGCCGAGTCGAATTCGCTGGCGGCCTTCACCGCGAGGGCAACGCCGGCCAGCAGACCCGCGCCCATGACCATCCCGGCGCGCCCGACGCGGTCCATGTGCTGCTCGTTGTCTTTGGAGAACTTGGCGAGCTTGCTGCCCATGTCCTCAGCGGCCTTGCCCGCCGTCCTGAGGCCGGACATGAAGCCGGAGACCTTCGCCTCCAGCTCGATGCTGATACTTCTCGTTGCCATAAAAAATCCCATCACTAAGTAAGTGTTGTGGGATGCCCCTATTCTACCGAACGAGCCTGGGCGGAACGGGGATCCCGTGTTCTGAGCCGTGGGGGGTGACCCCCTAGAGACTCTGCGGCAGGGACCGCCGGAGAGCATCCTTCACACCGCCGCGAAATTCGCGGTTTTTGTGGGGCCGCTGATCAAAAAGGTCTATCCTGCGGCGGTGTGTAAGACTCTCTCCGGCGGTCATTTCGGCCGCGCCCTTTGGGGGTCACCCCCCTGGGGGCGCGGCCGGCCTGCCTCCTGCCTAGACCGTCTGCCGGCCCTTCAGCGGGTGCAGGCGGGGAAGGGTGGCCTCGTGGAAGCGCAGCCACTCCGTCTCCTGCTCCGAGGGCGTCGGCAGCCACGGTTCAAGGCCCGGCGTGGACACGAGGTACACGAGGCGATCGACGGTGCTGGCAGCGCCCGGCATGGGCGGGATCATGCCGTGCGAGCCGGCCTTGTATCCGACCAGAGACAGGTAGTTCTTGGCGATAGAGAAGGAACCGCGGTAGTCCTGCTCCACTCGCTTGGCCGTGAGGCTGGCGTGTGCCTGACGGATGCGGCCATACCTGTCGGCGAGCAGCTGCAGTTCGACGTCCTCGCCCGCGTTGGGCTTGGACTTCACGATGGTCCGGGCCTGGGCGAGGACGTCGTCGTGCGCAGGCCTGAGGTAGCTCGTGATGATACCGTCAGCGCCGTCGTTGGTGAAGTGGTTGAACACGCTGCGGACTGCCTGTTCCCTCGCCGTCTCCATCGCGTGGAGCAGGAGACGGTGGGCTTCGTTGCGGCGGCGCTCCTCCAGGATCTCATCACCTGTTGGCCATTCGGGTTTGTCGTCTCCGGCGCGGGCGAGGATGAGTTCGGTCAGCTCGTGCTCTGAGCGTTCGGTGGGTGCGGGGATGGTGGCGTATGCCTGGTCGATGCGGTACACGCGCAGCGCGTCGTTGATGAGTGCGCCGGGCAGGTCGAATGCGCCCGTCTCGGGGCCGGTGAGGACGGTGGCGTACCTGCTGAGGTTCTTGTCTGATCCGATGATGGTGGAGATGGGGAGTGCCTTGGTTTTCGTTGACATGGTTAGTTGCCTTTCTGGTTGTTGGTGGCGTCGATGGTGCTGAGGTCCGCCCCCCGGGCTTCGAGGATGATGTGCGTTCGGAGGCCGCGTTCGACGAGGCTGCGGGCCATCTGCGCGTAGCTCGGCGGCGGGGCGGCGGGCAGCTCGGCGGGGATGGGCCGGGTGCGGCGCTTGGTGGTGTTGCGGCGTGGCATCGTGTTTCCTTTCAGCTGGGGTTGGCGAAGGCTTCGAGGACCAGGGCGAGGACGAGTAGGCCGCCGTCTGGGTGCCCTTCGGCCATGCTGTCCATGAGGCCGGCGCTGATGGTGACCAGGGCTTTGGCGATGTCGAGCTGGCGCTGTTGCGGGTCCTCGGAGTCCATGGCGGCGGTGATGACATGGGCGTCCGTGAGGGAGCCGGGGCGTTCGAGTACTTGGCTTATGAGCGCGAACGCTGCTTCCTGTTCTGGTGTCATGGCTGGGCTTCCTGTTTGGCTTCGGCGATGAGGCGGGCTTGCTGGTCTTGTTTGTCGGCGTAGTGGTTGGCGAGGGTGCCGGCGAGGACTGCCGCGGTGCTGGTCCCGTCGGGCAGGGTCTGCCACTCGGCGGGCAGGACGTCGCGGATGGCTTCCCTGGCTGCGTAGGCAAGTTCGGAGGCCCTGACGGTCGGCGCCGGCCGGCGTTCCCTGGGCGGCTCGGGTCGGTGCAACTGTGCGCCTGGTCGCTCGCCGCTGGCACCGGCGCCGAGGGTGGTGAGGTCTATCACTGTTGGCCTCCGGTCCGTGCTTGGCAGGTGCAGCGCTCGCGTTCGGCGAGGAGCTGCTTGAGTTCTGTTTCGACGGCGTCATAGTCCGCTTGCAGGTACTCTCGCTTCTTTGTCTGCATGCGGGCTTCGCGCCTCCACCAGCGGCGGGAGTCGGGGACTGTCTTGCCCGTCATGGCCGGCCATCCTTGGGGAGGACGATCAGCTGGAGCCGGTTGTACGCGTCGGTGAGTGTCTGGCGGACGTCGTCGAGCCCGTCGCCTTCCGGTGGGAGGAACTTATTGTCCTGGTAGCGCGGGGTCCAAAGCGGTTTGGTGAGGTGCCACATGCGGACCAGGGCGCCGGTGGCGTTGTCCTTGCCGATGAGTTCGATGCCGGGGTTGCCGTGGTCGATGCCGGAGCGGATCCGGCCGATGGCTTGGAAGCGATCACGGTGCTCGAAGCGGAGCTCGTCGAGCTGCTTGGCGATGTCCTTGGTGATCAGGACGCCTTCGATGGTGAGGGTGTTGAGGCTGGCTTGCGTGGTTGTCATGCTGAATTCCTTGAGTTTTCGGGGATTTTTTGAGGGGAGTGGCGTTAGTGGCATGGCTTAAGGAACTTTTCTTTACCCGCACGCGTAGAAAGAAACAGTTGCCACGCCACTTGCGCCACTAATAGCCATTCGAGCCTGCGAATGCGCTGAGTCCGGTGAGTGGCTGGAGACGGATTCCGGCGCGGATGCGAACTCCGCCGGTGCCTTTCCTCGCCTCATAGCCGCGTTGCTCCAGCTGGATGCCGAAGGCGCGTTTGCTCATGGGCGGGTGCCCTTCGGCTGCTGCCCATTGGCTCCATGCCTGGTGCAGCGGCTCGGTGAGTGATGAGTACTCGGGGCCGGTCTCGCATTCCTCGCTGATGAACCGTCCCAGGGCGTCGGCATCGCGGTGGTAGTTGTCGGTGGCGGCGCGGACTGCGGCCGGTTCGGCGAGGCCGTGCTGCTGGTAGCCCTGCCAGCCGGCGACTGCCCAGGCGAGGACGGCGTCCATCTCCAGCTGCAGCTTCTCGGGCAGGTGCGGGTCCTGCTCTTCGGCGGGGATGACGACGTCGAATGGTATGACGCGGATGCGGGCCCAGATGGCGGCGTCGTCTCCGCTGACTTTGGGCAAATGGTTGGTGACCAGCGCCGCCGTGTGCGAGGGCGTGAACTCCGTGAAGTCGTGGTAGAGGCGTCTGGCGCGGATCATGTCGCCGCCGGTGAGCCTCTTCATGGTGGCCTCGGCTAGCCGGCGGTCCTTGTCGGACTCGGAGACGACTACCCAGCGCCGGCCGCGCAGGTCCATTTCGCCGGTGGGGTGGGCGCCTTCGCGGTGCATGAACAGGTCGGGCTCGGCGGTGGCGGCGTAGTTGCCCAGGGCGGCGCTGAGGGACTGGTAGAACACGCCTTTGCCGTTGCGGCCTTTACCGGTGAGGATGGCGAGGACGTGCTCGAGGACTTTGCCGGCGAGCGCGAGTCCGGCGTAGCGCTGCAGGAAGCTGCGGGCGTCGGCGTCGGGCAGTACGCGGGTGAGGAACGCGTCCCAGACGGGCCCGGCCGCTGCGGGGTTCCATGCGGCGTTGGCGCAGCGTGTCATGCGGTTGGCGGGGCTGTGCGGGTGCAGCCGCATGGTGTGCAGGTCCAAGGTGCCGTTGGCGACGTTGAGCAGGTAGGGGTCAGCGTCGAGCTGGTCGGCGGTGATGGCGAACTCTGGTAGCGCTGCGGCGATCTTGAGGACGCCGTCGATGCCGTTGGCCGTCTCGCATTTGCGGATGTCCTGGAGCATGTCCGGGTTGTTGGGTGAGAGGCGGTAGGCCTCGGCGAGGACGTGCAGGACGGCGCGCTTGGCGTGGCCGGTGCGGTCCTCCTGCCAGCACCTGCCGTCCCAGTGGTGCCAGCCGAGGCCGTGGACGTGCAGCAGCTGGTCTTTGGCGGCGTCGGCGAGGAGGTAGGCCATGCGGACTTGGCCGCGGTGGATCTGTGCGCCTTCCTGGGCGAGCTGGGGCTGCGCGGCCTCGGCCGCTGGTGCGGCACCGTGGGTGTGGATGGTGGCGCCGTTGAGGGTGTTCAGCTCGGGTTGTTCCGCGCCGCCGAGGCCGTGGACGGATACAATGTTCCTGGTTGTTGTTGTACTGGTTTGAGGGCCCTCGGTTGCTGCCGGGGGCTTTTCCATGTCCGGGCTCACGCGGTAACACCGCCTGCCGGGCGGAAGAGCATGGCGAGCCGGTCGCGCTGCTCGGGGCTGAGCGGCGGGGCCGCGGCGACGACGCCGGCTATGTGCGCTTCGAGGTCGGTTGCCGGCGCGATGATGTTGTCCAGGTCGGCGCGGCGAATACGGACGGCGCGTTGGCCGAGCTTGCATGCGGGGATGTCGCCGGAGCGGACACGGCGGCGCACGGTTTCGGGCGTGACCCTGAGGTATTCGGCCGCTTCGCGGACCGTGAGCAATCGCTCTTCTGTTTGGGATGGCAAGGGGAGCCTCCGGGCAGTCTTGAAACTGCCGCGGCTCCGGGGGAGTCAGGACGGGTCCGAGTCCACTGCCTTACCCACGTGATGCGGATGGTGCCTTTACACTGCTCTGGTTTCTTCGCCCGCCGTGCTTCGCGCTCGGACTTCGCTGCGGGGGCTGCTCTGACTACACATTAACAACTCTTCGAGACTAGTTACGCCACTTTGCGCCAATTTCTAGCGTGTCGGGGTTAGTTTCTGCCGGGCAGGGTTAGGCGAGCTTCCACTCGATAGAGACGGTGTCGGGGTTGAAGGTGCGGGTTCCCCGCCCTGGCGGGTGCAGGGTTACGGTGGCGAGGATGTCGATGACGGCGCGCCGCTGACTGGTTCGAAGGGTGTCCCATGCGGCGCGGACGTCTTTGGTCTTGATGAGCGGGCCGAGGACGTCGACGCGGCCGGCGTCGGCCATGGCATGCTCGGCGGCGGCAAGCTTCTCATTGATGCGGGCGGTCGCGGCGCGGAGCTGCTGGGCGGTCAGCTCGCCGTCTGCGAAGTCCGTTGCCAGGGAGTTGAGGCGCTGGCGGAGCGCGGTGGCCTCGGCGCGCAGCTGGGGGAGGTCTGCCTTGGTGGAGTCCGTGAGCAGGTGGCCGGCGTCTGGCAGGGACAGCCGGGCTGCGATGACCTGGGCGACGTACTCTTCGACGGGCTCGGCCTTCCGTGCGAAGTGGCCGGTGCTCTCTGCGCAGCGGTATCCGCGGACGCCGCGGCGGGCGTTGGCTCCGGCGTGGACGTTGCCACCGCACACGCCGCACTTGCCGATGCCGGAGAGGAGGTACTTGGCGGCGTTGGGCGTGACCTGCCCGGAGCGGTGGGTGAGGATCGCCTGGGCGGCCTGCCACGTTTCCTCGGGAACAAGGGCAGGCCACAGCGCGTCGGCGACTATCTCGCCCTTGTGGGCACGTTTACCCATGTACCGGGGGTTGCTGAGCACGTCGCGGACGCTGGAGCGCGTCCAGGGCGAAGGCTGGCCGGCGTTCGCTCCGCGGCGGGCCTGCCCGGTGACGAATCCTTGCTCGTTCCAGACGCGCGCGATTTCTCCGAGCGGCATGCCGGCGAGGAAAGACTCGAAACCGGCCGCGACGGCCGCGGCCTCTGCCGGGCGAACCTGCATGCCGTCGGCGTCGTAACCGAATGGGCGCCGGCCTCCAGCGCGCTTGCCGGCTGCAGCGGCTTGCTGGGCGGCGCGACGCTGCCGGTCGGACTTCATCTCTACCTCCATGCGGGCCACGCTGCCGAGCGCGTCGGCGACGAAGCGGCCTGCCGCCGTCGAGAAGTCGAGGTCCGCGCCGTTGACCAGGGCGAGCTGGGCGCCCTGGTCACGGCAGGCCTCATAGAGGCGCAGCTCGTCGCGGCGGTTGCGCTGCAGCCGGTCCAGTGACCAGGCGATAACCACCTGCGCCTTCCCGGTCTTGACGGACTTGAGGACGTTCTCGAAGCCGGGGCGGCGCTTGCCGCTGTAGGCGCTGAGGTCGTTGTCGGTTTCGATGGCTGCGACTGTCAGGCCGCGCTCGGCGGCTTTGCGCTCGCAGTCCTCGCGTTGCCGGCTGACGCCGAGCTGCAGGCCGGTACGGTCGTCGCTGATGCGGAGATAAATGATTGCTTTCACATATGCAAAACTAGCATGCAGGTGCTAGCGTGGACCCTCGCAGACCTTGGCGGCCGGGAACGTCCGGACCTCAATGACATCGGCCAGGCTCTCAGCCTCCGGCAGGCTGCTTCGGCAGCCGCGTGAAAGGGACCGAACGTGCATAACGAGAGACTCGCGCGGGCCGCCCTGTCCCGGCTGATGGAACCTCAGGACTCGGCGGGACTGGCACTGGTGCAGGTGGCGGGCGCGTTGGATGCGCTGGGCATTGCCACCGGGCAGTTGAGCTACGGTCCCGCACTTGAACAGGAACTCACTGGTGTACTGGCGGAACACAGCTCGACGGCATCCTGGGCGGGATTGGGCGCGGCCCTCAAACGGTGGGCACCCAGGGTCCCGGACCTCGCCCCTGAACGGGATTTGGCCACCATGCAGCGGCTGGGAGGCCGGCTGATCATTCCTGGAGACGACCTCTGGCCCGACCAGCTGGGGGATCTCGGCATCCACGAACCGATCTGCCTGTGGTGGCGGGGAGTAGAGCAGGAGCTTCCCGCTGCCGCAAAGTCGATCGCGCTGGTCGGTTCCCGGGACAGCACGAGCTACGGAGCGGCTGTCACCGGGGACCTTGCCTATGCCCTGGCGCAGCGGGGCTTCACCGTGGTCTCCGGAGGCGCCTATGGAATTGATGCGCATGCGCACCGGGCGGCCTTGGCAGGCAGCTCGGAGTCAATGCCGACAATCGCCGTGATGGCCGGAGGGGTGGACCGTTTCTACCCGTCGGGGAATGAGGACCTGCTTCGAGCCGTGGCGAACCAGGGTGCGGTCCTCGCCGAGGTGCCGCCCGGATCCGCGCCCACACGCTACCGTTTTCTGCAGCGAAACAGGCTCATCGCAGCCTTGGCCTCGGTCACGGTTGTTGTCGAGGCCAGATGGCGGTCGGGAGCGCTGAACACGGCGCACCATGCGGAGTCCCTGGGCAGGGCTGTGGGCGCGGTGCCGGGGTCCGTCCACAGCGCCAACTCCGCCGGATGCCACCGGCTGTTGCGTGATGGCGGCGCCATATGTGTGACGGACGCCGGAGACGTCGCCGAACTCGCCGCACCGAGCGGCGACTTCCTGCCTGATCCACGGGACGGCAGCAGTGCAGTCCATGACGGGCTGACGCTGGAGGACCTGATCCTGCTGGATGCCCTGCCATTGCGGTCCACCAGCTCAGTGGAGAAACTCTGCACCGTGGCGGGTCTTGCCCCGGAAGCTGTGCGGGCCGGACTCGGAAGGCTTGGCCTGCTGGGACTCGCCGAATCACGCAACGGCGGCTGGAAGCGGTCCAAAAATGCCGGCTGACCCGGCGAACCCCACCGCGGCTCGCCGCGACGGATCCTTGACGGCACGCCGATTGCTGGGAAAGTGAGATCGTGGACAAAGTGGAACTGCCGCCGGCGCTGGCTGAAGCGGCCAGCAGCTTCGGCCGGTATCTGACCGGTGAGCGTGCCCGGTCGGCGCACACTGTGCGCGCGTACCTCTCCGACCTCGGAAGCCTGCTGGAACACGCTGCAGCGGAGGGAGCCCGCGAGCTCGCGGAGATTGAGCTCGGAACCTTGCGGCGCTGGCTGGGCGCCCAGAGTGAAGCCGGCATCTCCCGCTCCACCTTGGCACGCCGGTCGGCCACTGCCCGGACCTTCACCGCCTGGGCGCTCCGGGAGGAACTCATTGAAACGGATCCGGCCCTGCGCCTGAAGGCGCCGAAGGTTGAAGGCTCGCTGCCGGGGGTGCTGCAGCAGCAGCAGCTGGTCAGGCTGCTCACCGAGCTGAACGAGGCAGCGCAGGACGGCTCGCCGATGGCGCTGCGGGACCGGGCCATGGTTGAACTGCTTTATGCCACCGGCCTCCGCGTCGGTGAACTTGCCGGTCTCGACATCGATGACCTCGACCCCGACCGCAGAACCCTCCGTGTCCTCGGCAAGGGCAATAAGGAACGGACGGTTCCCTACGGACTGCCGGCCGCGCTCGCCGTGGACGATTGGCTGCGCCGGGGCCGCACCAAGCTCGTGGCCGCAGGCAGCGGGCCTGCGCTGTTCCTGGGCGTGCGGGGCGGCCGCGTGGACCAGCGCCAGGTGCGGAGCGTTGTCAAAGGCCTCTTTGAAGCGTTGGGGGACACCGCCGCCACCGGTCCCCATGCGCTGCGCCACTCGGCGGCCACACACTTGCTCGACGGAGGGGCCGACCTTCGGGCGGTACAGGAAATCCTGGGGCACAGCAGCCTGGCCACTACGCAGATCTACACCCACGTCTCGGTCGACCGCCTCCGTAAGAGCTACCAGCAGGCGCACCCGAGGGCGTAAGGCTGCGGCCGCCGTCGGCGTGCCTTCACGGCGCGCCGAATCCCACTGGCGTAATTAGGCGAGGTACGGCACAATAAGAGCCAAGTCCGGCAACTTTCAAGTTGTGCTTCAAGCCTTTGGCCGTCTTGCAAGCCCGGCAACACTTTCATAGATTGGCAGGAGTTCGAGGCACCACGCGGCGCCCGGAGCAGCAGATATCCATCCATGCAGGTCGTTGGGGAAGACGTACCTACAGCTATGGAGGATGGAATGTCTGTTGTAATGACCCGCGGTGTGCTTTTTATTCACTCGGCGCCTACCGCACTGTGCCCTCATGTTGAGTGGGCCATTGGATCTGTCGTGGACAAGCGGACAGATCTTGAGTGGACCCCTCAGCCTGCCGCGCCCGGAATGTTCCGTTCGGAGCTTTCCTGGACCGGCGCGCAGGGGACAGGTGCGCAGCTGGCGTCTGCCCTCCGGGGCTGGGCACATCTGCGCTTCGAAGTGACCGAGGAACCCAGCCAGGGCGTAGACGGCGGCCGCTGGTCCCACACGCCGGAACTCGGAATTTTCCATGCCGTAACGGACGTCCACGGCAACATCATGGTCTCCGAGGACCGCATCCGCTACGCCTACGAGTCCGGGGCGGGCGACCCGTCCGCTGTCTACCACGAGCTCTCCCTTGCCCTTGGCGAGGCCTGGGACGAGGAACTGGAGCCCTTCCGGCACGCAGCCGAGGGTGCACCCGTCCGCTGGCTGCACCAGGTCGGCTGACCCGCCATTCCCCATAGCAACGAAGAAGCCCCCGCCGACCGGCGGGGGCTTCTTCGGTATTCATTCAGCAATCACACGCTGCGGACAGCGATGACGGCGTTGTGGCCGCCGAAGCCGAACGAGTTGCTCAGTGCCACAATGTCTCCGGCGGGCAGGTCACGGGAGGAGGTGACGACGTCGAGCGGGATCTCCGGATCCTGGTTCTCAAGGTTGATCGTCAGGGGGGCCTTGCGCTCGTGCACCGCCAGGACGGTGAGGACGGCCTCGACGGCGCCGGAAGCGCCAAGCAGGTGGCCCATCTGCGACTTGGTGGCGGATACGGCCACGTTGTCGACATGGCCGCCCAGGGCGGCCTTCAGCGCGGTGTATTCCGGCTTGTCGCCCACAGGCGTGGAGGTTGCGTGCGCATTGACGTGGACGACGTCCTCGGCCTGGATGCGGCCGTCAAACATCGCCGCCTTCAGCGCCCGGGTAGCACCGAGGCCCTGCGGGTCCGGCGCCGTGATGTGGTAGGCGTCGGCCGTCACGGAGGTGCCGGCGAGTTCGGCGTAGATCCGTGCACCGCGGGCCAGGGCGTGCTCCTCCGCCTCGAGCACGAGCGCGCCGGCGCCCTCACCCATGACGAAACCGTCACGGCCCATGTCGTAGGGCCGGGAGGCGCCCTGGGGATCATCGTTGCGGCGGGAGAGGGCCTGCATGGAAGCGAACGCGGCCAGCGGCATCGGGTGGATGGCGGCTTCGGCGCCACCGCACATGACGATGTCGGCCTTGCCGGAGCGGATCAGGTCCAGGCCCAGGTGCAGGGCTTCGGTGCCGGAGGCGCACGCCGAGACGGGCGTGTGGGCGCCGGCCCGGGCGCCGAGGTCAAGGCTCACCGCGGCGGCAACACCGTTGGGCATGAGCATGGGGACAGTCATGGGCAGGACCCGGCGGGGGCCCTTCTCCTTCAGAGTGTCCCAGGCGTCCAGGAGGGTCCAGACGCCGCCGATGCCGGTGGCGAAGGCCACTGCCAGGCGGTCCTGGTCGAATTCGGTGATGCCGGAGTCGGCCCAGGCCTCGCGGGACGCAATGACGCCAAACTGGGTTGAGGGGTCCATGCGCTTGGCCTCAACGCGGCTCAGCACGTCCAGGGCGGGCGTGGAGCAGCGGGCGGCGAAGTGAACGGGAAGCTCGTACTTGGCGACCCAGTCGTCCTCCAGCGTGCGGGCGCCGGAAACCCCCTTCAGCGCGTTTTGCCACATTGTGGGTACGTCGCCCCCGATGGGCGTGGTGGCGCCCAGCCCGGTAATGACTACTTTGCGTGTCATGGGATCACTCTCTGTCGGTGCGCGAGCCTGTCCCGTGCTTCTTGGCCGGAGGCCTGCATCGGCGGCGTGCGAGGGGGTCTTCGAAAAGTCTGTGGTGGTGCATCGGCTGGCCGGCCGCAGCAGTGAAATGCGGGCCGGCCAACCGAGATTCAGCCGGTGTGCGGCTGGAGCCTGCTTTAGGCCTGTGCGCCGGCGATGAAGCTGACAGCGTCGCCCACGGTCTTGAGGTTCTTGACCTCTTCGTCGGGGATACGCACGCCGAACTTCTCCTCAGCGTTAACGACGATGGTCATCATGGAGATGGAGTCGATGTCCAGGTCCTCGGTGAAGGACTTGTCCATCTCGACAGCCTCGGGGGCCAGGCCGGTCTCTTCGTTGACGATTTCAGCCAGTCCGGCCAGGATCTCTTCGTTGCTAGCCATTGATGGCTCCTTTTCTTGTATTGCCGGCAGGGGCTGCCGGAAACGGGGCAAACCGCGGTTGCGGCTTGGTATGGGGGATTCCTACGGAAGGACTACAACCTGGGCGCCAAATACCAGGCCCGCGCCGAAGCCGATCTGCAGCGCGAGGCCGCCGCTCAGGCCGGGGTGTTCCTGCAGCAGCCGGTGCGTGGCCAGCGGGATGGACGCCGCTGACGTGTTGCCGGCCTCCGCGATGTCGCGGGCCACGGTGACCGTTTCGGGCAGCTTCAGCTTCTTGACCATTTCGTCGATGATGCGCATGTTGGCCTGGTGCGGAATGAAGGCCACGAGGTCCTCGGCCTGGACGCCCGCTGCATCGAGGGCCTGCTGTGCCACCTTCGCCATTTCCCAGACGGCCCAGCGGAAGACGGTCTGGCCGTCCTGGCGCAGCGTGGGCCAGATGGCGGCGTCGCTGACAGCCGCTTCTTCCGGGCTGAGGGCGCTGCCCTGGGGCGGACCCGCGTGAACGAGTGACCCCGAGCGCGCCGCGGAGTACTCGCGTACATCGAGCAGGGAGTGGGTCATGCCGATCGCATCCCACTTGCTGCCGTCGGAACCCCAGACGGACGGGCCGATTCCCGGTGTCTCGGACGGGCCGATGACGACGGCGCCGGCGCCGTCACCCAGCAGGAAGGAGATGGTGCGTTCGCTGTTGTCGATGACGTCGGACAGCTTCTCGGCCCCCACCACGAGCACGTACTTTGCGGTGCCGGAGCGGACCAGCGCATCACCCTGGGCAATGCCGTAGCAGTAGCCGGCGCAGGCGGCCGAGATGTCGAACGCCGGGGCGGGCGTCGCGCCGAGCCGGTCGGCAAGGCTCGCGGCCGCGGAGGGCGTGGCGTAGGGGTGCGTCACGGTGGAGACGATCACGGCTCCGAGCTGGGAGGCCTCGATGCCGGCCTTCGAGAGTGCCTCGCGAGCGGCGCCTTCAGCCATGTCGATCACGCTGACGTCGGCAGGGGCGCGGTGGCGGGTGATGATCCCCGTGCGCTGCCGGATCCATTCATCGGAGGAATCAATCCACTGGCAGACGTCCTCGTTGGTCACCACCACATCGGGGCGGTAGGCACCGACACCGAAAATCCGGGTGTGCTCGTTGATGGGTGCCTGCTTCAGCGTGGGAACGCTCATGCCTGTCCCTCCAGTTCTGCGAATAATGCAAGGGCTGCGGACAGGTCTTCCGGGGTCTTCACTGCCACGGTCTTGACGCCGGGCATCCCGCGCTTGGCGAGGCCCGCCAGCGTGCCGGCGGGTGCCAGTTCAATGACGCCGGTGACGCCGCGCTGCGCCAGTGATTCCATGCAGAGGTCCCAGCGGACAGGGCGCGACACCTGGGCGATCAGGCTGTCCACGGCGGCAGTGCCGTCGGTGACTTCCTGGCCGTCAAAGTTGGACAGCAGGGGAACAGTCGGTGCCTGCGGCTGCAGCTCCGGGCGCAGCGCTTCGAGGGCGCTCACCGCCGGTGCCATGTGCGAGGTGTGGAACGCCCCGGCCACCTTGAGCGGAATGACCCGGGCCTTGGCCGGCGGGTTTTCCGCCAGGGCCTTGAGCTGGTCGAACGTACCGGCGGCGACGGTCTGGCCTGCCCCGTTGACGTTGGCAGGGGTGGCGCCGGCTGCCTCGATGGCGGCCAGCACCTCTGCGGGGTCGCCGCCTACCACGGCACTCATGCCGGTGGGGGTGACGGCGGCGGCCGCGGCCATACTGTTGGCGCGTTCACGGACGAAGGTCATGGCTTCTTTTTCGGTGAGCACTCCGGCCAGTGCCGAGGCCGTGATCTCGCCCACCGAATGTCCGGCCAGGATGACCGGCAGGGAGCTGAGTTCGACGTCGAACAGGGACTTCGCGGCCACAAGGCCGGCTGCGACGATCAGGGGCTGCGCAACGGCAGTGTCCTTGATGGTCTCCTCATCCGAGGTAGTCCCGTGCGCCGTGAGGTCAATGCCTGCGATTTCGCTGAGGGAGGCCAGATGGCCTGCTACGGAAGGCAGTTCCAGCCAAGGGGCCAAGAAACCGGGGGTCTGTGAGCCCTGTCCAGGGCAGACGATTGCAAGCACGTAACCAGCTTTCCAAATTACCGCGTGAACCAAGGGTGTTTGCGTACACCAAGCTCACTGGGTCAGTTTGTAGGAAGTCTACAACGGTTCAGTTGTGATTCCGCCCAGGCTGGCGCTCTGCGGCGGCCTTGGGCGGGGTCGAAAGCCGGCCCACGACCAGGGCCGCTTGAAGCACAAAGGCCTCCCGCGGGAGCAGGGGGTCCCAGCCGGTCACGTCACAAACCCGCTTGAGCCGGTAACGGACGGTGTTGGCGTGGACGAAAAGTTCGCGGGCGGTTGCCTCCAGCGAATGGCCCAGTTCCAGGTAGGTGCCCAGGGTTTCCACCAGCCCGTTGGACGCCGCCAGCAAGGGACGGTAGATGTTTTTGACGAGCGACCGGCGAGCCGCATCGTCCCCGGAGATCACGCGCTCGGGCAGCAGGTCGTCGGCTGCCACCGGCCGCGGGGCGGACGGCCAGGCCCGCGCTGCGGTGAGTCCCGCGAACGCGGACTGGGCAGAGCCGCTGGCCTCCAGCAGGGAATTCGCCTCGGCGCCGTACACCACGGGACCCGGCGCGAACATTTCGCTCAGTTTGAGATACGCCGTTTCACGGTCATGGACGCCACCGAGGATCAGGATGAGACGGTCGCCCTGGATCCCCACCAGGGCGTCCTCCGCGTACCGGCCGGCGGTGCGCCGAAGTTCGCTGACATAGCTGGCGCTGGGTTCCGACGGCGAATTCCCCACCATCACCGTGAAGCGTTCCTGGGCTTTCCAGCCAAGCGCAGCGATTCTGGACCGCAGCGCGTCCGTGTTTTCACCGCGCAGGATGGCATCCACAATCAGGGCTTCCAGCCGGGTGTCCCACGAACCCCGCGATTCGGCGGCCCTCGCGTAGACGTCCGCGGCGGCAAACGCCACCTCGCGTGAGTACCGCAGGACGGCCTCCCGCAGTGACGGCTGGTCGGCTTCCGGCGCGATCACCGGGACCTGGTCCTCGACCACCTCAACCACGATCCGGATCAGCTGGAGGGCTTTTTGGAGGCTGATGGAGCGGGTGAGTTCCGTGGGGGCTGTGCCGAAGACATCCGTGAGGATCCACGAGGGGGAGCTGGGACGCTCGTACCAGGTGACGAATGCGGCGATGCCGTTTTGGGCCACAAGGCCCAGCGCGGAGCGCTCGTCAGAGCTGAGCCGGGTGTACCAGGGCAGGGACTTCTCCAGCTGGCGCATGGTGGTGGTGGACAACTGGCCAACACTCGCCCTGAGCTTCTTCAGGGTCTCCGTCTTCTCCGGTGTGGTATTGCGTGACACCGGTTTGCGCTTTGCGGGGGCGGGGGTTGGCTGGGGCATGCATCGAGCATACGGTGCCTGACGTGCAAGCTCCATTTTGTGTAAAGGCTACAACTGCGGTTGCGCTGCGTCACAACGCTGCAGAAGCACCCGAACGACGACGGCGGCCCCCACCTTCCGGTGAGGGCCGCCGTCGTTTGCGGTATCCGCTGGTTGAGCCTGTCGAAACCCGGTTCCGGCAGGCTCAACCACCAACAGTTAGGACTCGCCGCCCGCGTTGCCGGTGGTGCCGGCGTTGACGTTGTGCAGGCGGTACTTCTCGATGGCCTGCGCAGGCGCCTGCGCGTCAACCTCACCGCGGCGGGCCAGCATCTCCAGAGAACGCACCACGACGGAGTGGGTGTCGTTCTTGAAGAAGCGGCGTGCCGCGGCGCGGGTGTCGGAGAACCCGAAGCCGTCCGCACCGAGGGAGGCGAACTCGTTCGGGACGAACTGGCGGATCTGGTCCGGGACGGCCTTCATGTAGTCCGAGACGGCAACCACCGGGCCGGTGGCGCCGGCGAGCTGCTGGGTGACGAACGGCACCCGTGCCGGCTGGCCGGGGTTCAGGAACGCCTCTTCCTCGGCGGCCATGCCGTCGCGGCGCAGTTCGTTCCAGGACGTGACGGACCAGACGTCGGCGGAGACGCCCCAGTCCTCGGCCAGGATCCGCTGGGCCTCGATGGCCCAGGGAACCGAGACGCCGGAGGCAAGGATCTGCGTGCGCGGGCCGTCGATCTTGGCCGGTGCCAGCAGGTAGATGCCCTTGATGACCCCTTCAACGTCCAGCTCTTCCGGTTCGGCGGGCTGGGTGATGGGCTCGTTGTAGACCGTGATGTAGTACATCAGGTTCCGGTCCGTGGAATCGGGACCGTACATGCGCTCAAGGCCGTCGCGGACGATGTGTCCCATTTCGTAGCCGTAGGCGGGGTCGTAGGTGACCACTGCCGGGTTGGTGGCGGCGAGGATGGGGGAGTGTCCGTCGGCGTGCTGGAGTCCTTCACCGGTGAGGGTGGTGCGGCCGGCGGTGGCGCCGATGATGAAGCCGCGGGTCATCTGGTCCGCGGCTGCCCAGAAGGCGTCGCCGGTGCGCTGGAAGCCGAACATGGAGTAGAACACG
>NZ_JAFHKT010000144.1 GCF_017052465.1 Arthrobacter pascens
CGGCACCGACCTCGCCGCCGAAAAGCTCGCACGCCTCCTCACCAACGACCCCGGCATGGGCGTCATCCGCCACGCCGACGCCGGCTACGACCGCGCCGTCGAGGTCGCCAAGGAACGCGGCGTCCGCATCCCCATGCACGAGACTGCCTCCGAAACCCACTAGCCACTTCGGTGATCGAGCCTGTCGAGACCTGGATCTCGACAAGCTCGATCACCGGCCCAGGTTTCGACAAGCTCAACCACCAGAAGTAGGAACAATGACCATAACCACCCACGAACCGCTCACCGTCACCCTCGGCTCCAGCGGCGTGACCCCCGAGGACGTCGTCGCCGTCGCGCGCCACGACGCCAAGGTCGCCATCTCCCAGGAAGCCCTGGACACGGTAGCCAAGGTCCGCGCGCACATCGATGACCTCGCCTCCAGCGACGTCCCCGCCTACGGAATCTCCACCGGTTTCGGGGCGCTTGCCAACCGGCACATCCCCAATGAACTTCGCACGCAGCTGCAGAAATCGCTCATCCGCAGCCATGCCGCCGGCATGGGACCGGCCGTGGAGCGCGAGGTGGTCCGCGGCGTCATGTTCCTGCGCGCCAAGACCCTTGCCTCCGGCCGCACCGGCGTCCGGCCCGTCGTGCTGCAGACCATGGTCGATGTGCTGAACGCCGGCATCACACCGGTGGTCCGGGAGTTCGGCTCGCTCGGCTGCTCCGGTGACCTCGCACCCCTCTCGCACTGCGCGCTGGTGCTCATGGGCGAAGGTGAGGCAACAGGGCCCGACGGCGAACTGTACGGCGGCAAGGACGGACGCCCCGTGTCAGAGCTCCTCACCCAGCACGGGATCGAGCCGGTGGTCCTCGCGGAGAAGGAGGGCCTGGCGCTGGTCAACGGCACCGAGGGCATGCTGGGCATGCTCCTGATGGCCATCGCGGACATCCGGCAACTGCTGACGACGGCGGACATCACCGCCGCGCTCAGCGTGGAGGCGCTGCTCGGCACCGACCAGGTGTTCCTGCCGGAGCTGCACGCCGCGCTGCGGCCGCACCCCGGGCAGGCCGCGAGCGCCGACAACATGCTGCGGGTCCTGTCCAATTCCCCGATCGTGGCCTCGCACCGGGTGGGTGACTCCAAGGTCCAGGACGCCTACTCGCTGCGCTGCGCTCCCCAGGTGGCCGGCGCCGTCCGCGACACCGTGGACCATGCGGCCCTTGTTGCCTCCAGGGAGCTGGCTGCGTCCATCGACAACCCCGTGGTCCTTCCGGACGGTCGCGTCTCCTCGAACGGCAACTTCCACGGCGCCCCGGTGGCGTACGTGCTGGATTTCCTGGCGATCGCCGTCGCGGACCTCAGCTCGATCGCCGAGCGGCGGACGGACCGCATGCTAGATCCCGCCCGCTCCCATGGGCTGCCGGCATTCCTCGCGGGTGATCCGGGCGTGGACTCGGGGCTGATGATCGCCCAGTACACCCAGGCGGGACTGGTGTCGGACAACAAGCGGCTGGCGGTTCCTGCCTCGGTGGACTCCATTCCAAGCTCCGCCATGCAGGAGGACCACGTGTCCATGGGCTGGCACGCTGCACGCAAGCTCAGGAAAGCGGTGGAGAACCTGCGCCGCGTGCTGGCCGTGGAACTGGTGACGTCGGCACGCGCCATCGACATGCGCACGCAGCTCTCCCGGGGAGCCCTGACTCCGGGCCCCGCGGGGGCAGCCGTCATCGCCGCCTTGCGTAACGTCGTCGACGGCCCGGGCACAGATAGGTTCCTGTCGCTGGAACTCGAAGCGGCAGACCTTTTGGTGGCCTCCGGCGAGGTGCGGGCGGCTGCCGAATCCGCCGTCGGCATTCTCGCCTGACGCTGAACAATGTGCGGCGCCGGGAAACATTTTCCGGCGCCGCCGAAATACTCTGCAACGCGACCGGCGCAGGCGTGTCGAGTGTAGTAGAACTAAAGGTGTAGTAAAAGTCACATCGATGATGCTGTGGCGCAAGAACATCCACAAAGGGGTAGAAGTTCAAATGAAAGCACGCGGGGCAGTCCTGTCCAGACGCATCGCACACGCTGTTACGGTTTCCGACTGGGGATCATTGCAGCCGGGCGAGCGGGTCGAGATCCTTAAGCATGCGCATGTCATCGCGGCAGGCGAGGTTGAGGAGGTCTCACGGAGCGGCAACGTACTCTGGCTCGTGGGCGGCGGTCATTCCGAATCGCAGCCGTTCATGAAGTCCGACGGCGTGCAGGTCCGGCGGGCCTAGCCCGCTTGGCGTCCTAAAAAGGTTTACGCACCCAAAAGCCCCCGACCCTGGCATCATCCGGCGCAGTTAAGCGGCGGATGACACCAGAGGCGGGGGCTTTTTGCGTGTTAGGCTGCGATGTCCTCGTGAGTTTCGCCGAACGGGACAGACTCGTCGAGGGCGACGGTGTACCGGCCGGGCTGGATCCGGGTGACGCGGATGCCGCAGGTGCCCTCCTGGGCTGCCGTTTCGATCAGGGCTTCAACTGCACTCTCGAGGCCGTCGTGGATTTGATCCGCGCTGGTGAATGCCAGGTAGATGGACCGGGAATCCGACGAGCCATACGAGGGCGAAGAAGCGGTTGGGCGCTCCATGGTTGCTGTGCTCATGTACCGAACTTTCTGTGTTTCTTGCCGAGGCAAGAGACAAGTCTACCCTCCGGCCGGCCAAACGTAAGATGACTGGCATTTGACCGGCCTTTGACAGGGCTTGTCAGGCTGCGCTCGTGCCCGTCGCAGCGGCCGCCGGGCCTGATTCGCCGCTAGTGTTGGTCAGACCCGCCCGCGCCGGATTGGAGGCGACCATGTTTGAAGCCGCAAGCATTATCTTCGCCGCGGCCGGTCTCGCTGTCTTTGTCGCTGCCATCCTGCCCAAGCTGCTCCGCAATGCGCCGTTCTCCATGCCCATGGTCTTCCTGGCGGCAGGCTTCGCCACGTTCTGGCTGCTGGGCGACCTCCCGGACCCGGATCCGGTGCTGCATGCAGACTTTACGATGCACCTGACGGAAGTCTGCGTCATCATCTCGCTCATGGGCGCCGGTTTGGCTCTGGACCGGCCCGTCGGACGCCGCCGGTGGGCCACCACCTGGCGGATGCTCGGGATTGCTATGCCGCTGTGCATGCTCGGCCTGACCCTGCTGGGGCTGTGGGTGCTGGGGCTGGGCCTGGCTGCCGCCCTGCTGGTCGCGGCCGTCCTGGCGCCTACCGACCCCGTGCTGGCGTCAGAGGTCCAGGTCGGTGAGCCCGCCGACGAGGACGAGGAGACCGACAAGGAGGACGAGGTCAGGTTCGGGCTGACATCCGAGGCCGGGCTCAACGATGGGCTCGCTTTTCCGTTCGTGTACCTGGCCATTGCCATGAGCGTGGTGGGGACGTCTCCCTCCGACTGGTTCCCTGAGTGGTTTGCCGTGGATGTCCTGTGGCGCATCGGCATGGGCGTGCTGCTGGGATTCGGAACGGGCAAGATCCTGGCGAGGCTCTTCTTCTCCGCGCGGCACGACAGCATGAGGCTGTCCAACCACTCCGAGGGGTTCGTTGCGCTGGCAGCAACATTCCTGGCCTATGGAGTGACCGAGATGATCGAGGGCTACGGTTTCATCGCAGTTTTCGTGTGCGCCGTGACCATCCGGGCGGCGGAGCACACCCACGGATACCACAAGGTGCTGCACTCATACGTGGAACAGCTCGAGCGGCTGATGACAGTGGTGATCCTGGTCCTTCTCGGCGGGGCCATCGCCAGGGGACTGCTGGCCGGAATCGGGTGGACGGAGGTGGCCGTCGCACTGGCGTTCCTCGTGCTGGTCCGTCCGCTGTCCGGTTGGCTGGCCCTGGCCCGGGGCAAGACCGGTCCGCGGGAGCGGATCGCCATTTCATTCTTCGGCATCCGGGGCATCGGCTCGCTGTACTACCTCGCCTACGCGCTCGGCAAGGGCCAGTTCGGTGCCCAGGCGGACTACCTGTGGTCCGTTGTGGGGCTCGTCGTGGCAGCCTCCGTGGTGCTGCACGGTGCCACCACCGCGCCGGTGATGCAGCGGCTGGACCGGCTCCGCGAGCGCCGGGCAGCCGAAAAGTTCGGAGACGAGGGGAAGGCTCCGCACACTCCTGTTTGAGGCCCGGACAGTCCGCAGCGCAAGGCGCTGTCCGGGGGCGGCCCGCGGCCCGGCGCGCGGTGTGGATTGCCCCTTGGGCAACGCGTATCCTGAAGTCAATCGAGATGCGTGGTGAGCTGGAAGCGTGGCAGTGATGAGGTTTGTGGCGCGGACTGGACGGGCCTTGTCAATGATGCTCGGGTTCCTCCTCGTGAGCGCACTTTGCGGTGTCCTGGTGGCCAGTTTCCTGGTGCCTGCGGCGGCCCTGGCCGGAACGACGGTCAGCAGGTCGATCGACTATTTCAACAGTCTTCCCACAGAACTGACCGTGCAGCCGCCGTCGCAAACCACCAGGATCGTCACGGCGGACGGGAAGCCGATCGCCACGTTCTACGCCGAAAACCGCGTTCGGGTCCCGCTCAACAAAATGTCGCCGTTCATCAGGAAAGCAGTTGTGGCCATCGAGGACTCACGCTTTTACGAGCACAGCGGCGTGGACGCCCAGGGCGTTCTCCGGGCGCTGACCAGCAACCTCACCCGCGGCGAACGGCAGGGGGCGTCCACCCTGACCCAGCAGTACGTCACCAACATCGTCAACGAAGCGATGATCTCCGCCGGACGGGAGGACCAGGTGGTCCTCAGCGGGCAAAAAAGCATGGGGGACAAGCTACGCGAGATGCGTCTCGCCATCGCGCTGGAAAAGAAGTACACCAAGGACCAGATCCTTGAGGGGTATCTCAATATCGTCTTCTTCAACCGCAGTGCGTACGGCATCGAGGCGGCTGCCCAGTACTACTTCAGTCTTCCTGCCAGCAAACTCAGCCTGCCCCAGTCTGCCCTGCTCGCCGGACTGGTCAACAGCCCCAGCTTCTACGATCCCGTCGCCAACCCGAAGAACTCCATCCAGCGTCGAAACCAGGTCCTGGACGCGATGCTGGACGAAGCCATGATCACCAAGAAGCAGCACGCTGCCGCCAAGGCCGCGGGCATTGGGCTCAAGCTCCGGCCGTCGAGGCAGGGCTGCGCCGCCGCGACAATGGCCCCCTACTTCTGCGACTACGTGAGCCACCTGATCCTGAACAACCCCGCGTACGGTGCCGACACCAAGGCCCGGGAGCAAAAGCTGTACCGCGGCGGCCTGACCATCACCACTACCCTGGACAGCCGGCTGCAGACGGCTGCCCAGGCCCAGGTGAACGCGACGGCCGGGCCGAACCCGGGCAAATGGGGTGCCTCCCTGGTCTCGGTGCAGCCGGGAACCGGCAAGATCCTCTCCATGGCGCAGAACACGGTGTTCCTGCCGCAGCGCGGGAAGTTCGATACCCAGCTCAACTTCAACGTTGACTCCAGGGACCCCAACGGCAACGACCTCAATGGCGCCGGCGGGTTCCAACCCGGATCGACGATGAAGCCCTTCACCTTTGCGGAATGGCTCAACCAGGGCAAGACCATAACGGAAACCGTGGATGCGACCCGGCGTGAATACCCGCTTGGCTTCCGCTGGCGGTCCTCCTGCGGCAAGGTGGCCGGCGCTTACAGCACGAAGCAGCGCAGGGCCGGCCTCGAGGCGGCCGATGATCTGCAGAACGCCTCCGAAGGCTACTACCGGAAGATGCCGGTCAACTACGGGCTGTATAACTCCATCAATACGGCAACGTTCGCCTCTGCGGCACAGCTGGACTTCTGTGGGATACAGAAAATGGTCAACACCGTGGGCCTCCACAGCGGGTTGGACGGCACTCCCATCAACATGCACCAGCTGGGCAACGTGCTGGGCGCCACGGGCGTGGCCCCCCTTCACATGGCCAACTCCTTCGCCACCTTTGCCGCCGATGGCCAATACTGCGCCCCGATTGCCATCCTGCGGGTGGCGGACCGTGCCGGGAAGCCGCTTCCTGCACAAACCTCCAAGTGCCGGGACGCCGTGGACCGGGACGTGGCACGCGGCGTGAACTCGGTACTCCAGGACGTTCTCAAGGTGGGATCGGGCGTTTACATCAACCCCAAGATCTCCAGCAAGCTGCCGGTGGCGGCTAAGACGGGCACGAACAACAGCAACGGAGCCAGCTGGGTGGTGGGCTACACCACCGGACTGGCCACGGCCTCCTTCTTCGGCGACGCCCTCGAAGGCCAGAAACGTCCCGGCCGGAACCTCACCATCAACGGCAAGTTCTATTCGCGCATCGACGGCTACATGATCGCCGGACCGCAGTGGGCGCAGTACACAAACAAGGTGGCCGGACTGTATCCGGCGGCCTCGTTCCCAAAGCCGCCGGCCTCCATGGTCAAGAAGGCCGCCCCGAAGCCGCCGGCCTCTTCATCCAGAACCAAGGGCCGGTCCGGCTCCTCTGACTAGCGCGGGGCGAGCAGTGTGTTGACGAGCCGCGCTGCCACCCGGGCGGTGCGGTTGTCGATGTCGAAGGCCGGATTCAGTTCTGCCACGTCCGCGTGCAGCAGCTTCCCGCTGGTCGCTGCCTGGCGGCACACGGCGGCAACCAAAGGCAGCGGGACACCGAGTGCCGCCGGAGCGCTGACCCCCGGAGCCACCGCCGCGGGCAGCACATCGAGGTCGATGGTCAGGTACAGGACATCAATTTCCGCCAGGAAGTCCGCGACGAATGCCTGCACGGCGTCCGGCGTGCAGTCCTCGTCCAGGAGATACTTCACACCCAGGCGGTCAGCGGTGGTGAACAGCGCCCGCGTGTTGTTCGGCTGGGAAATGCCGACGACGGCGTACTTCAGTTCGCGGCCCGCGGCGGCCTCCGCCTCGGCCATCTGGAGGAACGGGGTGCCGGAGCTGGGGGCCGGTTCGTCGCGGAGGTCGAAATGCGCGTCCAGGTTGAGGACCCCGAGCCGCTGCCCGGTGCGGACGGCCTCGGAGCCGGCGACACCGAGATAGCTCGCGAAAGCCGTCTCGTGGCCGCCGCCCAGCAATACGGTCAGGTTGCCTGTGTCGAGGAGGGACGAGACCGCTACGCCGGCCCGCGCCTGGCCGGCTTCGAGTTGGCCGTCCCGGACTGCCACGTCTCCGGCGTCGAGGACGGGTCTGTCCAGATGGAAGGCCAGGGGGCCCAACGCACTGCGGATGGCGGCTGGCGCTTTCGCGGCGCCGGTCCGTCCCTTGTTGCGCCGCACGCCCTCGTCGCTGCAGAATCCCAGGATGACGGCGGGACGCGAAGCCCCGGCCGGAACCCCAGCCGGAGCGCCGGCCGAGGAAGCAGCCAAGGAAGCAGCCGGAACCCCAGCCGGGGGAGCGGCCCTGACGGGCGGGTCGGACCGCAGGGGACTGCGGTCCTGCCGGGCTTCTGCATAAGGGGTCACGGCCTGCCACCACCGGAGGTGGGCTGCACCGTCACCATCGAAACGGCCCGTCCACGGGTGGGGCTGAACATCGACCGAGAGCGCGGGAAAATCCATGCTCCAAGCTCACCGCACCAGGGGAGCGAAAGCCAGCAGCGCCGCCGTCGTGATGTCTGGAATCCCGGAAACCTGCAAGCCACGAAACGCAGATGGCAGGTGGGAGGATCCTAGGCCATGCCGAGGGCCTGCTCGATGGGGCCGATGCAGAAGAACACCACGAAGGCTCCGGCCACTGCCCACATGAGCGGGTGGACCTCCCGGGTGCGGCCCTGGAACATGCGGATGAGGACGTAGGAGATGAAGCCCGCGCCGAGGCCGTTGGCGATCGAGTAGGTGAAGGGCATCAGCGTGAAGGTCAGGAAGGCCGGAAGTGCGATGCCCCAGTCCGTCCAGTCGATCTTGCCCACCTGGGCCGCCATCATGAATCCCACCACCACCAGGGCGGGGGCCACGGCCTCGAACGGCACCAGGTTGATGAGCGGTGTGAAGAACATGGCCACCAGGAACAGCAGGCCGGTCACGATCGAGGCCAGGCCTGTCCGTGCGCCTTCGCCGATGCCTGCGCCTGATTCGACGTAGATCTGGTTGGAGGATACGGACGCGCCGCCGCCGATGATCGCGCCGAGGGCGTCCACCTGCAGCACCCGGTCAACGTTGGGGATGTTGCCGTCCTTGTCCACGGTTCCTGCCTCGTTGGCCAGGCCCACCATGGTCCCCATCGCGTCGAAGAAGATGCTGAGCAGGATCACGAACGCGAGGAGCGTGGCGGCCACGAAACCGAGGTGCTCAAAAGCGCCGATCGGGTTGGCCTTGCCAATGAGGGAGAGGTCCGGGGCGGCCCATTCGGTGAACGTGGGGGCAACCAGGGACCAGCCCTGCGGGTTGTGGTTCGTCCCGTCGAAGCTCGGCCCGATGTGCAGCGTGAACTCCAGGATCACGGACAGGATGGTGGAGGCGACGATGCCGATCAAAATGGCGCCCTTGATGTTGCGCACCAGCAGGGCGATGGTCAGGATCAGGCCGAACACGAACACCAGCGTCGGCCACCCCAGGAGCCTGCCGTCAAACCCGAGGCCGACCGGGACGGTGGTGCCGGCAGCGTCCGGGATGCGGCGCACAAAGCCGGCGTTGACCAGGCCGATCAGGGCGATGAACAGGCCAATGCCCACCACAATCGCCGTCTTGAGCCCGTCCGGGACTGCCCGGAACACCGCGGTCCGGAAGCCGGTCAGGACCAGGATCAGCATGGTGGTTCCGGAGAGGACCACCAGACCCATCACGTCCGGCCAGGTCAGGCCCGGGTTCGTCGCCACTGTCACGGCCACGAATGCGTTGACGCCCAGTCCCGTCGCAATTGCGAACGGATGCTTGGCCCATGCACCCATGAGGATCGTCAGGATTCCCGCGACGAACGCGGTGACAGCCGCCACGGCGGGGAAGCCGAGCGTGGCGCCGGAGGAGTCCGGGCCGGAAAGAATCAGGGGGTTCAGCACCACGATGTAGCTCATGGCGAAGAACGTGGCAAAACCGCCGCGGATCTCGCGCGAGTAGTTCGACCCCCGTTCGGAAATCTTGAAATACCGGTCCAGTGCAGAGCCCTGCTTAAGCATTAGTCCTCCGGAGTCTTGGGGTCGCTTGAATCCTATTCGGTCGCCGGGATGTTCCCCGGCAAATTCGCCTAGTCTGTAAGGAAGCCAACACGAGGAGAAATCCGCCCATGCGTTCCATCCGCCAGCTGCTGACCGCCGTCCTGGGCGCAGTCGCATTCGCCGCCCTGCTTTTCGCCGCCGGTCCGGCCTCCGCCCACGACGCCGCCGAGTCAAGCAGCCCGGCCGATGGCGCCACCGTCGCTGCGCCTCCCGCGGAGGTGTCCATCACCTTCAACAACACCCCGCTCGGGCTGGGTTCGCAGGTGAGGGTCAACGATGCCGCCGGCGCTGACTGGGCCGACGGCAAGGTGGAGATCGTGGACAACGTGGCCACCCAGAAGCTGCGCGAGGGCGCCCCGGCGGGCAAGTACACGGTGCTGTGGCGCGTGGTCAGTTCGGATTCCCATCCCATTGAGGGAACGTTCACGTTTACGGCCACCGCCGGGGCGGAAGGCTCGACGGCGGCCGCGCCGGTTCCCACCGTGGGCACACAACAGCCGGGCGTCACCCCGGCCCCGGAGAACGCGCCCAGTGCTTCGGAGCCTTTCCCGTGGAGCCTCGTGGTGTTCGCTGCCGTGGCCGTGGGGCTGCTCGTGGCCCTTGGTATCCTGGCCCGCCGGAAGCTCGTGATGGGGAACGACGAAGAGGACGCTGATTCCGGGGACACGGCCGCAGGCGGCCGGAGCCACTAACCGGAGCCTCTAACCCGCAGGCGCTTCAGACCGGGGCGGGGAGCGCCGCGAAGCTTCCTGTCAGGACGGACGGGACGCTGTCGGGGTTCACTTTGGCCGAAATTGCGCGTCCGACCACCTTGGCCTGCCGCAGCACCTCCTTCGGGGTGGGGGTGATGAGCTCGCCCACCCCCACGAGGTAAATGCCGATGGCGCGCATGGCGGCCACCAGGTTCTGGCCCACGGAGATGCCCAGATCCGTGATCATGCGGCGCAGTTGCCCGTTGGCACACCGCGTGAGGATGATGTGGTCTGCCATCAGAACGCCGTCGGGGGTATGGACCGCCCAGCGGTGAAGGGAATCGCCGGCCGTCGCAGTCCCCATCTCCAGCAGCACCGCGGAGGTGTCGTTCCGGATGTCCAGTTGGTGGCTCGCAGCGTAGTTGCGGAGGTGGCGGATGATCTCGTTGCGCTCTTCCCGCGATGAGGCGCCCGGGGCGCCGCAGCGTTGCGGGGGCGCCGCTTGGGAGGCCTGGGATGAGCCGGGGGAGTCCAGCCCGCTGACGATGATCGAGTCGACGCCGCGGCGACGGAGTTCGGTGGCGACGGCCAGGCCGGGAAGGCCCGCGCCTATGACCACGGCGGTGGTACGTTCAGCCCTGCTGAGACCAGGCATGCTTGACACTACAGCTTCCTCCTCGAAAATTTTCGAGGTGCAGGGCGTCCGCGCCCCGCACCGTCCGCTGCCCCAGCAAGCAGACACCACATGTTGTCCGAGTGTGTTCTGAAACACAGATCTCGGATCAACAGTGTCTCGAAGGATACAGACTTTTTCGGCCTCTGGATAGCCCACGCGGCACATTGCGGGAGAAGCTCACGAGGAGCAGTAAGAAGGCCAGGAGGGCGTCCCTGGAGAGGGCCCGGGCAGGGCCGAAAAAGTGCGTGCTGGAGGTGCCGCAGCGGGCCCTCCGGCCTGCTTGCTAACTGCACTGCGACCGAGAATAGTTATGACTTAGAGCAGGTCTTTTACAATCCGGCAAAGAAGACCTGCCGGGTGACGGCGATGGTGCCTCCTTCTGGCAGAATAGCCGCATCATCAGGGCAGTACGCGAGGAGGCGGACCCACAAATGGGCGCACACGAGTTGCATCCGGACCCGGCACGGGATGGCGGCGGCAGGTCTGCCAGGCCCGAGGGAATAGTGGTTGGCGTCGACGGCTCGGACCATGGGCAGTGCGCCCTGGTGTGGGCGGCCCGTGAAGCCGAGCGCCGCCGTCGTCCTCTCCATATAGTCACCGCCTACTCGGTTCCCATTTTCGCGGCGTCGGGCCTCGACGGCGGGTACGCCACCGTCGACGACTCCGTGATCCGTGAGGGTGCCGAGGCCATCCTGCAGCATGCGGTGGACAAGGTGGCCGCCTACAACATAGACGTCTCCGCCTCCGTCGAGAACGGGGACGCTTCCGGCGTCCTGCTGGACTTGTCGGAATCCGCCGAGCTCCTGGTTGTTGGAACGCGCGGACGCGGCGGCTTTGTGGGGCGGCTTCTGGGCTCCGTCAGCAGTGCGATGCCGGCACACGCCAAATGCGTCACCGTCACCGTTCCCCTGATCTGTGCAGACCGGCTGGGTGAAACCACGCAGGACAAACACATCAGGGCGGAGCAGGCCAAGGCCGGCCGAGGGCCCGTGGAGAACGTCGTTGTCGTGGGCGTGGACGGCTCCGAACAGGCCAGGGTGGCGGTTCTGGAAGCCGCGGCGCAGGCCGAACGGCTCGCTGCGCCGCTCAGGGTGGTCTGCGCCGTGCCCCAGTACAGCGGCTCGCTGGCGTGGGTTCCCGCGCCCATGGACCGGGAAGCACTGTTCGCCGACATCCAGGTCCAGCTGAAGGCCGGTGTTGCCTGGCTGCAGAGTCACTACCCGGGGCTCACGATCGAAACCAGGCTCCTGGACGGCTCTCCCGTGGACGTGCTGGTGGAGGCGAGCCGCCACGTTGAGCTGGTGGTAGTGGGTACCCGCGGCCGCGGCGGTTTCACCGGCATGCTCCTGGGTTCCACGTCGGACGGTGTCCTGCATCATGCGAAGAGCCCCGTCATGGTGGTGCCCGACAGGGAGGATCCGCGGCTGGCTGACCGCGCCAGCTTCGGGCCCATGCTCGGCGCCTCATAACCCATGGGCGCGCTGGTTCTCGGCCTGGGCGCTGTCAACGCCGACATGCTGCCCGAGGTGGGCGGCAAGGCCGCGAACCTCGGTGAGCTGCTGGCCGCCGGGTTGCCGGTGCCGGAGGGCTTCTGCCTCACTACCGCTGCGTACCTTCAGGCCACGGCGCCGATCGGACTCGATGAAGTGCACCGCGCCCTGAGAGCCACGCCCGCCGACGACCTGGACGCCCTTGCAGCGCTGGCCGGCCGGGCCCGAAGCCTGATCACATCGGCTGAGCTGCCGCCCGAGATCGCTGCCGCTGTGCGGTCGGCCTACGGTGCACGCGGAACCGCCGCCGGGCGGCCTGACGCTCCGGTGGCGGTCAGGTCCTCGGCCACGGCCGAGGACCAGCCGTTTGCCAGTTTCGCCGGGCAGCAGGACACCTACCTGAACGTCGTTGGCGCGGACTCCCTGCTGGCAGCTGTGCGGAACTGCTGGGCATCACTCTGGACGGACCGCGCTGTGGCCTACCGCGCCAGCCGCGGCATTGACCCGTCCACCGTGGCGCTCGCCGTCGTCGTCCAGCGCATGGTGGACTCTGCAGCTGCCGGAGTCATGTTCACCGCCAACCCCGTGACCGGGCGCCGCCGCGAGTCGGTCATCGATGCCAGCCAGGGTTTGGGCGAAGCCGTGGTGTCCGGCGCGGTCAATCCCGACCACTTTGTGGTGGACACCGAGTCCGGGACGATCCTTGAGCGGAGGCTGGGAGACAAACGGCTGGTTATCCGCTCCACGCCAGGGGGCGGCACCGAACACGTGGACCAGCCCGCCTCGGGAACGAAACCCTGCCTCACGGACCGTCAGATCCGCGACCTGGCAGCACTCGGAGGCCGGGCCGAAGCCCACTATGGCGCTCCGCAGGATACCGAGTGGGCGATCGACCCCGCGGGCAAGCTCTGGCTGACGCAGTCACGCCCCATCACCACCCTCTATCCCGTGCCAGTACAGGTCCCGGGGGCGGGACCTGCGGCCAGGCGGGAAGGCACCCGGATCTTTCTCTGCTTCAGCCTCGCCCAGGGACTGACGAGGCCCCTTACCCCGATGGGGATCGCAGCCTTCCGGATCCTCGGTTCCTCGGTGGCCCGTGCGGCATCCTTCGACGTGCCTGATGCCAGGACTGGCCCTCCGCCCTTCGCCGAAGCGGGACAGCGCATTTTCATCGACCTGACCGGCGTGGTGCGGAGCACCGTGGGACGCTTCATCGTCCCCAGGGCCTTTGACGTTATGGAGGCGCGCTCCGCGGCCGTGCTGCGCAGCGTGTTCACGGATCCGCGGTTCTCCATAACCCGCCGTACGCCCTGGGGCCTCCTCCGGCGGGTGATACCGGTGGCCCTGCGCGGCCGCGTGCCGGAGTCCCTGCTGCGTGCCCTGCTCCGGCCGGAAGCCGCGCTCCGCCGCGTCGACCGTTTCACGAAGGACTTCGGCCACGCCCTGGAGCTTCCCCCCGGAACGTCTTCGCTGCAGCGGCTTGACCACGCGGAACGGGTGCTCGCGGGGGCCTTTCCCATTGTGCCGGCCATCCTTCCGTTGCCCGCGCTTGGTTTTGCCCTGCTGGCCCTGGCCGGAAAACTGCTGGGCGGACCCGACCGGCGCACGGATCTGCAGCCCATTCTTCGAGGACTGCCCAATAACGTGACTACCGAGATGGATCTGGAGCTGTGGCGGCTGGCCACTGCGATCCGCTCGGACGGCGAAGCCCGCCGGTTGTTTGAGGACCAGCCCCTCGCCGTGCTGGCCCAGCGCTTCAGCGCACAGGAACTGCCTGCCGCGGCACAGCAGGGCCTGGACGGTTTCCTGGAACAGTACGGGCACCGTGCGGTTGCCGAAATCGACCTCGGCATGCCGCGGTGGAGGGATGACCCCACCCATATCCTCGGCGTCCTGGCAAACTATCTCCGGCTCGAGGACCCCGCCCTGGCCCCGGACCGCCAGTTCCGCCGGGCAGAGGCCGAGGCCGAGGCCCAGATTGCCCGGCTCGTCGCGGAGGCCAGCTCAAGGGGCCGCGTCCGCGGCGCCATTGTCCGGGCTGCACTGAGGCGGGCGAGGCTCTTCATCGGCCTGCGTGAACGTCCCAAATACCAGATCGTCCTGGCACTCGCGGAAGCCCGCAGGCAAGTGGCAGCCACAGGGGCCGAGCTGGCACGCCGTGGACGGATTGCGCGGGCCGACGACGTCTTCTTCCTGGACTTTGCCGAAGTGCGGCAAGCTTTGGGCGGAACCGACATGCAGGACCTCGTGGCACGGCGGCAGGGTGCCTACAGCCTGGAGCTGGACCGACGCCGCATCCCGCGAATGCTGCTGTCCGACGGCACCGAACCCGAAACTGTGCTTTCAGCGGGTGCCGCCGCGGACGGCGCCCTGGCGGGAAGTCCGGCGTCGGCGGGAACCGTGACCGCCCCGGCACGGGTCATCCTGGACCCGGTGGGGGCGCACCTGGAACCGGGTGAAATCCTTGTGGCGCCGTCGACGGATCCCGGATGGACCCCGCTGTTCCTCACGGCGGGCGGCCTCGTCATGGAAATGGGCGGCCCCAATTCGCACGGCGCCGTGGTGGCCAGGGAGTACGGCATTCCGGCCGTCGTCGGCGTTCCGGACGCCACGTCCCGCCTCCGGACGGGCCAACAGATAACGGTCGACGGCGGTGCCGGCACCGTGGTGCCCGGCAGCTAGAAGCACCTGCAGCCAGAAGCCCCCCACAGCCAGAAGGTCCCCAGACGGATGCTACTGCGGGCGTTCGGCCGCCCTCCTCCTCCGGACATAGCGGACGATGAGCCAGGCAACGAAGAGCGCCAGGCCTGCGTAGACGGCGTAATTCAGGTAGCGCGAGTACTGCTCGACCATGGAGTGCTGGCGCCCCAGGACGGATCCCAGACCGATCAGTGCACCGTTCCAGATGCCGCTTCCTGCAATGGTCAAGACGCTAAACGTGCCCAGATGCATCCGCTGGGCACCTGCCGGCAGCGAGATGAGGCTGCGCACACCCGGAAGCAGCCGGCCAAAGAATATGGCGGATTTGCCATGGCGCCGGAACCAGTCATTCGCCGTTTCGAAATCCTCACGGTCCATGAGGGGGAGCCTGGAGAGCAAACGAATTGACCGCTCAAGCCCCACCTTGGCTCCCAGGAAATACAGCGCCAGGGCGCCCAGGTAGGCGCCGAGCGTGCTGGTGACCAAAACCAGGCCCAGGTTCATGGTTCCCTGGCGTGTCAGGAAGCCGGCGAGGGGAAGGATGACCTCGCTGGGGATCGGCGGGAACACTGTCTCGGCCAGGGTAAACAGCCCGACGCCCCATTCCCCCAGCGCGTCCAGGGACTGGGCCGCAAAACCGACGATGCCGGTCATCTCATCTGCGGGACTGGAGGGGATGGGCGTGCGCATTGCTCAGGGCTCCTGAAGCTGGATAACGGCGTCCCGTCCAGTCTGGCCCAGTAAGTGCAGTGAGGAAAGTTGGGGGAGGGGACAATCCGGGGCTGTCAGGAGAATGGCCGAGGCGTACCCTGAGGATATAAAGCTGCGACGTCGGAGCGGAGTTAGAGATGACCTCCAAGTGGCTGCGGTGGATGCCCGCCGCGGCCGTACCTGCTGTAATCGCTGCCGGGGTACTGGCAGGATCCGTACCCGCCAGCGCCCGTGACCCGCTGCCGGACAAGACGCCCGCGCAGGTGCTCGCCATGATCGGACAGCACTCCACCAAAGCCCTGTCGGGAACCTTGGAGCAGACCTCCGAGCTTGTACTGCCGGACGTTCCCCAGATTGGCCCCAGCGCCGGGCCGGGAACAGGCTCGATCGCCGAACTGCTGACGGGGCCGCACAGCGCACGGGTCTTCGTGGACGGACCCGCCAACGTGCGGATCCAGGTCATGGACAGGCTCGCCGAGCGCGACGCCGTGCGGCAAGGCAACGAACTGTGGCTGTACAACTCCAAGGACAACACGGCCACCCATGTGACGCTCCCGGACAAGGCTGCCGGCAGCAAGCCCCCGGCCACCCGGATGCCGGGATCCGTGCTTACCCCGGAGGAGCTGGCCGCCCGGATGCTCGCCAAGATTGATTCGACTACGGAAGTGACCGTCGGTGATGACGTGGAGGTGGCTGGCCGCGCGGCGTACAGCCTGAAGCTGACCCCGCGGTCGGACGGAACGCTGGTGGAGTCCGTTGCCATTGCCGTGGACGGCGAAAAGGGCCTGCCGCTCAGCGTTGAAGTCCGCGCCCGCGGACAGGCCGAGCCCGCATTCCGGGCCGCATTCACCAGCCTCAAGCTCGAGGCGCCGGACGCAGGCCTGTTCAACTTCACACCGCCGCCGGGTGCCACGATCAAGGAACTGGTGTTGCCGGGCAGGCCGCACGCAGCCAAGGTTCCTGGCAAGCACCACGGGCCGGGCAAGCACTACGGGACGGGCCAGCCCCCGGGTGCCCAGCGGAACTCTCCGTCGGTGACAGGCTCGGGTTGGGATAGCATCGTCAGCTTCCCGGCACGTACCGCTGCTCCGAATACCGGCGCACCGAACGCCGGCGTGCCGTCCATCGACAACCTCTTGACGGACCCGCTGCTGCGGCAGGCCACCGTCACTGTTCCCGGAGGCCGGGCGATCTCAACGTCCCTGCTGAACGTCTTGCTCACCGACGACGGCCGCGTGTTCGCCGGGTCCGTACCCTTGGAGCGGCTTCAGGCAGCCGCTGCTGCGAGGTGACGTCCGCTGACCGCGGCCCCGGGCTCGCTATCGAGACCCGGGGGCTGACCAAGCGCTTTGGCCACCAGGTGGCTGTGGACAGCATTGACTTGGCCGTGCCGCGGGGATCCGTGTTCGGGTTCCTGGGCCCCAACGGTTCAGGGAAAACCACCACCATCCGAATGATGCTCGGCCTCGCCGCGGCGACGGCCGGCTCCGTCAGTGTGCTCGGGCTGGACATGCCCCGCCGGCTCGACGAGGTGCTGCCCAGGGTGGGCGCCCTGGTTGAGGGGCCGGCCTTCTATCCGTTCCTCTCGGGGGCGGCAAATCTGCACCGCTTTGATGCTGCGGACCGGCATGCGGTTCCCGCCACGCGGCGTGCCCGCGTGGCGGAAGCCCTCGAACGGGTAGGGCTGTCACACGCCGCCCGAAAGAAAGTCCGGGCCTATTCGCTGGGCATGAAGCAGCGGCTGGGAATCGCCAATGCGCTGCTCGCCGACAGGGAACTGCTGGTGCTTGACGAACCGACCAACGGCCTGGATCCGCAGGGCACCCGGGAGGTGCGAAACCTGGTGCGGTCGCTGGCAGCCGACGGCGCCACCGTCTTCGTTTCCAGCCATCTGCTCGCGGAAGTGGAGCAGATCTGCACGCACGCGGCGATCATGAGCGCCGGACGCCTCGTGGCACAGGGCCCGCTGCCGGAGCTCCGCAAGACCGGCTCGGCGCAGCTTCGGCTTCTCACGCCCGACGCCGGCGCGGCCTCGGGCGTTTTGGCCCGGTTTGGGATGACTCCGGTCGTCGGACATCCGGACGGCCAGGGCGCTGTCATTACCGCAGTACTGCCTGATAGCGGGTTGCCTGAGGGCGGGCTGCCTAAGGGGGCCGGGACGGCGCCGAGTCTGGAGCCAATAGAACCGGAGTCAATCGTCGCGGCGCTGGTGGCCGACGGCGTGCGGGTCCGCGGCTTCACCGTGGAGCGCGGCAGCCTGGAAGACCGCTTTGTGGCACTGACGGGGGAGGGCTTCGATGTCGCACAGTGAGCGGACAGCCAACACCGCGGGTGATGCCCGGCGGACGCCCTCCAGCGGCCCGCTGTTGGCCTCGGAGCTGACGCTGCTGTTCCGGCGGCGCAGGACCCAGGCCCTGCTGCTGGCGCTGGCCGCCATCCCGGTGATGATCGCCGTCGTCGTCCGGGTTTCCTCAACGGTCCCGCCGGGCCGGGGGCCGGCGTTCCTGGACCGCATCACCCAAAACGGGCTGTTCGTCGGGGTGACGGCACTGATCGTTGCCGTGCCGCTGTTCCTGCCGCTGACCATCGGGGTCGTGGCCGGCGACACCATCGCCGGCGAGGCCGGCCACGGCACCCTCCGATACTTGCTCGTGGCTCCTGCGGGACGCGTGCGGCTGCTTCTGGTGAAATATGTTGGGGCGGTCGCTTTCTGCATCGCGGCGCCGCTGGCGGTGGCACTCGCCGGGGCCGGAATCGGTGCGGCGCTTTTCCCGGTGGGTCCGGTGACACTGCTCTCCGGCGACGTGGTGGAGCCGGGCGAAGCATTCAGCAGAATGCTGCTGATCGCCGCCTACCAGACCGTCTCGCTGCTGGGACTTTCGGCGATTGGGCTCTTCCTGTCCACCCTGACGGACGTGCCGGTGGGAGCCATGGCAGCCACGATCGTCCTGTCCGTGGCATCGCAGGTGCTGGACCAGCTGCCGCAGCTGGAGTGGCTGCATCCATGGCTGTTCAGCCACTATTGGTTCGGATTCGCGGACCTGCTGCGTCAGCCCATCGGATGGGAGTCCTTCACCAGCAACGCCATGCTGCAGGGCGGCTATATCGCTCTTTTCGGTGCCTTGGCCTATGGCAGGTTTGTCAGCAAGGACGTGCTGTCGTAGGCGCCGGGACGGGCTGGCAGCGCGCCTAGTAGCGGGCCGCCACCGGGTGGAGCTGCATGCCGCCATCGTGCCCAGGTCGGTCACCGTGATGCCGGCGGACGGGTTCAGGGCCTGCACCACCCTGCCACCGCCGAGGTAAATTGCCACGTGATAGAAGCCGGGAGCCGATCCCCACACCAGGAGATCACCGGGCTGCGCCTGGGACAGGGGAACATGAACGGGCGCCTGCGCGAATTGCGCTGCGGCCGTCCGCGGCAGGTATTTCCCGGCCGCCGCGAAGGCGTTCTGCACGAGTCCTGAGCAGTCAAAACCGTAAGCGCCGGTACCGCCATACTCATAGAAATACGGCTTTCCCACCTTGCCCAGGGCAACGGAAATGGCGGTCTGGTTGGAGCCTCCCGGCGACGGCGCCGGCGCGGGCTGGACAGGTTTCGGAGCGGGGGCGGGAACCACTGGGGCAGGTGCCGGCGGAGCGGGCTGGACAGGGGTGGCCGGCGCGGGAGCCGCCGGCCGTGCCGGCGCCGGCGCTACTGGAGCAACAGGCGCCGGTGCAACAGGCGCCGGCGCTGGCGCTTGGGCGCCGCGTGTCCGGCCGGCAGGAGCCTGAGTGGCAGGGGACTGGGAAGACGCCGCCGGAACCAGAGCACCCTGTGCCGCGGGGCGGACGGCGCCGCTTGCCTGCGTTCCCTGATCCGTTCCCTGCGTTTCCTGATCCGCTGCCGTCTCCGGGGCAGCCGAAACGGTGGCGAGCAGGGCCTGTTGCCGCTGCCGTTCAAGCCCGTCGATTCTTGCCGATTCGAGCGCAACGGTGGTGCGCCTCAGTGACGCCAGTTGGCCGACCAGGACCGACCTCTGTGCCTTGGCGTCGGACACTGCCTGCAGTTGTGCCGCGTTCGCCTGCTCGGCCGCGGCCTTGAGCGATTCGGCGGTCTTGGCGGCATCGTCGGCTGCCCGCCGGGCGTCTGCAGCGGCTGCGGTCAGGGACTCCGCCGCGGAGGCCGAGGCCTCGGCCGTTTCGAAGGCGCGGCTGCGGCCGGCCGAGAGGGCCTGCAGGGTGGCTGCCTGCTCCAGGACATCACCGTTGCCGGTCACGAAGCTGCTGAGCGCCGGGTTCAGCCCGCCGCTGCGGTACAGGTCCCCGGCCAGCTGGCCGATCTCCTTGCGGCTCTTCTCCTGCTCTTTGTCCGCGGCGCTGGCTCTGGCGGCCGCGGCGTCGGCGGCGTCAGTCCGGACCCGGAGTTCCACCAGGGCATCGCTGTAGGCGTTGTTCGCTTCCAGGCTCCGCGCGAAGGTGCTCGACTGGGCGGCGGCTGCCTCCGCCAGGAGGCCCTCGATGTCGGTGACCTTGGCCGCCGTCGCACTTTCACTGGATTTGGCCGCGGCGATGTCGTCGGGGGAGGGGACCTGCGGCGCGGCGGGAACCGTGACGGCAGCCGGGAAGGTGCCAGCCGGGTGGGCGCCAGCCGGCCTGTCGGCCTGTGCCGGGCCGGCGAGAAACCCAAGAAGGACGGCAGTTGCGCAGAGGGCGGCAGCCTTGCGGCCGGGACCGGTCAAACTCATTCGCAAACCTCGCAGCGCTCGGGCCGGGACGAACGGGTCTGGAGGCGGCACGGAAGTGCCCCTCGGGATGCCCAGCAGCATTGAGGCTACGGGTCAATTTTCACTTTGGCAACAAGGGTCTCATCTTTAACATAAACAACACCAGTGTCATTCGGTGGCATTTTGCCGGGCGTGTTCCGCTGACAACGTCCGGCCTCCTTTCTTAGCCGGCGCGCTTAGCCGGCGCGCTCAGGCGTGCTGGTGCGATTCGTGCTCGGAGTGGCTGGCAGGTTCGAGCTGGAAGGTGCAGTGTTCGGTGTCGAAGTGCGAGCCGAGGCAGGTGGTGAGCTTGTCAAGGACCTGGTCCGCCCCGCGGGCGCTGAGTACGCCGTCCTCCACCACCACATGGGCGGAGAACACCGGCACGCCCGACGTGATGGTCCAGATATGGATGTCGTGGACCGCCACGACGCCTGCCACCGACAGGATGTGTTCGCGGATCATCTGGACCTCCACCCCTTTCGGGGCGGCTTCCAGCAGCACGTCCACAACGTCCCGGAGCAGGTGCCATGCCCGCGGCAGGATCATGATGGCAATGAGGACGGAGGCGATGGTGTCCGCGGCAAGGAATCCCGTGAGCATGATCACCACGGCCGCGGCGATGACCGCCATGGAGCCCAGGAGGTCCCCCAGCACCTCGAGGTAGGCCCCGCGGACGTTGAGGCTTTCCTTCTGGGCGCCCCGCAGGATCAGCAGCGAGACGAGGTTCGCCGCGGCGCCGAGGATGGCGGCGTACAGCATGATGTCCGTCTGCACTTCCGGAGCGGCTCCGATCCTGCGGATGGCCTCGGTGAAGATCACCACGGCGATCGCCACGAGGATCAGGGCGTTGGCGAGGGCCGCCAGCACCTCGGCGCGCTGGTAGCCGTAGGTCCGCAGGTCGCTGGCAGGCCGGGAAGCGATCCACGCGGCCAGGAGCGCGATGAAGACGCCCGCCGCATCGGAAAGCATGTGCCCGGCGTCTGCGAGCAGTGCCAGGGATCCCGACAGGGCGGCCCCTGCCACCTGAATGAGAACCACGGCCATGGTGATGGCCAGGACGGCGATTAGACGGCGTCTGTGCTTGCCGGTCGCTGTGATGCCCGGGGCATGGTTGTGGTCGTGTCCCATGCCTCTAGGCTAATCCCAACCGAGTTCGTGGAGCCGGTCGTCGTCGATTCCGAAGTGGTGGGCGATTTCGTGGACCACCGTCACGGCGACTTCCTCCACCACGTCCTCGCGGGAGGAACAGATGTCCAGGATGGGTTGGCGGTAAATGGTGATGCGGTCCGGCAGTGAGCCCGCGTCCCACCACGAGTCGCGTTCGGTCAGCGGCACGCCCTCATAAAGTCCCAGGAGAACCGTGTCCGGGTCCTCGCCCGGCTGGGGTGTGTAGTCGTCCTCGATGAAGACGGCCACGTTGTCCATGGCGCGCGCAATGTCTGCGGGGATCATGTCCAGGGCGTCGCTGACGGCTGCCTCGAAATCAGTTTCGGACATGTCGAAGCCGGAGGAATCACCGGCGCCGTCCGGCACGATGGGAAGTCCTGGCGGCAGGTTTGCGGGCATACCCCAAACTTTAGCGGGATCTCCGCCGTGTGAGGCCCACGCCCACCAGGCAGATGGCACCTCCGACAAGGCCCCAGACGGTGGGGATTTCTCCGAGCACCAGCCAGGAGATCAGCACCGTGGTGGCCGGCACCAGGTAGGTGGTGGCGGCCAGCCTGCCTGCGTCGATGAGGGAGAGGGCATAAGCCCATGTGGTGAACGCAATGGCGGTAGGAAAGACGCCGAGGTAGACGAGGCCCAGGGTGGCGGGCAGCGGCGCGGCCTGCAGCTCCGTGACCAGCTGGCCGCTGAACGGCAGGCAGCACAGGAACCCCACCATGATGCCGAACCAGGTGGCCTGCCCTGCGGAGAACTTCCGCAGCACCGGCTTCTGGACAATAACGCTGACGGCGGCGAGCCCAGCGGCCAGGAGGCAGAGCAGCACGCCGGCCACGTCCGCCGTCGACCGCTGCCCGGAGCCAAGCGCGATGACGGCGACGCCGCCGAACGCTATGGCGCTGCCGATGATGAGCCAGCGCGGGAATCCCTCCTTGAGGACGATGCCGGCCAGTACAGCGATCAGGATGGGGTTGACGTTGATCAGCAGCGCGGCAGTTCCGGCGTCGAGCAGGTGCTCGGCGGCGTTCAGGGCGATGTTGTAGCCGCCGAACCACATGACCCCGAATGCGAGGATTGGCCACCATTCACGTCCCCGCGGCAGCATGCGCAGCTTGGGCAGGACCACAACGCCAAGCGCGACGGCGGCAATTGCCAGGCGCCCCAGTGTCAGGGAGCCGGGGGAGAAGCTGGGGCCGACGGCGCGGATCCCCACAAAAGCGGACGCCCAAAGCACCACAGTGATGACGACGGCGGCGACGCCCAGTCGGCTGATGCGCGGCCCGGCCGGGCCGGGCGATGCGGAGGAGTCCAGCGGTGCGGAGGCATCCGGAGGGGCGATGTCGCGGCCGGGGGAGGAGCCTGCCGGTTTTGCTGCCTGGGAAGCGCCCTTGTGGGGATCTGCTGGCTGGATGGGGCCGGTGCGGGCGGTGGTTGCCATGGTGCCAATCTAGTCCTGTGTCGGGTTCCTGGGCTGGCGGAAATCGGTCACGTCTAGGCGAGAAACTGCCAAAATTTCCGGGCGGCTGCCGGACTTTGGGGCGGCGTCATCGCCGATTTTGGAAATTCCCGGAGGAGGCTCTATAGTTTTAGAGGTCCAGTTCGGAGCAACTCGAAGGGACAAAAACGAAAGGCTTCGGCCCTTTATTTTTGCCCGGAACAACCCGTACTGAGTTCAGGCCCCCATCGTCTAGCGGCCTAGGACACCGCCCTTTCACGGCGGCGGCACGGGTTCGAATCCCGTTGGGGGTACGCAAGGAAGTGGTCAAACCAGACCAAAAAGTCTGGTAGGCTAAAGGCCTTGAAAAATTGCAGTAGCGATACTGCAAGCAGCAAGAAACACGCAGTACAAGCAAGGCCCTGTAGCGCAGTTGGTTAGCGCGCCGCCCTGTCACGGCGGAGGTCGCGGGTTCAAGTCCCGTCAGGGTCGCTCTGATTGCCAGAAGAAATTCCGGCTCTCATGGTGACATGTCACCTAGGCTCTGTAGCTCAGTTGGTAGAGCGTTCGACTGAAAATCGAAAGGTCACCGGATCGACGCCGGTCGGAGCCACCACTGGGAAGCATCAGTTCTTCGGAACTGGTGCTTTTCTTCTTTAACCGCCGTTCCCCCGTGTCCACACGGTGGAACGGCGGCATTTTTCGTGCCCGGATTGCCGGTCGACCTTGTCGGGGCCAACGCGCCGGGCATAGACAGGCTCAATTGCCGGAGAGGCTCATCCATTCTCCGGCAGTGCCGTTGGTCTTCTGCCAGCCAGGTTTGGGAGGGGAGCCGGCCATGACGGATATCACTCTTTTGCCCCCTGCCGAACGCGTAAGCGCAGGTGACGTCATTGTTACGTTCCGGTTGATCAATTTCCTGCGCTGTGGCACGCGCGCGGAAACGTAGATGTAAGCGCTTGCACTAAATTGGCGGGACGACTCGATGCCCCTGAAAACCGGGTTGAGCTCGGCTGACAACGTTGTCTACCGTGGGGGTGTGCCGAGCAATGTATGACATCTCGAGCCACCTTGACGGGGTCCTACCCAAACCCCGTTCTCCCTCGACACAACGGCGTCCTCGATGACGCATGTCGTGTCAGCGGGGATTTCCGGAGTGCTGGGGGGCAGGGCATCAGCCCATCTTCCACGAACGTAACTCCGCGAGAAGAGCAAAAACATGCACAAGCACCCCAACACCCCCCGGATGCTGCGGTGGCGCCCCGCCGCCGTAGCTCTGGCGGCGGCTGTCGCAGCTTCGACGTTCCTTGCCACGCCTTCGGCACAGGCAAACGAACCGTCGGATCCGCCGGCCCAGCAGCAGATGCCGGCTCCCGCCCCCGGCTTCCCCCTGCCTACAAAGCACACGCAGAAGGCTTACGACCCGGCGTCCGACTTCACCTCGAAGTGGACCCGTGCGGACGCGAAGCAGATCATGGCGCAGAGCGACTCCACGGTAAAGCCCGGCGAGAACTCGATGAGCCCCGACGTCACCATGCCGGAAATCCCCGAGGACTTCCCCACCATGAACGACGACGTGTGGGTTTGGGACACCTGGTCCCTGACCGACGAGCACGCCAACCAGATCAGCTACAAGGGCTACGACGTCATCTTCTCCCTCGTCGCTGACCGGCACGCAGGCTACGGCTTCGACCAGCGCCACTGGAACGCCCGCATCGGCTACTTCTTCCGCAAGACCAACGCCGACCCGGCCAAGGACAAGTGGAACTACGGCGGACACCTCTTCCTGGACAACACGTCCATCGGCAACACCGAATGGTCCGGGTCCACCCGCCTCATGAAGGGCAACCAGGTGAACGTGTTCTACACGGCCACCACGTTCTACGACGTCAAGGAGCGCAACGCCGGCGGCGGCGGAATTGCCCCTGACGCGGCCATTGCCAAGGCTCTCGGCAAGATCCACGCCGACGAGAACGGCGTGACCTTCGACGGCTTCAAGCACCACAAGCTGCTCGAACCGGACGGCAAGATGTACCAGACCAAGGAGCAGAACCCGGGCTTCGCCTTCCGTGACCCGTACACCTTCGCTGACCCGGCACACCCCGGCAAGACCTTCATGGTCTTCGAAGGCAACACCGGCGCCAAGCGCGGCGACTACCGCTGCAAGAACGAGGACCTGGGTTACCGTAAGGGCGACCCCAACGCTGAAAGCCTCGACGAGGTCAACAACAGCGGCGCCTACTACCAGACCGCAAACGTCGGCCTGGCAGTGGCTGAAAACAAGGACCTGACCAAGTGGAAGTTCCTGCCCCCGATCCTCTCCGGAAACTGCGTCAACGACCAGACCGAGCGCCCGCAGATCTTCATCCAGAATGAGGGCGGCAAGAACAAGTACTACCTGTTCACCATCAGCCACCAGTTCACCTATGCAGCCGGCATGCGCGGTCCCGACGGCGTCTACGGCTTCGTGGGCGACGGCATCCGCTCCGACTACCAGCCGATGAACAACAGCGGCCTGGCACTGGGCTCCCCGACGGACCTGAACCTGCCGTCCGAATCCCCGGAGGCCCCGACCCCCAACCAGAACGGCCGCCAGTTCCAGGCCTACTCGCACTACGTGCAGCCGGGCGGCCTGGTCCAGTCCTTCATCGACAACGTGAACGGCGTCCGCGGCGGATCCCTTTCGCCCACCGTGAAGATCAACTTCCGCGACGGCGTATCCCAGGTTGACCGCAGCTTCGGCAAGAACGGCCTCGGCCCGTTCGGCTACCTGCCCACCAACGTCAGCGTTGGAGGCAACGGCCTCTACAAGTAGAGCCGGGCTTGACCTGTAGGCCGGTGATTAGGCCGGCATAGCAGTACATCGGCGGAGGCGCCCGGATCAAGTCCGGGCGCCTCTGCTGCGTTCATGGCGCCGGCGGGCATCTGACCGCCGTTCCTTATATACATATACAAATACGAATACGCGCGCTGCGGACCGGCGGACCCGTGCCCTGTCAACTTGGAATGCATGCGGCGGTCACGGCTAGACTCGCACGCCGGGGGATACGGCCGGCTCTTGCGCCGGCCAGTCAAGGCCGCCTGCTGGCGGCGAACCAATCCAGGAAATGTGAACTGTGAAAAACTTTGCCCGCACGCTGACCGCCACCGCTCTCTTCGCCGCAGTGGCACTTACCGCCTGCACCGCCCCGACGGCCGGCAGCACGCCGTCGTCCTCCAATGGTTCCGGGTCCACGAGCAGCCCGGCTGCCGCGCCGGAGACAAGCACGCCGTCTGGCGCTTTTGGCGGCTTCGCCACTGCCGCCGAAGCGTGCAAGGCCATCGCCGAGCAGGCCACCGGCGCCTCGCTGCTCCCAATGTCCGCTGCCCAGGGGAAGACCGCGGAGCTTGAGCAGAAGAAGGCCGAGCTCAGCGAAACGGCGCAGCGCGTACCTGACTCGATCAAGGCAGACTTCGCGAGGCTGAACGAGGTGGCGGTGGCCGGTCTGAGCGACCAGACCGTCTATTCGAGCGGCAAGTTCCAGGAGGCCATCGCCCCCGTGAACCAATGGCTGGCCACTAACTGTGCCTAGGCCCCGCGCTCGGAACCGATAGGCGAATCGTGCCCGCGCCACCCCCTGACGTTGTCCGACCTAGGGGATAGGGTTGAGTTCAACAGAAGGGGAGCGCCTGATGGAATACGAGAATCCGGATCCTGCCGGCATCCGCACGCAAACGGCCCTCAGCCAGGCCGCTGGCGGCGGACGCACAGTCATTTCTGAAACAGCGGTTGCTAAGGTGGCCGGAATCGCGGCCCGGGCTGTGCCGGGCGTCTACTCCCTGGGGACGGGCTCATCCAGGGCCTTGGGGGCCATCCGGGACGCCGTGGGTAGCTCCGACCACGCCGCCGGGGTGCACGCCGAGGTGGGCGAGACCCAGGTCGCTGTTGATATCACCCTCGTCGCAACCTACGGCACTCCGCTCCACTCTCTGGCCAACCAGGTTCGGGCCGCCGTCTATTCGGCAGTCGAGAAGCTTGTCGGACTCCAGGTCATCGAAGTGAACGTCGAAATCAATGATGTCTACATCGCGCCGCCCGTGAAGCCCGCGGGTCCGGCGGCAGCACCTGAGAGGGAGGCGATCCTGTGAGCCTGACGGTCGTGGGAATCGGGATCGGTGCGTTCGTGGCCTTCATGTCGCTCCAGTTCGGTCTGTGGGGATTCCTGGTCGCCTTGCTCTTCATGGGCGTTGGCGCCCTCTTGGGCCGCGCCGCAGAAGGGAAACTGGACCTGCGCAGCGTCATTGATGCCCTGAGCGGCCGGCGCTCCTCGTCATGAGCGAGGAAGCCGAAGCGACTCCCAGCCGGCTCTACAGCGGTCACAATAGGATCAGCACCCAGGCCCTGACGAGCCTGGCGAAGGCGGCGGCAGGTGCGGCGCTGGGGATTCCTCCGCACGACGTCCGCGCGGATTGGTCGGACGACGACGGCCTGCTGGCGTTGTCCCTCGTCACTCCGATCAAAATCCCTTCCCTGACGGCCGTCGTGCGCGACCCTGCCCGGGTGCCGGCCTTTGGCGGCTCCATCCGGGAGCGGGCCATTGCAGCCAGGTCGGAGATCCTCACCACCGTCACGGAACTCAGCGGCGCACGCCTGAGCAGGGTGGATATCCGCATCAGCGGCGCGCACGTCACGGAAAGGGGCCGGGTACGTTGAGCTCAGTCATCGAACGGCAGAATCCCGCGGATGGAGACCCGGGCGATGCCGCCGGTCCCGTGAACGCCGGATCATTTGACATGCGCCGCGTCCTCCACCGGGAAACCCACTCCTCGCGTGCCGCAGCGGCCGGCATCGCCGCCGTCCTTGTTGTCCTCGTCTCCCTCTATGCCCTCCTTGAGTCGGCAGTCCGGGCGATCGGCCAGCCTCCCTGGCTGATCGACCCCCAATCAGCGGCCGAACGGATCGTTGCGCTGCCGAGCGGCGTCCCGCCGCTCCTGCTGGGCGTTACGGGTGCCGTCGTGACAGCGGCCGGTCTGTTCTTCTTCCTCAGCGCCATACTGCCTGGACGCAGGGCGAGGCATTTGCTCGAAGAGCCCCGCGTCGCTGTGGTGGTGGACGACGAAGTCATAGCGTCCGCCCTCGCCCGCCGGGCCCGCCTTGCGGCCAACGTCACGCCGGAGCAGGTCATGGTGGTGGTCTCCCAGCGCCAGGCGGTGGTCAACGTGCGCCCCACATCCGGTGTTCCGGTCAGTGAGAACGCGGTCCGGGAGGCCGTCGAGGACGAACTCCGTGCCATGGCGCCCATTCCCCTCCCCGCAGTCCGGGTCAACCTGGCGGAGTCCGGGGTGATCGGGGCATGAACAGCACTCCGCGCCTGCTCAACAGGATCCTCATCGGGATCCTCGGCCTCAAGCTCCTGGCTGTGGGCATCCTGCTCATGCTGCTGGCCACGGTTCCCGCTGTGGGTTCGTGGTGGCAGTCCTGGTCCGCGGGTGTCAGGGACGGCGCCAACCGGCTTTTCGACGGGACAACGTTCCCGGGCCGGCAGGAGAGCTGGCTCTGGATCGTCCTCTCGCTCGTCCTGGTCCTGGTGATCGGGCTCGTGGTGGCGTGGGTCGCCCAGCAGGGAAAGGGGCGATCAGGGCTGCTGCTGGCCGCCGAGGACCCCGGCGGCGTACCGGGAGACGTCCGCATCGGCAGCGGCGTGGCGGAGCAGTCCCTCAAGAACGCGCTTGCCGAACGTCCCGATCTCGCCAGTGCCACGGTCAGCACCTATGAGGTCCGCGGGCAGCCCGCGCTCAAGATCCGCCTTCACCCGCGGTCCGGTGTGGCGCCGCATCTTCTCGCGGAGGACGCATCTGCCCTTGTCGCGGCGCTGGATGAGGTTGTCGGCCAGAAAACACCCGTGCTGGTGCACATCGCGGCCGGCGCCCGCACCCGCTTCAGCCGTGCGGAGCGCGTCCGCTGATTGTGACCTCTGCATGTCCTGCCCGGCGTGGGCCTTTGCCTCAGGGTCATGCTGGCGCCTAGTTTGAAGGCGAGGGCACGTTGTGGCCGCAGGTCACACGGCCCGCCGCCGGGGCCAACAACCCGGCCAAGCCGTCGACAAGGGAGAACACTGTGCGCGAAGGAGTAACAGGAAACCACGCTGCAAAAGACGGACTCGAGAATGCTGTGGGCCACGCCAAGGAATTTGCAGGCGGCGCCGCTGAAAACGTCAAAGTGTTGGCGGGCGGGACAGCGGAACACGTCAAGGAGTTCGCCGGACAGGCAGCCGGGAACGTCAAGGAACTCCTGTCAGGGGACGTCGCCGCAAATGTGAAGGAAGCGGCGAGCGACGCAGCAGGCAACGCCAAGGAACTCGCTGGTGGTTTTACCGAGAAGGTCAAGGGCTTCTGGGCCAAGCTTGCCGGACTCCTCAAGGGCGGCAAGTAGTCCTTCGGCCTGTCCCATCACCGACAGAGCGCTGCGTCCCCGAGGGCACGCGGCGCTCTGTCGGTTGTGGCGGCACCTCTTGGTTGGGGCCTACCCGGCCAACAGGTAGGCCGCGCTGTTGGGTGCAATGACGGCGCTGTCGGCGTCGGCTCCGGCTCCTGACCCTGTCGCCGCGTCACTCGACAGAACCACCCGGTAGCCGTCCGGGACGGGCGTCGCCTCGGTCCCCATGTTCGCCACCACCAGGACGTCCCGGTTCTCAAAGGCCAGCACACCCAGTTCCGGATCGTGCATGTCGGCCCAGCAGAACGTGCCCGAGCCCAGTCCGTGGCTCCGTCGCAGGGACAGCGCCGAGCGGTACAGCTCAAGCGTGGAACCAGCGACGCCTTCCTGTCTGTCCGCCGCGAGCCCGCCGAACGAGTCCGGCTGGGGAAGCCACGGCCCGGCCGGTGCGCCGGCAGTCGTCGACCCCGCCGCTGTGTACGCCTCGGCGAAACCGAAGCCGGGTTCGTCCGACTTCCACGGCAGGGGAACGCGGCAGCCGTCGCGTCCGCGCTCTACGCCATTTGTGCGGAAGAACGTCGGGTCCTGGCGCGCGTCCGCGGGCACGGTGGTGTGTTCCGGAAGGCCCAGTTCCTCCCCCTGGTAGAGGTAAGCCGAGCCGGGGAGGGCGAGTGACACGAGCGTGGCCGCCCGCGCGCGGGCGAGGCCCAGGGCCGCATCCGGCTGCTCGTCCTCCGCGGCAATGCCCTTCGGGAAGCTTGTGGGATCGGACAACCCGAACCGGCTCGGGTGGCGGACGGTGTCATGGTTGCTCAGCACCCACGTTGTCGGGGCGCCCACCGAAGCGGCAGCCTCGAGCGACTCCTCGACGGCTACCGCCATGCGCCCGGCGTTCCAGCCGGCGAGCAGGAAATCAAAGTTGAACGCCTGGTGCATTTCGTCCTTGCGGATATACCGTGCCAGCCGTTCCGCCGGTTCCACCCAGGCTTCGGCCACGAGCATGCGGTCGCCGTCGTACTCGGCCAGGACACGGTTCCAGTCCCGGTAGACGTCGTGGACACCGTCCTGGTCAAAGAAGGGCGACGGCGGATACAGCGGAGACACCGGTTGATGCTGCGCGCCCTCTCCCGGAGCCAGCACGGAGACTTTGCCCCGGGCTGCGTCATCCGCGCCGGCGCTGCCGGCCGCAAGGCTGGCGTGGTGGGCCGTGTGCGGCTCGACTGACTCCGGGTGGGCGCCGGGGGCATCCGGGAGGTGCCGGGCGTCGGCTGAGCCTTCCACCATGGCAGCCACGCCGTCCCAGTCCGGCAGCCCGGCCTCCTTGACCATTCCGTGCGCCACGTCCACCCTGAAGCCGTCCACGCCGCGGTCCAGCCAGAACCTGATGACGGACCGCATCTCCTCCCACACCTCGGGGTTCTCCCAGTTGAGGTCCGGCTGTTTGGTGTCGAACAGGTGCAGGTACCAGTGGCCCGGCGTGCCGTCCGCGTTGGTGGTCCGCGTCCAGGCCGGGCCGCCAAAGATGGACTTCCAGTTGTTCGGGGCGATGTTCCCGTCACCGGAACCGTCCACTTCGTCCTTCCCGGGCCTGAAGATGTAACGTTCCCGGGCGGCCGACCCCGGTTCCGCGGCCAGGGCCTCGCGGAACCACACATGTTCGTCGGACGTGTGGTTCGGCACCAGGTCCACGATCACCTTCACGCCGAGGGCGTGAGCTTTCTGCAACATCTCGTCAAAGTCGTCCAGGCTGCCGAACATCGGGTCTACCTGGCGGTAGTCGGCGACGTCATATCCAGCGTCCGCCTGCGGGGACTTGTAGAACGGTGACAGCCAGACGGCATCGACGCCGAGCTCTTTCAGATAGGGCAGCCGCGCAGTCACGCCGCGCAGATCGCCCATGCCGTCTCCGTTGGCGTCCGCGAAGGAGCGCGGGTAGATCTGATAGACGACGGCGCTGGCCCACCACGCCTCTATGTCAGAACCGGGCGTTGAAATGGGGCGGTGGCTCATAGTTGCCTCTCCGGTAACAATTAGGTGTAAACGCTTGCATTTCTTTCCGCAACGTTACTAGTGTGATGGTCACCACAACAACCGCACCTAACGACTTTTCTTTGTCACTCAGCGAGGAGTTCTTTGCCAATGAAAACCCGCAAATTCTTATTGCCGGTCGCTACCGCCGGCGTTCTCGCCCTCACGCTCTCCGCCTGTGGCGGCGGTGGCGGGGGCGGCACCACAGCCGGTGGCGGTGACGCAGCCAACGGTCTCGACGGCCGCGGTCCCATCACGTATGTGCAGGGCAAGGACAACAGCAATGTGGTCCGTCCGTTGATCGCCAAGTGGAATGCCGCGCACCCCAACGAAAAGGTGACGTTCAAGGAGCAGACCGACCAGGCCGACCAGCAGCACGATGACCTGGTCCAGCACTTCCAGGCCAAGGACGCCAACTACGACGTCGCGAGCGTGGACGTCGTCTGGACCGCCGAATTCGCCGCGAAGGGCTGGCTGCAGCCCCTTAAGGACAAGATGGCGCTGGACACCTCCGCCATGCTGAAGCCTACGGTGGACAGCGCATCCTATAAGGACACCCTGTACGCAGCGCCGGTGTCCTCCGATGGCGGCATCCTGTACTACCGCAAGGACCTCGTCCCCACCCCGCCCAAGACCTGGGACGAGATGATGCAGATGTGTTCCATCGCCAAGGAGAACAAGATCGGCTGCTTCTCCGGCCAGTACAAGCAGTACGAGGGCCTTACGGTCAACGCCTCCGAGGCCATCAACTCCGCCGGCGGCTCCGTGCTGGACAAGGACGGCAAGCCGAGCCTGAACACTCCCGAGGCCAAGGCCGGTCTTGAGAACCTTGTCAAGGCGTTCGCGGACGGCAACATCCCGAAGGAAGCCATCACCTACCAGGAAGAGGAAAGCCGCCGCGCATTCCAGTCCGGCAACCTGCTCTTCCACCGCAACTGGCCGTATGTCTACAACCTGGCGACGACCGAAGGTGCGTCCAAGGTGAAGGACAAGCTGGGCATGGCCCCGCTTCCCGGCAAGGACGGTCCCGGCGCCTCGTCGCTGGGTGGACACAGCGCTGCCATCAGCGTCTACTCTAAGAACAAGGCCACCGCCCTTGACTTCGTGAAGTTCCTGGTCGAGGAAGAACAGCAGAAGTTCTTCGCGACCCAGGGTTCACTGGCTCCAGTGATCACTGCCCTCTACGATGACGCCGCGCTCGTGAAGAAGCTTCCGTACCTGCCGGTCCTGAAGACTTCGATCGAGAATGCCGTTCCCCGCCCTGTAACGCCGTTCTACCCGGCCGTCACCCAGGCCATCCAGGAGAACTCCTACGCAGCGCTCAAGGGTGAGAAGCCGGTGGACCAGGCGCTGTCTGATATGCAGAAGTCCATCGAAGCCGCCGGTGCGGGATCGTAGTCCAGCCATGGCAACCGAAGTAGGCCCGACGCCGGTCAAGACACCGGCGTCGGGCGGTACCCCGATCCACCACGGGCCCAAGGGCGTGGGTGAGGACAACAAGATCCTCAGCCAGGGCAAATGGGCCTCCTGGCTGCTGGCCCCGACCATCATCGCGCTGGCCGTGGTGATCGTTTACCCGATCATCAGCGCCATCGTGATGTCCTTCCAAAAGGATGCAGGGCTCGATCCTGCCACCGGCCTCTTCACGGCGGGCGGCCCGGCAGGCATCCAGAACTACGTCAACTGGATCGCGCAGCAGTGCGGCACCGCCGACGGCGGGACTGTCGCCTGTCCTCCCGGAACCCTGGGAGCGCAGTTCTGGACCGCGACCCAGACCACCTTCATCTTCACGATCATCACGGTCACGCTGGAGACCATCCTTGGTTTCTGGATGGCCATGATCATGGCCCGGAGCTTCAAGGGCCGGAGCCTCGTGCGCGCAGCCGTCCTGGTGCCGTGGGCCATCCCCACCGCCGTGACGGCCCAGCTGTGGCTGTTCATTTTCGACTTCCAGGGCATCGCCAACAAGCTCTTCAACGCTTCTATCCTGTGGACCGGAAGCGAGTGGCCGGCCAAGTGGGCGGTCATCATCGCTGACACGTGGAAGACGACGCCCTTCATGGCGCTGCTGATCCTGGCAGGCCTGCAGATGATCCCGGCCGAAGTCTACGAGGCAGCCAAGGTGGATGGAGCCAGCGCCTGGCAGCGGTTCCGCATGATTACCCTGCCGCTGGTGAAACCGGCCCTGATGGTGGCCATCCTCTTCCGCACACTGGATGCGCTGCGCATGTTCGACCTGCCGTACATCCTCACGGGCGGTGCGAACAACACCACCACGCTGTCCATCCTTGTCATCAACCAGATCCGGCAAGGGTTCAACTCGGCGGCGGCGTTGTCCACCATTACCTTCATCATCATCTTTTTGGTCGCTTTCATCTTTGTCCGCTTCCTCGGGGCGAACGTTGTGGAGCAAAGCGGCGCCACCGGTAAGGGGAAGAAATGAGCACCGGGACAGCCCTCCGCGCAGAGCAGGACAGGGGCCGCCGCGCGGCGCAGAACAAGGAAAAATGGGCGCAGGGGCGTACGTACATCAGTGCGGCAGTCATCCTGATCTGGTGCCTGGCACCGGCGTACTGGATGGTCGTCGTCGCGTTCCGCGAGGTCGGCTTCACGTACGACACGTCGATTTTCCCGACACATGTCACGCTGGATAACTTCATAACAGCGTTCGACACGTCCTTCGGCAACAGGTTTGGCCAGGCGCTGCTGAACAGCATCTTCATCGGTGTGGTGGTGACAGCCATCTCGCTGCTGATCGGCGTCTTCGCCGCCTACGCCCTTGCCCGGCTGAACTTCAGGTTCAAGTTCCTGGTCCTCGGCTTCATTCTTGGTGCCTCCATGTTCCCCGGCGTTGCCCTGATCACGCCGCTCTTCCAGCTGTTCACCAACATCGGCTGGATGGGCACCTACCAGGCGCTGATCATTCCGAACATCTCGTTCGTGCTGCCGCTGACCGTCTACACGATGACGTCCTTCTTCCGCGAAATGCCGTGGGAGCTCGAGGAATCGGCACGTGTTGACGGCTGCACGCAGGGGCAGGCTTTCCGGAAGGTCATCATGCCGCTGGCGGCTCCGGCCATCTTCACCACGGCCATCCTGGCGTTCATCTCCTCCTGGAACGAGTTCCTGATCGCCAGCCAGCTGTCCAGCGACGCAACGCAGCCGGTAACGGTGGCAATTGCCAACTTCGCCGGTGCGCAGCCCCAGCAGATCCCCTACACGGCCATCATGGCGGCCGGCACCATTGTCACCATTCCCCTGGTGATTCTTGTGCTGGTGTTCCAGCGCAAGATCGTGGCTGGCCTGACAGCGGGTGCAGTCAAGTGACGGACGGAGCAGCGCCGCAGGGCAAGAAGCCGGCAGCAGGGCTCGGGCATAAGCATGTCCGTTCCGGCGAGGACTTCGACATCATCATCGGATTCCTGGGCTTTTGGGCTGTGGTGCTGCTCGTCGTCACCGTCTGGATGGAGCTGACCGCCCAGCCTGCCTTGGGATGGGCGCTCGGTCTGCTGGCCATCCTGCTGGCGCTCTACGGGATGATCCGGCTCCGCAGGCGCCTTCCGGCACGCACCGCCACGCGGCGCAACTGACACACGCAGGCCCAGACTAAAATGGTTTCTTGCCGTTGGGAGAATGAGATGGCGGAAATCTGCAGCAGGCCTTTGAAGGGACACCGTGGCGCGCACAACTGACCGGGCTCAGCGCGGCGGCCACTCCGGTGTGAGCATCGAGGACGTGGCGGCAGCTGCGGGGGTGTCCACTGCCACGGTGTCACGCGCCGTGCGTGGCTTGCCGCGCGTCTCGCCGGCAACACGGGCAAAGATTCTCGAGGTTGCCGGCGCCCTGGGCTATGTGGCGTCCTCGTCGGCCTCTGGCCTGGCAACCGGCCGTACCAAGACCATCGGAGTGCTGGCACCGTTCGTGAGCCGCTGGTTCTTTTCCAAGGCCATTGAAGGGGCTGACCGCGAGCTTCATGCGCGGCAATACAACCTGTCCCTGTTCAACCTGGGCGGCCACGGCAGCCACCGTGAGCGGCTCTTCAGCAAGACCATGGTCTACAAGCAGATCGATGCGCTCCTTGTCCTGTGTATGGCGTTGTCCCACGACGAGCTTGACCACCTGCAGAAGATCGACATTCCGCTGGTGGTGGTGGGCGGCCATGTCGAGGAATGCGCCTATATCGGCATTGACGACTATGCGGCCGCCTCCACGGCCGTCAAGCACCTGATCGACCTGGGCCACCGCGACATTGCCCTGCTCCACGGGGACGACGAAACCGACCTCAACTTCGACGTCCCGCGCGTCCGTATCCTGGCGTTCCAGGACGTGATGGCGGCGGCGGGGCTTGAGGTCCGCCCGGAGTGGGACGAATGGGGCGATTTCACCCTCCGCAGCGGCCAGGAAGCGTTCCGGCGGCTGTGGGGCCAGCCCGGCCCGAAGCCGACCGCGATTTTCTGTGCCTCCGACGAAATGGCCATGGGCGTCATTTTCGAAGCACAACGGGTGGGGGTCCGGGTGCCCGAGGACCTGTCGGTGATCGGCATCGATGACCACGACTTTTCCGACGCCATGGGTTTGACCACCGTGGGCCAGCGCCCGGACGAACAGGCGGAGCTGGGGACGAAGATGCTCCTGGATGAACTCCTCGGCATCACCGGCTCGGTGCAGTCCGCCGTTGCGCCCCACCAGCTGATCGTGCGGCGCACAACGGCGCCGCCCAGGTCTTAGGGCGCACGAAGCGCAGCACGGGTCAACGGGTCAGGATGCCCGGGCCAGTTGGCGGATGGGAATCCACCGCGACGCGAGCCGGCGGTAGGCGGCGGCTGCGCCGGTCATGTCGCCCTCTGCGAGGCACTCGATGCCAAGGCGGACATCCATGGGGGAGTCATCGGGATACACCTTGTCTGCCACGGCCCCGTAATCCAGCTCCACCATGGACTCCACGTGGAAGAGTTCCAACCACTCGGTGAGCTGGGTGAGGTCGTCGAGCATGTCGAGATCCGGAGCGGCCAACGCGAGGTTGGCCACGGCGTAGCGCACCCGGTCGAGGGCCTCGGTAATCGGCGCCAGAACCCGGACAGTGAGGATCCGGCCCCCGGCCTCGACCACTTCCTGCGGGTCCGACTCCAGGAACAGCGAGAACCAGCTGAACGGGATGCCCCAGGTGGATGCCCTGGTGTGGACCCGGGTGGCACCTTCCCGGGCGCTGACGAGGTCGATCCGCTCCTGATGCCGGTCCCGCTGCTCTTCCGGAATCAGGAGTTCAGCCAGTGGTCCGTGGATGCCCTCCATCAGCGCATTGGCTGCCAGTCCGGCCCGCAGCACAAGCTGACTGGGGCAATAGAGGAGGGCGTCGGCATCGGCCGCGTCCGCCGAATCCTTGGATTCGTCCGCGGCCGGCAGCCCAAGGTGGCGCATGACCCGCACCAGGTCGGTCCGTCCGGTCGGGAACGGATCTCCGCCGGGCCGCGTGATCCGCCCCAGGGAGGCCAGCAGCTCGGCGTTCTCGACCGCAGCGCGGGAGACCGCCCGCTCGCCGGCAGCCTTGAGCGCCGGACGCTGGTCCTCGGGGAAGGCATCCAAAGGCTCATAGACCCGCAGCGTGGACGAGAACGGCAGCCCGGCCTGCCCGCGGTAGAGGCTGCCCGTCATGAGTGTTCAGCCCTCATCAGTCGGCCAGCTCCAAGAGCACGGGCGCGTGGTCGGAGGCACCCTTGCCTTTGCGTTCCTCACGGTCGATGGAGGCGCCGGTGACCCGGGCGGCAAGGGCAGGCGAAGCCAGGATGAAGTCAATCCGCATGCCTTCCTTCTTGGGAAAGCGCAGCTGCGTGTAGTCCCAGTACGTGTAGACACCGGGACCTGGGGTGTGCGGGCGCACCACGTCCGAGAAGCCGACCTGCTCGAATGCGCGGAAGGCGGCGCGTTCCGGTTCGCTGACGTGGGTCAGGCCCTGCGTCAGGAACAAGTCGATGTCCCAGACGTCGTCGTCCGTGGGTGCGATGTTCCAGTCACCCATCAGGGCGATCTGCGCCTCGGGGTTTTCGGCGATCCAGCCGGCGGCCTGGTTCTTAAGGCCGTCCAGCCACTTGAGCTTGTAGGGCATGTGCTCGTCGTCCAGGGCCCGGCCGTTGGGGACGTACAGGCTCCAGACCCGGACGCCGCCGCACGTGGCGGCCATGGCGCGGGCTTCCTGAATGGGGTCCGAGCCCGCCTTGCCAAAGACTGGCTGGTCCACAAAGGCGCGTTCGACGTCCTCGAGCCCCACCCTGGAGGCAATCGCCACGCCGTTCCACTGGTTGAGGCCGTAGTGGGCCACCTCGTAGCCCATCCGTTCGAACAGCTCCCACGGGAAGTTGTCGTCCTTGCACTTGGTTTCCTGGATGGCAAGGACATCGCAGTCAGAGCGCTGCAGCCAAGCCTCCACACGGTCGGCACGGGCACGCAGCGAGTTCACATTCCAGGTAGCTATCTTCACAGTTCCTAACTTACCGAACTTGGGCCCGGGATGAACGGGGCGCAACGGGGCAGTGCCCGCAGAACGGGGTCACTTAGCGCGGACTTCGGACTCTGGAATTTAGTAGGAAGTCCGAGTATATTCAGCTCCAAGATGACCTGGGTCACATGCAAAGGAGCATTCCATCATGGTGCGCGAACTGTCCCACTACGTTGACGGCCACAGGATAGACGGAACCTCCGGCCGGTTCAGCGACGTTTATGACCCCTGTACCGGTGAGGTGCAGGCCAGGCTCCCGCTGGCCAGCGCGGCGGAAGTCCGCAACATCATTGCCAGCGCAGAGAAAGCCCAGCCGGAGTGGGGTGCAATGACCACCCAACGGCGCGGGCGCATCCTGCTCAAGTTCGTGGACCTGGTGAACGAGAACCTGGACGAGCTTGCAAGGCTGCTGTCCTCGGAGCACGGCAAGACCGTCGCGGATTCAAAGGGGGATATCCAGCGCGGCATTGAGGTGGTGGAATTCGCCGCCGGGGCGCCGCATCTCCTCAAGGGCGAGTTCTCTGACAGCGCCGGCTCCGGCATTGATGTCCATTCCATGCGCCAGCCGCTGGGCGTGGTTGCCGGGATCACGCCGTTCAACTTCCCTGCCATGATTCCGCTGTGGAAGTCCGGGCCGGCCCTCGCCGCAGGCAACGCCTTCATCCTCAAGCCCTCCGAACGTGACCCGTCAGTGCCGCTCCGGCTGGCCGAGCTCTATACGGAGGCCGGCGTGCCGGACGGCGTCTTCAACGTGGTCAACGGCGACAAGGAGGCCGTGGATGCGCTGCTTGAGGACGAGCGCGTCAAGGCCATCGGCTTTGTGGGCTCGACACCCATCGCCCAGTACATCTACGCGACCGCCGCCGCCCACGGCAAGCGTGCCCAGTGCTTCGGCGGCGCCAAGAACCACATGGTGATCATGCCTGACGCGGACCTCGACATGGCTACCGACGCCCTCATCGGCGCGGGGTACGGATCCGCCGGGGAACGCTGCATGGCCATCTCCGTGGCGGTTCCCGTGGGCAAGAACACTGCCGACGCGCTGGTTGCCAAGCTGGAAGACCGGGTCAAGCACCTGAAGGTTGGCCATAGCCTGGACAAGGACTCGGACTTCGGGCCGGTGGTGGCGGGAGCTGCCAAAGAGCGGATCGAAAACTACATCCAGTCCGGCGTGGACGACGGTGCGACGCTGGTGGCCGACGGCCGCGGGCTCACCGTCGACGGCTACGAGGGCGGCTTCTGGATCGGGCCTACCCTTTTCGACAACGTCACCAAGGACATGAAGATCTACAAGGAGGAGATCTTCGGCCCGGTGCTGAGTGTCCTTCGCGCTTCGGACTACGGCGAAGCCCTCCGTCTCTGCAGCGAGCACCAGTTTGGCAACGGCGTGGCCATCTTCACCCGCGACGGGGACGCGGCCCGCGACTTCGCCAGCCGCGTCCAGGCGGGCATGGTGGGAATCAACGTGCCTATCCCGGTGCCTATTGCCTACTACACGTTCGGCGGGTGGAAGGCGTCAGGCTTTGGCGACCTCAACCAGCACGGTGCCGATGCCTTCCGCTTCTACACCAAGACCAAGACCGTGACCACCCGCTGGCCCTCCGGTATCCGCCAGGGCGCCAGCTTCATCATGCCGGAAGGAAGCTGATGACTGCTGAAACGATAGAGGGTTCCACGGATGAGGTGCTGTTCGAGCAGCGCGGCCGCCTCGGCGTCATCACGCTGAACCGCCCAAAGGCGGTCAATGCGCTCAACGCCGGCATGGTGGCCGCGATGCTGGAGCGGCTCGCCGCCTGGGCGGATGACGACGGCGTGGAAACCGTTCTGGTGCAGGGTTCCGGTGAGCGGGGCTTATGCGCCGGCGGGGACATCGTGGCCATTTATCGCGATATCCTCGCGGGCGGGCAGGAGACCGCCGACTTTTGGCAGGCTGAATACCGGCTGAACTCACTCATTGCCCGCTACCCCAAGCCGTATGTGGCGTTCATGGACGGGCTGGTCCTGGGCGGCGGCGTGGGCATCTCCGCCCACGGTTCCATGCGTGTCGTCACCGAGCGGACCAGGACCGGGATGCCGGAAACCACCATCGGATTCGTGCCCGACGTCGGCGGAACCCTGCTGCTCGCGCGGTCGCCGGGGGAGGCCGGCACGCATGCGGCCTTGACCGGAGCACATCTGAGCGGAGCCGACGCCCTGTTCCTGGGCCTCGCGGACCACTTTGTTCCGTCCGGCAGGCTCGCTGAGCTGGCGGCGGCGCTGGAAAGCGAAAGCGCGGAAGCCGCCGTCGGGCGCTTCGCAGAGAAGCCGCCTGTCTCCGCTTTGGAGGCGCAGCGGGACTGGATCGACGCCTGCTACGTGGCCGACGACGCCGGCGAAATCCTCCGGAGGCTCCGGGCCGCCGGAGGTGAGGCGGCCGAGGCCGCGGATACCATCGAGGCTAAGTCGCCGACGGCGGTGAAGGTGGCCCTGGCGTCGCTGCGCCGGGCCGCGGAGCTAAGCCTGGACGAGGCCTTGGCACAGGAATACCGGGTGGGCCTGCGCTGCCTGAGCGGGCCGGACTTCCGCGAAGGGATCCGGGCCCAGGTGGTGGACAAGGACCGCAAGCCGCAGTGGCGGCCGCCCACGCTGACGGAAGTGCACGCGGACGACGTCGAGCGGTACTTTGCCCCGCTGGGGGATAGGGAGCTGGTTCTGTTGGAAAGGGAAACCGATCATGCCTGACGAAGCGACACCGGACGTTGCAGGAACCGCAGACGATTCTGCGGGCAGGAAGGAGCACATTGCGTTCCTGGGGCTGGGGCATATGGGCGGACCCATGGCGGTCAACCTCGTCAAGGCCGGCTACACCGTGGCAGGATTCGACGTAGTGCCCGCGGCCCTGGAAGCGGCTCGTGAGCACGGCGTGCCCACCGTCGGCACCGCCGCCGAGGCCGTGGCCGGAGCGGACGTGGTCCTCACCATGTTCCCCAGCGGACAGCATGTGCTCGACGCCTACCGGGGCGCGGAGGGCCAGCCCGGGCTGCTCGCAGCTGCAGGCCCGAACACCATGTTCCTTGACTGCTCCACCATCAACGTCGATGAGGCCAGGGAAGCGGCCAGGCTGGCCCTCGACGCCGGGCACCGCTCGGTGGACGCGCCGGTCTCCGGCGGCGTGGTGGGAGCCGAGGCAGGCACGCTGACTTTTATGGTGGGAGCGCTGCCCGAGGACTTCGAAACCGTGCGGCCCATGCTGGACGTGATGGGCAAGCGCGCAGTCCTCTGCGGAGAGCACGGCGCAGGACAGTCGGCAAAGATCTGCAACAACCTCATCCTGGGCGTGTCCATGATCGCGGTGAGCGAGGCGTTCGTCCTGGGTGAGAAGCTGGGGCTGACGCACCAGGCGCTGTTCGACGTCGCCTCCGCAGCTTCCGGCCAGTGCTGGGCGCTCACCACGAACTGCCCCGTTCCGGGGCCGGTGCCCACCAGCCCGGCCAACCGCGATTACCAGCCGGGGTTTGCCGGGGCGCTGATGGCGAAGGACCTCAAATTGGCCCTGAACGCCGTCCAAAGCACCGGGGTGGCAGCCCGGATGGGTCCGCTGGCCTCGGAAATCTACGATGCCTTCGCAGCCGAAGGCGGTGCCGGAAGGGATTTCTCCGGCATTATCACCGACATTCGGGACAAATCCGGTAAGTAGGCTTAGCTTGAGTTAGGGACCAAATACGTAAGGGGCATGCATGACGCAGGAGTACGGGAACATTCTGGTGGAGCGCCGCGGGCGCGTGGGTCTCGTGACCCTGAACCGGCCCGAAGCACTGAACGCGCTGAACAGGGCGACACTGGATGAACTCGTCGCTGCGGTGTCCGCCATGGACGCCGATCCGGGCGTGGGGGCGGTGGTGATCACCGGCTCGGGGAAGGCCTTTGCCGCCGGCGCCGACATCAAGGAGATGGCATCGCAGGGCTACATGGAGATGTACGACGCCGACTGGTTCCGTGGGTGGGAAGACCTCACCCGGCTGCGGATCCCGCTGATCGCCGCAGTGTCCGGCTTCGCCCTGGGCGGCGGCTGCGAGCTGGCGATGATGTGCGACTTCATCGTCGCCGGGGACAACGCCAAGTTCGGCCAGCCCGAGATCAACCTCGGAGTCCTTCCGGGGATGGGCGGCTCCCAGCGGCTGACCCGGGCCGTGGGCAAAGCCAAAGCGATGGACATGATCCTGACCGGCCGGTTCATTGATGCGGACGAGGCAGAGCGCTCCGGACTCGTGGCAAGGGTGGTTCCGGCCGGGGACACCGTGGAAGAGGCGCTGAAGGCCGCCGAGGTCATCGCCTCCAAGTCAAAGCCTGCCGCCATGCTGGCCAAAGAAGCCGTCAACGCGGCCTTCGAGACGGGGCTGGCGCAGGGCGTGCTCTTTGAACGGCGCCTGTTTCATTCGCTCTTCGCCACCGAGGACCAGAAAGAAGGCATGGCGGCTTTCTCGGAGAAGCGCCAGCCGGAGTTCAGGCACCGGTGAACCTCCCTGTCGCAGAGCAGAGCACCGCCAAGGGGACGTCCGTTCGCGTGGTCCCTGCGGCGATGCTGTCGCTGTCCGGTTTCCTGCTCTTCGCGGTGCACCAGCCCGTCGCCGGCTACGCCCTGCTTGCGGCCTCGCTGGTGCTTGCTGCGCTCGTTGACAAGGCGCTTTTCCGCGATCTCATCCTCATCGCCGCCGGAATCCTGCTGATCAGCGCCGTTCCGATCACCACCGACGTCAGCACCTCGCACATGCTCGTCATGGGGTCCGCCATGGTCCTGGCCGTGGGCATCCCGTATGCGGTGTCCCGCTGGGTCACCAAGGAGCGCGCGATCGTGTTTCCCGTCATGACCGGCAACAAGTGGACGCGGGGGGAGAAGCTGTACCTGCCCGTGGTGTTGGTGCTGGGCTACGCTGTGCTGCCCGTCTACATGGTCCGGACAGGCGTCTACCAGAACTGGCCCGCAGTGCACGATCCCGACGGCATCACACGGCTCTTCATCGGGACCAACGCCCTGGGCATCTGGGATGAACTGTTTTTCATCTGCACGGCCTTTACGCTGTTCCGCCGACATCTGCCCGACTGGCAGGCCAACCTCCTGCAGGCAGTACTGTTCACGTCCTTCTTGTGGGAACTCGGATTCCGGGCCTGGGCGCCGCTGTTCATTTTCCCGTTCGCGCTGCTTCAGGCCCGCATTTTCACGGTGACCAAGTCGCTCTCCTACATTGTGGCCGTCCACCTGCTGTTCGACTTTGTCCTGTTCCTGGTCCTGCTGCACGCCCACAACCGCGAATGGTTCGACATCTTCCTGTACTGAGATATCTGCCGGTCTCCGCCGATCGGGCCCATTAAACGGAACTTGCCGCTTCGTTCCGTTCCGCTGCGCCGAAAAGCCAGGCCGCGACGTCGCTCCGCAGGATCTGGTGGGGGCTTCCCGTGGGGCTGACGCTTCCGGCAGGCACGTAGTAGCCGCGCCCTGAACCGGGACCTCCGGCGGCGCGGTCCAGTGCCTGGATAATGTGCCGGCTCAGGTGGCCGTGTGGCCCCGTGGCTCGGATCTCCTCAAGTTCGTGCGGGGCGAGACGCCCCAGGACAGCAGCAATGTCGGCCACGATCGTTCCCCTCCTTGCCCAAGTTTCCCGCGCACGGGTCTTAGAAGAGCAACGCTAAGCTATGGCCGTTAACGGGAGGTGAAGTTCCGGCGGCTATCAGCGAACAGACGCCGGGCGGCCGCCTGTCGGCATGTCAGCCCGCAGTTTGCAGGTTGTCGTCGGCCATCCGCACAGACCCCAGCAGACCGCCGGCGGCTTCCAGGACACCGCGCACGTCGGAGCAGGAGAGTTCGTAGAAGAGACGGCCGTCTTTCCGCGAGGGGACGATCAGCCGCTGCCGCCGGAGGATGCCCAAGTGCTGGGAGAGGTTCGAGGCCTCAAGGCCTGTGTCATCGCGTAGCCTGCTCACGGCCACGGGGCCGTTAAGCAGCATCTCAAGGATGAGGATCCGTGCCGGGTGGCCCATCGACTTGAAGAGGTCTGCTTTTATGTCGCTCAGGATCACGCTGCCTGGCATGTCATCCACCTGGATTTCCTCCGCTGCAGTCCCATCCATACCGGCGCTGCCGAACGGCCCACCTAGATTCAAGTATAGAGACAGAACGGTCTGTCTAGTTGCGCGTATCTTCGGCCGCACTCAGTGGCCCGGAAATCCGCGGAATGGAGCGGCATGAACCCGGTACTGGCGATGGACAGGCCTTGCAAAACAGGCCCGCCTAGTTCACAATTTCATAAATTCATCAAATTGCGCCCTGCATTATCCACGGCGTGATTCAGGAACACGTGGACTGCTTCCGGTGCCGATGGTGTCACCGGAAGCCTTGTATTTCTGTTGAACGAGGGGGATTTTTATGGCCGGTATGTTCGAACTTTTCCTTGACGACGACGCTGCGTTCAGATTCCAGATCACAGCCCCGGACGGTACCGTGATGGCCGTGTCCCGGGCCTTTTCCGATAAGGAGGAAGCGGTAAAGGGAATTGCCGCAGTCCGCGAGTACGCCGGTATGGGTCTCGTACGGGAGATTTCGGCATCGCGGATGGACCGCCTATCCCCGCACCGCCCGTCGCCACCCCGCCAAGCCGCGCCCCGCCCGCCCGCCGTGAACGAGGGTGTTCCCGTGGCAGGCCTGCGGCGCACCGCCCTGTCGCGCACCGAAGCGCTGCGGGCGTGCAGGACCACCGATCAGGCAAGGCCGCTGGTGTCCGCCGCCGACGGTTACTCGCCCGGCGTGTGACCATGGACGGACAGGACGCGGCAGCAGGCGGGGCGACGAACCAGCCGAAGAGCGTGAACACATACTCCAGCGCCCTGGGGGACGCCCCCTGCGCCGCCGGGACATTCCATTACGATGCCGTGTCCCAGGAACTGCACTGGTCCGATGAGCTCTATGCGCTGCATGGGTACGCCCGCGGGGAGATCGTACCGACCATCGAACTGCTCTACTCCCACAAACATCCCGAGGACCGCGACCGCTGCCAGGAAGTCTTCTCGGCGGCCTGCGTTTCGGGCGGCTATTTCTGCAGCTACCACCGGCTCATTGACTCCAGGCTGCGGGAGCACCGCGTCATCACCGCCGGCGAGGCTGTAGTGGAGGCTGGTGTGCTGCAGAGCGCGGACGGCTTCATCATTGACCTCACCAGCACGCTGCACTGGGAGACGGAGCGGGCCGCCCGCGAAGCGGTGGAGGGTGCCGTCGGGACGCGCGCCACCATCGAACAGGCCAAGGGGATTTTGATGGGGAGCCTGCGCATCGGCTCCGAGGCCGCGTTCGACCTTCTCTCGACCCACAGCCAGCACACCAACATCAAGGTGTACAGCACGGCCGCCGACCTCGTCCAGCTTGCCAACGACCCGCAGCAGATCGCCCTGTTGGACGCCTTCATTGGGGAACTGCAGCGAACATCAGGCCAACGCGCGGACAGCGACACTATTCCAGGCTGATGACCGGACGCTGGGCTGGTGCCGCACTGCCCGCCGGCCCGTCATTCTTCGGAGAAGTCGCCGGCCTGGCGGCGGAAGTCCGCCAGTATCCGGATCAGCTGGTCCATGTCGCTGTCCGCGAAGCCGGACTGGCTGAAAACCTCCGTGTTGAGGACCGCCGTCGCCCGTTTGGCGATGGTGCTGCCTTCGGTGGTGAGTTCGATCAGCGTGGTGCGGCCGTCAGTCGGGTGCGGTGAGCGCACCACGAGTCCGGCTTTTTCCAGGCGGTCGACGGCGTTGGTCACCGATGTCGGATGGACCTGCAGCAGGGCGCTCGCTTTGTTCATTGGAAGCGAGCCGCTGCGCGCGAAACTCAGCAGGGCCAGCAACTCGTAGCGGGCAAAGGTGAGGCCGAAGGGCTTCAGTGCGACTTCAATGCGGGCCAGGAGGATCTGCTGCGTGCGCATGATGGCCGTGATGGCGGCCATCGGCGCGGCGACGTCGCCCCATCCATGGCGTTCCCAGTTCCGCTGGGCGTCGGCGATGGGGTCACGGGGCAGCGGCGTTGCCATGGTCAGTTCCCGCTCTTCAGGCCCGGAAAGTCGGCTTCGGAATACTCCGTGCCCAGGCCCTGGCTCAAGCCTTGGGGAACCTGGGTGCCGGAACCTGGTGCGCCGCCGTGCCTGGCCTCCTCGCTGTGACGCAATTCGACCCGGCGGATCTTGCCGGAAATGGTCTTGGGCAACTCGGCGAATTCGATCCGGCGAATGCGCTTGAAGGGTGCCAGGTGGTCCCGGCAGTAGCGGAGGATCTCCTCGGCCAGTTCCGGCCCCGGTTCGTGGCCGGCCGCCAGAACCACGAACGCCTTGGGCACGGATAGCTTGACGGGGTCAGGGGACGGGACCACGGCAGCCTCGGCCACGGCAGGGTGCTCGATCAGCACGCTCTCCAGTTCAAACGGCGACAGCCGGTAATCAGAGGACTTGAAGACGTCGTCACCGCGGCCAACATAGGTGATGACGCCATGCTCGTCCCTGCTGGCCATGTCGCCTGTGTGGTAGTAGCCGCCTCGGAAAGCGTCCGTCGTCTTCTCAGGATCCCCGTAGTATGCCTTCATCAGCCCCACGGGGCGGGGGTCCAGGCGCAGGCAGAGTTCGCCGTCGTCCGCTTCTTCGCCGGTCGCGGGATCAACGAGAACCACGTCATAACCGGGCAGGGGCTGGCCCATGGCCCCGATCTTGACCGGCTGGCCAGGGGTGTTGGCCACCTGAACGGTCGTCTCTGTTTGGCCGAAACCGTCGCGGATGGTCTGTCCCCAGGCGCGGTGAACCTGCCCGATCACCTCGGCGTTGAGCGGTTCGCCGGCCGAAACCACCTTGGCGGGCGGATTCCTGAGGAGCGTGAGGTCTGCCTGGATAAGCATTCGCCACACCGTGGGCGGGGCGCAAAAGCTGGTCACCTTCTCGCGGTCCATCTGCTCCATCAGGGCCCGGGCGTCAAAGCGGTCGTAGTTGTAGATGAACACGCAGGCCTCGGCGATCCACGGCGTGAACACGTTGGACCACGCATGCTTGGCCCACCCCGGGGAGGCCACGTTCAGGTGGACGTCGCCGGGCTCCAAGCCGATCCAGTACATCGTGGAGAGGTGGCCCACAGGGTAGGACGTGTGCGTATGCTCCACCAGTTTGGCCTTCGAAGTGGTCCCGGAGGTGAAGTACAGGAGCAGGGTTTCGTCGGCCTTCGTGGGGGCATCCGGAGTGAATTCCTCGGAGGAGGCGGCGGAGTCAGAGTACCGGGCGGCACCCGGCGCCGCGTCCGCGCCGGTGCCGCCGTCGCCTATTTCTATGAGCCTGTAATCTCCGGGAACATCGGCAAATTTGCCGATGTTAGAACTTCCGACGGCGGCCCAGGCCGCTTCGCCGCGCTCCACCCGGTCTTTCAGGTCCGCCGGACCCATCAGCGTGGTGGTGGGGATGAGCACGATGCCCAATTTGATGCCCGCCAGCATGAGCTCCCAGAGTTCCACCTGGTTTCCGAGCATGACGATCATGCGGTCCCCGCGCCGCACTCCCTGGCTCCGGAACCAGTTGGCCACCTGGTTTGAGCGGGCCGAGAGCTCGGCGAAACTGCGGCGGGTCGCCGTGCCGTCCTGTTCCACGATCACCAGCGCGGGCCTGCTTCCGGCGGCGGGATCGGCGGCGATGGCGTCGAACCAGTCCAGTGCGAAGTTGAATTCCTCGAAGCGTGGCCACTGAAAGCTGCTCCGGGCCTCTGAGTAGTTGTTGCGCAGGGCCAGCAGCTGGTCGCGTGCTGCACGGAAGTCGTCGGTGACTGTCATGGGGCACCTTTCGCCGGGGGATGCACATCCTAGTGATCCATGTCACTCTGCAATATACTAGGACATCCAAGGGTTTGAAAGAGTGAAGGGACCGTGCCCGTGCAGCCACAAGGACGTGACAGCGGACAATCCACAGCGGTGCAGGCGGCCGGCGGCGACGTGCCCGGCCAGGCGCCGCCCTTTCCCGATGCCGACCTCATGTACATCGCGGACCTGCTTCCTCCGGACGAACGGAAGCGCTACCTGGATGTTCGGGAGTTCCTGCAGGCCAGGGTCAGGGCGCAGTCCATCGATTACTGGAACCGCGAGGAGTTCCCGTTCGGGCTGCTGGCGGAGATGGGAAAGCGCGGGCTCGGCGGGCTGCAGACCGACGGCACGTCGAAGCTCTTCAAGGGCCTCATGTATGTTGAGGTGGCCCGGGCTGACGTATCGCTTTCGGCCCTGGTGGGCATCCACAACGAGTTAATTGTGGGGATGATCCACGAACTTGGGTCCGAGGAGCAGAAGCGCCGCTGGCTGCCGGGACTGACGGCATTCACGCAGCTGGGAGCCTTCGCCCTCACAGAGCCGGACCACGGCTCGGACATCGCCGGGGGACTTGCAACCTCGGCCCGGCTGGAGAATGGCGAGTGGGTGATAAACGGCGCCAAACGGTGGATCGGAGCCGGCACCATCGCTGACTTTGCCCTCGTCTGGGCCCGCGACGAGGCCGACCAGCAGATCAAGGGCTTCATCGTTGAAACCGACCGGCCCGGGTATACCGCCACCAAGATCGCGAACAAGATCGGTCTGCGAATCATGCAGAACGCCGACATCGTGCTGGACAACGTCCGGATCCCGGAGGCCAACCTGCTCCCGGGAGCCACGGATTTCTCCAAGGCGAACGCGCTCCTGCGGGATTCGCGCGCATGGGTGGGGTGGCAGGGCGCCGGGATCCAGCTGGCCGCGTTCGACGTCGCCCGCTCCTACTCCCTGCAGCGCCGGCAGTTCGGCAAGGAACTGGCCCGCTTCCAGCTCATCCAGCAGCAGCTCGCCGAGATCCTGGGCAACGCCTCCGCGTCATTGGCCCTGATGGTGCAACTCGCCCGCATCCAGGAGGAGGGAAAGCTGGAAATGGCGCAGGCAGCGATGGCCAAGGCCACCACCACCCGGCTGGCCCGGTCCTCGGTGGCCATGGGGCGTTCGCTGCTGGGGGGCAACGGCATCAGCAGCGACTTCGAGATGGGCAAGCTCTTCGGGGATGCCGAAATCCTCTACACCTACGAGGGCAGCTACGAGATCAATTCCCTCATCGTGGCCCGTGCCGTCACGGGGAAGTCCGCCTTCGTCTAGGTCGTGGCGTGTGCCGCAGCCTCGCGCGCCGCGGCCTCGAGGCGGTCGAAGTGTGCGCTTTGCTCGGCGGCGCTCCGCGCGGGAAGGTTGGGGTCATTCGGACCCTGCCCCGCAGCGCCGTCGATCAGTTCGCGAAGGATGTCCGCGTGCCCCAGATGCTGGGCCGTCTCCGCGCACATGTGCACCAGCATCTGCTGCAGCGTCACGTGCCTGCGCTCTTCCGGCCACCAGGGCACGACGCCCGGTGCATCGAGCGGCAGCGACTCAATGGTGGCATCGCTGTGGGCCGCCGAAAAGCGGTGCAGCTCCACGATCTCATCGCGGGTCTCCCCAGCGGTGGCCCACATGTCCGCGTCAGGTTCCTCGGCGTCGTCGAACCGGGGGAGGTCACGCCCGCTGGGACGGCCGAAGACATCGCTGAAGTAGCCAAGCTCCACGCTGGCGACACGCTTGACGAGGCCCAGCAGGTTGGTTCATGGGCGTCTCAGGACACAAAAATTGCCCGGGACATGCTGAACAGCACGTCCCGGGCAATTTTTTTTAAACCTACAGCGGGCGAATGTTCTCAGCCTGCGGGCCCTTGGGGCCCTGGGTCACGTCGAATTCGACTTTCTGGTTTTCATCCAGGGAGCGGTAGCCGCTGCTGGCAATTGCCGAATAGTGCGCGAAAACATCTGCCGATCCGTCATCCGGAGCGATGAATCCGAAGCCCTTTTCGGCGTTGAACCATTTAACTGTGCCTGTTGCCATGTGCTGCTACTTCCTTTGTAACCCTTATTTCTGGTCCTGCTCCGACGGCAGGCAGATGCGGAGAACTGTTTTCCGCTATCTCAAACCTATGGGCAGCACGCGGGCCGTGCAATAGCTGGAGTCATCAACTGTCCCTTCTGCAACTCCGGCTGGGGCTATTAACGGGTCCCATTAACGGAGTGTTCGGCCATTGTTCTTCCACGGGGACGCCCTTATTCAGCTCCGGCGCGCGAGGGCGGGCAACTCCAGTTCCGCCGATCGCGGAGGGTTTGCGCCGGGCCGCGAGCAGGTGATCGCCGCCGCACGGTTGGCGTAGGCGGCGAGGGCATGCAGCTCATCTGTAGTCAGCTCCTGCAGCCGCCCCCTGCCCGCCGCCCCGAGCGCTCCGAAATGGGCGAGCCCGGATATCAGTCCGGCCATGAAGGAGTCCCCGGCCCCCACGGTGTCGGCCACCGTGATGGCCTCGCCCGGCATCTCCACGCGCCCCGCCCGGGTCAGGATGACCGGTCCCTGGGCGCCGCGGGTCAGTGCCACCAATGACGGTCCGAGCTCCAGCCAGGCCGCCATCGATTCCTCCAGCGTCCTGTCGGGGTAGAGCCATCGCAGGTCCTCGTCGCTGGCTTTGACCACGTCGCTGGCGGCCACAAAGCCTTCGGCCTGTTCCCGGGCGGCGGCTGGGTCGGGGCTGATGGCCGGCCGGCAGTTGGGGTCAAAGCTTACGGTGGCGTGCGGGCGTGCTGCTTCGATCAGGCCGCGTACCGACGTGTTGCCCGGAGGGAGCAGCGTCGCGATTGATCCGGTGTGGACATGGAGCGAGTTCTCCGCCACTGCCAAGGCAGGTATGGACGCGCCGTTGATGTCCCAGCTGATGGAGAACGTGTATTCCGCAGCTCCGGCGGCGTCCAGTGACGCCAGGGCGGTTGAGGTCGGCAGTGAGCCGCCGACGATGGCGTCGACGCCGTTGCTGTCCAGATGGTCGGCGATCATCTGCCCGTAGGGGTCCTCAGCATAGTGCGTGATGAGTTTGGTCCGGAGGTCCAGGCGGGCGCAGCCGACGGCAACGTTGAGGGGGCTGCCGCCGGGGTGCGTTTCGGGCGCCGTGTTTCCCCGGAGGGGGTCGTCGATGATGTCAACGAGTGACTCGCCGATGACGGTGACCAAGGCTCCGTCGTCAGGGAGGTCTGGTTGGGAACCGTGCTCTTGTGATGGCATGGCTGCTTCCTTGCAGGTCGGTGCTGAACGTGGTTGTGATGTCGCTGTCGTTGGAGCCGCGCTGGGCTTAGCGGCCGGGGTAGACGACGGCTTTGAGCTGTCCGGGCTGTTTGCCCGCTCTGAGGGCGTCTTCAGATTCGGCGAGTGTGAATTTTCCGGTGACCAGGACGTCCAGGTCCACCTTGCCGTCGGCGATGAGCTGGATCGCCAGCGGCCAGGTATTGGTGTAGCGGAAAACGCCGGAGAGCCAGATCTCGCGGTTCTGGATAAACGAGACAGGAAGCTCGACGTCGTCCGCTCCCAACCCGACCAGGATGACCCGGCCGGCCGGCCCCACCGCTTTGATCCCGGAACGGACCGCCTGCGGGGCGCCGGAGGCGTCAATGAACGCGTCGACGTCGAGCCCTTCCACGCTGTCCGTCCTGGCGTTGAGCGCGTGCGTTGCACCGTGTTCCAGAGCAAAGGCCAGCCGGTCCTGGGCGACGTCCGTGATGTAGATTTCCGTGGCGCCGAAAGCGCGGGCGGCCTGGGCGGCAATGATCCCGATGGGTCCGGCCCCGGCGATCAGGACGCGGCTGCCGGGTTTGATGTCGGCGCGCTCGCAGGCCCACAGCCCCACGGACAGCGGTTCGATGAGGGCGGCCGCCTCGTCGCTGACGCTGTCCGGGATGTCGAAGGCGAAATCGCTTTGGATCGTCACGTATTCGGCGAAGGCTCCGTCGATTGGCGGGGTGGCGTAAAACTCGATGTCGGGGCAGAGGTTGTAGCGTCCGGCCTTGCACTGCTTGCACTTGCGGCATGGCCGTTGGGGTTCGACGGCGACGCGCTTGCCGAGGCGGTCAGGGTCAACAGCGCTTCCGACGGCGGCGATCCGTCCGGAGAGTTCGTGGCCCAGGATCAGCGGGTGGTCGACCACGTAGTCGCCGATGCGGCCGTGTTCGTAGTAGTGGACGTCGCTGCCGCAGACGCCGACGGCGGCGACCTGTACGAGGACCTGGTCGGGCGCGAGTTGCGGGACGGACAGGGTTTCCAGAACCATGTCGCCCTGGCGCTTCAGGATGGAGGCGCGCATGGTGGCGGGCAGTTCAGGCTGCGCGGGGTGTCCTGGCGCCGGGGACTGTGCGGTTGATGTTGTCATCGAAGTATTCCTCGGAAGATCGAAGGGGAATGGCTGGTCTACTTGACGGCGCCGAGTGAGAGGCCCTGGACGAGCTTGTCTTGGGCTGCGAAGCCAGCGAACAGCACCGGGAGGGAAATCACGACGGCGGCGGCGCAGACCTTCGCGAGGAACAGTCCCTGGCTGGAGACGAAGCCGGTCAGGAAGACGGGAGCGGTGCCGGCCATGACGCCGGTGAGCACCCGGGCCAGGAGGAGCTCGTTCCAGCTGAAGATGAAGCAGATCAGGGCGGTGGCGGCGATTCCGGGCATGGCCACGGGGGCGATGATCTTGCGGAGCGTCAGCAGCAGGCCGGCGCCGTCGATCTGTGAAGCCTCCAGTATTTCCACCGGCACTTCGGCGAGGAAGGAGCGCATCATCCAGACCGCGATGGGCAGGTTCATGGACGTGTACATCAGAATCAGGAACCAGATGTTGTCCAGCGCGCCGGCGGTCTTGGCGAAGAGGAACAGCGGCAGGACTGCGGCGACCACCGGCATCATCTTGGTGGAGAGGAAGAAGAACATGACGTCGGTCCACTTCTTCACCGGCCGGATCGACAGGGCGTAGGCGGCCGGGATGGCCAGGACCAGGACCAGCACGGTGGACAGGATCGAGGCGGTGGCGGAGTTGATCAGCGGCGGCCAGGGGATGACCCCGGAGCTCGCGCCGAAGAACTCCTTGTAGGCATCCAGGGTGAGGTTCGCGGCGACGGACGGGGGGTTGGTGGCGGCGTCCGTCTCGGAGTGGAAGGAGGTCAGGATCATCCAGAGGACCGGAGCGGCGAACAGCAGGGCCAGCAGCCAGGCCGCAATGCCCGCCGCGGTGTTGTTCCGGGTGGGGTCCATGCGGGACTTGCCCCCGATCTTTCCGAATCGACTGCGGCGCGATCCGGTGTTCAGGGCGGTGGGCGATGTGGAACGGGCAGGGCCCGACTTCTGGTGTTCGGCAGGGGTGAGGGTGCTCATCGTGCTGCCTCCTTCTTGAAGAGCGAGAAAACGGTGCGGAGGGCGAAGGTCGCCACGATGATGGTGCCGATGACCACCACGACGCCGGCGGCGGAGGCCAGGCCGTATTCGTTGGCGAAGTAGAACGTCTGGTAGATGGCGTAGGGCAGGTTGGCCGTGCCCAGGCCGCCGGAGGTGAGGGTGAAGACGGCATCGAAGTTCTGCACGATGTAGATCGCGCCGAGCAGGCCGCCGAGCTCGAGGTACTGGCGCAGGTGCGGCAGCGTCAGCTGGCGGAAGATGTCCCACGGGCTGGCGCCGTCCATCTGGGCGGCCTCCACGGTGTCCATGGGACGGGACTGCAGCCCGGCCAGCAGGATGAGCATCATGAACGGGGTCCATTGCCAGACCAGCGAGACGATGACGGCCATCAGTGGCGCCTGGGAGAGAAGGTCCGGCTGGGGCGGGGTGTTGCTGCCGAACAGGGACCAGATCCAGGTCAGGACCCCGTTGATCAGCCCGTAGGTCGGGTTCAGCAGGGCGTGCTTCCAGATCAGGGCAGCGGCGACCGGCACCACCAGGAACGGTGCGATCAGCAGGGTGCGGGCCAGGCCGCGGCCGATGAACTTCTTGTCCAGCAGCAGGGCCAGTCCGAGGCCGATGACCAGGCTGGCCAGCACCACCGAAACGGTGAGGATGATGGTGGTGAAGATGGCCTGGCGCAGGTCGGCGTTGGTGAGGACCTGAACGTAGTTGTCGAAGCCGGCGAACCCGGTCTGGTCAGGGCGGAGGCTGTTCCAGTTCAGGAACGAAATGATGAGGGTCACCACGAAGGGAAGCTGGGTGACGATGATGAGGAAGATCAGGGCCGGCAGCAGCGGCGCACGCCGTGCCCAGGCCAGTGCGCGTTCACGCGACCTGGCATTCTTGGAAGTTTTGGGTGCGCTGTGCCCGGGACGGGCGACGCGCGCTGTTGCGGTAGTCATGATGTTCTCCTGCGGTTCTGTGGCCCGCCGTCAGACGGGCCACAGAACCATTGGTGGATGGTTGGTTACTTCTTGTACTTGTCGCCGATTTTCTGAGCGGCTTCCTGGCCCTTGGCCAGCGCATCCGCTACAGATCCCTGCCCTGCAATGGCGGAGCTGACACCCTGGGAGACGGTGGTGCCCAAGTCGGCGAACTCGGGGATGCCGACGAACTGGATGCCGACGACCGGGCGCTCCTGCATGCCTGGATTCTTCGGGTCCGCGTTCTCGATGGCAGAGCGTTCCGCCTTGAAGAACGGCGCGGCCTTCTGGAACGCGGCGTTCTCGTAGGTGGAGATGCGCTTGCCGGAGGGAACCTTGGCCCAGCCCAGCTTCGAGGCCACGAGCTCTTCGTACTTCTTGGAGCTGGCCCAGGCGATGAACTTACCGGCAGCATCCTGTTTCTTGGAGGCCGCCTGCACGCCCCAGGACCAGGTCCACAGCCAGCCGGAGGAATCGGTCTTCTTCACCGGTGCCTGGGCGTAGCCGATCTTTCCCTTCACGGGTGATGCATCGGCTTCCAAAGCGCCTGCTGCGGACGTGGCGTCGTACCACATGGCGACCTTGCTCTGGCTCATGTTGTTCAGGCACTCGGTGAATCCTGCCTGGGCAGCACCGGCCTCTCCGTGCTTGCGGACCAGGTCCACGTAGAACTGGGTCGCTTCGGTGAATTCAGGGGAGTTGACCTGGGCGTTCCAGTCCTTGTCGAACCAGGTGCCGCCGAAGGTGTTCACCACGGTGGTCAGCGGCGCGAAGACCTGGCCCCAGCCGGGCTGGCCGCGCAGGCAGATGCCCTTCATGTTGGGGGCCGCGCCGTCGGCCTTGGCAGCCAGGTCGGCCACCTGGTCCCAGGTGGGCTTCTCCGGCATGGTCAGGCCCTTGGCGTCGAAAATGTCCTTGCGGTACATCAGGAACGAGGACTCCCCGTAGAACGGCTCGCCGTAGAGCTTGCCGTCCTTGCCGGTCAGCGAGGCGGTGTACGCGGGCAGGATATCTGCCTGGTTGAATTCGGCGTCCTTGGCCACGTTGTCCAAAGGCGCCAGCCACTTGTTCTCTGAATAGAACGGGATCTCGTAGTTCGAGAGGGATGCGACGTCGTACTGGCCAGCCTGGCTGGAGAATTCCTGGCTGATCTTGGCCCGGACGTCATTCTCCGGAAGCACGGTGTAGTTGACCTTGATGCCGGTGTCCTTGGTGAAGTTATCCGCGGTCAGCCTCTGCAGGTCTTCCATCTGCGGGTTGTTCACCATCAGGACATTGATGCTGTTCTGGTCACCGGCGGCCGTGCCGCCGCCGGCTCCGGAGCAGGCTGAGGCAGAAAGTGCGATGCACAGGGCGCCGGCGGCCAGTGAGGCAGCGCGCATTTTTGGGCGCATGGGAGGACTCCTTTGTTCTTCATGGGGGTGCACAGGCGTACTTCGACCGCTTCATCGAAGTACCGGACTGGGGAGAGGCTTAGGGCCGGGCGTCCGACGGGCCCCGCTTGTGTTCCTCAACATTAGGCCTGTGGGATGTGGCACAACTAGCGCCGTGGTTGCCGATTTCTGATACAAATTTGCCATGCCGCTCCTCGGGAGCAGGCGCTAATGTTAGGGAATGGCGCACCAACGGAGCCGCCATTTTTCACACACCAAATGCTGGAGAGCCAGAATGAGCGCGACGGATCCGGGCAACGGCGCATCGGCCAGGCTTGCCGAAAGGCTGCTGGGCATGCGCGCCAACCGGGAGGTGATCCCGGAAGACCCAAACCATTCCGTCCGGTGGCACGAGCATGACTATCCCAGCCCGCTGGCACGCTGGAACTACCATCCTGAATACGAGATCCACCTGATCAGAAAAGGTGCCGGCAAGTTCATCGTGGGAGACCATATCGGCACCTTCGAAGCCGGGCATGTGTCGCTGATCGGCTCCGGGCTGCCGCACGACTGGGTCAGCGACCTGGAGCCCGGGGAAGTCCTGGAGCGGCGCGACGCCGTGATCCAGTTCGACGGGAAGTGGATCCGGCAAGCAGCCTCCGTCATTCCCGAAATAGCAGAAATCGAGCCACTGCTGGAACAGTCCGCACGAGGCATCGAGTTCCTGGGCCGCTCAGCCCAGACAGCGGCCGCAGCCATCGAGGCGATGGGCGCATCCGCGGGATTGGAGCGGCTTCACCACCTCCTGGAACTCTTCGCGATTCTTGCGCGGGCGCCGCAGGGAGAGCGGCGCTACCTCGCCGAAGAATGGTTCCGGCCGCAACTGGACGGCCAGGCCGCGGCCGTGGTGGACATCGTCCTCGAGTACGTCTTCAGCAACCATGCCGGCACCGTCAAAATGTCGGAGGCCGCAGCCCTGGTGGGTATGTCCGAGCCGACCTTCTCGAAGTATTTCAAGCGGTCCACCGGCCAGAATTTCAGTGACCTGGTCCGCAAGCTTCGCCTGGCACATGCCCGCCGACTCCTGGAACGCAGCGATATGGCGATCTCCACCATCTGCTACGAGGTGGGCTTCTCGAATCTGTCCAACTTCAACCGGCAGTTCCTGAACGAAACCGGAGCCACCCCGCGCGAGTACAGGGCGCGGACGGCCGCCACCTAGCCGCTCATGGCGTCAGCAGTTTTTTGATCGCACGCCGCTCATCCATGGCTCCTAGCGCATCCCTTCACGCCGGATCGCAGTGGCGATGGCGGCTGCCCTCGTTTCCACACCCAGCTTGGCGTAGATGTGGGCGAGGTGGGTCTTCACCGTGGCTTCCGAGATGAAGAGCCGCTGCCCAAGCTCCCGGTTGCTGAGCCCCTCGATGAGGAGGCTCAGCAACTCGGCTTCGCGCGGTGTCAGCACTTCGTCGGGATTGCGCAGCTGCTGGAAGAGCCGCGAGGCCACCGGGGCACTCATCACGCTCTTGCCCTGGACCGCGCCACGGATGGCAGCGAAGATTTCTTCCGGCGCGGCGTCCTTGAGCAGATAGCCCATGGCGCCGGCATCCACGGCCCGGACGATGTCGGCGTCGGAATCGTAGGTGGTGAACACGAGTACGGCCTGCCGCCGGTTGCGCTCGCGGATTTTCCGGATGGCCTCGATGCCGTCCATGCCGGCACCCATGGCCAGGTCCATCACTACCACGGCCGGGGAATGCTGCTCCACCTGCGCCAGGGCTTCCTCGCCCGACGCCGCCTCCGCCACGACATCGATGTCCGGCTGGGTTCCCAGCAGGGCTTTGAGCCCGCTGCGGACCACGAGATGATCGTCCACGAGGAGCACGGTGATGGCCTTCATGCGTCCTCACTGGCAGGCAATTGTGCAGCCACGATGGTCCCTTCGCCGGGAGTGCTTTCCACCGAGAATACGCCGCCCAACTGTTCCACCCGCTGCCGCATGGCACGAAGCCCATAGCCTCCGGCGTCCGACGGCGGTGGTACCGCTGCGGGATCAAAGCCGGCGCCGTCGTCGTAAATATCCAGCGTGACGGCGGCCGGAAGGAATCCGAGCGTCAGAGTGGCGTTGGTGGCGGAAGCGTGGAGTTTGATGTTCGACGCCGCGCTTTGGACCACCCGCAGGAGGGCGTGCCGGACATCCGCGGGAACGGGCCGGGGTTCGCCCGTGACGAGCAGCCTCACCCCGGGGACATACTGGGCGGCGGCCTGCCGGAGAGCCTCGGGGAGCGGGGATGCCTCAAGCCCCGGCGACGCCAGTTCGTGGACCAAGCTGCGGGTCTCGGCCAGGTTCCGCCGCAGCAGCTCGCTGGCTCGCCGCAGGTCCTGCCCGGCGGACGCGGCCGGCCAGTTGCGGTTCGCCGCTTCGAGCAGCAGGAGGCTGCTGGCCAGGCCCTGTGTGACGGTGTCGTGGATCTCTCGGGACACCCGCTCCCGCTCGGCTACGGCCCCGGCCCGGCGCTCGCTGGCGGCCAGCTGCCCCTGGGCGAGCGAAACTTCCGCATGCAGGCGGCGCTGCTCGGCGGCATCGTGCTCTATGCGGTCGTAGATCAGCGTCAGCATGACGCCAACTGCGAGGGGACCCAGCAGCATGGCGAGGTCGGTTCCGTTGCTGAGCCGGAACAACCCGACGGCGGTGGCGGCCGCCGTCGCCCCCGCCGCAATGTAGGCAACTGCCCCCGTAAACGCCGTGCGGCAGAGGAAAAACAACGCAAAGGAACACCAGGCGAAGCTGGGCGCGGAAATGACCAGCACAGCCCACAGCCCCACGAGGACGAACATCCAGACTGCCCAGGGGCGCCGGCGCTGCGCGAGCACCGCGATGACCGCGTACAGCATGCAGGCAGTCACTGCCAGGCCGAGGACCAGGAGGTTGTCGGCCGGGCTGTGGCGCATCACGTAGCGGACCACGGACGCCACCATCAGCACGGCAAAGCCAAGGTGGACCGCGGCATCGATCCGGCCCAGGCTCGCCGGAGCTGCTCCGGGGGCGTGCTGGTTTTCGTCGGGGATGGTCGGGTGAGGGACTGCGGCTCGGGTAGGCATGAAGGTCCGGTTCCGGTGGAGGGATTGCTACCCACCATGCTATTCCCCGCGCCGTTACTGGTCTCTCAGCCTTTTGGCTGATACCGCTGGCCTGACGGCGGAGCCTTGAACCGCCGAAGGCCCGATGCGGGTGGTCCATGGCTGCGGGCACGATGGACGTACCGATTCCGCCGCCGGAAGTTCAGCTGAAACCTGCACTTCCTTTCCACAAGGAGACCTGCCATGAAGAAGTCCAACAAGGTTTTTGCCGCCGCCGCTGCCGGAGCGCTGGTCCTCACCGCAGGAGCGACCGCCGTCGCCAATGCCGGCACCGCCTCCCCGGCTCCGGCGGCCGCGCCTGTGGCGGTTCCGGCGGCCGATGTGCAGCCCATAGCGGACAACGTCGTGTCGCAGAACCGGATCACCGTGGGAGCCTCGGCCAAGGCCGTGGGCGCAGCGCTGGCTAAATGCCAGGCGGACAAACTGCCGTTCGTGACGGTGGCGCTCGTGGATCGGTTCGGCACGGTGCAGGCACTCCTCCGGGGCGACAACGCGGCCGAGCACACCATCGAATCCGCCAAGCGCAAGGCCTACACGGCGGCCGCGTTCGGAGCGCCCACGAGTGAACTGGCCAAGCGCGCTACGGGGAACGGCCCCAGCATTGCAGACCTGCCCGGCACGCTCTTCCTGCCCGGCGGCGTCCCACTCAAGGTCAACGGTGTGTCCGTTGCCGGGATCGGCGTCGGCGGTGCTCCCGACGGCAAGCTGGACGAAGCCTGCGCAGAAGCAGGTGCCGCTGCCATTTCCGGCGCCGCTGAGTAGTCTCTGTACATGGCGTGGCTCATGGACCCCGGTTCCAGGCAGTCGCGGACAGTCGTGATGACTGCTGTCGCGGTGGCCGTGGCGGCGCTCACCGGATGCGGCCCCGCCGCCTCGGACAGAGCCGCCTCGGACACACCGGCAACGGCCGGCGCCGGGAGCCCGTCCGCCGCATCCCCAGAGGCGGCAAAGCCAGACCCACCGAAGGAGCAGCCATCCATGCCGAAACCCCCGGAAGCCCAGGCGGAACTCGACCAAAAGCTGATCCGTGCTGCCAAGGCCAACGATGTTGACCAGGTCAGGGAGCTGATCACGGCCGGCGGCAACGTCAACGCCAAGGACGCCATCCAGGATTCAGCGTTCCTCTACGCCGGGGCCGAGGGGTTCAACGAGGTGCTCCGGTTGACCCTCGCCAACGGCGCCGACGTAAAAAGCACCAACCGCTTCGGCGGGACCGCCCTCATTCCGGCCAGCGAACACGGCCACGTCGAGACGGTGAGGATTCTCATTGCCGCCGGCGTTCCGGTCAACCATGTCAACAACCTCGGCTGGACCGCCATGCAGGAGGCCATCCTCCTCAACAACGGCGGGCCGAGGCAGCAGGAGGTGGTCCGGCTGCTCCTGGCTGCCGGAGCCGATCCCGATATCCGTGATCCGCAGGGCCGGACGGCCTTGGCCAACGCGGAGCGGCTTGGATTCGCCGAAATCGCCCGGCTGATCCGCGGCCGCAGCTAGCACCGCCCCCTCTGGCCGCCGTCCTGACCTTCATTCGACGGCCACACGGCCCGACACGCTGATACCTGCGCGTGTCGGGCCGTGTCTGCGGACAAAGGAGGTCAGGGCGGGGCAAGCCTCCGTGCTAGGACAGCTAGACGGCCTCCAGCACGCTGACGTAGTTGGCGATGCCCACGCCCCCCATGTTTTGCACGGCGGCGCGGCGGGGGTTGGCGAGCTGCATGCTGCCTGCGGTGCCCGTCAGCTGCATGGCGGCAATGACATGCTGGGACACCCCGGTAGCGCCCACCGGGTGGCCCTTGGCTTTGAGGCCGCCGGAGACGTTGATGGGCAGCTTGCCGTCCTTGAACACCCAGCCCTCCTCAAGGGCGCGGGCGCCTTCGCCTGGCTGGGCCAGGCCCATGGCCTCGTACATCAGCAGCTCGGCAATGGTGAAGCAGTCGTGGACTTCGGCGAAGTCCAGGTCTTTCAGCGCGACGCCGGCCATCGCCAGGGCGCGCTGCCAGGACGCCCGAGTGGCTGCGAAGGCGGTGGGGTCACGGCGTTCCGCCGGGAAGAAGTCGTTCGCGTGGCCGAAGCCGGCGAGCCGGACCGGAGCGGTCGCCCCGCCGGTTGGCGAGGTGGAGAGCACGACGGCGGCGGCGCCGTCGGACACGGGGGAGCAGTCGGTGCGGCGCAGCGGATCGGCCACCATGGGGTTCTTGTCCGAAACCGTGCGGCAGAACTCTTCGCCGAGGTCCTTGCGCAGTTGGGCGTACGGGTTGTCCACGCCGTTGCGGTGGTTCTTCGCTGCGATGCTTCCGAGGACATCGGAGACCGGCCCGTAGCGCTTTTCGTAGTGCTTGGCGACGTCGGCGAAGAGTCCGGTGAAGCCGGTGGTGGACGCCTGGCCGGCCATGTCGTAGTCCGCCCCGAGGAGGGCCGCGCCCACCACATCGGCCCCGGCATGGGTCATCTTCTCGGCGCCGATCACCAGAACGGTCTTGGCTGTGCCGGCCAGCAGCGACTTGGTTCCCTGCTGGAAAGCTGCCGACCCGGAGGCGCAGGCGTTTTCGACCCGGGTGGAGGGCACGTTGGCCAACTGCTCCGACACCTGCAGGGCCAGCGAGGACGGGAACGCCAGCGGCAACATGCCGGAGTTGAACTGGCCGAGGTAAATTTCGTCGATCTGGCCCGGTTCGATGCCGGCGCTGGAGATGGCCTCGGCGGCGACCTGGACAATCAGCGATTCCAGGGTCTCGTCGGTGAGCTTGCCGAAGGGGCTGTGCCCCCAGCCGGTGAGCAGGACGTCCTTGCCGAACTGTTCTTTGAGGCTCATGCTGTAACCCCTTCCAGGGCGTCTTCCAGTCCGGGCGCTGCTTCGAGCTTGACATCGAACGCGGCCTCGGTCTTCTCCCGGATCTCCTCCACGGTGACCCCCGGCGCGAGCCGGGTGAGCGTGAGCCGCCGGCCGCCGTCGTCCGCTTTTACCAGGTCGAACACCGCAAGGTCGCTGATGATCCGGTCCACCACGCGGAGGCCGGTGAGCGGAAGACTGCACTCCGTGACGATCTTGGCACTGCCGTCCTTGGCATTGTGTTCCGTCAGGACGACGACGCGCGGCGTGCCCGCGACGAGGTCCATGGCGCCTCCCATGCCCTTGACCATCTTGCCGGGGATGGTCCAGTTGGCGAGGTCGCCGTCGCCGGAGACCTGCATGGCGCCCAGGATGGCCACCTTCACGTGTCCGCCGCGGATCATGCCGAAGGAGGTGGCGGAGTCGAAAATGCTGCCGCCTGGCAGGACGGTGACCGTCTGCTTGCCGGCGTTGATGAGGTCGGCGTCCTCCTCGCCCTCGAACGGGAACGGGCCCAGGCCGAGGAGACCGTTTTCGCTCTGCAGGACCACGCGGACACCGCGGGGCAGGTTGTTCGCGACGAGCGTCGGAATGCCGATGCCGAGGTTGACGTAGTCGCCGTCGTTCAGTTCTTCCGCCGCGATGGCGGCCATCTCATCCCTGGTCCAGGCCATGGGGTTCTCCTAGGTTCTTGAAGTCTTGGGGGCTTAAGTGCTCGTTCGCGCTTGGCGGTTTAGGCGGGGAGGGGTTCGAGGCGCGGGCGGACGGTGCGCTGCTCGATGTCCTTGGTGCGGTTGCTCGCCTGCACCAGATGCTGAACGTAGACGCCGGGGGTCACGATGTGGTTGGGGTCCAGCGCGCCAGGATCCACGATCACCTCGGCCTCCGCGACGGTTACGGCCCCCGCGGTGGCCACCACCGGATTGAAATTTCGTGCGGTGTAGCGGTAGATCAGGTTTCCGTCGGTGTCGGCGGTGTGGGCGTGGACCAGGGCGACGTCGGCCCGGATGGCCCGCTCCTGGACGTACGTTTCGCCGTCGAACTCCGCGAGCGGCTTCCCTTCCGCGACGAGGGTGCCCACCCCGGTCTTGGTGTAGAACGCCGGGATGCCGGAGCCGCCGGCGCGGAGCCGCTCGGCGAGCGTGCCCTGCGGCGTGAACTCCACCTCGAGCAGGCCCGCAAGGTATTGCTCCGCAAAGAGTTTGTTCTCGCCCACGTAGGATGCGATCACTTTCCGGACCTGGCCGGCCTCAATCAGGATGCCGAGGCCCTTGCCGTCCACGCCCATGTTGTTCGAAACCACCGTCAGGCCACGGACGCCGGAATCCCGCACGGCCTCGATCAGGTCCGCGGGGATGCCGCTCAGGCCAAAACCGCCGACGGCGAGCGTCATGCCGTCCCGCAGGACGCCGTGCAGGGCATCGGCAGCGCCGGATTTCAGTTTGGACATGGCATCTCCTCATTGAGTGGGGCATTGAGTGGGGCATGAGCGGTATCCACTTTGTGGACTCAACCTCTGAGGTCCGAGCGTATGGGCCGCGAGTTGGCGATGTCAAGGTACTCCAGTGGCGCATATCTGTGCATTCTTACACTGTGGACTGTATGCTTTCTGGTGTCCACAATATGGATGACGGAGGAGAATTATGAACCAGATGCCGGTCCAGGGAGCCCAGGTGGTGAGCCGCATTGCGGGGCTCCTGCGCATTGTTGGCCGCAAGCCGGAGGGGAGCCCGCTCGTTGAGCTGGTGCGGGAATCCGGACTGACTCGGCCCACGGTTCACCGGCTTCTGACCTCATTGGCGGCGGAAGGGCTGCTGGACCATGAAGCGCGGACCGGCAACTGGGTCCTCGGTCCGGAGGTCCTGCTGCTCGGGTCGGTGGCGTCGGCCCGGTTCCCGCTCGAGGACATCGCCCGGCCGAGCCTGCGCCGGCTTGCAGAACAAACGGGTGAGAGCGCCTTCTTTTCCATCCGGCGCGGGAACGAGACGGTCTGCCTGCTCCGCGAAGAAGGCAGCTTCCCGGTGCGGTCCTTCGTGCTGCACGAGGGCGTTCGCTTTCCGCTCGGAGTGGCGTCGGCCGGCACAGCGATCCTGGCCTTCCTGCCGGTGGGTGAACAGGAGCAGATCCTGACAGATTGGCCAGCCCATGCCGGCAAATTTGCGGAAGGGCACACGGAAGCCGTGGTCCGGGCCAACCTGAAGAGGACGCGGGAGACTGGCTACTCGGTAAATCCCGGGCTGGTGCTCGAGGGCAGCTGGGGCATGGGCGCCGCGGTGTTCGACCAGGCGGGCCGGCCGGCCTGGGCCTTGTCGCTGACCGGGATCGAGCCGCGCTTCCGCGAAGACCGGCAGGAGTTCCTGGGCAAGCTCCTCATGGAGGAGGCCCACCGGATCACCGTCCAGCTGGGCGCCCCTTAATCGGCAGGTCAGGGGTCGCCGCAGGCTGTTGAGATCACCGGATCCCTCCGCCTAGTCTTGCAGTATTGCTCTTCCCGTAAAGCGCCGGACAACTCCAAGGAGCCCAGGACATGAGCACGAGGATCTATTTCGAGGAATACGGCAGCCCGCAGGTGCTCAATGTCGGCACGGAAGAGCTGCCGGAGCCCGCCGAGGGGCAGGTCCGGGTGGAATTTCGGGCCGTGAGCGTCAATCCCATGGACTGGAAAATCGTGGCCGGCTACGTGGAGCAGTGGGTTCCCCTCGACTTGCCGGCGGTTCCCGGCTCTGAGGCGGCTGGCGTGGTCACCGAGGTGGGCCCGGCCTTCGAAGGGTTCGCCGTGGGCGATGAAGTCATTTGGAACGGCCTCGTTGGCGGCTACCGCACTGAGGCCCTGGTTCCCGCGGACGAGCTGACGCCCCTGCCGGTGGGCATCGACTTTGAACAGGCGGCCTGCATTCCGGTGGCCGGCGGGGCGGCCTATTCGGCCCTCAAGCAGCTCGGGGTGGGCGAAGGAGACACCCTCCTCATCCATGGGGCAGCCGGCGGCGTGGGGTCGGCGGCGGTGCAGATCGCCCAGGCCTTCGGGGCTGCGGTCATCGGGACGGCGTCCGAGCCAAACCACGAGTACCTGGCCGAGCTGGGAGCGCTGCCCGTGATGTACGGCGCAGGGCTGGTCGAGCGCGTCAGGGCCCAGGGCAAAGTGACGGCTGTGTTCGACACCGTGGGCACCGAAGAATCCATCGCGGCCACGCTGGAATTGCTTGAGGACCGGAGCAGGGCAGTGACCACGGTTCCGGGCCAGTCCTCCGGGGAGGCCGGAATTGCGAAGCTCCGGCTACTGGACGGGCGCGTCGCAGAGGTCGGAACCCTGGCGGCCGAGGGCCAGATCACGTTCACGATTTCCCACCGGATGCCGCTGATCGAAGCTCCTGAAGCGCTGGAAATCAGCCGGTCCGGCCACGTGCGCGGCAAGATCGTGCTGCTGCCCTAGGTTGGCTGCCTCGCCTCAGAGCCCCAGGCCTTAGAGCCCCACGGCTTAGAGCCCCACGCGCGGCTCCTCCGGACCCCCGTGCTTCCACCAGGTATCGAAAATGGAGACCGGGACGGTGCGCTTGTGCCGGGTTCGCAGGTACTTTTCCTCGATCAGAGCGGCTGCGTCCTCAGGGATCTCGCGGCCTTCGAGGTAGTCGTCGATCTGGTCGTAGCTGATGCCAAGCTCGTCCTCGTCCGTCCGGCCGGGCCTGCCGTCGAGGAGGTCGGCCGTGGGGACCTTCTCCCAGATCCGCGCGGGAGCGCCGAGTTCGGCAAGCAGTGCGCGGTTCTGGCGCTTGTTCAGGCCGAAGAGGGGGAGGATGTCCGCGCCGCCGTCGCCGAATTTGGTAAAGAAGCCCGTCACGGACTCGGCGCCGTGGTCCGTGCCGATCACGAGGTAGTTGTGTTCGCCGGCCAGGGCGTACTGGGCGATCATGCGCGTGCGGGCCTTGGTGTTGCCCTTGTGGAAGTCGGAGATTCCGTTGCCGACGGTCTTTTCGAACTCGTCCTCGAAGCCGTCCACGGCCGCGGAAATGTTGAACGTCCATTCGGTCTTGGCTTTGATGAAGTCCAGGGCGGCCTGGGCATCGTCCTCGTCGTGCTGCACCCCATAGGGGAGGCGCACAGCGACGAAGTTGGCGTCAACGCCTTCGGACTCAAGCTCCTCGACGGCGAGCTGGGCAAGCCGCCCGGCGAGCGACGAATCCAGGCCTCCGGAAATGCCCAGGACGAAGCCCTTGGTGCGGGTGGCCTTGAGGTACTCCTTCAGGAAAGTGACGCGTTTGCGCACCTCCTCTGCGGGATCGATCCGGGGCTGAACGCCCATTTCTTCAATGATCTTGGCCTGGAGTTCGCGCATGTGCCCAGCCTAGTCAGCGGCATCCGCAACGCTCAACTGTGTCCGCCGGGCCAGGCGGAATGCGTCGGGCATGAACTGCGGAACGGGCATCCGCAGCGAAATCTGCCCGTGCTCCGCACCGCCGCCAGGCGTAGCGTTGGTGCATGGAGCGAACTGGGTGCGTAGTCGCCGGCGGCGGACCGGCCGGCATGATGCTGGGCCTGCTGCTGGCGAGGGCAGGCGTCGAGGTCACAGTCCTTGAAAAACACGGCGATTTCCTCCGCGATTTCCGCGGGGACACGGTCCATGCGGCGACCATCCGGCTCATTGACGAACTCGGTCTCGGCGGCGCCTTCCGGGAGTTGCCGCAGAGCCGGCTGCGCAACGTCGCATTCCCCGTGCCGGGCGTCGGCCTGGTGACCCTGGGTGATTTTGCTGCCCTGCGGCCGCCGTACAACTACATCGCCATGATGCCGCAGTGGGACTTCCTGAATTTCCTGGCCCGCGCCGCCGCAGAGGAACCCGCGTTCACGCTGCTGATGGAGCATACCGCCACTTCCCTGATGTTCGACGGCGGCAGGGTCACCGGTCTCCGCTACCGGACCAGGGCCGGAACGGAGGGCGCGATCCACGCGGACCTGGTGGTGGCCGCGGACGGACGGCATTCCGCGCTCCGCCAGGCGGCCGGCCTGGTGCCCAAGGAATTCCCGGTGCCGTTCGATACCTGGTGGTTCAAGCTTCCGCGCTATTCCACGGAAGAGGGCGAAATTGCGGGGATCGTTCCCGCCTTCAAGGGCACGGAGGCCATGATTGCGCTGTTCCGGGACGACTACTACCAGATGGGCTATCTGGGGCCCAAGGGAGCGGACGCGCGCATCCGGAGCGAAGGGGTGGAACGGTTCAGGGAACGCGTCGCCATGCTGAGGCCGGACCTGGCGGACCGCGTGGATGCCATCCGATCATTGGAGGACCTGCACTGGCTCGACGTGCGGCTCAACCGGCTGCCGCGCTGGTATGTGGACGGGATGCTCTGCATCGGAGACGCGGCCCATGCGATGTCGCCGGCCGGGGGAGTGGGAATCAACCTTGCCATCCAGGACGCGGTTGCGGCGGCGGCGCGGCTCGCCCCTGGCCTGCTGCGGGGTCAGGTGAGCCTGCAGGACCTGGAACGGGTGCAGCGCCGGCGCCGGATGCCCACCGTGGTGGTCCAGACAGTCCAGCGCATCATGCACCGAGCCGTCTTTGTGCCGCTGTTCACGGGCCGGAGGCCCGGTGCCCCCGCTTTCCCGCTCTTCATGGCCCGGCACGTCCCGGCGGCCCGGAAGGTCCTGCCGCGCATGATTGCCTTTGGACCACGGCCCGAGCACTCACCCGGGTTCGCCCGCCGGCAGGAACCGCGGGCGGTGCCATAGGACGGTGCCACAGGGCGGTGCCACTAAACTGGACCCCATGACTGCCACCAGTGTTCCTGCAGCAGATGCTGCTGCTGCCCGTGCCCGCCTGCTTGAACTGATCAAGGAACTCGCCGTCGTACGCGGCAAGGTCATCCTCTCCAGCGGGGCGGAGGCCGACTACTACATCGACCTGCGCCGGATCACCCTCCACCACGAGGCCTCCAAACTTGTTGGCCAGGTCATGCTTTCACTGACCGACGACGCCGGGATCGACTTTGAGTGCGCCGGTGGACTGACGATGGGTGCCGATCCGGTCGGTACGGCTGTGATGCACGCCGCCAATGACGCCGGCCGCACCGTTGACGCGTTTGTGGTCCGGAAGGCGCAGAAGTCCTACGGCATGGGCCGCCAGGTTGAGGGCCCCTCGGTCGAGGGCCGCAAGGTCCTGATCCTGGAGGACACCTCCACCACCGGCGGCTCGGCGCTGACCGCCGTCGAGGGCGTCCGGAAGGCCGGCGGCAACGTGGTGGCCGTTGCCGTGATCGTTGACCGCGACACCGGCGCCAAAGAAAAGATCGAAGCCGAGACCGGCGTGCCCTACCTGTTCGCCTTCGGCAAGGATGAGCTCGGCCTGGCCTGAGCGGCCGCTTTTTGTGGACGGCACTTCAGGGGTGGCCTAGTATTTCGGTACCCGCATCAACATTCCACCCTGGAGTAGCCTCGCCATGCGCACGCCCGATTCCGCCCCGAGCAGTACTCCCCGTGCCCTGACCAGCGTTGAGCAAATCCAGAACCTCATCCTGGACAGCGCTGACTTTGAGGCCTTCCTGAACGAGCTAGCGCGCTACTCCGCGCACCAGGTGGCAGGTGACGGCGATGACGCCCTGTGCGGCATAACCCTGCTCCGCGACCGCAAGGCAGCCACCATCGGCTGGAGCAGCGACTCAGCCAGGGAAGTGGACGAAATCCAGTACTCGCTGTCCCAGGGGCCGTGCCTCACTGCGGCAGAGGAAGAGCGGGAGGTCCACGTGCCGGATCTTCTGGAGGAGAACCGGTGGGGGCCGGACTACGCGAACGCAGTGGCCTCCCATGGGCTGCGCTCCGTGCTCTCACTGCCGTTCAACCTGCAGGGTGATGCCAAGGCGGCACTCAATCTGTATTCGGACGTCCCGCACAAGTTCAACGAGGTCGCCACTGCCCACGCCCGCGGCTACACCCGTGAAATCTCGCAGGCCCTGCGCCTGGCCGTCAGGTTTTCCCTGCACACGGACAGTGCCACCAACCTGCGGGCCACGCTTGAGTCCCGCACGGTGATTGACATTGCCGTCGGCATCGTCATGGCCCAAAACCGGTGCAGCCAGGAAGCGGCGGTGCGCATCCTGACCAACGCCTCGAGCAACAGCAACATCAAGCTTCGTGACATTGCCGCATCGCTGGTGAACTCGGTGGGCGGCGCGGACGCCCACACGCACTTCGAGGAGCCCGGGCAGGCGCACGCAGGCTAGTTGCTTGTGCGCACCTGCACGGGATACGCTGGCCAAGGTTGAGCCGTCGGCCATAGACATCCTTTTTGGAGTACCTATGGACAACCAGCTGGATTCCCTGCTTAAAATCGACCGCTGCACCAACACCGCCAGGATCGACATCCTCGGCAGCCTCACTCCGGCATCCCGGCCGGATCTTCTGCGCGAAATCCACCGTGTTCGAGGCATGGGCATCACCTCCTCCATCACCGTGGACCTTTCCCGCGCCGCGTTCGTGGAGTCCTGCGCCCTCGCCGGCCTGCGCATGGACCTGAACGCCCAGGACGCCATCCTGCAGGGTGCGTTTGCTGCCGCTGCGCCAGGAATTTCGCTGGTCGTCATGGCGGGCAACGGGCAGGATGCGGCGGAAACAGGGAACCTCACGGCGCTGCCGCAACCGTCACGGCCGGCTGCTGCCCCGGACACCTCGGGGGTCCGCCCGCTGTCCAGCTACTCCTCCGAGGAGCTCTTGGCGGCGAGCGACTCTGTCTTTAAATTACTGGACGATCCCTCCGGCCGCGGCGGGCAAGAATTGTTGGCACGCTACGAAGCCATCGGAGCGGAACTGACCCGGCGTGAACTCTTCGAAGAGTCGGTGAACCAGGCTTCCGGAAGCTGAGCGCAGTGCCGGCAGCCGCGCCAGGTAATTGCCCACGGCGGTTGAACTGTGCCTAGGGTAGATGAGTGCCGTATGAAGGATCCGCAGGTCCGGAGCCGTCGCCGGGTACAGATGCGACCCGGCTGATCCGTCATGCCTCCGAGCTGAAGCGGTTCTCGCGGCGGGCATTCCTCACTGGCGCGGGAGCGGCGTCGGTCCTGGCCACGGACATGCTGCTGACCCAGCGGGTCCAGACAGAACGCCAGGTCCACAAGGTCCTCGTGGTCGACGACGATTTCGCCCAGAGCTACTTCCCCAACGCCAGCTGGATCCTGTTTCCCGGCTACAAAACCAGCTGGGAGGAAGCGCAGTGGATCCTGAATTCGCTGCGCGGAACCCTGCGGCAGCGCGGCCAGCTGGCCGCCGTCGGGTACTCAAACCTGGGGCTGGATATCGACCAGCTCGTCGTCGCCGTGATTGAGCATGTCCGCGCCCGGAACCTGACCACGCTCTACTTCTACGGCCACAGTTTCGGCGGCATGGTCGCCACCCAGGTGGCTGCCCGCCTCCTGGAACTGCACGGTGTGGAGGTGGCCTTCATCGTGCTGGACTCCAGCCCCTACAGCAAGTTCGATGTGCTGGACCAGAGCTGGTTTGACGGCGTGGTGTTCCTCTACGAGCGGGGGTTCCGGGTGCCCTCGGTGCTGCGCGGCGGCTACGAGCTGGGGGAGCGCGTGGTGCACAAAGACGAACGCACGTGGCAGCAGATCCTGGACCAGACGCTGGAACAGCTGTCTCCTATTGCGCCCTCCAGCGTGCTGATCCAGTCAGAATCCGCGTATATCTACCACTTCGACGCCACCCGGTTCGCAGGGCAGATCGGGGATGCCCGCATGGCCTACATCGGGAATCCCCGGGACCAGACGGTCAACTACGAGACGGCGCACCAGTCGTGGGCGCGGACGTTTGCCGCCAACATGGCGTCCTCGGAGCTGCAGACCGACGGGGCACTTCCCGCGCACGCCAGCCCGGGCTGGAACCCGTTCGTCTACCGGCCCATCCTTGCGGACCTGCAGGACGAAATCTTCCCGCTGCCCGGCGGCGGCGGGAGGATGACGCCGTTCTAGCAGGCCGTCAGATCTGGCTCTTCAGGTCTGCCACGGAGTTCAGGATCTGGTTCGGCCGGAAGGGGTAGGCGGCGACGTCGCCGCGCTGGGTGATGCCCGTGAGCACCAGCACCGTGTGCAGTCCGGCTTCCATGCCCGCGATGATGTCCGTGTCCATGCGGTCACCGATCATGGCAGTGGTTTCGGAGTGGGCATCGATCTGGTTCATGGCTGAACGGAACATCATCGGGTTGGGCTTGCCCACGATGTACGGTTCGCGGCCCGTGGCCTTGCTGATCAGGGCTGCGATGGCGCCGGTGGCGGGCATGGGTCCCTCCTTGGACGGGCCGGTGGCGTCCGGGTTGGTGGCAATGAAGCGCGCCCCGGCCAGGATCAGGCGGATCGCCATGGTGATCGCCTCGAAGGAATAGGTGCGGGTTTCGCCGAGGACCACGAAGTCTGGGTTCTGGTCGGTGAGAATGAAGCCCGCCTCATGCAGCGCCGTCGTGAGTCCGGCCTCACCGATCGTGTAGGCACGGTTGCCGGAGTCGGAGCCCTGCACCTGGTCCTTGAGGAACTGGGCCGTGGCCAGTGCCGACGTCCAGATGTTCTCTTCCGGGATCTCGAGGCCGGAGGCCCGCAGCCTGGCGGCCAGGTCCCGGGGCGTAAAGATGGAGTTGTTGGTCAGCACCAAGAACCGCTTGGACGTGTCCACCCACCGCTGGATCAGCTCCGCGGCGCCGGGGACGGCCTGGTTCTCGTGCACCAGGACGCCGTCCATATCGGTCAGCCAGCACTCGATTTCCTGCCCGCTCCGGTATACCGCTGCCGATTCCTTTACCTGGTCTGATTTCGCCATGTCTTCCTCCGCCGGTGATGAATGCATTCTCGGAGCCCAGTCTAGTGTTGAGGGGTGACTCAGACGCCCGGGACCCCAGCCGAACGCCAACCGACCGCAGAGGAAACCTCTGAGCCCAAGGCGGAGGTCGGCGTCGGGCCCTGGGACGGCCAGTGGCCCGAAGGTGACCACTGGGACCCTGACCTCCTCGCGGACGGGGACCGCCGCAACGTGGTGGACAAATACCGCTACTGGAAGCACGAGGCGATCGTCGCCGACCTTGATTCCAAGCGGCACGACTTCCACATCGCCATCGAGAACTGGCAGCACGACCTCAACATAGGCACCGTGGTGCGCACCGCCAACGCCTTCCTCGCCAAGGAAGTCCACATCATCGGACGACGGCGGTGGAACCGCCGCGGGGCAATGGTCACCGACCGCTACCAGCATGTCCGGCACCACCCCACCGTGGAGGACTTCGTGGCGTGGGCACAGGGGGAGGGGCTGGCCATCATCGGGATCGACATCTTCCCCGATTCCGTGCCGCTGGAAACCTACGAACTGCCGCGGAAATGCGTGCTGGTGTTCGGCCAGGAGGGCCCGGGCCTGACGCCGGAGGTCCATGAGGCCGCGGAAGCCACCCTCTCGATCGAACAGTTCGGCTCCACGCGCTCCATCAACGCCGGGTCCGCGGCGGCCATCGCCATGCACGCGTGGGTGCGCCGGCACGTGTTCGGCCAGCACGTCTAGCTCCGCCGAGAAGTATTACCGGTGAGTGACCCGAAACACGGCGGTGGCGCAGAAATGACTAGGATGGTTCGTAGCCGACGAGGTTCACTCCAGGGTCAACCCAACCCGCAGACGAAATTACTTGAGGAGTCAGCATGCCCATTGCAACCCCAGAGATCTACGCCGACATGATCGACCGCGCAAAAAAGGGCGGCTTCGCGTTCCCGGCGGTTAACGTCACGTCTTCCCAGACCCTGAATGCGGCGCTGCGCGGTTTCGCCGAGGCCGAATCTGACGGCATCGTCCAGGTTTCCACCGGCGGTGCGGCCTACTGGTCCGGCGCGTCCACCAAGGACATGGTTGCCGGTTCGCTGGGCTTCGCGGCGTTCGCCCGCGAGGTGGCCAAGAACTACAACGTCAACATTGCCCTGCACACGGACCACTGCCCCAAGGACAAGCTGGACGGCTTCGTGCTGCCGCTGCTGGCCGCGTCCGAGGAAGCCGTCAAGGCCGGCAAGGACCCGATCTTCAACTCCCACATGTGGGACGGCTCCGCCGAGACCCTGGATGAGAACCTGCGCATCGGCCGTGACCTGCTGGCACGTGCGGCTGCGGCCAAGATCATCCTCGAGGTTGAAATCGGCACCGTCGGTGGCGAGGAAGACGGCGTCGAGCACGAGATCAACGAGAAGCTGTACACCACGGTTGAGGACGCCCTGGCAACGATCGAGGCCCTGGGCTCCGGCGAGAACGGCCGTTACATCACGGCCCTGACGTTCGGCAACGTGCACGGTGTGTACAAGCCGGGCGGCGTGAAGCTGCGTCCGGAGATCCTGAAGGACATCCAGGCGCAGGTCGGCGCGAAGATCGGCAAGGACAACCCGTTCGACCTGGTGTTCCACGGCGGTTCCGGTTCCTCGGACCAGGAGATCGCGGACGCCGTGTCCTACGGTGTGATCAAGATGAACATCGACACCGACACCCAGTACGCCTTCACCCGTCCGGTGGTGGACCACATGTTCCGCAACTACGACGGTGTGCTGAAGGTTGACGGCGAGGTCGGCAACAAGAAGACCTACGACCCCCGCGTCTGGGGCGCCTCCGCCGAGGCCGGCCTGGCCGCCCGCGTCGTGGAAGCCACCCAGCAGCTCGGTTCCGCCGGCAAGACCTTCTAGTCATGTCCGACGAGTTCCGCAAGAACCTGATGGGCCCTGAGCCCACCCTGCTGCCCGCCGAGACCGAGGTCTACGAGCAGCTGGGCGCGGGCCAGGAGGCCCTGGACCTCGTGGAGAAGCACCCCACGTCGTCCCTGCTCTGGGCAGTGCTGGCCGAGGAAGCGTGGGCGGAAGGGCGCACCGTCGACTCCTACGCCTATGCCCGGGTGGGGTACCACCGTGGGCTGGACTCGCTCCGCCGCAACGGCTGGCGCGGCGTCGGGCCCATCCCGTGGGACCACGAGCCCAACCGCGGCTTCCTGCGTGCGCTGTACTCGCTGGGCCGCGCCTCGGCGGCCATCAACGAGGCCGAGGAGCCGGAGCGCATTGAGAAATTCCTCAATGACTCGGACCCGGCAGCCAAGGCTGCCATCGAAGGCAAGTAAGTCCCCACCGCCTCCCTCGCTTCGCTTCGCTCAGCCAGGGAACCCTCGGCGGCGGCGGCCCCGCTTAAGCACGACGGCGGGCGGTCAGCTGCCTTGATTTCGACAGGCTCAATCAGCGGTGGCCGCTGGTCGAGCTTGTCGAGACCTTGATTTCGGCAAGCTCCATCAGCGGGTTAGCCGGCGGCTTTCGCCAAGCCGGTGCGGGCCATGGCGTCCGCGTACACAACGTGCATTTCATCGAGGTACTGCTGCTGGCGCGCAGGGGCGCCGGCGAATGCCCGGCCGCTCAGCGAGCGCACCTTGTAGGTTTTCAGGCCCCGGCGCCACAGCAGGGGCACTTCGGTCTTGAGCAGCATGTTTGCCAGCCGGTTGGCCTCGGTGCCGTGGGCGACGATCACCGACGCGCGGGGAACCAGGGCCAGGAACTTCAGCAGGGGCTTGAGGCCGGCGGAGATCTGGTCGGGGGTGAATTTGCCGTTCGGCTCTCCCGGCACGTGCCACGGATGCACGTTCCACGGCATGACGAACTCGGGCCGCAGCCCCAGCTTCCATTGCAGTCCGAGCATGCGGGTGGCTGCGTCATCGTCGCCGGCGGTGATGAAGCCGGACGGCGCCGCGGGGCCGATGTTGGAGAAGAGGCTGATGATGCGGCACTCGTCGACGTCGTGCATGGGGTCGACGTAGGGGACCTGGGTGCCAGGCTTGGCGCCCTGCAGGGAGTCGCACAGCTCGTTAACGGCTGCGACATTCGGTTCGTAGCGGCGGCTCAGGAGTTGTTCACGGAAAGATTCAGTAGCCATGGCTGTCATGTAAGTGCTGTGTCTCCTGCGGGGATCGGTCACGCTGCCGTACCGGAAGCGGGCGCGCCAAGTCCGGGACGATTTGAAATGAGGGTGGATCGATTCCTGGTCGATCCTTTTCAGTTTAGCAAGCCGCACCAAGCGCCCCTCCCGCTCCGGCTCCTGCAGCGGGACGGAACCTCAGAGGCGCCGCCACAGAACGCACATAGTAGGTATACTGGTCTACCTACTAAAGCTTCTGTTTCAAGGCGCCCACGTGAGGATGATGATGAGCGAGCAACAGGCGGCACCAAAGAGTCGTCCTTCCCGAGGGCATGCGCGCGAGGCGCTGCTTCAGGCGGCCTCCCGGCGCTTTTATGCAGATGGCCTGGCCGGAACAGGGATTGACGCCATTACAGCGGAGGCGGGGGTGGCCAAGAAGAGCCTCTACAACAACTTTGCCTCCAAGGCTGAGCTGGTGACTGCCTACCTGAATGCCCGCCATGACGAGTGGATGGGGCTGTACCGGTTGAGGCTGGAGAAGGCGGCCGGGCCCAGGGAGCACGTCCTCGCCGTCTTCGATGCCTATGCGGATCATGCCGATCTCGCGTACGAGCATGGCTTCAGGGGCTGCGGACTGCTGAATGCCGCCGCCGAGCTGCCTGCCGGGGATGCCGGGAGGGCGGTCGTCCGGCGCCACAAGGAGGAGGTCGAAGCCTTGTTGGCCGGGCATGTGACCGAACTCCTGCCGCACGCACCCCGGCAGGCAGCGACCCTTGCCCGGCACCTGGCCTTCCTGCTTGAAGGATCGATGGCCCGCGCAGGACTTGAAGGCAATGACCAGTGTGTCCAGGAAGCCCGCCGGATCGCGGCCACAATGATCGGCGGCCTGTGAAGCCGGCCGGTTTTGCAGGGGGCGCGTGGGGCGCATTTTTCGTGCTGGCGGCGTCGGTGCTGTGGGGAACGACCGGTACCGCAGCCACCTTCGCCCCGGACGTAAGCCCCCTCGCGATCGGCGCGGTGGCAATGGGCTTCGGTGGCCTGCTCCAGGCGGCTGTTGCGGCGGGACCGATCCGGGGATTCGCGGCCGCCCTGCGCGGGCAGTGGCCGATAGTGGCATGGGGATCTGTTGCCGTCGCGACGTACCCGCTCGCTTTCTACTCTTCAATGCACCTGGCCGGCGTGGCGGTTGGGACCGTTGTCTCCATCGGTTCAGCTCCGCTGGCTTCCGCGGTCATTGAACGCGTCGTGGACAAGAGACGGTTTACGCGGCGGTGGGCAGCGGGCGCAGCGCTGGGCCTGGCGGGCGCCGCGCTGTTGTGCTTTGCGGACGCCGGGCAAGGTGGGCCGGGGCCCGCTGCTGCTGGGGGATGGGCAACGCCCGCCGGCATTGGCCTGGGACTGGTTGCCGGGCTCACCTACGCCCTCTACTCCTGGGCTGCGCACCGCCTGATGAACACCGGCGTCCCCTCAAAGGCGGCGATGGGAACCGTCTTCGGCCTGGGCGGGCTGCTGCTCATGCCTGTGTTGGCGCTGACCGGGGCACCGCTCGCGGCGTCCTGGCAGAACATGGCCGTGGGCGTGTACATGGCGGTTGTCCCCATGTTCGCGGGCTACGTGCTGTTCGGCTGGGGCCTGGCCCGGGTCCGCGCCAGCGCAGCCACCACGATATCCCTCGCCGAGACAGTGGTGGCCGCCATCCTCGCGGTGCTTGTCGTCGGCGAACGGCTGCCGGCCCTGGCCTGGGCAGGTGCCGCTCTTGTCACCGGCAGCCTGTTCGTCCTCACGCTGCCTGCCCCCGCGAAACGTCACGGACGGGCCGAACCGGCGGACGGCCCTAGCACTGGTTCTGCTGCCGATCGGCTAAACTTGGGTGGTAAGAGCCCCGGAACTCTTGCGCTGAACCCTGCGGTCAACACCGTGGAGTCCGGCGATGAAATTCGGGGCATTCTCATGAACGGCGCTGACCCCGGCGAGTCACCACGGTGATGCTGCCGGGAATCGGCCCGAACGAATGGGGGAGGATCCCATGCCAGCAATCGTGATCGTCGGAGCCCAGTGGGGCGACGAAGGCAAAGGTAAGGCCACCGACCTGCTCGGCGGCCGCGTCGACTATGTTGTCAAGCCCAACGGCGGCAACAACGCCGGGCATACCGTCGTCGTGGGCGGTGAGAAGTATGAGCTGAAGCTCCTTCCTGCCGGCATCCTGAGTCCGAACGCGGTTCCGATCATCGGCAACGGCTGTGTGGTGAACCTTGAGGCCCTGTTCCAGGAGATCGACGGCCTCGAGGCCCGCGGCGCGGACACCTCCAAGCTGCGCGTCTCGGCCAACGCCCATCTCGTCGCCCCGTACCACCAGGTGCTGGACAAAGTCACCGAGCGCTTCCTCGGCAGCCGGGCCATCGGCACCACCGGCCGCGGCATCGGCCCCGCCTACATGGACAAGGTGGCGCGCCTCGGGATCCGCGTGCAGGACGTCTTTGACGAATCCATCCTGCGGCAAAAGGTGGAAGGCTCGCTGCGCCAGAAGAACGAACTCCTAGTCAAGGTGTACAACCGCCGGGGGATCCTCGTTGACGAGATCGTGAACTACTTCCTGTCGTTCGCGGAACGCCTGCGGCCCCTGGTCATCGACAGCACCCTGGTGCTGAACACCGCCCTGGACGAGGGCAAGGTGGTGCTCATGGAGGGCGGCCAGGCGACGTTCCTGGACGTTGACCACGGCACCTATCCGTTCGTGACCTCCTCCAACCCGACCGCCGGCGGCGCCTCGGTGGGCTCCGGCATCGGTCCCACCCGCATCTCGCGCTCCATCGGCATCATCAAGGCCTACACCACGCGTGTGGGCGCCGGGCCGTTCCCCACGGAGCTGTTCGATGAGATGGGCGTGTACCTGCAGAAGACCGGCGGCGAGTTCGGCGTCAACACCGGCCGTCCGCGCCGCTGCGGCTGGTACGACGCCGTCCTGGCCCGCCACGCCTCCCGCGTCAACGGCTTCACGGACTACTTCGTCACCAAGCTGGACGTCCTCACGGGCATCGAACAGATCCCCGTCTGCGTGGCCTACGACGTCGACGGCGTCCGGCACGACGAAATGCCCATGACCCAGACCGAGTTCCACCACGCCAAACCCATCTTCGAGTACTTCGAAGGCTGGACCGAGGACATCACCGGCGCCCGCACGCTCGCGGACCTGCCGGAGAATGCACGGAACTACGTGCTGGCCCTGGAAAAGCTGTCCGGCACGCGCTTCTCCGCGATCGGCGTGGGTCCGGACCGCGACCAGACCATCGTGCTCAACGACTTGATCCTGGACTGAAACGACTGACGCACCCGGCTGCAACTTCGGTACCTCCGACGGCCGGGGGGGCCCCCCCCCCCCGGGGCCCCCCCCCCCCCCGGGTTTACCCGCCGGAAAAAAAATTTGTTGCGCGGGGAGAGGCCCCCCCCCCCCCCGCGGGACTGTTTTTTTTGGGGCCGCGCCGGGGGGGGCCCC
>NZ_JAFHKT010000006.1 GCF_017052465.1 Arthrobacter pascens
CAAATCAACCAATTCATATAAAATAAACCGGTATCAACAAACTTGGCACACTATTGAGTTCTCAAACAACAGACACACCCGGCACCACCACAACCAACCAAACGGTCGCGGATCGCTCCGGAGCAACTTTTCAAACTTACCCGGTTCCAAGACCCAAAGCAAATCAACGTTTCCGCGACCCGCCCCGCCATCAAAACCAGCCCCACCCGCAACCGGCACGCCAAACAAGCGAACCATTCACAGGCTGTTCAGAAGGGGATTTGGCCGCCTCCGG
>NZ_JAFHKT010000145.1 GCF_017052465.1 Arthrobacter pascens
AGCCGGCGAACATCGCGAACACCACCGTGCCGAAGACCACGTAGTGGAAGTGCGCCACCACGAAGTACGAGTCGGAGACGTGGAAGTCCAGCGGCGGGGAGGCCAGGATGATGCCGGTGAGGCCGCCGAAGAGGAACGTGATCAGGAAGCCGATGCTCCAGAGCATCGGGGTCTCGAACGTGATGGAACCGCGCCACATGGTGCCGATCCAGTTGAAGAACTTCACGCCGGTGGGCACCGCGATGAGCATGGTCATGAAGGCGAAGAACGGCAGCAGCACAGAACCGGTCACGTACATGTGGTGCGCCCACACGGTCACGGACAGGGCGGCGATGGCAATCGTTGCGTAGACCAGGCCCTTGTAGCCGAAGATCGGCTTGCGGCTGAAGACCGGGAAGATCTCGGACACGATGCCGAAGAACGGCAGCGCGATGATGTACACCTCGGGGTGGCCGAAGAACCAGAACAGGTGCTGCCACAGGACGGCGCCGCCATTTTCAGGATCAAAGATGTGGGCTCCGAAGCGGCGGTCCGCGCCGAGGGCGAACAGTGCTGCGGCCAGCGGCGGGAACGCCATCAGGACCAGGATAGCCGTGACCAGGGTGTTCCAGGTGAAGATCGGCATGCGCCACATGGTCATGCCGGGGGCGCGCATGCAGATGATGGTGGTGATGAAGTTGACGGCGCCGAGGATGGTGCCGAAGCCGGACAGCGCCAGGCCGAAGACCCAGAGGTCACCGCCGATGCCGGGGCTGAATGTGGTGTTCGACAGCGGTGCGTAAGCGAACCAGCCGAACGAGGCCGCACCCTGCGGGGTGATGAAGCCGGACACCGCGATGGTGGAGCCGAAGAGGAAGAACCAGAAGGCCAAGGCGTTCAGCCGCGGGAAGGCAACGTCAGGGGCGCCGATCTGCAGCGGCATGATGACGTTCGCGAAGCCGGCGAAGAGCGGGGTGGCGAACATCAGCAGCATGACTGTGCCGTGCATGGTGAACAGCTGGTTGTACTGCTCTTTGGTCTGCAGGATCTGCATGCCGGGCTCGAACAGTTCGGCGCGGATGAGCAGTGCCATCACGCCGCCGAGGCAGAAGAACACGAAGGACGCGATCAGGTACATGTACCCGATGGTCTTGTGGTCCGTGGAGGTGATCCAGTTGACGACGATGCGCCCCTTGGATTTCGGTACTACGGGTGATGCGGGAGCTTCCAGGGTCCCGGCGGATTGAGTGTAAGTAGCCACGTCGCTCCCCTTACTTCTTCTCGGTCAGGCTCGGGTTGCGGTCGTACTCTTCGCCGAGCAGGCCCGTGTTGCCGTCCTGGCGGAGCTGGTTCATGTGCGCCTGGAATTCGGACTCCGAGACAACCTTCACGCGGAAGAGCATTTCGGAGTGGTATTCGCCGCAGAGCTCGGCGCACTTGCCGTCATAGGTGCCTTCTTTGGTGGGCGTGAACCGGATGTAGTTGGTCTTGCCCGGGATCATGTCGCGCTTCTGCAGGAAGGCGGGAACCCAGAAGGAGTGGATGACGTCGCGGGAGTTCAGTTCCACGTCGACGGACTTGCCAACGGGCAGGTAGAGCGTGGGGAGCTTCTCCTTGTCCACTGCTTCACCGGTCAGGTGTGCCTGGACGCCGGCCTCGTGGACGTCCTCGGTGATGACCTCGCCCTTCTTGTAGTTGAAGTCCCAGGCCCACTGCTTGCCGCGGACGTCAACAACGACGTCGGCCGGCTGGGAGCGGTCATCGATGGCCTGCTGGTCGCGGTCGGTGAAGTAGAAGAACACCAGGACCATGAACAGCGGAATGGTCAGGTAGAAGACCTCGAGCGGAAGGTTGAAGCTGGTCTGCCGGGGGAATCCGACGGTCCCCTTGCGGCGCCTGTACGCGACGAGGCACCAGACGATCAAGCCCCAAGTGATGATGCCCACCACGAGCGCGGCAATCCATGAGTTGACCCAGAGGTCCATGATGCGGTCGGTATTACTGGTGGTGCCACGCTCAGTAGGCAGCCACCCCTTCTCTACCACTGGCGAACATCCAGTCAAAACCAACGCGCCGGCAATTGCCAAGCCAGTGATCGTAGTGATCGTTTTGCGTCGGCTGCCGGTTCGGTTCTGCGAACTCACAGACGGCCCTTCCTACTTGTTGCTGTTGCCAAGGCGGCCTATGGCGTCCCGGGCACACTAAAAGTTTTACTACTCGGTGTAGAGCTTACCGCTCCCCGCGCGTTTTCGCCCACATGTACTCACCCGTGTGGCGGCGCCGGTTATTACCGGCGCCGCCACAGCGTGAGGAAGGGCTAACGGGCCCGTTAGTGGAACGAATCGCCGCAGGCGCATGAACCGCCTGCGTTGGGGTTGTCGATGGTGAACCCCTGCTTGGAGATAGTGTCCTCAAAGTCAATGCTGGCGCCGCTGAGGTACGGCACGCTCATCTTGTCGACCACGACCTCGACGCCGTCATAATCGCGGACGGCGTCGCCCTCCAGAAGGCGCTCGTCGAAGTAAAGCTGGTAAATCAGTCCGGAGCAGCCGCCCGGCTGCACTGCAACGCGGAGGCGGAGGTCTGTGCGGCCTTCCTGCTCAAGGAGGCTGCGGACCTTGCCTGCGGCAACGTCCGTCAGCTGAACCTCGTGGCTCGCCAGTTCGGCACTTGCCGTGCCGGTGGGTTCGGTGCTGTTTTCATTGGTCGTAGTGCTCATTGGCCTACCTTCTAACGACGGTCCTGGCGGCCCCGCGTGCACGGTGCCTGCCCCTACGGAAACGGTATGGGCTATAGCTACATGCTACGTCGATAGGACGCGTAGCTCTAACTACAGGCGTAACCAAGGCCGTTACCGACTTGTTCCCGGACAGGCCGCAGCACGCCGGAAAAACCCGGAGCCCTCAGCCAAGACCCTCACTGTTGAGACGCGCCAGGAGCAGCGCCTCCGCCACAATCGCGTTCCGAAAGTCACCAATATGGAGGGATTCGTTGGCGGAGTGTGCCCGTGAGTCCGGGTCCTCCACGCCGGTGACGAGGATCTGGGCTTCCGGATACAGCTCAGTCAGGTCCGAGATGAACGGAATGGACCCGCCGATGCCCATTTCCACGGCCGGCACACCCCAGGACTCCCCCAGCGCCCACATCGCATATGCGGCGGCCGCCGAACCCCTGTCCGTGAGGTACGCATTGCCGCTCTCCCCCGGGGTGAACACGACCTTCGCCCCGAACGGGGCATTCGCCTCGACGTGGCGCCGGACTGCCTCCATCGCTTCGGCCGGCACCTGGCCGGGGGCGAGCCGGAGGCTGAACTTTGCCCGTGCCCGGGGCACCAGCGTATTCGAGGCCACGTCAACTGCGGGAGCGTCGAAGCCGATGATGGACAGGGCCGGCTTGGTCCACATCCGGGACGCAATCGAACCGCTGCCGGCCAGTTTCACGCCGTCGAGCACCGAGGCGTCCGCCCTGTACTCTGCCTCGGTCAGGTCCACCGTGGCCTCGTCGAAGCCGACGAGCCCGTCGATGGCCACGCTGCCCTCGTCATCGTGCAGGGTTGCGATGAGACGCGACAAGAGTGTGGGGGCATCCAGCACCGGTCCGCCGTACATTCCCGAGTGCACCGCATGCTCGAGGACCTGGACTTCGATGGTTCCGTCGATCAGGCCACGGAGGCTCGTGGTGAGCGCCGGGACGCCCACCTTCCAGTTGCTGGAATCCGCCACGACAATGACGTCGGCGCGCAGCAGCTCCTGGTGGGTTTCCAAGAACGTGCGGAAGGTCGGCGAGCCCGCTTCTTCCTCTCCTTCGAAGAACAGGGTCACGCCCAGCCCGAATTGGTCACCCAGCACGCGGGTCACGGCAGCGTAGGCAGCGACGTGCGCCATGATTCCGGCTTTGTCGTCGGCGGCGCCGCGGCCGTAGAGCCGCCCTTCGCGTTCGACGGCGGTAAAGGGCTCTGATTCCCACAGCGCCGGATCGCCCGGCGGCTGCACGTCGTGGTGGGCATAGAGCAGGACCGTCGGCTTGCCTTCTGCTGCTTCACGGCGGGCCACGACGGCCGGTCCCCCGGCCGTTCCGTCCTCTTTATTGCACCGGAGTATGCGGACGTCCTGGAAACCGGCGCCACGAACCAATACGGCAGCGGCTTCGGCGCTGCGGTCCAGCTCTGCGGGAGCGAAGCTGGCCCAGGCGATACCGGGGATGCTGACCAGGTTCTTCAGGTCGGACATGGTGGCCTCAAAGCCGGCGTTGACGGCATTCCGCAGGGCGTCCGTGTCGACGCCGGCAACCGAACTGCCCGATTGTTGCGGGGTGGCCGCTGATGTTGAAGTCATGGCCAAAACACTACCCGTGGCGCAGCCCACAACGTACAAGACGCCGCCGGCCTCGCCAGCGCGTGTCACGCCGGGCAGTGCCCGGCCCTAGGCATGACGGGCAGCCGGGCCCTGCAAGGTATTCTGTTTTGGTGTTTGGACGTAAAAAAGAAGCGCCAGCGGCGCAGGACGTAGTAGACCAACAGGCTGCCGATGCAGCTGCCCGGCAGCCCGGGGTCATGGGCAAGGGTGCACCCACGCCCAAGCGCAAGGCGCAGGAAGCGGCACGCAAGCGGCCGCTCGTGCCCGAGGACCGCAAGGCCTCGAAGGCGGCGGAACGTGCCGCTGTCCAGGAGCAGCGCCTGAAAATGCGCCACGCGCTCGATACCGGTGACGAGAAGTTCCTCCCGATCCGCGACAAGGGGCCGCAAAAGCGGTTTGCCCGCGACTATGTCGACGCGCGGTTCAGCCTCGGTGAGTACCTCATGTTCGGTGCGTTGGTCTTTGTGATCATCTCGCTGGTGGTTCCGTCCACCAGCGAACAGATGATTTATGTCCTCGGTGGGTTCTGGGTCATGTTCCTGGCAGTCTTCGTGGACGTGTTCATCCTGTCCCGGCAGCTTCGCAAGAGGCTGATTCAGAAGTTCGGCGAGGTGGAGCGCGGCACCGTCTGGTATGGCTCGATGCGCTCCCTGCAGTTCCGGAAGCTTCGCCTCCCCAAGCCGCAGGTCCGCCGCGGCCAGTTCCCGTCCTGACCAACAGTTTTCCATGCTCCGGGCCCGTTTCCGGATCCGACGCAGAACACAGCAGCCCCCGGCGGTCTTACCGCCGGGGGCTGCTGTGTTCCTGCACAAGGAAACCGCGGGCTGTCTCAGCCGGCGCGCCGGGCTTTGGCCAGCCGCCTGTTGATGCGCGCTGCCCAGAACGGCCCTTCATAGAGGAAGGCCGTGTAGCCCTGCACGAGGGTGGCACCGGCATCCAGCCTGTCCTGGACGTCCTGGGGCGTCTCCACCCCGCCTACGGAAACCAGCGTCAACTGGCCGGCCGTTGCGTCCTTGAGCCGGCGCAGCACCTCCAGCGAGCGGGACTTCAGCGGCGCCCCGGACAGCCCGCCTGCTCCGCAGGCTTCAATCTTTTGGCTGTCGGACTTCAGGCCCGTCCGTCCGATGGTCGTATTCGTGGCGATGATGCCGTCCAGTCCAAGGTCCAGCGCGAGCCGGGCGACGTCGTCGATGTCCTCGTCGCTGAGGTCCGGGGCGATCTTGACCAGCAGGGGCACGTGGCGCCCGGCTGCTTTGTCGGCTTCCTCCCCCACGGCAGTCAAGAGGGGCCGCAGGGTCTCCACGTTCTGCAGGAGCCGGAGGCCCGGTGTGTTGGGAGAACTCACGTTCACTACGAGGTAGTCGGCCGCCGGAGCGAGGCTGCGCGCGCTGATGAGGTAGTCCTCCACGGCGTCCTCGAGTTCCACGATTTTGCTTTTGCCGATGTTAACCCCGATGAGGGGACGAACCTTGGGATGACGCCGTTGCAGGGCAGCCCGGGCTGACTTGAGGCGCGGTGCCACGGCCGCAGCGCCGTCGTTGTTGAATCCCATCCGGTTGATGACTGCACGGTCTTCGATGAGCCGGAACAGCCGCGGCTGCTCATTGCCGGGCTGCGCACGGCCGGTGATGGTGCCCACCTCGACATGGCCGAAGCCGAGTTCAGTCAGGGCCTCGATGCCGTGGCCTTCCTTGTCAAAGCCGGCGGCGAGTCCGAACGGCGACGGGAACGTGAGGCCGAATGCACTCGTCTGCAGGGATGCGGGCGGGGCCGTAAAACGTGCCAGCAGCCGCCCCGCTCCGGAGGAATGGGCCAGCCGGATGCCCTTGAAACCGATTTTGTGGGCGCGTTCGGCGTCCATCCATGAAAAGGCCAGCCTGAAGAAAGTGGGATATACGCGCATGCCTCTAGTTTTCCGTCTTCGGCGGTGCAGACCAAACCAGTCCCGGCACGTGTCGGCCACACAGCAGCGGAAAGTCTAGTCTGGTGCCATGGAGTGGCAGAGCGACATCCTCGGCGAGGGGTTCGAATCCCATGCCTTCGAGGCTGTGGGCGCCGACGGCGTCACACGGACCGCGACGCTTGTCCGGTACGCCCCGCTGACGGACCCCGCCCTTCCCGCGGCGCCACGGGAGCCGCGCCGCGCGGTGCTGTTCCTGCACGGCTGGAGCGACTACTTCTTCAATGTTGAACTGGCCCGCTTCTGGAGCGGCCAGGGCTTCGAGTTCTTTGCCTTGGACATGCACAACCACGGCCGCAGCCTGCGGCCCGATACGCACGGCGGGTACGTTGCCGACCTCGCAAACTACGACGCCGAAATCGGCACCGCAGTCGGCATGATCACTGCGATGCAGCCCACGGACCCGCTGTCCCTTGCCATGATGGGGCATTCCACCGGAGGCCTCGTGGCGGCCCTGTGGGTGAGCCGGAATCCTGGGGTGGTTTCACAGCTGGTCCTGAACAGCCCGTGGCTGGAAATGCACGGCAGTTCCCTGGTCCGGCGGGCCGCGTGGACCATGGTGGAGCCCCTCGCCCGGCTGCGGCCGGAGGCTGTGCTCCGGCTGCCCGAACGCGGCTTCTACTGGCGCAGCATCAGCAGCTCCGCCGAAGGGGAATGGACCCTGGATGACAAGTACCGGCCTCCCATGGCCTTTCCGGTCCGTGCCGGCTGGCTCAGCGCCGTCCTTGCCGGCCAAGCCCAGGTGGCGCGCGGGCTCGGCATCGACATCCCCATCCTGGTCCTTATTTCGCGGGCCAGCGAGAACGGTCTGGTCTGGTCCGAGGAGATGCGCAGGACGGATGCGGTGCTGGACGTCAACGTCATCGCCGTACGGGCCCTGTCACTGGGCCGGAGCGTGTCCGTGGAGCGTATCGATGGCGCCCTTCACGACGTGTTCCTCTCCCGCGCCGAGGTCCGGGCCGACGCCTACCGGCGGCTCACTCGGTGGATCCGCGGCTATGCGGACGCCTGACCCTAGGCGGCTGTGAATTGCGCCCAGAAGGGCAAGGGATCCACTGGGCCAACCGGACTTTTCTGCCGCTCTGCAGCTGCTAGCCGGCCTGGTGGGCAGCCGCTCCTGTGTCGGGGGCGGCATCCACCGCTCCCCCGTAGCGGCGGTCCCGCTGGGCGTAGATGCCCACGGCATCCCAGAGCGTGCGGCGGTCGACGTCCGGCCAGAGCGTGTCCAGGAATACGAACTCCGCGTACGCCGACTGCCAGAGCATGAAGTTGGACAGCCGCTGCTCCCCCGAACTGCGCAGGAACAGGTCGACGTCGGGCAGGTCCGGTTCGTCGAGGAACTTCTGGACCGTTTTCTCCGTGATGGAACCGGGCTTAAGCCGTCCGGCGGCGACTTCTTCGGCAATCGCCGTTACGGCGTCGGCAATCTCGGCGCGGCCGCCGTAATTAACACACATGGTTAACGTGCACGTGCTGTTTCCGGCGGTGTAAGCCTCGGCCTCTTCCAGCTCGCGGATCACCGATCCCCACAGCTTGGGCCGGCGGCCCGACCAGCGGACCCGCACGCCCCATTCGTCCAGCTGGTTCCGCTGCCTGCGCAGCACATCCTTGTTAAATCCCATCAGGAAGCGCACTTCCTCCGGGGAGCGCCGCCAGTTTTCCGTGGAGAACGCATAGACGGTGACGTACTTGATGCCGAGTTCAATGGCGCCGGCCACGACGTCCAGCAGCGCGGGCTCCCCCGCCTTATGGCCCTCGATGCGGGGCAGCCCCCGCTGGTTGGCCCAGCGTCCGTTGCCGTCCATGACGATCGCCACGTGCCGGGGCACGAATTCCGCCGGGATCGCCGGGGCGACGGCACCCGAAGGGTGCGGATATGGAGGCACCACGGGAGCGGTGCGGCGCCGGGCAGGGGTGGTCTTCTTTCCCAAGGACACTGTTAGGTACGCTCCACATGTTTGAGGGATTTCAGGACACGCTCAAGGTGCCACTGCAGATAACTGGCCACGAGGCCTGCCGCTTCCCGCCGGTGCAGCGGCAGTGAGGAATCCGCCGTCGTCCAGTTTCCGGTGAGCAGGGCACCCAACAGCGCCACCGTCTCGGCGGCCGGCGCAGCTGATCCGGGCGGCCGGCACTCGCCGCAGACCATGCCGCCCAGCGGCGCGGAGAACGCGTTGTGGGGTCCCGCTGCACCGCAGCGCGCGCAGCGGGTGAAGCTGGGGGCCCAGCCGCCGGTGGCCAGGGCGCGCAATAGGTACGAGTCCAGGATCAGTTCCGGCGTGTGGTCCCCGCGGCTCAGCGCCGCAAGCGCGCCGACAAGCAGGTTGTACTGCGCCGTTCCCGCCTCGCCGTCGACGTCCGTCAGCTTTTCGGCGGTCTCCGTCATGGCGGCGGCGACTGTGTACCGGCCGTAGTCGGCGGCGATGTTCCCGCCGTAGGCCCCCTTGGCCACGGCCTGCGTGACGATGTCCAGGGATTTGCCGGACACGAGCTGCAGATCCGCAACCATGAAGGGTTCGAGCCGGGCGCCGAAGCGGCTGCTGGTGCGGCGGACGCCCTTCGCGACCGCCCTCACCTGGCCGTGGTGCTTCGTCAGCAGCGTGATGATCCGGTCCGCTTCGCCCAGTTTATGGGTACGCAGCACTACGCCCTCATCGCGGTAGGCACGCGCTGCAAATGACTGTTGGATCACGCTTTATCTTCGCACTGTCCGCCGGAAAACCCTGCCTTCCGGTGTGCAGGTGCGCCGCCGGGACCGGCGGCGCACCTGCACAGGCCCTTACGCCTGGGCGTCCCGGACGGCGCGGTTCACGGCCGAAATGACGGCCTTCAGCGAGGACATGCTGGTGTTCGGGTCAATGCCGATGCCCCACAGTACCCGCTCACCGACGGCGCATTCGACGTAGGCCGCGGCGCGGGCGTTTCCGCCTTCCGAGAGGGCGTGCTCGCTGTAGTCCAGCACGCGGACATCCACGCCGTCCTGGCCGAGGATGTCCAGCAACGCAGCGATGGGGCCGTTGCCGGTTCCGGTGCGCCTGACCTGGACGCCGTCCACGGTGAGGGTGGTGTGCAGGGTCATGGAACCGTCGTCATCGGTTTCCGTCTTGACTGTTCCCAGGGAGTAGCGGCCCCACTGGCGGTCGGACGAATCGGACGGCAGGTATTCGTCCTGGAAGACCTGCCACAGCTGGGCGCCGCTGACCTCGCCGCCGTGGGTGTCGGTGCGGCGCTGGATGACGCCGGAGAATTCGATCTGGGCGCGGCGGGGCAGGTCCAGGCTGTGCTCGTTCTTCAGCAGGTAGGCCACCCCGCCCTTGCCGGACTGCGAGTTCACGCGGATGACGGCTTCGTAACTGCGGCCCAGGTCCTTCGGGTCGACCGGCAGGTACGGGACCTGCCAGGTGAAGTCGCTGACATCCGTCCCTGCCGCTGCGGCGTCCTTCTCCAGGGCTTCGAAGCCCTTCTTGATGGCATCCTGGTGGGAACCGGAGAACGCCGTGAAGACGAGGTCGCCGCCATAGGGGGCCCGCTCGGCCACGGGCAGCTGGTTGCAGTACTCCACCGTGCGGCGGATTTCGTCGATGTCGGAGAAGTCGATCATCGGGTCAATGCCCTGGACGAACATGTTCAGCCCCAGGGTAACCAGGTCCACGTTGCCGGTCCGCTCGCCGTTGCCGAACAGGCAGCCCTCGATGCGGTCGGCTCCGGCCAGGTAGCCGAGCTCGGCGGCGGCGACGCCGGTCCCGCGGTCGTTGTGGGGGTGCAGGGACAAAATGATGCCCTCGCGGGGGTGCAGGTGGCGGCTCATCCATTCGATGGAATCCGCGTAGACATTCGGCGTGGCCATCTCGACAGTGGCCGGCAGGTTGATGATGACCTGGCTGTCCGCGGACGCTTCGAAGACATCGGCCACAGCGTTGCAGACGCGGACGGCGTATTCGAGTTCGGTTCCCGTGAAGGATTCCGGTGAGTACTCGTAGGTGATGTGCGTATCCGCCAGCGTTTCCTCGTACTTCTTGCACAGGCGTGCGCCCTGCAGTGCGATGTCCAGGATGCCGTCCTCGTCCTGGTTGAAGACCACACGGCGCTGCAGGACCGACGTCGAGTTGTAGAGGTGGACGATGGCCTGTTTGGCGCCGACCAGGGACTCGTAGGTCCGCTCGATCAGGTGCTCGCGGGCTTGCGTCAGCACCTGGATGGTGACGTCGTCCGGGATGTGGTTGCCTTCGATCAGCTGGCGGACGAAGTCGAAGTCGGTCTGCGAGGCGGACGGAAAGCCCACCTCGATTTCCTTGTAGCCCATGCGTACCAGCAGCTCGAACATCTTCATCTTGCGGGCCGGGCTCATGGGGTCGATCAGGGCCTGGTTGCCGTCCCGCAGATCCACGGCGCACCAGCGCGGTGCCTTGGTGATGACTTTGTCGGGCCACGTCCGGTCCGGCAGTTCAACAGTGATCTGGTCCTGGAACGGGATGTAGCGGTGGACGGGCATTCCGGAGGGCTTCTGTGCGTTTCGCATTACTATCGGGGCCTTTTCTGTGATTCCTGAGTGAAAGGTGGCCGGGCAACACAAACTCCGCGACGAGGGTGGGCCTTGCGCTAGATCGCGTCTGAGGCCTCGCCGCGGCAGCTAAGAAGAAGCAGTTCTGCGCGCACCATTTCACAGTAACACGGGTGCGTAAGATGAAGGAGCAACACCTCGCAACGTCCACCATGCAGACGCTGCACCGGTGCCAGCGCCGGCGGCAGCCCGTCATCGAAGGAGCTTCTGTGCCACATTCGGGGATCGCCCTGTCAAATATCGACCACAGCGTCCGGCCGCAGGACGACCTGTACCAGCACGTGAACGGGGCATGGCTCAAGAGCACCACCATCCCGGATGACCGCCCGCTGGAGGGAACCTTCACTGCCCTGCGGGACGGGGCGGAACTCGCGGTCCGGGAGATTATCGAGGAAGCCGCCGGCAAGGGACCCGCGGCCAGCGGCATTGAACGCAAGATCGGCGACCTCTACAACAGCTTCATGGACGAAACCGCCGTCGAAGCCAAGGGGATGGACCCGATCCGCGCCAGGCTGGACGAGGTGTTCGCCACGACCAGCATCGCAGAGCTCATTGCCCTTGCCGGACGGCTTTTCCGGGCGGACGTGTCCGGCCTCTTCTACATTTACCCCGCCCCGGACGCCGGAAATCCCGACCGGGTGCTGCTGTACACCGGCCAGGGCGGACTGGGGCTTCCCGACGAGTCCTACTACCGCGAGGAAAAGTTCGTCCCGACCGTGGAGGCGTACCGGGATTACGTGGGCACCATGTTCGGCATGGCGGGCATCGCCGATCCTGCGGCGGCAGCGGCCCGGGTCGTCGCCCTGGAAACCGCCCTTGCCTCGCACCACTGGGACAACGTCACGCTCCGGGACCCGCAAAAGACCTACAACCTGAGGTCCGCGGAGCAGCTGAATGAACTGTTCCCCCTGCTGGACACCTGGTTCGAGGCGGCGGACATCGTTCCGGACAAACGCCAGGAGATCGTGGTCAGCACGCCCGATTTCTTCGCCGGCGCCGCGGCGCTGCTGGTCTCGGAATCCCTGCCCGTGTGGCAGGAGTGGCTGGCCCTGCGCGTTATCAACTCTGCGGCCCCTTACCTTTCCTCGGCCTTCGTCGACGCGAACTTCGCGTTCTACGGCACCACGATCAGCGGCACACCCCGGAACAAGGACCGCTGGAAGCGGGGGGTCGCGGTCGTCGAAGCAGCCCTGGGCGAAGCCGTGGGGCAGATCTACGTTGCCCGGCACTTCCCCGAGAGCCACAAGGAGCGCATGCAGACCCTCGTGGCCAACCTGATCGAGGCCTACCGGCAGAGCATCACGGACCTTACGTGGATGGGCGAGGACACAAAAGCGGAGGCGCTCCGCAAGCTCGGGGCCTTCCGCGCCAAGATCGGCTACCCGGACGAGTGGATCGACTATTCGGCTGTCACCATCGATCCCTCGGACCTGCTCGGCAACGTCGAACGCGCCCATAATGCCGACGTCGACCGCCACCTTGACGAGGTGGGCAAGCCCGTCGACCTGAACAAGTGGCTCATGACGCCGCAGACGGTCAACGCCTACTACCACCCGATGCTCAACGAGATCGTGTTCCCGGCGGCGATCCTGCAGCCGCCGTTCTTCACCGCGGACGCTGACGACGCCGTCAACTACGGAGGAATCGGAGCGGTGATCGGCCACGAGATCGGCCACGGGTTCGACGACCAGGGCTCCCAGTTCGACGGCACGGGCGAACTGCGCAACTGGTGGACCGAGGATGACCGCAAGGCGTTCGAGGCGCTGACCAGCCGCCTGGTCGACCAGTACAACGTGCTCTCCCCGTCGGCGGCACCCGGTCACACCGTGAATGGACGGCTGACCCTGGGCGAAAACATCGGCGACCTCGGCGGCCTCACCATCGCCTACAAGGCATACCGGCTCAGCCTCGACGGGCAGGAACCACCGGTGCTGGACGCGCTGACAGGCGAGCAGCGGTTCTTTGCCTCGTGGGCGGCGGCCTGGCGCCAGGTTATCCGCGGGGAGGAGGCGATCCGGCGGCTGGCCACGGACCCGCACTCCCCCAATGAATTCCGCACCAACGCCATCGCCAGGAACCTGGACGCCTTCCACGCCGCGTTCAGCGTCACCGAAGAGGACGGGATGTGGATGCCCCCGGAGGAACGCGTCAGCATCTGGTAGAACGGCAAAATGCCGGGCCAACCATTGGTTGGCCCGGCATTTTCATGACCGGTTCATGTCGGATCAGGTTAGCCTGCGCCGGCTGCGACGATCAGTTCCGGGTTTGCCGTCTGGCAGGTGGCATCCTTGGCCGTCTGGTTGACGATGTCCTTGGGAACCGATGCCTTGCCGTACTTGGACCCCGAGGCGAAGTCGGCACCAAGATACAGCTGGACTCCGGAGACCCCCGGCGACGGCGCCACCTGGCTGGCCGGAATGCCGAACAGTGCGGCGACGTCTGCCGCCACATCGGCGAAGTCGGTGCCGTAGTACACCATGGTTTTCGGTGTGGGACCCGCTTCCAGCTGTCCCGTCTGCGTGAAGCCGCCCGTGACCAGCGCATCCACGATCTCCTGCGCCCGTGTGGGCACCGCGGTTCCGTTGGCTACGGTAACCGGCTGCAGCGACTTGTCGTACGGCGCTGCCGGAGTGGTGGGCGTGGGTGTGGCGGAAGGCGCCGCCGGAGTGGTCGGCTTCGGCGAGGCGGACGGCGACGGGCTCTGCTTGCCGTCCGGATCCGTCAGGTCGATGTCCTTCTTCAGCGCGGCGAAAAGCTGCGAGGCAGCCGGCTGGGCCGGCTCCAGCCTGTTGGGATCGCTTGCGGCGGGGACCGTCGGCACCGCAACGAACGCCACTTTGCTGACATCGATCGTCTTGAGGCGGTTGCCGATGGTGATCATCGCCGGCACGGACGAAAGGCCTTCGTCGACGGTGAGGTTCTGCGTCACCACGTCGGCGATATTGAGCATCTTCACCGGATCGGACAGGGTGCCGTCGTCCTTGATCTTGCGGGTCAGCGAAGACAGGAAGCCCTGCTGGGCCTTGATGCGGCCAAGGTCGCCGCCGTCGGCGAAGGCGTGACGGGTGCGCAGGTAGGCAAGGGCCTGCTCGCCCTGGACCTGGGACTTGCCCTTCGGAAGCCGCAGCCGGGAGTCCGGGTCATACACGGCGTCGCTGATGCAGACCTCCACACCGCCGACGGCGTTTGACAGCTCCTTGACGGCGTTGAAGTCGGCCATCATGAAGTGGTCCACCTCGAGTCCGGTGAGCTTGTTCACGGTGTCCACGGCGCAGCCGATGCCCGCTTCACCCATGGCCTCGTTGATCATGACTCCGGTGCGCGCCGGAAACTCCTTGCCCGTCTTCTGGTCCGTACACCGGGGGATGTCGACGAGGAGGTCGCGGGGGAAGCTGACGACGCTGACGCGTTTGTTGTCCTCCGAGATGTCCATGAGCATCATGACATCCGACTTGCCGTAGCCCTTCGAATCGTCGGCGGTGCCGTAACCGGAGTTCTTGCCGTCCCGGGTATCGGACCCCAGGATAAGAATCTGCAGGCGGCCCGTCGCATCGTCCACGGTGTCGGTCTTGTTGCTGCCCGCCCCGAGGGCAGACGAGGAAATGTTCATCTGCAGCCTGAAGTACCAGTAGCCGGCGAATGCGAGGCCGCCCAGCAGGACGACGGCGACGACGGCGGTGGTCACTTTCAGCCACACGGGCCTGTGGCGCGGGTTCAGATGCCGGGCAGCGCCAAGGCGGGCGTCTCCGGCATGCCGGGCAGCTGGCTGGGACCGGGCAGGTGTGCCCGGCCCTTGGGCGCGGTTGTCGCGGCGTAGCACCAAAGGGTGTACCTTCCTCTAAAAACGAAATCCGGCCTATTTTAGTAGCCGAGTCTGGGAAAACGCCGTAAGCGCACCCAGCTCCGGCGTGGGAACGCCGGGAAAAGAGCGTGGTGCGGACTAGAACCCGAGCTTGACGAGCTGCTTGGGGTCGCGCTGCCAGTCCTTGGCCACCTTGACGTGGAGGTCGAGGTAGATCCGCGTGCCGAGCAGGGCTTCGATGCCCTTGCGGGCGTTGGTGCCGACCTCCCGCAACCGGCTTCCGCCCTTGCCGATGATGATCGCCTTCTGCGAGGGCCGCTCCACATAGAGGTTCACCCGGACGTCGAGAAGCTGGTTGTCCTCCGCCCTGCCCTCGCGCGGAACGATCTCATCAACCACCACGGCCAGGGAGTGCGGAAGCTCGTCCCGTACGCCCTCGAGCGCCGCCTCGCGGATAAGTTCCGCCACCATGACCGCTTCCGGCTCGTCCGTCAGCTCGCCGTCCGGGTAAAGAGGAGGCGACGGCGGCATGTGGCTGATCAGCACATCGGCCACCGTGCCCACCTGGAAACCGTCCGTGGCGGACACCGGCACGATGTCCTTCCAGCCTTCTTCGCCCAGCACTTCGCGGCCCAGGGCCGCGACGGCGAGCAGCTGCTCGGTCAGTGCCTGCCGGTCGACGAGGTCGGCCTTCGTGACGAGGGCGATTATCGGCTTGCGGCCCACTGCTGCGAGCTGCGCGGCAATGAACCTGTCGCCGGGGCCGATTTTTTCATTGGCCGGAAGGCAGAAGCCGATGGCGTCCACCTCGGCGAGCGTGTCCGCGACAAGGTCGTTGAGGCGCTTTCCGAGGAGGGTCCGCGGCCGGTGGAGACCTGGCGTGTCAACCAGGATCAGCTGGGCGTCCTCCCGGTGGACGATGCCCCGGATGGTGTGCCGGGTCGTCTGCGGCTTGGCGGAGGTGATGGCGACCTTCTTGCCCACCAGGGCGTTGGTCAGCGTCGATTTTCCGGCGTTCGGCCGGCCCACCAGGACCGAGAACCCGGCGTGGTAGCCGCCAAAGGGTGCGCCGCCGTCGGCCTTATTCTGCTTGCTCACGTGGAACTCCCTGTTGCATTTGTTTTGCCTCGTCGAGAAGGTCTTCAAGGTCAGTATTCATCGGAACGGCATTGGTTGGAACAGCGTCTTTGGGAACGGCGGCCGCAATGATGTGGCTGACGCGGTTTCGGCGGCCTTCCAGCCGCTCCGCGCGGAGCGAGACGCCGTCGACTTCAACGGCGCTGCCCACGATCGGCACGCGGCCCAGCGCCTTGGCCAGCAGGCCGCCCACGGTGTCCACTTCGTCGTCGTCGAGCTCGAGGTCGAAGAGTTCGCCGAGGTCGTCGATGCTCATTCGCGCGCTGACGCGGTACGTGCCGTCCCCCAGGTCCACCACTTCGGCGCTTTCGGTGTCGTATTCATCCACGATCTCACCGACGAGCTCTTCGATCAGGTCTTCAAGGGTGACGAGCCCGGCCGTTCCGCCGTACTCGTCGATAACTATCGCGACGTGCGTGGACTCTTTTTGCAGCTCCCGCAGCAGGTCGCTCACCGACTTGGAATCGGGGACGTACCGCACGTCGCGCGCCAGCTCTTCCACCAGCGGCGGCTCTTCATCCGGCGCCAGGCCGTGGAGGACAGCGGCCACGTCCTTGAGATAGACGATCCCCAAAATCTGGTCGGAATTTTCCCCGATGACCGGAATGCGTGAGTACCCTGAACGCAGGAACAGGGACATGGCCCGGTGCAGGCTGGAGCCGGCGTCGATGCTCAGGATGTCCGTGCGGGGCACCATGACGGAACGGACCAGGGTGTCGCCGAAGTCGAAGACCGACTGGATGAGTTCGGCCTCGTTGTCCTCGATCATGTCCGATTCGGTGGCCCTGTCCACGAGCTCCCGGAATTCTTCCTCGCTGAAGAACGCGTCGTCTCCGCCGGGCGAGCCGGGAGCCACCGTGCTGCCGAGCCTGACCAGCCAGCCCGGAATGGGTCCGAGGACCCAGGCCAGGAACCTGATCATGGAAGCCGAGAACAGCACCACTCCGGCCGCATGCGAACGGCCCAACTGCCGGGGCGAGACGCCCACGATCACAAAGCCCAGGACGGCCATGATGCCCGTAGCCGCGAGGCCTGCGAGCCACACATTGTCCAGCAGGCTGTAGAAGAGCACCGCCACGGCAACCGCGGACGCAGTCTCGAACCAGATACGCCAGAACCTGAGCGCGCGCATGTGCGTCATCGGCTGGTCCAGGATCCGGCGGAGCGCAGTCCCGCGGCTCTTCAGGAGCGCCTGCTCGGCATCGTGCCGCGGGAGGAAGCTGAACGCCGCCTCGGCGGCCGTCAGCAACGCTGCGGCACCAAGGAACAGCAGCGCCATGCAGACAAGGAGCGGTGATGTCACTGGATGGTCTCGGAGGGAGCTTCTTTGCCGGTGAACTCTGCCAGCAGCTCACGCTGCAGGCCGAACATTTCTTCTTTTTCTTCCGGTTCCGCGTGGTCGTAGCCCAGGAGGTGCAGGATGCCGTGCGTCGTCAGCAGCAACATCTCATCCTGCGTGGAGTGGCCGGCGTTGCGTGCCTGGACCTCCGCCACCTGGGGGCAGATGGCGATGTCGCCCAGCATCCCCTGCGGCGTCGGCTTGTCCGGGGTGCCCGGCGTGAGTTCGTCCATGGGAACGGAGAGCACGTCGGTGGAGCCGGGTTCATCCATGAGCTCGATGTGGAGCTTTTCCATAGCGGGCTCATCCACGAGCAGGATCGACAGCTCGGCCTGGGGGTGGATGTACAGCTGTTCGAAGATGAACCGGGACAGCGCCACCAGCTGGGCCTCGTCCACCTGGACGCCTGATTCGTTGTTCACTTCGATGCTCATGCGTGCTCTCCCCGTTTCTCCCGGGGAACGGAATGCTTGACCCGGTTTCGCTGTGCCTCGTCCCAGATGCCGTAGGCGTTGACGATGTCGCCGACCAGCCGGTGGCGCACCACGTCCGCGGCGTCCAGAACCGAGAAATTGACGTCGTCGATGCCCTGCAGGATTTCTTCGACTATCCGCAGGCCCGAGCGCGTCCCGAACGGCAGGTCCACCTGGGTGACGTCACCGGTGACCACCATCTTCGAGCCAAAGCCCAGGCGGGTCAGGAACATCTTCATCTGTTCGGGCGTGGTGTTCTGTGCCTCGTCGAGGATGATGAAGGCGTCGTTGAGCGTCCGGCCCCTCATATACGCCAGCGGCGCCACTTCAATGGTGCCGGCCGCCATGAGCCGCGGAATGGATTCGGGGTCGATCATGTCGTGCAGGGCGTCGTACAGCGGCCTCAGGTAGGGATCGATTTTATCGCTGAGCGTGCCCGGGAGGAACCCGAGGCGCTCCCCCGCTTCCACTGCCGGACGGGTGAGGATGATCCGGCTGACTTCCTTTTGCTGCAGCGCCTGCACGGCCTTGGCCATCGCCAGGTAGGTTTTGCCCGTGCCGGCCGGGCCGATGCCGAAGATCACCGTGTTGGCATCGATCGCGTCCACGTAGTTCTTCTGGTTCAGCGTCTTCGGGCGGATTGTCTTTCCGCGGCTGGACAGGATGTCGTGGGTTAGAACGTCAACCGGATTCTGCAGCGACTGGCTGCGCAGCAACAGGACGAGCTGCTGAAGCACGGCGGGCGTAATCACGGTGCCGCGCGCCACCAGGCCCCGCACTTCGTGCAGGAGCCGCATGATGCGGGGGACGTCGGCCGATGGTCCGCTGATGGAGAGCTCGTTGCCTCGGACATGGAAGCTGACGGACGGAAACTGGTCCTCGATAAAGCGGAGGGCTTCGTCGTGGCTGCCGAGGGATTGCACCATCTGATCAGAGTTGTCGAAGATGACCACCTCCGTTCGGATACCGGGCAGTGTATGCGGGAATTCTCCCGCGGTGCGGTCCCCGGTGTTGAGGCGGCGCTTTCCGTTTGCTGATTCAGTCATGGTGCCGGCCCGCAGGCCTCTGGTTCCCTCCAGTGTGGATTACCCTTTGTGGATTACCCCTCAAAGTCCTTCTATCTTACGCCAGCAAGCGGCCGCACTCACCGTCCGGCCGCGCCACCAGGCAGCGCCGTCTGGCAGTGCCGTCCGGCAGCCAGCAGCCCGGCAGGCCGGCTCTTGGATGACGGGTTCCCGCAATTAGGTATCAACTTTGTCTCGGCCTCATATCGTTCCCGTTGCAGTTCGGGCCCCGACGCGCAATGGGCGCCCGGCGCCCCGCGGCCTTGTGTAATGCTGGAAATACAGAGAGCGGGCACCGGTGAGGCATGCCCGCCGCCGTGGGGAAGACCCGCTGCCTGCCGCGTCGCGGCGGGCGGTCCAACGCTATTCCGGAGGGAGCATCGACATCAGGCAGCCAGGATTGTCCGGCCCGAAAGCAGCTGCGCGGATCCGTTCCGTGCTGGCGCTTTGGCTGCTTCCTGCCGCTTTGCTCCTGACCGGATGCATCGCTGACCCTGATCCCGCGGCCGCCCCGTCGGATGTTCCGTCCCAGGCGCGGCGGTCAGCCGGCGTTGACAGCGCTCCGACCACCAGCGCGCCGCTGGAAACGATGCAATCGTCTAATAAAGCCCCGGTGTACTGGATCGGCCGGAGCAACACGGACGTGTACCTTTACCGCGAATTCCGGGACGTGCCGGGCGAGGACAATCCGATCACGAAGGCGCTTCGGGCCATGATGTCCGAGACCCCGCTGGACCCGGACTACTTCACGCCCTGGCAGAACCCCAAGAGCCTTGCCACGTCCATTTCCGGTACGAACGTGATTACCGTGGATGTCTCGGCCGACGCATTCAACAGCAACCTTGACGCGGACATGGCGCAGCGGGCCATCCAGCAGCTCGTGTACACGGCGACAGCCGCCGGCGCGAGCTCTGGCCTGGTCGACGCCGCCCAGCAGATCGAGGTGGCGATCCTGGTGGACGGGCACACCGACTACCAGGCGTTCAAGCACGTCAAGCTGGGCGCCCCCATGTCGCGCAGTGTGGGCATGGTGGCCCCGGTGTGGATCATTGACCCCCAGGAAGGCATCGAAGTTGCCGACGGACGGGTGAAGATCAACGGGCGCAGCACGGATCCAGGCGGCAAGCTGCGCTGGCAGATCCTGAAGGTCCAGGAGAACGGCGATAAGGAGAAGTACCTGAATGGCGAGGCCACTGCGGCAGCAGAGGCTGACTCTTCCGGGATCTTCAGCCTCGCCGTGAAGCTCGGCCCCGGCAATTACGAGATCCGGATATCGCAGATCGATCCCGGACGCGCCGAGGACGAACCGAACGTGGACACGCGGGGCTTCTCGGTCCGCTAGCAGCGGTCGCGGCGGCTACCAGCGCCCCAGCACATCACTGGCGACAACTACGGCGGCCGGCCCGGCCGTGGACGACCGCAGCACGTGCGGTCCCAGGAGTGCCGTCACGGCGCCGGCGCTGCACAGTTTGGTGACCTCCCGCGGGCTGATGCCGCCTTCCGGTCCGACGACCAGCAGGATCTCCCGGGGCGCCTCCCCGGACTGGTTTGCGCTGTGCCATCCCTCGAGGACTCCGCGCAGGGGCTTCACTGCGTCTTCGTGCAGGATCACCGCCAGGGCGGCGCCCGCCACCTGAGCCGCCAGGCCCTGGGTGTCGACGGCGGGACGCACCTCGGGGATCCATGCCCGCCGTGCCTGCTTCGCCGCTGCGGAGACCGCCGACTGCCACTTGGCGTGGGCTTTGGCGGCGCGGTCGCCCTTCCAGCGCACAATCGACCGTTCCGACTGCCAGGGGATGACGGCGTCGATGCCGAGCTCTGTGGCCGTCTCGATGGCCAGTTCGTCCCGGTCGCCCTTGGCAAGGGCCTGGACGAGCACCAGGCGCACACCGGGCCGGTCCTCCACCGTGACGGACGTACACATCACGGTCAGTTCCGCGGGCGCTGTGTGCTGCACGGATCCGGTGATGCGCCGGCCCGCGCCGTCGGCGATGTCGACCGGCTCCCCCACACCCAGACGTTTGACTGTCACCGCATGGCGCGCCTCGGCGCCGTCCAGCACAAAAACCGAGCCGGGCTGTGTGTTGTCCAGTGTTCCGGCAGCGGTGAAAAATACGGGGTTGCTCACCGCTACAGGTTACCGAGGCGGTCCCGGAGCTTCGCGAAAACGCCGCCACTCGCGGCGAGCTTGCCCTCGGAGAACTGTTCACCGCGGAGCTTGGCGAGCTGACGCAGCAGGTCTTCCTGAGCCGGGTCGAGCTTGGCAGGCGTCTCGACCTGCAGGTGGACCTTGAGGTCCCCGCGGCCATAGCCCCGCAAGTGCGTGACGCCGAGCCCGCGGAGGGTGATGACTTCGCCCGACTGCGTGCCCGCCTTGACGTCGATGTCCTGCTTGCCGTCGAAGGTGTCCAGGCTCAGCTCGGTACCCAGGGCCGCAGCCGTCATGGGGATGTTGAGCGTGGCGTGGAGGTCGTCGCCGTCGCGGACGTAGGTGGGGTCGTTGTTGACGCGGATTTCAACGTAGAGATCGCCGGACGGACCGCCGGCCGGACCGGCTTCGCCCTGCCCGGACAGCTGGATCCGGGTGCCCGTGGCCACACCGGCGGGAACCTTGATGGTCAGCGACCGCCGGCTGCGGATGCGGCCCTGGCCGCTGCACTCGTTGCAGGGATCCTTGATGACGGTTCCGAAGCCCTCGCAGGATCCGCAGGGTGCGGACGTCATGACCTGGCCGAGGATGGAACGCACGGCCCGCTGGACCTGGCCGCTGCCGCCGCAGATGTCGCAGCGTTCGGGATGCGTGCCTTCGCGGCAGCAGGAGCCATCACACGTGGGGCAAACGACGGCGGTATCGACTTCGAGCTTCTTGTTGGCGCCAAAGACGGCGTCGCGCAGGTCGATCCGGACGCTGATGAGGGCGTCCTGCCCCCGCCGGACCCGCGACGCCGGGCCTGCGGTTCCGCCTGCCCCGAAGAAGGTGTCGAAGATGTCCTGGAACGCGAATCCCTGGCCGGCGTAGCTGCCGCCGCCGAAGCCGTTGTCCGTGCCGTTCTCGTTGCCCGTGGTGTCATAAACCCTGCGCTTCTGCGGATCGGACAGCACTTCGTAGGCATGGGTGACGGCCTTGAATCGGTCAGACGCTTCAGCTCCCGGGTTCACGTCCGGGTGCAGGGTGCGGGCCAGCTTGCGGTAGGCCTTTTTGATCTCTTCTCCGGTGGCTTCCGGGGAGACTCCGAGAACGTCGTAGTGGCTGCTCAAAGTTCGTATCTCTTCCTGGTTATGGTGCCTGGGTATCGGATTCGTTCGGCCGCGGGATCACGGACCGAGAATCCTCGAAAGGTAGCGGGCCACCGCGCGGACGGCGGCCATTGTGGTGGGATAGTCCATGCGGGTGGGCCCAAGGATGCCGATCTTGGCGGTGGCGTCGGGTCCATAGCCGGTGGCAACCACCGACGCCTCGGCGAGTCCGTCGTAGGGGTTCTCCCGGCCAATGCTCACGGCGACTCCGCGGGGATCCTGTGCCATGTCACTGAGGAGCCGCAGCATGACCACCTGTTCCTCGAGGGCCTCGAGGACGGGTCCGATGCTGAGGGGGAAGTCCACGTTGGACCGTGCCAGGTTCGCGGTGCCGGCCAAGACCATGCGGTCTTCCCTGCTGCTGTGCGAGAGGGCCTCGAGAGCCCTGCTGAGGGCGACGGCAGCCGGCCGCTCGGCCGGAGCGCAGCCGGCCACCACGGCGGCGAGGTACTGGGGCAGCATGGTCAGCGCCGTGCCTGCGACGCCTGCAAGGAACCTGGTCCGCAACGCCGACAGCGTGTCGTCGCTGAGTTCCTGGCCGACGTCGACGACGCGCTGCTCGACCTTGCCCGAGTCGGCGATCAGCACGATGAGGACCTTGCGCGGCGCCAACTGGACGAATTCAATGTGGCGCACCACGGCCCGGCTCAGGTGCGGGTACTGCACCACGGCCACTTGGTTGGTCAGCTGCGCCAGGAGCCTTACCGTGCGCTCCAGGACGTCGTCGAGATCGTCGGACCCCTCCAGCAATGACTGGATGGCGCGGCGCTCGGCCGGAGACAGTGGCTTGACCGCCGAAATCTGGTCCACAAAAAGCCGGTAGCCCTTGTCGGTGGGAATCCTGCCGGCGCTCGTGTGCGGGGCGGTGATGAGTCCCTCGTCCTCGAGCGCAGCCATGTCATTGCGGATGGTGGCGCTGGAAACCCCCAAATGGTGGCGCTCGACCAGCGCCTTGGATCCGACAGGCTCGCGGGAATGGACGTAGTCCTCCACAATGGCGCGCAGCACCTCAAGCTTGCGTGGTTCGCTCACAATCCACCTCCGATCAACTGTTTTTGCGGGCAAGGGCAGGCAGCGCATGGTTAGCACTCGACATCCCTAAGTGCTAACAAGTCTAATATGAGACGGCCCGTTGTTAGCATTGGTACCGCTCCGGGCGAAATTCCGGGCCCGCGTCCGGCCGGAGGCTGTTTACCGGCCAGGCGGCAGCCTCCTAGCGCAAAGCGGTGTTTAACTATGCAGTACCAGACCTGGGGTCCGCAGGAGATTGCCGCGCCCGCCAAGAACAATTTGCCGGAAGTGCCGGTTGAGCGCGGAATGGTGCTGGAAGACGTGCAGTCCGGCTGGGTGGGGGCCGTGACGCGGGTCGAGAAGTCCGGCGGGATGCATGTGGTGGCCCTTGAGGACCGCCGCGGCAAGTCCCGTTCCTTCCGGCTTGGCTTCGGGTTCCTGCTGGAGGGCCAGCCCATCCGGCTGATGCCGCCGGCCCCGGCCGCCAAACGGCCAGGTTCCGGCCCGGCCGGACGGACGGCGTCGGGCTCCGTCCGCGTGGAGGGCCAGCGCGCCCAGGTGGCCAAAGCCAGCCGGATCTGGGTTGAAGGCAAGCACGACGCTGAACTCGTGGAGAAGGTCTGGGGCGATGACCTCCGGGTGGAGGGAATCGTCGTCGAGCCCCTTCACGGCATCGACGACCTGGCCGGGGCGGTCGCCGCGTTCCGGCCGGGACCGGGCCGCAGGCTGGGGGTCCTCGTGGACCACCTTGTCCCGGATTCCAAGGAGTCCCGTATCGCGGAGGCCGTCATGGCCTCGCCCGGCGCCGCGGGGAACGTGCTCATCGTGGGCCACCCCTACGTGGATGTCTGGCAGGCCATCCGGCCCTCCGTCCTGGGGATCGCGCAGTGGCCGGTGGTGCCCAGGGGCACCGACTGGAAGACCGGGATCCTGGCCGCCTTCGGCTGGCCGCACGCCACGAAGGAGGATGTCGGCCTGGGCTGGCAGAAGCTCCTGGGTGCGGTGCGGACCTACGCCGATCTCGAGCCTGCCCTGCTGGGGCGGGTGGAGGAGGTCATCGACTTCCTCACCGTGCCTTAGTCGAGCCGGGCTTGTCATCGCAGCACGGATCAACAATTCCGTCGGGACCTTTCGAAGGGGCGGACCGTAGCATGGGGTGTATGAAGGCGGGCAGGCAGCAGAGACGTTCAGGGCGGAAACGGCAATGACCGGCGACCGGGATCGGGATGCTTTCCGGCGCCCGCGGCAGGCCCGGCCACGTGACGCACTTGGCCGGCCGCTGCCGTACGGAAGCGTTGGAGTCGAGCCGGTCCCGGAGGAGCCGCTGCCGCCGGAGCAGACGTTAGTCTCGGCCCGGAGCCTGGTGGACGCCGGCCGGCCCTTCGCCGCCCATGAAGTACTCGAGGCGCGCTGGAAAGCCGGGCCGGCCGAAGAACGCAACCTCTGGCAGGGGCTCGCCCAGATCTGTGTCGGGCTCACCCACGCCGCCCGCGGGAACAGCGTTGGCGCGCTCCGGCTCGTCGAGCGCGGCGCGGCACGGCTCGAGGAGTACAGTTCCGGCGAGGGACCAACCTACGGGCTCGATCTGTCCGCCGTTGTGGGCTGCGCACGTGACCGGTTACACACCGGCGGGCGAGCCGGCGATCAGTAAGGGGACCCGATGAAATCCAACGAATTGCTGCTGGACGCCTTCGGCCGGATCCATGACACCGTGACCGCCACCCTGGACGGGACCGACGACGGGTCCCTGATCCGCCGGCCCGCGGGCAGCGGAAACTCGATTGCGTGGCTCGTCTGGCACCTCGGCCGGATAGAGGACTCGCAGGTCGCCGCCGCCGCCGGCCTGGACCAGGTATGGCTCTCGCAGGGGTTTGCCGGCCGCTTCGGCCTGCCGCTGCCCGACCGCGACACAGGCTACGGCCATTCGAGCGACCAGGTCGGCGCCGTGCACGCCACGCCGGAGCTGTTGCGCGCATACTACGACGCCGTTCACCGGCAGACCGTGGAGTTTCTGAAATCTCTCGGCGACGAGGACTTCGACCGCGTCGTCGACTACCACTGGGACCCGCCGGTCACCCTCGGCGTGCGGCTGGTCAGCACTATTGCCGATTGCCTCCAGCACGTGGGGCAGGCCGCGTACGCCAAGGGCTTGGGCCCGGCACACGGTTAGAGCCGGCTCGGCGGCGCGTCGTTCATTCCGCGCCCGACCCAGTATTCTTGGAAGGGCGCCTTCCGCGCTGCCGCCGTCCGGGTTACCGGCTGGCGGCGAATACCGGCACCAACGCACCAACGCAAGTTTAAGGAAGACTCACCGTGGCAGAAGACGCTCGTGACCGCAGGGACCACCAGTCCGGCCCTGACGTGCCCCAGTACCATGGCGTGCCTGCCAATGCGCTTCCGCTGACAGCCAGCGAGGACCGGCAGTGGGCCACGCTGGCCCACTTCGGCGGCATCCTCGGCTGCGTTCCGGCGCTGCTGATCTACCTGATTTTCCGGGAGCGGGGTCCGTTCACGGCCCAGGAATCCAAGGAAGCCCTCAACTTCACGCTGCCGCCCACCATCGCGGCCGTGCTTGCCAACCTCCTGGTGCTCCTCCCGGTGGTGGGCAATATTTTCGCCGTCATTGCCACGCTGATCTGGATCGCACTGACGTGCTTCGCGGTGTCCGCCGGCATCCACGTCAACCGGGGCCAGCCGCACCGGTACCAGTTCAACCTCCGCTGGATTAAGTAAGCGCCCAAGGCAGCGGCCCCAGACCTGTTCGCTTCTGGGGCCGCTGCTTTGGTTTTAAGCCATGCCCCGGTGGTGCGGCCGCGGGCGGGAGATTCAGTCCGGCAGGATCCTGCGGACCACGGCGTCGGCCAGCAGCCGGCCCTTGAGGGTCAGGACCAGCCGGCCGCGGAAGGCGTCGGCCGGCACCACAAGGCCGTCGGCGATGAGCCCGGCCACAGCGTGCCTGCCGTCGTCGGACAGTGTGCTGACCGCCAGCCCTGATGCCAGCCTGGCCTCAAGCATGACGCGTTCCACACGCCGGGTCTCGGCGTCGAGGGTCTCGCGTCCGGCCGCCGGCGACACGCCGGAGCCGAGCCTGCCGGCGTAGGCGGTGGGGTGCTTCACGTTCCACCACCGGACACCGCCGACGTGCGAGTGCGCGCCCGGGCCGATCCCCCACCAGTCGTCCCCGCGCCAGTAGGCCAGGTTGTGGCGGCACGCCTGCTCCGGCGTCGCGGACCAGTTGCTGACCTCGTACCAGTGCAGGCCGGCGTCGGAAATCATCCGGTCGGCGAGTTCGTACTTGTCGGCGTGGTCGTCGTCGTCAATTTCCGGAACTTCGCCGCGGCGGATCTGGGCGGCGAGCTTGGTGCCGTCCTCAATGATCAGCGCGTAGGCGCTGATGTGGTCCGGACCGTACGACAGTGCGGTCTCCAGCGAAAAGCGCCAGTCATCGATTGACTCGCCCGGTGTGCCGTAGATCAGGTCCAGGCTGACAGCCAGTCCAGCTTCCCGTGCCCATTTCACCACCTGCGGTACGCGGCTCGGAGTGTGGGTGCGGTCGAGGACCTTCAGCACGTGGGGCACCGCGGACTGCATGCCGAAGGAGACGCGTGTGAAGCCCGCGTCGGCGAGCAGCTGCAGGGACTCCGGAGTGACGGAATCCGGGTTGGCCTCCGTGGTCACTTCGGCACCGGGTTCGATCCCCCATGTGTCTATGGCGGCACGGAGGATCCTGGCCAGATCCTCCGCGGGCAGCAGCGTGGGCGTCCCGCCGCCGAAGAACACGGTGCGGAGTTTGCGGGCAGGAAGGCCCGACTGCTCCAGGGCGCGGGCGGCGAACTCCACTTCGGAAATGGCCGTGGAGGCGTAGGCGTCCTGGGATGCGCCGCCGCCGAGTTCCGTGGCGGTGTAGGTGTTGAAGTCGCAATAGCCGCAGCGCACCGCGCAGAACGGGATGTGCACGTAGAGCCCGAAGGCCCGCTCCGCCGCACCGTCCGCCGCCTGCTGCGGCAGCAGACCGTCCGACGGCGCGGGGTCGCCCAGGGGAAGAACGCTAGGCACGGGTGCGGCCTCCGGTGGTTCCGGCCACGGTCATCACTACTTCTTGGCCTTGTCCTTGGACTCTTCGGTGGTCAGCGCGGCGATGAAGGCTTCCTGCGGGACCTCGACGCGGCCCACCATCTTCATGCGCTTCTTGCCTTCCTTCTGCTTTTCCAGCAGTTTGCGCTTCCGGGAGATGTCACCGCCGTAGCACTTGGCAAGAACGTCCTTGCGGATGGCGCGGATGGACTCGCGGGCGATGATCCGGGATCCGATGGCGGCTTGGATGGGTACCTCGAACTGCTGGCGCGGGATGAGTTCACGCAGCTTGCCGGTCATCATCACGCCGTAGGCGTAGGCCTTGTCCCGGTGCGTGATGGCGGAGAAGGCATCGACCTGCTCGCCCTGGAGCATGATGTCCACCTTGACCAGGTCGGCCACCTGCTCGCCGTCAGCCTTCCAGTCGAGCGATCCGTAGCCTCGGGTCTTGGACTTGAGGATGTCGAAGAAGTCGAAGACGATCTCGGCCAGGGGCAGACGGTACCGGATTTCCACCCGGTCCTCCGAGAGGTAGTCCATGCCGCCCATGACGCCGCGCCGGCTCTGGCACAGCTCCATGATGGCGCCGACGAACTCGTTCGGCGCAAGGATGGTGGCGGACACCATCGGCTCGCGGACTTCAGCGATCTTGCCGCTGGGGTATTCGCTGGGGTTCGTGACGTGGACGACCTTCTTGTCTTCCAGCGTCACTTCATATTCCACGTTGGGGGCAGTGGAAATCAGGTCCAGGTTGTATTCACGCTCAAGCCGCTCGCGGGTAATTTCCAAGTGCAGCAGGCCCAGGAATCCCACGCGGAAACCGAATCCCAGCGCGGCGGATGTTTCGGGCTCGTACACAAGCGCGGCATCGTTGAGCATCAGCTTCTCCAGGGCATCGCGGAGCACCGGATAGTCCGTGCCATCCAGCGGATACAGGCCGGAGAAGACCATAGGCTTGGCATCGGCATAGCCGGGGAGAGAATCTGCGGCCGGCTTGGCAAGGTTAGTGACGGTGTCGCCCACCTTGGACAGGCGGACGTCCTTCACACCCGTGATCAGGTAGCCGACTTCGCCGACGCCGAGGCCCTTGGACGGCGTGGGTTCCGGGGAGCTGACGCCGATTTCCAGGAGCTCGTGCGTGGCGCGGGTGGACATCATCTGGATGCGCTCCCGGGGGTGGAGCATGCCATCCACCACGCGGACGTAGGTGACAACGCCGCGGTACGTGTCATAGACGGAGTCGAAGATCATGGCACGGGCGGGGGCGTCCGGGTCTCCCACGGGAGCGGGAAGATCGCGGACGATCTTGTCCAGCAGAACCTCGACGCCCATGCCGGTCTTGCCGGAGACGCGGAGCACGTCGTCGGGGTCGCCGCCGATCAGGCTTGCCAGTTCCACCGCATACTTCTCGGGCTGCGCCGCCGGCAGGTCGATCTTGTTCAGAACCGGGATGATCGTGAGGTTGTTTTCCATCGCCAGATAGAGGTTGGCGAGGGTCTGGGCCTCGATGCCCTGGGCCGCGTCCACCAGGAGCACTGCGCCTTCGCAGGCGGCCAGGGACCGGGACACCTCGTAGGTGAAGTCCACGTGGCCCGGGGTGTCGATCATGTTCAGTGCGTAGCTGACGCCGTCGACGTCCCAGGGCATGCGGACGGCCTGGGACTTGATGGTGATGCCGCGTTCTCGTTCGATATCCATGCGGTCCAGATACTGGGCCTTCATGTCGCGGGACTGCACGACGCCGGTGTACTGAAGCATGCGGTCGGCCAGGGTGGATTTACCGTGGTCAATGTGCGCGATGATGCAGAAATTCCGAATGATGGCCGGATCTGTCGCGGCGGGCACCGGGGCGGTGCGGGCCATGGGAGACACGCAGGGTCCTTACTGTTGGCATTTCCGCGGCGTCATTCCGGGCCGAACTCGGGCCATCCTGCTGCTGCCGCATATCTGAACCTCTAGTCTCCCACGTTCGGGGCGCCCACAGTACATTGAAAGCGGCAGTGCATTCGAAGCAGCGGCGCACTCGAAGCCGCAATACATTCCGAGCCGCATCACATCTGCAGCTGCGGCGGTTGCCGGGAGGCCGGACGCCGGCATGACCCGGCGGTATCGTTGGCGGCATGGCCCTGACCCTCCGCAGCATCGGCAACGCCGTCCGCGCATCACTGCGCTTCCTCGCAGGCTCCCCGGACCCCAAGCGCCCCGGCAGGAGCGGGTCGAAGCACGGATCCGCCAAAGCGGCGCCGGCGGCCTCCGGAAAGTCGCCGCGGACGGCCGCGGCCCGGGCCGGCACGACAAGCCTGTCAGGAACCTATCCCGGCGACTTCCACGGCACGGCGACCCTGCGGTATGCCCCCTCCCCCGATGGCCGGCCCGATCCCGGCGAGGTCGTGTGGACCTGGGTGCCCTACGAAGAGGACCATTCACGCGGCAAGGACCGCCCGGTGCTGCTGGTCGGCAGCCACGGGAAGTACCTCCTCGGCCTGATGCTGACCAGCAAGGACCACGACGGGCATCCGCGAGGGCAGCGCGACTACGTCGATATCGGCAGCGGGCCCTGGGACCGGCAGGGACGCCCCAGTGAGGCCAAGCTGGACCGCGTTCTGCAGATCCGCCCCGCGGACATCAGGCGGGAAGGTGCCATCCTGGACCGGAACCAGTTTTCCCTCGTGGAAGATGCGCTGAGGCGGCTGCGCGGTTGGAAGTGAGGCGCCGGACGCGCCGCACCCAGGTAAATCGCGCCGTCCGGCCGGATTCTGCTATTATTCATAGCTGTGTGTCCGTGCAGGTCGACGGCCACTGATGGTTGGCCGCCATAGGTATCCCCACGCCGCTCAGTCAATGGCCAACCTGAAAGCCCTCTAGACCATTTCCGCATTAAAAAGAGAGTTCACACGTGGCAAATATCAAGTCCCAGAAGAAGCGCATCCTGACCAACGAAAAGGCTCGCCTGCGCAACAACGCAGTCAAGTCCGAGCTGAAGACTGCCATCCGCGCCGTCAACACCGCCGTTGAGTCCACTGACAAGGAAGCCGCTGCTACTGCGCTCGTTACTGCCAGCCGTAAGCTGGACAAGGCTGTCAGCAAGGGTGTTCTTCACAAGAACAACGCTGCAAACCGCAAGTCGGCGATCTCCAAGAAGGTCAACGCACTCTAAGGTTTTCCAGTTCAACTGAACTGATGCTTGTGGCCGGCACCAATGGTGCCGGCCACATCTCTTTAAGCATTCCGCCCTTTGGGCCGAACGGGGGCCGGACCTAGCGGCCGCGGGCTGCCGTGGCGATGACGGTCACCGCATGCTCCACGGCGTAGACAGGATCGCGGGACAGCCCCTTCACCTGGGCGTCGGCTTCGGCCGTCACCTGAATGGACCGGGCCAGGCCTTCGGGCGTCCACCGCCGGACATCACGCTGCGCCTGTTCGACCAGCCACGGCTGCATGCCGAGTTGCTTGGCGATCTGCGCCGATGATCCCTGGGCGCCGGCGACCTTGGCCACTGTCCGCAACTTCGCGGCCAGCGCCGCCACCAGCGGCACGGGGTCGGCTCCGGTGGCGAGGGCGTGGCGGAGCGTGGACAGTGCCACCGGGGCGTTGCCGGCCATGGCGGCGTCCGCCACCTTGAATGCCGTGGCCTCGATCCGCCCTCCGTAGTAGCGGTCAACCATGGCTGCGTCCACAGCCGTGGACGCATCGGCGATCAGCTGGCTGCAGGCTGCCGCCAGCTCCGACAGGCTGGCGCCGACGGCGTTCACGAGCGCCTGGACGGCGTCCGGCTCGATGCGCCGCGACGCCGCCTTGAATTCCGCCACCACGAAGGCCGTCTTTTCTGCGTCCTTCTTCAGCGGCTGGCAGTCAACAACCGGCCAGCCCGCTGCCTTGACGGCATCCAGCAGCTTCTTGCCCCGGACGCCGCCTCCATGCCGAAGAACCAGCACCGCGTCCTGCTCCGGGTGCTGCAGATAGCCAAGCGCATCGGCCAGGAAGGCATCGTTCATGGATTCGAGGCCTTCGACCTCGATGAGTTTGCTCTCGCCAAACAGGGACGGACTGACGTTCATCGCCAGCGACCCGGCCTCATAGTTCCCAGCATTGAGCCGGGTGACCTCGACGTCCGGAGCTGCGGCCCGGACCTGCGACCGGACGTGGTCCATGGCCCGGATGCCGAGGTATTCTTCCGGGCCGGTGACCAGCACGACGGCGGCTGGCGTCACGTCCCGCCAGGTGGCCGAATTCGTCGCCGTCGTCCTGGATCGTTGGGTCTGGGCAGCGGCCACTCTAGGTTCCTCCCGGGGTACGTATTGCAGACTCTAAGCCTGCCACGGCGCACCCGCTGCACCAAGCCGCACCCGGCAGGGCTGCGGAGCCGGGACGACCACGGCCGCCGGCCGGTCGGAGGCAGGACCCGCTCCGGCGTGTCGGCGATGGACCCATGTGCGGCGGAGACCAGCCGCGATGGAGTGGCACGTATTCCGGTACGCACTGACGCTGGTACCTCTACCGAGGAAGTGTGAAGTAGCTCGCCGGGTCGTCGGCGCCCAGGAGTTCGTGGTGGAACACGATGGCGTCTACCGGGCGGGTGTCTACGAACAGGACAGCCAAAGTCCGGGAGTGGACCACGGTGTACCGGACAGACCCGTCCAGCCAGGAGTGGATTCCGGTGTACTCCTCGACGAAGAACCCGTCACCGAGCAGATCCCGCTCCTCGAGCAGGTCGTAGACCACATTCCAGACGAGATCCATCAGTTCATGGATCGCTGCGTCCACCGTTGGTGCCGTCATAGATCCATCATCCTCCCGGGCACTGACAGCAATGCGGAGCCGTTCGGCGTGTCCTCCAGACAGGAGTCCTGCAGGGCCAGTCTCGCGGAACAAGGACGGATTGGGGGTTCCAGTGAAGGTCAGAACGGGGCTGGTCCTGGCATTGATCTTGGTGCTTGTTTTTAGTCCGGTCCGCCGAGGACAGGGTTACTGCCGACATGCTCGCCCGGGTGCAGCGTTCCGCGGTTCCCCCGGCTGGGAGTTGGAAGTCAAGACGGTCCGCTCGGAACGATTCCTATGCCTGGACACCAACCCCGCGTTTGGGGGGCTATTCGAAGGACGCGCGGCGCTGATCGTTGAGCCGGGTGTTCCACACATCGGGGGCGTTGGCCCTGAACCGTCGGCCGGTCAGGGCGTTCGGTGACAGGCGCACGTAGTGGGTTTTTGTTCCCGGTTCCCAGGGCTCCAGGCCGAGGGCGTCCGCGGCGGATTGTTCATCCGCGTTCTCGATCAAGGCCGTGGCGCCCCTTGCCACGACGCTCCATGCTTCCTGGGTCGCCGGCTCGTAGCCGTCGATCTCGAAGGCCGCTGGTTCTTCCTTCCTGGATTCCCACAGCTTCGTCCCTGGGGCTGTGCGGAACACGATGCTACGGCGTTCCAGGACGAAATTCACGGGGAAGATCTCGGGATGGCCGTCCACGATGAGCGCCAGTCTTCCCACAACGGAAGAGGCCAACAGATCCCAGCACTCGTCGAAATCGAGCTTGCGGTCTTTCGGTGAACCATTCATGAGCAAATAGTACGGTCCATTGATGCTTCCCTCTACAGCCTGTAATGAACGAGCGGCCACCGTTGCCGCCAATGCCGGTCTCGGTCACAGTTCAACGCTTGCTATTCATGCCCCTGGGTCGGCTCACGATGCCCACGCAAGGCAGCCCAACCCTGGTCATCGGCCCTGAAACATACCCCGGCAGCATACGTTCGGCCTTGCCGTCCAAATCGGCGCACACATCTTTCACGCATGCCCCGCGCCAACGGCGCCCTAAGTTCGGACCAAGAACCCGAGCTGGCCTGTCACCTGGCCTCGCCGGCGTCTCCCTACCCCGAAGACATGGAGTCCAGAGGAGGCCACCAACTTGATGGTGGGCTGATAACAAAGCGGCGGCCGCTGACCTCTGCCGGGGTGACCCGGACCAGGTGGTCTTTGGCGCCCGGTTCCCACGGGGATAAACCCGCCTCTACAGCCTCCTGGACGTCTTTGTTGTTTGATACGAGCTCAGCATGTCCCTTGATCACGACGCTCCACGCAATAGTGCCGTAGCTGTTCAACCCGTCCGCTTCCAACGCGATCATAGGTGAGGCCAGCAATGCATCCAGCTTGGTTCCCGGGCCTGTCCTAAAGATGATGGTCCCGTAGTTGGGCACGTAGTTCACTGGGAAGATATCTGGCCTGTCGCCGCTCAGTACAGCAACCCGGCAGATAGAGGCCGAGCGAAGGTACTTCCAGCAGTCATGCACGCTGAGATCATCTGTTTCAGGTCCTGGCTCCGAGGTGCTCATGGGGCTGAGCCTACACACCAGGCCGATCTTGCGGCAGGGGATGGTGGTCTAAGCAGCTGTTTGGCGATGCTTTGGTTGGGTGGTGGGGTTAGACTTCGCTGCGTTTGATCTGCCGCGTCGGCCATTCCCACACCCGGGTCCCTTTTCGTGCAGGCGGGAGATGCTCGAGGCCCTGGCCTGCAGCTGCGGATGATTAGGGCGGCGTTCCATCAGCATCCAGTGAAACTTCTTGAATCGTCCGCCCATAGGATGAGACATGGACTTCGAGGTGCGCTCTGGACTCCCGAACTCACCTCACACGAGGTTTCCCCGCCAGCCGACTCTGCACAAAGAAGGACAGGCCATGAATGAACACCCGAATAGGCCAACGATCGTTGTTGGGGTCGATGGGAGTCCACAGTCGATACTCGCCCTGCGCTGGGCGGTCGTTCTCGCACCCATCATGGGCGCGGGCATCAGGGCTGTGACGGCCTGGGAGTTCGATATTCCCTTCGGCCGACTGACGCCCGCTGTGCAGAACCCGGATCACATCGCACAACAGGTGTGTTCGTCAGCTGTCGAGCAGGGCTTGGGCGCCGCCAATTCTCCGGCTGTTGAGCAGGTCATCAGACAGGGCCCCGCCGCTAAGGTCCTGATTGATGAGACCCGGCAGGCACAGCTGCTGATCCTCGGGAGCCGCGGTCATGGAGGGTTCGAGGGGCTGCTGATGGGCTCTGTCAGCACTTCGGTTGCCGAACATGCAAAATGCCCTGTATTGGTCGCTCATGGTGCCGAACTGCCGCCGGCGCTCTCCGCAACGCCGCCGATAAAGCCAGATCCGGCAGCCAAGAGTCAGACACCAAACAAGGGGGAAAACGATGCATGAGCCCAAGACAATCGTTGTGGGTTATGACGGCTCGGTTGAAGCGGCCCAGGCCGTCCGCTGGGCCGCGGAACAAGCGGCCCTGCGCAGCTGTCCGCTGCATCTGGTGCATTGCTCACTGTGGCCCCTGCTGACTAACGACCTCGGCCCCGTCCCCGGCGTCGTAGACAGCGGACTGGAACGGTCCGCGCAAGTCACCCTCGAAGAGGGCCTAGCACAGGCGAAGCACGCCGCACCCGAGGTGGAAGTCCGAACCAGCGTTCTTTACGGATGGCCCAGCGTATATCTGCCCAAAATTTCCGCCGGCGAAGAAATGCTCGTCGTCGGAAGCCGCGGCCTCGGTGGGTTTACGGGACTGCTCGTCGGGTCCGTGAGCCTGGAAATGGCAGCCACCGCAGCCTGTCCCGTTGCCGTCATCCGATCCGACGAACACCCGGACGGGCCCGTCGTCGTCGCCATCGACAGCTCAGGCTCTCCCGCCGCACTCGAGGATGCCTGCACCGCGGCCGCCGTGACGGGAGCGAACCTCATCATCGTTCACGTACAACATGCCCCGACCGGCTACAGGTTGCTTCGGGATCCCGTCGACATTCACCCCGCAGCAGAGGCACTTCTGGACTCAGCCCTCAGCACTGCCCGCGACCTGACCCCCAGAACGACCGTCCAAAGCCAGCTGCTCACCAATACCTCCGTCCCCCGAGGCATCCTGAACGCGTCCCAAGGCGCCCGCCTCACAGTCGTGGGGACCAAAGGCCACGGACTCATAAAGGGCACCATCGGTTCCACCGCCCACGCAGTCCTTCACCATGCCAAAGGTCCAATGCTCATTTCCCGACGCAGCACCACAGGGCAGAACTACCAGGAAGAACTGTAAGCGGGGTTCGTTCTCTGATCGAACACGATCTTACGAGGGCTACTTCGAGCTGAACTCTGGTTCGATCGCGCCGAAGAGTATTCGACGGTCGGCCATCGAACCTGCCCGGTGAGGGACGAGTCACTCAGCTAGCCGGCGGCGGAGCGGTGAGGTGCGCCGAGGCGACTGACTAAAACCCTGTCTGAAGGCAGCTGCTGCAGCCGCCACGCGATTATCTCGCGCATGAGCTCGGTCGGGAGCGTGGCATCATGGCGCAGTTGGATAGCGTGCTCGGTGGTTCCATATGCGGCCAGCTCTGTCGAGAAATGCGCGATCGCGTCTGAAGTCGGATAGAACCCGATATGGCGCTTTGTTCCGGTGAAGAAGAACAGCGGCTCGGTGCCGAGTTTGAAGGTCGGCATACGCCAACTGATCGACTCTACCGCTTCATCGGGCACGGCCGACCGGATCAGTTCGTACACGGTCAGCAGCCGATGCCGTACATCACCGTCGTACCGGTCGATGTACTCGATGATCGAACTCGCTGTCATGGTGGTCCCCCTTATCGCCGACGTCATGTGGGCGACGGTCGCATCTTGAGCGATGCTGCACGCCCGCCCATATTACAGCTGCACTCATAGATTGCCGCCGTCAAATATCACCGACCGATCAATAGCCGCTGCCAATCGTCAACCACATAGACCGGGCAGCCTTCCGGCCCTGCCGGGGTCGCAACCGCTGTCACCGGGTTCGGCCGGGCGATGCGACGCAACGTGGTGTCCCGAGACGGGTGCGCGCAAACCACGTACCCGACTGATACCAGGGCCCTCGGTATCGCGGTGTCCGATAGAGGGACGCGGTCCCAAAAGAGGGTTCCTGACTGGACGGAAGGCTCGGCCGTTGACCGCGACGAGGTTCGGCTAAACGGGGACTCTGTTACCTTCAAATCGAACCTGTTGCGACGATGGTGAGAAACCGCCCTTCTCTGCTTCCGAACCTAGCCGCCCGCTCCGCAACCAAACAGGGCCATCACCGCGGTTGCCCGCTGAACAAACCAGCATCGAGTATCAGCTTTGCCCGCCCCCGAGACGCGGTTCATTCAACAGCCCTTCGAGGCCGCAGTGAAGTGAGCGGCGTGGATCAGTTCCGGGAGTTCCCAGCTGCTGATGACCTGCGGGCTCTGCTGCTTCGCCCAGGCCCGCAGGCGCTGCTTGACCGGTTCTGTTGCTTGGTCCACGATGTCCTCCATCGCCGAGAACAGGTTCTGGAATGGTTCGGCAATGACGCGGGGCATCGGCTGAATAACGGACACGTCGTCCTGGATCGTTGGGTCTGGGCAGCCGCCACTCTAGGTTTCTCCCGGGGTACGTATTGCAGACTCTAAGCCTGCGACGGCGCGCCCGCTGCACCAAGCCGCGCGCGGCAGGCCTGCGGAGCCGGGATGGCCCGGGCAGCCGGCTGGTCGCAGGCAGGACCCGCTCCAGAGTGTCGGCGATGGCGCCATGCGCGGCGAAGACCAACCTCAACGTCCGGGCCGGACGGACCGCCAGCCAGACGAGCAGCACGTTCAGGACGGAGAACAGCACCATGGTCAGCAGGCCGAACGGGCCTTCGGGCCACGGCGGCGCCGCGCCCGGCAGCCCGGCCATGAACCTGGCGATGCCGGCCACCCCTGCCGCGAAAAGCCCTGCCACGCCGATCAGTGCGGTGGCCAGCCACGGCAGGAGCGGCACCAACGGCACGGCGGCCGTCCCCAGGATCGTGACCGGGGCAACGAGCGGGGCCGCCAGCACGTTGGCGAGCAGGGAATACGTGGCGAACTGCGGCTGCAGCACCACGATGACGGGACCGCACATCAGCTGGGCGGACAACGGCACGGCCGCCCCGGCTGCCATCCAGCGCGGGATGGCACGCGGAATCCACGCCACGATCTGCCTGCCCAGCACGATGATGCCGAGGGTGGCCAGGACGGACAGCAAGAATCCAAAACTCGTGCCGAGCCCCGGATCGAGGAGCAGAAGTCCAATGACGGCCAGGCACAGGAAGCTCAGTCCACGGCCCGCCCTTCCGCCGGCAAGGGACGCCAGGGCGATCGCACCCATCAGCGAGGCCCGCAGGACGCTGGCATCCGGCCCAACCATCAGCACGAAGAGCCCCAGGCCCGCCAGGGCCAAGGCAGCCGCGGGAAGCCGTCCGAGCCGCAGGCTGCGCGCCGCCAGCAGCAGGGCTCCAAGGATGAGGCTGCAGTTGGCACCACTGACCGCGGTCAGGTGGGTGAGGCCCACGGTCTGCATGGCTATCTCCAATTGTTCATCCAGACCGCTGGTGTCGCCGGCCACCATGCCGGGCAGCAGCCCCCTGGCATCGGCGTCCAGCCAGCCCGCGGCGGACGAGAACTGCCGTCCCAGCGAAGCCGGCCCCGAGGTCAAGGCGCTGGCTTGCTCGAGCGCTATGGGAGCCGCGGACGCAGCCAGGATGCCGGCCTCCACCTGGCCGGGTGCGGGAGGACGGAGGTTCCCGGCGGCACGAACCCGCTGTCCCTGAACCACGTGCTGCCAGTCCGCGCCGCCCAGGATCACCACCGGGGCCTCGGCCCGGAGCAGCCGGCCCCCTGTGCTCAACGATGTGATGGTTGCTTCCACTGCCCAGCGTGATGACAGGTCGGAGCCGCCCTGCGATGTCAGGGCGCGCGGGGCACCAGCGATTTCAACCTCTGCCAGGCACGGCGCGCGGGCCGCGATGGCCGCTGCCACAGGTCCGTCATGCTTCTGCGCCGACGATACGGCCGAGTGCGCCGCGGCGGCAGCGGCCAGCAGCATCGCGGCCGCCATGGTGAGCAGGAAGCTTCGGCCGGCACGCCCGTCTGGCCTGTGCCGGCGCAGCACGATGACCACCAGGCAGGCCGCGCCCGCGGCGATGGCGCAGCACAATCCAAGGAGCCATGCGGGACTGATCCAGGGTCCGGCGCCCGCGGCAGCCCACACGAGGAGTGCAGGCGGAATCAAGCGCAGGTCCACCCGCCGCCGTTTCCCCTCAGCCAGAGAGTCAGCCCGTTCCTCGGGAAAGAGCCTGCTCCGGATCAGCTCGCGGCTACGGTGCAGGGGCACGGATATAGGGCGGCCCGCCGTTGCCGTCCCGCCTGGCGCCGAAGCCGCTGCCGGCGGAGCCGTGCTGGTCCGGTTTTGCCCGGCCGTGTCGCTGACGGCAGCCTCGACATAGCGGTGCCATGTGCTGGTTCGCCGTGACTGGCCGCGTTCCATCTCAGACCGTCACGAGCGGAAGCAGGGCTTCCAGCATCTTGGGTCCCACTCCGTCCACGGCGTCGAGCTCATCGGCCGTCTTGAACGGCCCCTGCTCGGTTCGCCAGTCAATGATGCGCTGGGCCAGGACCGGCCCCACGCGCGGCAAGCTGCCCAGCTCCTCGAGGGAAGCAGTGTTCAGATTGATTTTGCCGGTACTCCCGGATTCGCCGGACCCGCCGCCTGCACCCCCGGCCCCGCCTTCGACCCCGGCCCCCGGCGCCGCTGCAGGCCCTCCACCAGCAGGCGCCCCCTGCTGCACCGCCTCCGGCTGCCCCGGCTCACCGTGGCGGGGTATGTAGATTTTTTGGCCGTCCTCCAGCACGGCTGCGAGGTTGAGCCGGTTGAGGTCCGCGGCGGCAGTTCCGCCGCCGGCGGCTGCGATGGCGTCGTGGACGCGGCTCCCCTTGGGGACTTTGACTACCCCGGCTTTCTTGACCGCTCCGGCGACGTGAACGACCACCGTCCCCGCGGACATGCCCGGGCCCGCAGCCTCGCCCACAGCCGGACCGCCGTCACCGCCGCCCTCCCCCGGCGCACCGCTTTCCGCCTGCCCGCCTGCCGCCTGCCCGCCTTCCGGGTGCACCGCGCCGGCACCGGAAACCTTGGCTGTTTGGCTGACGGTAGCCAAAGGCATAACCTCCGGAGCAGCAGCCGCAACCCGCCACCAGAACCATCCGCCCGCCACGAGCGAAATTACGCCGAGCAGGACGGCTGCCCGAAGTCCGAGACGCCACCTGACGCGCTCTGCCACCGTGGCCCGGGGCGCCGCTGCTCCGTCACCGGCCGGGTGTCCGTTTCCGTAGGTGAATCCCCCGCCGTCGCCGAGTTGCAGCAGGCCCTCCGGCTCTGCGCCTGCAGCCACCGCACCAGTAGACACCGTGCCGGCGGCCCCTGCGCCGGTCCCGCTCCCCTGCGGCGGACCCAGCCGCGCTGCCAGCCGGGTGGCAGGTTGGCGGCTGGCGGCAGGATCCTTGTGCTCAGGGCCGGGGACCGCGGACTTGCGAGGCCCCAAACGCCTGCCTGCGCCGGGGCGTGACGCAGCGCTGGCTGCAGGTCCAGCGGTCCGGCGTGACATACGCACCACCGTAGGAGATGCAGTTTCCTGCCCGACAGGCCCGGACCGCCGTATGTGGATAGAGCGTCAGCGGTCTTTCCCGGGATCCGCCTGGACCGGCTGACCTGCCTGACCTGCCTGGCGTGGTTGACCAGCCGGAGGGGGCGGAGAAGGCTCATCGGCGGCCGGTCCTTGACTGAGGGCACTGGCGCCGCAGACGGTGCTTTCGCTGACGATCACGGCAAGGACCCCCAGCCCAGCGTGGGCCGCGAGCACCGCCGGCAGGGAGCTGATCTGTGCAGGCGGGGTGTCCGGCAGCGCCACGGCAAGGCGCGAGGCCAGGAGTTCGGCTTCCGACTGGTTCCCGAAGTGGTGAATGGCCAGCCGGGCCTCCCCATGCGGCCTCTCCGCGGCGTCGGCCACCACGAGCTCCTCCAGGCGGGCAACGGCCTTCGCAGCGGAACGGATCTTTTCCAGCGGGACGATCTTGCCGCCGTCGACCGCGAGGATTGGTTTGATGGCCAACATGGTTCCCAGAAGGGAAGCGGCCGCCCCGATCCGTCCACCCCGCCGCAGCTGTTCCAGGCTCGGGACGTAGAAGTAGACCTTGGTCTTGGCGAGGCGCTCCTCGGCGAACCGCCGCACTTCCGCGGCACTGCGCCCATCGGCTGCCGCCACGACAGCGCTTTGCACGGCCAGCCCCTGGGCCATGCCGACGGTCCGGGTGTCCAGCACCTCGACAGGAATGCCCACGCGTGCGGATGCGATCCGGGCGGAGTCTGCGGTGCCGGAGAGGTCGCCGGAGATGTGGATGGACACGACGGCCTCGTAGCCGTGCCGGGCGGCCGCCAGGTATGCCTGCTCAAACTGCCCGGGAGAGGGCCTGGAGGTCTTGACCGGCGTGGCCGCTGCGAGGGCAACCGCGATGGTCTCGGCGATGTCGTCTTCGCCCTCACCGTAAATTTCATTGCCCACCATAACCGGCATGGGCACCACTGCGAGCCGCCCGTCGAGGGAGAAGCCCCTCACCCAGTCAGCGGGAAGCGCGGCGGCGGAGTCCGTCACCACGGCGGTGCGTACGACGACGGCCGGTTCCGCCGCGGACGGAACCCGCCCGGGAACGGTGGCTTGGCGCAGGCGGGCCAGGTGGTCCTTCAACCACAGCCAGGCGCCGGGCTCACGGTCAATCACGGCACCTCCTGCGGTTCTGGCCGGCCGCCGGAATACCGGCGGCCGGAGTCCTGCTAGCGAGTTGGGCCCGGCTAGGCCGGGACGATGTTCACCAGTTTAGGTGCACGCACAATGACCGTCCGGATGCCGCGGCCGTCGAGGGCCCGCTGGACGTTTTCTGAAGCCAGCGCCAGTTCGCGCAACTCATCCTCGGAGATCGCTGGCGAAACCTCCAGCCGGTCCCGGACCTTGCCCTGGACCTGGACCACGGCCGTGATGGTGTCCTGCACCAGCAGGGCCTCATCGTGGGCGGGCCAGCCGGCGTTGGCAACCGAGGCCGGGTGCCCCAAGACGTTCCACATGTCCTCGGCGGTGTACGGAGCGAACAGGCTCAGAATCACGGCCACCGCTTCGGCAGCCTCCCGGACCGCGGGGTCCGCACCGCCGGCCCCGGAGGCTGCATCTATGGTTTTGCGCGTCGCGTTCACCAGTTCCATCAGCTTGGCCACCACAACGTTGAACTTGTTGTTGTCCAGGAGTTCCGCGGCGTCCGCGATGGTGCGGTGCGTCACTGACCGCAGGGCACGGTCGCCGGTGGTGACGTCCACGCCGGGCGCGCTGGTCACGTCCTGTCCGAGCCGCCAGGCACGGGCCAGGAACTTTGCAGATCCGGACGGCGAGACGTCCGCCCAGTCGACGTCGTCCTCTGGCGGGGAGGCGAAGATCATGGTGAGGCGGACCGCATCCACACCGAACTTGTCCAGCTGCTCGCCGAGGTCCACTCCGTTCCCCAGGGACTTGCTCATGGCCTTGCCGCCGTTCAGCACTTGCCCCTGGTTCAGCAGCGCACTGAAGGGCTCGTCGGCCGCGAGGAGCCCCATGTCATGGATGACCTTGGTGAAGAACCGGGCGTAGAGCAGGTGCAGGATGGCGTGCTCGACGCCGCCGACATACTGGCCCACCGGCATCCACTCGTTGATCTTTGCGGGATCGAACGGACCGTCAGTGTAGTGCGGGGAGACGAAGCGCAGGAAGTACCAGGAGGAGTCCACGAAAGTGTCCATGGTGTCCGTGTCGCGCTGGGCGGCGCGTCCGCAGTTCGGGCATTCGACGTTGACCCATTCGGCGGCCGCGGCCAGCGGGGAGGTGCCTCGCGGGGACAGCGCCTCGCCACGCAGGTCCTCGGGAAGCGTGACCGGCAGCTGGTCGTCGGGTACCGGCACTTCGCCGCACTCGGCACAGTGAATGATGGGGATCGGGGTGCCCCAGAAGCGCTGGCGGCTCAGGAGCCAGTCACGCAGCCGGAAGTTCACGAACTTCTCTCCGGTGCCCTGCTCTTCCAGAATGCTGATGGCGGCTGGGATGGCCTCTGCCTTGGGCTTGCCGTCCAGCGGGCCGGAGTTGATCAGCGTCCCCTCCCCGGCCGTTGCCTTGCCGGAGACGCCGGGGTCATCCTCGCCGGTGTCCAGCACCGCCCGCACGGGCAGGCCGAACTCCTTGGCGAAGTCGAGGTCGCGCTGGTCGTGCGCGGGAACGGCCATGATGGCGCCCGTGCCGTAGTCGGCCAGGACGTAGTCCGCGGCCCAGACGGGCAGCCTTTCACCGTTCAGCGGGTTGATGGCGTAGCGGCCGGTGAACACGCCGGTCTTTTCGCGCTCGGTGGACTGGCGTTCGATGTCCGAGAGGGCCTTGACCTTCTCGCGGTAGGCCATGAGCGCGTCATGGTGTTCGGGGGTGACCAGATCCAGGGCCAGGTGCGCATCCGCGGCCACCACGAAGAAGGTGGCACCGTACAGCGTGTCCGGGCGCGTGGTGAAGACGGTGACTTCCCGCTCGGCACGTCCGTCTGTGGCCTCGATCACGAAGCGTACATGCGCGCCCTCGGAACGGCCGATCCAGTTTCGCTGCATGGCCAGTACCCGCTCGGGCCAGTGCCCCTGAAGCTCGGACATGTCATCCAGCAGCCGGTCCGCGTACTCGGTGATCTTGAAATACCACTGGTTCAGCGATTTCTTGGTCACGGCCGTGCCACAGCGTTCGCAGGCACCGTTGACCACCTGTTCGTTGGCCAGCACGGTCAGGTCCTTCGGGCACCAGTTGACCGGCGAGTCCTTGCGGTAGGCGAGGCCGCGCTCATAGAAACGCTTGAACAGCCACTGGGTCCAGCGGTAGTACTCGGGATCCGACGTGTGCAGGCGGCGGGACCAGTCAGCCGAGATGGCATAGCGCTTGAACGACGCTGCCTGCGTATCGATGTTGGCGTAAGTCCACTCGCTCGGGTGCGCGTTGCGCTTGATCGCCGCGTTCTCGGCGGGAAGGCCGAAGGAGTCCCAGCCGATCGGATGCAGGACATCGTAGCCCTGCTGGCGCAGATACCGCGCCACGACGTCGCCCATGGCAAAGGCCTCGGCGTGGCCCATGTGAAGGTCGCCTGAGGGGTAGGGGAACATGTCCAGGACGTAGCGGCGCTCACGGGAGCCGTCGTCGGCGGGGGTGAAAACCTTCAGGTCCTCCCACACTTGCGGCCACCGGGCCTCCATGGCCGCGAAGCTGTAGACACGCTCCTCGGGGGCTTCCGCTCCACCTGCTGTTGTTCCGGTCTCGGTCTCCGGCTGAACGCTCACTGCTGCCCTCTTCTGTTCTGTCATGACGTCTGTCTGTCACAACGGTCTGATCCACTGCCGCCTGCCGGGGATGAGCCCCGGACACACAAAAGCCCCTCGACATGGAGGGGCGGCCGCTCGGTAGTCCGTAGTTCCGGGATACCGGGCGGCTAGCTAAGCAGGAGGATCGCACGCATAGACCTACTCTAGCGTCTCCGCGGGATTCGTGCTGAAACAGTCGCGTCCGGACGCGTTCCCCAGATGGCGTTGCGGGCAACGGAAAAGCCATTGCCAAACCGCGGAAGCGGGTCCACCATTTCAACAAAGCGTATGGGGGTATGGCGAAGGTCTCGGCTTGAGGAGCCTGCAGTGGACCGTTTGCCCGTTTCCCGAACGAATCATCCCGCAGAATTCTGCCGCGCCCTGGGCCGCCCGCATGTCTTTGGGCCTGCCCTCTTGGGGTCCGCCGTCGTTGACGCCGCTGCCCACACCGCCGCCCATCCCGCCTGAGTTCCCGCTCTAAACCGCACCAAAATCCCCCATGGAGAAAGGCAACCGAGATGTTCCAGCACAAGAGACGCCTCACTGCAGTAGGTTCAGTGCTCATGCTGTTTCTGGCCACATTCACGTCAACGTCCGGGGCCGCGGCGGCCGCGAAGGCAGCCGCGCCGGAGTTCTGCGGGCCAGGGTCCGCCATCAGGTTTGACCGCTCCGTTTTCCCCAAGAAACCGAAAATCGACAACGATTGGTTCCCACTCAAGCCGGGCATGCAGTACACGACCACCGGCACGGTTAAGACCGCCACCGAAACCACGGTGCGGACGGTTGTGCACACCGTGACAGGCCTCACCAAGGTCGTGGACGGCGTGAAGACTCTCGTGATGTGGGACAGGGACTACAGCGACGGCGAGCTCGTGGAGTCCGAACTTGCCTTCTTCGCCCAGACCAGGAAGGGCGACGTGTGGCTCTTCGGGGAGTATCCGGAAGAGTTCGAAAACGGCAAGTTTGTGGGCGCGCCCAGCACGTTCATCCACGGGCTCGACAAGGCGCAGGCGGGAATTGCCATGAAGGCCAAGCCCCGGATCAATGCTCCCCACTATGTCCAGGCCTACGCTCCGGAAGTGGATTTCCTGGATTGCGGTGATGTCCTGAAGAAGCACCAGCAGGTCCGGGTGCCCACCGGCCACTACAAAGATGTGCTGGTCATTGACGAATACAATCCGCTCGAGCCGGCCAGCGCTGGCCACCAGCGGAAGTTCTACTCGGAAGGCATAGGGCTGGTTAGGGTGACGGCCGTGGGCGGTGTGGAACGGGAAACCATGGACCTCGTCAAGATCAAGAAGCTCAGCGACGACAAGCTGCGGGAGATCAACCGGCAGGCGCTCAAGATTGACAAGCATGGGTACACGGTCAGCAAGAATGTGTACGCAAAGACGCCGCGCGCCGAGGTCTCGACGCCGGAGGATGACGACTGAGTGACGGCAACGGCCCCGGACCCGTGGCTTCCACGGATCCGGGGCCGCCCGGGGCCAGGCCCGGAACTACCTCACGGCAGCGCTACTTCACGTCCTCGTCCACCCAGTCCATGGACTTGGTCACAGCCTTCCTCCACAACCGCAGCTGGCGGTCCTGCTCCGCCTTGTCCATCGTCGGCTCCCAGCGCTTGTCCTCGGACCAGTTGGCGGACAGCTCGCCGAGGTCCTTCCAGAACCCGACGGCAAGGCCGGCGGCGTAGGCTGCGCCGAGCGCGGTGGTCTCCACGACCTTCGGCCGGATGACGGGGACACCCAGGATGTCCGCCTGGAACTGCATAAGGGCGTCGTTGGCGACCATGCCGCCGTCGACCTTCAGCTCGGTGAGCGGAACGCCCGAGTCTGCGTTGACCGCATCGAGCACCTCGCGGGTCTGGAAGGCGGTGGCCTCCAGCGCTGCCCTGGCAATGTGGTTCTTGTTGACAAACCGCGTGAGGCCCACGATGGCGCCGCGCGCATCGGACCGCCAGTACGGAGCGAACAGGCCCGAGAAAGCCGGAACAATGTACACGCCGCCGTTGTCCTTCACGGATGCCGCCAGGGTTTCCACCTCCGGTGCGCTGCTGATCATGCCAAGGTTGTCGCGCAGCCACTGGATGAGCGAGCCGGTGACGGCGATTGAGCCTTCCAGGGCGTAGTGCGGCGCGGCGTCCCCCAGTTTGTACCCAACCGTGGTCAGGAGGCCGTTCTTGGAATGGACGATCTCCTCGCCGGTGTTGAAGATGAGGAAGCAGCCAGTGCCGTAGGTGTTCTTGGCCTCGCCGGTCTCGAATGCCGCCTGGCCGAAGGTGGCCGCCTGCTGGTCCCCGAGGATGCCCGCTACCGGAACCTCGCGCAACAGCTGGGACGTGTGGACGGTGCCGTAGACCTCGGAGGAGGACTTGATGGCCGGCATCATGGTGGCGGGGACGCCGAAGATGCCCAGGATCTCCTCGTCCCACTGCAGGGTGTCCAGGTCCATGAACAGGGTCCTGGAGGCGTTGGTGACGTCGGTGACGTGTACTCCGCCGTCCACGCCGCCGGTCAGGTTCCAGAGCACCCAGGCGTCCGTGTTGCCGAAGATCAGGTCCCCGGCCTCAGCCTTCGCCCGGGCGCCCTCCACATTGTCCAGTATCCACTTGATCTTGGTGCCGGAGAAATAGGTTGCCAGCGGCAGGCCCACCTTCTGCTTGAAGCGGTCCGCCCCGCCGTCCCTCGCCAGTTCATCCACAATCGGCTGGGTCCGGGTGTCCTGCCACACGATGGCGTTGTAGACGGCCTTGCCGGTGGTCTTGTCCCAGACCACCGAGGTCTCGCGCTGGTTGGTGATGCCGACGCCGGCGATGTCGTGCCTCGTCAGGTTCGCCTTGGACAGTGCGGAGGCGATGACCTCGCGGGTGTTGTTCCAGATCTCTGCCGGATCGTGTTCCACCCAGCCTGCCTGCGGGAAGATCTGCTCGTGCTCCATTTGTCCGGAGGAGACGATGTTGCCGGACTGGTCGAACACGATGGCCCGGGTGCTGGTGGTGCCCTGGTCAATGGCGATGATGTATTGGCTCATGATGACGTCCTTGTCGTTGTGGAGTATGTCTGGGAGTTGGAGTGGGTCGGGTAGTGCTGTAATTCAGGGCCGCCGTGTTGCGATTACGTGGCCGCGGTGAAGACGATCGGAAGCAGCCCGGCGAGGCCTGCCAGAGTTCCGCCGATCAGCGGCCCCACCACGGGGATCCACGAGTAGCTCCAGTCGCTGGAGCCCTTGCCCTTGATGGGCAGCAGGGCGTGGGCAATGCGCGGTCCGAGGTCGCGGGCCGGGTTGATGGCGTAGCCGGTGGGACCGCCCAGGGATACGCCGATGCCGACGACGAGGAGCGCCACCGCCAGCGGGCCAAGCCCCGAGGGGGTGCCGCCGAAGGTGAGGATCACGAAGACCAGCACGAAGGTGCCGATGATTTCAGTGGCCAGGTTCCAGGGCGTGGAGCGGATGGCCGGGCCCGTGGAGAAGACACCGAGCTTGCTGGCCGGTTCAGGTTCCACATCGAAGTGCTGCTTGTGCGCCAGCCACATGACCACGGCGCCCAGGAAGGCCCCGAGCATTTCTCCGCCGAAGTACGTGAACGTGGACGCCGCGTCCACCGGAACGCCCGGAGCGTACTCCTGCTTGCCGTTGACCAGCAAGCCCAGGGTGACCGCCGGGTTCAGGTGGGCGCCGGACCTGGCGGCAACAAACACGCCGGCGAATACGGCGATGCCCCATCCCCAGGTGACCATCAGGAACCCGCCGTTGTTGCCCTTTGTGCCCTTGAGCGCGACGTTGGCCACGACGCCGCAACCCAGCAGAGTAAGCATCGCGGTTCCGAAGACTTCGGAAAGAAAAACCAATCCAAGAGACATCTTTGACTCCTTGTTTTCTGTTGTGGGTCCTTCGTGAGTTTGAAGGACGGGTGTGCCGCCAATGCTTTGGCCTTGGCGGCGGCCGGGACCGGTCGGCTGCGTGACCTGTCCCGGCACATGTGTCCGGGCTGCCCTGCCCGGGCACCGGGCCTAGGCGACCAGGCTGTGGACCTCGACGCCGTGGGACCGCTTGAGCACCTCCTCCGCGTGGTGGATCTCGGCGGCGCGCTCTGACGCGTCCCAGCCCAGCGGTTCGGCCAACGTGTCCGCGACCTCGTTCAGCAGCTCGCCCGTGACCAGCCCGCGGAACGCCAGCGACGTCCGGCGGACCAGGACATCCACGAGGTGGCCGACCTGCTCATGTGCCGCCATGAATTCCAGCTCCCGGACGCTCAGTTCCCGGGTTGAACGGAGCAGGCTGTCGGGGCCCCCGTCGAGGTACCGGATGACGTCCTCGGCACGGGTGCCGTATCTCGTCAGCAGGCCGGTGACCCTGTCGGCGTCGCGGGAGCCGTTCATGTGCGCCTTGATCCATTGCTGGATCCCGGCATCAGAGTCCGGGAAGCCGGCGCCGCCGCCGATGGCGAGTTTCGCCGTCGAAACCTTCCGTTCCATGCCCAGTTCGGCGAGGACGTCGTTGCTCAGGTGTTCCGCGAGTGCCCGGAACGTGGTCCATTTGCCTCCCACGAGGCTGAGGACGACGGCGCCGCTGCCGCCGGCTTCCGGGGCGCGCCGCTCGATCCGGTAGTCGCGGGAGACGAAGCCGGGCTGGGTGGCGTCGTGCCGCGGAAGGGGGCGGACGCCTGAGAAGGTGTAGACGATCTGTTGCCGGTTCACCGCGATGTCGGGGAAGACGTGCCCGATTAGATCGAAGAAGTAGTCGATCTCATCGTCGGTGCACACGGCGTCCTCGGACATGTCGGCGTCGACGTCCGTGGTGCCCACCAGGACGCGGTCGCCCATCGGGTAGATCAGGACGATCCGGCCGTCCGTGTGCTCAAAGAAGATCTCGCGGCCGTTGCACGCCGCCAGCAGGCCAGGGTGGTCGAGGACGATGTGGGAGCCCTTGGTGCCGCCCATGAAGGATGACGGCGCACCCATCGCCTGGTTGGTGAGGTCGACCCAGGCGCCCGTGGTGTTGATGATGATGTCCGCGGTGAAGTCGAAGACCTCGCCTGTCAGTTCATCGCGGAGCTCCACCGTGCTTGAGCCCGCCGAGGCGGCCTTGACCGAGGCCAGCGAGAGATAGTTGCTGGCACGCGCGCTGCCTTCCGCCGCGGCGCCGGCCCTCTCCCCGTCCTGGAGGACGTCCAGCGTGAGTCGCTCCGGGTTGTGGACGGAGGCGTCGAAGTACGTGGCCGTGTATTTGACCCCGGGGTGCAGCAGTGGCAATTCAGCCAGCGCCTTCTTGCGGCCGCGGAACTGGTGGCGGGGGACGCTGCCGCCGTCGCGGGAGAAGGAGTCGTACAGGCTGAGCCCGAGCTTGATGAGGAAGGCACCGCGTTCTTTGGGCTTGCCGTGTTGCTTGTGGGTCAGGAAACGCAGCGGCGCCGCGAGGACCCCGGAGAAGGTGCTGAAAATCGGAATGGTGGTTTGCAGCGGCTTGACGTAGTGGGGCGCGATCCGGAGGAGGCGGTTGCGTTCCACCACGGATTCCCGCACGAGGCGGAACTCGCCGTTTTCGAGGTAGCGGATGCCGCCGTGGATCATGTGCGAGGATGCGCCGCTGGCGCCCTGGCAGTAGTCGCCGCGCTCCACGAGCGCCACGTCGACGCCCTGCAGGGCCAGATCTCGGAAGGTGCCGACCCCGTTGATGCCGCCTCCGACGATCAGCACACGGGCGTTGGGGCGATGCCGCAGGTTGGCCACGGATGCACGCGCTGTGCTGTGCGCTGCACCGGAGGTGAACGGATGGCCGGATGAATCCTTGAGTCCCAAAACTGCTCCTTTGGGTTTGGTCCTTGGGCTGTTACAAACGGCACGCTGTGGAGCGGACCGCCTTTCATCACCTATTCTTCGAAGCAATGGAAAATGTAGTCAAGCACAATGCACAAACGTGCAGAACGGAGCAGCGATGCCGCGTCCACGCCATTCCGAAGCCCTTCGGGCAGCCCAGCTCTATTACCTTCAGGACCTGACCATGGACGCCATAGCCCGTGAACTGCGCACGTCCCGGTCCACGGTTTCCCGGCTCCTTTCGGCCGCCCGGGAGACGGGACTGGTGCAGATCCAGATCCGCAGTCCGCTGGACACCGGCCCCGAACTGGAGCGGCTGATCCGGTCCCAATACGGGGTGGATGTGCACGTGGTGCCGGTGCTGGACACGCTGAATGAGGCGGAAACCCTGGACCGCGTGGCAATGCAGGCCGCCCGGACCATCGGTCCCCTCGTGGATTCGAACGCCATCATTGGCGTGGCGTGGGGTGCCACGCTCAGCGCCGTCAGCAGGCACCTCACCCGGAAGATCACCCATGACACCATCGTTGTGCAGTTGAACGGTGCGGGCAATATGCAGACGACGGGCATCACGTACGCGAGCGACATCATGCGCCGCTTCGGCAGCGCCTACGGTGCCCGGGTTGAGCAGTTTCCCGTACCGGCCTTCTTTGACCACGCGGCGACCAAGACCGCCATGTGGAATGAGCGCAGCGTTCAGCGCATCCTGGATCTGCAGTCCCGGATGAGCATCGCAATCTTCGGTGTCGGGTCCGTGGACGCGGACTACCCCAGCCACGTGTACGCCGGCGGCTACCTCGACGAGGACGACCTGAACGTCCTGGCCAGCTCCGACGTGGTGGGCGACGTGGCCACGGTGTTTTTCCGGGCCGACGGTTCCTCCGACGGCATCACGCTGAACGAACGGTCCACCGGACCTTCCCTTGACCAGTTGCGTCAGGTCCGCCGGCGGATCTGCGTGGTGTCCGGTGCGTCCAAGATCAACGGGCTGCGTGGAGCATTGGCGGCGGGTCTCGCCACCGACCTGATCCTGGACGAGGCGTCCGCCCGCCGGCTGGTCAGTTTCGACGAAGGCAGCTGAACGGCACGGTCCGCGCCTCCAGCTTTCACGGCACGGCTTTCACGGCACGGCTTTCACAGCACGGCGGACTGGGAACCCGCCGGCGCCGCCGCCGATTGTTCCGGCGCGGCGACTGCCTTAGCGGTGGCCGGCACAGCGGTTGGTTCGGGTTTCTGTTGCGGTTCCTCTGCGGGCTCCTGCGTGACTTCCCCGGCAGGAACAGGCGTTGGAGCCGGGGCAGAGCTCGGGGCGGTCCGGCGCGAAGGGGTGGGAGTCGGAGCAGCAGAAGCAACAGGAGCCGGTGCGCTCGGCGCAGGGGCCGGCTTTGCAGGGGCTGTCGCCTTTGCAGGGGCCGTCGCCTTTACGGGGGCCGGTGCAGGGACAGCGGCCGAGGGTGAGGAGGACTTCCTCTTTGACGCGGTGCTCTTCGGCGTTTCATTCTCATGGTCCGCCGCCTCATGGTGGTGGCTTTCTGTGAGGGGAACCGCCCACGCGGGCTCGTCCGTCGTCCTGCCGGCCTTCCGATAGTCCGTCAGTGCTATGTCGGCAAAGGGCTCCGCCTGGCGAAGCGGCAGCAGCGTCCATTTCTCGGGATCCGTATGGCTGCCGTTCAAAACCGTTTCGAAATGGAGGTGGCATCCTGTTGAGGAACCGGTGGTCCCGACCTTGGCAATGACTTCCCCGACCTCTACCGGCTGGCCCTTCTTGACGGCGATGCCTTCCAGGTGGTTGTAGGTAGTAATGAGGCCGTTGCCGTGATCGACTTCCACTCTGTTGCCGCCACCCCATCGATGCCATCCCACTGCGCGGACAACGCCGGCATCCACTGAGTAAACGCGGGTTCCGCAGGCGGCGGCAAAGTCCAAACCCCAGTGAAACTCCCCTGCCGAGCCAGTGATCGGACTCTTCCGCAACCCATAGCGTGAGCTGCGATGAAGAACCTCAAGTGGCGCCATCAGGGTTCCGGCGGAGGGGCGCCGCCGTTGGGCCTGCGCGGCATCGAGTTTCCTGACCACTTCCTTCGGCCTGGTAAGGACTTCGGTCCGGCTGTAGGACAAGACTGCCCCCGCCGGGGCCGAGACAGCGGCGGCGCCGGGAACGGAGTCCCGGCCAGCCATCGCAACGGCGGCGGAGCCGAGCGGCGATCTGACCGCTATGGTGTCAGGCATCTGGGCCGCCACCTCCCCGGACGAAAGTGCCGGGCCGCTGCCGTGGAATCCAACGGCATGTGCCGCAACGACCGCGGTGCCGGCCACGGCCAGCCGAATGGCGTGTCGACGATGCTTAGCAGCGCGCCGGGCAGCGGCCTGTGCCAGATGTTTTGCCAACGGAATCTCCCCCATGAAGGCCGCCTGGATGCTGCTGCGTGGCGGTCGTTTCTACCATGGGACCATGCTGGGCGGGCCGGTGGAATCACGTTGGCCGCGTATGTGGATAAGCTCGGAAAATCTTGCCCTGAGCGTCTCCCAAACTGCGCAAATCTTCGCACGATGCTGAGCAAGCCCGGCGAGGAGCGGGTAACCGGGCTGAGGCTCAGGTTCCGCAGAAGGTCCGGTAGGTGCCGAAGTCCTCCGGGGCGGCGGCCGCGTAGCGCTCCAGGCCGGGGCGCTCGTCAAAGGGCGAGGACACCGCGTCCAGGAGCCGGCGGAGCGGATCCAGGTCACCTTCGGTGGCGGCAGTGAGGGCCTCCTCCACGAGGTGGTTTCGGGGAATGTATGCAGGGTTGACCCGGTCCAACGCGCCGGCGTCCGGATCCAGCGCGCGCCAGCGCTCGGCCCAGGCATCGAACCCTGCCGGTTCGGGGAACAGGTCACGCGCAGGTCCGGCCTGGCCGCGGGCGGCCCTGCCGAGGCGCCGGAAGAACGAGGTGTAGTCGACCTCCCCCTCCTGCAGGAGAGCCAGGATGTCGTCGATGAGAGGCGACGCCACGTCGTCGTCGAGGCCCTCCTGCAGTCCGAGCTTGGCCTTCATTCCCGCGAACCAGGCGGCACTGTACTGCCGGCGGAATTCGCCGAGTGATTCCACAGCGAATTCCACGCCCTTCTCCTGGTCTTCGTGGAGGAGGGGCAGGAGCGACTCGGCGAGCCGGGCAAGGTTCCACTCCGCCACCACCGGCTGGTTGCGGTAGGCGTAGCGTCCGCCCTCGTCGATGGAACTGTAGACGGCGGCCGGGTCGAATGCCTCCATGAAGGCGCACGGCCCGTAGTCGATGGTCTCCCCCGAGATCGTCATGTTGTCCGTGTTCATGACCCCGTGCACGAACCCCACCAGCATCCAGCGGGCCACCAGCTTCGCCTGGGCGGCCACCACCGCCCGGAACAGGGCTCCATAGCGGTCCTCGGCCTCCATCGCGGCCGGGTAGTGGCGGGTGATGGCGTAATCGGCGAGACGGCGAACGAGGCCCACGTCGCCCGTGGCCCGGGCGTACTGGAAGCTGCCAACGCGCAGGTGGCTGCTCGCGACCCGGGTGAGCACGGCCCCCGGGAGGACCGTCTCACGCTGCACCGGACGCCCTGTCGCCACCACCGCGAGCGATCGTGTGGTCGGAATGCCCAAGGCGTGCATCGCCTCGCTCACGACGTATTCGCGCAGCATCGGTCCGACGACCGCCCAGCCGTCACCGCCCCGGGCGAACGGTGTGCGGCCCGAGCCTTTGAGGTGGATGTCGCGCAGCTGGCCGTCCGCGTGCGCCAGTTCGCCCAGCAGGAGTGCGCGCCCATCGCCGAGACGCGGGGCGTACCAGCCAAACTGGTGGCCGGCGTAGGCCTGCGCCACCGGAGTGGCCTCCGCGGGAACCTCGGTCCCGATCAGCAGAAGCAGGCCTTCCGGACTCCGCAGGAATGCGGGGTCGAGGTCCAGTTCGGCGGCGAGTGGTTCGTTGAGCACCAGCAGTTGCGGGTCCGGAGCGTCTTCCGCCCGCCAGGGAATGGCCAACTCCGCGAACTCCCGGGCGAAGCGGCCGCCAAAGGTGACGGCTGACTGGGCTGTGTCACTCATCTATCAAGGATACCGGCGCCACGGCCACCGGGTGGCGAGCCGGACTCCGCGCGGCAGCCCGGCCGTATCGGTAGAGTCATAGCCATGACTACCTCACCCCGGCTCAGCCTGAACAACGGCGTGCTGATCGACCAGTTGGGATTCGGCCTCTACAAGGTCCCGCGGGACGAAACAGCGAAGCTGGTAACCATGGCCCTCGAAGCGGGATACCGGCACTTCGACACTGCCGCAATGTACGGCAACGAATCCGGCGTCGCGCGCGGCATCGTTTCCCTGTACGGCGTGGAGGCCGTGCGGGGCGGCTCCGGAGAATCTTCGCCGCCCACGTCGCGGGAAGACCTGTTCATCACCACGAAGGTCTGGAATGACGACCACGGCTACGACGCCACGCTGCGGGCCTTCGACACTTCCATGATCAATCTGGGGCTGGAATATGTGGACATGTACCTGATCCACTGGCCGTGCCCCAGGCGTGGACTGTTCCAGGAAACCTACCGTGCGCTCGAAACGCTCTACCGGGAGGGCAAGGTACGGGCGATCGGTGTCTGCAACTTCCAGCCGCAGCACCTGGACCGCCTCCTGGAGACCGCCGAGGTAGTGCCCGCCGTCAACCAGATCGAGCTCCATCCGTGGCTGCAGCAGGCGGAACTGAGGGAAAAGCACCGCGAGCTGGGCATTCTCACCGAGGCCTGGAGCCCGCTGGGCCGCGGGCAGATCCTGGAGGACCCGGACATTCTGGCGCTCGCCGCCGAGCACAGGGTTTCGGCGGCCCAGATCATTCTGCGGTGGCACCTGCAGCTGGGAAACGTCGCCATCCCCAAGGCAAGCTCCTGGGACCGGATCCGCCAGAACCTCGACATTTTCGGCTTTGAGCTGTCTGCCTTGGACATGGCCGATATCGCCGGCCTGGACCGCGGCCACCGTACCGGCTCCCACCCCGACAACGTCAACTAGGATTCCTCCAGCAATGAAAACAGCAGACTCCGAGCCGTCCACCACGCCGTCCCTCTTCAGCGGCAGCCTTGCTGCCCGGACCAGGGCCTCCGAGATAGGCCTCGCGGGCGGCACTGTGGCGTACTGGACCTACGAGCCGGTCCGGACCACCCCGGAGACGCGCACCATCCTGGTCATCCACGGCTTCCGCGGCGACCACCACGGGCTGCTGCGGGTGGCGGACCAACTGCCTGAAATGCGTCTGGTCATGCCGGACCTTCCCGGTTTCGGCAGCTCTGAGGCATTTGCCGACGGCGAACACAGCGTCCGCCGGTACGGGCAGTTCATCGGCGACTTCATGGAGGCGCTCGGACTGGGGCCGGACACGGTCCTGCTGGGCCACTCATTCGGATCCATCATCGCCGCCCACTTCGTGGCCGACCATCCGCAGGCCATCCGGCCGCTGATCCTGATCAACCCGATCGCGGCGCCGGCCCTCGAGGGCCCCAAAGGCCTCATGACTCGGCTCGCGGTGCTGTACTACCGCCTCGCCGCCCGCCTCCCCCGCCGCATGGGCCTGCAGCTGCTGCGCAGCCGGCTCATTGTCCGCGTCATGAGCGTGGCCATGGCGAAGACCAAGGACAAGGAGCTCCTGCGGTTCATCCACGGGCAGCACAACGCCTACTTCAGCGCGTTCGCCAACCGCGAGAGCCTGCTGGAATCCTTCACAGCGTCCGTCAGCAGCAATGTCACGGAGGTGGCAGGCAAGCTCACGCTGCCTGTCCTGCTGGTGGCCGGGGAAAAAGACGAAATCGCGCTTCTCCGTGACCAGCACAAACTCGCCGGCTCCCTGCCGGACGGCAGGCTGGAGGTGATTCCCGGCGTCGGGCATCTGATCCACTACGAAACTCCGGAACCCGCCGCGGGTTTCATCCGCCGCTTCCTTAAGGACCACGCTGCGTGAAAATTGTCATCGACGCCCGCTTCACCCGGACCGACCACCATGACGGCATCAGCCGCTACGGTGCCAGCCTCATCGCCGCAACCGCAAAAATCGCGGACGTGTCCATGCTCATCAGCGACCCCCGGCAGCTCGCCCTGCTGCCCGATGTGCCCTACACGCTGATCAACAGCCCGCTCTCCCCCTTGGAACTATTCGTTGCAAGGACGGTGAACACGCTGGGCGCCGACGTGGTGGTCTGCCCCATGCAGACCATGGGCACGTGGGGGCGGAAGTACGGCCTGGTGCTGACGCTGCACGACCTGATCTACTACGAGCACCCGGCCCCGCCCGGCTTCCTGCCGGCCCCGGTCCGCATCCTGTGGAGGCTCTACCACAAGGCGTTCTGGCCCCAGCGGCTGCTGCTCAACCGCGCCGATGTGGTGGCTACCATCAGCCGCACCACCGAGGCACTGATGGCCAAGTACCGGCTGACGAACCGTCCGGTCCGGATCGTCAGCAACGCGCCGCAGCCCTCGCAGCTCCCCCGCGACCCGGAGGCGGGCGCGGACAAGACCCTGCTCTACATGGGCTCGTTCATGCCGTACAAGAACGTCGAGACCATGCTTGCCGGGATGGCGGAGCTGCCCGGTCATACACTGCATTTGCTGAGCCGGATCACCCCGCAGCGCCGGGCCGAGCTGGAGGCCCTGATTCCGGCGGGCGCCAAGGTGGTCTTCCACAACGGCGTGACCGACGACGAGTACACCGCGCTGCTCAAGCGCACCACCGCCCTGGTCAGCCTGTCGAAGGCCGAAGGTTATGGTCTGCCGCTCGTGGAGGCCATGGCGCTGGGCACCCCTGTGATCGCCAGCGATATTCCGATCTTCCGCGAAGTGGGCGCCGACATCGCCAGTTACGTGGATCCGGATTCACCGGCGGCCTTCGCCGCTGCTGCGCGCAGCCTCGACGACGTCCGGCACTGGCAGGACGTGTCACGGCGTTCGGTGCAACGGGCCCGCGACTTCAGTTGGGACGCCTCAGCGCGGCAGCTGGTGGGGGTGGCGGCGGAAGTCATGGCCCTGCGCGGCAAGAAGCAGCTCCGCTAGAGAACGTCCACGCCGTCGAGCCTCAGCTGGACGGGATCGTCGGTGCGCTTCGCCGCGCTGGCGGCTTTCACCGCCCGAAGGACCCGGGTTACCGTGCCAGCCTGCCCGTACGGAATGAAGAGCAGGGTCCGGACGTCCTCACTTCCGGCATCCACCGCCGGCTTCCCGGCCGCCTTCGCCGGAAAAGGAGGTTGTCCCGTCAGCAGCGGCGCCGGGCCGGCAACGCGCAGCTCCACTCCTTCCGCCTTCAGCCGTCCGGTCACGGAGGCCGTGAAATGCCCGACGGCGGTCCGGCCGCCGGTCACGGACGCAACGCGTACCGCAGGCGGGAGCTGCAGTTCCGTGCGAAGCCCCAGTTCGCGCTGCGCATAACCCGCGGGGTCCCACCGCAGCAGCGCACCCACGGCAGCGGTGTCGTCAGCCGTGATGACCACCACCCCGCCCTCCGCTGCAGGCCGCACCAGCGACGCTGCGTTGAACCAGCGCCGCACGGCGTCCTCCCCCGCCCGGAGGTTTTCGCGCCGCAGGAGGGAGTCGCCGTCGAGCAGCAGGGCCGCCGCGTACCCGCCGTCGGCCACCGGCTCGGCGCCGACGGTGGCCACCACGAGCGATGCGGCATCCGGAACGCTCGCTTTGACGTGGTCGCCCGAGGACGTCACCACGGGTTTTCCCGGGAAGGCCCGTCCCAGCTCCTCCGCGGTGCGCAGGACCCCGGTGGCGCCGCGGCGCAGATGGGTGTTGTTGCAGTGGCCGCACCGCCATGCCGGGGCCGGGGCTGAACACCACCGGCACTGCGGCACGGCCGAACTGCCGGAAGCCCCCGCAATGGCCAACGGCCCCTGGCACGACTGGCAGCGGGCCGGTTCACGGCACCTGTCGCAGACAAGGGACGGTGCGTAGCCGGAGCGGGCCACCTGGACGAGGACTGGGCCGCGTTCCAAGCCATCCTTGGCGGTCCGCCAGGCCGCGCCGGGCAGCCGTGCAATCCGGGCGAGGGGATCGCGTTCCTGTTCAAAGCTGTCGGCGGTGTTGAGGACGCGGGGAACGGTCCTGCGGACCACCGGGCGTGCGGCATCGACGGGCATGGCCCAGCCCGCGTCCACGAGGCGCTGCGCCTCCGTGCTGCGGGTGTGCCCGGCCAGCAGGCAGGCGGCGCCGTCCTGCTCTGCGCGGAGGAGCAGCACTTCCCTGGTGTGGGCGTAGGGAGAGCGCTGCTCGATGTGGAGGTCGTCGCCGTCGTCCCAGCACACCACGAGGCCGAGGTCCCGGACGGGCGCATACGCCGCCGAGCGGGTGCCCACGGCCACGCCGGCGGTGCCGTTGAGGACCTGGAGGTAGCTGCGGTAGCGCGGCGTCTGGCCATCGTCCGCCGTGAGCCTGGCGAGGTCGGAGGCCGGGAGGAGCTCCTCCAAGGCCGCCTGGACCCGGTCAAGGTCCCGGTAATCGGGCACCACAACAACCGCGCCGCGTCCGGATTGCCGGACCGCCGCGACCGCCTCGGCGATCAGCCGCGGCCAGCCGCCGGGGCCGAAGCCCTGCAGGGCGCTGAGCACGGCCCGCGGCGATCCGCCGCCGTTGAGGTGGCGCAGGAAGGCGCTGCCGTTCCGGTATTCCGCCCAGGCCGGGCCGCCGTTGGGTGCTTCTGAGCGCAGTGGCTGTGTCTCCGGCCCTGGGGAAGGCTGCCCGCCCGGTTCGTCGGCCGCGAGTTCCTTCTCCACCTTGGCGACCCGCGGCGGGATGGCGACCCGCAGGACGTCGCTGACGGTGCCCGCGTAGCGGGCCGCAACACGGTTGGCGAGTTCCTTGAGCCCTGGGGGCAGGACAGCGACAGGCGATACCACCTTGTGGAGCGGCACCAGCTCATGGCCGGCGTCGGACTCGGCCGTCCGCTCAAGAACGTAGCCGCTGAGTTCCTGCCCGCTGAACTTGACCTTGACGCGGACCCCGGCCTGGGCTGTGTCAGCCATCTCCGCGGGAACGCTGTAGTCGAACGGCCGGTCCAGGTGCGGCAGCGAAGACTCAATGAGAACACGGGCCACCGGCAGGCTGGCCGCAAGGGGCGGCCCCGCTGCAGTCCTGGGACTGGCGGGGAAGCCCTGGAGCAGGGAAAGCTGCTGCGGCTTGTTGGTCATTGCCCGCCCTGCATTCAGTGCCATTTAATGCCTGCCTCCGTCCCGGGTCAACCACCAGCCAAGCACCCGGGTATGACATTTTCGCGGCTCAGGCGTTGAAGTATGCCTTCAGGTCGTCCACGCGGTCCAGGCGCTCCCAGGTGAAGTCCGGGTCGTCGCGGCCGAAGTGGCCGTGGGCGGCAGTCTTCGCGTAGATGGGGCGCTTCAGGTCCAGGGCGTCGATGATGGCGCGGGGGCGGAGGTCGAAAATTTCGGCGATCGCGGCGCTGATCTTTGCCGGATCGACCGTTTCAGTACCGAACGTCTCCACGTAGGTGCCCACCGGACGGGCCTGGCCGATCGCGTAGGCGATCTGGATCTCCGCCCGCTTGGCAAGTCCGGCCGCGACCACGTTCTTGGCCACCCAGCGCATCGCGTAGGCCGCCGAGCGGTCGACCTTGGACGGGTCCTTGCCGGAGAAGGCGCCGCCGCCGTGCCGGGCCATGCCGCCGTAGGTGTCGACGATGATCTTGCGGCCCGTGAGGCCGGCGTCTCCGACCGGGCCGCCGATGACGAAGGCACCGGCGGGGTTCAGGATGTTGGCGGTGCGTGAGATGTCCAGGTTCGCGAGGGCCAGCACGGGGTCGATCACGTGCGCGGCGAGGTCAGCGCGGAGCTGGTCGAGGCTGAAGCCTTCGGCGTGCTGGCTGGAAATCACGATGGTCTCCACCGACACGGGACGGTCGCCGTCGTAGCCGATCGTCGCCTGGGTCTTGCCGTCGGGACGCAGGTAGGACAGTTCGCCGCTCTTGCGCACCTCCGTCAGACGCTCAGAGAGGCGGTGCGCGATCCAGATCGGGGTCGGCATGTAGGAGGGGGTCTCGTCGCTGGCGTAGCCGAACATGAGGCCCTGGTCCCCGGCGCCCTGCAGATCGTAGTCGTCTACCTGGCGGCCTTCCCTGGCTTCCAGGGAGTTGAAGACGCCACCGGCGATGTCGTTGGACTGCTGGCCAATGGACACGGACACGCCGCAGCGGGCACCGTCGAAACCGTTCGCCGACGAGTCGTAGCCAATACCCAGGATGGTCTCGCGGACGATCTGTGGAATCTCGACGTAGGCGTCCGTGGTCACCTCTCCGGCAACGTGGACCAGGCCCGTGGTGGCCATGGTTTCCACGGCGACGCGCGATTCCGGATCCGCGGCCAGCAGGGCGTCCAGAATGGCGTCGCTGATCTGGTCACAGATCTTGTCCGGGTGGCCTTCAGTCACCGACTCGGAGGTGAAGAGCCGGAGCGCGGAGGGTACGGACCCGTGGGATTCAGGAATGTGCAGCGGTAAAGTCACTCAACTACCTTACTTGTTGGCAAACGGACGGGCGGCGGCGTGTGTCCCCATGCTAAGGAGACATTGCTTACGCCGGTCAGGTTCGCGGGAAGACCCTGCTCAGCTCGGCGCCGATCCGGTCGATGACGACGGCGGCGACATCATGCTTGGTGCCGGACGCCGACTGGGGTTCGGAGCCGGCGCGGGAAAGGATGACCACTGAATTGTGGTCCTGGCCAAAGACCTTGTCCGAGCCCACATGGTTGACCACCAGGAGGTCGCAGCCTTTGCGCTTAAGCTTTTCTGCGGCGTATTCCAGGACGTCGCCATGGGCGTCGCCGGTTTCGGCGGCGAAACCGACCACAAGCTGGCTGGTTCCGCCGGCGTCGCGGACGGTTACGAGCTCGTGGAGGATATCGGGGTTCCGGACGAGCGAGACGACGGGGTCGGCGTGGCCGTCCCGTTTTTTGATTTTGGTGCCGGACACGTCCGCCGGGCGGAAATCCGCCACCGCCGCGGCCATGATGACGACGTCGGAACCGGCTGCCGCCGACAGCATGGCGTCCCGGAGTTGCAGGGCTGTCTCGACCGACACCACGTCGACGCCCGACGGAGCGGGCACCTCCATGTGGGCGGCCACCAGGCGCACACTGGCCCCGGCATCCCGGGCCGCCTCAGCCAGGGCGACACCCTGCTTCCCGGAGGAGCGGTTGCCCAGGAACCGCACCGGGTCCAGCGGCTCACGGGTTCCGCCGGCGCTGATGGTCACGGTCCGTCCGGCGAGGGGGAAGAGCGGAGCTTCCGGAGAGCCGGGGGCGGCGTCACGGAGACCGTGGACCAGGGCCAGGGCCGCTTCGTAGATCGCCTCGGGTTCGGGCAGGCGGCCGGGGCCGGAATCAGAACCCGTCAGCCTGCCGCTGGCAGGCTCGAGCACGGTGACTCCCCGGCTGCGCAGTGTTTCGACGTTGGCCTGCGTGGCGGCGTGCTGCCACATCTCCGTGTGCATGGCCGGGGCGAAGAGGACAGGCCCGCCGGCCATCAGCAGGGTATTTGTCAGGAGATCGTCCGCCTGGCCAGTGGCCGCGCGGGCCAGCAGGTCCGCAGTGGCCGGGGCCACGACGATCAGGTCTGCCTCATGGCCAAGGCGTACATGGTTCACAAGGTGGACGTCGTCGAAGACGCTGTTGCTGACCGTATTCCCGGAGAGCGCCTCCCAGGTTGCCACGCCAACAAACCGGGTGGCAGCGTCGGTGGGGATGACGGTGACGTTATGGCCGGCTTCAGTAAAAAGCCGGAGGAGCGATGCCACCTTGTAGGCGGCAATCCCTCCCCCGACTCCGAGGACTATGCGCACGTGATCTCCGTCAGCAGGCAGTCTTTTACTCTGCGGATGTTACTCGGACGCCTCGATGGGCGTGGAGACGAGCTTGCCTTCGTTGATCTCGCGCAGGGCGATGGACAGCGACTTCTCGTTCAGCTTGGTGTCGACCAGCGGGCCGACGTACTCGAACAGGCCCTCGTGGAGCTGGGCGTAGTAAGCATTGATCTGACGTGCACGCTTGGCACCGAAGATCACCAGGCCGTACTTGGAATCGGCTGCCTTGAGCAGCGAGTCGATCGGCGGGTTGATGATGCCTTCAAGGTTCGTGGACACGAATTCTCCAAATTTCTAGCGGGCTGATGTGGCTTCTGCGGTTAGCGCGGGTGCGGGGTCAGCCCCATGAGTGAAACAAGCTCGTCCGCTGCCCGGCGAACGTCGTCATTAATGACGGTGTGGTCGAACTCCGGTTCAGCAGCAAGCTCTACTTTACCGGTTTCCAGCCGCCGCTGCTGTTCCTCGGCCGATTCTGTGCCGCGGCCCACCAGACGGCGCACCAATTCTTCCCAGCTCGGGGGTGCCAGGAACACGAACTGCGCGTCGGGCAGGGCCTGCTTGACCTGGCGCGCTCCCTGCAGGTCGATCTCCAGCAGCACCGAGCGCCCCTCGGCGATGGCCTGCTTCACCGTGCTCTTCAGGGTGCCGTAGGTGTTCTGCCCATGCACCACGGCCCATTCCAGGAATTCGCCGGCGGCCACCAGGGACTCGAACTCCTCCTTGGACTTGAAGTAGTAGTGCACTCCATCGATCTCACCGGGCCGAGGGGCACGGGTGGTGGCTGATACCGACAGCCAGACCTCCGGGTAGTTGTCCCGGATATAGGTGGACACGGTGCCTTTGCCAACAGCCGTAGGACCAGCGAGGACTGTCAGTCCGGGTTTCTTGCTCACGTATTCCTTTGGGCGGTCTTCAGATGACTCTGTACGGATGAATCTACTTCTCGTTCATAAAATCTACCAGCGCCCGGCGCTGGTGCACGCCCAGTCCGCGGACCCGCCTCGACGCTGCGATGCCCACGGTCTCCATGATGGCGGCCGCCCGCACCTTCCCGATTCCCGGCAGGGCCTCTAGCAGTTCGGACACGCGCATCCGGGCGATGGCGTCCTCACTGCCTCCGGAGTCCAGCACCTCGGCGATGGACAGGTCTCCGGTTTTGAGCTTCTCTTTGGCAGCGGCCCTGGCGGCCCTTGCAGCGGCGGCTTTCTTTAGCGCATCAGCACGTTCCTGGGCTGACAAGGGTCGCAAGGTCACGGTTATCCCCCGGGGGTCGCCTATGGATCCACGGCCTGGGCCGTTGGACTTGTCCTGAACCTACTCCTCGGCGGCGGCAGAAATCAATGGACTATTCGGTGCGGAGTCCGTCCAGCGTTCGCGTGGCTGCGTCCTGCAGGCCCCGGACGCCGGGGCCGGCTTTGAGGATGTCGCGGCTGGACGTTCCCAGCACCTGCGGGTACGCGGCCCCGAAGGTCTTTCGCAGGTCGGCAGGCGCGGCGCCCTGGGCGCCAAGCCCGGGGGCCAGGATTGGTCCGCGGACGGCACCAAGGTCCACATGGAGGTCTGCCAGTGCTGTGCCCACGGTGGCTCCCACGACGAGGCCGACGGAGCCGAGCGTCCCTCCGTACCGCTGATTTTCTCCGGCCGCGGCCTCCACGATCCGGCGCGCAACAGAATCACTTCCGCCGACATGCTGGACCGACGCCCCCTCCGGGTTTGACGTCAGTGCCAGGACAAAAACGCCGCGGCCATGCTCGGCCGCCAGGTCCAGGGCCGGGCGCAGCGACTCGAAGCCAAGGTACGGGCTCAAGGTCACCGAGTCGGCCACCAACGACGAGCCATCGCGAAGCCAGGCGTCGGCGTACGCGGCCATGGTGGAGCCGATGTCCCCGCGCTTGGCGTCGGCAATGCTCAGCACCCCGGTGTCAGCCGCGGCGGCCAGCGTGCGCTCCAGCGCGGCCATGCCCTTGGAGCCGTGGCGCTCGTAGAGCGCCACCTGCGGCTTGACGGCGGCAGCGAGGGAACCGACGGCCTCCAGGACCGTCAGCGAAAACCGTTCCAGGCCCGCGGCGTCGTCGTTCAGTCCCCACGCGGCCAACAGCCCCGGGTGCGGGTCGATGCCCACACACAAAGGGCCGCGCTCGGCCATGGCCCGGAGCAGCCGGGAGCCGAAGGACTCCCGGCCGGACGGGCTTGCTGCTTCACGCTCAGCCATTCTGCAGGGCTGCATTCTGCGAGGCCAGCAGCGCCGCGGCGTGCTCCTGCAGGCTCGTCACCGACCACTCGTAGGTGCGCAGCGCCTCGATGGCCTGGACGGCGGCGTTGAACTCGGCCACCGTGGTGATGCACGGAATGCCGATGGACGTGGCCGCCGCACGGAGCTCGTAGCCGTCGCTGCGGGCTTCGCCGCCGGACGGGGTGTTGAAGACCATGTCGATTTCGCCGGCGATGACGAGGTCGGCGATGGTGCCTTCGCCCTCAGCGCTGCTGCCCTCGGCCACCTTGCGCACCGGGGTGGCCTGGATGCCGTTGCGGCGCAGGACGTCGGCGGTGCCGCCGGTGGAGACGATCTCGAAGCCGAGGTCGGACAGCCTCTTGACGCCCATGATCACGGAACGCTTGTCGCGGTTGGCCACGGAGACGAAGATCTTGCCCTCGGTGGGCAGCGCGTTGTTCGCTGCGGCCTGGCTCTTGGCGAAGGCCGTGTCGAAGTGCTTGTCGATGCCCATGACTTCGCCGGTGGAGCGCATTTCCGGCCCCAGGAGCGAATCCACCACTGTGCCCTCCGGCGTGCGGAACCGGCTGAACGGCAGCACGGCTTCCTTCACGGAGACCGGTGCGTCCAGCGGCAGGGTGGAGCCGTCGCCGGATACCGGGAGCATTTTGTAGGCGCTGCGGAGCTGGTTGATGGTGACGCCGGTGCCGATCAGGGCCGCCGCCTTCGCCATCTGGACGCCGGTCGCCTTGGAGACGAACGGCACGGTCCGCGACGCGCGGGGGTTGGCTTCCAGCACGTACAGCACGTCGGATGCCAGGGCGAACTGGATGTTGATGAGGCCGCGGACGCCCACGCCCTCGGCGATGGCGCGCGTGGCGGTGCGGACGCGCTCCAGCACGTTGCCGCCCAGGGTGATGGGAGGCAGGACGCAGGCCGAGTCTCCGGAGTGGATGCCCGCTTCCTCGATGTGCTCCATGATGCCGCCGAGGTACATGTCCTTGCCGTCGAACAGGGCGTCGACGTCGATCTCCACAGCGTCTTCCAGGAACCTGTCGATCAGCACGGGATGGTCCGGCGTGATTTCCGTGGCGTTGGCGATGTAGCGGGACAGGTTGGGCTCGTCGTAGACGATTTCCATGCCGCGGCCGCCCAGGACGTAGGACGGGCGGACCAGCACGGGGTAGCCGATTTCGTCGGCGATCTTCTTGGCGTCCTCGAAGGACACCGCGGTGCCGTTCTTCGGGGAGATGAGCCCGGCTTCGTCCAACACGCGGGCGAACGCTCCGCGGTGCTCGGCGAGGTCGATCGCTTCCGGCGAGGTGCCGAGGATCGGCACACCGGCGTCGGCCAGCTGCTGGGCCAGCTTCAGCGGCGTCTGGCCGCCGAGCTGGACGAACACGCCCATGACGCCGCCGGTACGTTCCTCGGCGGCGATGACTTCGAGGACGTCCTCGAGGGTCAGCGGCTCGAAGTACAGGCGCGTGGAGACGTCGTAGTCGGTGGAGACGGTTTCCGGGTTGCAGTTGACCATCACGGTCTCGTAGCCGGCCTTGCGCAGTGCCATGGAGGCGTGGACGCAGGAGTAGTCGAACTCGATGCCCTGGCCGATGCGGTTCGGGCCGGAGCCGAGGATCAGGATGGACGGCTTGGAGTGCAGCGCCACCTCGTCCTCCTCGTCGTAGGACGAGTAGTGGTACGGGGTGTAGGCGGCGAACTCGGCGGCGCAGGTGTCCACGGTCTTGTAGACCGGACGGATGCCCAGGGCCTGCCGGACTCCGCGGACCACGGCCTCCGAGTTGTGCGTGAGGGCGCCGATCTGCTCGTCGGAGAATCCGTGCCGCTTCGCCCGCTGGAGCATCTCCACGGTCAGGGCGCCGGACTGGCGGATCTCGCGGGAGATCTCGTTCAGCAGCTGGAGCTGGTCCAGGAACCAGGGATCGATCTTCGTGGCCTCGTGGAGGTCCTCCACGCTGGCGCCGCCGAGCAGGGCGCGCTGCACCTGGTGCAGGCGTTCCGTCGTCGGGCGCTTGGCCTTTTCGATGAGCTCCGGCACCTCCCATTCGGGAACGGAGCTGAAGTCCAGCTGCGAGCCCTTCTGCTCCAGGGACCGCAGGGCCTTCTGGAGGGCCTCGGTGAAGTTGCGGCCCATGGCCATGGCCTCGCCCACGGACTTCATGGTGGTGGTCAGGGTGTCATCTGCCGCGGGGAACTTCTCGAAGGCGAACCGCGGGACCTTGACCACCACGTAGTCGAGCGTGGGCTCGAAGGACGCGGGGGTCTTCTGCGTGATGTCGTTGGGGATCTCGTCCAGGGTGTAGCCAAGGGAGAGCTTGGTGGCGATCTTGGCGATGGCGAAGCCGGTGGCCTTGGAGGCCAGGGCGGAGGAGCGGGAGACGCGGGGGTTCATTTCGATGACCACGACGCGGCCGGTCTGCGGATCGATGGCGAACTGGATGTTGCAGCCGCCGGTGTCCACGCCGACTTCACGGATCACCGCGATGGAGATGTCACGCAGCCGCTGGTATTCGCGGTCGGTGAGCGTCAGCGCCGGAGCAACGGTGATGGAGTCGCCGGTGTGCACGCCCACGGGATCGAAGTTCTCGATGGAGCAGACAACAACGACGTTGTCGTTCTTGTCCCGCATCATTTCGAGTTCGTATTCCTTCCAGCCGAGGATGCTCTCTTCCAGGAGCACCTCGCTGGTGGGGCTGTACTGCAGGCCCTGGCCCACGATCCGGCGGAGGTCGTCCTCGTTGTACGCGAGGCCGGAGCCCAGGCCGCCCATGGTGAAGGACGGGCGGACCACCATGGGGTAGCCGAGGTCGTCAGCTGCCTTCAGTGCTTCGTCCATGGTGTGGATGATGTGGCTGCGCGCCGATTCCGCGCCGCAGCGCTCCACCACGCCCTTGAACTTCTCACGGTCCTCGCCGAGTTCGATCGCCGCGATGTTGGCGCCGATCAGTTCCACGTTGTACTTCTCCAGCACACCGTTCTTGTCCAGCGCGATGGCGGTGTTGAGGGCCGTCTGGCCGCCCAGGGTGGGCAGCACGGCATCGGGACGCTCCTTGGCGATGATCTTCTCGACCACCTCGGGGGTGATCGGCTCGATGTAGGTGGCGTCCGCGAACTCGGGGTCCGTCATGATGGTGGCCGGATTGGAGTTGACGAGGATGACCCGCAGGCCCTCCTCCTTGAGGACGCGAAGGGCCTGGGTGCCGGAGTAGTCGAATTCGGCGGCCTGGCCGATGACGATCGGGCCGGAACCAATGACCAGGACGCTCTTAAGGTCAGTTCTCTTGGGCATTACTTCTTGTCCTCAGTCTTGGAATCGGTGGTGTTCTGATCGTCTGCGGGCTTCTCGGACAGGTTGGCGGTGCGGCCGTCGGTGTTTGGCTTAGTGTCGTCCATCAGCTCGATGAAGCGGTCGAAAAGGTACGCGGCGTCGTGTGGGCCGGCCGCTGCTTCGGGGTGGTACTGGACCGAGAACGCCGGGATGTCGAGGCAGGCGAGGCCTTCAACGACGTCGTCGTTCAGGCTGATGTGGCTCACTTCGACCCGGCCGTAGCGCTCTTCGGGCGCTGTGGTGGGGCCGTCCAGCGGGGCGTCGACGGCGAAGCCGTGGTTCTGCGAGGTGATTTCCACCTTGCCGGTGCGGCGGTCCATGACGGGCTGGTTGATGCCGCGGTGGCCGTACTTGAGCTTGTATGTGCCGAAGCCGAGGGCCCGGCCCAGGATCTGGTTGCCGAAGCAGATGCCGAAGTACGGCAGCTTCTCATCCAGCACGGTGCGGAGCAGCTTGACCTGGTTGTCGGCCGTGGCGGGGTCGCCCGGGCCGTTGGACATGAAGAACCCGTCCGGGTTGACCGCCTTGACGTCCTCGATGGTGGCGGTGGCGGGCAGTACGTGGACACGGACGCCCCTTTCGGCGAACCGGACCGGCGTCATGGCCTTGATGCCGAGGTCGATCGCGGCGATGCTGAACCGGGCGTCGCCTTCCCAGCCGTGGTCCTTGGGCTCGACCACGTAGGCCTCGTCGATGCTGACTTCCTCGGCCAGCCGGGCGCCTTCCATGGGGGCGCTGGCGAGGACGGCGTCGAGGAGCTCCTTTTCGGTGGCCTCTGCCGCCGCGCCGGAGAAGATGCCGGCGCGCATGGTCTTGTGCTCGCGCAGGTGGCGGGTGATGGCGCGGGTGTCCACGCCCTGGATGCCCACGATGCCCTGCTCCACGAGCTCGTCGTCGAGGGAACGCTCAGACCGCCAGTTGGACGGGCGCCGCGCGGCGTCGCGGACGATGTAGCCGGCCACCCAGATTCGGCGGGACTCGGCGTCTTCGCTGTTCACGCCGGTGTTGCCGATGTGCGGCGCCGTCTGCACCACGAGCTGGCGGGCGTAGGACGGGTCCGTGATGGTCTCCTGGTAGCCGGTCATGCCGGTGGCAAAGACCGCCTCGCCGAGGGCGGTGCCCTGGGCGCCGTAGCTGCTCCCGCGGAAGATGCGGCCGTCTTCGAGCACCAGGGCGGCAGGGGTGGAGCTTGCTGTGTTGTTGTCCGTCACTGTATTACTTTCCACTATGGGTATCGGCCTGGGGGCCTGCGGAGATTAATTCCTGAAGTTTTTGGAGGAGGGCCGGCTTGTCCGCGGCCCGGCGGGTACGGAAGCCGGTGTCCAGCTGGTGCGTTCCGAGCATCCAGGTGAGGATCAGCAGTCCGTCCTTTTCGACGAACTTGCCGGCCATGCCGCTGTCCTGCCGGAGGCCGCTCAGCCCGGCTGCCGGGATGAACAGCGGCGCGGCGCCGGAGCGGTCCAGGAGCACGCCCTGGGGATGCACGCTGAGCTGTGCGTTCGTGCGGATGCCGAGGCCGTGCACGGCGATCCTGTCCAGCCAGTCACCGGCCGTGGTGGTCGCCACGTACTGGCCCTCGGCCGTCAGCAGCGGCTCCCCCAGCCCGGCGGGAACGGGAGGAAGTGGCTCGATGTCCGACTGCCGCCGGAGCCGGTTGCGCCAACCCAGCCAGATCAGGCCAAGGGCGACGGCGATCAGGACCGCCGTGATCAGCCCGGCAAGGAGTTCCTTCTCCATCAGTTGGCGCCCGCCGTGCCGGCAGCCTGGGCTTCCGCGGGGTAGCGGTAGGGGGTGTTGAGCTTGCCGTCCAGGACCGTGGGGTGCCCCTTGAAGAACGTGGCCACCACCTTGCCGGGGAGTTCCATGCCGCGGAAGGGCGAGTTGCGCCCCATGGTGGCCATGGCGGAAGGATCAACGGTCCAGCGCGCCGCAGGATCCACCAGGATGATGTTGGCGGGCTCCCCTTCTTCGAGCGGGCGGCCCTGATCGGCCAGGCGGCCTATTCCGGCCGGCGCCGTGGAGGTGGCCCGGGCGAAATCCGCCCAGGTCATGAGGCCGGTCTCGATCATGGCATGCTGCACAACGGACAAGGCGGTTTCCAGCCCGGTCATGCCCATGGCCGCCTGCGCCCACTCGCATTCCTTGTGCTCGCTCGGGTGCGGGGCGTGGTCCGTGCCGACGACGTCGATGGTGCCGTCGGCGAGGGCAGCGCGCAGCGCTTCCACGTCGGCGTTGGTACGCAGCGGCGGGTTGACCTTGTACACGGGGTCGTAGCTGCGGACCAGTTCGTCGGTGAGCAGGAGGTGGTGCGGCGTCACTTCGGCGGTGACGTTGATCCCGCGGCCCTTGGCCCAGCGGATGATCTCGACTGATCCGGCGGTGGACACGTGGCAGACGTGGAGCCGGGAGCCGACATGCTGGGCGAGCAGGACGTCGCGGGCGATGATGCTTTCCTCCGCGACGGCCGGCCAGCCGGTCAGCCCGAGGACGGCGGAGACTTCGCCTTCGTTCATCTGGGCGCCGGCGGTGAGTCGGGGTTCCTGCGCGTGCTGGGCCACCACGCCGTCGAACGCCTTGACGTATTCGAGGGCGCGGCGCATCAGGACGGGATCGTGGACGCAGATGCCGTCGTCGGAGAACATCCGGACCTGCGCGCGGGAGTCTGCCATGGCGCCGAGCTCGGCCAGCTGCTCCCCCGCAAGTCCGACGGTGACGGCGCCCACCGGGCGGACGTCAACCCAGCCTGCGGCGCGGCCCAGGCTGTGGACCTGCTCCACGACGCCGGCCGTGTCAGCCACCGGGGTGCTGTTGGCCATGGCGTGCACGGCGGTGAAGCCGCCCAGCGCCGCTGCCCGGGTACCGGTTTCGACGGTCTCGGCGTCTTCGCGGCCGGGCTCGCGGAGGTGGGTGTGGACGTCCACCATGCCCGGAAGTGCCACCAGGCCGGCAGCCTCAATGACGGTGGCGCCGTCCGCTGCAAGGTCCCGGCCCCGTTCGGCGATGATGCCGTCGCGGATCAGGAGGTCTTCGGCTGCGCCGCCGAGGATCGCCGCGCCGCGGATAAGATACGCGCCCGTGTTGGCTGCGTCCTGCTGTTCGTGTGCCATCAGTGGCTCTCCTTGGTGGAATAGGCGGCGTTGGAATAGGCGGCGTCGGGTGTGGCGGCTGGGGTGGCGGCTGGTTCGCGGGTGTCCCCGGAGAGCAGCAGGTACAGGGCGGCCATGCGGACGGATACGCCGTTCCGGACCTGTGCGAGCACAGTGGAACGGGGCGAATCTGCGGCGGCGGCGGAAATTTCCAGGCCACGGTTCATGGGCCCGGGGTGCATGATAATGGTGTCCTTCAGGCCCAGGCTGTCCAGCGCCCGGAGCCTGGTGTCGTCAAAGCCCCAGCGCCGCGAGTACTCGCGGGTGGAGGGGAAGAACGACGCATTCATCCGCTCGCCCTGGACGCGGAGCATCATCACGGCGTCAACACCCTTTTCGAGCGTTTCATCCATGTTGTAGCTGACCCGGCAGGGCCAGCTTTCGACGCCGATGGGCAGCAACGTGGGGGGCGCCACCAGCGTGACGTCGGCACCGAGGGTGCGCAGCAGCCAGACGTTGGACCGCGCAACCCGTGAGTGCAGGACGTCGCCGGCGATGGCCACACGCATGCCCTTCAGGTCCGCGCCGGTGGATGACAGCCCGGCAAGTTTTGACCAGTGCCGGCGCATGGTGAACGCGTCCAGCAGGGCCTGCGTGGGGTGCTCGTGCGTGCCGTCACCGGCGTTGATGACAGCGGCGTCGATCCAGTCGGTAGCGGCGAGCCGGTGCGGGGCGCCGGAGGCCCAGTGGCGGATCACCACGGCGTCGGCGCCCATCGCCGACAGCGTCTGGGCGGTGTCCTTGAGGGACTCGCCCTTGGAGACCGACGAACCCTTGGCGGCAAAGTTGATGACGTCCGCGGAAAGCCGTTTGGCGGCTGCCTCGAACGAGATACGGGTGCGGGTGGAATCCTCGAAGAAGAGGTTGACCACCGTCCGGCCCCGCAGGGCGGGAAGTTTCTTGACCTCGCGGTCGCCGACGGCCGCCATTTCCTCGGCGGTGTCGAGAATCCGGATGGCGTTGGCGAGGCTCAGGTTCTCAGTGGAGAGCAGGTGCTTCATGGGCCTGCCTCGATGACGACTTCGTTGACCGTCTGGCCGTCGATGACGTCGGTTTCCTCGAGGCGTACGCGGACCTTTTCCGAGGAGGACGTCGGAAGGTTCTTTCCCACGTGGTCCGCCCGGATGGGAAGTTCACGGTGCCCCCGGTCGACGAGGACGGCAAGGCGCACGATGCGGGGCCGGCCGAGGTCCACGAGGGCGTCCAGGGCGGCGCGGATGGTGCGGCCGGAGTACAGCACATCATCGATCAGGACAACGACCTTGTTGTCGATGCCGGTCAGCGGCAGCTGGGTGTGGTGGGGCGGCCTGGTGGGCTGGTGCGACAGATCGTCCCGGAACATGGTGACGTCGAGCTGGCCGACGATTGCAGAGGCGTCCACGGCAGGGTCTGCGGCGGCGATTTTCTGGGCCAGCCGGACAGCCAAAGGGTAGCCGCGGCGGGGAATTCCCAGCAGCACCAGGTCCTGGGAGCCTTTGTTGGCCTCGAGGATCTCATGGGCGATACGAGTGAGTGCACGGTCAATGTCCGCCTGGTTGAGTACAACCCTGGCCGGAACCGGTGCCTGTGTGACAGGAGTCAACGCTCGTCTCCCCTTTCCCCGCCTCACGGGACGGAATTAAAAAAGGAACATTTGCTGTTCAAAATTACCACACGGACGTTCGCCGATTGGCCCGCGGGAAGGCGTCGTCGGTCACATCAGCGCCGGCCCTCTCCCGCTAGGCTCGTGACTATGTCCATGAACCCGCAGCAGCCCGCTCCCGGACCGTCCGGCGACCGCCCCGGAGACCCCCAGTGGGAGTTCCATGAGCAGACCAACCCCAGCTGGATGGGCCATGTCCGCCAGCAGGACTACCGGCCGGCCCCCGGACACCGCGGCGGCTCGGTGGTCCAGGTCATGCCCGAGTCGGCGTCGACCGTCGCAGCCCGCCCTTCCTCCGGGGTGCTGTCCCTGGTGGTGGGAGGTGGAATCCTCGCATTCGTGAGCCTGTTCCTGGTGGTGCCGTTCCTGCTGGCCAACACCGGCATCACCGGCTTCGCCATCGGATTCTTCGCCTCGCTGATCCCCCTCGCGGCGGTGCTCTTCTCCGTGTACGTGATCGACCGCTGGGAACCCGAGCCGAAACGGCTGCTCCTGTTCGCCTTTACGTGGGGCGCGGCCGTGTCCATTGCCGTGACGCTGCTGATCCAGCCGGTCTTCGCGCTTGCCGCACCCACGTCCGACGAGGCGTCCTTCCGGGACTTCATGACCACCGTCCAGGCCCCCGTCGTGGAGGAATTCGCGAAATCCCTGGGGCTCCTCCTCCTGCTGCTGCTGGCCCGGAAGCATTTCGACGGTCCGGTGGACGGCGTGGTGTTCGCCTTCACCATAGCCGGGGGCTTCGCCTTCACGGAGAACATCCTCTACTTCGGCCGGGCCATCGCAGAGTCCAGCACGCCCGGCAGCGACCTCGCCCAGATCTTCTTCCTGCGCGGTGTCATGTCGCCCTTCGCGCACGCGATCTTCACCGGAACAACCGGCCTGATCATGGGCTTCGCTGCACGCCGCTGGCACACCGGTGTTTCTGTGGCCGGGTTTGTTGTGGGTCTGGTTCCCGCCATGGTCCTGCACAACCGCTGGAACAGCATGGGGCAGGATTTCCTGGCCCAGTATGTGCTGGTCCAGGTCCCCATCTTCCTGCTGGCTGTGGGCTGCATCGTGGCACTGCGGGTCGCCGAGACGCGGCTCACCCGCCAGCGGCTGCGTGAATACGCCGCGGCCGGCTGGTTCACGCCGGCCGAGGTCGGCATGCTGGCTTCCGCGGGTGGCAGGAGGCAGGCGGTCCGCTGGGCCGGCGCCTACAACCGCGGCCCCCAGATGAAGGCCTTCGTGAAGGCGGCCACACAGCTGGCCTTTACCCGCCAGCGGATCCTGAGCGGCCGGGATGTCGCCTTGCACCAGCAGGACGAATTGCAGCAGCTGCAACACCTGGTGGCGCTGCGCGCCGCCGTCGGGCACTAGCAGCAAAAAACCCCGGCCAGGTGGCCGGGGTTTTTTGCGTGCAGCTGTTTTTGAATGGAGCTGCGGACGTCAGGCCAGCAGCGACGGCTTCAGCTGCTGGAGGCGGCCGAGCAGGCCGTTGATGAACGACGGCGACTCATCCGTTGAGAGGGTCTTGGCCAGCGCAACGGCTTCGCTGACGGCGACGCCGTCGGGAACGTCATCGTTGTACAGCAGTTCCCAGGTGCCGATGCGCAGGATGATGCGGTCCACGGACGGCATGCGTTCGAGCGTCCAGCCCTGCGAGTACGTCTCGAGGAACTCATCGATGGCCGGCTGCAGCGAAACTACGCCTTCGACGATTTCCAGCGTGTAGGGGTTGACGATCTGGTCGGTCCTCTCGCGGCGTGCGCGCAGCACGTCGAACGCGGAGACGGAGCGCTGCTCAGCCTCAAAGAGGACGTCAAGTGCCCTGTTACGGGCCTTACCGCGGGCGCTCACTACTCGCTGACCCTGCCCAGGTAGCTGCCGTCGCGGGTGTCGACCTTGACCTTGGTGTTGTTCTCGACGAACAGCGGCACCTGGATCTCGTAGCCGGTCTCGAGGGTTGCCGGCTTGGTTCCGGCGGAGGAGCGGTCGCCCTGCAGGCCGGGCTCGGTGTAGGTGATTTCGAGGACTACGCTCGGCGGCAGTTCGATGTAGAGCGGGGTGCCTTCGTGGATGGCGATGTTGACCATCTGGTTTTCCAGCATGAAGTTGGTGGCGTCGCCCACCGTGGCGCCGGAGACGGTGATCTGGTCGTAGTCCTGGGTGTCCATGAAAACGAAGTCCGCGCCGTCCTGGTACAGGTACTGGTAATCGCGGCGGTCCACGGTGGCGGTCTCGATCTTGAGGCCGGCGTTGAAGGTCTTGTCGACCACCTTGCCGGACATGACGTTGCGCATCTTGGTGCGAACGAACGCGCCGCCCTTGCCTGGCTTGACGTGCTGGAACTCGATGATGTTCCAGAGCTGGCCCTCAAGCTTCAGGACGGTTCCGTTCTTGATGTCGTTTGTGGTTGCCACTGGTTTCCTCTGGTTTGTATCTGACTGCTTCTAGCCGCCAGCCGTGTATGCCAAGCCGGCATGCCGAACGGCCCGCCAGCGTGTATTTATCAAAAATCCAAGAACCATTCTAGCGGAAATGTGGGCCGGCCCTGTCAGCCCGGTCCCGCAGCGCCAATCAGGAGGCCAGTTCGAGCACGTCCCGTGCCCGCTGCAGCGCCACCGTGGAGGAATAGATCAGCGCGGCATCCGCCGACTGTTCAACCCTCAGGTCCAGCGCCCGGGTGAACGACTCCACCGCGGCACCGATGTTTCCGGCGGCGAAGTGGGTCCTGCCGAGGTACTGGTGCACCAGGGCCTCGTTGGGCGTTCCTGCCACTTCCGCGAGGAGCTGCTTGAAGAGCTCGACTGCGGGGTCGTACCGGTGCGAGACGCGCAGTACTTCAGCCTCGAAGGCCCGCAGCTGGAATGACTCGGGATCTTTGTAGCGCGCCTCGGCGAGCAGTTCGGCGGCGTCGGAAGCGTGGCCCTCCACCAGCAGAACAAACACGCGGTCTGCCGGATCGGTGGACGCCTCGAGTGCGGCGGCACACGCATCGGGCCCGGTGATCTCCGGAACCAGTTCTTCCGGGTTGATCCTGATGCCGGGGAAGCCTCCGTCGGGCCACTCGATGGTCTCGCCTGTGATGTCACCCATCAGGATGCGATCTCCTGGTAGGCGGCAAAGAGCAGGGACGTATCGGGAACGTCGAGGATGCCGGGCTTGCCGATTCCGTCGAGCACCACAAAGCGGAGGAGGTCTCCGCGTGACTTCTTGTCGCGGCGCATGCCGTCCAGCAGGCCCTGCCAGCGGTCGCGGCGGTAGGTGACGGGAAGTCCCAGGGATTCCAGGATGCTGCGGTGGCGGTCGGCGTCGGCGTCACCGAGCCTGCCCACGCTGCGGGACAGTTCGGCGGCGAACATCATGCCCACCGATACCGCGGCGCCGTGCCGCCAGGAATAGCGCTCCACGAGTTCAATGGCGTGGCCCAGGGTGTGGCCGTAGTTCAGGATTTCGCGCAGCCCGGATTCCTTGAGGTCCTCTGACACGACGCGGGCCTTCACGGTGATGGCGCGTTCAATGAGTTCGCGGAGGGCGTCCGACTGCGGGTCCGTTACGGCAGCGGGGTTTTGCTCCACGAGGTCCAGGATGGCGGGATCGGCAATGAAGCCGCACTTGATGACCTCGGCCATGCCGGAGACAAGCTCGTTTTTCGGCAGGGTGTTCAGTGTGTCCAGGTCCGCCAGCACGGCTGCGGGCGGGTGGAAGGCACCCACAAGGTTCTTGCCCTCGGCCGTGTTGATGCCGGTCTTGCCGCCCACGGAGGCGTCCACCATGCCCAGCAGGCTCGTGGGCATGTGGATGACCTTGACGCCCCGGAGCCATGTGGCGGCGACAAAGCCTGCGACGTCGGTGACGGCCCCGCCGCCGACCGAGACAATGGCGTCAGAACGCGTGAAGTCGTTTTGCCCCAGCACCTGCCAGCAGAATGCGGCAACCTGGATGTGCTTGCCTTCTTCGGCATCGGGGATTTCCGCGGTGAGCGAGGTGAAGCCTGCTGCGGCCAGCTCGTCCCGGACGGCGTCGCCCGTGAGGCGGAGGGCGCGCGGATGGATGACCAGGACGCGACGGACCCGTTCACCGAGCAGTTCCGGCAGGGCGCCGAGCAGGCCGCGCCCGACTACGACGTCGTAGTTGTCCCCGGCCGATTCGCCGGTGACCTTGATGACAGTTGATTCGCTCACTTTTCAACTTCCTGTTTCGCGGCCGGGATGTTGCTGGCCGCCGTATTCGCGGCTGTGTCTGCCGCGCGTGTTTTTTCCGTGGCGGGGTCTGCCGCGGTGCTGGTCCCGATGGCGGCGTCTGCCGCCGTGCCGTTCGCTGCTGTGCCGATCCCTCCGGGGTAGGCGCGCAGCACTGCCTCAAGCCGGCGTCCCAGCTCCGGCACAGATCCGCGCCGGACGTCCAGGACAATGTCTGCCAGGCGCTCGTAGACCGGCTTCCTGGTGGCGAACAGCGCCTTCCAGCGGCGTATCCCGTCACCGGCCAGCAGCGGGCGTCCGGAATTTCTGGCGATCCGGGCGGCTACGGTATCCGCATCGCATTCGAGGTACACCACGATACAGCGCTCCAGGAGCTGCTGGGTTCCGGAATCCAGCACGGATCCCCCACCGAGTGAGATGACCGTGGACGTGCCGGCCGCTTCTTCGACGACGCGCGCCACGGTCCGCGCCTCGATTTCACGGAATGCGTGTTCGCCGCGCCCCGCGAAAATGTCGGCAATGGAACCGTGGCTCTCCACGATCACCGCGTCGGTGTCCACGAACGGCGCACCAAGCTGCTGTGCAAGCTGGTGCCCGATCGCTGACTTCCCGACTGCCATGGGACCGATGAGCACGACTGGCCTGTTCCCCGTGCGGGGCGTATTGCTGAGGGGCACTACTGTCCGATCGAGTCCAGCGACGCCGGAATGTTCTCAATGTATCCCCTGATGTTGCGGGCCGTCTCTGCCACGGAGTCGCCGCCGAACTTCTCGGTGACGGCTTCCGCGAGGACAAGGGCAACCATGGCCTCCGCCACGACACCGGCGGCCGGGACGGCACAGACGTCGGAGCGCTGGTGATGGGCTTTGGCGGGCTCGCCGGTGCTGATATCGATGGTCTTCAGGGCGCGCGGCACCGTGGCGATGGGCTTCATGGCGGCCCTCACACGCAGGACGTCGCCAATGCTCATGCCGCCTTCAATGCCGCCGGCGCGGTTGGTGGTGCGGATGATCCTGCCGTCGGCATCCTTGACGATTTCGTCGTGCGCGGCCGATCCGCGGCGGGCAGCGGTCAGGAACCCGTCCCCCACCTCCACGCCCTTGATGGCCTGGATGCCCATGAGGGCGGCGGCAAGGCGTGAATCAAGCCGGCGGTCCCAGTGGACGTAGCTGCCGAGACCCGGCGGGAGCCCGTAGGCAAGGACTTCAACCACGCCGCCCAGGGTTTCGCCTTCCTTGTGCGCCGCGTCCACCTCGGCCACCATGGCATCCGAGGTTTCGCGGTCAAAACAGCGCAGCGGGTCGGCGTCGAGCGCAATGACGTTGTCCGGGACCGGCAGCGGCCTGCCCTCGGGGACCGTGACGCTGGCGATCGACACGGTGTGGCTCACGAGTTCGATGCCGAGGTGCTTCAGGAACTGTGCGGCGACGGTCCCCATGGCAACACGGGTGGCGGTCTCGCGGGCGCTGGCACGCTCAAGTACGGGCCGCGCTTCGTCGAATCCGTACTTCTGCATCCCGGTGAAGTCTGCGTGCCCCGGCCGCGGACGGGTCAGCGGAGCGTTGCGGGCCTGGTCGGCAAGTGATTCGGGGTCAACGGGATCGGCAGACATGATCTGCTCCCACTTCGGCCATTCGGTGTTGCCCACCTGGATGGCGACAGGGCCGCCCTGGGTGATGCCGTGGCGGACTCCGCCGAGGATTGTGACAACATCCTGTTCAAACTTCATCCTGGCACCGCGGCCGTAACCGAGGCGGCGGCGTGCCAGGGCATCGGCGATCTGCCCGCTGGTGAGTTCAACACCGGCGGGGACGCCTTCGATAATTCCGACGAGGGCCGGGCCATGGGATTCACCGGCAGTCAACCAACGCAACATAAATCCATCCTGCCACGTAGGGCGGTCAGAAGACGCGTCGGGGCGCCCCGACTGCGTCACACATCACATCTATGACTTCGGCGCTGGCGGCGTCCTCGCGGCCGGTGAAGTGGCGGACCTGTTCCACGGCCTGGTAGAGCAGCATCTCGAGTCCGGGCACCACTTTTCCCCCGCCGTTTCGCCACGCAGCAGCGATGCGGCTGGGCCAGGGGTCGTAGGCGACGTCCAGCAGGACCCCCTGCGTTGCCCTGCCCAGCTGTTCCAATTCGGCAGCCATCCCGTCGGCGGCGCGCGGCGGCAGCGTGGATATGACGACGTCGGCGGCCAACATTCCGGTGACCGCTTCCGTCATGGGGCGCACGGCAATATCCATCGCCAGGCCCCGGGCCGCGGCCCTCGCTTCCGCCGCCCGGCCGGTGTCCCTGACATAGACGTCGACGGACGTCGCCCCCAGTTCCTGCAGCGCAGCCACAGCTGCGGCCGCTGTCCCGCCGCCGCCAAGCACCGCCGCGGCGGGAGCTTCAGCGGCACCGGCATTGCGGAGGGCGTTGACGATGCCTGCCACGTCCGTGTTGTAGCCGATCCGCCTGCCGGAGCCGCCTTCGCCGTCGAATACGACGGTGTTGATGACGCCGAGCACGCGGGCCACGCCGCGGACTTCATCGACTTCCCGGACCATGGCCTTTTTCAGGGGCATGGTGACGGACAGCCCGCGCCAGCCCTCCTCACCGCGTATGGAGGCCATGAAGGCCGGAAGGGATTCCTCGGTCACGTCAATGGCGCTGTAACCGATGTCCTCCCCCAACTGCGCGTACGCGGCCAGGTGCAGGGCAGGAGACTTGGAGTGCCCGATCGGATGCCCGAGGACGGCCGCCCGGCGGCTCATACGCAACGGCCGGGGTTGGCCTCACACCAGGCGTTGTACTGATCAACGTAACGCTGGTGCTCCGCCAGTGTCTTGGAGAACTTTGTCTCCTTGGTGTCCAGGTTGATGGTCACCCAGTACATGTATTCATTCTGGTTCGGTTTGGCCGAAGCATCGATGGCCGTCTTGCCCGGCGAACCGATGGGACCTACGGGCAGTCCCTGGTTCGCGTACGTGTTGTACGGATTGGACTTGTCCGTCTTTTCCTCTTCGGTAATGTGGAAGCTTTTCCTGCCCAGGCCGTAGGTGACCGTGGCGTCGGACTGGATCAGCCCGGCCGTCTCAGTGTTGTTGGGCTTGAGCCGGTTGTAGATGGCGCCGGCAACGTCCTTGTACTCAGCCTGGCCACCCTCGGCCTGGACGATGCTCGCCACCGTCACGACCTCATACTGCTTGGCCGGGTCGGTGACGCCCTGAGCCTTCAGCTCGTCCTGGGTGATCTTGACAAGCTGCGTGAGGATGTCCTTGGGCGTGGATCCCAGCGGGAACCGGTGCTCGCCCGGGGCGAGGTAGCCCTCAAGGTTCTTTGCCTTGGCCGGCAGGCCGAACTGCTGGGGAGAATCACTGAACGACTTGAGCTGCGCCACGGGGATGCCGGAGCCCTCGGAGATCGCCTCCAGCGATTCGCTGATCCGCAGTCCGGCGCTGAGTGCGAAGTACATGACCTTGGCCTGTTCCTCGTTCATCAGGACGGCCACAGCGTCGGAATTCTTCATCTCCTGCTTGAAGTCGTATTCGCCGGGAGACAGCGTGCCCCCCGAGGCGGCAAGCGCGGAAACAAACGTGTCCGCGTTGGCCACGACTTTGGCTTCTTCGAGCCTGGCGGCCACCGACACGGGTCCTTCGCCAGGCTGAACCGACACTTTGACTTGTCCCGTGCCGGGTCCCGGGTAATCGCTGGGCTTGTCAGTGCCGAGCAGCGGCTTCAGGAACTGAGCGCCGACGACGGTGGCCGTGACGAAAAGGGCCAAGGTGAGCAGCAGCGCCACCAGGCGGCGCCGCCTGCGGACCTTCTTGGAGGGGCGGGGCGCGGTGGTCACGCCCTGGGGGCTGCCGAGCAGCTGATGGCCCATCGCCTCGTCCTCGTACGGCTCATGGTCCTCGTAAGTTTCATGATGGGCGTCGGGATGGTACGCCTCGTAGTCTACGTCGGCAGGCGCCGCGTGGTGGTGGGCCTCATCGGCGTGCACCGCGGGCTCCCCGAAACCGCCGTCCGCGTGGGCAGAGTCTGCGTGGGCAGCTTCACGGGCAGCGTCCCCGTGCTCGCCCGCGGCGGCGGCGCTGTGGGCAGCTGCGCGGTGCGCGGCATGGTGGTCGGCAGCATGGGGGTCAGAGCCCGCGTGCGCGCCATGCGCGCCACCGGTCGCGTCGGAGGCCGGCTGCTGAATCGTCGGTTCCTGGATGGCAGGTTCCTGAGTCGCCGGCTGCTGAGTCGCCGGTTCCTGGATGGTCGGCGGAGCGGGCGGAGCCAGCGGGACGCCGAGCGTGGGTGCCACCGCATCAGGCGACGGGACCGGCGACGAAGCCGCTCCCGGAACCGCCCCCGGTACAGTCGGCCCAACACGCGGCTGAGCCGACGCGGGAGCCGCCGCTGGAGTCTGCGGTACTGCCGGCCGGCGCTCGGGAAGCTCCGGGGCATCGTTCCCGGACTCGTAGGCCTGTTCAGGCACAAGGTCCCCGGAGTCCGCCGTGAGGGACTTCTCCCGGGCACGGATTTCCTTGCGCGTCAGCGGCCGTCCGGCACCCCTGAAGTTCCTGCCGGAGGAGTCGTCACTATTGACCGGGCTCACTGTAGCCTTCCATCTTCTGAAGATTGCGTGTCTTTTTCCGGGACAGCCTGCGAACGATGATTCGTTGCGGCGTCTCCGGACAGCCCCGGCTGCGGAAGCGCGCGTACGCGGCTTCCCACATCCGTTCCCCTGGCTTTTTGCATGTCGATGGCGTGCTGCAGAATCCCCGCAGCAGCAACCTGATCCACCACTTTACGGTGATTTTTGCTGCTCATGCCAGCTTCGTGCAGGTGTCGGTGCGCAGTTACCGTGCTGAGCCGCTCATCCACGAGGTGCACGGGAACGTCCAGCCCGGCGCGGTGCAGCTCCTCTGCAAGCAGCTGGGCATACTCCGTGGCCATGCGGGCAGAAGAGTGTTCTTCGCCCTTCATGGTCCTCGGGAGGCCGACGAAAATCTGCACGGCGCCGCGGTCCGCCGCAAGGGCGGCAATGACCCGGACGTCCGAGTTCTTTTTCGGATTGCGGTCGAGCGTTTTCAAGGGCGTGGCCAGGATGGAGTCGCTGTCGCAGATGGCGACGCCGACGCGGACAGTGCCCACGTCCACCCCCAGTTTGATTCCCTGGGGGTAGACGTCAGACGCAGCAGGTGAGGTCACGGATCCGCTAGCGCCGGGTGACGGCATCTACGACGGCCGACAGTGCCGCGCCGACCTTGGAGGCGTCGGTGCCGCCGCCCTGGGCGACGTCATCCTTGCCGCCTCCGCCGCCGCCGAGGATGCCGGCTGCGAGCCGTACCAGCGCGCCGGCCTTGACGCCCGCAGCGCGGGCGGCCTCGTTCGTGGCGATAAGGATCACGGGACGGTCGTTGCTGACGCCGGCGACGGCCACCGTGGCGGCCTCTGATCCGAGTCGGTTCCGCAGGTCGAGGGCCAGGCCCCGGAGGTCGTCGGCGCCGCCGACCTGCCCTGCGTCATGGGCCACAACGCGAACGCCGGCGGCATCCTGGGCGGTACCGACCAGCTGGGCGGCTGCGGCTGCGAGCTGTTCCTTGCGGAGCCGCTCCAGCTCCTTTTCCGCCGTCTTGAGCTTGGTCAGGGTGGTGGCGATGCGGTCGGCAAGCTGGCCGGAGGGCACTTTCAGCATTTCGGTCAGCTCCGTGACGAGGGCGCGTTCCGCGGCGAGGTGCCGGAACGCATCCATGCCCACGAAGGCCTCCACGCGGCGGTTGCCCGAGCCCACGGACTGCTCGCCGAGCAGCGACAGGCTGCCGATGAGCGAGGTGTTCGAGACGTGCGTTCCGCCGCACAGCTCCCGGGACCACGCGCCGTCGATCTCCACGACGCGCACTTCGCTGCCGTAGTTTTCTCCGAACAGCGCCATGGCGCCGAGGGCCTTGGCTTCGGCGAGGGGCATCACCTTGGTGTCCACGCGGAAGTTGTTCCGGATGGCCAGGTTGGACACCTCCTCGATCTCGGAGCGCGTGGCGGAGCTCAGTCCCTCGCCCCAGGCGAAGTCGAAGCGCAGGTAGCCTGCCTTGTTGTACGAGCCGCGCTGGGTGGCCTGCGGGCCCAGAATCTGGTGCAGTGCGGCGTGCACGATGTGCGTGCCGGTGTGCGCCTGCTCGGCGGCGTGGCGGCGTTCGCGGTCAACTGCGGCCCTGACCAGTGCGTCGGAGGCAATTTCACCCTCACGGACCACGGCCTTGTGGACGCTCAGGCCCCTCACCGGACGCTGCACGTCCAGGACTTCGACGACGAAACCGTCGCCCGTGATCAGGCCTGTGTCCGCCGCCTGGCCGCCGGCTTCGGCGTAGAACGGCGTCTCGGCGAGGACCAGTTCGATCTCGTCGCCGGTAGCGGCCTGGGAAACCTTGCGGCCTGCGCTGAGGATCCCGCGGACCCGGGATTCGCCCTCGAGTTCGGTGTAGCCGGTGAAGACCGTTTCGCCCTCGGAGAGCAGTTCCTGGAAGGCGCTGACGTCGGCGTGGGCGCCCTTCTTGCCCTTGGCATCCGCCTGGGCGCGTTTGCGCTGTTCGAGCATGAGCTTGCGGAATTCGGGCTCGTCCACCTTCAGGCCGGCTTCCTCAGCCATTTCCAGTGTCAGGTCGATCGGGAACCCGTACGTGTCGTGCAGCGTGAAGGCGTCGGCTCCGGACAGCGGACGCCCGGCAGCCTTGGATTCGTTCACGGCGTCTTCGAGCCGCGCGGTACCCGAGGCGATGGTCCGCAGGAAGGCCTTCTCCTCTGCGTACGCGATGCGGCTGATGCGGTCGAAGTCCGTCTCCACCACCGGGTAGACACCCTTCATGGCGTCACGGGAGGCGGGCAGGAGGTCCGGCAGGCAGGCCTTTTCGACGCCGAGCAGGCGCATCGACCGCACGGCGCGGCGGATCAGCCGGCGCAGCACGTAGCCGCGGCCTTCGTTGGAGGGTGTCACGCCGTCGGCGATGAGCATCAGGGCCGAACGGATGTGGTCACCGACGACGCGCATGCGGACGTCGTCCGTGTGGTGGGGGTCGTCCACTGTTTCGGCGGAAGTGTATTCCTTGCCGGACAGCGCGGCAGCCTTGTCGATCACCGGCCGGACCTGGTCGGTCTCGTACATGTTCTCGACGCCCTGCAGGATCATGGCGAGCCGTTCCATGCCGAGGCCGGTGTCGATGTTCTTCTTGGGCAGTTCACCGACGATGTCGAAGTCGTCCTTCGAGCGGACGTTGTCGATCTGGTACTGCATGAACACCAGGTTCCAGATTTCGACGTAGCGGTTCTCGTCGGCGATCGGGCCGCCCTCGACGCCATAGTCAGGGCCGCGGTCGTAATAGATCTCCGAGCAGGGGCCGGCCGGGCCGGGCTGGCCGGTGTGCCAGTAGTTGTCCGCCTTGCCCATGCGCTGGATCCGGCTGGCCGGGACGCCGGTGTTCTTCAGCCACAGGTCCTTGGCTTCGTCGTCTTCTTCGTAGACGGTCACCCAGAGCAGTTCCGGCGGAAGCCCGTAGCCGCCCGCGTCCACGCTCGTGGTGAGCAGCTCCCAGGCGAACTTGATGGCGTCTTCCTTGAAATAGTCTCCGAAGGAAAAGTTGCCGCACATCTGGAAGAACGTGCCGTGGCGGGCCGTCTTGCCCACCTCCTCGATGTCACCGGTGCGGATGCACTTCTGCACGCTGGTGGCACGGGCGTAGGGGGCTTCTTCACGGGCGGTCAGGTAAGGGATGAACGGGACCATGCCCGCAACCGTGAACAGCAGGGAGGGGTCGCTGGAGACCAGCGACGCGGAGGGAACCGCGGTGTGGCCTTTGCTGACAAAAAAGTCCACCCAGCGCTTTGTGATCTCCTGCGACTTCATGAGCTGATTTCATACCCTTCTTGGTTCACGCGCTCTGGCGCGTGACAGTTTGATTCAAATGCAGGTCCGGCGTAACGGACCACCAGTTTAATTCTCGCGCGTTTCCGGCACGCGCCCGCACCTAGCGGCGGACAACGTCCTGGGATTCGACGCCGAGCGCAGTGCGCAGATCGGTTTCCCGCTCACGCATCCCCGCGCGGACGGCGTCGGCGAAGTCGTAGACGCCGTCTGCCAGCCGTCCCACGGCCCGGTTCAGGCCTTCGGGGCCCAGGTTTGACTGCACCTCGCTGACCTTGCGGAACGCGATGACACCAATGGCAACGCCGATGCCCATCCAGACAAGTCTCTTCATTTCAGTTCTCCGGGTGGCTTAGCGGCTGCGACGGCCGGCGGGCTTCTTGCGGGCGGCGAGGGCGGAGCGAACGCCGTAGCTGAAGGCGGCGACCTTGATCAGCGGGGAGCCCACCGTGGCGGCGACAAGGGAGGACAGCGCCGAGATGTTCGCCGAGGCGTCCGACACGTTGGACGCGATGCCGTCCACCTTCTTCAGCTGCTGGTTGGTGGTGGAGACAGTCGCCGTGACTTCGTCCATGAGGGGCGTTGCTCCGTCGCTGATGGAACGGATCGAGGTCCGCACCTCATCGAACACCCGCCCCAGCTTGAGGATGGGGACAGCAAGCAACAGGACCAGGAGCGCAAATACCCCGGCCGCGATCAGGCCGGCAATATCGCCACCAGACATAGACGTTCATCTCCTTGAAACTCCGTGGAACGGTACATCGTGCTCGGCGTCAGCGTGCTGCAACCGCGGATGTCCCCCAAGTACCTTACATACAAAGAAGCCCGCGGCGCTTGCCACGGGCTTCTTTGGATACGCTGCCGAAGATTTAGCGTGCGTAGAACTCGACGACGAGCTGCTCTTCGCAGGTCACGGGGACCTCGGAGCGCTTCGGGCGACGAACCAGGCGTGCCTGCAGGGCGTCAAGCTTGACGTCCAGGTAGGCCGGAACCTGGGGCAGGACGTCGCGGTGTGCGCCGGCTGCTGCGACCTGGAACGGAGGCATGGTTTCGCTGCGGCTGTGAACGTGGACCAGCTGGCCCTCGCCGACGCGGAAGGACGGGCGGTCAACGCGGATGCCGTCAACCAGGATGTGGCGGTGCACAACCAGCTGGCGGGCCTGGGCGATCGTGCGGGCAAAGCCGGCACGGAGCACGAGGGCGTCGAGACGCATTTCGAGCAGTTCGATCAGGTTTTCACCGGTCAGGCCCTTGGTGCGGCGTGCTTCTTCGAAGGCACGGGTCATCTGGGCTTCGCGGATGCCGTACTGGGCGCGCAGGCGCTGCTTTTCGCGCAGACGTACGGCGTAGTCGGAGTCCTGCTTCTTGCGGGCGCGGCCATGCTCACCGGGGCCGTACGGGCGGCGCTCCATGTACTTGGCGGCCTTGGGGGTGAGAGCGATGCCGAGTGCACGCGAGAGGCGTGCGGTACGGCGAGCACGAGTGTTGTTAGCCACTTGTGTCCTTCCAATATCTGCGGTGTGTCAGTGTTACTGGCCTCCACGATGGAGAGCATCGGCCAACCGCTGCCTTTTGCTACTGGGCACAGGGCACAGCTCCGTCGAACTAAAATTCGGTGGATTGTGCGTCCGTGCCTTGCCAGACAACGATCAATCCTACCAGAAGCTCACTTGCCCCGGATGATCTTCCTCAGCCGCTCCAGCCGCACCGCGATGTCACGCTCGGCGCCGTTGCCGGTGGGTTCGTAGTAGTCACGGCCCACGAGGTCATCCGGCGGATACTGCTGGCTGGCCACGGAGTGCGGGGCGTCATGGGCGTACTTGTAGCCCACTCCGTGGCCCAGCTGCTTCGAACCGGGGTAGTGCGCATCGCGCAGATGCGCCGGGATCCCGTTGCCCAGCCCGGCCCGGACATCGGCGATGGCCTTGTTGATGCCCATGTACGCGGCGTTGGACTTCGGCGCGGTGGCCAGATGGACCACCGCCTCGGCAAGGACAATCCGGCCTTCCGGCATGCCGATCAGCTGGACTGCCTGGGCTGCCGCCACGGCGGTCAGCAGGGCGGTGGGGTCTGCCATGCCCACGTCCTCCGCGGCCGAGATCACAATGCGGCGCGCCACGAAGCGCGGGTCCTCCCCCGCCTCCAGCATCCTGGCCAGGTAATGCAGTGACGCATCCACGTCGGAGCCGCGGATGGATTTGATGAAGGCGCTGGCTACGTCGTAATGCTGGTCGCCGGCGCGGTCGTACCGCACCGCCGCAGCATCCAGCGCACGTTCGGTGTGTCGCAGCTCCACGGTGACCGGCTCCTCAGGCGCCGTGCCGCCGCCGGAGGTGTCGCCGGCGTCGGAAGTGCCGTCGTCGGAAGTGCCTTCCGGGGAAGGGGCGACGTCGTCCGCGTCACCAAACGCCACACCGGCCGCCGCCTCGAGCGCTGTCAGGGCCCGCCGCGCGTCGCCGCCCGACAGCCGCACAAGGTGGTCCAGGGCCTCCGGGGTGAGCCGGACTTTGCCGTTGAGGCCGCGGACATCCCCCACGGCGCGCTGCAGCAGGCCTTCGATGTCGGCGTCGGTCAGCGGTTTGAGCGTGAGCAGCAGGGAGCGGGAAAGCAGGGGCGAGACCACCGAGAACGACGGGTTCTCGGTGGTGGCCGCCACCAGCACCACCCAGCGGTTCTCGACACCAGGCAGCAGCGCGTCCTGCTGGGCCTTGTTGAAGCGGTGGATCTCGTCCAGGAACAGCACGGTGGTGGTCTTGTACAGGTCTCGGGCGGTCAGCGCCTCATCCATGACCCGGCGCACGTCCTTGATTCCGGCGGTGATGGCCGACAGCTCCACGAACTTCCGCCCCGGTCCCCTGGCGATCACGTGCGCCAGGGTTGTCTTCCCGGTGCCCGGCGGCCCCCAGAGGATGAGGGAGCTGGGGCCGGCGGGGCCCCCGGCGTCGGCGCCGGCGGCCAGCTGGCGCAGTGGCGAACCCAGCCCCAGCAGGTGCTGCTGACCCACCACTTCATCTATGGTGCGCGGCCGCATGCGGACGGCCAGCGGGCTGCGCGGCGAGGTGTTCCGGGACGCGCCCGGCCTCCCGGGCGGCAGGCGGCTGCCCGCGCTGAGGGCGGCGTCGCCGTCTTCGTCGTCGTCGTCGCCCCGCCCGGAGCCAAAGAGATCATCCACATAGATAGGCTACTCATAGATTCAGCAGGCAGGATTCAGCGGGCGAGGTCCGCTCACGGGAAGCAGGGGATTCGGCAATGCCACACAGCGGTTCACCGGCCGGGCGTTCCGCTCCGCCGTCCTCCCGCACGGCGTTTGTGGCTGGCCTGCGGCTGGCCGGCTGGGTGGAACGGTTCGGTGCCAGCCACGGCGCCTTGGCGATTGAAGACAACGACGACGGCGTGCGGCTGCTTGCGGCCGACGGCGCCAGCGCACTGCTGCAGCCGCCTTGGCGGAATGACGGCAGGCCAGGGCGCGGTCCCGGTCCCGTGGAGCGGCTGGCGTCGCTGGCCTCCCAGCCCCGCAGCCTTGGCCTGCTCCTGGTGCGTCGCGGAGGGTATGGAGTGGCCGTCGCCAGCGAGGGTGTCGTCCGTGCGTCCAAGACCGGCTCCAAGTATGTGCAGTCCCGGACGGCCGCCGGAGGCCAGTCCCAGCAGAGGTTCGCCCGACGACGCTCCAACCAGGCCGATGCGATGGTGGAGGCTGTCGCTGAACAGGCCAGGCTCGTCTTTAACGGACAGGTTTTCGAGTATCTGGTGCCGGGCGGTGACAGGGCATTGGCGGACCAGGTGCTGGAGCAGCCCGTCCTCAAGGCGTATGCCCGGCTGCCGCGCCTGGCGTACCTCGATGTCCCCGATCCCCGCGCGGCCGTCCTGAGAAAGGCCGCGGCGGACGCCTGCGCCGTGCGGGTCACGGTGAACGATCCGCCGGTTTAGCCGCGGCCGCGCCTCCGCTATTCTTCCGGAGCCAGGGTGACGGTGACTCCGTTGAGGTCCCGGCTGAATCCCAACTGGCAGGAGAGCCTGGAGCCGCATTCCCGGTAGCCCTCGGCTTCGGCGAGCAGTTCCAGTTCATCCTCGCTGCGTTCACCCAGGGTGTCGAAGACCTCCTTCTCGAGAAATACGTGACAGGTGGCACAGGAAGCGGTGCCGCCGCACGAGGCCAGGACCGGAAGGCCGTTGTCACGCAGGGCCTCCATCAGGGTCTGGTCCGGCTCCCATTCGAGGTCGTGGGTGGAGCCTTCGCGGTCGACGACGGTGAGTTTGTTGTTGCTCATGGCTGTTCCTTAGATTCGGGCTGCCGCGGGGGCAGCGTCGGTGGGATCGGGGTCGGTGGGATCGAGATCCTTGAGAATCGCGTCCGCGAGGGGGATTCCGGGGTCCGCCGCCAGAATCGGTTCGATCAGGGCGCTTTGGGCGATCAGCTTCCGGGCCGGCCGGAAGTCGGCCAGGCCCGCGATGGTGTCGACGGCCGAGAGGCGGCCGTCACGGAGATAGACCACGGAGAACCTGCCGGTGAGAGGATCGCCGCGCACGATGACCTCATCCTCCGGGTGGCGCACCCCGGCGGTCTGCAGCCGGACACCGTGCTGGACGGTCCAGAACCAGGGGATTTCAGGATCTGCGGCCTCATGGCCGGTGATGTGGGCGGCAACTTTGTCAGCCTGCGCCACCGCGTTCTGGATGCATTCCAGGCGCTGGCTGGCGCCGTCGACCGGGCTGGTGAACCGCGTCACGTCACCGGTGGCGTAGATCGCACTATCGGACGTCCGGCAGTCCCCGTCCACCAGGATGCCGTCCCGGCAGTCGAGTCCGGCGTCTGCGGCGAGCTCCTGGTTTGGCAGCACGCCGATCCCGGCCAGGACGACGTCGGCCCGGAACACTTCGCCGTCGGCAGTAACCACCCGCTCGGCCCGGCCGCCTCCTTCAATCGCCGTGACGGCGGCGCCAAACACGAACCGCACACCGTGCCGCTCGTGGAGCCGTTCGAAATGGCGCGATACCGGGACGGAAGTGACGCGGCTCATCACACGGTCCTGGAACTCCAGGACCGTGACCTCGCAGCCCCGCGCGGCCGCCGCGGCGGCCACTTCCAGCCCGATGTACCCGGCGCCGATGATGGCAATGCGGGCCCCCGGAACCAGCATCCGCTTGAGTTCGAGGGCGTCGTCCCGCGTTCTCAGGGACTGGACCCCGGCGAGCCCGGCGCCGGGCACCGTAAGCGGCCTGGCCCGCGAACCCGTGGCGATGACGAGCCGGTGGTAGGCGTGACGGCTGCCATCGGACAGCAGGACTGTCTGGCCCTTCCTGTTGATTGACTCCGCGGTGCTGCCCGCCAGCCTGTCGATGCGCTTGTCCTGGTAGAACTTCTCCTTGCGCAGGACGGCGGACCCATCGGGCGCGCCGTCTTTCAGGAGGTCCTTGGAGAGCGGAGGGCGTTCATAGGGCGCCTCGTTCTCCGCGTCGAGCAGCAGAATGCCTCCTTCCCAGCCCCGGGCACGGAGTCCCGCAGCAACGGCAACGCCGGAATGCCCGGCGCCCACGATCACCACGGGAGCGGTGGTCCCGGCCATTGCTTCCCGCTCACGCATTGAACTGCTCCAGGATCACGTGGAGGTGCTCCGGCCCCGAATTCGTCAGGTTGTTTCCGCGCACGTATTCGATGGGCCTGTTGGGATCCAGGGCCAGGGATTCCAGCTTCTCGGCCAGCAGCTTCACCGTGACCAGGACCTCAAGCCGTGCGAGGGGCGCACCCAGGCAACTGTGGACGCCGTGGCCGAAGCCGAGGTGGCCGTCGGTGTTGCGGTCGATGTCGAAGCGTTCGCCGTCGGGGTATTTGCTGCTGTCCCGGTTCGCTGCGGCCGGAAGCAGGCGGACTATGGCCCCGGCAGGGATTGTCACGCCGGCGACCTCCACGTCCTCCGTGGTGATCCGGCTGGCGCGCTGCACTGTGCCGCGGTAGCGGGCCAGTTCCTCGACGAAAGGGGTGGCGTCGTCGGGGTTCGCGCGGATCCGGTCCAGCAGCCCGGGCTGTTCGCTGAAGACACGGAACGCGTTGGCCAGCAGGATGGTGGTGGTGTCGTGTCCGGCGACGAAAACAAAGGCGCAGAGTTCCTTGGCTTCCTTCTCGCTGAGCAGGCCGGTCTTCCACATCCGGGCAATGTGCCCGCCGACGGAGTCGCTCTCCTCGCGGTAGAGCCGCTCCATGGTGTCCTTCAGGTACGCGAAGAACTCGAAAGTGCTTTGCTCGTCGGTGCCGGTCCCCTGGGCGTTGCGGGCGAGCCGGCCGAAGTAGCTGAAGGTCTCGTCGGACCAGAATTTCATTTTGTCGAAATCCTCCGCCGGCACGTCCAGCAGGGCGCTGATGGTGGACATGCTGAGCGGAATCGCATAATCGTCGACGGCGTCGCCGCGGCCGGCAGCGAGCATCGGGGCCAGGTACTTTTCGGCGTTCTCGCGGACCCGCTCCTCAAAGCGGGCGATGGCCTTCGGAATGAAGGCCTGCGCAACGACCTGGCGAAGCCGCGTGTGGTGAGGGGCGTCGAACAGCGTGAGGAAGGTCAGCGGAACGGGGTCCACAACCTGGGAGGAGAAGACCTTCGGGGCACGCATCGCCCGGCGGACGTCGTCGTACCGGGAGATGAACCAGACATCAGATACGGGCGAGTGGGCCCGCAGCACGGGGGCGTTTTCCCGCATCCATTCATAGTGTGCGTAGGGATCGCCCTGCGTTCCGTCATCGACGACCTTGAACGGCGCCATTCCCTCGGGCCAGCTCAGTTCATGCGAATACGCGGGCAACTCTGTGCGTTCTCGGCTGCTTTCGTCCGCGGATACCGGGGGTGTTTCTGTCATGGGGGCAGACATCATCGTCCTTCTTTCCGGATTACTCGACGTGACCTACGTCTCAACTCACAATGCCGAGTTCAGCAGCTCCGACCCCACAGGACTTCCGTTCATCGGTTGTGAAAGTCCCTTGTCATCGATACCCCCCAGGGGTATATTGGTCGTGTTGTCAGTGAAGTGGTATGTCCAGGCCGGTGCGTTGCATCGCCGTCACAGCCGTTCAACCCCAGCACCCATAACTTCTCCTCAAGGAATGGACCTGACATGCGCGGAATCATGGAAAACCTCACTCAGCACCACAACCATTCCGCGGCCACCGCGCCCGGCCATCACGGCCATCACGGCCACCATGAAGGACACGGCCCCGACGATGACCACGTCGTCCACGCCCACGGCCAGCACGCCGGGCACAGCACGGCAATGTTCAAGGACCGGTTCTGGCTGACCCTCGTCCTGTCGGTGCCGGTGGTGTACTTCAGCCCGATGTTCGGGCATCTGCTCGGCTACATGCCGCCCGAGTTCCCGGGGTCAGCCTGGATCCCGCCCGTGCTGGGAACGGTGATCTTCTTCTATGGAGGCATGCCGTTCCTGAAGGGCGGCCTGAATGAACTCAAGTCCCGGCAACCGGGGATGATGCTGCTGATCGGCATGGCCATCAGCGTCGCCTTCGTTGCCTCCTGGGTCACCAGCCTGGGCATTGGCGGCTTCGACCTGGATTTCTGGTGGGAGCTGGCCCTGCTGGTAGCCATCATGCTGTTGGGCCACTGGATCGAAATGCGCGCCCTCGGCTCCGCCCAGGGAGCCCTGGACGCCCTCGCGGCCCTGCTGCCGGACGAGGCAGAACGCATCACGGACGCCGGGACCGAAACCGTGAGCATCTCCGAGCTCCGCGCCGGGGACATGGTCCTGGTCCGGTCCGGGGCGCGGATGCCGGCAGACGGCACCGTTATCGGCGGCCAGGCCGAGTTCGATGAATCAATGATTACCGGTGAATCCAAGACCGTGCTCCGGTCCGTCGGTGACCCGGTGGTTGCCGGAACGGTCGCCACCGACAACACCGTCAGGGTCCGTGTCAGCGCCGTCGGGGATGACACTGCACTGGCCGGGATCCAGCGGCTGGTCGCCGAAGCGCAGGCGTCCTCCTCACGGGCGCAGGCGCTGGCGGACCGGGCCGCGGCCTTCCTGTTCTACTTCGCCACCGTTGCCGGTCTCATCACCTTCATCGCCTGGACGCTGCTGGGAAGCGTCCCGGACGCCGTCACGCGGACCGTCACGGTTTTGGTGATCGCGTGCCCGCATGCCCTCGGCCTGGCTATCCCGCTGGTCATCGCCATCTCCACCGAGCAGGCAGCCCGCGCCGGAGTGCTGATCAAGAACCGGATGGCGCTGGAGCGCATGCGCACCATCGACGTCGTCCTGTTCGACAAGACCGGAACCCTCACCAAGGGCGAACCCGAACTCAAAGACGTCGCCGTTTCCGACGGCTCCAGCCGCGAGAGGCTGCTCGCCCTGGCCGCCGCCGCCGAATCCGACAGCGAACACCCCGTGGCACGCGCGATCGTCAAGGCAGCCAGCCAACAGGGCCTGGACATCCCGCAGGCCACAGGCTTCACCTCCATGACGGGCCGCGGCGTGCGCGCCGCCGTGGACGGACGCACCCTCCAGGTCGGCGGCCCCGCCCTCCTGAAGGAACTCAGAATCACCGAACCCGAAACACTGGCTGCTTCCACCCGGGAGTGGATGGACCGCGGGGCAGCTGTGCTGCACGTCGTGGCCGGGAACCGTGTCCTGGGTGCGGTGAGCCTTGAGGACGCCGTCCGTGAGGAGTCGCACCAGGCCGTCACCGCGCTGCAGAACCGCGGCATCAAGGTCGCCATGATCACCGGTGACGCCCGCCAGGTCGCCGAAGCCGTCGGGGCGGAGCTGAACATCGACGAGGTCTTCGCCGAAGTCCTGCCCGCGGATAAGGACAAGAAGGTCGCCGAGCTTCAGGCCCGCGGACTGAAGGTCGCCATGGTCGGGGACGGCGTGAACGACTCCCCGGCGCTGGCCAGGGCCGAGGTCGGCATCGCCATCGGCGCCGGCACCGACGTGGCCATGGAATCGGCGGGCGTGGTCCTGGCCGGCAACGACCCCCGCGCGGTGCTGTCCATGGTGGACCTGTCCCGGGCCAGCTACCGGAAGATGTGGCAGAACCTGGTGTGGGCCACCGGCTACAACATCATTTCCGTCCCGCTGGCCGCCGGAGTGCTCGCCTTCGCCGGTGTCGTACTCTCCCCCGCCGCCGGAGCTGTCCTGATGTCCGCGTCCACGATCGTGGTTGCGCTGAACGCCCAGCTCCTGCGACGGGTGAAACTGAACCCCGCCGAGGTTCGTTGACCCGGAAGGAGGCACACCACCGGGGACACCGGAAGCCGCCGGCTCCGAGCCGGTAGCCTAGAAAAACGCAGCCCGAATGGAAGGAGGAACGTCATGGCCGCATCCCCCCGGAACGTCGCGTCGGTGTTCCTCCACCGTGCGGGCCTGCTCGCCGGCATACTGGCAGTGCTCGCCGGAATCCTGGGCATGCACGTCATCACCGGCGGCCACAGCATCCACTCCCCGGCCGCCCTCACTGCCGCCGCCGGCGCCGGCGCGGGACACACACACTCCGCGGCAGCGGATGGTCATGCGGAGCAGGGCGCCACCGACCCTTCCCCAGCCCATCATTCTTCAGACGGGCACACTGCTCCCAGCATCGTCGTAGACCAGTGCTCGTGCTCCGATAGCTGCGCAAGCATGCACACGATGACGGTCTCCTGCACACCGTCGGGGACGACCGGGTCACTGTCCGTCCCGCTTCCGGGCCCGGCGGTTTTCGGCGTCATCTCCAACGCCAGGGCACCCGGGGCGGTCCCCGGGTCCTATTCCTACCGTCCCGGCAGTCCTTCGCCGGGTGAGCTGTCCGTCAGCAGGACGTAAAAAGGGGACCGCTTTGCGCTGGGAGCGACCGCTTCCAGGCGCACGTCCCTTACTGAGCCCCCTTTCCGGGGCCACCAGACCGCATCTGGTGATGCATGCTCCCCCGACGGCGCCATGCGCCGACTGACTTTGAAGGACCTGATTTTCCATGAACAAGAAGCTCTTGCCCCTTTCCGCCACCGCCCTCGCCGCGGTCCTGGCCCTTGCCGGCTGCGCCAGCGGGTCCGGCACCGGAACATCCGGCACATCCATGCCGGGCATGGACCACACCAGCTCACCCGCCAGTGCGCCCGCCACCAGTGCCCCGGCTGCGGCCGCGGACCACAACGCCGCGGACGTCACGTTCGCGCAGATGATGATTCCGCACCACGCCCAGGCCGTCCAGATGAGCGACATGATGCTGAAGAAGCAGAACGTCCCTGCAGAAGTGACGGCCCTGGCCACGAAGATCAAGGCCGCCCAGGGCCCGGAGATCGACATGATGTCCGGCTGGCTGAAGAGCTGGAGCGAGCCCGCCCAGATGCCCTCGGGCCATACCAGCCACAGCATGAGCGGCATGATGGGCGATGAAGACATGAAGAAGCTCGACACTGCCCAAGGCGCCGCAGCGGCCAGGCTCTTCCTGAATCAGATGATCGCCCACCACGAAGGCGCGATCATGATGGCCAAGACGGAAAACACCGCAGGGAAGAACTTCGACGCCGTTCAGCTCAGCAAGGACATCGTGGCCGCCCAGGAGGCCGAAATCCAGGAAATGCAGAAGCTGCTGGCCGGCCTGTAACCGGCGCTCCATCCGGCGCCGGCCCTGCCATCCCTTCGGCCGGGCCGGCGGCTAGCGCCGGGTCGCCGCAGCGGCCTTCAATGCCCGCGATATCCCGTGGGCGGCTGTCAGGAGCGCAGGAACAATCAAAGGCACGGCGGCTTCCTGCCGCGGAACGATGGCGTTGAGCGCGGCCGCAATGCCGTTGTCCGGGCCAAAGACGGGCACGGCAATGCCGGTCCATTCCGTGACGCCGATGCCCGGCAGTGCCACGTAGCCGCGCTGCCTGATGTCGGCCAGGTGCTTCCGGATGAGGCCCGGGTCAGTGATGGTTTCAGGGGTCACCGCCGCCAGCGGGCGCGTCAGCACCTCGTCCTGGAAGCGTGCCGGAGAGAAGGCCAGCAGCACGAGGCCGGACGAGGCCGCGTGAATCGGCATTCGCTGGGCAATGTGGGCAGCGTCCAGGCTGGATGCAGGCGAGGACAGACGCTCCACGTAGAGCACCGTCCCGTGGTCCAGCACTGCCAGCGTGGTGTGTTGGTGGACGGCCGCCTGGACATCGTCCATGAAGGGCAGCGCGAGCTCACGAAGGTTCAGCGCACGCGAACCCCGGGCGGCCAGCTCCCACATCCGCATCCCGGAGCGCAGGTTCCCGTCCGGCAGCCGCTCGATCAGGCCGTGCAGGACCAGATCGTCCACGAGCCGGTGGGCGGTGGTCAGGGGCAGGCCTGCGCGGCGGGCCAGGCCGGAGAGCGTCATGGTCGGCAGGTCCCGGTCGAACGCACTCATGAGCCGCACGACGCGGCTGATCACCGATTCACCCGATGGCGAGTTTGCCATGGACGCCTCCGGCCGGGCGCCTTAGCCGGCTGACACGTTGGCCGTGCGGTCCGCACCGCGGGCAGCCGCGAGCGCGGCGATGTCGCGGCCTGCGCGGTAGCCGAACACGAGGGCAGGCCCAATGTGCGAGCCGTAGCCCGGGTAGCCGCCGCCGAAAACACTCACCGCGGCCGCGCCGACGGCAAGGAGGCCGGGGATGGCCGTTCCCTCAGCGGTGACCACTTCCGAGTGCTCGTTGACGCCAATCCCGGCGAAAGTGCCCAGGTCGCCCATCTGGATCTTCGCGGCGTAATACGGGCCCTTGCCCACGGGGGCGAGGTTCGGATTCGGCGTGTGCTCCAGGTCGCCACGGAAGTGGTTGTAGAGGGTGGAGCCGCGACCGAATGCCGGATCCTCTCCGCGCTCAGCGGCGGGGTTGAATTCGGCCACGGTCGCGGCGAGGCCCTCGGGGTCGATGCCGAGCTTTCCGGCAAGTTCCGCCAGGGTGTCCCCCTTGACCAGGTAGCCGGTCTTGTAGAAATACCCGCGCGGCATGGGCCAGGGCTTGGCATAGCCGATGCCGTATTTGTGCATCGTCTTGGCATCGCCGACCACATACCCGAACGTCTTGTCCTTGTCCTTGTTGTGGCCGATCATCGCGCCGCCGAAGTCGTGGTAGCTCAGGGCCTCGTTGCCGAAGCGCTTGCCGCGGCGGTCGACGGCGATCAGGCCGGGGAGGCCGATAGCCCGCAGGTGTGGAAAGAGCCGCTGTTGGCCGTTGAGGTACTTGAAGACGGTGACCGGCGCCCAGGAACCGACGCTGAACACGGAATCGTCGATGTGCCCGCCGGCGCTGATCGCCAGGGTGGCGGCGTCCCCGCCGTGGCCCACGGTCGGCGTGAAGTGGTCGTCGCCGTCGGCGTCGTGCGGGAAGTACTGCTGCCGCAGTTCTTTGTTGCCGGAGAAACCGCCCGCGGCGAGGATGACGCCGAGCCGCGCCGTCACTGTTGCCGCATGCTCACCGCCGATCACGGCGCCCGTGACGGTTCCGGCGTCGTCGCGCGTCAGCGACAGGGCCGGTGAAGACTTCCACAGGCGCACGCCCAGGTCATCGGCGCTCTTGACCATGCGCGTCATCAGGGCGTTGCCGTTGGAGCGCAGGACGGGACGCTTGTACCGGGCGGCGTCCGCCCACGTGCGCAGCAGCTTCTTGGCCACATAGACGAACGACCTGACCGACTGGTTGACGTGGAAGAACTCGTTGATGTCCGGCCCCACCTGCGGCATGTAGCCGAACACTGTGTAGGAACTCATGTACGGCTGCATCAGCAGGCGCTTGTCCCCCAGTACGCGCGCGTCAACATCCTGCGGCAGGATGGCACGGCCGGACAGCTTCGCCCCGGGAAGGTCCATCTGGTAGTCCGGAGACTTTTCCGGGTAGGTGAACTTCACCTCGGTTTCGTTCTCGAAAAAGGAGATCGCCTCGGGCACGGTCTCCAGGAAGTCCCGGACGCCAGCTGCGTTGAACGTCTCCGGGGCCAGGTTTTTCAGGTATGTCTCGGCTTCTGCCCTGGTATCGCCCTGCGCCACGCCCTGCTTGTTGCCGGGGACCCAGGCCCAGCCGGCGGATATGGCAGTGGTTCCGCCGAAGTACTGTTCCTTTTCCGCAACGATCACGCTCAATCCCCGCGAAGCGGCCTTCAACGCCGCGGCCATCCCGGCCACGCCCGAGCCAATGACGAGGACATCGCAGACCATCTTCTTTCCGGTTTCACTCATGGTTCCTGCTCCCGTTCTGCCGGCTGCCCGCATCCTTGCGGCCAGCGGCCTAGACTGCCAAACCCCCAGTAGACCCGGCGGCACCGGCGCCCGGGAGGAGGATTACCATTGAGCGGGAATCCGAAGGAGGAAACGTGGCCAATTCCCCATCGGGCGAGTCGATCATCGGCCGCTTCGTCAGGATCGTGAGCGCGTTCGACGACCGCCACACGTCCATGAGCGTCGCCGAGCTGGGGCGCCGGACCGGCCTGCCTGTGACCACGACCTACCGACTGGTCAACGACCTGCTGCTGGAACGGCTCCTCGAACGCGAACCCGGCGGCGACATCCACATCGGCACCCGCATGTGGGAACTCGTCTCCCGTGGATCCAAGATGCTGGGGCTGCGGGAGGCTGCCCTGCCGTTCATGGAGGATGTCCAGGCAGTGGTGCAGCACTCCACCACCCTGGGCATCCTGGATTCGGACGAGGTCCTGTACATCGAGCGGCTGGGCTCCGACAAGACAATCGTCGACATCACCAAGATCGCCGGCCGGCTGCCCGTGCATGCCACGTCCTCGGGCCTGGTCCTGCTGGCCCACTCCCCCGCCGCCTACCAGGACAGCTTCCTGGCCCGGCCCCTGACCAAGTTCACCGAAACCACCCTGACCGATCCCGCTGTGCTCCGGCGCCACCTGGCCGAGATCAGGCAGCGCGGCTTCGCTGCCATGCCGGGCGTGATCGTGCCGGAATCCAGCGGCATTGCCGTGCCCGTGTTCGGCCCGGACAACACCGTCCGCGCCGCGCTCAGCGTGGTGGTGCCGCGCAACGAGGAAAACACGGCCGCCCGGGTGCCCGTCCTGATGGCGGCGGCCCGCGGCATTTCCCGGTCCCTGGGCTGGCGGGGCGAGCTGAAGGGCACTCTTCGCCAGAGTCACTGAACGAAGTCACTGAACAGAGTCACCGAAAGTTGGTTTTTCCGTTCATCGGTAATCGTGTGGTTCCAGTCACAGCCCTCCTGCCAGTCTGGCTGGGACGCAGCGACGAGGCTGCAGGAGCACGAGGAGCACCACATGAACCCCACACAGCACCGGGTGGCCGGAAAGACCGCCATCGTCACCGGAGGGCGCGGAGACCTGGGCAGCGCCACCGCCGCCCTGCTGGCTGAACACGGCGCACGAGTTGCCAGCCTGGACGTTGCCGGCATCCCTGCCGCCTCGGCCCATGCCAGCATCAGCGAGTACGACGTCGATGTCACCAGCGAAGACAGCGTCGCCGACGCCGTCCGCCGGGTCCGCAACGAACTGGGCACACCGGACGTCCTGGTCAACGCCGCCGGAATCATCGGCCCGGCCGGCGCGTCCCACACGGCATCCGTCCCGGACTTCGATTTAATCTTCAATGTCAACGTCAAGGGCGTCTGGCTGATGACCAAGCACGTGGTCCCCGGCATGATCGAAAAAGGCACCGGGAGCATCGTCAACTTCTCCTCCATCCACGGCATCACCGGCGGCAGGAACGTGCCGCTCTACCACGCCACCAAGGGCGCCGTCCGGCTCCTGAGCAAGTCGGATGCGGCGGCCTACGGAAGTTACGGCATCCGGGTCAACTCCATCCACCCCGGATCCATGAACACACGGATGAGCCGCCGCTCGGCCGAACAGTCCGACATCGGACCCGAGGCGTACTACAAGCAGCTGGTCGGCTCCAATCCGCTGCCCCGCCAGGGCCAGCCGGATGAGATCGCCTACGGCGTGCTGTACCTGGCCTCGGACGAATCGCGCTTCACCACGGGCTCCGAGCTCGTGATCGACGGCGGCTACACCGCCGTCTGACCCGGCCTCCGCAGGCTCAGGCCGCGGCAGCCCCTTCGCAGAGATACAGCGCGGAACTCTGCGCATGCTTCCTTCCTTTTGAAAGGCAATACCCATGAAATTCGTCCAAGGAACCGCAGCGGAAAACTACGACGTCGTCGTCGTCGGCTCCGGTGCCGGCGCCCTTACCGCGGCGGCCACCGCAGCCCGTGCCGGCAAGTCGGTCCTCGTCCTCGAAAAGAGCGAACTGCTGGGCGGCACCTCCGCCGTCTCCGGCGGCATGCTCTGGGTGGCGGACAACCACCACGCACGGAAGGCCGGCATTGCTGATTCGAAGGAAGCCGCCGCACAGTACGTGCGCGCCGTGGCCCGCGGACGCGGGCGCGGGGAACTGCTCGATGCGGCATTGGACTATGGCGACCAGATGCTGCGCTTCGTCGAAGAGGAGTGCGGCGTCCGCTTTATTTTCCTCGACAACTTCCCCGACTACCGGCAGGACCTGCCCGGTGCCGTGGAGGGCGGCCGCACGGTGGAGCCCGAGCTGTTCAACAGCAGGGAAGCCCTGGGCCCGCTCAGGGAGCACGTGCGCAGCGACGGCCGGGCGCCGTTCACCATGCAGGAATACGAAGAGTGGGGTGCCTTCACCAAATTCCCGTGGGACGTACTGGCCGGCCGCCAGGACGAGGGGCTCGTGGCCAAGGGACAGGCGCTCGTCTCCATGCTGCTCGCCAGCCTGGTCCGCGACGGTGCCGCCCTGGTCACAGGAGCACGCGGGCACCGCCTGCTCACCGACGAGGGCCGGGTGACCGGCGTCGAGCTTGAGTCCGGCGAACGCTTCACGGCGAACGACGGCGTGGTGCTGGCCACCGGCGGCTTCGAATGGGACAAGGCCCTGGCCGACTCCATGCTGGCCTCACGGCTGTACACCATGTGTTCGCCGCCCTCGAATACCGGGGACGGGTTGCGGATGTCCCAGCGCATCGGCGGCCAGACCCGCGGCACCCGCGAAGCCTGGTGGGCGCCGATGTCCGTCACCGGAGACACCCGCGACGGGAAGCCTGTGGGCACCCTGCTCCGCTTCGAACGCCAAGGCCCGGGTTCGATCATGGTGAACCGCCATGGCCGCCGCTTCTCCAACGAATCCCAGAACTACAACGACCTCGCCCGCAGCCTGCAGTCCTGGGACTCCGCCGCAAACCGCACCCTGAACACGCCGGCCCACGTGATTGTCGATCACGCGTACCTGGAGCGCTACGGCATCATGGCGCACCGCGCCGGCCAGCCGACCCCCGGCTACCTGATCGAGGCGGAAACCCTTGAGGAACTGGCCGCAAAGATCCACGTTCCGGCGGAGAACCTCGCCGCGACCGTGGCGCGGTTCAACAAGTACGCGGTCAGGGGCGAGGATCCCGACTTCGGCCGCGGCGAAAGTGCGTACGACAAGTACTGGGGCGACGACGACTGCCCGTGGCCGAACCCCTCCCTGGGTCCGCTGCAAACCGGACCGTTCTACGCCCTCGAAGTGGTCAACGGCGCGTTCGGCACAAACGGCGGCGTGGCTACCGACGGGCTGGCCCGCGTGCTCGACGTCGACAACCGCGCCATCCCTGGCCTGTTCGCCGCCGGAAACACCACCGAGAACGCCTACGCGGCAGGCTATCCCGGCGCCGGGGCCACCCTTGGACCGATCATGACCATGGGCTACCTCGCCGGACGCACCCTCGCCGGCCAGACACCGGAGTACCGGTCGGCTGGCGAGGCTGCCGAGCAGGATGGGCAAACCGCGGAACTGGTGGGTGCCTGAGATGATCCGCCACACGGTGCTCTTCAAGTTCAAGCCGGGATTCCCTCCGGCCGACAAGCAGGCCTGGATAGCAGGCCTCAACAACATGGCCGGCAAGATCCCCGGCATGCTCAGCCTCAGCCACGGCGCGGACGTCCTCGGCACCGAGCGCTCCTTCGACTACGCCATCGTGGCCGACTTCGAAACGGTCGAGGACATCGCGGTGTACAACACCCACCCGCTGCACGAGCCACTGAAGGCGTACTCGTTCCCCAACAGCCAGCAGATCCTCTCGGTGGACTTCCACCTCGGGGACACCTCTGCGGCGACCACTAAGACAACGCAGTCTTAAGGAGACTCCCATGCAGTCTGCATCCACACCTGAGCCAGCAACACAACAAGCTCCCCGGAAAACGCCAGTCAAGGCCGCTTTGGCGTCCTTCCTCGGCAGCACGCTGGAGTATTACGACTTCTTCATCTACGGAACGGCCGCCGCCCTGGTGTTCCCGCACCTGTTCTTCCCGTCCGCCGACCCTGCCATCGGCCTGATCGGTGCCTTCGCCACGTTTGGCGTCGCCTACGTGGCGCGGCCGGTCGGCGGGCTGGTCATGGGCCACTTCGGCGACAGGCTGGGCCGGAAGAAGATCCTGCTGCTGACCCTGGGCATCATGGGCCTCGCGTCCCTTGGCATCGGCTTCCTGCCCACCTATGAGCAGCTTGGTGTCTGGGCACCCATCCTCCTGGTCACCGGCCGGCTGGCCCAGGGCTTCTCCGCAGGCGCGGAATCGGCAGGTGCGTCCACGCTGACGCTCGAGCACTCCCCCGACGGCAAGCGCGGGTTCTTCACCAGCTTCGTGATGACCGGCTACGCCTCCGGCATGGTGCTGGCCACCCTCGTGTTCATTCCGGTCACCGCGCTGCCGCAGGAGGCGATGATGAGCTGGGGCTGGCGCATCCCGTTCTGGCTCTCCATCGTGGTCCTTGCCATCGCCTACTGGGTCCGGACGCACCTGGACGAGACGCCGGTCTTCGAAGAGGCCCAGGAGCAGAACAAGGTAACCCCAATGCCCGTCAAGGAGGTGCTCCATTTCCAGGCACCGGATGTGCTGCGCGTTGCCGGCATGTCGATCATGTCCGTGATGCAGACGATCTTCACGGTTTTCGGACTGGCATACGCCACGTCCACCGCAGGATTCGACCGGGCGTCCATCCTGACGGTCAACGCCGTCGCCATCGGCCTGTCCATGTTTGCCATGCCGCTGGCGGCAAAGCTTTCGGACCGGATCGGCCGCCGGCCCCTCCTGCTCACCGCCGCAATAGGGTGCTCAGCCACGATCTTCCTGTACTTCCTGGCGCTGTCCTCCGGCAACATCGTCCTGGTCTTCCTGGCGGCTTTCCTGAACATGACCGTGCTCTACTCGGGCTTCAACGGCATCTGGCCGGCATTTTTCGCCGAGCAGTTCGCCGCTCCGGTCCGCTACACCGGCATGGCACTGGGCAACCAGCTGGGCCTGGTCCTCGCCGGGTTCGGGCCGATGATCGCCGGCATGCTGCTGGCCCCGGGCGCCACCGGCTGGATTCCCGTGGCAGTCTTCGGCACCGTGTGCATGCTCATTGCCGCGGCGTCCGCGTTCTACTCCCGCGAGACGTTCAGGACGCCGATCGACGAACTGGGCGGTCCGTATCTGGAGGGCACCGCTCGTCGCCGCAGGTCAGCCACAGCCGAGCAGCCGCAACAGGCCGCCCTGTAGCGGTGATTGACGATGACTGACATCCGCCAGAGCCTGCCGGAACGCCGGCACGACGGTCCGGTGCAGCCGCCGGACGATCCCGGGACGGTCTGCGGATGTGCCGTTCCCGGCACGCTGACCTGCCTGCCATGGGTCGGACTGCTGCACGAGCACACAGAGGCATGACGTCCGTCCGGCGAGGGTTCTAGCACCCGGTCAGGTGCCGCCGGGGCCGCTCCTGCCGATAAAAGTAGCGGCCGGCCTCCCGGAATCCTGACCGGGCATACAGCTCCCTGGCTCCTGGATTGGCTGCGGTCACCAGGAGCCAGTAGCCATCCAGCTTCCGTGCCGCGCCGGCCCCCAGCAATGAGCGCAGGACGCGGGTCGCATAACCGCGGCGCCGGGCGTCGGGTCGGGTGGCCATGCAATACAAACCGCCGTAACCGCCGGCGAGGGCGAGCCGTCCGACGGCGGCCGGCCTGCCGCCGTCGTCCCTCAGCAGGGCGTACAGCGAGGGGCAGCCGGTGAGGATGGCCCGGGCGGTCTCCAGCGCCCCGGCGCCGCCGCGGCCGTCGACCGACCACCACAGCTCCAGCCATTCCGCGGAGGGATGCTCGGCGAGTTCGACGGCGGCATCCGCCGGCAGCGGACCCACCTGCAGCGGACCCTCCGGCGCCGCCGGCCCCATCGCCATGACGAGCGTTTCGGACTGATTGGTGAAGCCCAGACGGTCGAGCAGGGCATTCAGCGGGGCTGCAGAAGCGTTGTCGAAGACCTGGTAAATCACCGGCAGCCGGCGCTTCCGGTACCACGCCACGGCCTCCCGCGCGGCGGCCGCAGGGTCCGCCGCGGACGCGCGCGGCCAGACGGAGTTCGCCCGCTGCGTCACGCCCTCAGCGGCCCGGAGCACCCACTCGCCCGTGTCGTGGCGGTCGGGCGCCGGCCACGCGGCGTCCATCAGCACTTCCAGGGCGGGGATTGGGTCGGCCGTCATCGAGGTCCTCCTTCTGCGGCTGCCGGGTGTCCAGCCAAACAGCAGGGGCTCCCCGTTTCCGGGGAGCCCCATATTGGCTAATGCGTGGAAGCGCAGCCTGTTGCAGCTACTCTCCCTGCTTCGCCTCGGGCTTCTTGGCCTCGGGCTTGAAGTCGACGCCGGCTTCCTTCCGCTGCTGCGCGGTGATGGGCGCCGGAGCGTCCGTGAGCGGGTCATGGCCGCCGCCGGACTTCGGGAACGCGATGACGTCGCGGATGGAGTCCACCCCTGCCATCAGGGCAACAACGCGGTCCCAGCCAAAGGCGATGCCGCCGTGCGGGGGGGCGCCGTACTTGAACCCCTCGAGCAGGAAGCCGAACTTGGTCTGCGCATCCGCCCGGTCGAGTCCCATGAGCTCAAAGACGCGCTCCTGGACATCGCGCTCGTGGATACGGATTGAGCCGCCGCCGATTTCGTTGCCGTTGCAGACGATGTCGTAGGCGTAGGACAGCGCCGATTCCGGATCCTTGTCGAAGGAGGCCAGGAACTCCGGCTTGGGGGACGTGAAGGCGTGGTGGACGGCCGTCCACTGGCCACCGCCCACGGCGACGTCGCCGGATGCCACAGCGGCGGCGGCCGGTTCGAACATCGGCGCGTCCACCACCCAGCAGAAGGCCCAGTCATTGGGGTCGATCAGGCCTGTGCGGTGGCCGATCTCCACGCGGGCCGCGCCGAGCAGCGCACGGGAGGGCGTCTTCTCACCGGCGGCGAAGAAGATGCAGTCACCGGGCTTGGCGCCTACGGCGTCGGCCAGGCCGGCACGTTCGGTGTCGGTGAGGTTCTTCGCCACGGGGCCGGCGAGCTCGCCATCTTCCTTGTACAGCACGTATGCCAGGCCCTTGGCTCCGCGCTGCTTGGCCCACTCCTGCCACGCGTCGAGGGCGCGGCGTGCCTGGGATGCGCCGCCTGGCATGACGACGGCGCCGACGTACGGTGCCTTGAAGACGCCGAAGTTGGTGTCCTTGAAGAATTCGGTCAGCTCGGTCAGTTCCTGGCCGAAGCGGAGGTCCGGCTTGTCGGAACCGTAGCGGGCCATGGCGTCCGCGTACGTGATGCGCTGGATCGGCGTCGGGATCTCGACGTCGATCAGCTTCCAGAGTGCCTTCACGATGTTCTCGCCGAGCGAGATGATGTCGTCCTGGTCCACGAAGCTGGCTTCGATGTCCAGCTGGGTGAACTCCGGCTGGCGGTCGGCGCGGAAATCCTCGTCACGGTAGCAGCGGGCGATCTGGTAGTACTTCTCGAACCCGCCCACCTGCAGCAGCTGCTTGAAAAGCTGCGGCGACTGCGGCAGCGCGTACCAGGAACCCGGCGCCAGGCGTGCGGGGACAACGAAGTCGCGGGCACCTTCAGGCGTCGAACGCGTCAGGGTCGGGGTTTCGATTTCCACGTAGCCCTCGCGGTGCAGGAGCTCGCGTGCTACGCGGTTGGCCTCGGAGCGGAGACGGAGGTTGCGGCTGGGGCCGGGACGGCGGAGGTCCAGGTAGCGGTGCTTGAGCCGTGCTTCCTCGCCCACTTCCACGTGCTCGTCGATCTGGAAGGGCAGCGGCTCCGCGGTGTTGAGGATGATCACCTTGTCCGCCATGACCTCGATCTCGCCGGTGGCGAGTGCCGGGTTCTCGTTGCCCTCGGGGCGCTTGGACACCGTTCCGGTCACCTGCAGGACGTATTCGTTGCGCAGGCCGTGGAACACCTCTTCCTCACGGACCACGATCTGGGCCACTCCCGAAGCGTCACGCAGATCGACGAATGCGACACCACCGTGATCACGGCGGCGACCTACCCAGCCGGCCAGGGTTACGGTTTGTCCAATATGCTCGGAGCGGAGCGACCCGAGGTCATGTGTGCGCAGCACAACATTCCTTTCAGAAGGAAGACAGAAATTTCATTAGGATCGTTGCGGAACGATCCCGTCCGAGTTTACCCGCTGGAAAGGTCCCTGCCCCGCCATGACGAAGCATCAGCGCCTGCAGCGGAGGCTTGGTGTGTTTGACGCCACGTCGATCGGCCTCGGATCCATGCTGGGCGCCGGCGTCTTTGTGGTCTTCGCCCCGGCCGCCGGGCTGGCGGGAACGCTGCTCGTCGCGTCCATCGTCATCGCGGGCACCGTCGCCTATTGCAACGCCGTGGCGTCCGCCCAGCTCGCCGCCAAATACCCGGAAAGCGGCGGAACGTATGTCTACGGCCGCAAGCAGCTCGGAGAATGGCCGGGCTTCATCGCCGGCTGGGGGTTCGTGACCGGCAAGACCGCATCCTGCGCGGCCATGGCGCTGACCTTCGGGCAGTATGTCGCCCCGGGATACGCGACTCCGTTGGCCATCGCGGCCGTAGCAGTGCTGACCGGCGTCAATCTTCTGGGCATCACCCGGACGGCCTTCCTGACGCGCATCCTCCTGGGCATCGTCCTGGCCACCCTCGCCTTTGTGGCTGCCGCCAGCATCCTGGGCCCCCATCCGGTGGACGCCGCACCCGCCGCGGCAGCTCCCGACGGCGCAGGCAGCGCCTGGGGTGTCTTTCCCGCCGCGGGCCTGATGTTCTTCGCGTTCGCCGGATACGCACGCATCGCGACGCTCGGCGAGGAGGTGAAGGACCCCGCCCGGGTCATCCCGCGGGCCATCCTGGGCGCCCTTGCGGCAGCGTTCGGCATCTATCTCGCCTTGGCTCTGCTGCTGCTGGAGCACCTTCCGCTGTCCCGGCTGGCAGGATCCGAGGCCCCGCTGCTGGAAGCGGTGCGGACTTCGGAGTTGGCCGCCGGGGCCGCATTCGTGCAGGCCGGAGCCGCCGCGGCGTCCCTGGGCGCACTGCTGGCACTCATTACGGGCGTGGGGCGCACTGCCATGGCCATGGCGAGGGAGGGTGATTTGCCGGGTCCGCTGGCCCGGATCGGGGGACGCCACACGGTGCCGTTCGTCGCCGAACTGGCCGTTGCCGCCGTCGTGGTTGTGCTGTTGCTGACCAGCAACGTGCTGACGGTGGTGGGCTTCTCCAGCTTCGGCGTGCTGGTGTATTACGCGGTGGCGAACGCGGCGGCGTACAGCCTTCCGCACCGTCCGTGGCACGCGCCGAGGTGGCTCAATGCCGCGGGGCTTGCGGGCTGCCTGGTCCTGGCATTCACGCTGCCGCCGTCGTCAGTCCTGACCATGGCGGCTGTGCTGGCCGCGGGCGTGGCGGCCCGGGCGGTGGTGCTGCGGCGCCGCCGCAGCACCACCGGGTAAAACCGCCTACTCCGGGGAGGTTCCGGTGACCTGGACGTGCAAGTCCTCGTCCGACGGCGTCCAGGTCGCCGGATCGGCGTCGACCTGCACCCCCGAGCGGATGTCCTTCACCTGGTGCTTGCCCTCATCATCGGTAAACCAGACGAACGGAATGCCGCGGCGGTCAGCGAATTTAATCTGCTTTCCGAACTTCTCCGCCTTCGCGGCAACTTCGGTGGCGATGCCGCGGCTGCGCAGCTGCGTCGCCACGTCCTGGGCCTCCCCCCACGTGTCGTCTGCGTTCAGGGCGACGAGGACAGCGGTGGGAACGGAGCGGGAAGCCTTCGCCAGGTCCTGGCTGAGGATGCGGGACACCAGCCGGGTCACACCGATGGAGAGCCCGACGCCGGGGAACTTCCGGTTGCCCTTGGTCGCCAGGGCGTCATACCGGCCGCCGGAGCAGATGGATCCGAGCTGCTCGTGGCCGACGAGCACCGTTTCCACGACGGTGCCCGTGTAGTAGTCAAGCCCGCGTGCGATGCTCAAATCGGCGATGACCTTGCCCGGTGCACGCTTCACGGCGGCCTCGATGACCTGCTCGAGTTCGTCCAGGCCCTCCTCGAGGAGTTCATTGCTCACCCCGAGCGAACGGACCTGCCCGACGAAGGAGGTGTCCTCGGTGCGGATGCCGGCAAGTTTGAGGGCCGCCTGCGCCTGGTCGTCGGTGGCACCGAGTTCGGTTTTGAGCAGCTCGGCCACCTTGGCGGGACCGATCTTCTCCAGCTTGTCGATGCTGCGCAGCACGCCGGCAGTGTCGTCCAGCCCGATGCCCCGGTAGAAACCCTCTGCCAGCTTCCTGTTGTTGATGCGGAGCCGGAAGTCCGGAATCGGAAGGGCGCCAAGCGCTTCGGCGATGACCAGCGCGATCTCGACGTCGTAGCGGAAGGGCAGCTCGCCGTCCCCCACCACGTCGATGTCCGCCTGGGTGAACTCACGCGCACGGCCCTCCTGGGGACGCTCGCCCCGCCACACCTTCTGGATCTGGTAACGGCGGAACGGGAACGCGAGGTAGCCGGCGTTCTCCACGACGTACCGGGCAAACGGAACCGTCAGGTCGAAGTGGAGGGCCAGCGCATGCGGGTCGTGCTTCCCTTTGCCTCCGTCGGTGGCGGCTTCGCCTTCGTCGTCCTGCAGCCGGCTGAGGCCATACACCTCTTTATCGATCTCGCCCTTGCGCAGCAGCTGGCCCACCGTCTCCACCGCGCGGGTCTCGATGGAGGAGAAGCCGTGCAGTTCAAAGGTGCGCCGCAGCGTGTCCAGGACATGCTGCTCCACCAGCCGCTCCTCGGGAAGCCACTCGGGGAATCCGGACAGGGAGGCTGTGCGTGCCATGGTGGAGTTTCTCCTCAGGTAACGACGGCCGGAGTCCGCTGCCCAGCATTCCGAAACGCCATTGATCAAAAACGGCGGCAGGGGCGGGAGTCCAGGCTGTCATGCATAAACTATGTGCGGCAGTCAGTTTATGCTTTCGGCGCCAGCATCTCTAATGCGGCCGCCGTGACCGGAGACGCTGCCGCTGTGCAGCTGCAGCCGGGGATGCCTTCAGCGGGTGACCCTGGTGGGCAGCCCGATCAACGAGGAGGACCTGTGGCGGCAAGTCCACGCGAGATGCGTGAAGCCAAGCGCCGTATCCAGCAGATGGAAGCCAAGCGCGAGCTTCGCCGTGACCAGGAGAAACGGCGCAGGCGGGACAACCTTCTTGCGGTCGGCGCGGGAACGGCGGCGGTGATACTCGCCGTCGTGCTTCAGCTCGCGGTGTATTCCGGCAACCCGACCGAGGAGGAATTCGCGGCGGCCGAGGCCGGACTGCAGTCCCCGTCGGCGTCGCCATCCGCCCCGGCCACCAATGCCGCCAACATCCCCAAGCCGGAAACAGCCGCGGGGAAGGTCTTCACCGGTGAACTCAAACTCAATCGCGGAGCGGTGGGAGTGCGGCTCGACGGCACCAAAGCGCCGCAGGCCGCCGCCGTGTTCAAGTCCCTCGCCGATGAGGGCTACTACAAGGGCGTGAGCTGCCACCGGCTCACCACCGCCGAGAATTTTGGCGTGCTGCAGTGCGGCTCCAAGAGCGGAGACGGCCAGGGCGACCCCGCCTACACATGGGGTCCGCTGGAGAACACGCCCGCGAACAACAAGTATGCGGCCGGAACCATCGCAGTGGCCCGGACCGGCGGCAACGCCTACGGCAACGGGACACAGTTCTTCATCGTGTACAAGGACACCGTGATTCCGGCCGACGCCGCGGGCGGGTACACGGTGGTGGGCACCGTGACCTCCGGGCTGGACGTGGTCACAAAGATTGCGGCGGCAGGTCTTAAGAAGGGCGAAAATGCCACCGACGGCGCACCTGTGGAACCAGTCACGATAGACTCGTTCTCTCTGAAGTAAGAAGCCCGGTTCCCAGGCGGCCCCGGGTGTATTACGAGAGTATTTTCCTCCAAGCGAAAGACTTTTAGCGGTGACAGACAGTCAGAAATCCGACGAAACAGCAGCAGCAGACCTGATTGAGGCTCCGGCTCCTCCGGCCGGCCCCGAGGCGGCAGCTGCCGAAGGTACCCAGGCAGAAGAAACGCAGCCGGACGCAGCTCCCCAGGAGGAAGCGCCGGCGGAGGACGCACAGGCGCAGGAGGAAGCGCCGGCGCAGGATGCGCCCGCGGAGGACGCAGCTCCCCAGGAGGAAACGCCTGCGCAGGGCGCTGGAGAGGAACCCGCCGCGCCGGCCCCCTCACCCCGCCCGGCACCGTCACCCCGTCCGGCACCGTCGCCCGCAGCATTTGCCGCGCGCCCGAAGGCCGGCCCCGCAGCCACCGTGGCGCCGGCACCCGCACCGTCGGCCACGTCGCTCGCGGAGGCAGCCCGCTGGGGCCGTGTTGAAGGGGACGGTCACGTCTTCCTCACCATCGACGGCGAGGAACACCCGGTAGGCCAGTACCCGGACGTCAGCGATGACGAGGCGCTGGCTTACTTCGCCCGGAAGTACGACGACATCGTGGCCCAGATCGTGCTGCTCGAGCAGCGTGTTGCGTCCAAGGCCCCCACCACCGACATGCAGAAGACTGTCACGCACCTGCGTGAGCAGCTGGCAGAACGCAACATGGTGGGCGACATCCGTTCGGCTGAAGGCCGCCTGGACACGCTGGCCACGCAGATCACCGAGCTTGAAAAGGCAGAGAAGGCACAGCACGACGCCGTCCGCGCAGCCGAACTGGCCGCGCGTGAGGCCATCGTCGCCGAAGCCGAAGGCATCTCGGGAACGGATCCGGCGCATATCCAGTGGAAGACCTCCAGCGCCAGGATGAACGAACTGTTCGAGAGCTGGAAGACCGCACAGAAGAGCGGCGTCCGCCTCGGCCGCAGCAACGAGGACGCACTCTGGAAGCGGTTCCGCGCCGCCCGCACGGTGTTTGACCGGCACCGCCGCGCCTACTTCTCCCAGCTGGACAGCAACAACTCGGCGGCAAAGGCCGCCAAGGAAAAGCTGATCGCCGAGGCTGAGGCCCTGTCCTCCTCGACCGACTGGGGATTCGCCGCAGGTGAATACCGCCGCCTGATGGACGAGTGGAAGGCCTCCCCGCGCGCCAGCCGCAAAGATGACGACGCGCTTTGGGCACGGTTCCGTGCCGCCCAGGACGTCTTCTTCACCAACCGCCAGGCCGCGAACGACGAGATCGACCAGGAGTACGCCGCCAACCTCAAGGTGAAGGAAGCCCTCCTCGAGGAGGCCAACACCATCCTTCCGGTCAAGGACCTCGGTGCCGCCAAGAAGGCCCTGCAGTCCGTCCGCGACCGCTGGGAGGATGCCGGAAAGGTGCCGCGCGCCGACATGGGACGCATCGAGGCAGGACTGCGCAGGATTGAGGACGCCGTCCGGCAGGCCGAGGAGGAGAACTGGCAGCGTTCCAACCCTGAGACCAAGGCCCGCACCAACAGCGCCCTGAGCCAGCTCGAGTCGGCCATCGCCGGGCTCAAGGACGATCTGGCGAAGGCCGAGAAAGCCGGCGACCAGCGCAAGATCAAGGCTGCCCGCGAGGCACTTGACGCCCGCCAGGCGTGGCTGGACCAGATCCAGCGATCCGCCAGCGAGCTCTCCTAGTCAGGATCCTGCAGGCCCCGCACCGGTTATCCACATGACCGGGGCGGGGCCTGTACGCGTTCCGGCCTTTTCGGGCACGATGGCTGGATGGAAGCGTCCCGCACGCCCGGCAGGCCATCCCCGCCGATAGTACCGTCCCCGCCGTCTGCACCAGCGTCACCGCCGTCAGCGCCAGGATCACCCGGCCAGCTTCTGGACCTCTACGCGCCTGGACAGCTGTTTTCGTCGCCTGAGCTGCAGGCCATGGCGGCCGACGGCGTGCTGACGCAGCTCCACCAGCACGGCTACACCGTGCCGGGCGTGGAGGCTTCGCCGCAGCTGCGGGCGCGCGCTGCTGCATACGCGGTGCCGCCCGCCATCCGGCAGCGGGTGGTGGCGGGACGGATGACGGCGGCCTGGATCTACGGGTGCGCCCGTGAGCCGGACCGGATGGCCCTCCTGGTGGATGCCAAGCGCCGCATTTCCAGCCTGCGCGCAACCCGCGGCTGCACACTCCATGAGGTACGGCTCGGTCCCTTTGACGTCGTCAGCCTGGGGGGCCTGATGGTTTCGAGCCCACTGCGCACCGCACTGGACATCGCCCTGCACGTGGACGCCGAGCGGGCGGTCCCCGCCCTGCGCCAGCTGCTCGGAAGACCCGAACTTGATGTCCGCGTGCGGCTGCTCGTGCTGGCCGTAGAGGCCACACCCAGGCTGCCCCACAAGAAGGCGGCCCTGGAGAAACTGGCCCTAGCTTCGCCGGCGGTTTCCCGTGGTCCGGTAGACATCGAAGACGCCGTCGATCCGCCGGACAGCGCTGAGCACGTGGCTCAGGTACTTGGGATCGCCCATCTCAAAGGCAAACTTGGACACGGCCACGCGGTCGGTTGACGTGTGCACACTCGCGGCGAGGATGTTCACATGGTTCTCGGAGAGCACCCGCGTGACGTCCGAGAGCAGCGACTTCCTGTCCAGGGCCTCCACTTGGATCTCCACGAGGAACACGCTGGACTGCGTCGGCGCCCAGTCAACATCCACGATCCTGTCCGGCTGGTCCTTCAGGTCCGAGATGTTCGTGCAGTCCGTGCGGTGCACGGACACGCCTGAACCCCGCGTGACGAACCCCAGAATGGGGTCTGGCGGCACGGGGGTGCAACAGCGGGCCAGCTTGACCCAGACGTCCCCTACTCCGCGGACCACCACACCGGAGTCGGAGAAACGCGCCTTGCTGACCTGCGTGGGGATGCTGACCTCGGTGAGGTCGTCGTCCGGCGTCTCGTTCCCGCCGAGCATGTCGACGAGTTTTTCCATGACGGACTGCGCCGACGTGTGCCCGTCCCCCACTCCGGCGTACAGGCCCGAGATGTCGACGTACTTGAATTCCTCGGCCACTGCGGCCAGGGCATCGTGGGTCATGAGGCGCTGCAGCGGCAGGTTCTGCTTCCGCATGGCGCGGGTCAGCAGCTCCTTGCCGCGGTCAATGGCTTCCTCGCGGCGCTCCTTGCTGAACCACTGGCGGATCTTGTTCCGTGCCCGGGCGCTCTTGACGAAGTGCTGCCAGTCCTGGCTCGGGCCGGCCCCTTCCGCCTTCGACGTGAAGATCTCCACCCAGTCGCCGTGGTTGAGCTCGCTGTTGAGCGGCACCAGCTTTCCGTTGACGCGGGCGCCGATGGTGCGGTGGCCCACCTCGGTGTGCACCGCGTACGCAAAGTCCACAGGCGTGGAGCCGGCCGGGAGCGCCATGACTTCGCCCTTGGGCGTAAACACGAAGACTTCCCTGGCGTTGATCTCAAAACGCAGCGAGTCGAGGAATTCGCCCGGGTCGGAGGTTTCCTGCTGCCAGTCCACGAGTGACCGCAGCCAGCCCATGTCCCCGTCGCGGGGACTGCCTGGCCCGGTGGCCGTGCGGTTGGGCTGGTCCTTGTACTTCCAGTGGGCGGCAACGCCGTACTCGGCGCGCCGGTGCATCTCGTGCGTGCGGATCTGGATCTCCACGGGCTTGCCGCCCGGTCCGATCACGGTGGTGTGCAGTGACTGGTACATGTTGAACTTGGGCATCGCGATGTAGTCCTTGAACCGCCCGGGAAGGGGGTTCCAGCGCGAATGCAGGGTGCCGAGCGCGGCGTAACAGTCGCGGACCGAGTCCACCAGCACGCGCACGCCCATGAGGTCGTTGATGTCGTCGAAGTCCTTGTCCCGAACGATCATCTTCTGGTAGATCGAGTAGTAATGCTTCGGCCGGCCGGTTATGGTGGCCTTGATTTTGGCCACGCGAAGGTCTTCGGCGATCTGGTTCCGGATGACGCTCAGGCTCTTTTCGCGCTCCGGCGTCCGGTCACCCACCATGCGGACTATTTCCTCATAGACCTTGGGATACAGGGCGGCGAAGGAAAGGTCCTCAAGTTCCCACTTGATGGTGTTCATGCCCAGGCGGTGTGCGAGCGGAGCAAAAATCTCCAGCGTTTCGCGTGCCTTGCGGGCGGATGACTCGGCGGAAACGAAACGCCATGTCCGCGCGTTGTGCAGCCGGTCGGCCAGCTTGATCATCAGCACACGGATGTCCTTGGCCATCGCCACGACCATCTTGCGGACCGTTTCGGACTGTGCGGCCTCGCCGAAGCTGACCTTGTCCAGTTTGGTCACGCCGTCGACCAGCATGGCCACTTCCGGGCCGAAGTCGGCCTTCAGGTCGGCGAGGGTGTAGGGGGTGTCCTCGACGGTGTCGTGCAGCAGCGCAGCGGCCAGCGTGGTCCCGCTCAGCCCGAGTTCGGCGAGGATCGTGGCCACCGCCACCGGATGCGTGATGTACGGATCGCCGCTCTTGCGCTTCTGTCCGCGGTGGCTCTGCTCGGCGACCACGAAGGCGCGCTGGATGAGGTCGAAGTCCTCTTTGGGATTGTTCGCGCGGACGGTCCGGAGCAGGGGCTCCAGGATGGGCGAATACGTTGCGGTGCTTCGGCCGGTCAGCCTCGCGAGCCGGGACCGGGTACGTTCACGCCGGCCCGGAAAAGTCGGACGCACGCCGGAGTTGTCCACCGGCACACCCGGGCCGGGGCGCCCGGCAGCCACGAGACCAGTCTGCGGGCCCTGGCCCGGACTGTCATCACCGGCAGCCTCTGGCGCCGACGTCGAACGTTCTTCCAATGAAGCACCCCTCACGACCCGTTTAATTATCCCAGTCTATTCCCGGCACGGGCATGCCCGATAACCGGAACGACGCCGAAGGGCAGGACTCCGACGCAAAAGGCCGGACACCGTCGCGACGACGGTGTCCGGCCTTCAGATGGGGCTGCTAGGCCTTGGCCGGTTCGGCGGAAGCCTTGGCGCCGGCATCTGCCCGGCGGTGTTCCACGCGCTTTGCCTGCTTGACCAGTTCGGGCTCGTTCTGTCGCAGCCACGCGTACATCGGGGCAGCGATGAAAATCGTGGCCGCCGTGCCGATGAGGATTCCGACGAACAGCGCCAGGGAAAGGTCCCGCAGGGTTCCCGCACCCAGCAGGCCGGCACCGATGAACAGGATCGCGGCCACCGGGAGAATGGCGACCATCATGGTGTTGATGGAACGGACCAGGGTCTGGTTGACGGCCAGGTTGACTTCCTCACCGAACGTCCGCCGGGTGGACAGATCGATTTCGGCCGTGTTTTCGCGGATTTTGTCGAACACCACCACGGTGTCGTACAGCGAGTAGCTGAGCACCGTCAGGAAGCCGATGATCGCCGACGGTGTCACTTCAAAGTCGCTGAGGGCATAGACGCCGGCGGTGATGAACATCGTCACCGCCATGCCCGCGATCGCCGAGAGCGACATCTTCCAGGTCCTGAAGTACAGCGCCATGAGCACCGTCGCCAGCCCCACGAAGACCACCAGGCCGATGAGCGCCTGCTTGGTGACGTCGGCACCCCAGGTGGGGCCCACGAACGTCGAGGTCACCTCGTTGTCGGTGACGCCGTAGGCGGTGGTCAGGCCTTCCTTGATTTTCAGGGTCTCGTCATCCGAGAGCTTGTCCGTCTGGATGCGCATCGTGGTCCCGGCGACGTTGGCAACGCGGGGAACACTGCCCGGGACGACGTCCTCCACGGCCTTTTCACCGAGGGCCGCGTCCGTGCTCTTGACGTTGGAAACGGTGAATTCCGAGCCTCCACGGAACTCGATGCCCAGGTTGAACCCGCCCTTGGCCACCGGGATGAGGATGGAGAGGGCAACCGCGGCAAGAGCGATCAGGAACCACAGTTTCTTCCTGTCGACAAAGTCGTAGGAGCGCTTTCCCGTGTAGAGCTCGTTACCGAATGTCGCAAAGCTTCTAGCCATTACTTGCCCTCCTTGTTGGCGCCCTTGGAGGATCCCGCAAGCTGCTGCTGCTTTTCCGCGAGGCGTCGTTCTGCAATCGTCATCCGGCGCTCCGCCTCGGCGGACGCTCCCGTGTTCTTGGCGCGCACGACGGCGGGTTTCTCCTCCGGCGTCCGGATCCTGCCGGCGCCCCTGTAGAGCGGCACGGCGCCCAGGCGCTCGGGGTCGAGGCCGGAGAACCGGTGGCCTTCACCGAAGAACCGGGTGCGGGCCAGCAGCTGGAGGGTCGGGTGCGTGAACATGAAGACGACGATCAGGTCGGCGATGGCTGTCAGGCCGAGGGTGAAGGCGAAGCCGCGCACGTTGCCGACGGCCACGAAGTACAGCACGAGTGCCGCGAGGAGGTTGACCGCCTTGGAGGCCAGCACGGTGCGCTTGGCCCGCTTCCAGCCGTTCTCGACCGCCGAAACCAGTCCGCGGCCCTCACGGAGCTCGTCACGGATGCGTTCGAAGTAGACGATGAACGAGTCGGCGGTCTGGCCGATGGCGACGATGATACCGGCGACGCCGGCCAGGGACAGGCGGTAGTTTTCCGTCCAGCCGAGGACGGCAATCGCCAGGTAGGTCAGGGCACCGGCCACGACCAGCGAGGCGATGGTGACGAATCCCAGGGCACGGTACTGGAACAGGGAGTACACCACCACGAGCAGCAGCCCGATCAGGCCGGCGAGCAGCCCCATCCGGAGCTGTTCCCCACCCAGCGTCGCGGAGATCTGCTGCTCACTCTGGATGTCGAAGCTGATCGGCAGCGCGCCGAAGCGCAGCTGGTCGGACAGGGCTTTCGCGGACTGCTCCGTGAAGCCGCCGGTGATCTGCGGACGGCCGTCGGTAATCACGGCCTGGGACCGCGGAGCGGAAATGACCTGGTCATCGAGAACAATGGCGAACTGCGACTTGGGATCCGTACCGGTCTCTCCGCCGGCCGCGACGTAGAACTGGTTAAGCCGCTCGGTGACCGTCTTGAACTTCGCGGTGCCCTCGGCGTTGAACTGGATGTTCACGGCCCACTCGTTGGTGACAGCGCCCTGGGCGCCCTGCTGGAGCTGGAAGGTGGAGCCCTGGATCTCGACGCCCTTGACCTCAACCGGGCCCAGGATGTACTTGATCGCGGGGGTCTCTTCGGTGGCCGGCTCGCAGGTGACCAGCGGCTTGGCTGGATCCGAGCGCTCCTGCTTGTCCTGTGCGGGATGGGCACAGTCCAGTGCCTCGAACTGCTTCATGATGTCCGCGGTGATCCAGTTCGAATCACTGCCGTTCGTTGGCTTGGCGGTGGGCTTGGGCAGCTGCGCCTCCGGGGTGCGCTCAGCCGCGGGAACCGGCGTTCCGGGCCCGTTCAGGAGGACCGGACGGAAGTTCATGTCGGCCGAGGCCTGGATCAGTGCCCGGGTCTCGGAGGACGGCGTGCCCGGAAGGCTCACCACCACGTTGCGGCCGGACTGGGTGCTGATTTCAGCCTCGGCGACACCCGAACCGTCGACGCGCTGGCGGATGATCGCGACGGCCTGGTTGAGCTGCTCTTCGTTGATGTCCGAGCCGCCCTCTACCTTGGGCGCCAGGATCATCTGGGTGCCGCCCTCAAGGTCAAGGGCCAGCTTTGGAGTCCAGCTTGCTTGTCCGGCCATGGTGCCGCCCGCGAGGACGGCTGTCATGACAGCCAGGATTACGCCAAGCCAGACCAACACCCTGATGGCTGATTTCTTGTGGCCAGTTCGTGCCATTGTCGATCTTTCTATAGTTACGGAGGAGCCGCCGGTGCGGGCTGGGCGCCCGTCCCGGCGGCGGGCCGCGGCCGAAGAGATGATGTGCGGCGCTAATGCGCCAGCGGACTAGATGTCCTTCTTGCCTTCGTCGTTGCTGCGCTTCGCGGCGTCGTCCTGGGTTTCGGCCGTGGTCGGCAGGCTGCCGTCGGCGTCGGCGGTCAGGGACGAGGCGTCATCCGGCACGGGCGTGGTGTCCGCCGCGGGCTCCACGATCTTGGTGACGGCCTGGCGGTGGACGGTGGCCAGGTGGCCGGGAGACAGTTCCAGCACAACCTTGTTCTCCTGCTCATCGATCGAGACGATGCGGCCGAAGAGGCCGAAGCTCGTCATGACCTCAACGCCGGGAGCGAACTGCGACTGAATGGCGGCCTGCTGCTGCTGCGTTTTCTTGTTGCGGCGGAACATCATGAAGATGAAGATGCCGAGCATGACGAACAGCAGGATGGTCATGATGTCGATGCCGCCACCGGCCTGCGGCTGGGCCTGGGCAGTAATATTTCCGAACACGGGGAAGTTCCATTCTGTACTTGCGTAGCTGGTTGACAGCAGCGTCCGTTTCGCGCCGCATTCCCGGGCAAGAGACCAGCCCCGGTCGGCCGCGCCCCGGAGGGCCGGCCACGGAAACGAACACGGATGTGCCGAGCGTCATTCCAGTCTAGAGGGAAAAGCTGGAAGGCCGCTGTTATTGGGCGTTGGAGATCCAGCCGGCAGCGGTTTGTTCATCTTCCGCGTCCGGCGCGAACAGGTCCAGGGTGTCCTGCCCGAAGACGCCGTCGGGCACCGCGTAACCCAAGTGGGTCCATGCCGGCGCCATGGCTATCCGCCCCCGGGGCGTCCGGCCAAGGAGTCCCTCACGGACCAGGAAGGGCTCGGCAACGGTCTCGACCGTTTCGGGTTCCTCGCCAACGGCGATTGCCAGGGTGGAGAGGCCGACCGGCCCTCCGCCGAACTTGGTGATCAGCGCCTCGAGCACGGAGCGGTCCAACCGGTCCAGGCCTCGCTTGTCCACCTCGTACATGTCCAGCGCGGCCGAGGCGGACCGGGCGTCGATCTGCTCGATACCGTGCACCAGGGCCCAGTCCCTCACCCGCCGCAGAAGGCGGTTGGCGATTCGCGGAGTGCCGCGGGACCGTCCGGCGATTTCGCTGAACCCCGCGGAGTTCACCTTCAGGTCAAGGAGGCCCGCGGACCGGCGCAGGACCAGCTCCAGTTCCTCCACCGAGTAGAACTCCAGGTGGCCGGTGAAGCCGAACCGGTCACGCAGCGGTCCCGGCAGCAGCCCGGCCCGGGTGGTGGCGCCGACCAAGGTGAATGCGGGCAGTTCCAGCGGGATGGCCGTGGCTCCGGCGCCCTTGCCCACCACGATGTCCACCCGGAAGTCCTCCATCGCCATGTAGAGCATTTCCTCGGCGGGGCGGGACATCCGGTGGATTTCGTCCAGGAAAAGGACCTCGCCCTCGGACAGCGAGGAAAGGATGGCGGCGAGGTCGCCCGCATGCTGGATGGCCGGACCGCTGCTGATCCGCAGCGGTGCGTTCATTTCCGCTGCGACAATCATGGCCAGTGTGGTTTTGCCGAGGCCCGGCGGGCCGGAAAAGAGCACGTGATCGGCGCTGCGGCCGCGCATCCGGGATGCCTGCAGCACGAGGGACAGCTGTTTGCGGACGCGGTGCTGGCCCACGAAATCGTGCAGGTTCTTGGGCCGCAGGGCTGCCTCGATCGCCCTTTCCTCGGGTTCTTCGCCTCCGGCGACGAGGGACGGCTCAGCCACGGCTGCCTACCCTGTTGCCGGCACGGGCGCCGTCCTGGCCAAGCCACCGCAGCGTGGTGCGCAGGATCTCGGCGACATTGCCGTGGTCCGCAAGGTCGGGGGCGTCGGCCAGGGCTTTGTCGATGCTGCCGCTGGCATCCTTCTCGGACCAGCCGAGGCTGGTCATGGCGGCCACCACCTGCGGCTTCCAGACCGCTTCCCCGGACGGGGCGGGGGCGGCACTCGGGGCAGTGCCGTGGGGAACCAGCTTGCCGGCGAGCTCCAGCACGATCCGGCCGGCGACTTTGGGGCCGATCCCGGGGACTTTCGTGAAGGTTTTGCTGTCACCGGTGTGCGCGGCGACGCGGATGGCCTCGGGATCATGGACTGCCAGCACCGCCAGGGCAAGCCGCGGCCCCACGCCGCTGACGCTGAGCAGGACATCGAAGACCTCGCGCTCGTCGTCGCTGGCGAACCCGAAGAGCGTCAGCGAATCCTCCCTGACGATCAGGGACGTGAAGAGTTTGCCTTCCTCGCCGGCGCGGAGCCGGCTGAGGGTCTGCGGGGTGGCGTTCACGCTCATGCCGGCACCGTTGAGGTCGATCACGGCGGTGGAAAGGCCGACGTGCGCTACGGTTCCGCGGAGAAAACTAATCAAGGCCGGGCTCCTGAACTACCGCCGGCAAATGACCGACTATCCGAACATATCTACGAATACCCTAGCAAGGGCCGCGGACAATCAGCGCGCACGCCGCGCCTTTGCTTCCGCTTCGGCCCATGCGCGCTGGGCCGGAGTCAGCGAACTGCTGCCCGGGCCGGTGGTGGCAACCGCGGCTCCGCTGCCGGCCCGCCACGCGTGGGTTATGGCGAGGGCGAGGGCATCGGCGGCATCCGCCGGCCGCGGCGGGGCGTCCAGCCGCAGGATCTTGGTCACCAGCTTCGTGACGGCGTCCTTATTGGAGTTTCCGCTGCCCGTCACCGCAGCCTTGACTTCCGACGGCGTGTGGAGCGCCACCGGGATTCCCCGCCGGGCGGCTGCGGCGATGACGACGCCGGAGGCTTGGGCAACACCCATCACGGTGCTGACGTTGAGCTGGGAGAAGACCCGCTCCACCGCCAGGACGTGCGGCTCATACCGGTCGAGCCACTCGTCGATGGCGAGGGCAATGACCAGCAGACGCTGGTCCAGGCTCTCCCCGGCAGAGGTCCCCACCACGCCCACGGCCACCATGGTGGCGCGGCGGTTCTTTTCCACGTCCACCACGCCGATGCCGCAACGGGTGAGGCCCGGGTCGACTCCCAATACGCGGAGGGTCAAGGCCGGGCCTCAAAGTCAGTGCAGGAGTGCGGGATCACTCGGCTTCCAGTGCGGCCTGCACTTCGTCGCTGAGGTCGGCATTGCTGTAGACGTTCTGGACGTCGTCAAGGTCTTCCAGCGCGTCAACGAGCTTCATGAACTTCTTGGCGGCATCCAGGTCGAGGGGAACCTCCATGGACGGCACGAACTCGGCCTCGTCGGTGTCGTATTCGATCCCGGCCTCTTTGAGGGCGTCGCGGATGGCCTGGAGGTCCTTCGGGTCGGAGTGGATTTCGAAGGTGTCGCCGTTGTCCTTGACTTCCTCGGCGCCGGCGTCAAGCACCGCCATGAGGACGTCGTCCTCACTGAGCCCGTTCTTGGGCAGCGTAACAACGCCCTTGCGGGAGAACAGGTAGCTGACGGACCCGGGATCGGCGATGGTGCCGCCGTTGCGGGAAATGGCGAGGCGCACCTCCGAGGCTGCGCGGTTCTTGTTGTCGGTGAGGCATTCGATCAGCAGCGCGGAGCCCTGCGGGCCGCGGCATTCGTACATGATCTCCGTGTAGTCCACGACTTCGCCGGTGAGGCCGGCGCCGCGCTTGATGGCACGGTCGATGTTGTCGGCCGGGACCGAGGTCTTCTTCGCCTTGGTGACGGCGAGTTCCAGGCTGGGGTTGCCGGCCAGGTCGGGTCCGCCCATCCGGGCAGCAACTTCGATGTTCTTGATCAGCTTGGCGAACGACTTGGCCCGGCGGCTATCGAGGATGGCCTTCTTGTGCTTGGTCGTTGCCCATTTGGAGTGGCCTGACATGCTTTACGCTTCTCCTCTGATCATGCGGATAAAAAGTTCATGTACGCGCTTCTCGCCCGTCACTTCCGGGTGGAAGGAGGTGGCCAGCAGTTGGCCGGAACGCACTGCAACAATTCTAGCTGTCCCCTGCAGATCGGCTGCGTGGGAGGCGTGGGCCGGGTCCGCCGGCTCCACCTGGGCCAGGACCTCGACCCCCGGTCCCACCCGCTCCACCCACGGGCCGCGGATGAAAACGGCGTGCACCGGCGCCACGCCGTTTTCGGTGGCGCTGAAGTCCAGGCCCCGGAAGTCGAGATCGGTCTCGAACGACTCCCGCTGGCGCCCGAAGGCATTGCGCCGCACGGTGATGTCCAGGCCGCCGAAGGTCTGCTGCGGGTTGCCGGCGAGATCCGTGGCGGGGTCCGCGATGTCGTGCGCGAGGAGGATCATACCGGCGCAGGAGCCGTAGACCGGGAGGCCTTCGGCGATGTGCTTGCGCAGCGGGTCCGCGAGCTCGAAGGCCCGGGCCAACTTGTCGATGGCGGTGGATTCTCCTCCGGGAATTATGAGCCCGTCCAGGCCGTCAAGTTCCGCCGGGCGGCGGACCCCGATGCCGGTGGCGCCGGACGCCTCGACGGCGCGGAGATGCTCGCGAAAGTCGCCCTGAAGTGCCAGGACGCCGATGCGCAGTCCTGAACCGATACCTGCACGAACGCGCGGATCCGCGGCGGAAAGGGGATTGGTCATCCAATAATCATAGTGTCCCGGAGGCTGCACCCCGCCCCCTCCGGGACAAGGGCCGAACGTTCCATGCCTCAACTGGGATATATTACAGAGCATGTTTTCCTTCAGCATTCCGCTCGGCAAGCTCGTTCGCCGGGTAACCCGGCTCAGGGGCGGAGGCTCCGCTTTTCCAGGTCTGGTGGTCGAGAAAATCGATCCCGGCTTCATGCAGCGGACACTGTCCACGCTCCCCCATGGGGTCGCGGTGGTCAGCGGAACCAACGGCAAAACCACCACCACGAAGATGGTGGTGGAGCTCCTTGAAAGCCAGGGCCTGAAGGTCTTCACCAACCGCACGGGAAGCAACTTCACCCGCGGCGTGGCGGCTGCCCTTCTGGGCGAGGTCGACTGGCGGGGACGCCTCGACGCTGACATTGCGGTACTTGAACTTGATGAAGCCCACGCTGTGCACTTCGTCAACCGGGTCCCGCCGCGCTACAGCCTCCTGCTGAACGTGCTGCGCGACCAGCTGGACCGCTTCGGGGAAATCGACAAGACGGCGCAGCTCCTGCAGCAGATCGCCGACAAGACCACCGGAACGGTGGTCTTAAACCGCGAGGATCCGCGGGTCGCACGAATTGCCGAGACCCTCCACGGACCGGACGTGCGCTACTTCGGCCTCGACGATTCCCTGCTGGGCACGTTTCCCAGCGACGACGAGCTGCGCGCCGGCCCCGGAAGCCCCGCCCCGGCGACGGTCCCCCAAAGGCAGACTGCCGACGTCGTGCTTCGCCGGGTCGGTGCAGACGACGCCGACTTCGAGTACGACGGCGCCACAGTCACCACCTCGATGAAACTCCGCGGCGTCTACAACATCTTCAACGCCGCCGCGGCCCTGGTGCTGGCCCGCAGCATCTGCGGCAGCGGCGCTGCCACCGCGGACCACACGGCGCTGCTCAACGCGCTGTCCAAGGTGGCCCCTGCTTTCGGCCGCGGCGAGAGCCTGGTGGTGGACGGGCTGCCTCTGGACCTGGTGCTGGTCAAGAACCCCAGCGGATTCCGGCTGGGCCTGAAGTCTTTCCCTTCGGGCGGGTACGCCACCATGATCGCGATCAACGACAACTACGCTGACGGCCGGGACATGTCCTGGCTGTGGGACGTCGACTTCGACTCACTGCGGAAAGACGGCGTGGACCAGGTCAGCGGCTCCCGCGCCTATGACATGGCGCTGCGTCTGCAGTACGACGATGTGGCCGTCCGCGCTGTCAACACGGAGATCGCCCCTGCGCTGGCCACCTTCATCGCCGGCGCCAAGGACAAACCGAAGCGCGTCTTCTGCACCTACACAGCCATGCTCGCCATCCGCCGCGAGCTGTCCAAAATCACCACAGTGGAGGTGGTCTCATGACCCCCGGGACGTCAGGCAGCAAGGGGACCATCCGGGTCCTGCAGCTCTATCCGCGCGACATGAACATCTACGGCGACTGGGGCAACGCGCTGGTGCTGCAGCAGCGGCTCAAGTGGCACGGCTACGCCCCGGAACTCCTCGAATACAACCCGGGCGATGACTTTCCCGACGAAGTGGACCTGATCGTTGCCGGCGGCGGGCAGGACAGCGGCCAGCTGGTGATCCAGGACGACCTGCAGATGCGGGCGGACACCCTTAGGGGCCTTGCGGAGGACGACGCGCCGATGCTGGTGATCTGCGGCCTGTACCAGTTGTTCGGACATTTCTTCAAGACGCGCTCGGGCACGGTCATTCCGGGTATCGGGATCCTGGATGTGGAAACCCACGGAACGGACGAACGCCTGATCGGCAACGTGAAAGTGACCACTCCCGAGTTCGGCGAGGTCCTTGGCTACGAAAACCATAGCGGCCAGACGACCCTCGGCCCGGGCGTGAAGCCCTTGGGCACTGTCGAAAAAGGGACCGGCAACAACAGCAAGGACGGCCATGAGGGCGCCCGCTACCGCAACATCGTGGCGAGCTACCTGCACGGCTCCCTGCTCCCCAAGAACCCGGCCATCGCAGACTTCCTGATCCGGAACGCCGTCGAACGCAAATATGGTTCCTTCACGCCAGGCGAACCGGACGACCACTTCGCTGTTCTGGCCAGGGATCACGCGGCCCGCCGGCCGCGCTAGAGAGGCCCGCTACTTCTCCTTGCTGATCAGGAGTTCATGGGCGCCCGCCCTCACGGCACCCATCGATTCCACCACGGCCTTGGTCCGCTGCCGGGTCTCGGCGTCGGCGGCCGGGCTCGCGCAGACGCCCTGCGGCGCGTCAGAAGCAACAGAACACCAGCGGTAAGGCGCGTTGACGATGACGGACGGCGCCCAGCCAAGGTCGGCGGCCGTCCACTTGCCGGCAGCGTCCTGGCTGAACTGGGCGCGCACCAGCAGCCCTTCGTTATTGACCGCATACGTGGGCGACAGCTCCGTCACGCCATTGCCCAGTCCGTAGACGATCCATGTTCCCTTGTACTTCTCGATCGGCAGCACCGAGTGCGTGTGGTGCCCATAGATCATGGTGAACTGACCGCTGTCCACCAGGGCGTGGGCCATTTCCTGCTGTTGGGCATTCGGGACACTCGCGTATTCATCTCCGGCGTGCATGACTCCCAGCACAATGTCCGCGCCGAGTTGCCGCGCCTTCTTCGCCTTGGCAATCATCGCCGGGGCGTCGAGCATGTCCACCTGCCAGTCCTGTTCTGGAATCTGGCCGTTCAGGCCGTACGTGGCCTGGATGACGGCGATGTCGGCGGCTGCCGTCGGCAGGATGAGGATGCCGTTCGAGTCGGCCTCGGTCCGGTAGGAGCCGGTGTGCTGCAGCCCCGAAGCGTCCAGCGCATCCAGGGTCCGGACCAGGCCGGCGGTACCTTGGTCGATCGTGTGGTTGCTCGCCGTGGTGCACGCCTGGTAGCCCACGCCCTTGGCGGCGGCGATGATCTGCGGCGGCACGTTGAACGAGGGGTACGCCGAGAACGGGCCCGCCGGGGCGGCCACCGGAGTCTCCTGGTGGCAAATGGCGAGGTCGCTCTGCTCGATGTAGCGCCGCTGGCCCTCCAGCAGCGGGCCGAAGTCCAGCCCCTTGGAGCCCGCCGCCAAGGCGTCCAGGCGCGCCTGTTCCCACAACTGCGTGTGGACCAGCATGTCGCCGGTGACCACTACGGAGGCGCAGCGGACCGCCTGGCATTCGGGTCCGGCGCCGGGGGTCGGCGTCTGGCTGGGAGCAGTGGTCTCGTTGGGAGCCGGCGCCTGCGTGGGAGTCGCCGCGCCTGATTGTTCCGCAGCCGGGGGAACCGCAGGCGCGCTGGCCGACGTTCCCGGCGAACCGGCCGGCGCAGCAGGCGAGGCGCTGGCAGTCCCCTGCCCCGGGCCGCCGTCGGATCTGCCCTGGCTGTCGCCCTGACCTGCGATAACGCCGCACGATGCCAGTGCGGCAATGAGTGCCGCCGCCGCAGTGGCCCGGGCGGTGCGGCTGATCACGGTGGTGTGTGAGTTCCCCATGTCCGCAATCCTACGGTGGCCCGCTCTCCAAAAACGCGCCAGGCGTCATTGTGAACTCCGCGCCTGCATGAAAGGGTTGCTTCATGACCAATCCCCTGCTGAGCCCGAGCGAATTGCCGTTCGGACTGCCTCCCTTCGCGGCCATCGAGGACACCCATTACGCCGAGGCGGTGGATGCCGGTTTGGCGGAACACCTGGCCGAGATCCAGGACATTGTGGGCAACCCCGATCCGGCTACCTTCGAGAACACCGCGCTGGCCATGGAACGCTCCGGCCGCTTGCTGCAGCGCGCCGCCGCGGCATTCTTCACGGTGGTGTCGGCGGACGCCTCGGACGCGATCCAGGACCTCGAAACCGAACTCGCGCCGCGCTTCGCCGCCCATCAGGATGCCGTCTACCTTAACCGCGGCCTGTACGAGCGCTTCGCCGCCATCGACACCGCAGGCCTTGATGCCGAGTCCGTCCGGCTTGTCGAGGAATACCTGAAGGAATTCCGGCAGTCCGGGATCCAGCTGGATGATGAAGGGCAGGAAAAGCTCAAGGGGCTGAATGCGGAGTTGTCGCGCCTTGGCACGGAGTTCGGACAGCGCGTCAAGGAGGCCATGAAGAGCGCCGCCCTGCTGCTGGACGATGCCGCGGACCTGGCGGGTCTGCCGGCTGACGACATCGCCAGCGCCGCGGAAGCCGCCCGTGTGGCTGGCCACGAGGGCAAGTTCCTGCTGACCCTCATCCAGCCCAGCAACCAGCCCGCCCTGGCGGCGCTGGAGAACCGCGACGTCCGCCGCCGCCTCTACGAGGCATCGATCGCCAGGGGCAGCAGCGGCGGGAGCCTTGACGTGCAGGACCTCGTGAAGTCCATGGTCCGGTTGCGCGCCGAGAAAGCCACCCTGTTGGGCTTCAGCAACTTCGCCGAACTCGTGGTGGACCGGCAGACCGCCCCGGACTTCGAGGCGGTCCGGTCCATGCTCAACCGGCTCGCCCCGGCGGCTGTCCGTAATGCCGACACCGAGGCCACTGCCCTGGCCGAGAGTGCCGGCCACCAGCTTGAGGCCTGGGACTGGGCGTATTACTCGGCGAAGGTGCGCCGCGACCGCTATGCGGTGGACGAGCAGGCCATCCGGCCCTACTTCGAGCTGGACCGGGTCCTGGTGGACGGGGTGTTCTTCGCGGCCACGTCGCTGTACGGCATCACGTTCCACGAGCGGCCGGACCTCGCCGGCTACCACGCCGACGTCCGTGTCTGGGAAGTGCGCAATGCGGACGGCTCCGGGCTGGGACTGTTCCTGGGCGACTACTACACGCGGGAAACAAAACGCGGCGGAGCCTGGATGGATTCCCTGGTTGACCAGTCGGACCTGCTGGGTGCCAGGCCCGTGGTGATCAACAACCTCAACATCTCCAAACCGCCCGCGGGAGAGCCAACCCTGCTGACCCTGGATGAGGTCCGAACCCTCTTCCACGAGTTCGGGCACGCCCTGCACGGGCTTTTCTCCGAAGTCACCTATCCGCGGTTCTCGGGCACCGGCGTGCCCCGCGACTTCGTGGAATACCCCTCGCAGGTCAACGAAATGTGGATCATGTGGCCGGAGGTCCTGGCAAACTATGCCCGCCACCACGCCACGGGCGAGCCGCTCCCCCAGGACGTTGTGGACCGGCTGAACGAGTCACGGCTGTGGGGCGAGGGGTTTGCCACCACCGAATACCTCGGCGCCGCGCTGCTTGACCTGGCCTGGCACGTGCTCGACGCGGGGAGTGTTCCGCAGGACGCCCTGGAATTCGAGGCCAAGGCCCTGGCCGCCGCGGGGGTTGCGCACACGCTCATCCCGCCGCGGTACCGCACCGGCTACTTCCAGCACATCTTCGCCGGCGACTACTACGCGGCCGGCTACTACTCCTACATCTGGAGTGAGGTCCTTGACGCGGAGACCGTGGACTGGTTCGTCGAGCACGGCGGACTCAACCGGAACAACGGCGACCGCTTCCGCGCAGAGCTCCTCTCCCGGGGCAACAGCCGGGACCCCCTGGAGTCGTTCCGCACCCTCCGGGGACGCGACGCCCAACTGGAGCCCCTCCTGAAGCGCCGCGGCCTCGAGTAACGCACCACCCCCTTGCAAAAGGAACGACGGCGGCGAGTCACCCAGCAAAGGTGACTCGCCGCCGTCGCGGTTTGTTGCTCGGAGGCAGGTACTGGTCCGGCAGCTTGCGTAAAAGGGGCCCTGCGTTCCCGCTCGCCGCGCAGCGGCTATAGCGGGACGTGGGGAATAGCAAGCAGAGGATCAGGACCTGCCGTACGGCAGAGAACTACCAGCCGCGTTCCGCGAGGCGGTGCGGCTGCGGGATCTCGTCGACGTTGATGCCCACCATGGCTTCGCCCAGGCCGCGGGAGGCCTTGGCAATCACGTCCGGGTCGTCGAAGAAGGTGGTGGCCTTCACGACGGCGGCGGCGCGCTGCGCCGGGTTGCCGGACTTGAAGATGCCCGAGCCGACGAACACGCCGTCGGCGCCGAGCTGCATCATCATGGCGGCGTCGGCCGGGGTGGCGATGCCGCCGGCGGTGAACAGCACCACCGGGAGCTTGCCGGTGGCGGCAACTTCCTTGACCAGTTCGTACGGTGCCTGCAGCTCCTTGGCCGCGACGTACAGCTCGTCCTCGGGCAGGGCGGCGAGCTTGAGGATTTCGGCGCGGATCTGGCGCATGTGCGTGGTGGCGTTGGAGACGTCTCCGGTGCCGGCCTCGCCCTTGGAGCGGATCATCGCCGCGCCCTCGTTGATGCGGCGCAGTGCCTCACCGAGGTTCGTGGCACCACAGACGAAGGGAACGGTGAAGTTCCACTTGTCGATGTGGTTGGTGTAGTCGGCCGGGGTCAGGACCTCGGACTCATCGATGTAGTCCACGCCGAGGGACTGCAGGACCTGCGCCTCGACGAAGTGGCCGATCCGGGCCTTGGCCATGACCGGCACCGAGACGGCGTCGATGATCTTGTCGATCATGTCCGGATCGGACATGCGGGACACGCCGCCCTGGGCGCGGATGTCGGCCGGGACGCGCTCAAGGGCCATCACGGCAACGGCACCGGCATCTTCGGCGATGCGGGCCTGTTCGACGTTGACGACGTCCATGATGACGCCGCCTTTGAGCATCTCTGCCATGCCGCGCTTGACGCGGTTGCTGCCCGTGACGCTGTTGGCGGACGAGCCGGCTTCGCTGCTTACATCAGGTGTAGACACAAAAACCCCTATGGGTAGATAGATGTTGCTGGATCCGGTCTCTCGTCCCGGTGCAGACGGCATGTAAATGCCGTACTTCGCACACACCGGATTCCCGGATCCATTGACCAGGTAATCCCAATACTAGTCCCACGGCGGCGGCGGGGCTTAATCAGGACTGCGGGGTGTCCTGGGAGGCCTGGCGGCGGACCGTCAGCACGCGCTGTACCACCGTGATGAGGCTTGCAATCGCAAGCAGCACCAGGGTCACGAACAGCACGATGCTGGGCAGCCCCAGCCCGGTGAAGCCGGTGACGACGAGCACAGAGACAAGGCGCTCGGCGCGTTCGGCGATCCCCACATTCGCCTGGAACCCCAGGGACTCCGCCTTGGCCCTGACATAGGACACCACCATGCCCAGGACAAGGCAGACGACGGCGGCAATGGCTATCGCTGTGTCCGCGCCGCCGGTGAAAAACCAGATGGCGAGGCCTGCGAACAATGCGCCGTCGGCCACCCGGTCCAGGGTGGAGTCCAGGAAGTTGCCCCAGGCGCCGCCGCGGTCCTGCATCCGCGCCATGATGCCGTCAATGACGTCGGAGAAGATGAAGGCCGTGATGAAGATGGTTCCCCACCAGAGCTGCCCCAGCGGGTAGAACACCAGGGCGCCGATCACCACGCCCACGGTGCCGACGATGGTGATGGCGTCCGGCGAGACACCGACCTTGAGCAGCCAGCGGGCGAGCGGAGAGAACAGCGCGGTGAAGAAACCGCGGGCATGCCTATTCAGCATGCGTCTCCCCGGGCCATGCCTCGGCAACCTGCTGGCGCACCTCATCGAGGGTCTGCGTGATCGCCTTGGTCTGGGCGATGATGGGGAAGAAGTTCCCGTCCCCGCCCCACCGCGGAACGATGTGCTGATGCAGGTGTCCGGCAATCCCGGCCCCGCCCACCACGCCCTGGTTCATGCCCAGGTTGAATCCGCCCGGGTTTGCCACCTTCCGCAGAACGCGCATGGCGGTCTGCGTAAGGTCGGCGAATTCGGCGGTCTCTTCGACGGTCAGGTCCGTGTAGTCAGGGACGTGCCGGTACGGGCACACGAGCAGGTGGCCGGGGTTGTAGGGAAACAGGTTCAGCACCACGTAGCTGGTGCGGCCGCGGTACACGATCAGGGATTCCTCATCGGTACGGGCCGGAGCGACGCAGAAGGGGCAGTCGTCCTGGTTCTTGTACTGGTGCTGCCCGCCCTTGATGTACGCCATGCGGTGCGGAGTCCACAGGCGCTGGAAAGCGTCCGGAACGCCGGCGAGGCCAAAGTCGTCCGTCACCTCGGCGTCGCCCGGATAGCCTGCGCCTGTATTCTCCTGCACGTGTGCCTCTCGTCGTGGCTAGCTGGTCCGGTTGCGGACGGCGTCCACGATCCGCTGGACCGCCTCTGCCACCGGCACACCGTTGTCCTGGCTGCCATCGCGGAAACGGAAGGACACCGCGCCTGCTTCGGCGTCCTCGCCGCCGGCGATCAGCACGAACGGGATCTTGTCCTTGCTGGCCGTGCGGATCTTCTTCGGGAACCGGTCCGAGGAGATGTCCACCTCCGCGCGGATACCGGCCGCCTTGAGCTGGTCGACGACGTCGAACATGTAGTCGTTGAAGGTTTCCGCCACGGGGATGCCGACCACCTGGACGGGGGCCAGCCACGCGGGGAAGGCTCCGGCGTAGTGCTCGGTGAGCACGCCCATGAACCGCTCCACGGAGCCGAACAGGGCGCGGTGAATCATCACCGGGCGCTGGCGGGTGCCGTCCGCCGCCTGGAACTCGAGTTCGAAGCGTTCCGGAAGGTTGAAGTCGAGCTGGATGGTGGACATCTGCCAGGTGCGGCCCAGCGCGTCCTTGGCCTGGACGGAGATCTTCGGGCCGTAGAACGCGGCTCCCCCGGGATCCGGGATCAGTTCCAGCCCGGACGCCTCGGCGACCTCGGCCAGGGTGCGGGTGGCTTCCTCCCAGGCGCTGTCCTCGCCCACGAACTTGTCCTCGTTCTTGGTGGACAGCTCCAGGTAGAAATCGTCCAGGCCGTAGTCCTTGAGGAGGCCCAGGACGAAGTTCAGCGTGCCGGTCAGCTCGTCCTTCATCTGCTCGCGGGTGCAGTAGATGTGGGCGTCATCCTGGGTCATGCCGCGGACCCGGGTCAGGCCGTGCACCACGCCGGACTTCTCATACCGGTAGACGGAACCGAATTCGAACAGGCGCAGCGGCAGCTCGCGGTAGGAGCGGCCGCGGGAACGGAAGATGAGGTTGTGCATGGGGCAGTTCATCGGCTTGAGGTAGTAGTCCTGGCCGGGTTTGCGCACGGTGCCGTCGTCGTTCAGTTCCGCGTCGATGTGCATCGCCGGGAACATGCCTTCCTTGTACCAGTCCAGGTGGCCGGAGACTTCGTAGAGGTGCCCCTTGGTGATGTGCGGGGTGTAGACGAACTCGTAGCCGGCGTCCACGTGCCGCTGGCGCGAGTAGTCCTCCATGGCCTTGCGGATGATGCCGCCTTTGGGGTGGAACACCGGCAGGCCCGAGCCCAGCTCATCCGGGAAGGAGAAGAGGTCCAGCTCGGCTCCGAGCTTGCGGTGGTCGCGCCGCTCGGCCTCGGCGATGCGCTCCTGGTAGGCCTTCAGTGCGTCCTTGGTGGGCCAGGCGGTGCCGTAGATGCGCTGCAGCTGCTGGTTGTTCTGGTTGCCCAGCCAGTAGGCGGCCGAGGAACGGGTCAGGGCGAAGGCGTTGGAGATCAGCTTGGTGTTGGGCAGGTGCGGGCCGCGGCACAGATCGCACCAGACGCTGTCGCCGCTCTTGCGGTCAACGTTGTCGTAGATGGTGATGTCGCCGGCGCCCACCTCGACGTTGACGCCTTCCCCGGCTTCAGCGGCGTCGTTCTTCTTGCCCAGCAATTCCAGCTTGTAGGGCTCGTTCTTCATCGCCTCGCGTGCTTCGTCCTCGGACACGACGCGCCGCACGAACTTCTGGTTCTGGTTGACGATCTTAAGCATCATCTTTTCCAGCTGCCGGAGGTCTTCGGGGGTGAAGGGTTCCGCGACGTCGAAGTCGAAGTAGAAGCCGTCGGTGATGTACGGGCCGATGCCCAGCTTGGCGTCGGGGCGCAGCTGCTGCACAGCCTGGGCCATCACGTGGGCGGTGGAGTGGCGGAGCACGTTGAGACCGTCCGGGGAGTCGATGGTGACGCCTTCGATCTCGGCACCTTCGGGAAGCGGCTGGTCAAGGTCCTTCAGCTCGCCGTCAACGCGGGCCACAACGACGTCGCGGCGCTCAAAGAAGAGTTCCGCGCCGGTGGTCCCGGTAGTCACCTTCATCTCTTCGCCTTCGACGATGAGGGTGATCTGCTGGGCATCTGACACGGGTGTCTCCTATTCAAAGTTAAGGCTTCGTAGCTTGTGGCGTACGGGGACCACAGCCAGCCTCGTCAATCGTATCGGTTACGACTGAGGCCAGCCAAAGCGGCCCGCAGGCAGGGCCGGATCGTTTAGCCGCCCAGGCCGGTGATGGCCAGGTTTCTGCCGATCCCGCTCAGCGGCCCGGGAGTCCGGAACTCGGCGGGAACGGAACCGGGCTCCCCGCTCTCCGGTCCGCGCCCGGAGCCGGATTCCTTCCCCGGGAAGGGCAGCGTCTCTATCCTGCTGAGGTCCCAGGCCATACTGGCGCTAAGGCTGATTCCCCGCGGGCCCGTGCGGCGGGTGGTCCCCCGGATAAGCAGCAGGCGGGTGCCGAACAGCAGAGGTCCCGCCTTCTCCTGGGCCTCATGGAAGAAGACCGAGTCCACACAACCGGTGCCGTCGTCGATGCTGATGAACACCACCCGCCTGCCTCCGCGCATGGGCGGAGTCTGGGTGGCGATGCGGACCCCGGCCACCAGGACTTCGGTGCCGTTCCGCAGTCCGAGGAGCCGGTCCGCAGTGGTGACGCCCAGCCTGTCCAGCAGCGGACGGTGGCTGGACATCAGGTGCTCGCTGACATCAACAGCCATCAGGTCAAGCTCGGCCCTGACGTTCTCGATCATGGTGGGCGGCGGGAGCTCTGCCTTGACGTTCCGCAGTTCCACGTCACCCAGGGGCAGGGCCAGCTGGCCCTCAATGACGTCCGGCCCTTTCCGGTGTTGGCCGTTCTGCAGGTTCTGCAGATGCTGGACAAGGTCCGCCCGGTTGGCCGCTCCGCCGGATTCCCGGTGCAGTGAGTCGAAGGCGCCCAGCTGGGCCAGTCTCTTGATGCTCGGTTTCGTCAGCCTGGACCGCGCCCTCAGATCAGCCAGCGAGTCGAATGGCTGTCCTGCCACGATCCGCTTCAGCTCCGCCCCGGAGAGCCCGAAGATGCCTTTCAAGCTCAGCCTGATGCCGAGTTTTCCCTGGTCCGGCCCCGAAACGACGCGCTCCACCCGGTACTCCGCACCGCTGCGGTTGATGTCCAGCGGAAGAATGGGGATTCCCAGGCGGCGGGCTTCGGCGACAAGGAGGCGCTTGGGGTACATGCCCGGATCGTGCTCCCACAGCCCGGCGAGGAAGGCTTCCGGATGATGCGCCTTCAGCCAGGCCGACTGGTAGGTGGGCACGGCAAATGCCGCGCCGTGGGCCTTGCAGAACCCGAAGCTGCCGAAGGCTTTGAGGGTTCCCCAGACCTTGTCCACTACTTCCGGGGTGTAGTTGTTCTCCCTGGCCTTCCGGCGGAAGAACTCCTCCACCTTCGGCTCAAGCTCCTCGTTGCCCAGGGCGCGGCGGAATTCATCGGCGCGGGCCAGCCCGCAGCCGGTCATCACGTCGAATGTCTTGAGGATCTGCTCGTGGAACACGGTGACCCCGTGGGTTTCCTGCAGCACCGGTTTGAGGTCCGGATGGGGATAGACCTCCGGCGCGAAACCATGCCGGTGCTCCAGGAACGGCCGCACCATGTCCGATTTCATGGGCCCGGGGCGGAACAGGGAGATGTCGATGATGAGGTCATTGAATTCCCTGGGCGCCATCTTGCCCACGAGCTCGCGCTGGCCCGGCGATTCGATCTGGAAACATCCCAAGGTGTGGGTGCTCCGGATGAGCTCGTAGGTGGGCTCATCGTCCAGCGGCACAGCATTAAGATCGATGCGGCCGTCCTCCCTGATGTAGTCGGGCCCCTTGCCGTCCGGCCCCACGGGGTGGGCACCCGCAGCCACCACATCAGCCTTGGTGGGATGGATCCGGATGATCTCCCGGACGGCGAAGGCCATGGCGCTTTGCATCCGGACCCCCAGCACATCCAGTTTGAGCATGCCCATGGGATCCATGTCGTGCTTGTCGAACTGGCTCATGGGCAGCCCCAACCCGCTGGGCTGCACGGGGGTCCGGTCCAGCAGGGTCGCGTCGCCGAGGATGACGCCGCAGGGGTGCATGGAGATGTGGCGGGGAAGCCTGTCCAGGCGTTCAGTGAGGTCCACGAGCAAGTCCAGTTGCTGGTTGCCTGAAAAGTCCCGCTGCTCCACCCGGTCAGCAAATTCACGCAGTTCAGGTTTTTCTTCCAGTGCTTCCCTGAACCTGCGGGCGGAGAACCGCCACAGCTGCTTGGCGATCTCGCCAACATCGCCGTCGTCCATACCCAAAGCCATCCCGGCGTCCCGCACCGCACCGCGTGCACGGTAGCCGTTCTGCATACTCATGAGCGTCACGCGCTGGGCGCCAAAACGGTCAAAGATCTTCCGGTAAACGTTGTGCCGCTCGGCGCTTTCGACGTCGATGTCGATATCCGGCAGGGTGGCCCTGTCCCGCGACAGGAAGCGTTCGAAAATAAGGTCGTGCTGCAGCGGGTTCACCTGGCTGATATCGATCAGGTAGTTCACCAGGCTGGATGCCCCCGAGCCCCTGGCGGCAGCCCGCACCCCCATGTCCAGGATCATCCTTGATACTTCCGCCACCGTCAGAAAATAGGAGGCGAAGCCGAGGTTGGAGATGATCTTCAATTCGTGATCCAACCGGGTGCGCATGTCAGCCTCTGCCTTCCCGGAAATACCGGGAAACCGGCGCGCCACACCGGCCTCGCATCTCAAGGCCAGCTCTGCCAGGGGATCCCCTTCGATGCCGATCACAGAGGCTTCCGGCACCACGGGCTGCTTCCAGCCCATGTCCGTGACGGGATCCATCCTGCAGCGGTCGGCGAGCGCCTCCGTTTGCGCGAGCAGGACCTGAAGGTCAGCCGCCCCATATCCGGCGGCGTGAATAATTTCCTTTCCCAGCTGCAGCATCTGATCAGGCGACTTCAGCCATCCCTGCCCGTTGGGCTGGAGCAGCGGCGCGGCGGACAGTTCGGGCAGGGATTTCAAGGTCCGGGCGGAGTCGAGAACATCGGCCGTGGCGGCACCGTCCTCGGCACAATAACGCACTGCGTTGGTGAGGACCGCCGGGACACTGTATTCCTGGGCGAGCTTGAGCATGCGGACGGCATGGGCGGTGCTGAGGGGCTCTCCCGGAGCGCTGAGATGGGAGACCACCTCCGCGACGACGCTTCCAGCCGGCATGGCATCCAGCCAGCTCTTGAAAAGCGTGCGGGGCCGGAGGTACCGGCGCCCACCCATGGCCCTTCCGACGTCGGAATCCGGCCCGATCAGCACGCTGAGCACCGGCTTCAGGGTGTCGGGGTCAAGAACCCTTGATGCCAGCTCCGCCCGGGTGACCGCAACCGGCACCACTCCCCCGGCCTTGCCCGTTGTGCGGGCATGGGCATCCGAAATCAGCCGGCAGAGCGCCTTGTAGCCGGCTCCGTTGGTGTGGCCGTGCGCAAGCACCACCACGCGGCCGGACAGCTGGGTGCGGAGGTCTCCCTCGTCGTCGAAAACGGCGAGGTCCACCCCGACCACCGGGTCCAGGCCGGCAGCCATGCAGGCCTTAAGATGCTTGACCGTACCGTAGAGGCCGTCCCGGTCCGTGCAGGCAAGCGCGGTTGCACCCGTTGCTGCCGCCGACTGGGCGAGCTCGTCGGGCCAGGAAACACCGTAGTGGGCGCTGAAGGCGGTGGAAACGTGAAGGTGGGTGAAGCTCATGCTGTCTTGTGCCGGAGTGCGTCGTGGATCCGGAGCAGCCTCCAGCGTCCGCTGCCGGTATGCCGGACCAGATCAAGCGTCAGGTGTTCAGGGGCCGCGGGGTTTTCCTTGGGCACCACCTGGACTCTCCAGATCTCGTGATCCACGAGTCCGGGCCCGCTGCCCAAGGGAGCCCGCTGTTCCTCGGCCCACCACTGGCGGCGTTCATACCAGTGGACCGGTTCGGCGCAGACTGCATATGTCCTGCCGCCCCACTGCAGCTCCACAGGCTGGCCTTCAAGTCCGCAGGCGACCTCCACGGACTCGCTGAACATGCCCATGGGTGCCTCCGGAAACCAAGGTGAAGCTGCTGCAAATAACGGATTGTTCGAATATGTATTCGAATAAGTACAGTCTACGCCTGGCCTGCGGCAAAACCTAGATGGGTGTGGACTGACAGCGGCTCAGGGGGCAGGATGGAGCCATGAGTTCCAATGACGCACTCCTGAAGCACGTAAGCATCGCCGCCAAAGACACCACTTTGGTGGCCAAATTTGATATTGACGGCAACATTCCAGGATCGGGCGCCTTCGTAGTGGGGCTCGTGGCAGCAACTCCGGACTACTCACATCAACGGAGGCTTGGAATTGAGTTCATGAACGGCGAGGCCGTGTCAATGTACTCGTTCAGCCATGACGGCACCGAGGAGAACTTCGACATCACGAGTGTCGAGCATTCGGGCAGCACCATAACGGGCAATTTCCCCATGAGCACCGTGCTCGGACTGGAGAAGGGCCACCTCATGTCAGCCTTCAGCGAGGCCGACGGGCGGGAATTCCAGTCGGGCGTGCCGGTCGAAGAATCCCTCTAGGCACCGCAACGGGACCCGACCACCCGGTCGTTGCCCTGTCGCTGCCCGGTGTCTGGCAGATGCCTGGCAGATGCCTGCTTAGGTTTGCGTGCCTAGTTTTGCGTGCCGCTCAGGTGCCCTCGTTGTGGATCTTCATCTCGAGTTCAATGAACTTCGAAATCATCGCCCGGTACGTGGTTTCCACGATGTCCGGGTCGATTTCCTTTTTCTCGGCGGCGGCGCGGACATGTTCGATCACGCGTTCCACGCGCCCCGGAGCCCGGACCTCGGCGTCATCGCCCTTGAGCGTCCCCGCGATCCTGATCAGACGTTCACGGCGCGCAATCAGCGTGACGATCTGGTCATCAACCTCGTCCACGGCGATCCGGACAGCTGCGAGCTGCTCCCTGTCAGCCTGGGCGCTTTTATCGTCTCCGTGATTTGTGGGCATGTCCATGACAGTATCGAACCATGCAGCCCCGAGTCGATTTTATTTCACTGGGAGTGCGAAGCGTGGCCGCCTCCCGCAGTTTCTATGTTGAGGGCCTAGGCTGGCCCGTCCACCGTGAATTTCCCGAAGTGATCTTCATCCAGGCCAACCACGGCCTCATACTCTCACTGTGGGACGCCGGGCAGATGCAGGCCGAAGCCGCCGTGGATGCCCCCACGTCCGTACCGTGCATCACGCTCAGCCACAATGTGGCTAGCGCGGCCGAGGTCGATGAGGTGATGGCCCAGGCGGAATCAGCCGGGGCCGCCGTCGTGGCAAGCCCCAAGACCCAGCCTTGGGGAGGGTACACGGGCTACTTCGCCGATCCGGACGGCTTCCGGTGGGAGATCGCCTTCAACCCCACATGGAGAGTCGACGACGGCGGCCAGGTCACCCTGTGAGTTCTGCCCGGTGGGCCGGCTGCCGTCCGCCCCGCTAGAAGAGCGCTTCGACCGGCTCGATGAGTTCCGGCGAATTATTCCGGACGTTGCCCACAGCGGGCCCCACCGAATCCACCCGCCAGCCTGCCGCCACGTCCTTGACCCCGGAGCGGACGAGGTCCACCAGCCCGGCAGCGTCGTCAACCTCCGGGTCAAGCCAGGCCGCCATGGTGTCCCGGCTCATGGGCAGCGGGACGCGGTCGTGAAGCGCCGTGAGCTCACCGAACACCGTGGCTTCGGCACCCGCCGGCGGTGAATCCGCCGTCATGATGGACATGGAGAGCATCCAGCGGGCAGGGTCGTCCTGCCCTTTGGATGGGTCCTTCCACCACTCATAGAGGCCGGCGAAGACCATTCCCGGACCCTCCTTGGGATGCACGTAGTACGGCTGTTTGCGGCGCCCCTCCCCCTGCTTCCACTCGTAGTAGCCGTCGGCAGGCACTGCGCAGCGCCTGGCCTGCACCGCCTTGCGGAACGCAGGCTTCTCCAGCACGGTTTCGCTCCTGGCATTGATCATCTTCGGCCCGCCGCCAGGGTCTTTAGCCCAGGACGGCACCAGCCCCCAGCGGGCTATGTGCAGTTGGCGGACCGTGGCGCCCTCGATCATCCGCTCCAGGACGATGGGCGCATCGTCCGTGGGCGCAAGGTTCCACGACGGCGGGATCTCCATTTCGTTCTCGAGTTCGGCGTCGAATTCGGCCAGCAGGTCCCCGACCGCCCTGGCCATCACGTAGCGTCCACACATGGCACCAGCATGCCACCGCAACACAAGCGGGGGAATACCGGCGCACGGGTTACCGTTGACTGGACGAAACTGACAGGCACGAGCCTAGACCTGAGGAGCTTTCCGTGGACTTCACCCCCGAAAACGGCACCATCACCATGTTCTCCACCACCTGGTGCGGTTACTGCAACCGGCTCAAGAAGCAACTGGATGCCCAGGGAATCGGCTACACCGAGATTAACATCGAAGAGGTTGACGGCACGGCCGAACTCGTCGAGCAGATCAACGGCGGCAACCGCACGGTTCCCACCGTCCTGTTCCCGGACGGCACCGCGGCGACCAACCCCTCAGCCGCCGAGGTCAAGAACCGGCTCGCGGCCTAGCTCGGGGAACTGCGCCCAACGCCCATCAGCACAGCCCGGCAGCCGCTGCCTCCTGCAAGGCACCGGCGATCCGGGACAGCGTGGCAGACTCGATGGACCATTGCTGCCAGTACAGCGGAACGTCCACATGCCCGCTCCTATCCAGCACGGCGAGCGTGCCGGCGTCGAGAAGCGCCGTGGACTGAAGATCCGGAAGCATGCCCCAACCGAGCCCCAGTTCGATCGCCCTCATGAAATCCGACGACGACGGAACGAAGTGGCGGGGCGGGTACTGGGCCGCGGACTTTAGCCTGCCCTCGATGTAGCGGTCCTGGAGGGCATCCTTGCGGTTGAACACCACCACCGGCGCCCGCGACAACGCCGCGTCGGTAAAACCGTCGGCCAGCCACTGCGCGGCAAAGGACGGGCTGGCCACGGCGCGGTAGCGCATGACGCCCAGCGGCCGGACCGTGCATCCCTGCACGGGCTCGGGGTTTGAGGTGATGGCCCCCATCGCCGTCCCCTCGCGGAGGCGCTCGATGGAATGGTCCTGGTCTTCGATGCTGATTTCAAAACTTGCGCGCTCCACACCCGCCAGGGCAGGCAGCACCCAGGTGGCAAGGGAGTCCGCATTGATGACCAGCGGAATGCGCGGGCGGGCTCCCGCGCCCTCCAGCCCCAGTTCGTCCATGGCCTCGCTTTCCAGCAAGGCCACCTGCCGGGCCAGCCGCACCACCACGCCTCCGGACTTCGTTGGCCGGACGGGCTTGGTGCGGAGCAGCAGGACGCGTCCGGTCTGCTGCTCCAGCGCCTTGACCCTCTGGCTGATGGCAGAGGACGTCACATGCAGCGCCGCGGCGGCGCGGTCGAATGTCCCGTGGTCGATTACGGCGGCCAAGGTCCTCAGCTGCTCGGTGGTGGCATCCATCCTAAGCTGTCCTTAATGGAGGTAAGAAAGTTTAGCTGTACTCATGATTCCAGCGGACCTAGAGTCAGGCAAGTGGAAACTACTGCAACCCTCAGCGCCCTGGCCACCGGTTTCGGCGCAGGCCTCTCCCTCATCGTTGCTATTGGCGCACAGAACGCCTTCGTCCTGCGCCAGGGCCTGCGCCGCGAACACCTGGCGCCGATTGTGGCGGTGTGCGTCGCGAGCGATGCCCTCCTCATTGCTGCGGGCGTGGCCGGCGTCGGTGCGCTCATCCAGGCAGCGCCGCTCGCCCTGGTCGTCGTGCGCTGGGCCGGCGCGGCTTTTCTGCTGGCCTACGCCTTTTTCGCGGCCCGCCGCGCCCTGAAGCCCAGCGGCCTGAGCGCTGCCGCCACGTCCTCCCGGAGCACGCTGGCAGCAACGGTGGGAACCGCCGTCGCACTGACCTGGCTGAATCCGCACGTGTACCTGGACACCGTGGTGCTCCTCGGATCGCTCGCAGCCGACCACGGCGAGCAAGGCCGCTGGCCGTTTGCCTGGGGAGCGATAGCGGGAAGCACTCTCTGGTTCAGCCTCCTTGGCTTCGGGGCACGGTACTTGGCGCCGGTGTTCGCACGCCCCGGAGCCTGGCGGGTTCTCGACGGCGCCATCGCCCTCCTGATGCTGGCGCTGGCCGCGTTCCTGGTCATGCCGTGAACATACGGGACAGCTAGCAGTGCCTTGCATGCGATCGCTATTCGGGCATCTCGTTCTGCTCTCTTTGGGCGAGGCGCTGGAGTTGCCATCTATGCACGTCGGGCAGCCAATCCAACGTGGCCGATGGACCGACCCGCGGGTCGTCGGGAACACCGCCGTCTCGCAGGTCCTGCACGTACGCGCGATCCTGTTTGATTCGTGCACGTAGCTGCTCAGCTCCGCCCACCGAGCCGTGACCAGGGATGACGGCATCAACGTCGTCGGCCACGCTCTCGAGCAGCCGCAGCGCGGCGAGGTAGTTCTCGACCGGATTCGCGGCCTCCAGGTCGAGGAACGGCATCAGGATGTCAGAAAGCATGTCGCCGGCGACGAGAACGCGGCGCTCCTCGATCAACAGCGCCGCATGGCCTGGGGCATGGGCCCGATGCTCGATGATCCGGGCTTTGGGGCCATCCCAGGGAATCTGCGAAGCTTGGGCGGGCAGACCGGTAATGAGACCGAGCAGATCCATCGGGATCTCCTCGGCGTACTCCGGCGGGAGCCCCACGGCTATGCGGTCCTTCCAGTCCGCGTTTGACAGCAGATCTTGGATAGCGGCCGCGCAGCGGGCTGTACCGTATCGGGGCGCGTCGCCGAAGTTCGCGTGCCAGAGCACGTGGTCCCAATCAGGATGCGTCGAGAAGCCTGCCACCACGGACTGGCCCAACTCGCGAAGGTCGTTCGCGAGGGCTGCCAATTCGTCGCCCGTTATACCGGGGTCGATGAGCAACACACCGTCCCGGCCCTGCACGACAACGGAATTACTCTGGATGAACTCGCTCTCGTGAACTAGAACGCCCTCAGCGACTACTTTCAGCATGAAATGCCTTCCGCTTGTGGTTTGCAACCGCTTGTCGAGACCGTATTAGCTGGCGGGCGGAAAATTTGGTGAGATTCACGGTCACAGTGAGATGCTTTGGCCGGTGAGGGCATTCCGAACCGACGTCCAGGAGGTCTGACTCGCCGAGGGCGGGGTCTAACCGATGCGCTCGGCCAGGGCCACGATAATTCCTTCCGGCCCGCGCACGTAGGCCATGCGCCAGACGTGCTCGTATTCACCGACGCCGCCAATCAAGCCATAGCCGTCCGCGGCCAGCCGTTCGACGGCTGCTTGAAGGTCGTCCACCTCGAACGCCACGTTGCGCAGTCCAAGTTCGGTGGACATCGCGGCAGGAGACCCGGGCTGGTGGTCGGGTCGGATGAAGCTTGACAGCTCCAAGCCAGCGCCTCCATCAGGGGGCCGCAGCATGACGATCTCACTGCGGGAGTCGGGGATGCCGATGACCGTGTCCACGAACTCGCCCTCCATGAACATACGGCCCTCGACCTCGAGACCCAGCCCGACGAAGAACGCCGTTGCTCTGTCGAGGTCGGCAACGGTGATGCCGACGTGGTCGAAGCGTCGCACATGTGACATAGGGTGCAGTTCCAGTTCTCGTTGGAGACGCCTGCGTCGACGTCTGCATAGGCGGGAGGCGGCTGTGGAAGCCGCCCATACCGAATGTCGATTAGCAGTCCATAGCCTACCGCCTGGTTTGAACGAAAGGCACAGGTGCGGAAACCTGCCGAGGCAGCCACATCATTTGTGACGGTTAGTTGGGAATGGCGGTTTTGCCGTCCCGTTTACGCAACCTTGAGCGGACAATTCCGAATGCACGAAAAGGATCCTCAACCGGCTATTCCTCGAGCGGTTCGCGTCCTAGGCATGGATTAGGGTGTCGGTATGGAGTGCCGGATCAACCAAGTTCTGGTCCATTACGTCGAGCATGGCGTCGGCGTGCCGCTCGTAGCGTTACACGGCGCCGGCGTTGATCACCGCGAGATAGAGGCGGCGATCGAGGCCATCGTTCCCGACACGCGATACCGGCGGATCTATCCGGATCTGCCGGGCATGGGCCTCTCGACGACCGACGGCCTGACCTGCAACGACGATGTGGTGACGCTGCTCGGCGATTTCATCGATCACCTGGGCGCGGGGCCGGTGATGCTGCTCGGGCACTCTTACGGCGCCTACCTGGCTCGTGGAGTGGCCGCACGGCGACCAGACACCGTGCTCGGTCTGGCCTTGTTGTGCCCCGTAGCCGAGCGGTCGCGAAGCGTGCCTGGCCACGAGGTGGTTCGCCAGGACGCCGACGCGTACGACGAACTCGAACCTGCACAGCGGGCGGGGTTCGATGACTACTTTGTCCTGCGCACACAGGCCACTGCTCGCCGGTACCGCGACCGCGTTGCGCCGAGTGCGGCGCTTGTGGACGAGGCTGCGCTGGGGCGCATCTTCGCCGGGTGGACAGTCGACGTCGGGTCGACCGCGTTCTCTGCGCCGACCTTGGTCGTGGCGGGACGACGCGATTCGGTCGTCGGGTATGCCGACGCGGCCGAATTGCTCGAGCGCTACCCGCACGCCACCCTGGCTGTCATCGAGGACGCCGGCCATGCGCTCATGCACGAGCGGCCCGAACTACTCGCCGCGTTGTTCGGCGACTGGCTCGATCGAGCTCGACCAGAAGGCGAGTGACCGACCTTGCGAGGGGATAAGGGTAGCCAAGGCGAACGACCGACTGAAAGGCAAGCAGCCGAAGTTACCCAAGGCCCGACGGAAGCATCTTCTGACGCTGCAAGTGGAGGCCAGCGAGGTCAGTTACCGAGGGATCTGGCGCTGGCGGAGCTGTCGTCGTAGGCTCTGAGCAATCGCGCCAGCCAGCGGTGAAAAGAGGGATCACTACACCAGGATACGGTCCCCGCAGGCCGGCGCTGACCGATTCAAAACATCGCCCGCTTACGCGGTGTGCTGTGCCCGCCAGCTCGCGGCAACTGACGGCGCAGTTCCGGAACGAGCCCGCGAAAACCCGCGGGCAGGCCGGCCAGTTGAACGGGATCCAGCCATGAACAGAAGCAACGCTTCAGCCGCCCTCGCCATCGCAGCAGTTCTCACTCTCACAGGCTGCGGCGGCCCCGCCCCGTCCGGTACCACCGCGTCCGCGAGCCCCTCTCCAGCGTCCCCGGATCCGACCCCAACACCGACCCCGAAGGCCTACACCAACGAGGAACTGACCGCCATCGTCGCCGGCCTGAAGGATGCCCAGGGTCAGCCCCTCACCGTTGTCCCGGCAGCACAGATCGATCAGGGACTGATAGCAGCCCGGGAGATGCTGGAAACCGCCGTCTAGCCAACCGTTACGCTTTTCGTCGGGCGGTCATCGCCGCATGAGGACGCCGGCCAGGATCGGTCCTTGTATGCTCATCAAGGACCTCAAAACCGGCGCGGGCAAGCCTGGCAGCCATGCCGTCAGTGGACCGGAGGTAGGCGGTGGTCACCGCGTGGGGGAAGGCTTCGCCGTCCGTGCCCTCAAAGAACCCCGTCAGAAGAGTGCCGCCGGGGGCAATGCAGCGCCCTAACTCGCCGAGTGCGGACTGAAGATCCTCAGTTCGGAGGTGGATGAGGGAGTACCACGCGAGGATCCCGCCGATATGCCCGTCGTGGATCCCAAGGTCCGTGAACGACGCGACCCGGAACAACGTGCCCGGGAATCGAGCCTTGGCCGCCTGGACAAACGCGGGCACAATGTCGACGCCTTCGGCATCGGCGCCCAGGCTGGTCAGGAAAGCAGTCCAGTGACCCGGGCCGCAGCCGACGTCGACGACCGGACCCAGCAGCGACTTCGCCCAGTGCGCTATGAACCGTTGGTCCTGCTCGTCCGCCTTGTCCACCGATCCGAACAGCGAGATGTATTCTGGCGCGCGCTCGGCATACGCATCACGAACCGTTGCCTCCGTCATCAGCTCCGAGCCTATACGCCCGGGTCCCGTCCGAGGGGCATGATCTGACGGAGAACGGCTCGTGCCTCTGGCGGCGTGGGCCCCTCTGGCGGTATTTCCCGCACCGCACTACAGTTCAAAACTCGAGTCAAAACCGCCCGCCAAGCCACAGTCGCAGCCCACATTACGAAGGATGGCCATGAACCCAGTTTCCCCGCAAATTGGCACCGTATTCGTCCCTGTCAGCGATGTGCGGAGGGCCCGGGACTGGTACTGCGACATGTTGGGCCTGCCCGCCGAAGACTCCGTGCTCTTTGACCACCTGTCCATGCTGCCCATGAACGGCACGGGCCTGGTCCTGGACAGCAAGATCTACTCCCCCGGCGCAGTCTTCAAGGTTCCGGCCTTTCACTTCAACACCTCGGACATCCGGGCCGCGCACGGGTTCATGAAGGACCGTGGCGTGGAACTGACGGACGTCAACGAGGATCAGTGGTTTAACTTCCGGGACCCCGACGGCAACGTCCTGATGATCTGCCAGATCCCGGCAGCGACAGAATAGCCGCGGCGGTGCCTTCAGCTGCCGGCCGTTAGGGCCGCAGGCTGCTGAACTCCGCGTACGCCAGCGGCGCGTAGCCGGCGTAGGTGTTGATCACGGCGTCCTCGATGGACTGGACATCCAGGTGCGGCACCAGGTCATTCACGGCACCGGCCGTCGCGGGGTCCCAGTCCAGGCCGAGTGCTCCGTAACTGGCCGTGAGGACGCTGCGGATGGGCGCCGAGTTTTCCACCACGATGACGGAGCTGAACAGCCACCCGCCGGACACCACGCGCTGGGCGGTGCCCACGAGCTTAATCCGGTGCGCGGAGTCAGCCGGGTGAGTTCCGTGGACGCTGAACTCCCCCGGGCAGTATTCCCCCGGGATCTCGCCGACGGCGGCCTTCACGCCGGCGCTTCGCAGCGCCTCCGCCAGCATCTCGCCAAAGAACGCGAACCGGCCCTTGGCTCCCGCGATCGCATCGGCATGGGGCTCCACGTGGTCGACGATCAGCGTCCCCTCGTGGTAGGCGGCGGCCCGCCCTCCGGCCTTGCGGACCAGGGGCTCAAAGCCCTGCTCCCGGCACGCCTGCGCTGCGGCTTCGAAGCCGGCAAGGTGCGTGTCCCGCTGGCCGAAAGCAACCGTCGGGGCGGGGCGGTACAGCCTGAGCGTGGGGCCGACCATCCCCGTCTTGGCCAGGCCCAGCAACTCGATTCCGAAGTCCAGGTCCCGGGCGGCACCCAGCGAATCGTGCTGACGGACGACGGTCAGCGTCGGTGATCCGGCCCCGGCCTGCTGCATGTTGCTAAGCTCCCTTATGGTCGTATTGCAATTCCTGGTCGTCGCAGCGGCATTCGCCGTGATCGACGCCGTGTGGCTCAAGCTCATGAACCCGTTCTACCGCCGCCACATCGGCGGCCTGCTGGCCGAACGGCCCAATCTAGGGTACGCCGTCGTTTTCTACGTGATGTACATCGCCGGGATCGTCTTCTTCGCGCTGCGTCCGGCGCTCGACGGCGGCAGCTGGCTGACCGCCGTCGGCTACGGTGCGGCGCTGGGTGCCTTCGCCTATGCGACGTATGACCTGACCAACGCGGCGACGCTCAAAACCTGGCCCCTCCCGCTGATCCTCGTGGACCTGGCCTGGGGCGCCGTGCTGACCGCCCTCGCCACGCTGGCCGGCTGGCTGGTGTTCCACCAGTAACCGCAGGAGCAGGTTTCCCGTAGCGTCAGCTCCTCCGCAGCGTCAGGATCTGTTCCGCGCGGCCAAACGGCCCGGCCAGGTCGTGCAGCACGGTCGACGTGAGCCCGATGCCGTCGGCTCCGAAGGAGACCGCGTTGTCGAGCCCCAGCCATTCGCCTTCCGGCCGGCGGTACATGTGGATTTGCAGGTCCAGGTTGGGGAAGGCGTAGCTGTCCCTGCCCGGCGGAACCCGGGCGGCAATGCCGTTCGCCGTGTCCACCAGGCCCATCAGCCGGGCCATGTCGGTACTGTCCGACCTGTCCGTCAGCGGATGGTCAGTGCGCAGCCAGACCTTGCCGGAGCCGGGCCGGTGCCCGTCGGCCACCCTCATCTCGAGGGACCGGATGTACCCGCCGGGCCAAACGCTGGCGCCGTCGTAGGGTTTGCAGTCATGGGGTGAGGGGATCACAGCGTCTTCGACGGCGGCCACGGCCGACGTGTCGCTGGTGATCATCCGCCAGGCCGTCGCCCGGATGATGGTGCGTCCGGCAGCCACGAGTTCTGCCTGCAGGAGTTCGATGGTCCTGCCGGGGCGGAGTGTCGTGGTGGCGATCTCGAACCCGCCGCCGGGAATCAGGCCGAGGATTTCGTAGCTGAGGCGTGCCATCCGCATGTCGCCGCGTGGCTCGTGCCGTTCCAGCCGGTCGGCGAGCAGTCCGGAGGCCGGCGCCATGTGCTGTTCATGCTCGTTCCAGGCCCCCTGCGCGTGAATCGTGGAGCGGAAGTGACCCCCGCCCAGATCCTGGTAATAGAAGTCGCCTTCGGCGAGTTCCGGCAGTGCAGCAGTCAACGTTGACCCTTTCGACACAGTAAACGAATCCGCGATCACCCTACCGCGAGCGCGGCAGTCCCGCAGGCCACGGGCGCACGCCCCCTCGTGGGCTTTCACAGCCTCCTCAAATGCAGGGCTCACAAGCGGCGTAAGTCCGGAACCTAGAAATGAGGCATGACCTTCCAAAAGACCTCACCCCGCAAACCCACGCCGACGCGGCGCGCCATCCTCGCGGCAGGCCTCGCCCTGACTCGTTCCGCCGGCGGCGGCTCGTACCAGGTCACGGCAAGGCCACGGTCTCCGGCGGCACGGTGGTGGTCAACGGGCCAGCGAACGACGGCAACGGCGCACTGGATGTCAACGGCGAGCTGGCACTCAGCGCCGGGACCCTGGCCGCCGCGGGCAGCGCCGGCATGGCGGTCACCCCCCGGCACCAGCTCGACGCAGTCCGGCGTGCAGCTCACCTTCGGCTCGACGCTGCCGGCCGGGACCACGGTGCAGCTGGCCGACGCCGACGGCACGCTTGTGGCCACGTTCGTGACGTCCAAGTCGGCAGCGTCGTTGGTCCTCTCCTCCGCGGCCATCGAGGACGGAAAGGAATACACCGTCTACACCGGGGGAACCGCCCGGGTGGTCGCGGGACTGGGCGAGGGATCCCTGGACGGCGCCGAGCAGCAGGGCACTGTCACGGTGGGCGAATACACCCAGGGGCACGGTCCCGGCGGACGATAGCAGGACGTTAATCTGCCGGTCGCCAGGGGATTTTCTGGGTAGACTCGGAGCCAGGTCCTTCTAGCAGCCCTCGGAAGCGGTGTTCCACTAATGCGAGTAATTAGCTACAACCTCCGCAAGCACAAAGCCAGCGGGGAGCTGGTCAACCTGGCCCGCAATTTCGGAATCGATGCCCTCTGCCTCCAGGAATGTGATTCCGCGGACCTGCCGAAAACCCTCGGTCCTCTGCACCTGGCTGACTTCACCAAAGGCAACAGGCTCGGACTGGCAATCTACTACCGCACGGAGCGGTTCACAGCCCTGGAGACCAAGACCTTTGCGTTGAAGAAGTCCATGCACGACCATGTCATGGCGCCCGCGCACGAGCGCCTCATCGGCACCCGGGTGGTGGACAACGAGACGGACCATGAACTGGTCATCGGCTCGTTTCACGCGGCACCGCTGACTGCCTCCAATTCACTCCGCCGGAAGCAGATCCATGCCGCGCACGCGGAACTGCTGAGCATGGGCAGCGGACTCATGACTCTGATGGTCGGGGACTTCAATTACCCGTTCTTCACCAAGAGCCTGCATGCCCACATGAAGGACGCCGGCTACGCCCTGTCGCTCAGTAACCGCAGGACCTACACGCGCTACAAGGTCTTTAAGGGGCACTTCGACTTCGCCACGTCCCTGGGGCTGGATATCGAAAGCGTGGAGACCCTGCCGCGCGGGAAGTCGGACCACCTGCCGATCCTGGTCACGGCGGAATACGGGCAGGACCGCTCACCGCTCAAGCAGCCTGTCTCCTGACGCAAAGCTTGGGCGCCGCCTGCCCTCACACCTGCGTGCGTCGGCTTTTGTGACGGCCTTGGCCATCCACATCGCGGGGCGTTAATGCCGTGCAGGCCCGAACCAGCGGGCCAGTGCGTCCTCCAGCCCCGGCTGAGTCCCGTCTCCCGTCCACGCCACATGCCCGTCGGGGCGGACCAACACGGCCGCAGGAGCGCTGACTGAACCGATCACGGGAAGCTCCCACCCGCCGTCGTACGTGGCGTCCACCAGCTGCACCCGATCCGCCCAGGGCCCCGGGTCGACGCTGCCCGGCTCGCCAAGGTTGAGCAGCACCGCGCGGGCGTCGTGCAGGAAAGTGAACACGCGCTGCGGGCCGTTGGCGGTGACGACGTCGAGATCGGGCATGCGGCGCCCGAGCAGCGGGTGCCCCTCACCGATGTCGAAGCGGACGTCCAGGCCGGAAATGAGTCCGCCCAGCTGCTTCCGGGCCTCATCGATCGTCAGCAGGCCCGCCACCGTGTCGGCCAACGCGCCGATGCGCGGGTCGGCCCGCTGCATGATTGACTGCGCCATCGTGTGCTTCAGCGCGCGGGCCCCGGCCGGGTGCCGCTCGGCGTGATAGGTGTCCAGCAGGCTGTCCGGCGCAATGCCCTTGACCACCTGGGCAAGCTTCCAGCCAAGGTTCACGGCGTCCTGGATGCCGAGCCCGATCCCCTGCCCGCCCGAAGGAGAATGGATGTGCGCGGCGTCCCCGGCCAGCAGCACGCGGCCGCTGCGGTAGGCTGCGGCCTGCCTCGTGGCGTCGGTGAACCGCGAGATCCATGTCGGAGTGTGGATTCCGAAATCGGTGTTATAAATCTCGGTCAGCGCCTTGCCGAGGTCGGCCAGGGTGGGCTCGGCCGCCGGCCCAAGTTGCTTCTCGGTCACCACCACCCGCGTGGTCCGCCCGTCCTCCATCAGGTGCAGCCCGTGGATGCCCACCTCGTCGATGCGGATGCCCGCCGGCGTCTCCTCGGTCACCGCCACTTCGGCGATCAGGCTGCTCCTCGTGGCATCCCAGCCGGGGAAGTCGATGCCGGCTGCCTTGCGCACAGCACTTCGCCCGCCGTCGGCGCCGACCAGGTACAGCGCGCGCATCGGCCCGCCGTCGGCGAGACGCACCTCGACCCCGCTGTCGTCCTGGGCGAAGCCGGCCACCTCGAGCCTCCGATGGACCGGCACACCCAGTTCCTCGATCCAGCCGGCCAGGATCCGCTCTATATGGTTCTGCCACAGGCCGAGCGTGTAAGGGTGCCGTGTCGGAAAATCGCTCACGTCCAGCTTCGTGTTCCCGAAGAACGCCGCCTGGACGGGCTGGCCTTCGGAGAGGAACCGGTCGGCAATCCCGCGCTGGTCGAGGATTTCGATCGTCCGCGAGTGGAACCCGCCCGCACGCGAGCCCACCAGCTCCGGCGTCGGGCGGCGCTCCACAATCGCGGCATCCACCCCCGCCAGCGCCAGCTCACCGGCCAGCATCATCCCGGTCGGACCGCCTCCGGCAACGAGCACATCCACCATTACAACCCCCGCCTCTCCAAGGCTTTTCCGTGCATTTCTTCCGGGCCCGTCCGAGCCAGTTTGAGGCATGACGGGGGCCTTGCCGCAAGCCCCCATGTGCGCGATAAATTGGAAATAGAGGGCGGCCTGTAGCAGTTACTGATCGGAGAGTGGCCTGCCCAGGCTCGCGGCGCCGTCCGCCAAAGGGATAACGTCAATCCGGCCGTCCCGGCCGATGACAACCAGCACGCGCTCGCAGCTCACGCCGTTCAGCGCCCGCACCAGGTCCCCCGGATCCGGCGCCGTGCCGGTTCCCGGGGCGGCAGCACCGCCGTCGGCCCTTTCCCACACCGTAACGTCGGCGCCGCTGGCCTCCCGTATTGCGCGGCGGAGCGGAACAGGATCGGAGCCGGCCACGAGAATGACCTCGCCGATTCCACCTTTGAGGTCCGGAGCCCCAGACGGCGGGACGGGCTCCGTCGGCGGCGGGACCGTCCGTTCCCGCCGCCAGACACCGTAGTGATAGGCCGCGACAAGTCCCGTGGCCGTCAGCAGGCCCAGCGGGGCGCGCGCCCTCCCCAGCAGGCTGCCCCTGCCGGAGGCATCGAGGAGATGTTCAAATGCCTGGTAACCGACCACGAGCAGCGCAATGAGGGCCACCACGGCACTGAGTCCGAAAACCACCACCAGGTAAATGCGCTGCCCCCGCTGCCCGGACCGTTGCCGGCCCCGCCGATGCAGCGGGCCCCACACCTGCCACCACACTGGACCACCGACTGCCAGGGCGCTGATGCCGCCCAACAGCAGCGTCCGGGTGCCTGTTCCCGCCAGCGTGGTTTCTGCCAGCCCGAGCGCCGCGTTGACCACCACGCCGATGCCTGAGGCCGCGGCGACCAACGCGGCGCCGGCCGCCAGCAGCCGCGATGCCTGGCGCATGGCCCCTGAGCGGCGCCCGGCGAGCGCGGCGTGATAGCGCCAGACCGCGCAGCCGACCGCCGCCGCCGCAGCGGCGGGGCCAAGAGGTTCCAACAGCTGCGGGAGCGGACTGGACCGGTCAAAGCCCAACCGGAGCAGCACGAACAGTGCCGCGACCGCGCCGGAAAGGGCGAGGATACAGCCCCCAAGGACGCCGGCGACGGCAAGTGCCACGTTGGCCAGCCCCGTTGTGAGGTGCAGTCCGCGGCCACGGATCCAGTGCCACCACCAGAGCACGGCTCCCCCGGCTGCCCAGACGAGCGACTGCAGCACCGGAACCCACCAAGGGTTACCGAGGGACGGCGTGCCGGCGATTCCCTGAAGCCCGGCATCGAAGAGGTTGCCCAAGGCCGTGCCAGCCCCGCCTGCGCCTATCAGCAGCCCGAACACCGAGCCCACCACAAGGGGCACGCCGGCCAGACGGCTCGGTCCTTTGGCCGGATGCAGCCACATCCACCGGTGCCACGCCCACACCAAGGCCCACACCAGGCCTGCGGCTGCTCCTGAATACCACTGCGGTGAGTCCCCGCCGATGGCCGACGACGCCAGCCCGAGAAGTGCAGTGGTGAAGGTAATGAGGGCGACCACGTAGACGCCGGAGACGTAGAGTCCCCAGGACAGCGCAGCCCGTTCCCCGTTCTCGCGCAGCCGGCGCCACACGAGCCACCAGAGGATGGCCGCGAGCGTGCCGCCGACGAGAGCGAAGGCCAGCGACCGGGCGAGGCCACCGACGTCGCGCTCCGCGAGGGAGGTTCCACTGGAGAGCAGCCGCCCCAGCAGGCCGCTCAGCCCCGATGTCCCGATCAGGACGAGGGAAAACAAGAGCAGGAACAGTATGAGGCGGCGGACCGTGGTCAGCGCCGCGTGCGGTGGCGGGGCCGTATCCGGCCGGACGGTACTCACGGGCTCACGGCCTCACGGCTGGGGCCGGACAAATGGTGAGCTGCCACGGTGCGGTCTCCACGAGCCACCGCCCGCCGACCTTGACGAGGTCGAACACGTCCTCAGTTTCATACTCCTGGCTCCCGAACGGACCGGCACCGTTCGAGACCGTAATGGCCACACGCACGTCGGCGGAGTCAGCGCGTTCGGTCGTCGACACGAGCGTGACCCGCAATCCGCTCCTGGCAGGGCGCTCTGCCGGGCCGCACTGCCGCCGGGACCGGTCTGCCAGGTAGCCTGCCGCGGTGGTTTCGTCGCCGTCAAGTACCGCAGCAGCGTAGCGCTGCACAACGCCCGCGGGCGTGCCCTCGCCAAGTGGTTCCGGCTGGCCACGGAAGAAGACGGCAGCCAGCGCCGCCAGCACGAGGCAGGCAACGACGGACAGGATAACAATCAGGATCCGGTCGGGCCGCCCCGCGGGTGCGCTCATCCCGCGCGCTACGTGGCGCGGCGCTCGACGGTGAAGTCGCCGCCGGGATACATAATTGTCTCGTGCCCGTCGTCAAAGCGGACGAAGTACGGCGGTGTTCCGTCGGGGCCGCGGACTTCGAGAATCTCACCGTGACGGTCCGACGACTCCACCGTCCTGCCGTGGATGATGATGCGGTCTCCCTGGCTTGCCTGCATGGCAATCACCTCCCAGCCCCTAGCGTACGGTTTCCGTCCCGGCTTCGGAACAGCCTGCGGGCCCGATGTTTCAACCTCGCCCCTCAGGCTTTACCTCTCGCGTGCAGGATGCAAAACGGCGTCCAGGGCCGGGCTTCAAGCCTGCCCTCCGCGATCTGTTCCCCGCATATCGCACACAAGCCGTACGTGCCGGCGGCGATCCGCTCCAAGGCGGCCTCGACCTGGGCAAGTCCGGACCTGCTCTGGTCCAGCAGTGCCGATGCCTGGGACAGTTCGAAGGCGATCGTGGCGCCTTCGGGATCGTGTTCATCGTCCACGTTTGAGTTCTGCCGGGCCGCGTTGGCCGAGGCGATGTCTGCACTGAGCGCGGGCAGCAGGGCGAGTTTCCTGGCCCGTTCCTCCTCCAGGAGGATCCGGAACCGCCCGCTGTCAATCATGAGGCCCCGGCCCGTTCGTGGTCGAGCAGTTTGCCGCTGAGCGCGGGCCAGGCCGCCGCGAAGGCCGGGTGCAGGTTGAGGCGTGCCACGTTCCCCAGCGGGATCCATCTCAGTTCAATGCTCTCCGGGTCGGTGATGGCCGGCTCGAAAGGCTCCACGACCCGGACGGCGACCGTGGTGTAGGACCAGTAGCCGACGTCGAAAACGGAAGTAAACAGGACCCTGACGTTTCCCTCCGGGACAGCGGCTTCCTCAAAGGCTTCGCGCAGCGCGCCGGTGACGGGATCCTCGCCTTGGTGGAGCGCACCGCCGGGCAGCCCCCAGGTTCCGCCGTGATCGCTCCAGAGGGCGCGGTGCTGCAGCAGGATGCCTTTCCCGGGGTCATGGGCCAGGAGCCCGGCGGATCCAAAGCGCCCCCAGAACCTTCCGCGGTCGCCCTCCACCCAGGCGTCGCCCGGGTCGCGAGGACCAAGCGGGCGGCGAGGATCTCCGGGCGGGGCAGGCACGATTTTCTCCATCGTCCCAGTCTGCCCCATGGGAAGATGCTTGATGAGCCTCCGGCTACTCCTGATGTCCGAGACGCATGTGCCCGATTGCGGCGGGAAGCCCCGCCTGCAGCGGCAGGCGGGGCTTCGGGTCAAGCCAGGTCAGTCGTGCTTGAAGGCATCCTTGACCTTTTCACCGGCCTGCTTGAGGTCAGCCTTGGCCTGATCGGCCTTGCCCTCGGCTTCCAGGCCTTCATCGTCCCTGGCCTTGCCGGCGCCTTCCTTGGCCTTGCCACCCAGCTTCTCGGCTGCGTGATCAATCTTGTCGTCCAGACCCATGACACTGTCCTTCCGTCCGCGTAGCCCGCTGGCTGCGGGCAGGCTCGTGCTTCAAGTGTAGGACCGCCGGACAGCCCGGTGAAGGACAAGAGGCATCCCCGCAAAACCTTGGGAACACCCCCTATTTGCGGGGTCCGGCGCCACCACCAGTTCAGGTCCGGGGGCCGGGCTTTTCCCAAGACGCAACAGGGAGACTGGCCGTGTCCTGAAGAACAAGGGAGCCGCGACCCGTTGATGAGGGACTGCCGGGTCCCGGCGCGCTCTATCCCCCCTGACGCGCCGGGCCCGGCAACCACCCGCCCGATCCCACCTTCAGTCGCTGTCGCGCTGCTTCTTCAGCAGCTCGTCCGTAGCGGCGTCAGGCTCTCCGTCGAAGAAGCGGCTGAGTACCTGCTTGAAGGCCGTCTCCCCCGGCGCCGCGCGGAGGAACAGGGTCACGGATGAATGCAGCTTCCTGGCATCGATGCGGCCAAATACTTCTTCTGCCGTTTGGTCCTTGAGCGCACCGACGGTGTCGGCGCACTCGATCAGCCGCGGGCCGAGGACGGGGTGTTGCAGGTAGGCAGCTGCTTCCTCCAGGGAGCGGATCGCATACTTCCTGGATGTGGCGCTCTGCCCAAGTCCTGCGATCTGGGGAAAGATGAACCACATCCAGTGGCTTCGTTTACTGCCGGTCTGCAGTTCGGCGAGCGCCTGTTCATAGGTGCCGCCACTGTTTTGGGCCGTCACGAAGCGGTCAAGGTCAAAGGGGTCCTCCACTGCAGCTCCTACGTTGATGCGTCCCGCTCGATCTCCTCGGCCAGGGTGTCCACGTCCTCCGGGCGCATGGCGATGCCGGCACCGTCCAAGCGCCCCTGCAGGACATGGTTGACGTCATCGTCGACCACATGGCCGAGCCGGATATCGTCACGGATTTCGTCGGCGATGTGTTCCACCGTCTGCTGACCTTCCGGGACCTGCGCGCCCGTTCCGGAACCGGGGGTTCCGCCCGGGCCGGCACCGGTGCCCGGTTCGGGCTCATCGTCGAAATAGTCAGCGCCGGTGGCTGCGGAATCAGTCATACCCCATCGTGGGCGCGCCCAGCAGCGGTGGTCAATCCCCGGACGGCACCCAGTAGGCCCTGATTCCGGTGATGATCCATTCACGCAGCCGTAATGCGGCAACTCCTGGCCGGGTCTCACCGCGCCCATCCCTCAACTCTTTTGTTTCCAAGGGCCAAAACGACGAGCGTATGCCAATACGAGGACACCCGAGGGGTCCCGTTAACATGCCCGAAACAGACGCGTCACGCGGGCTTTACGTAGGGCACGTTTCCGAAACGTTGACGTAACTTGACCAGCCACGCCCTGAAACAAACGTCGACCAGTATCGACCAGGGGGAAAGCGGCGGGCATCAATGGAGCCCGGTTGGCTAAGGTGATGCGAAGGGACCCGCTGGTGGAACTCACTGCTGGAAACGTCTGGATAATGCTGTCGACGGCGCTCGTGCTGCTCATGACCCCTGCCCTGGGCCTGTTCTACGGGGGCATGACGCGCGCGAAGGCAGCACTCAACATGATCATGATGAGCTTCGTCTCGGCAGGCATCGTCGGAGTCGTCTGGGTCCTCTGGGGTTACTCGATGAGTGGCGGCGACGGCATCATGGGCCTCTTCGGCAATCCCTTCTCCAGCTTCGGGCTCACCAACCTTGCGGGTACCGACCTCATCAAAGCCGGCTACAGCGCCACGTTCGCCATGCTCACCGTTGCCCTCATCAGCGGTGCCATCGCCGACCGCGCAAAGTTCACGGCCTGGGCTATCTTCGTTCCGCTGTGGATCACAGCGGTCTACTGCCCCCTCGCCTTTATGGTCTGGGGCGGCGGACTCATGAGCCAGGGCGGAGCGGTCACGGCGGTGTTCGGCCAGGTCATCGACTTCGCCGGCGGCACAGTGGTCGAAGTCAGCTCCGGCGTCGCGGCCCTGGTCCTGGCTCTCATCGTCGGCAAGCGCCACGGATTCGGCAAGGACCCCGGCCACCGCCCGCACAACGTCCCGTTCATCATGCTCGGGGCGGGCCTCCTTTGGTTCGGCTGGTTCGGCTTCAACGCCGGTGCAGCCACCACCGCCGAGCAGGCAGGGCTGATCTGGATCAATACCCTGGTGGCCCCTGCCGCCGCACTCCTCAGCTGGCTCGTCACCGAGAAGGTCCGCCACGGCCACCCGACCTCCCTCGGCGCCGCGTCCGGCGCGGTCGCCGGCCTGGTTGCCATCACCCCGTCCTGCGCGGACATCAGCCCCCTCGCCGCGGTGGGCCTGGGGCTGGTGGCCGGATTCTCGTGCGCCATGTTCGTGGAACTGAAGTACAAGTTCGGCTTCGACGACTCCCTGGACGTCGTCGGAGTCCACCTCGGCGCCGGGCTCGTCGGAACGCTGGCGCTGGGTTTCATCGCCCTGCCGGTCGACGGCGTGGGCGGCGGCCTCTTCTACGGCGGCGGCGTCCAGCAGCTCATTGCCCAGACCGTCGCGGTCCTCATCACCCTCGGGCTCTCCGGCCTGATGACGGCGGTCATCGGCATCGCGATCCACAAGACCATCGGCTTCCGCGTCAGCCACGAGGACGAGGTCGCGGGCGTCGATGTGTCCGAGCACGCCGAGACCGCCTACGAGTTCGGGTCGCTGGCCCACAGCCACTTCCACCCGCTTCACCAGCACGTCCAGGCGACGGCGGCCCACGCCGCGCCCGTTCCGTCTGCGCCCGTCCAGCCGGAAGCCGTTCAGGCGGAAGCCGTTCAGGCGGCGGCCCCGGCCGCCGAAGAGCTCGAGAAGGTCGGCGCCTAACGGACTACTCGCGGGACAGACGCAGCTCGGGCCGGCTTTTCGCCACTTCGTCGAGGACTTGCGCCACGGCCTCACGGGCTGCCGCGCCGTCGGGTCCCGGAGCTGCAGGGTCCGTGAGAATGGACCCCGCCCGGAGTGCGAACCTGTCCCAGTCACCGCCGCCACGCCGCAGGGCACGCAGCGGCGCCAGGACGGCGGCCCGGCGCAGCCACACGTCAGGTTCACGGGCCCATCGGTCCAGCACCGACTCAGCACGGCCCCTGCCCTGGGCGTCGAGGTCCTCCATCAGCGGCCCAACGACGTCGACGGCCAGGAGGTCGACCAGGGCGCGCAGCCGGGCTGTCCTGACAAAGCCTTCAATGCGCGTCAGGTCCGAGTTCGTGAGAAGCCGCACCCTGGACTGCAGGAGAACCGCGGCTGCGAGGCGGCGCTCGAAAACCGGCTCAGCCCACAGTTCGGAACTCAGCGCGGTGATGTCATCGTGCGCCAGGTCGGGGTGACGGCGGAGTGCATCACGGACTGCGCCGCGCACCGCACCTACCGAGGACCCGTAGTACTGAAGCCGAACGCCGACACCCCCGCCATGCTCGCGGCGCATCTCGTCGGCCCGGTACCAGGCCCCTTCCCGCTGAAGGGCGCGGTCGATGAACTCGCCAGCCGCACTCATCCGTTTATCCTGCGCCGTCCGGTTCCGTGTCTCCCCGCGCAAGACGGACGGCGAACGCGCCGGCGGTGCCGCCGTCGGCCTTTGCCTGCATTTTGAGCGGGCACTTCTGCAACCCGATGCCCGCGCCTATACTCATTGCACCGTTCTATCACTGAGCGCTCGGTCACTGCGCGGTAGCAGCGACGCAAGGTTGGAAGGTCGAGGTGGCCATGGTCAAGATTCCGTTCCTGCATCCACACCGTGGGAACTCAGAAACGCCTAAACAACCCCGGCGGAAAGCCTTCTCGTGGCTGCAGCGGGAAGAGAGCCAGTTCAGCCACGGCAGCAGCAGTTTGTTCTTTCTCGCGCACGATACTCCGCCGCCGCCCTCGGTGACGTGCATCCAGGGGCATGAAGTCCGGCCGGGCGAAACAACCTGCGACCACGGGCATCCGGTCGGTTGACCACGGAGCGCCCGTTAGCTGTTCCGGTACGCGGCCAGGAATGTTGAGATCCTGCGCACTGCTTCTTCGATGTCCTCGACGGACGGCAGGATGACGAAGCGGAAATGATCCGGCTGGGGCCAGTTGAACGCCGTCCCGTGGGACACCAGGATCTTTTGGTCCCGCAGCAGATCAAGGACGAACTGCTCGTCGTTCTTCACCGGGTACAGCTCAGGGTCGAGCCGCGGAAACAGGTACATGGCTCCCGCGGCGGGCACGCAGGTGACCCCCGGAATAGCTGTCAGGAGTTTGAGCGCACGGTCGCGCTGTTCACGCAGCCTCCCCCCGGGCCGGATCAGGGCATCAATGCTCTGGTAGCCTCCCAGACAGGTTTGGATCGCGTGCTGGGCCGGGACATTGGGGCACAGGCGGAGGGAAGCGAGCAGCTCGAGCCCTTCGCGGTACGCCAGCGTCGCTGCATGCGGACCGGTGACGGCCACCCAGCCGGCGCGGTAGCCCGGCATGCGGTATGCCTTGGAAAGTCCGCTGAAGGTCAGGCAGCAGACGTCCTCTGCTACGGAGGCTGTGTGGATGTGCTCGGCGTCCTCGTAGCGGATTTTCTCGTAGATCTCGTCGGAGAACAGCACGAGGTTGTGCTTGCGGGCAAGGGCGGCGAACTGCTCCAGGACATGCCGGGGGTAGACGGCCCCGGTGGGGTTGTTGGGGTTGATGATGACGATCGCTTTTGTGCGTTGGGTGATCTTTGACTCGACGTCGGCCATGTCCGGCCACCAGTTCTCCGCCTCGTCGCACAGGTAGTGCACCGGTTTGCCGCCTGTGAGTGCCACAGCCGCGGTCCACAGAGGGTAGTCGGGAGCAGGGATGAGGACTTCATCTCCGTTTTCCATGAACGCCTGGAGGCTCATGGAAATGAGCTCACTGACTCCGTTGCCGATGAAGATGTCCTCGACGCCGATCTGCAGGAGGCCCCTGGTCTGGTAGTACTGGGAAATAGCCGTGCGCGCCGAGAAGATTCCCTTGGAGTCGCTGTATCCCTGGGCTCCCCGCAAATGATGGATCATGTCCACCACCACGGATTCGGGCGCTTCCAGTCCGAATTCTGCGGTGTCCCCCAGGTTCATTTTGAGAATCCGGTGTCCCTCGGCTTCCATTTGCTTCGCCGTTTGAAGCAGGGGCCCCCGCAGTTCATAGCGGACGTTCTGAAGTTTGCTGGAAAGCTGCATCGGACGCATGGTTGATCTTTTCATAAACCGCCGGGTGTGGCGCTGATTGACCCGTTGCGGGAGCTGGAGGATCTTAGGTCGGCCTGAGCGAGGAACGGGTAGCCCTGCCCCGAGAACCAGTGAGAGACTCTGTTCCATGCGTGAACTGGTTGTACTGGGCACAGCCTCCCAGGTGCCAACGCGCACCCGCAATCACAATGGCTACCTGTTGCGCTGGGACGGCGAGGGACTGCTCTTCGACCCAGGAGAGGGTACGCAGCGGCAAATGATCCATGCCGGAGTCTCGGCCTCCCAAATCACGCGCATCTGCCTCACTCACATCCACGGCGATCACTGCTACGGGCTGCCCGGCGTGCTGTCACGCATGGTGCTGGACAGAGTCACCCACCCTGTTCATCTGCACTACCCCGCGTCCGGCGAGGACATCGTCCGTGCGCTGGTGTCCGTCGCCTCCCCCGGCCTAGATCTTCGGCTGCAGCCCCACGCCGAAGCCGGGCAGGTCGCACCATACCTGGAGGTGCAGCCACTGCGCCACCGCGTTGAAACCTACGGCTACCGGCTCACCGAACCTGCCGGCCGAAGCATTCTTCCCGAGAGGCTGAAGGCGGCGGACATCACCGGCCCGGACATCGGGCAGCTGCAACGCGAGGGGATACTCCGCGGCGTGCGGCTTGAGGACGTGAGCATACCGCGGCGCGGTCAGCGCTTTGCCTTTGTCATGGACACCGCTCCTTGCGAGGGCGCCGAAGCGCTGGCCGACGGCGCAGACCTGCTCGTGGCCGAGTCCACGTTCAGCGATGAGGACGCCGCCTTGGCCGCGCAATTTGCCCACCTCACGGCGGGCCAGGCCGGCAGCCTGGCGAGGACCGGCGGCGTTGACACGCTGGTCCTCACCCACTTCTCGTCCCGTTATGGGGACACCGGCCTGCTTGCCGAGCAGGCCAGGGCACTCGCCGACGGCGCGACGGTTATCGCAGCGAATGATCTCGACAGGATCACCTTCCCCAAGCGGCGGTCGTCGTCCTGACCTAGGCGACGGGTCATGCCCTCTCCTGCAGTGCGGCGCTGTGCCAAGGCAGTCTGTCGGGAAAAGTAGAATTGAAACGTCATGCAATGTTCCTACTTTAATGCCGCCCGTTGCCTTTCCTGCACACACATGGGCCAGCCATACGCCGAACAATTAGCAGCCAAAGAGCTGCACTGCCGAACCCTCCTCGCCGCCCACAGCTCGCTGCAGTGGCTTCCACCGGTGGGAAGCCGCGAGGCCGGTTTCCGCAACAAGGCCAAGATGGTCGTGGGGGGCTCGGTGCGGAATCCTACCCTCGGGATTCTCGACGCCGAGGGGCGGGGCGTGGACCTGCGCGAATGCGGCGTGTGCTCGCCGGGTCTGCAGGCCTGTCTCCCGGCCTTCGCTGCGTTCATCAGCCAGGCCCGCCTCACGCCTTATGACGTGCCGCGGCGCATCGGAGAGCTCAAGCACCTGATCGTCACCGAATCCCCGGACGGCGAACTGATGCTGCGCCTGGTCCTGCGGTCGGAAAACCTGATCGGCCGCATCCGCCGTCATCTGCCCTCCTTGCTTGAGGCATTGCCGCAGCTCAAGGTGGTGTCCGTCAACCTGCACCCAGAGCACAAGGCTGTGCTGGAAGGGGATCGGGAGGTGGTGCTCACTGCGCAGTCAACCCTGCGGATGCGCGTCAATGACCTCGACCTCCATCTGAGGCCGCAGAGCTTCTTCCAGACCAATACCGAGATGGCGGCTGCCCTCTACCGCCAAGGAAGCGAATGGGTCAGTGAAGTCGCGCCGGCTTCCGTCTGGGACCTGTACTGCGGCGTTGGCGGATTTGCCCTGCACTGCGCCGACCCGTCCCGGGACGTCGTCGGCGTCGAGACCAGCCGGGAAGCCATCGCGAGCGCAGAATTGAGCAGCGGGGACGCGGGCCTGCAGAGGGTTCGTTTCCGGTCCGGCGATGCGACAGCCTTCGCCGTTGCCACCCGCCCTGAGCCGGAGCTCGTAATCGTCAATCCTCCGAGGCGCGGCATCGGCAACGACATGTGCGGCTGGCTGGAATCCTCAACGGTGCAGCACGTCGTGTACTCGAGCTGCAATGCCAAATCGCTGGCCCGCGATCTCGCAGCCATGCCGTCGTTCACGGCGCGGCGCGTGCGGCTGCTGGACATGTTCCCCCAAACCTCCCACTACGAAGCCATGGTGCTGCTTGAGAGGTCCTAGGCGGAGCGGCGGCGGGCCCCTTCACCCTCCAGCACGGCGCCTCAGACGTACCTTTTGAACCACGCCAGAGTGTCGTTCCACGCGGCGGTCGCCTGTGCCTCGTTGTAACGCTCTCCGGTGTCGTTGTGGAACGCGTGGTCGACGCCGGGATAGACCTTGATCTCGTGGCGCACATCGGTCGCGTCCAGGGCGTCCCGGAATGCCGGCATGGCGCCGGTGATCCGGTCGTCGAGTTCCGCATAGACGCCCAAGACCGCCGGCTTGATGGTCGGAACCTTCTCCAGATCCGGCGCGGGTCCATAAAACGCGGAGGTTGCCTTGAGGCCGGTCAGCTCCGTCGCCGCCTGCCAGGTGATGCCGCCGCCGAAGCAGTAGCCGGTCATGGCGATGCGGCCTGCGTCGACGTAGTCCTGTGAGTTCAGGTAGTCGAATCCGGCCTTGAAGTCGGAGACGTGGCGTTGGGCTCCGGCCTTGGTCAGTGCACCGGGTACGGCGTCCCGGTCGAGACTGGCGGTGCCGCCCTCTCTGCTGAGCAAGTCCAACGCGAGCGCGGCGTACCCTTCCTTGGCGAAGCGGCGCGCCACGTCCTGGATATGCGGAGTCAGCCCGCGGTTCTCATGGCAGACGAGCACTGCAGGTCCCGGCCGGTTCCCCTCTGGCCGGGCAAGGTAACCGCTGATGTTGGTTCCGCCTGCAGGTACCTGGACGGTCGCCGTCACCATGCCCGCCGCACCTTCAGGAACGGACAGGGGGCTCTTGGCTCCTGGCACTGCGCCTGCGGAAGCGGTTCCCGTGCCCGGGGATGTTGTGGTGGGGTCGGGGGTGGGCATGGGGTCGGTGCTGCGCGGAACTTCACTTGGTGTGCAGCCCACCAGCAGCATCGCGGCCGCGGCTGCGCCCATGCTGCCAGTAATGAAGGCCACGCGACGCGTAAATGTGCGTCGGCTCATGGCGCCGGCGCGGTAATCGTCGAAAAATTCCTCGATCAGGTACTTCTCAAATTTACCCAGCTGCGTCATGAGGGCCTCCTTCGGTGTGAGGGTATCCTCCTCTGAAGTTATTAACCCGGCAAGGGGGCGGAGTGCGGGCCCGACGACGCCGCGTGGTGGAGAATGTCAGGCATGAGCAACAACCCGTGGGAGTGCGAGGAGCTCTCCGAAGCGCCGGCTGGATGGATCCCCGCCACGGAGAACGGCTGGGGCGCACTGGTCGTCTGGGCCGCAGGACCAGGCAATGTCGTGCGCGTGCCCGCCGCGCCCAGGGACCGGCACACTGTCGTAGTCACTCATTACCCCGACGGTAGCGAGCACCGTGAGCCGTCGATGCTCAGCGACGCCGAGCTGGAGTCAATTGACGACGACATCGATGCCTACCTGGACGATGCCGGACTTCCGCCCAGGCCCCGCGGCTATGACTGGTTCATCCGTCGTCCCCAGAATACCGGCCCGGGAGACGACGCGTTTTGGGCTGCCGTCTGGTCGGCCACGGCGGCGTCCCTGCCGCATGAGGCGATGGACCCGTCGAAACTGAAGTCGCCGGCAAGGGATGCGCTGGCGCGGATGTACCAAGGCTGAAGGGCGGATCGACCGCTTCAGTCTTCGGTGCAGCTGGCATGATCCGCGGGCGGTGTGGTGGCATCCTCCTCAGATGGTCCGGTAATGGCTCCTAGATCTGCCCGGTCGGGCCCGTGTCCTCGACTTCCCCACGCCAGGCGCCGGTTTCGGTACCGCGCGATTCGATGAAGTCCTTGAATTTCCGCATGTCGGCTTTGACCTGCATCTCGTCGATCTTCAGGGCTGCACCTGCTTTCTCGGTGAAGGTTTCCGGCGCCCATTCGAAATGGACCTTGACCTTGGTGTGATTGGCATCCAGCGGCGTGAACCTGATGATGCCGGCATGGGACTTGCCGTCGGTGCTGCGCCACGCGATGCGGTCGTCAGGCTCCTGGTCGACTATTTCCGTATCGAATTCCCGCTGCACGCCACCCACCTTGGTAATCCAGTGGTTGGTGGTGTCGGTCAGCTGGGTTACGGATTCCACACCGGACATGAACTGCGGAAAGGATTCGAACTGTGTCCACTGGTTATAGGCCGTACGGACCGGAACGGCGACGTCGACGGTCTCCTCAACCTTTTGCATCTTCTCTTCCTCCTGTCAGCGAGGGACGGCCCGTGATAGCGGACCGGAGGAGGGCACCGTTCTGGTGGAAGGCAACCCTCCACCCCTGAACCGTAAATCCGCTGGCTACCTGTGTCCAGACCTTCCTGGGGCGTGCCCAGTCCTCAGCTGACGGCCTGCTTCACGAGCGCGCTGATCGTTGCCTCATCGGCGGCGGTCAGCGTCTTCAGGGCGAAGGCGGTAGGCCACATCGTGCCGTCGTCGAGGTTGGCCGAGTCGTTGAAGCCGAGCGTTGAGTACCGTGTCTTGAACTTGTGCGAGCTCTGGAAGAAACAGACGACCTTGCCGTCCTTGGCGTAGGCGGGCATCCCGTACCAGGTTTTGGGCGAGAGTTCCGGCGCTGTGGCCTTGATGAGAGCGTGAAGCCGCTCGGCGATGGAGCGATCCGGTTCCGGCATCTCGGCGATTTTCTCGAGCACGTCGCTTTCCCCGTCCGCTTTGGCGCCACGCGATCCGCGGCGCGTGGCCGACTTGAGTTCCTGCCCGCGCTCCTTCATCGCGGCTCGTTCCTCATCCGTGAATCCCTCATACGTCCTGGCACTCTCGGCCGACCGTTCCGTGTCCTTCATTGCAGGTTCCTTTTCTGTGTGAACCGATGGATGTCGCCGTGGCCACCGTGTGGCACCCGCGGCGACATCCCCGGCGTCGTTTCTGTGTCAGGACTGGTTGAAGGTCAGGCCTGGTTGAAGCGGACCATGTTGCCGGAAGGGTCACGGAAGGCGCAGTCGCGCGGGCCCCAGGGCTGGACGATCGGTTCCTGGAGGACCTCCGCGCCGGCGGCCCGCACCGCCTCGAACGTGGCGTCGAGATCGTCCGTGCGGAACACGATGTTGTGCAGGACGCCCTTGGTGAGCAGCTGCTGGAGCGCGTCGCCGTCGTCCTGGGAGCGGCCCGCGTGCGGGAGTGACAGCACGAGCTCCAGATCGGGTTGGGCCGCGCTGCCGAGCGTGACCCAGCGATGTCCGTCCGAGCCGACGTCGTTGCGCACGTCCAGGCCGAGTACGTCCCGGTAGAACGCGAGCGACTCGTCGAGGTCGTTAACAGTGATGTGTGAGTACTGAAGTGAAATGTTCATGCCTCACACGCTATTGCAGCGGTTGCGGGGGCGCTTCTTCAATCCTGCTCGGCTTGCGCGCGGGCCGCGTGTGCTGCCGGGCAATGCACGAGGGCATAGCCTTCACCGCGTGGTGCTCCCGGGCCCGGTACACGCTGGGCGGCATCCCGACGATCTCCGTGAACCTGGAACTGAACGAGCCCAGCGACGTACAGCCGACCTCCATGCAGGCATCCGTCACGCTGACACCGGCCCGCAGCAGCGCCATGGCGCGTTCGACCCGCCGCGTCATGAGGTAGTTGTAGGGCGTCTCGCCGTAGGCCGCCTTGAACTGGCGGGAGAAGTGTGCCGGGGACATCAGGGCACCGGCGGCCATGGTGGGCACATCGAGAGGCCGGGCGTATTCGCGGTCGATCAGGTCGCGGGCGCGGCGTAGGTGGGCAAGGTTGGCCAACTCCTGCGGTGTCATGCCGCCATTGTAGTTATAGATGCACATGAGGACTTCCTTAGAAGTTCCTGGGCTTTTCAGCCGACCCGACATCCCCGATGCCCACTTCAGCCTGGTTGAGTTCTCGGCATGGGGGCCCCCTCCAGGGGTGTCCCTGCTCTACTACCTAGCACGGGTCCTCACGCCGGTCACCCACGCAATTATCGCTCTGCCCATATTCGTCGGGGCGGCCATCGGCGTCCTCGTTATCGTCTTCAAGGCAGGCGAGAGGTTCCAGAACGAAGCTGACGGCCTCATCTGATGAATGAGGAAAGCACCGGGATTCACTGCCGACTCGATGAACTCACTCGCTGCGCGGAGAATTGAGACATGCCTGGCATGAGCACTGACACCCCAACCGTCCCGTCCCTGGCGCGCCGCGCTGTCCTGAGCCGGCGCATCCGGATGCTTGCGGCAATGACGATCACCTATAACGTCATCGAGGCCGTCGTCGCGCTCTGGGCCGGCAACGTGGCGGACTCCTCCGCGCTAATCGGTTTCGGCCTGGATTCGGTGATCGAGGTCGCGTCCGCCGTCGCCCTATCCTGGCAGTTCTCCGCCAAGGATCCGAAACGGCGCGAGCACCTGACCCTGCGGATCATCGCGATCTCTTTCTTCGCCCTCGCCGCGTTTGTCACGGTGGACTCTGTGACGTCGCTGACCGGCGGCGGCGAAGCCCGGCACTCGACGCCGGGCATCGTGATCGCTGCCCTGAGCCTTGCCGTCATGCCGGTCCTGTCATGGTTGCAGCGGCGTGCGGGGCGGGAGCTTGGCTCCAAGACCGCGGTGGCGGATTCCAAGCAGACGCTGCTGTGCACCTACTTGTCGGCGGTCCTGCTGGTTGGTCTGGTGCTCAACGGCACCATGGGGTGGTGGTGGGCCGACGCCGGTGCCGCCTTGGTCATTGCCGCGATCGCCGTCCGTGAGGGCATCAATGCCTGGCGCGGCGATGCCTGCTGCACCGTCCCGCTCGCCGCAGCTGCCGACGTCGCGACCGAAGCCGACGACGGCTGCTGTGAGGGCTGCGCAAAAACGCCCGAACCGCAGCCCCCCGCCCTCAAGGGCGAGCAGCTTCAGGAACCCTGACCGGGCCGGCAGCCCTTCTATGCCTGGTGCCCGACTATTTCGAGGACGTGCGCGTAGTTTTGTGCGAGTGTGGGGTCCGCGACTGCAAGACACCTCATGGCGACCCGAACGACGTCGACCGCAACGGTCTTGGAGACCCGAACCAGAGGATATCCCTCCTGGACGACCTCCCAGTGGGCTCCGGGAATGGTGTGCGTGAGGACATCTCCGTAGAACATCCCGATGGGGCGGGCAAGCCTCGCCAGCAAATGCCTGTCCCCGGCGCCGTCGATGGCGTGATCAATCGCGGCAAGGCTCTCTGCACTTCGCGGCAGCTTTTGACCTCTGTCGCGGAAGTATCTGAGGAGTTCGTCATATCCGCCGACATTGGTTGGCGGGGACGCTGAGACCTCCGAATCAACCGGCTTGTACTCTGCGTATCTCCAGGGGATCCCCGACGGCAGCCGTTGCAGCGGTTCTGGGGAGTCGTCAGGGCTACTCATTTCGCCACCCTACGCCCCCGGCATGGGCTGGCGAATAGCGCCTGGTGGTCATCCTCTGCTTGGGGCCTTCCGCCTGAACCACCTGGCCGTTGCCGGGGCGCAGCCATCAGAGCGGCGTACTCTGGGGGCATGGCCACGGCGGCAGCCGAGGGCGGCAACGAGTATGCGCGGCAATCCTGGCCGAGCCCGACGAACAGGGGTACTGCATGGACCTGTTTCAAACGATCATGTTTCCGTTCAACTGGTTCGTGTCCATCATCATGGTGGGCTTCCATGAGGGCCTGAGCGGCATCGGCCTGCCGCCGGCCAGCGGCTGGACCTGGACGTTGTCCATCATCGGGCTCGTGTTGGTAATCCGTGCCGCCCTGATTCCCGTGTTCGTCAAGCAAATCAAGGCACAGCGCGGCATGCAGTTGCTGCAGCCGGATTTGAAGAAGCTGCAGGACAAGTACAAAGGCAAGAAAGACCCGCTGTCCCGCCAGGCCATGGGTCAGGAGCAGATGGCCCTGTACAAGACGCACGGCACCAACCCGTTCTCCGCGTGCCTCCCCCTGCTGATCCAGATGCCGTTCTTCTTTGCCCTGTTCACAGTGCTGTCAGGCATCAGCACCGCCCGTGACCAAGGCAAGGGCATCGGAGCGATGAGCCATGATCAGGTGATCCAGTTCGACGACTCCACCATCTTCGGCGCCCCGCTCTCGGCCACGCTGCTTCACAACCCGGAAGGCAACCCGACAGCGGTCACCATTCTGACCATCGTGATGATCCTGGCGATGACGGCGTCCCAGTTCATCACGCAGAAGCAGATCATGGCCAAAAACATGTCCGAGGAAGCCATGGCGTCTCCGTTCATGCGCCAGCAGAAAATGATGCTCTACCTCCTTCCCATCGTCTTCGGTGTGGGCGGCATCAACTTCCCCATCGGCGTCCTCATCTACTGGACCACCACGAACCTTTGGACCATGGGTCAGCAGTTCTTCGTCATCCGCCGTATGCCGACGCCGGGATCCCCCGCCGCCAGGGCCCTCGCCGAGCGCCGCGCAGCCAAAGGCCTCCCACCCCTCCCCCAGGGAAGTAAAAAAGCCGACGCCGACGCGGCGGCTGCCGCTGCGGTGGCGCACGCCCATAGCCAGCGCGTCCAGCCGCAACGCAAGAACAGGAAAAAGAAGAGGTAGTAAGGCTTGTCGAAAATGCCGAGCACGTGGCCAGACCCGGGAAAGCACTGCACTTCCGTAGGTCTCGGCCACATGGTGCAGACGATCGAGGAATTTAGGGCGGCGGGCGCCGATTTGGGCATGAAACTCACCTGGCTCAGCCGCGGGAAGCGATGTCCTGGTGACTCGCAGCCCTCAGTACCTAGCGACGTAGGCGTAAGGGCTCACTGGTCGACCGCTGGTATCAAGCAGCTGGTTGATCGGCAATTCAATGATGCCGACGGCGGGGTTCAGCGCGTTGATCATCTTGCCGTTGCCGGTGTAGATGCCGACATGCCAGAAGTTGCCTAGGCTGCCGAAGAACACCAGGTCGCCGGGCTGGGCCTGGGCGAGGGGGATCCTGTTGTTGGAAGTGCCTGAGTACTGCTGGGTGGCTGTCCGCGGTACCGAAATGCCACCGGCCGCGAAGGAGAACTGGACGAGCCCTGAGCAGTCAAAGCCGGTGGGGCCCGTGCCGCCCCAGACGTAGCGTCCGCCTGAGATTTTGCTGCGGGCGACGGAGATGGATGTGGCCACACCGCCCGAGGGCGGCGGAGCTGTTCCGGTGCCGGCGCCGTCCGAACGCGTCCAAACGGCCTTGCCGTTCTGGTAGATGACCAGGTTGCCGTCGGTTTGGACGTGGAGTTCTCCGCCCGGCAGCCCGGCGGTGCGGCTGTCCCAGATCGGCTTGTTGGCGGCTGTGTAGACGACAAGGTTGCCGTCGCTTTGCATGATGGCCCAGTTACCGGTTCCGGTTGTTGCGGTCGCCCACAGAGGTCCGATGGGGCCGTACATGACAAGGTTCCCGTCCCCCTGCATGATCAACCGGAACCGCCGGTCCACGGAAAGGCGCCACTGGTTTGCTGTCAGAGTGGTGTTGGGCGCCAGCTTGAAGTACAGCGCGCCGCCGTGCCGCGCCCAGGTGGGGTATCCGGCATGGTAGATCACCAGGTTTCCGTCGCTTTGCATGACTAGCGAGGAATCACCGAGCTGGTCCGTTCCGGACCCCCACAGGGACCTGCCGACTGACGTATACACGACCAGGTTGCCGTCGCTCTGCATGACGGCCCAGTTGCCTGCCCCGCTGGTGCCGGTGGACCACACTGCGCCGGTGGGACCGTACGCGACGAGGTTGCCGTCGCCCTGCATGATGAGCCGGAACCTGCCGTCGGTGGAGAGCAGGGAGCTGCCGGCACGCAAGACGGCACCGGGCCCGAGAGTGTCTGTCGATGTGGCAACCGCTGTGCTGGTCTTGATGAGGGCGGCATAACCGGTCTTGCTTCCGGTGACCCTGACGCTGATGGATTTGCCGGCGTCGGCCGCAGCGAGCATGTACGCCGGGCCCGTCGCGCCGCTGATTGGCGCGCCGGCACGGAGCCACTGGTAGTTCAGGGTCACTGGTGCCGGGCCCCACGTGCCGGGATTGGCCGTCAGCCGGAAACCTTCCCTGGCGGTGCCGGTGACGGTGGGTGCAGGGCCGGTTAATGTCCCCGAGGCGACGAGTCCGGTTGCCTTGCTCATGCGGGCGACCGTTCCATATCCGGTCTTTGACCCGGTAACCCGAACGGAGAGCACCTTGCCGTTGTCTGTGGCCGTTTGTACATAGCTGGCACCAGTTGCCCCCGAAATCGCGACACCGGCGCGCAGCCACTGGAACCGAAGAGTCACCGGTGCAGGACCCCACCCGCCAGGGGCAGCCGTGAGCCGGGAGCCGACTTTAGCTGCGCCGGCAACGGTGGGAACCGGGGCGGTTAATGTCCCGGCCGCAACCACCGCGGTGGCCCTGCTCGTCCGGGCCACACTGACGTAGCCCGTCTTCGAGCCGGCAACGCGTACGGAGAGCACTTTGCCCCGGTCTGCGGGCGATCCGACGTAGCTGGCGCCTGTTGCCCCCGGGATGGCCAGGCCCGAACGCAGCCACTGGTACCGCAGCGCCACTGGCGCCGGACCCCATGTGCCTGGGACAGCTGTGAGCCGGGAGCCGAGCTTGGCTGTGCCAGTAACCGAAGGCACAGGGGCGGTCAGAGTCGCAGCGGCTGTCGCGCTGGGAAGCCCGATGACCCCCAACATGATGGCCAATGTGATGAAAAGACCTAAAACGCGACCCAGACGGCCAGTACCCACGATGCTTCCCCCAATATGCATTCGACCATTCACTCTTGCCGAAGCTATGTGCCCGCCAACGTACTGTCCATCGAAACGGCGGACCCTGTGTGAATCCTGCGCCGATCTTGATCGGGGCCGCCTGTAGCGGGACATAACGGCTTCAGGAGCAGCAGAACCCGTCCCGCCATGTTCCCGGGATCGACGTCGTTCATTCTCGGGGCAGTGACCTTCCTCGCCATGAGTGAAAGTGCCGCGAAGAGATCACTATGCAATCGAGGTTTGAGCGACAAGGCGGCGGAGTTGCTCGCTTCCGCGCTCAAAAATTCACGATCCTTCGCCGGGAGGGAAGGTGCCAGACGCCTGCTGTTCTCGATCGGTGGGCTCGGGATCGACGTCGTCCTCATAGTGCGAGGCCAGAAGAAACCGGTCCGGGAGTCTGCCCGGCGCACCCCTGGTTGTGCTTCAGTTAGGAACATGACCGCACGGATTGAGGATTACGGTTTTATTTCCGACCTTCGCACCGGCGCGCTCATCTCACGACAGGGCAGTATCGACTGGCTCTGCCTACCGCGTTTTGACTCTGATTCTGTTTTCGGCGCCTTGGTTGGGACCACGGATCACGGCCGCTGGCTACTTGCACCAGCTCATGAGAACAAACAAGTCTCCGGTCGCATGCAAGTGGAACGCCGGTATTTGCCCTCCACCTTCATCATGGAGACGCGTTGGCGAACCGCAACCGGTGAAGTCCTGGTCACCGAATTCATGCCAATCGGGGGAAGCGGCACTGTAATGATCCGCAGGGTGCAGGGGTTACACGGGCACGTCGTGATGCGCCAGGAATTGGTGCTGCGGTTCAGCTACGGAAAGGTCGTGCCGTGGGTGCATCGGATCCACGACGACGATGGGGAGGCACTGCTTGCCATCGCCGGACCGCAAGCTGTGATGCTTAGGGCGGATCCATTGCCCGAAGCCGGCCCTGATTATTCGCACGTGGGTGAGTTCACCGTCGAAGCCGGTCAGACACTCGACCTGCAATTGCACGCATTTTCATCCCACGATATGCCTCCGCCGGCGATCGACATCGACCGGGCGCTGCAAACAACTGCCACGTACTGGAGAAGCTGGTCGAGCAACTACCTCCGGCAAGGAAACTATGACCGGGAAGTAGAACGCTCCCTGCTCGTCTTGCGTGCGCTGACGCATGAGAGGACCGGGGGAATTGTGGCTGCCCTGACCACCTCACTTCCAGAACATTTCGGCGGTGAACGCAACTGGGATTACCGATACTGCTGGCTACGTGACGCTGCCCTAACACTGGAAGCCATGATGACCCATGGCTTCCACCAGGAGGCACTGCAGTGGCGGAACTGGCTGCTTCGGGCTATCGCCGGCGACCCGCACGATATTCAAATAATGTATGGAGTTTCTGGCGAGCGAGAGCTGCCCGAGCGGGTCCTGGCCCATTTACCGGGCTACGAAGGCTCCGCCCCGGTTCGCGTCGGCAATGGCGCTTTCCGCCAGTACCAAGGCGACGTTGTCGGCGAAGTCATGGTTGCCTTGGCAAAGCTTCGCAATCGCGGCGTGCATGAGGACCATTTCTCCTGGACCCTCCAACGGAACATGCTCCTATTTGTAGAGAACAACATCAAACGGAAAGACCACGGCATCTGGGAAATGCGGGGCGAGCAAAGGGACTTCACTCATTCCCGCGTGATGATGTGGGCCGCAATGGACCGCGGAGTGCAGGCTGTGCAGGAGCATGGGCTTGACGGTCCGCTGGAGCGATGGGCGGAGCTCAGGGACGGGCTTCGCGCCGAAATTCTGGAGCAGGGTTTCAGCCGTGAAATCAATTCCTTTACCCAGACCTATGGAAGCAGTGAGGTGGACGCGTCCCTGCTTGTACTGCCACAAGTGGGCTTTCTGGCCTACGACGATGAGCGGATCCTGGGAACAGTGTCTCGATTAGAGCGCGATCTTCTCGACGGGTCCGGCCTGCTGATGCGTTATCGGACGGAAAGCTGTTTGGACGGTCTTGAACCTGGGGAACATCCTTTTCTTGCTTGCTCATTCTGGCTTGCAGAGCAATACGCCAGGACGGGCCGCGTGTCCGAAGCAAGGAGACTCATGGACAGGCTCATCGGCTGCGGAAACGACCTGGGGCTGTTCAGCGAGGAATACGACACAACCGGCAACCGCATGGCAGGAAATTATCCGCAGGCGTTCTCACATTTGGCCCTGATAAGGGCGGCCGACGCTCTCAACCGGTGCCGCCAGTGATGCCGCTGGCACGACGGGCTAAGCACTGGATTCGCGCGGCGATTCTGGCCGGAACGGACCTGCCCCCGCAGGTCCGTTCCAGGTGCTAAGCATCGCAGGACAGTTGTCCCGGGATCTAATTTTTAGGTAACCGGGAATTACCGATAGATGCTTGCAGTGTCGCTGTATACCCATTTGGACCAAGGAGACCAGTAGCCGTTCTTGTACACACGGTATGACAACCTGTGGTAAACCTCCTCAGTCTTGTCCCCGTAACCAAAGTCCGTCCTTTGCAGGGGATAAGTGCTTTTGAAGGTGAACGTCCCGCCACTATGGAAGTATTTGCTGAAATACGATGTGCCTAGGTAGTCGTTCTGGTCCGGCCAGTGATCGCGTTCCCATCGTTCCTGCTTGACCTGCACCCAGCCGCTGGACGGGTAATACACTTTGCCTGGATATGCCACCAAACGCTTCCAGCCGGCCCCAAACCCCGCGAAGTATGGCGTGTCAGCCGTGATGTGCGCACTAGCAAATAGGGGTGAGGACTGCGCTGAGGTTGCATGCGTTACGGAATCCGCAGCCTGTGCTGGGGCTGCCAGCGCCGCGGAGCCCGCGGCAAGGCTCAATGATATGGCTGAGACCAGGGCGATCTTCGACCGCAGGACTCGGTTCTTCTTTGATGCTGTTGTGATGGACACAGCGTTGCTCCTAATCAGTGGTGTGAAGGGTTTGTTTGGACAGCCGCCCGACCGCATCTGGGTGCAGCAGCCATTGACTTGTGTTTTAGAGGTTTGCCCTGCTTGCGGGGCTTCAATCCCGGGAATCCTTCTTCTCTCGGAACCGGTACTTCCAGTCTGCGGCTGCGCAAACGCCCCTCGCTTCCGTGCTACCACTGTCGGTCGCCGGAGACAGCGCTGTGTCACTTGTTCCACCAGAATGAGTGCTGGCACGGATCCTGACCCTGCACCCCTGACGGCACTATGGACCTAGTCAGGTGGCACGGATCAACCGACGAGCTCCGTTGCCACCCGTCAGCAATCACAGGAGTACGTCTATGTTGTCCACGTCTTAATCGGTAAGCACCATCCACCAGGCACCTGGCACGGGTGACACAGGCTCCAGCCAACCGTGGCCGCGGGCGATTCTTCGGAACCCCGCCTCAACCGGTCCGGGCCGTGACATCGGGCGGAACCGGAAGACCAGGACAGGTCTGAACATACCCTGCATCGGCAGAGATCCATTCGCGCCATTGTTCGTGGCTGAGGTTCTGCGTCAGCTTGGCGCACAGCGCCGCGGACCACTCCGAAGGGGCAGGCCATGACCGTACGGTGCCATCTCGGCTGCCTGAGATGACCCGCAAACTGTCGGGGCTGAAAGCGACACTGTTCACCGCATCCCAGTGACCGGCCATGGGTCCACCGACGGGGTCTCCGGTGGCTGCATCCCACAACCGCACCATGCTGTCAGCGCTTCCCGAGGCGATTCGCCGGCCATCGGGGCTGAACGCCACGCTGTTCACGTCACTTTCGTGTCCTGCCAAGGGATCCCCGACAGGCGTTCCGGATACCGCGTCCCACAATCGCACCATGCGGTCTGCGCCCCCGGAGGCGATCCGCCGGCCATCGGGGCTGAACGCCACACTGTTCACGTCACCTTCGTGTCCTGCCAAGGGATCCCCGACAGGCGCTCCGGATACCGCGTCCCACAATCGCACCATGCGGTCTGCGCTCCCGGAGGCGATCCGCAGGCCGTCAGGGCTGAACGCAACGCTTTTCACCCCGCCGCGGTGTCCCGTCATTGGCGCCCCGGCTGGCGCGCGCGTGGTCGAGTCCCACAGCCGTACCGTGCCATCGGCACCGGCCGAAGCGATCCGCTTTCCGTCGGGGCTGAACGCAACGCCGTTCACGGCACCCCGGTGCGCGGCCATCGGCGCACCGATGACTGTGGCCTTGGCGGCGTCCCACAACCGCACCGTGCCATCGGCACCGGCTGAGGCGATCCGCTTTCCGTCGGGGCTAAACGCCACACTGCTCACTACACCGCGGTGCCCGGCCAAGGGCGCCCCAATGGGTAGACCCCTGGCGGCGTCCCGCAGCCGCACCGTGCCATCGCCGCCTCCGGAGGCAATGCGCCTGCCGTCTGGGCTGAACGTCCCACTGCTCACCGGGCCTTCGTGCTTTATAGGTGGAGCAATGCTGGCATCCCACAAGCGCAGGGTGCCATCGCCCAGCCCCGAGGCGATCCGCAGGCCGTCGGGGCTGAACGCCACACTGGCTACTTCTTTCCCGTGGCCAGTCATCGGCTCCCCAACGGTTAGCCTGGTGGCTGCGTCCCACAGCTGCAAAGTGTAATCTCCGCTGCTCGAGACGATGCGCCGGCCGTCCGGGCTGAACGCTACCCCCGATACCCAATTCCTGTGTCCGGTCATCGGCTGCCCGACGGGCGCGCCGGTGCCTGCGTCCCACAACCGCAGGGTGCGGTCCGCGCCCCCGGAGACGATCCGCTCGCCGTCGGGACTGAACGCCACACTGTTCACCGCTCCCCGGTGCCCGGTCAGCGGCTCACCTATGGGTGATCGGGTCTCGGTATCCCATAACCGCACGGTACTGTCAGAACCTCCCGAGGCCATCCGTCGACCGTCCGGGCTGAACGCCACACTTTTTACCGCCCCCTGGTGCCCGGACATCTCCCCCACGGGCAGTCCGGTGGCCGCGTCCGTCAGTCGCACCGTGCGATCGGCGCTGGCAGAGGCTATCTGCCGGCCGTCCGGGCTGAACGCGACACTGTTCACCTCACCCTTATGTCCTGCGAAAGGTGCCCCCACGGGCGCTCCAGTGGCTGAGTCCCATAACCGCACGGTCCTGTCGGCACCCGCCGAGGCGATCCGCCGTCCATCCGGGCTGACCACGACGCTTTTCACGGCCCCCCGGTGTCCGGTCATCGGGTCCCCCACGGGCTCAGCCGTGCGGGCGTCCCATAATCGGACTGTGCCGTTGGCGTCGCCGGAGACGACGTGAGCACCGTCCGGCCCGAACGCCACTCCCCCGACAAAGGCTCCGACGTCCGCAATCTTTTCGACGAATCGTTGCTTCACCACGGCGTTGACGACGGCCCGCTCGCCTTCGCCGGTTGGCATCAGAGCCTGCGCTGCAAGCATCTGGAGCATCCCGCGCACTTCGCCGCCGGGACGGGCACCAGCGAGCATCGACTGGCCTTCGGCCGCAAGCTGCAAAGCCGTTGCCTCGCGGGTACGGGTAGTGGCCTCACCTTCGGCGATGAAGGCCCGAACGAAACCGGCAGTTGCAACTATGGCGACCAGGACCACAACGATCAATACAGCTTTCAGCAAGCGGGCGCTTTTCCGCAGCACCGCTGCATGCGTTTCGGCTGCTTCCTGCTTCTCTCTGGCGGCCAGTAGTTCGGCTTGCTGCCGCTGTTGGGCTTCGGCAATTCGATCGTCCTCCCGTTTTCTGGAAGCGTCCAAGAACCTCCGGGCGTTGCCTAGGCGGTCCCGGAAGCCAGGTTTTTCGGCCAGCGACGACGCCCCGGTCAGCCGTTCGCCTTCGAAGAGCCAGGCATCGCCGCGGCCGCTGCTCTCCCATGCCGCTACAGCGCGTTCAAGATTGTCGGCCTCCTTAAGGTCCTCCCGCTCGCTGGCCAGCCAGCCGGCCAACTCCTTCCATTGGCGCAGGAGGCTCTCCAAGGCCACTTCGACAACAATCTCGCCGTCACGTTCGTCTTTGACCAGCAGGCGCCTGGCGACCAACATTTCAATCAGCGAGCGGGCTTGTTCCGGAAGATCCGTCAGTCGCGCGACGCGGCGCATGGGCTGGTCATTTTCCGGGTTGATGGTCGCCAGCCATGGAATGAACGCCGAGTGCAGCCGCTTAAGCTGCGACCGACGCACCACCGGGTCACGGGCGAGCACGGCGTCGATTTCCGTCTGCACAACGCTGGCCATGCCCCCGACAGCCTCGTATCCGTCCAAGGTCAGCTCCCCGGCCCCTTCGAAGTCGGCATACACCCGGGCCAGGGTCAATGAGAGCAGTGGCAGTGTGTCCGCGCCCTCAGCGGAATCGGCCAGGAGCCGGTCGACCAGATCCGGCTGCACCCTCAAGGTCCGTCCGGCCGCGGTGGCCCGTTCGGCAGGTCCGAGGATAACCTCCTTGAATTGGGCGACCGGCATCGGTCTGACATCGTCGAAAAGGCGGCTCCCAAGTCCGGCCAAGTCCGGTGCGGTCTGCAGCACTTCGTACCGGTCTGCACGGATCGTGCCAGCCACAATCAATTCCGGCGCAAGCCCATCATGATTGCGCAATAACCGGCCCAGGAGTTCCAGGAACTGATTGGCTTGTGGTCCGGCGTCCACGCTGAAGAGTTCCTCCGCCTGGTCCAGGGGCAACACGAGAGTTGGCGGCGCCGTTCCCGCGGCCTCGGTCGGCAGCCGGGATGCTGCCGCCTCTCTGGCTTCTGTCAGCCACGCCCGCAACCGGTCCGCGTCAGCCGCGGTGCAGGCATCCTTGATTTCAGCCAGCACCGGCCGGGCCAACCCCATAGCGGTTCGCAGTGCATGAAGCGAGCGGGCGAAACCCCGCTCCCCGGTGAGCGCGTTGCGCTCCGGGCGCATGATCTCCAAAACCACAAAGTGCCGGTCGTCCCGTTTGAGCCGGGGCAGCAGGCCGGCCCGCAAGAAGGATGACTTCCCTGCCCCGGAAGGACCCAGAATCATGAACAGCGATTCGATGCCGGAATTTCGCATCCCCCGCAGCTCATCCAAGCCGCGGAGAATCTGCCCGTCGCGGCCGAAGAACACCGCCGCGTCCGTCTCCTCGAGCGGTTCCCATCCTCGGTACGGTGCACGGTTAGGATCATTCGGCGGTGGCCAGGGGAAATGCTCTGCCCCGATTCCCGCCCGGCGCAGACCACGGTGTACGCGTTGCAGACCCTCCGTCTGAAACGCCACCACACCGTTCATGCCATCAACCGGGATCTGCGTGGTCGGACCCGCGCCGAACAGGTCGCACCGCTGCCATTCCCCGGTAGTGCCGTCCGCTACAAGAGGCTCCAGCCGTGCGCACAGAATGAGCTTGTTCAGGGACTCCGCCGTACGGAACTCGGTCCGGCATTCGGCTGATGCCTCCCAGTGGCGCGAGAGAAGGCAGATTACCGCCTCACATCGGACATTGGACCGCCGTAGGGCTTCCTTCCACCGCTCACCGGGCTGGATCCCGGTTACAGGATCCAAGTCCAAAAAAATCTCATCCGCCAGGCCCGGGTCCTGCTCAATGAGCCAGCGCTTCAATGCGATGGCCTGAGGGGTGTCCCGGCTCGAATGACTCAGGAAGATGCGTGACAAGAGATCACCCATTCCTTGGGCTGCAAAGCTTCAAGAACTGTCTCGGTAACCGGAAACCGACCTGCATCCGCCCCCGATCGCGGCTCGAAAGCCGCAACCTCTACTGGCAGCGGGAGCCAGAGCCTTCCCATGCTGTCCATGGTCCACCTGAGGGCACCGCACTGCAATAACCGGTTCACGTGGCTGGAAACCCCAGAACCCACGCGGAGGCGGGCTGGCCGGATGGTTCCACCGGCCAGCCCGCCTCCGACGCCTGGTCCGAGCCACCGGACCGCCGTGCTGTAAGGCAGTTATGAAATTGAGAGGTTAGGGCTGACACTCCACTTTGACCAGTCCGTCCAGATGTCAAGGTCTCTCGAACCTTCCCGGATGGCAGCCTTGTGGAAGACTTCCTCGTTTCCGGCCTCCCCGTTGACGAGCGTTCGCACGTTGTTGATGATCAGCGTCTTGCCAGTCTCGACACGGTAGTTGTTCCACGACGATGCACCCAAGAAATCGTTGCCGTTGAAGGGAGGCCAATACGTGTAGTCATCTTCCCAACGTTCTTGCTTGATGAGCACGTCCCGGGCCTTCGCGCAGTACACCTTTATCTTATAGTTGACCAGCGTGACCCCGTACTTGGTCTTCCCTGCATATTCCGGCCTCTCTGCTTTGACGGAGCATTGGGTGGTGGCTGCGTGGGCCGGGGCAGCCAATGCGACGGGAACAGTCGCCAGTGCGAGCGAAACCGCGGACATGAGAGCAACCTTGCGGCGTGCCGTTGGGGACTTTTTTGGTGATGTTGCGTTGGAAAACATTGATTCACACTCCTGGGCGATGATGATGGGGTGGACGTCCTTGGCCCATGTGTCACATAGCAATGGCGGCCGTGTCGGTCCTAAATGATTGGAATTGGAGAACCTCGAGAGGCCTAGTTCCGGTTCCGGACTCCCTTGAATCCGATAGTTCAATGGTGCGTCCGCGTTGGAATCGGGCACTTCCGTGCCAGCACGGTTTTCCGAGAAGCAGGGGAACCGATAGCGCTCCGGATCCGGCGCTCCAGGCACTGGCCCTGTCTGTGTCGGCCCAAAAAGCGTGCTGGCACGGATGCTTCCGCTGACGCCCGAAAGCACCATGGATCTAACGGATCAAACGGCAGGGTCCGTTGCCATCCCTCAGCAGTCCGAAGGAGTATGTCGATGTTGTCCACGCCTGTACCGATGAGCACGATCCATCTTGCCCATTTCGCGGGTACCGAGGACGCCACCCAACTCTTGGATCGTCGCTGGACCAAAACACAGCTGCAGGCTGCGGCCGAAATGGACAGGAGCGTCCAGAGGCATCCGCAGCACATGGTCGCCCGGATGGCTCTGGCCAATCATGGGGATTCCGTAAATCTCGAACGCATCAGGGCCAGCGTACGGCGGTCACTGGACGGTATCGCGGGCACGCATTACATCGTCGCCGCCCTGCATCTGGCTTACCTGGCGCTAGCCTTCCCGCAGGCCCTGTCCGCAACCCAGCGGGCACTCCTCCTGGCCCCGCTGGAGGCAGCCGAGGCTGCCGGGGCGGCCGCCGATAGCGGTTCGACAAACGGGGAGATCGCTGCCTAACGCTGATCCCTTCGGCCCGGAACCACGGGCTGGCCCTTCACTCGGAACTCCGACCCTGTCCGACTCCTCGGAGGTACGTGAGGACGGCGAGCACACGCCTATGGTCCTCCGGCTCGGGCCTCAAGTCGAGCTTAAGGAAAATGCTCCGAATATGGGCCTCCACGGTGCGCTCCCCTAAGAAGAGCGACTTCCCTATGGCTTGGTTGGTTCGCCCTTCAGCCATGAGCTCAAGTACGTTCTTCTCCCGGCTCGTGAGGTCATCTCCTCGATCGTGACCTTTGTGCGGACGGTCGACCAAACGCGTAACAAGCTCCGGATCGATGGCGGTGCCGCCCGCAGCAACGCGATGCAGGGCGTCGATGAATTCGTCGACATCGGACACCCGCTCTTTGAGCAGGTAGCCCAAGCCTTTGGCCCCATTCTTCAATAGGGACATCGCGTTTTCCGTTTCCACGTACTGGGACAGGAGGAGTACGCCTGTCTCGGGGTGTCTGCTTCTTATGGTTTCGGCGGCCTGGATGCCTTCGATGGTGTAACTGGGGGGCATCCGGATGTCCACCACGGCTACGTCGGCCCCTTGTTTGTCAACCATTTCCAGCAGCTGCTGGCCGTCAGCAGCCTCACCCACGACTTCTAGTCCTTCGGACTTCAGCAGGGCGGACAATCCCCGGCGCAGTAGTGCCGAGTCTTCAGCGATGGCGACACGCAGTGTCATGGCAGGTCGCGTTCCGGGTCGGCGGAGAAGGGAAGAACGGCGCGTATCGTCGTACCTCTGCCCTCGGGACTATCGATTACCAACGAGCCGCCCAGTGCTGCTGCCCGGTCCGCAATCCCCAGCAACCCGCCGTCGGGTCCCGGCCGGGCACCACCAATTCCGTTGTCCACGATCTCCATTCGCAACTCCTTTTCGGTTCCGTCTATGCAGATGCGCACCCACGCCGCCTTGGCGTACTTCGTCGCGTTGGTGACGGCTTCTGCGCAGATGAAGTAGGCAGCCAGCGCCACGTGAGCCGGTAGCCCGTTGCCCGTTCTGAGATCCAGCTCCATGGGCAGTGATGATCGCTCCGCTAATGCAGTGAGGGAGCCCGTTAAACCTCTCTCCCGGAGCGAGGGGGGATACACGCCCCTCGCCAATTCGCGCAACTCGTCAAGTGCATCCAAAAGCTCGGCCCTGGCCGTCCCGACTAGGATTTGTACCTCCTGCGAATCCGTCGTCCGCTGGGCCCGCGCCAGCTCCATCGACACGGCCACCAAGCGTTGCTGAGCTCCGTCGTGAAGGTCCCGTTCAAGCTGACGACGCCGGGAGTCCCCGGCCGTTACGATTCTCTCCCTGGAGCGACGGACCTCAACGAGTTGCTCCCGGAGCTGTTGTTCCATCTGCTGGTTTTCCAACGCCAGGGACGTTGCGCTGCGCACCGCGGCTAGCAGCTGCGGCTGGTCTTGGAGGGCTTCGTCAAAAACCAGGGCTCCTACCGGTGTTCCGTGGCGTTCCAAGACCATCGAGGCGCGCCCGGTTGAACCATCCGGTAACGCCTGGGGAACTCCGCTGCTGTCAACAAAAGACGCCTGATCGGGGAACCAACGTAGCAAAGTGAGGGTGGGGTCGTGGACGGATCTCCGAAGGGCGCCGATTAGTCGATCGCTGACCGGGGCTGAGCCGACCTCCACCATGAGATCACCCAGCCTGCCACGCGCGAACCGGTAGCGCCACAGACCGAACAATACTGCCAGCGGCACTATTGCGGTTGCCGGATATTGCCAGAGCAGCGCTTCCGAGGACAGAGATCCAGACAGTTGGATCACCGCGAGGGACACCCATACGGTGGCCGCTGTTTTTACGATTACGGCGAGCCAGAGTGGCAGGAATGCCGACCGGTAAGCCTTTGTCCCTGAGCGCCACCGGGCGATCAAGACCGTTACGATCGCGACCCCCACCGAGATCTGAAATATGCGGATTGCGTTCCCGAGGGCGGCTACGAGAGACGGGCTGTCCCAGAGAAGCAGCAGATTGCGGGACGTGGACTCCCCCACCGCAACATGGAGGCGTGGATCGAAGAAGGCCCAGCCAGCTGCGGGGGCCAACAGCCAGGAAGCGTAGAAGAACGCTACGGCAGCTCTTTCAGCCCGACCGCGCAGTGTTCCTGACGGAAAACTGAGCGCCAACTGCAGCAAAGGAGGCTGATACATCAGCGTAAGAGTTACGCCGAGCGTAAAGGCCACCGGGTCGCTGGAACGGCGAATCCCGGACGCCAGCCAAAGCCAACCCGCCACAACCAACAGCAGCCCCGGGTTCCGGGACGGGCGACTCCGCCAAGCCGCCCCTCCAGCGAGAACGAAGGCCAAGCCCACGCCCACGAAAAGTGTCAGCTCAAAAACCGTAAACGGAATCCGGTTCGGATTCTCCCCCCACCGGAGTACGCCCTGGGCATTCAAACTCAAAGTTCGGGCAGGATCCTGTAGGGCTGTCGGGGACCAATCGACGCAGAGCAAGACCAGGATTACGAAGCCCGTCGTCACCCCGATTACAGACGTGAGTTGTCGCGGAGTCATTTCCTTCCGTCCCCGGCTGTCTCCGCGGCCATGATGCGCCCGCCAATCGGAGCCACCGCATCCCTCATACGCGGAGCCGTGGCTCCGTTGTAGCACGGTCCAATGACCTGAGCCATACATACGAACATTCGGCCTGCTCCTTAATCCTCTGGTCAGGATCTGCCCAGTTGTCAGCTTGCGGGAGTATTCTTGCGCCGGTTGCCGGGTATGTCCGGAGGAACGATAAGGCCGGGGCAGACCTTGATGTATTCGATGTCTGGAGACACCCATTCACCCCACTGTTTGTGGCTGATGTTCTGGGAAAGTTTCGTACATAAAGTGTCGGACGGGGTCAGGGGCACGGGCCACAGCCGCACCGTGCCGTCGTCGCTTCCGGAGGCAATTCGGCGGCCGTCGGGGCTGAATGCCACGCTGTAGACCGGGCCCTCGTGTCCGGTCATCGGTCCCACGAGGGGCTGCCCCGTCTCCGCGTCCCAGAGCCGCACGGTTCCGTCGTTACCCCCGGTGCTGATTCGGAGCCCGTCGCGGCTCAACGCCAGGCCGTATACCCCATTCAGGTGCCCGGTCATCGGCTTACCTTGGGGCTGACCCGTTTCCGTGTCCCACCGCTCCACTGTGCCGTCGGTACCGCCGGAGGCGATCCGCCGCCCATTGGGACTGAATGCGACACTCGTCACCGCATCCTTGTGTCCGGTCAGGGGCTCGCCGAGGGCCCGACCCGTCTCCGCGTCCCACCGTCTTATCGTGCCATCGATACCGCCGGAGGCGATCCGGCGCCCGTCGGGACTGAACGCCACACTCGTCACCGCATCCTTGTGTCCGGTCAAAGGCTCGCCGACAGCCCGGCCCGTCTCCGCGTCCCACCGCCGCACCGTTCCGTCTCGGCTGCCGGAAAGGATCCGGTGACCATCGGGGCTGAATGTGACACTCGTCACCGCATCCTTGTGTCCGGTCAGGGGCTCGCCGAGAGCACGGCCCGTCTCCGCATCCCACCGCCGCACCATAGCATCTGCGCTGCCTGAAACGATCCGGTGACCATCCGGGCTGAACGCGACACTCATCACCGCATCCTTGTGTCCGGTCATCGGTTTGCCGAGGGCCCGGCTTGTTTCCGGGTCCCACAGACGAACGGTGCCGTCGTCACCGCCGGAAAGGATCCGGTGTCCATCCGGGCTGAACGCCACACTCGTCACCGCATCCTTGTGTCCGGTCATCGGTTTGCCGAGGGCCCGGCCCGTCTCCGGGTCCCACAGCCGCAATATGGCGTCTGCGCTGGCGGAAAGGATTCGGTGTCCATCCGGGCTGAACGCGACACTCGTCACCGCACCACTCTTGCGGGCGGTCATCGGCTCGCCGAAGGCCCGGCCCGATTCCGTGTCCCAGACCCGGATCGTGCCGTCGTCACCCCCGGAAACAGTCCGTCGCCCGTCGGGGCTGAACGCGACACCCGTCACCGCACCCTTGTGTCCCCTCATCGGCACGCCGAGGGCCCGGCCCGTCGCCGCGTCCCATCGCCGCACCAGGGCGTCCCGGCTGCCGGAAAGGATCCGGCGCCCATCGGGGCCGAATGCCACACTGGTCACCGCCTTCTTGTGTCCGATCAAAGGCGCGCCGATGGCCCGGCCCCCCGCAGCGTCCCACAGCCGCAGTGTGGCGTCGGCACCGCCGGAAACAATGCGGCGTCCGTCCGGGCCGAACGCGACGCTCGTCACCGCATTCTTGTGTCCGGTCATCGGTTTGCCCAGTGCCCGGCCCGTTTCCGGGTCCCACAGCCGCAATGTGCCGTCGTCGCCGCCGGAAAGGATCCGGTGGCCCCCGGGACCGAACGCGACGCTCGTCACTGCTCCGGTGTGTCCGGTCAAAGGCGCGCCCAAGGCGCCGCCTGTAGCCGCATCCCACAGCCGAACGGTGCCGTCGTCACCGCAGGAAAGGACTCGTCGCCCGTCGGGACTGAACGCAACACCGTTGACCTTATCTTTATGTCCACTTATCGGTTCGTCGAGAGCCTGGCCGGTCTCAGCATTCCACAGCCGCAGCGTACCGTCGGGTCCGCCGGTGAGGATCCTCTTGCCGTCCGGGCTGAACGCCATACTGCTGATTTTGGTCGTCGTTTCCATGATCTTTTGCAGGTCGCGCTTCATATTGACAGCGCTTAACAGTGCGCTCTCACCTCCCGCGGTCGAGGCAATCGCTTGCGCGGCGAGGATACGCTTGAGACCGTTTGCATCGCCACCGTTCCGGGTCCCTTCGAGCATGGACAGCCCTTCCGATACAAGACGAAGAGCTGTGGCTTCGCGGTCGCGGGCAGTGGCCTCGCGCTCAGCAAAGGAGGCCCACACGAAGCTAGCCACGGCAATCAGGGCGATAACGACCGCTGATGCCAGGACGATCTTGAGTACGCGGGAGCGCTTCCGTAAATCCGCCGCGTGCGTTTCAGCCAGTTCCTGCTTGTCGCGGACAGCCCGTAGTTCAGCATCCCGACGTCTTTTCTCAGCTGCAAGCCGTTCCGCTTCCCGGCTTCGGGAGGCGCGGAGGAACCCACGGGCAGGGTCCAGCCGTTCCCGGAATCCGGGTTTTCCGAAGAGTGTCTCGGCACCACTGAGCCTTTCTCCTGCGAAGAGCCATGCCTCGTTGCGGCCGCTGCGTTCCCAAGCAGCCGCGGCGCGTTCCAGGTTGTCGGCCTCCTTGAGGTCCTCCTGCTCGGTTGCCAGCCACCCGGCCAGATCCTGCCATTGACGCAACAGGCTCTCCAGAGCAACTTCGATTACGGTCTCCCCGGCGCGCTCGTCCTCGACCAACAAACGCCGGCCCACCATGGCATCTATGAGTGGCCGGGCGTCGGCCGGGAGGTCGGATAGGCGGGCCATCCGGCGGACCGGCTGGTCATTGTCTGGGTTGATGGTCGCCAGCCAGGGGATGAAGGCAGATTTGAGCAGATCCAGCTGCCTCTGCCGCAGTGCTGGGCCCGGGGACAGCAGAGTGTCGATCTCGTGTTGCACGACCTGCTGCATACCACCCATCGCATGGTATTCGGCCAGACGGAGGTCCCCGTCGCCGCCATAGTCCTGGTACAGGCGTGCCAGGGTCAGTGAGAGCAACGGCAGGGTGTCCGCGCCCTGAACGCTGTCTTCCAGCAGGCGATCCACCAGCACAGGTTCGATTTCCAGCGGTCTCCCGGCCCCGGTGGCACGGGCTGCTGGGCCTAGGATGACCTCCCTAAACCTGGCGACCGGCATCGGTTTGAGCTCATCGAAGACGACGCTCTTAAGCCCGGCCAGCTCAGGTGCCGTCTGCAGTGGTTCGTAGAAATCCGAGCGGACCGTCGCGGCAACAATTAACGCTGGCACCGTCCCGTCTTCGTGGTCCAGCAGGCCGGCAAGCAATTCCAGGAATCGGGGGGCCTGGGGGCCGGCATCCGCACTGAAGAGTTCCTCGGCTTGATCCAGCGGCAAAACCAGGGTCGGCGGCGGTGTCCCGGCTGGTACCTCCAGCAGCCGTTCGGCGGCAGCTTGCCGGGCTTCGGCCAGCCACTTGCGCAGTTGCTCCGTGTCCACCCGACTGCAGGCATCCTTGATGGCCCCGAGAGTGGGAGTAGCCAGTCCCAGACGGGTGCGCTGGGCGTGGACCACGCAGGCAAGGCCATAGTCACCGGTGAGCGGGTTTCGCTCCGGCCGCACGGTGTCCAGCACTAGGAACTGTCTGTCCTCCCGCCGCAGCCTCGGCAGTAGCCCCGCCCGCAGGAACGAGGACTTGCCCGCACCGGACGGACCCAGGATTACGAACAGCGACTCGATGCCGGAGCTGCGCATCGTACGCAGCGCATCCAAGCCGCGCACGATTTGTCCGTCCCGGCCGAAGAATACCGCAGCGTCCGCTTCCTCGAACGGTTCCCACCCTCGATAGGGGGAACGGCCTGCATCCTGCGGCGGCGGCCAGGCGAAGTGCTCTGCCCCGATCCCTGTACGGCGCAGCCCTTGGTGCAGCCGCCGCAGGCCCTCCGTGAGAAAAACCACAGGGCTGACTTTGCCGTCGATTGGAATTTCGGTTGTGGGTCCGTTGCCGAAGAGGTCGCAACGCTGCCATTCCCCGGTGACACCTTCCTCTTCCAGAGGCTCAAGCCGGGCACACAGGATCAGCTTTCCCAGATTCTCCGCGGTCCGGTACTCGGCCAAGCATTCGCGGGAGTCCTCCCAGCTGGCGGAGAGCAGGCAAATGACCACCTCGCACCGCTCATTGGCCCGAAGCAGAGCCTCCTTCCACCGCTCCCCCGGCGCAATACCCGTCACGGGATCAAGATCCAGGAAAATCTCCTCGGCAAGACCCGGGTCTTGCTCCACCAGCCACCGCTTTAGGGCGACCGCCTGCCAAGTGTCCCGGCTGGAATGACTCAGGAAAACACGAGACATGCCTGCACCGCGATCCATCGCAGTAAAGACGGGCGGCCTCGCATCAGAACCGCACAGTGATCCCGCCGGCACCGCTGTAGGAGCCCACGCCGACGAGGCTGGCGACGGCCAACCTGTGCTGCGTACACAACGTCTCCTGCCCGCGGAAGCGAATCACTCAGCCCCCCAGATCAATACTCCACCCCGCGCGTCACGCACTACAAGGGTGGCGGATGGGCACAGTAGACCATCGCCCCGGGCCCTGCCGACGGATTTGCCAGATCGCCAAGCACGCGGCCCTGACTACCAAACTGTGTCCAGCTAGCATGGTCTTACGCAGCTCGACAATGAGAAGAGGCGTTCCAGATGCCTTATCGCATACGTAACCGGGACGAGCACTTCCGCTGTGATGGCAGGCCCAAGCGCATTCTTGCTCTTGACGGCGGCGGGCTGCGGGGCGTCTTGAGCCTCGGAATTCTGGAAAAGATAGAGGACCTACTGCGGGAACGCCACGGCGGAGGTGATGACTTCCGTCTTTGCCACTACTTTGACCTGATTGCAGGGACGTCTACCGGGGCCATCATCGCGGCGGCCCTCGCCCAAGGATTGAGCGTCGGCGAACTCACTGACAAGTATTTCAGCCTTGGGTGGCGGGTGTTTGAAAAAAGTCTTATGCGCCAGGTTCTTCTGCGCGCCAGGTACAACGAACAGGCCCTGGTTGCGGAGTTGAAGGATGTCTTCGGTACGGACACCACTTTGGGCGGCCCCGAGCTGTTGACGGGATTGCTGGTGGTCATCAAGCGCCTGGACAGCGGCAGTCCATGGCCGGTGAGCAACAACCCCCGCGGCAGGTATTTTGTTTCCGGGGCCAACGGCAGGATGGGTAACGGTGACTATCCACTCTGGCAGGTTGTCCGGGCCTCCACCGCTGCGCCGTCATTTTTCGAACCGGAAACCATCACCATAATGGGCGGCCGCAACCTGAGCCCTGTGACCGGTAGTTTCGTGGACGGTGGTGTCAGTCCCTTCAACAATCCTGCCCTGCAGGCGCTCATGTACGCCTCTATGGAGGGCTACCGCGTGGGCTGGGAGACGGGTGGGGAGAAGCTGCTGCTGGTGTCGGTCGGCACTGGCGCTGCGGATCCTGCCGTCAGCCAGGCAAAGTTCACCGCAAGCCACGCCCTGCGGGCACTGAAATCCGTGCTGCAGGACTGCGCAGTACTTCAGGAGACGATGCTGCAGTGGATGTCCGCCAGCCCCACCGCGAGAATGATCGACAGGGAATTGGGGTCGCTGACCGGCGATCTCCTCGCCGGTGCCCCACTCATGAGCTACCTGCGCTATAACGTGGACCTGCGCCCGGAGAGTGTCCGCGCCCTGGACGAAACTCTTGCCGCACCTGAGGCGGTCTCCTCGCTGAGCGCCATGGATGCACCGGAAAATATGGAGGCACTCCACCGGCTGGGCAGTCTGGCCGCGACACGGGATGTGCGGGACACTGATTTTGGCACCGTATTTGACCTGCCGCGCGTCTGAAGGAAAGGGACGCTGATGAGTGAGTTCCGCCGCTACAGGAGCCGGCCGGATTACTACGTGGTCGCCGTACCGTTGCGCCTGGACACCGAGGGGTTCAGCTATCGCAAGTGGGGCGGTGAACAGAAGTGCAAGGCAGGCGACTGGCTGGTGGACGACGACGGCGACATCCACACCGTCGACGCGGACGTCTTCGCCGCCACTTATCGACAGGTCCGCCGAGGTGCTTATGTGAAATCCACGCCGGTCTGGGCTGAAGTTGCCTCGGAAGCCGGCAGCGTGACCACCAAGGAAGGCCGGACTCACTACAACAAGGGCGACTTTGTGGTGTTCAACAACGAAGATGGCACCGATGGCTACGCCATGACCGCCGAAAGATTCCAAACTCACTACGAACCGGACGAATAGCGAGCTCACTGGCCCGGCGAGCCATCCGGTGATTGCGCGTAGGACCGCGCTGCCGCGGCAGGTGAAGGCGAGCATGTTGCCACATCGACTTCCACAGCGGCCGGTTTTTTGAGGAACAATGCCACCACCAGCGCGGTCGCCAGGCAGAGTCCCGCGTTCACCCAGATCGCCAGGGTGACGCCGCTAAGAACTGCCGGAGCGTCAGTTGATCCAAGGGACACGAGCTGGGCCGTGAAGATGGCGCTCATGATCGGGATTCCCATGGTGATGCCTATCTGCTGGCTCATGGTGGCCAGCCCGGTGGCGAGCCCCTGCTCCCCGTCGGGCAGCCCTGAGGTGGCCGTAACCATGAAGCCGACGATGACAACCAAGTTGGCGACACCGCCGACAAACGTGGCGACCAGAAGCAGTGCGATGGCCGCGGGATCATTGCTCAGCAGGGCCAGGGACGCTGTCGCGATGGCCTGGACGATGAAGCCGTACACGATGGCCCGCTTGTTGCCGACCTTACCGATGATCTTCGGCCCGAGGATGCCGCCCAGGACGGTACCAAGGCCCAGGACAGCGAAAGCGAGCCCGGCGCCCAGCGGTGTGTAGCCAAGGACCTGCTGGAGGTACAGGGTGAGAAGGAACACCAACGAGGTTTCCGTCACGAACGCCATTACGCCTGCGATATTGCCCCAGGCGACGGTTGACCGCTTCAGGATTGTCAGGGGCACCAGGGGAAATTTGGCCCGGCGTTCCACGGCGGCGAAGGCAACGAGGAGCACCGCTGATGCGGCCAGCGATCCCAGCGTCAGCGGGTCGGTCCAGGAGTTCTCCGCTGCGTGCGTCATGCCGAAGACGAGGGCGAGGAGGCCCAGGGTGACGGTGATGGCGCCGGGGATGTCGAGCCGCGTTTTGGTTGTGGGCCTGCTTTCGGCGAGCACGATAGGTGCGATGACCAGGACAGCCACTGCAACAGGGATGTTGATGAAGAACGCCCAGCGCCAGCTCACCAGATCAGTCAGCAGCCCGCCCAGGATGGCGCCCGTGGTGAAGCCGGCCGCCATCAGTGCACCGTTGAGGCCCAGCGCCTTGTCCCGGAGAGGTCCTTCGGCGAAGGAACCCAGCAGCAGCGACAGCGCAGCCGGAACGACAATCGCTGTGGCGATGCCCTGCCCCACGCGGGCGATCAGCAGGACTGCCGGGTCGATGGCCAGTCCCCCCATCAGGGAAGCAGCGCCGAGCAGCGTCATACCGAAAAGGAACATCCTGCGTCGGCCGACAAGGTCAGCGACCCTGCCGAACAGCAGGGTCAGGCCCGCCGCGCAGAGAGAGAATGCCGTGGCGACCCACTGGAGGTTCTCGAGGCTGAATCCGACGTCGGTGCCGATGGTTGGAAGGGCAACGTTGAGGATGGAGAAGTCAACGGCCAAGGTGAAGCTCGCGGTTAGCAGCACAACCAGGGCAAGCCGCTGCTTACCTGTCATGCCCGGAGCCGATGAACTCTTCGGCTGTGGCGGTGCCAGTAATGTGTCGGGCTTGGTGGTGTCGGGTTGAGCGGTCATCTGGGTGATCCTTGTCTGCTGGTCGGGCCGCCAAGGCGGCACTTTTACGTCCTCAGCTTCAAGGAAGCCAGCAACATCAACCACACCCCTCTGTGGGTACCACCGCCAGTGACAGGATAGTTACTCCAACGAGAGGCAGAATGGGGCGCATGAGTAATCTCAGTGAACTTGGGGAGTTCCTACGCGTCCGGAGGGCATCCCTGCAGCCCGAGGACGTTGGCCTTTTGAACTACGGCATCCGCAGAGTGCCAGGGCTCAGGAGGGAAGAGCTGGCCATGCTGGCCGGCGTCAGCAACACCTACTACACCCGGCTCGAGCAGGGACTGAGCAAAAACGCCTCCGAATCGGTCATCGGTTCCATCGCCCGCGCGTTGAATCTGAACACCGATGAGCGCGCACACTTGTTCAATCTGGCCCGGCCAGGCAAGACAAAACGGCGTACCCTGACCAAACCGGACAAGGCACGGCCCGGCACGCTAAGGCTCATCCGATCCACGTTCACCACTCCGGCGGTCGTCCTGGGCCGCCGCAGCGAAGTGCTCGCGTGGAATCCTCTCGGACAGCGACTGGTTGCCGGGCATCTGGATCTGGCTTCGCCTGAGACGCCGTCAACTCGGCCGAACATGACCCGTATGCTGTTCCTGGATCCGCACACGCGGGAGCTCTATTCGCGTTGGCAGGAGGAGGCCACGCGTGCCGTTGCGTCGCTTCGGCGCCTGGCCGGTATGACTTCCGATGACCTTGAGCTGGCGGCCCTCGTGGGCGAATTGACGATGAAGAGCCCCGACTTCGCGACGCTGTGGGCCAAGCACCCGGTGGAGAACTGCATGTCCGGCCTGAAGTACATGCACCACCCTGAAGTCGGTGACCTGGAGCTGAATTTCGAAGTCCTGACCCAGCCTGATGAGTCAGGTCACCGGATCCTGATGTACACCGCTGACCCCGGCACTCCTGCAGCGGAAGCCCTGCAGCTGCTCCGTGCCGAAACCGATGTGCCCACAGCAGCACTAGGGCGCAGAGCGCCCAGCCACTCGGAAATGTGGCGATGAGGAAACCGGTCATGTGAGGCTGCTGACCGCGATCGGTCAGCAGCCTGGTTCGGAATCTCAGTCGTGTTTCATCGAAGGGCTTCGCATTCCGCTGTAGGCTACGCCGACCCCCGCCAGGAAAATAAGGACAGCGAGGTAGACCGGGCCGAGGTGCCCAAGCGTGGCCAGACCCCACGGGTAATGGGCGGGGAGGGCCACTGCTAGTCCGACGGTCGGGACCGTAACGGCCGTGGCAAAGGCCCACCGTTCTCCTCGGCGCACCCCGTACCAGGACAGGCCTGCGATGGCCAGCCCGGTCGCAGCGATGAAGCCGCTGAGCGCAATGTGCAGATGGCTGATGTAGTGATGCAGCTGTGGGCTGAACGCCTCGACCTCCGCCATCCCCTTGTCCACTTGATCAGGGCCGATACCCAGCTCGAGAAAGGCTCCCGTAAAGTTGAGTCCTAGGAAGACGCCGGCGTACGCAACGAAGGCCAGCCCGGCAAGCGTCATGAGAGCGGCTCCCGTCCGGAGGCGGGCCTGGTTCCCCGGGGTAGTCTGGATGGCAGGCACAGCCACCACCCCTCTCCTATTTCATGTAGGTACTCGATAAGAGCCCTGTGATCGTAGGCCTGTCAAGAGAGACTCCTGACTAGGAGGCGCCGGGACGCCCAAGAAAAGGATGCACTCTTCGTTTCGACAGAGCATTCCATGCCCTAGGGGTCGATTGAAAGCCACCTGGACGCTAGCCGGGACTCACAACACAGCAGGACCCCCATGCGAACGCATGGGGGTCCTGGCCATACTCACAGGAGGAGGCCTAGAAGTCCCAGTCCTCATCCTCGGTGTTAACAGCCTTGCCAATCACATACGACGAGCCGGACCCCGAGAAGAAGTCGTGGTTCTCGTCCGCGTTCGGGGACAGGGCCGACAGGATTGCCGGGTTCACGTCGGTGACGGAAGCCGGGAACATGGCTTCGTAGCCCAGGTTCATCAGGGCCTTGTTGGCGTTGTAGTGCAGGAACTTCTTGACGTCCTCGGCCAGGCCGACGGAGTCGTACAGGTCGTGCGTGTACTGGACTTCGTTCTCGTACAGCTCAAAGAGCAGCTCGAACGTGTAGTCCTTGATCTCCTGCTTGCGCTCCTCGGACAGGCCCTCCAGGCCCTTCTGGAACTTGTAGCCGATGTAGTAGCCGTGCACAGCCTCGTCGCGGATGATCAGGCGGATCAGGTCAGCCGTGTTCGTCAGCTTCGCCCGCGAGGACCAGTACATCGGCAGGTAGAAGCCGGAGTAGAACAGGAAGCTCTCCAGCAGCGTGGAGGCCACCTTGCGCTTCAGGGGATCGTCGCCCTGGTAGTAGTCCATGACGATCTGGGCCTTCTTCTGAAGGTTCGCGTTCTCGGTGGACCAGCGGAACGCCTCGTCGATCTCCTTGGTGGAGGCCAGCGTGGAGAAGATGGACGAGTAGCTCTTGGCGTGCACGGACTCCATGAATGCGATGTTCGTGTAAACGGCTTCTTCATGCGGGGTGAGCGCGTCCGGGATCAACGAGACGGCGCCGACGGTGCCCTGGATGGTGTCCAGCAGGGTCAGGCCGGTGAACACGCGCATGGTGAGCTGCTGCTCATCATGGGTAAGCGTGGCCCAGGACTGCACATCGTTAGACAGCGGCACCTTTTCCGGCAGCCAGAAATTGTTCACGAGCCGGTTCCAGACCTCAACGTCCTTATCGTCCTGGATCCGGTTCCAGTTGATCGCCTCAACATGGCTGAGAAGCTTTACTTTTTCGGTCATGACTCCGACTCGCTTTCTGAAGAGAGACTTGGTTTGGCTGAGTCCTCGACGCAGTACTTGCAGTCGGCTTTCTCAATGCCCTTGTTGGTGTGATGTCTGGTGTGTGCACTGCGCTGGCTGGACGGCTTTGGGACGCCTTTTCGCACAGCTGACATTTTCGCACGGGTTTCGGCGCTGGCCTTCTTCCCGAAGTTTGGATTGCCTGCACCCTTTCTGGCTTCTGAGGGCGCCGCCCGGGATTCCTCGCTCAGCACGCGGCCATAACTGGGATGCTCCGGACCGAACTTGCCGTAGTTGGGATTGTCAGGACCAGAAATCGTGCCTTTGCGTTCTCGCGACCATTTTTCTCGCTGCTCCGGGCTGTGGTTCATGCCGTAGAAGGGCGCCCCCGGCCCGGACTGCCTAGCAATTTTGCGGCCAGTGGAGCGGATCCGAGCAGCCTCGCGCATCTCCTCGGTCCACACCACCCCGGTCGGTCCGAGTCCACCATCTGAAAGATTCAGGAGCCGGTCACCTTCGCGCCGCAGGTAGCTGATCCAGTCCATCTCAGCCTGCCCCAGCTCGGGCAAGCCTTCAATCCAGTCCAGCTCGTCAGCAATGACATCCGAAGGGTCGTGCTTCCGGAGCCAGTCGTAGAACGGTGTCTTGCGGCCTTCGGCGGCGACGCGGAGATGCTGATGGAAACGACGACTGGCTGTCTTGGTGGTGATACCGACATAGCGGTACTCGACCTCCCGCCGAAGCCGGATGCCGTAAACCAAGCCGCCCGCCGTCGTCGTTTCCATCCTCTAACTCCTAATAAGACTCAACCGATTTCAGTTGTCATAGGGCACAGCTGACGCAGCCCTCCACCTCGGTCCCTTCCAGCGCGAGCTGGCGGAGACGGATGTAGTAGATGGTCTTGATGCCCTTCTTCCAGGCGTAGATCTGGGCCCGGTTGATGTCGCGCGTGGTGGCGGTGTCCTTGAAGAACAGCGTCAGGGACAGGCCCTGGTCCACGTGCTGCGTGGCGGCGGCGTAGGTGTCGATGACCTTCTCGTAGCCAATCTCGTACGCGTCCTGGTAGTACTCCAGGTTGTCGTTCGTCAGGTACGGCGCCGGGTAGTAGACGCGGCCGAGCTTGCCTTCCTTGCGGATCTCGATCTTGGACGCCACCGGGTGGATCGAGGAGGTGGAATTGTTGATGTAGGAGATCGAGCCGGTCGGCGGAACAGCCTGCAGGTTCTGGTTGTAGATGCCGTGCTCCATGACGGAAGCCTTCAGCTCGCGCCAGTCATCCTGCGTGGGGATGTGGACGTTCTTGAACAGCTCCCTGACCTTCTCGGTCTCCGGCACCCACTCCTGCTCCGTGTACTTGTCGAAGAACTCGCCCGAGGCATATTTGGACTTCTCGAAGCCGCCGAACGTCTGGCCCGTCTCGATGGCCAGCAGGTTGGAGGCACGGACCGCGTGGTACACCACCGAGTAGAAGTAGATGTTGGTGAAGTCCAAGCCCTCTTCGGACCCGTAGTGGACCCGCTCGCGGGCCAGGTAGCCGTGCAGGTTCATCTGGCCGAGGCCAATCGCGTGCGACTGGTCGTTGCCGCGGGCGATGGACGGCACCGAGGTGATGTTGGACATATCCGAAACAGCCGAGAGCGAGCGGATGGCCGTCTCGATGGTCAGGCCGAAGTCCGGCGAGTCCATGGTCTTCGCGATGTTCAGCGAACCCAGGTTGCAGGAAATGTCCTTGCCGGTCTCGTCGTAGGACAGGTCGTCATGGTACGTGGTGGGCTGCGAAACCTGGAGGATCTCGGAGCACAGGTTGGACATGATGATCTTGCCGTCAATCGGGTTGGCCCGGTTCACGGTGTCCTCGAACATGATGTACGGGTAGCCGGATTCGAACTGGATCTCGGCGAGGGTCTGGAAGAACTCGCGCGCCTTGATCTTGGTCTTCTTGATCCGGGAATCGTCCACCATCTCGTAGTACTTCTCGGTGACCGAGACGTCGGAGAACGGCATCCCGTAGACGCGTTCGACGTCGTACGGCGAGAACAGGTACATGTCCTCGTCCTTCTTGGCCAGCTCGAAGGTGATATCCGGGATCACGACGCCGAGGGAGAGGGTCTTGATGCGGACCTTCTCGTCCGCGTTCTCCCGCTTGGTGTCCAGGAACCGGTAGATGTCCGGGTGGTGGGCGTGGAGGTACACGGCACCGGCACCCTGGCGGGCACCGAGCTGGTTGGCGTAGGAGAAGCTGTCCTCGAGGAGCTTCATCACGGGGATGACGCCGGAGGACTGGTTCTCGATCTGCTTGATCGGCGCGCCAACCTCGCGGATGTTGGTCAGCGCGAACGCCACGCCGCCGCCGCGCTTGGACAGCTGCAGCGCGGAGTTGATGGAACGGCCGATCGACTCCATGTTGTCTTCGATGCGGAGCAGGAAGCAGGAGACCAGCTCGCCGCGCTGCTTCTTGCCGGCGTTCAGGAACGTGGGGGTGGCCGGCTGGAAGCGGCCCTCGATGATCTCGTCCACCATCTGCAGCGCCAGCTGCTCGTTGCCGCGGGCCAGGTGCAGGGCGACCATGCAGACGCGGTCCTCGTAGCGCTCCAGGAAGCGCTTGCCGTCAAACGTCTTCAGCGTGTAGGACGTGTAGAACTTGAAGGCGCCCAGGAAGGTCTCGAAGCGGAACTTCTTCTTGTACGCGCGGTTGAAGAGCTCACGGATGAAGTTCATCGTGTACTGGTCGAGGGTCTCGCGCTCGTAGTACTGGTTCTTCACCAGGTAGTCGAGCTTCTCCTCGAGGTCATGGAAGAAGACCGTGTTGTTGTTCACGTGCTGCAGGAAGTACTGGTGCGCCGCCTCGCGGTCGGCCTCGAACTGGATCTCGCCGTTGGGACCGTACAGGTTCAGCATGGCGTTCAGCTCGTGGTAGCCCAGGCCCTTGTACGCGGCAGGCAGTGCCGGCTTCTCCTGCTTCTCAACAGCCGTTTCCATGGGCTTGTCCCTTCCTTCGGGCCTGGTTACTTCTGTGTCTGCGACAGTCGTGTCCAAAACTCTTCCAATCCTTTTTGTACACGGTCGACGTCTTCCGGCGTCCCCATGAGTTCGAAACGGTATAGATGGGGAACCCCGCACTTTGCGGCGATGATGTCCCCCGCCATGCAGTAGTTGTCCCCGAAGTTCGTGTTCCCGGCCCCGATGACGCCTCTCAGCAGCCGACGGTTCTGCGGGTTGTTCAGGAACCGGATGACCTGCTTGGGCACGGAGCCCTCGCCGCCTGTTCCGCCGTACGTCGGCACCACCAGCACGTACGGCTCGGAGGCAGTGAGCGGCTGATCCTTCGGATACAGCGGTATCCGCGCGGCATCCGCGCCCAGCTTGTCAATAAAGCGCCTGGTGTTCTCCGAGGTCGAAGAAAAATAGATGAGGTGACTGTGCGTCCGGTTCTCCGGCGCCCTGTCCTCGGGTGCCCGGTCCATCGGCGTCGTGTTGTCAGCCTGTGCTGCAACCGGCGCATCGGCAAGAGCCGGCGCGGCCATGGGAGTCACCTCACCTAGTTGGGATTCATCTGCCGGAAACGGCATTCGGGCCTTGGTTGCGGGCCCCCGGGCTGACGAAGCCTAGGCCACTGAAGCAGCGGCGCTCAGCGCCAGCTCTTCGATCTTGTCCGGACGGAAACCGGACCAGTGGTCCTGGTCCGTGACGACAACCGGAGCCTGCATGTACCCCAGTGACTTCAGGCGCTCAAGGGCGTCAGCGTCCTGGGAGATGTCGACGCTCTGGTAGGTGATGCCTTTCTTGTCCAGTGCGCGGTAGGTTGCGTTGCACTGAACACAGGCCGGCTTCGTGTAAACCGTAACGGTCATGGTCCCTGTCCCCTTTGTTGAAGTCACTGCTTCTGTACTCCTGAAGACTCTGAAGTCTCTACGTCTAAAATTTCACCGATGCGGTGGAGACCCGGCCTGGAACTGCTGTCCGCCCAGAACCTTACTGCCCGGTACTGGCTTCGCCGGTCTCCCGCTCAATCTGTATGTCGATACTACATGTAGTGCAGGGGACTCTGTGGAACCCCTAGATGATGTATTACAAGTATGTCATTTAATGCACTTTTAATCCACAGGCGAGGGTCCCCAAAATGTCCGGATTTCCGGCTTTTTCACGGACGAAATCCACACCCTGTGGAGTAGTTAGCCACATTTAAACCCCAGCGTGTCGTGCGGAAGACGGCGTGTCGCAGCCCCTCCGGCGGCCCGGCCGACGTGTCCCTGGACACGAAAATGGGGTCCCGAAGCATGCCTCGGAACCCCATTTGTGATTAAGGAAACGCGGCTAGAGCTGCGCCTCCCGGCGGTCCAGCACGATCTGCTGCACATCGAGGTAGCCGGACTGGAAACCGGCCCGGGAGTAGCAGAGGTAGAACAGCCACATCCGCTGGAAGACCTCGTCGAATCCGAGCGCCCGCACCTCGCCGGCCCGCTGAAGGAACCGTTCCTCCCAAAGCCGCAGCGTCGCCGCGTAGTGATCGCCCATGCCCCGCCGTTCCCGGACGCGGAGCGTGGTGTGCTGCTCGGTGACATTTTCGATGGCCCGCACTGAAGGGAGGAAACCTCCGGGGAAGATGTACTTGTGCACCCAGGTGTAGGCATTCCGCGTGGCGAGCATCCGCCCATGCGGCATGGTGATGGCCTGGATGGCCACCTTGCCGCCGGGCGCCAGCACCCTGTCGATCGTCTGGAAGTAGACGGGCCAGTATTCGTAACCCACCGCCTCGATCATTTCGACGGAGACGACGGCGTCGTACTCACCTTCCACGGCTCGGTAGTCCTGCAGGGCCACCGTGACCTGGCCCGAGTAGCCGGCTTCCTCGATGCGCTGCCGTGCCAGCGCCTGCTGCTCGCTGGACAGCGTGACCGTGTAGACGGTGGCGCCGCGGGCAGCCGCACGCAAAGCCAGCTCGCCCCAGCCCGTGCCGATCTCCAGCAACCGGGTCCCCTCCCCCACGCCCGCCTTGTCCAGCAGCCTGTCGATCTTGGCCTGCTGCGCCGCCGCCAGGGCCTCCCAGCCGACGTCCGGCAGCGGTCCGGCGTCCGGCGGGAACAGCCCCGAGGAGTAGCTCATGGTGGCGTCCAGGAAGGTGGCGAACAGCTCGTTGGACAGGTCGTAGTGCCGCGAGATGTTGTCCCGCGTGTTCTGCTCGGTGTTCCGCTCCTGCCGCGGCGCCCGGGGCAGGTACAGGCCGCGCAGCTTCTGCAGCGGCACGGGGATCAGCGTGTCCACCGAGGAGGCGAAGACCTCAAGCACGCCGGCCAGGTCGGACGCCTCCCAGTCCCCCGCCATGTACGACTCCCCCAGCCCGATCAGGCCGTTGTCACCGATGCGGACGTCGAAGTCGTCCGGTCTCACCATGGTCATCACCGGCGCGCCGGCGTCCCCGGTTCCCAGCACGGACCCATTGGGGTACTCAACCCGCAGCGGCAGCCGCCGGGCGGCACCCCGGAACAGGGCACCTGCGGCCTTGCCGGCCAGTGCAGCCTTCGCTCCGGCGGGCGGACGGGCGACGCCGGGCCACACCTCGGCGTCTATGGCTGCGGGAGCCGGCGGGACCCGGAGCGGACCGGATGCGCTTCCCTGGTACGTGGGGTCTGTGAGCGTCATGAGACTGCCTCCTGCGATGGGTGGTGGGGGCGGTTGATGATGGGCAGTCCGCGGGCCCAGAGTCTGATTCCTTGCCAATGGATCTGCAGGACAAGGCGGAGCGGCGCCAACGGAACGGCGAGCGCCGCGGCGACGATGCTGCGCGGCGTCACGGAGCTGCGGACCCCCGTCATGGTGGCCGTGAAGGGCTTCCGCCCGGCCCGCTCGAGCACCACCGCGACGGCCAGCCGGCCGTCGGGTTCAGGCAACGTCAGCCGGTAGCTGCCGTCCACCTCGTTGAAGGGGGACACATAAAATTCCTTGTCGGTCCGGGCACGTCCGGCGTCATCGGTAAGCAGCAGGTAGCAGTGCCGCTCACCGTAGGTGTTGTGCACTTCGGCAATGACCGCGCGCAGGCAGCCGTCTGCGCCGTGGCACCAAAACAGGCTGATGGGGTTGAAGACCTGGCCAAGCACCCTCGCGTTCGCCAGCATGGTGACCTTCCCGCCGTCGGGCTCCAGCCCGTTGACGGCGAGGAAGCGGTCCACGTTTGCCCGGATGCTGGCTGTGGGATCGCCCAGGTGGTCCTTCGCGTGAAAGGCGGCGAGGGGCCGCAGCCACCACGGCAGCCGGGGCAGATCGTCGAGGTCCACGTACCAGCTGTAGCTGCGGTAGGTGAAGGCGTTAGCCAGCGGATCACGCCGCACGTGGCGGATGCTGGTGCGGTAGATCGCCGCCGTCATGGCACAAGCTCCGCCGGCTGCTCCGCTGCTTCCACTGACCGGTGCCTGTCAACGGGCGCTTCCCACTCCCGGCCCAGCCGTGCTGCCGCCCGGACACCCGAGGCTGCTCCGTCCTCGTGGAAACCCCAGCCGTGGTAGGCGCCGGCGAAGGCGAGCCGGGAATCACCGAGCTCTCCCAACCGGGCCTGGGCTGCGACGGACTCCGGCGTGTACTGGGGGTGCTCGTAGACGAGGTCCTGCAGCACGGTTCCGGCGTCGATGAGCTCGGATTCGCCGAGGCTGACGATGTAGCTGCCGCCGTCCCCGGGGCGGAGGCGCTGGAGACGCGTGAGGTCGTAGCTGACCAGCACGTGGTCCGGGCGGGCCCCGCAGGATGGCAGCCGGTAGTTCCAGGAGGCCCGGGCCGACGCGGTCCGCGGCAGCACGGCGGGATCGCGGTGGAATTTGATGTGGTTAACGGTGTACGGCATGGCGCCCAACACTCGGGTTTCGTCCGGCGTGGGATCGGCGATCATGGCCAGCGCCTCGCGCGGGTGGGCGGCGATGACGGCGGCGTCGAACTCTTCGGTGCCGGCCGCCGTCGTGATTTTGACCCCGAGGGCCGTGCGCCGCACGGCCAGCACGGGACTATTGAGACGGACCTCCTGCAGGCCGCCGACCACGCGGTCAACGTAGCTCCGGGATCCTCCTTTCACCGTCTTCCACTGCGGGGAGCCCTTGATGCCGAGCATGCCGTGGTGGTCCAGGAAGGCAAAGAGGTAGCGCGCGGGATACGACAGGGCGGTTGTCGGGTCGCAGGACCATACGGCGCTGACCACCGGAGCCATGAAATGTGCCGTGAAGTAGCCGCTGAACTTTTCCCGCTCCAGGAATGCCCCCAGGGTTTCTTCCCCGCCGGCCTCCGGGCCGGCCGCCAGCAGCGCCCGGGCCCTGCGCCAGAACCGCAGGATTTCGGCCAGCATCCGCAGGTACCGCGGCCGCAGGAGGCTGGCCGGGCGGGCAAAGACGCCGGCGGCACCTTTGGCCCCGGCGTATTCCAGCCCGCAGCCGTCGCACCGGATGCTCATGGTCATGTCCGAGTCCTGCGTTTCGACGCCGAGTTCGCCGAACAGCCTGATGAGGTTGGGGTACGTGCGGTCGTTGTGCACGATGAATCCGGTGTCGACCGCCAGCGACCCATTCGCCTGCGGGACGTCGTGCGTGTGGGCATGGCCTCCGGGCCTGGCGTCGGCCTCGAACAGTGTCACGTGGTCGCGCCGGCTGAGAATGTGGGCAGCGGTCAGGCCCGCCACTCCGCTGCCGACGACGGCGACGCGCCGCTGTCCGTCTCCTGTCCCCGCTGGGCTCGGTGACATTCTTTGCTCCTCTACTCCATTGACTGAATACTCACGGGCTATTCGGAACCGCGGGGAGCCCGGATGGGTACAGTCGTTTTTCCTGCCTGTGAGCAGCCGGAGTACTGTGGGCTGGTGGTCAATCCCGTACATCTCAGGACCCTGCTGGAAGTGACCAGGCTAGGGTCGTTTGCGGCCGCGGCGAGCCGGCTCGGCTACACCGCCTCCGCCGTGTCCCAGCAGATGTCGGCGCTGGAACGTGACACGGGTGTCCACCTGTTCCAGCGGTCGGCGCGGAGTGTGGTGCCCACTGACGCCGCGGTGGTGATGGCCCGCCATGCGGCGAAAGTGCTGACGGACATCGAGGCCCTGATGGCCGCCGCGTCGAAGACCCAGGACGCCACGAGCCAGGAGCTGCGGCTCGGCATCTTTCCCAGCCTCGCCACGTATGTCCTGCCGCGGATTCTGAAGAACCCGGCCTGGAAGGGCCTGGGCATTGACCTGCGGGTTTCGGTGGCCGAGCCGGCACAGACAATCCAGGGTCTCCGCTCCGGCGGGGATGTGGACGTGGCCCTGGTGTACCAGGTGGGGCAGTCAGGACTCGCCTGGCCGCACACAATCAACCGGCAGTGGATCGGCGACGACAATTTCCGCGTGGTCCTGCCCAGCGGCTGGGGCTTCCGCACCGAGGCGAAGGTGGCCGCGGACCACCTGTCGGACATGCCGTGGATCATGCACCATCCCGGCACGTCCGACGCCACGGTGATCGAGCGGCTTTTTGCCAGCTGCAACCTGCATCCCCGCGTGGTGGCCTACAGCGACGACTTTCACGCCAGTTTGGAGATGGCCGCCGCGGGGCTGGGCGCTGCACTGGTGCCCGAGCTGGCCTTGCGGCACCGTCCGGCCGGCGTCGTGGTGCTGGACGTTCCGGAGATCAGGCTGGCCCGGAACGTCTTTGCGCTGCTGATCAACGAGAAGAAGACCGCCCGCGTACAGCTCTTTGTTGACCTGCTGGCGGACACGCTCGGCAGCCTGGGGTCTTCAGATAAATAATCGCCGATGCTGGAATGAGCCGCTTTTCGGGTCTATGTTGAAGATATGACCAAGGTAGCGAGCCAGCACTTCGGAGTAATCGAGCTCAACCACGGCCGGGACCGTAACATCGCCACCGAGCATGAGCTGGCTGGCCAACGCCTTGAGCTGGACCTGGTCATCAGCGCGCATGACCATTTCGATGAGGCGGCCATGCACAAGGTGGACTACCGCTTGCGCTACCTTCCGGAGCTCGTAGACGAGGTCCGCGAGATGATCGCCGAGGAGCTGGAGCAGGAAGGCACCAGCCCGCAGGAGTACCTCCGCTTCCACTGCAACGCCATCAAGGACGAGCACCTGCAGAAGGTCTTCGGCGTCACGGACAAGAGCCAGCTCACCAACGCGGTGTTCCTGAAGGCCCTGAAGCTCGGTCATGTCGGCATTTTCCCCGGCCAGCCCGAGCGCTACTTCGTCCTCGATTTCACCCTCGGATCCCACTTCACCGACGAGGTCCTGGTCGCCTCGGCGGATGAGGACGGCGTCGTGGACGACGAGATCCTCTGGGAGTCCTGAAGTTCCCGTCGATTGCTGAGTAACAGCCCTTATGAGGACGCAAAAGGGCTGTTACTCAGCAATCGATGATTAAACGCCGACGGCGGGCGGTCACCCAAAGTGACCGCCCGCCGTCGGCGTCTCAAGCTCGATCTGCGGCTACATTCTTATTTTGCGCCTTCCAGCAGCTCTGCGCGAACCGTCTTGGTGGCCGCGACGAGGTTGCGCAGGGACTCTTCGGTCTCGGCGTAGCCGCGGGTCTTCAGGCCGCAGTCCGGGTTGACCCAGAGCTGGCGGGACGGGACGTGCTTGACGGCGGTGCTGAGCAGCTCGGTGACTTCCTGCTCGCCCGGAACGCGCGGCGAGTGGATGTCGTAGACGCCCGGGCCCACACCGCGGCCGAAGCCGTGGGACTCGAGGTCGTGGACAACCTCCATGCGGGAGCGGGCGGCCTCGATGGAGGTCACGTCCGCGTCCAGTCCGTCGATGGCGTCGATGATCACGCCGAACTCGGAGTAGCACAGGTGCGTGTGGATCTGGGTCGCGTCGGCGGCACCGGCGGTGGCCAGGCGGAACGAGTTCACGGACCACTCCAGGTAGGCGGGCTGATCAGCCTTGCGCAGGGGAAGCAGCTCGCGCAGTGCGGGCTCGTCCACCTGGATAACCTTGATGCCGGCGGCTTCGAGGTCGGCGATTTCGTCGCGCAGGGCCAGGCCGACCTGGTTGGCGGTCTCGCCCAGCGGCTGGTCATCGCGGACGAAGGACCAGGCCAGGATGGTGACCGGACCGGTGAGCATGCCCTTCATCGGCTTGCTGGTCAGGGACTGGGCGTACTCGGCCCAGGCCACCGTGATGGGGGCGCTGCGGGTGACGTCGCCCCACAGGATGGACGGACGGGTGCAGCGTGAGCCGTAGGACTGGACCCAGCCGTGGACCGTGACGTCGAAGCCTTCCAGGTTCTCGGCGAAGTACTGGACCATGTCGTTGCGCTCGGGCTCGCCGTGAACCAGGACGTCGTAGCCGAGCTCTTCCTGCAGCTCCACAACGCGCTTGATCTCGTCCTTCATGAGCTGCTCGTACTGCTCGTTGGTGAGGTCGCCCTTGTTGTTGCGGGCACGGGCCGAACGGATTTCGGAGGTCTGCGGGAAGGAGCCGATGGTGGTGGTGGGCAGCGGCGGCAGGTGCAGGGCCTCTTCCTGGGCGGCTTCGCGGACCGAGTACTCGGAGCGGTTGAAGTCGGCGGAGGTCAGGGCCGCGGTGCGGGCCCGGACGTCGGCGCGCTGCACGCCCTCGGCGGCGGCGCGGGACGCGATGATGCGGGTGGCTTCGTCGATGGCCGGCTGCACGGCGGCGGCGTCGGTCAGCAGGCCGGCCAGGGTGACGACCTCGACGGCCTTCTGGTCGGCGAAGGCCAGCCAGCTGCGGAGCTGCTCGGACAGCTGCGCCTCTTCCTCGACATCGTGCGGGACGTGCTGGGTGGAGGTGGAGGTGCTGACGGCCAGCTTGGCGACGGACTTCTTCAGCTCGGCGATCTTGTCCGCCGAAGCGGCAAGATCGTTGCGCCAGATGTTGTGGCCGTCAACGACGCCGGCAACCAGGGTCTTGGTGCCCAGTGCGGCCAGGGCGGCTGCGGAGGGAACGGCGCCCTTGAAGACGTCGATGTGCAGGGCGTCGATGTTGGTGGCGGCGAGGGTGCCGAGCTGGCCGTTCAGCGCGCCGTAGGGCGTGGAGACGAACAGCTGCGGGCGCTGGGCAGCAGCCGAGAGCACCTCGTAGGAGCGGGCAACGGCTGCCTGGATCTCCTCGGCGGAGGTGTCCTGGTCAACCACAAGGGCCGGCTCGTCGAGCTGGACCCAGCTGGCGCCGGCGGCGGCCAGCTTCTCGAGCAGGGCGGTGTAGACCGGGAGGACGTCCTCGAGGCGGGACAGCGGGCTGAAGCCGGCGGGGGCGTCGTCGGAAGCCTTGCTCAGCAGCAGGAAGGTGACCGGGCCCACGATGTACGGGCGGGTTTCCACGCCGTTGGCGAGGGCGTATTCGAATTCTTCAACGATGCGGTTGGAGGTCAGCGCGAAGTTGGTCTCCGGGCCGATCTCCGGCACGAGGTAGTGGTAGTTGGTGTCGAACCACTTGGTCATTTCCAGCGGCTGCTGTTCCTTGTTGCCGCGGGCCAGGGTGAAGTAGCCGTCGATGTCCAGCTGTCCCTCGGCGTTGAGGAGGTTGCCGAAACGGGCCGGCACGGCGCCGACGTGGGCGGCGGCGTCGAGCACCTGGTCGTAGAAGGAGAACGTGCCCGGAACGGCGGCAGCTTCGGTCAGGCCCAGGCCCTGCAGGCGCTTCGCGGTGCCCAGCTGGATTTCCTTGGCAGCCGCATCGAGGGCGGCGGCGTCGATCTTGCCGGCCCAGTAGGCTTCGATGGCCTTCTTCAGTTCGCGGCGGCGGCCGATGCGGGGGTAGCCCAGGATTGAGGCGGACGGGAACGCGGTGTTCTGTTCAGTCATGTGAGTTTCCTTGAAGGTTGGGAAAGTGTGAAGGTCTCGGGGAGGAATGCGGTCAGCTGGCGAGCTGGCGGCGGGCGAGCGCGTTCAGGCGGCTGGACGAGCGGGCCGGCCGGGCAAGTGACAGCTTGTCCAGCACCTCCAGCGCGCTCTGGTGCTCGTTGAACGTGTAAATGTGGAGTCCGGGCGCTCCGGCGTCCAGGGCCGCGTTGGCCAGGTCCACCGTTGCGCTGACGCCGATATGGAGCCGTTCGGCGTCGGTATCCGCCGCCGCGAGCCGCTCGATGAGCTCGGGTGCGGGTTCGACGCCGGTCAGCTCGCCGAGGCGCTTGAGCCTCCGCAGGCTGGTGAGCGGCATGACGCCGGGGATGATCGGGATGGTCACGCCGGCGCGGCGCGCCCTGGTGAGGAGGTCCGCATACTGGTCGGTGTGGAAGAACACCTGGGTGATCGCGAAGTCGGCACCTGACCGCTGCTTAGCGAGCAGCACCTCGACGTCGTGGGCCTCGCTGGGCGATTCCGGGTGCCGCGTCGGATAGGCCGCCACACCAACGGCAACCTTTCCGGCGCACAGCAGGGCCGAGCGCCGCTGCTCCACCCGGCGGATGAGCTCAATGAGGTCCTGGGCGTAGCGCAGAGACCCGCTGACCGGTTCGCCGCTGTCCTTGGGCAGGTCGCCGCGGAGGGCTAGGATGCCGCGGACGCCGGCGTCGAGCAGTTCGCCGATGATTTCCGCGAGCTCCGTCGGTGTGTTGCCAACGCACGTCAGGTGGGCCAGCGGGCGGAGGGTGGTCTCCAGCACCAGGCGGTTGATGAGTTCGACGGCGGTGTTCCGGTTGGAGCCGCTGGCACCGTAGGTGACCGACACGTAGTCGGGATCGGTGGCTTCCAGTTCCCGGATGGTGGTCCACAGGGTCTCGGCCGCAGCAGGCGAACGCGGCGGGAACAGCTCATAGGAGAGCGCCACCGGTGCGGTGTCGGAGAGATTTGGATGTGTGTCTATAAGGCTTGGTGGTGACATTTGCGTCCTTGGCTATGGGCCATTGAAGGCTTGACTGCCGTGGCGTGGCCCGTGCAGTTTGCGGTCAATGAATTGAGTTTGGGGAACACGAAACCCACTTCGGCAGGACGCAGCCGCGACTGTTACGCCTGAATAGAAGCAGTCCGTGAGCAAATGTCAGGCCCACATGGGGGCACCCACACCCTCCTTGGCGGCCGCATGGCGGCACATCCGCAGCGGAGGATCGCTGACACGTTACCTCGGTAACTTGTATAGAACTCTAGGAGCCGTGCGGGGCCCGTTCAAGTTGGGAATCGAATTAAGACGCATTCTTACGGCCCCTTGACAGCCCGGCACAGAATATTCTTCGCCGGCCGCCCCTTGGAAGCCCTCCCTTTGGCGCTGGAAGGGGTCTATTCTTTTGCCATGATCCAGCTACCAGCCAGCTACCAGGAATATCTTGCCAGACAGGACCAGCACGTTGTTGACACCGTGCGGCCGGTGCTGATGCAGTCAGCAGCTGACCAGCGGCACGGCGTCCGAGTTGTCTACAACACCGGCGCAACCGGCCATCAGGCACACCTTGATGACACCATTCCCTACGGAACGATCATCGAAGACATCGACTGACTGATTCTTCCGGCAACAGGCGCCGGGCTTCATCACGCCGGCAGCCTCATCCCTCAAGCAATAGGCGCTGCGCGCGGGGCGCCAGCGTGTGTTCCAGGACGAGGCAGGCAGCACCCACGGCGCCCACGTCTTCGCCCACTCCGGTTCCCACCACTTCGATCGCGTGGATGTTGCCGGCGTCGCTGTTTTGCCTGATCAGTTCAGGGATCCGGTCCAGGTAGCGCTTGGACAGCGGAGCCCAGAACGGTCCGCCGAATACGACACGGTCGACGTCGAGCGTGTTGGCCACCACGGCCGCGGCGCGCGCCACCAGCACCGCGGATTTGTCGATGATCGCGGCCGCTGCGCTGTTACCGGCGTCGGCCGCTTCGCACAGCCGGGCAAACCCGTCCTGCACGGCAGGTCCGCCGGACAGCGGAGCTGCTTCGTCCAGGACCCCGGCTGCCTGGGCTTGCGCCACGAGGACCTGCGGGATGCACGAGGACTTGACGCAGCCCCGCAGGCCGCAGTCACAGGGCGGGCCGTCGGGGTCAACGATGATATGGCCGATTTCACCGGCGTTGCCGGACGCGCCGCGCACCACCTCGTCGTTGAGCACGATGCCGCAGCCAATGCCGGTGCCCATGTACATGAAGACAAAGCTGCCGGTGCCGCTGGCGCCGCCTGCCCAGGTTTCCGCGACGGCGGCGCTGGTGACGTCCTTGTCCATGAGGACTGACATGCCCGTGGCGTCCGCCAGGGCGTCACGGAGCGGAACACGGTCCCAGCCATTCAGCAGCGGCGGCTCCACCACCGTTCCCTGGTCGTGGTCGATCGGCCCCGGCGCGGCCACGCCCAGGCCGGCTATCTTGCCCTGCTCCACACCGGATGCCTGGATCAGCTGCTCGATCTCTCCGGCGATGGCGGCTATCACGGCGTCCGGGTCGCCGTCGGCTGGGGTTTTGATTTGCGAGTGCTGGACCACGGCACCTACGAGGTCCAGCAGCACAAACGTTGCGACGGCGGGGTCCAGGTGCACACCGACTGCGTACATTCCCGACGGGTTGAGGCGGAGAATGGTTCGCGGTTTTCCCGGCCCACTCCCCTCCTTTCCCGCTTCGACGATGAGGTTCTGGTCCAGCAGGCGGCGGGAGATGTTTGAGATGGTCTGCGGGGACAGGCCAACGATCTGCGCGAGTTCGACGCGGCTCAGGCCTCCGGACGAGCGCCGGATCGCGTCCAGGATGACGGTCAGGTTGAAGTCACCCATGCGGGGCAGGTTTGTTCCGCGCCTAGGTGAGGGCTGGCGGATCTCGGTCAATGAATCCCCTAAGCATCGTCGGTGGGCCACTATCGATGTCTGAATCGTACGTTACCTGCTGGTATACGGGTATGTCCCACGCGCGAATACGGGAGTGCGGCGGCCGGAGCCTCCGGCGGGGGCCTAGCCGGCCCGCCGCTTGACGCTCACAGCCACCGTGAATTTCGGGTTACGGCCCTTGATGCGTGTGGGGCCGACGAGTCTTTCGAGCGTCGGAACGTACCGCAAATGGCTGTTGAAGACGGTCCAGAGCTCGCCGCCCGGGGCCAGGACGCGGGCGGCGGCCTCGAACATTTTGATGCCGGCGCCGGCGTGCACGCTCGCACCAAGGTGGAAGGGCGGGTTCAGCAGGATGAGGTCGGCGCTGCCGGCCGGGAGGGAAGCCATGGCATCGTCCTGCAGCACCGAAACCTGACCGTCCAGGCCGTTGGCCTTGGCCGTGGCTGCTGCGGAGGCCGCGGCGGCCGCTGACTGGTCAGTGGCGATGACTGCCGACGCCGGATGGGCGCGGGCGTACATGGCCGCCAGGATCCCGGTGCCGCAGCCCAGGTCCACGGCCGTGGCAGCCTCGGGCATGTCCGGGAGGAACCGCAGCAGGAAGCGCGTTCCGATATCCAGCTTGGTACCGGCGAAGACGGCCCCGTGGGCACAGATGTCGAGATCAAGTTCGGAGTTGTGCTCCGTCACGGGATACGGCGGCTGCGGCTGCGCCGGCCGGGCCCGTGAGGCCACGAGGACGCGGGATTTCTGCCGCGCCAGCTGCGGCTGGACGGATTCAAAGTAGCGCCCCAGCACGGCGTTCATGCCCAAGGACATATGCTTCACGCGGCCACCGGCCAGCACCACCGTCCCGGCGGACGCGTACCGCGCCACGGCGGCGCTGATTTCCTCGAGCTCGGCAAGGGTCTTGGGAAGCTGCAGCAGCACGAGGTCCGCGCCGCCCAAAAGGGCTTCGCCCAGGGGCAACTGCTCAAAGCCGGCGGCAACGCCGAGGGTTCTCGCGTTGTTCCGGAGGGCCCGCTCCCCCGTAATGAGATCCTGGTGCACACGGATCCGGGCGGGCACCCGGGACGGTACATCCGAGAGCAGGGCGAGCGTGATCGCCCCGTAGCGGTCGCCGATGACAACTACGTCGCTCTCCGGCGTCAGTAGGTCAGCGGCCATGTCCAGCAGCAGCGTGTCAGTGGCATCCCATGCCTGCAGGTTCGCTGCCTCGACATCCGGGTATCTCCGGAGCATGCCCAGGACCTGCCCAAAACCGTTCTCCGTCACGTGCCGCTGCCGCCTGTTCGTTGCTGCTTGCCTGTGCCCATAATTTGCATAACGCAAAGGACCGCCCCGCGGGACGGCCCTTTGCTTGTTCTAGGTGGAGCTGAGGGGACTCGAACCCCTGACCCCCTGCATGCCATGCAGGTGCGCTACCAGCTGCGCCACAGCCCCGAACTATCGCTGCTGCCGGTCTTCGTGTTTCCCGGAAGCAACCTGAATAGCGTAATGCACAATCCTCCGGAAGAGAAATCGAGAAATGCTGCTGCCGGCATGACGCTCGGGCCGGGGTTCACCTGCCTCGGAAAATACAGTCTTGATCCGAACATGCGGGAACTCTTCCACGGCCTTGAGGTCCATGCGCGAGCATTCAAGGAGCCGCACAGCAGCGTCGCGGCACCAAACAGACCCAGGAGGACTGCGGTGGCTGATGATCAGGACCTACCCCCGCTGGACAGCGGCGTGCTGCGGTCCTTGGCAGACGAGGCTGGACCGACAGCGGCCCAGGCGTTTATCGAGGAATACCTGCAGCTGCTGCCGATTCGCGCGGCCTCCATCCTGCGTGGACTGGCCAGCGAAGACCCCAAATCAGCAGTGGAGCCGCTGGTGAGCCTGAAAGTTACGTCGGCCATGGCCGGGGGCCTGCGGCTGGAAGAGTACTGCCAGAAACTTGAGCATGCGCTGAAGCGCGGACACAGGCCGGACCCGGTTGCGGTGAAGGCGGTGCTGTTCGCAAACATCCGGCTGCTCGTGCGTGAGGCCACCCGCCAGGGCTACCTGCCCAGCCATCGCCCCGAAAGTCCGGAGTAGCCGGCACGCCAGCCGTGCGCGCACGCTCCAAGCCGGGGAAGCAACAAAAAACCGCTGGAACCAAAGCATCTGCTTTGGTTCCAGCGGTGTTGGTGGAGCTGAGGGGACTCGAACCCCTGACCCCCTGCATGCCATGCAGGTGCGCTACCAGCTGCGCCACAGCCCCAATCTTCGCCGCTTCGGCGCCTTCGGCTTTCGCCTGCTGGCCCGTCCTACTGTCCGGACCGCTCCGAAGCAACTCAAATATCTTAGAACAGCGTTTCCGAAAATTCCAAATCGGGCATATTCGGCGCTGTCCGGCACCTGCTACTCGGAATCCGAGCCTGCGGCAGCCTTGGCCGAGGTGTCGTCACCCAGCTGCAAATCCACCACAGGGCAGTCCTTCCAGAGCCGCTCGAGGGCGTAGAAGACGCGGTCTTCCTCATGCTGGACGTGGATCACTACGTCCGAGTAATCCAGCAGCACCCAGCGACCCGCGGACCGTCCCTCGCGACGGACCGGACGGAGGTCCTGCTTGATGAGTTCCTCTTCGATCCCGTCAACGATGGCGTTGACCTGGCGTTCGCTGGGGGCGGACGCGATCAGGAAGACGTCGGCCAAGGCAAGCCGTTCGCTGACGTCGAGGGCCACGATGTCCTGGGCAATCTTGTCCGCCGCAGCCCTCGCTGCGTGTCGGGCTGTGGCGATGGATGAATCAGATGCAGTCACGGGACTCCTTGTAGTGGTGTAAAACCTGGTGTTGATTGTGGAAGTCAGCGTGAGAGGCCGCTGATAATCATGATGACGCCGGCAATGAGGGCGAGGACTCCGAGGGCCAGCACGCCCAGCTGGAGAACGCGGAGCCGGTTGGCCCTGCCGAGGCCTGCCGTGGCGGCATCCAAGGGCTCAAGGCCATAGGCGGACTTCGCCGATACCGGCGGCAGCCCTGCGAACTCCTCAGCCGGTTCCGCATCCCGGCCGGCGTTCACCTGGGGAGGAGTGACCGGCGCGGCGGCCGCCTTGGCGGCGGCTTCAGCACGGGCAATCACCCGTGCACGTCCAGTCGACGGCGAATTGCCGCCTGGGGACTTGGAAGGGCGGGAACCCCGAGCCGGTATGCGTGGTCCGGGATTGGTCACCACCGGAACATACGATGTGGCCGGGCGCTTCATGACGGGGCGGTCCACGCCAGGCACCTGGACGAACTCCAGCGGCGTCACCATGGCCAGGTTGCTGGCGGTTGACGGACCGTTCTGGGGCTGCGCCGGGGTGTTCTGTTCAGCCAGTTTCTGCTTGGCGAGGGCCCGCTTGTTGAGCACGGCGGCGCGTTCAGCCAGGGCGATCTGCTGGGCCAGGATCTCAGGATCCACGGCTTCGGGATCCGTCGCCGCGATGTGCTCCATCTTGGCGATCTGGTTCTTGGCCTGTTCGGCGAGGAGGGCGCGCGCTTCAAGGGCCTGCTCAACGGTCATGCCCTCGGGCAGCTCCTGGGGAGCGCCGGTCGGCGGCTCCGGGGAGGCTGACTTCGGGGCCGCCTGTGGCCGGGCCGGGGCGGGCGTTTGGGCCGGCGCCTGCGGCTGGGCCGGGGCGGGCGTTTGGGCCGGCGCCTGCGGCTCGGCCGGCGTCTGCGCCGGGCTTTCGACGGAGGCGGGCGGGACCACCGGAATGGCCGAGGTGACGGCCTGTTCCAGCTGCATCAGCCTGAGCTGGCGCCGCGTGGGAGGCCCGCCGGCTGACAGCTGCCCCTCCTTTTCCGCAAGTTCCTTGATGGTGCGCAGCGCGGCCCGGTCTCTGGCCCTGATCTGCGATGAGCGCTCGGCCGCCGACCCGGCCGGAACGGAATCAACGGGGCCCGGCGCCACACGGCGGACACGTCCGGTCGCTGAGGTCGGACGCGTTGCCTCCGCGCCCCGGGCAGTGTCCGTCTTCCGGCGGTCCGCCGGCATCTGGGGGCCGGGCTGTTTGGCGGCAGCCCGGGCCGGGTCAGCCTGATTCGTGGCTGGCTGGCTCGCGGCAGGTTTTTTTGTCGCAGGCTGTTTTGTCGCAGGCTGTTTTGTCGCAGGGGCTACCTCACCGGCACCGGCGGTGCTGGCGTCCCGGATCTTACCCTGGGCTTCATCCCGGGCCTTCCGTAGTTCACGGCGGCTGCGGATGGGAGGCTGTTCCTGACTCATTTAAAACTCATTCAGTGCTGGCGGGATCGTCTGTCTCGGTAAGCGCAGAGCTGGTTTGTTCAGCCGGCGGTGCGGCATATAGTCCGTATTTGGCGATGTACTGGACCACCCCGTCCGGCACGAGGTACCAGACAGGATTGTGGGCCGCCACTCGTGCCCGGCAGTCCGTCGAGGAAATCGCCATGGCCGGCACCGTCAGGAGGCTGACATCCTTGCGGCCCATGCCGTCCAGTTCGTGCCCGGGGCGTGTGACTCCGACAAAGTGGGCCAACGACCAGAGCTCGTCAATGTCTTTCCACGACAGAATCTGCGCCAGGGCGTCCGCGCCGGTAATGAAGAACAGATCAGCGTCGGGCCGCTGGCGCCGCAGATCGCGGAGGGTGTCGATGGTGTAGGTGGGACCGGGACGGTCCACATCAACCCTGCTGACCGTGAACCGCGGATTCGATGCCGTGGCAATCACGGTCATCAGATAGCGGTGCTCCGGCTCACTGACTTTCTTGCTCGACTTCTGCCACGGCTGGCCGGTCGGGACGAACACGACTTCGTCCAGTCCAAACTTGGCGGCCACTTCGCTTGCCGCTACGAGGTGGCCGTGATGGATGGGGTCAAACGTCCCACCCATCACGCCCAGCCTCAGCCGGCCTTGCCGGCCGCCGTGGTGCAGTGCGGCAGAAATGTTAGTGGCCCTGGCCGTGGTCGTGCTTGTTGGGGTGCTGGCGGTGCGGATCTGCATGCTCGTCAACCGGGGAGTGGCGGTTGCCCAGGTTCGTGTAGGACAGCGTAACGAACATCATGACCAAAAGGATGGCAAAGATCGCAACGCCAAAGACCCACGGTTCCGCCCACAGCGGGGCCCGTTCTTCGTGTTGGGCGGCGGACAAGGCGACCTGCTGGAGCAGCATTTTCTCCCCTAAGGCTGAAAGGATGACGACGGCGGCATGTCCCGCCGTCCCGGAGTTCTGTACTATGTTACCGCGTTGCTAGCCGCGGTAATGGCGACGCTAGCCGCGGACCTGGCCTTCACCCTGCACGATCCACTTCGTGGTCGTGAGTTCCGTGAGGCCCATCGGGCCGCGGGCGTGAAGCTTCTGCGTGGAGATGCCGACTTCGGCCCCCAGGCCCAGCTCGCCGCCGTCGGTGAAGCGCGTTGACGCGTTGACGATCACTGCGGCAGAGTCGATCTCCGCGATGAAGCGCTCGGCGTTCGCCAGGTCATTGGTGAGAATGGCCTCGGTGTGCCCCGACGTCCACGTGCGGATGTGCTTCACGGCATCATCGAGGCTGTCCACCATGGCCACGGCCAGGTCCAGGTCCATGTATTCGGTGGCCCAGTCCTCATCGGTGGCCGGCACGGTCTCGACATCCGCAGGGAGCGCCGCCCGGATCCTCGCATCTGCATGCAGCCTGACGCCCGCCTTGCTCAGCGCCGCAGCCACCGCCGGGAGGACCGTGGAACCGGAGTGGACCAGAAGCGTTTCCACCGTGTTGCAGACGCTGGGCCGCTGGGTCTTGGCGTTCAGGAGGATCTCCACGGCCATGTCCTCGCTGGCTGACTCGTCAACGAAAATGTGGACGTTGCCCTCACCGGTCTCGATCACCGGTACGGAGGAGTTGTTGACCACGGTCTGGATCAGCTCACGTCCGCCGCGGGGAATCAGCACGTCAACGCGGCCGCGGGCGCGCAAGAGCACGTTGGCCCCCTCACGGCCGTACTGGTCCACGGTCTGGACCGCATCGGCGGGAAGGCCGACGGCGGCGAGAGCCTCGCGAAGTACGCGGATGAGGGCCTCGTTTGTGGCCGCAGCCGCGGTTCCGCCGCGCAGGATGACGGCATTGCCGCTCTTGAGCGCCAGGCCTGCGATATCGACGGTGACGTTGGGGCGTGCCTCATAGATGGCGGCAACCACGCCCATGGGAACGTTGACCTGGCGCAGGCGCAGGCCGTTCGGCAGGGTCTGGCCGCGGACAACGTTGCCGACGGGGTCGGGAAGGCCGGCGAGGTTTTCCAGCGCGCCGGCAAGGGACTCGATCCGGGCGTCGTTGAGGGTCAGCCGGTCGAGCAGGGCGGCCGACGTTCCATTGGCGCGGCCCGCCTCTACGTCCTTGGCGTTCGCCGCGAGGATGTCAGCCTTGCGCTCCAGGAGGGCGCTGCCGATGGCCCGGAGGCCTTTGTCCTTCAGGGCGCGGTTGGCGCGGGACATGCTGCGGGCCGCCTCGCGGGAACGGTCGGCGATCTCGTACACGGCCGCCTCGACCTCAGCTGGTGAGAGCTGGCTGTTTTCCGGCCTGGAAGGGACCTGCGTAGCGTCGGTGGATGTCTCTGCTGCTTGGTTCATCAGTGCCTCAGTCATCATTCAAGTCTAGGTGAGTCCGGCCGTTAGACCAGAACCAGGTCGTCAACGTGAACTACCTCACGGTCGAAACCGCGGCCCAGGGACTCCCCCAGTTCCACGGTGGAACGGCCCAGCATTTGCGGCAGTTCGTCGGCTGAATAGTTGACCAGGCCGCGGGCAATGACGGTGCCGTCCGGCGCAATCATTTCGACGGCGTCGCCCGATTCAAAGTGGCCTTCAACTGACGTAATACCCGCCGGCAGCAGCGAGGCGCCGTTGTCCCGGACGGCGGTCACGGCGCCGTCGTCGAGGAGCAGGCGTCCCTGCACGTGCGCCAGGTGGGCGAGCCACATCATGCGCACGGACTTGCGGCCGCTGTTGACGGAGAACCAGGTTCCCACGTCTTCGCCGGCCAGGGCGGCGGACGCGTTGGCCGTCGAGGTGACGAGGGCGGGAATACCCGAATCGGCGGCCATCGTGGCGGCCTCGACCTTGGTCTGCATGCCGCCGGTGCCGACGCCGGCCTTGCCGGGGCTGCCGATGGTGACGCCTTCCAGGTCCTCGGGGCCGTCCACCTGCGGGATCCGTTTGGCTCCCTTGGAGGGCGGGCCGTCATACAGGGAGTCGACGTCGGACAGCAGCACCAGCGCATCGGCACGGACCAGGTGGGCCACGAGGGCCGAGAGCCGGTCATTGTCGCCGAAGCGGATCTTGTGGGTGGCGACGGTGTCATTCTCGTTGACCACCGGAACCACGCCCAGGTTCAGCAGGCGGTTCAGTGCCCGGAACGCGTTCTGGTGGTGGCTGCGCCGCATCAGGTCATCCGCGGTCAGCAGCACCTGGCTCACGGTCACGCCGTGCGCCGCGAAGGCGTGGGTGTAGCGGGCCATGAGCAGCCCCTGCCCAACGCTGGCTGCGGCCTGTTGGGTGGCGAGGTCGCGGGGGCGCTTGACGAGGCCCAGGGGTGCCAGCCCAGCGGAGATGGCGCCGGAGGAAACCAGAATGATTTCGGTGCCCTCGTTGCTCTTGGCGGCCAGCGCGTTGGAGAGTTCGATCAACGCCTCTTCGGAGATTCCGCCCTTGATGCTCGTGAGCGACGACGATCCGACCTTGACGACAATGCGGCGGGCCCTGGCGAGCATGCTGCGGTCGTCGGTTCTTGGTTCCTCGATGACAATTGCGGAATTATCAGACACGTGTGCGGGTTCACTCCTCATGTTGGGTGTTCAGTCCACTCTCCTTGAGCGGCCGTGCGGCACGGCGCCCACTGACTGATTCGGTCCAGATGCCCGCCTTGCGCTCGGCTTCCAGCTCGGCACGTGCCGCTGCCTTGGCCTCACGGCGTTCAATCTGTTCGTCGCGCTTCTGGCCACGGGTGGGCCGGTCCCCGATGTCTGCAAAGCGGACATCGGTGCCGCGCGGCGACGCCAGCAGTTCGGCGCCTGCCATCATCGTCGGCTCCCAGTCGAACACCACGCCGTCGTCGTCACCGATCACTACAGTGTCGCCGGGCTTGGCACCCTGCTTGAACAGCTCGGTTTCCACACCCAGCTTGGCAAGCCGGTCGGCGAGGTAGCCGATGGCCTCTTCGTTGGTGAAGTCAGTCTGCTTGACCCAGCGCACGGGCTTCTCACCCAGAACGCGGAACAGCGGCTCCAGGTTCTTCTCCTCGCGGCGGATCTTGAACCCCGCCTCGTTGACTGCACGGGGGCGCAATACGGGCGCGTGTACCTTCGGCGGTGTGGCGGCCACCGATTCACGGGCGGCCTTGACGATCTCTGCCATGGCAAATCCGAGTTGCCGGAGGCCTTCGTGGCTCGTGGCCGAAACCTCAAACACGCGGTAGCCTCTCGACTCCAGCTCCGGGCGGACGAACTCGGCCATGTCCTTGCCGTCAGGCAGGTCGACCTTGTTCAAAGCCACCAACCGGGGCCGGTGGTTCAGCGGAACAACCTCGCCGTCGTTGCCGGCATAGCTCATATCAACGGCGTACTTCTCGAGTTCAGCTTCGATGATGGCGAGGTCGGAGAGTGGATCTCTGTCAGATTCCAGCGTACCGCAGTCCAAAACGTGAACCAAAGCGGCGCACCGCTCGACGTGCCGCAGGAAGTTGTGTCCCAGGCCCTTGCCTTCGCTCGCGCCTTCGATGAGCCCGGGGACGTCGGCGATGGTGAACCGCACCTCGCCTGCCTGCACGACGCCGAGGTTGGGGATGAGCGTCGTAAACGGATAATCGGCGATCTTGGGCCGCGCGGCGGACATCGCTGCGATCAGGCTCGACTTGCCGGCGGACGGGAATCCGACCAGGGCGATGTCTGCGATGGACTTCAGTTCAAGCACGATGTCGCTGGACTCGCCCTCGATGCCGAGCAAAGCGAAGCCCGGCGCCCGGCGCTTCTGGGATGACAGCGCAGCGTTGCCCAGTCCACCCAGGCCGCCTGCGGCCGCGATGAATTCGGTGCCTTCGCCGACGAGGTCCGCAAGGACGTCGCCGCCCTTCGTCTTGACGACCGTGCCGTCCGGGACGGGCAGGATGAGGGTTTCGCCGTTCTTGCCGCCGCGCCAGTCCCCCATGCCGGGTCCACCGTTGGTGGCGTGCCGGTGAGGGGCGTGGTGGTAGTCCAGCAGCGTGGTGGTCTGTGAGTCCACGCGGAGGATGACGTCTCCGCCGTTGCCGCCGTTGCCGCCGTCGGGGCCGCCCAGCGGCTTGAATTTCTCACGGTGTACGGAGACGCAGCCGTGGCCGCCGGTACCGCCGGATACGTGCAGTACTACCCGGTCTACAAAGCTCGCCACGGTGAATCTCCTCTATTGCTTAACTCGGCCGTACTGGACGTCCAAATTGATTGTAATGCGGTTAAAAGAACAGTGGAGCGGGCCATCATGGCCCGCTCCACCGGTTCAGATCCTGTTGTTACTCTGCAGCTGCAGCGGCAACGATGTTCACGACCCGACGGCCGCGGCGGGTGCCGAATTCAACGGCGCCTGCCTGCAGTGCGAACAGCGTGTCGTCGCCACCGCGGCCAACGCCTGCACCGGGGTGGAAGTGGGTGCCACGCTGGCGGACGATGATCTCGCCTGCGGAAACTACCTGGCCGCCGAAGCGCTTGACGCCGAGGTACTGGGCGTTGGAGTCACGACCGTTGCGAGTGGAGCTCGCGCCTTTTTTATGTGCCATTTGGAATGCCTGCCTTTAAATTCTGGGGAATCTGCTGAAAACCTGAACAGTAACCAGTGGTTACTTGATACCGGTGATCTTGACCTTGGTCAGTTCCTGACGGTGACCCTGGCGCTTCTTGTAACCGGTCTTGTTCTTGAACTTCTGGATGACGATCTTCGGACCGCGAAGGTCCTGAAGGATCTCAGCCGTAACAGTTACCTTGGCCAGGTCCGCAGCTGCGGATGTGACCTTGTCACCGTCTACCAGGAGCAGTGCGGGCAGCTCAATGGTGCTGCCGGCTCCACCGGCGACGCGGTTCAGGGTAACGAAGTCTCCAACGGAAACCTTCTCTTGGCGGCCGCCTGCGCGGACAATCGCGTACACCACTTGGGAACTCACTTCTCTCGACGTTTATTACTAAATTTGCGTGCGGAACCTGGGGTCCAAAGGTGTTTGGTCCGGCTCTCGCTGTGCCTCAACGCCGTGGATTCGCGGGGGAATCCGTGAGCTATCCCCGGAACAATGCCGTTTGGAATTCCAAAAGGACCGTTCCCGGGGTCATAACCCAAGTGTTGGCGTAAGCACCGAAGATCTAGAATACGCTAATTTTGCCTTCGGCCGCAAATGAGGCTGGTTTCGGCGGGTTGTCCGTGATAAGCACCACAGGGCTGTTGCACCGACCTGCCGTCACCGTGCGCGTTCATCTTACCGGCTCCTGCGCCGGGACCCGGTCAGCTGTGCAGTCGCGGCGCGTCGAAGAATTCCACTTCGTACCGGGAGGACTGCCTGAAGGCCGTCAGCATCCGGCTGCGTTCCTCGTCGGATGCCGCGCGCCCCGCTGCGTCGGCGATGCCGATGGCCTGTCTGGTGGCCTCCGCGAAGCCCTCGTCGGCGTACGTCCGCAACCACTCCGCGTAGGGGTGTCCTTCAGGGGCGCCGGCGTCCAGGAATTCGGCATGCAGGGTCTCCCCCACCTCGGCGTAGAGCCAGAAGCACGGGAGTACCGCCGCCACCAGCACGGCGTAGCTCCCCGACGCCGACGCCGCCAACAGGTGGTCCACATAGGCTTTGGTGACCGGCCCGAGCTCCGGCAGCACGCTGCGGGTGCTGAGCCAGCTGCGGTGCAGCTCGGACTCGACCTCGAGGCACTGCTGCGCGGAACGGGCCCAGAACAGCTGCTCGGCCTCGGTGGGGGCGAGCGCGCTGGCCCGTGCCAGGACGCGCGAATATCCGTTGAGGTAGATGGCGTCCTGTGCAAGGTAGTAGGCGAACTCGTTTTCGGGAAGCGTGCCTTCAGCCAGCCCGCGGATGAATCCCAGCCCGTAGATCTCGTCGAGATCCGCGGCCGCCTCGGCATGGAGCACGTCCGCAAAGCTGCCTTCAGGGGCAGCGCCTGTGGACACCAGGTGGTGGAAGTGGTGGACGGGCCCGTTGCCGTGTCCCACCTCGAGCTGCCCGGAGGAGCGGAGGGCCTCCTCCAGCCAGGGCTTCACGGTGCGGAGCGACAGTTCCCAGTCCCCGAGCCGGGCCTGGGCGGTAGCCATCGCCGAGGACAGGGAACACCCGGTTCCGTGGCTGTTGCGGGTGGGTACCCGCTCGCCGTCCACCACCACGACGTCCGCAGAAAGGGCGCCGCCCGTATTCACGAGGGCGTCCGGGCAGTCGGCACCATACAGGTGCCCGCCCTTGACGAGGACGGTGGCCCCCGTCTCGGCGGCCAGCCGTTTGCCCTGCTCCAGCGCGTCCGGCCAGGTGGCGGCCTCCGGCTCCCCCAGCAGCATCGCAAGCTCGGCGAGGTTGGGAGTGATCAGGTCAGCCAGCGGCAGGAGCTCCCGCAGGGCGGCCTCGGCGGACTCCTGCAGCAGACGGTCCCCGCTCGTCGCCACCATAACCGGATCAAGGACGACGACGCCGGGGCGCACCTTCTCCAGCCAGGTCCGAACCGCGGCGATCACCTGTGCGTCGCCCAGCATGCCAATCTTCACGGCGTCCACGGCGATGTCGTCGCTGACGGCGGCCAGCTGTGCCGCCAGGAACTCGGCCGGCGGAACGTGCACGGCGCTGACGCCCCGGGTGTTCTGCGCGGTCAGCGCCGTGATGGCTGCCATGCCGTAGCCTCCGGTGGCAGCGATGCTTTTCAGGTCGGCCTGGATGCCGGCCCCGCCGGACGGATCTGAACCGGCTATGGCCAGGACACGGGGAATGCCGCGGGTGGCGGGAACAGCCTCGCCAGGCGCAGGCCGGACATGGTGCAGGGCAGGTAGTGAAGACAAAGAAGACATCCCTTCGCCGGTGCTAACCGGTCAGGTTCAACGGGTTTGGATCTCAGCCGGCTCCGTGCGCGGCACCCCGTGTCAGTCCCCCAGCCTAGTTGCTAGCTCCGCTTTAGGCACTGCGTTGCAGTTTGCGACCGGCCTGACGATACCCCGCAGCCGTTGCCTGGCCGCCCCACAGCCGGTTCTGGCGTTAAAAGCACAACGGGCCGGTGCCGCGATTGCGGCACCGGCCCGTTGAATCAGGTCAGCCCAGACGGAAAGCCGTCAGCTCAGAGCTCGGACGCAGGCACGCCGACGCCGAGAATGATCGGCTCGCTGGCAGGCTTCGGGGCACTGGTCCTGCCTGCATCCGGAGCCTTGGCTTCGTGCGAGTGCCCGGCTGCTGACGCCGGCGCCGTCTCGTGGTGTTCCACCGACGTCTCGTTGGCTGCGCCCTGCGCCCGGCTGGCACTGCGGTTGCGGCGCGGCCGGCGGGTGCGGGTCTGCACTGCCGAGTGGTCAGCGAAGCGCTCGGCGTCGCTGTCCACGGCAGGGACAGGACGCGTCCCTGCCCGTGCGGCAGCAGGCTCCGGGGCCGGCTGGGCAGCAGGCGCCTCGCCAGCAGCAGGTGCGTGGTCCGCCGTCGGCTTCTGCTCAGCGGGAGCAGCCGGCGCGCCGAGGTGCGCGAAGGCTTCCTCCAGCCTGTCCAGCGTCAGGGCAGGAGTTTCGGATGCCGGCGCGCCGGCGTGCTCGACGAAAGGAAGCACCACTTTCTCGCCGCCGAAGGTCAGCACGGCACCGGGACGGCCTGAGACGCTCTCCGTCTCCGGGGTGCGGTGCACCACCGGACTCTCCGGGCCGGACTGCGCCGGTGCGGCAGCGGCAGGACGCTGCGCGCCGGCTGAGGCGGCCTGGTGGGCGGCGTCCTCATGGAGGTGCGCTGCGTGCGCCGCGGCCGCGATGTTGGCGAGTGCGGCACGCGTCGCCTCTGCCTTGGCGTGGCGCTCGGCCTCCGTGGGCTCATGGTGGACGGCCGCAGGTGCGGCGGGCACCGTCTCCGGAACCTGGCCGCCCTTGCCGCGCCGGCGGCTCTTGCGTTCGGTCCGAACGGGAGGCTGGTGCTCTGCCCGCGGAACGTGGTGCTCGGCGGCAACAACGTTGGCCCGCCGGTGTTCCACGGGCTCGTCGTGGGTAACCACGCCGCGGCCGGCACATGTCTCACACTGTTCGCCGAAGACTTCCAGCAGGCCGGTGCCCATGCGCTTGCGGGTCATCTGGACGAGGCCCAGCGAGGTGACTTCGGCCACCTGGTGCTTGGTCCGGTCGCGGCCCAGGCACTCCACCATACGGCGCAGCACGAGGTCCCGGTTCGACTCGAGCACCATGTCGATGAAGTCGATCACGATGATGCCGCCGATGTCCCGCAGGCGCAGCTGGCGGACAACTTCCTCAGCCGCCTCCAGGTTGTTCTTGGTGACGGTTTCTTCGAGGTTGCCGCCGCTGCCGGTGAACTTTCCGGTGTTGACGTCCACCACGGTCATGGCTTCGGTGCGGTCAATGACGAGCGAACCGCCGGACGGCAGGAAGACCTTGCGGTCCAGGGCCTTGTGGATCTGCTCGTCGATGCGCCAGGCCGAGAAGATGTCCTGGTCCTTGGTCCACTTCTCGAGCCGGCCCACGAGGTCCGGGGCCACGTAGGTGACGTAGGCCTCGATGGTGTCCCAGGCTTCATCTCCGGAGACGATCAGCTTGGAGAAGTCCTCGTTGAAGACATCGCGGACCACCTTGATGGTCAGGTCCGGTTCGCCGTACAGCAGCTCCGGAGCAAGGACCTTGGTGGACTTCGCCTGGCTGTCGATGCCCTCCCACTGCGCGCGGAGGCGGTTGATGTCGTGGGTGAGCTCTTCCTCCGACGCGCCTTCGGCCGCCGTGCGCACGATGACGCCTGCATCCTCCGGCAGGCGGTCCTTAAGGATCCGCTTCAGACGGTTGCGTTCGACGTCGGGCAGCTTGCGGGAGATGCCCGTCATGGAGCCGCCGGGCACGTACACCAGGTAGCGTCCGGGCAGGGAGATCTGGCTGGTGAGCCGTGCACCCTTGTGGCCAACGGGGTCCTTGGTGACCTGGACCAGAACGGAATCGCCGGACTTCAGGGCGTTCTCGATCCGGCGCTGCTTGCCTTCGAGGTTGACGGCCTCCCAGTTCACTTCGCCGGCGTAGAGCACGGCGTTGCGGCCGCGGCCGATGTCAACGAAGGCCGCTTCCATCGACGGCAGGACGTTCTGGACCTTGCCCAGGTAGACGTTGCCGATCAGCGAGTCCTGCTGCGTCTTGGACACGAAGTGCTCGGCCAGCACGCCGTCCTCGAGGACACCGATCTGGATTCTGTCGTCGCGCTGGCGCACGATCATCTGCCGGTCCACGGATTCGCGGCGGGCAAGGAATTCGGCCTCGGTGATGACGGTGCGGCGGCGGCCGGTGTCGCGGGATTCGCGGCGGCGCTGCTTCTTCGCTTCGAGCCGCGTGGAGCCCTTGACGGACGTGACGCGGTTGTTGACCGGTGCCTCGCTGACGGCGCGGGGGGCACGGACGCGGGTCACGGTGTTGGGGGGATCGTCGTCTCCCCCTCCGGTGAGCTCGAGGTCCTGGTCGCCGCGGCGGCGGCGGCGCCGGCGGCGGGACGTCACGCCGTCGTCGGCCTGGCCGGCGGTTTCCTCGTCGGCGTCCTCGGACACGTCAGAGACCTCGGTGTCTGCCTCGGTGTCGTCGCGGTCGGTGATCTCACGGTCGGCGCGGTTCCGCCCGCGGCGGCCGCGGCTGCGGCGTCGGCGGCGTCCGCCGTCGTCGTCCTGCTCGTCCTCGCCTTCGGCCTCAGTGTCCTCCGTGGCGGGAGCGGCAGCCGGACGGATCACGGTGGTGAGGTCGGGCGCCTGGAAAATGATCGACGTGACTGATGCCGGTTCAAGGAAGAGTGAGCCTGCCGGAGCGGACGGTTCCTCCTCGGTCTCGGCCGCGTCCTCGGCGCTTTCCGCTGCAGCGGCCTCCGCGGCGGCGGTCTCCGCCTGGATCTTCTCAACCGGCGTCTCTTCGACACGTGTTTCCACGGCAGAGGATTCAGCGGTGGTCACTGGCGCTGCGGTTTCAGTGGCTTCCGCGGCTGCGGATTCCGGGGCCGCCGGCTGTGCCGGCTCTTCCGCTGCGGGCTCTGCGGTTTTCGGCTCTGCCGTTTTCGGCTTGGCTACGCGGCGGCGGCGCACCGGCTTCGCTTCAGGTTCGACGGCGGTCTCGGCGGCGCTTTCGACGGCGGCCGGTTCAGCGGCAGCCGGTTCGCCGGCGGCCTCTTCGGCGAACGCGGGCAGCGGCTCGTCGGCAACCTTCTTGCGGGAACGCGTACGCCGCACGGGGGCTTTGGCCTCGGCAACGGAAGCTTCCACCGCCGTCACTTCGGAATGCGCGGCCTCCACCGGTTCCGACACAACGGACTCAGCGGACAACGCTGGTTCATCGAGGACGGGCTCCTGCAGGGCCGGTTCCGGCAGCGAGGCCTGGGCCTCGGCGTCCTTTACCTTGGGCGCTGCCTTGCGCCGCGTGCGGGTGGCCTTCTTGGGAGCTTCGGCTTCCCCGATGGCTGCCGGATCTTCATTAACGGCGTCTAACTGGTCATTATCCATATGTGGCGACACTCCTGCCCCTGACATGCCGCCACATCCGGCACCCGTTGGGGCACATATTGTCAAAACCCGCAGGCGTTGACAGAAGTCAATTGGCTACCCTCAGGTTCGCACCGGCAGTGGGGTGCGGCAGCCCTGAAAGGCCGGCGGGGATGTTACTGGAACCCGTTGTTTCTGCAATCCACAACCAGGTGCCGTCCAATGGAATGCGGGAGGCAGGATTTCCTTTATCCGGGCCTCCGCTGCTTCTCATTGGCGGTCTTGGGAACAAGCCACCGGACTGGAACCCGAATGTGGTTCGCGATCCAGCCACGTTCATTCTCTCACACAGCAGTTCAAAATCGCCGTCATTGCGTGACAAAGGCAGTCAAGTGAGCCGGGAGCGTCCCACTGCACCAAGCTTTTACCCAGAGTACGGCGATACAATCTGGGCAGGAGCACCCCAGATAAAGGACGCCAGCCCCATGCCCAGCATTTCGTCTTCCACCGGCACGGATTCCGAGCACGAGTACGCCGGCGAAACCCTGCGACCTTCGGCAGCCGCCGAGGCTGCCCATCCAGCCATGACCCGCGACCGCCCGTTCGGGTGGCTGCTGGTCATCACCGGCATCGTGGGATGGCTCGCTTCGGGCATCCTCGTGCTGGAAAAGCTGGAGGTCCTCAAGGATCCCAACCACACCACCGTGTGCGATGTGAACCCGTGGATTTCCTGCGGACAGGTGATGCAGACCCCGCAAAGTTCGGTTTTCGGCTTTCCCAACATGTTCATCGGCATTGTGGCCTTCGCCGTGATCATCACGGTCGGAATGGCGCTGCTGTCCGGCGCCCGGTTCAGCCGGTGGTACTGGCTGGGACTGCAGACCGGCGTGACCCTCGGCTTCGCTTTCGTCGTGTGGCTCTGGTTCCAGGCACTCTATGAAATCCGCATCCTGTGCCCGTTCTGCATGGTGGTGTGGGCAGCCATGATTCCCCTTTTCGTCTGGGTCACCGTCCGCAACGTTGTCCGCGGGGCCATCCCGGCACCGGCCGGCGTGGCAAGGGTTCTCGGCGACTCCGGATGGATCATCACCGCGCTGCTCTACGTGGCCGTCATCGCGACCATCTTCTTCGCCTTCATCCAGGTATTCATCGGCACCTCCGGCTTCTAAGCCAAAGAAAAAGCGCGAACTGGCAGCTGATGCCCCCAAAATCATCTTTTGAGGGCATTAGCTGCCAGTTCGCGCTTTGGCGTTGCTAGGGCTGGAACCAGATCTTGATCTCGCGCTCAGCCGAGTCGACGGAATCCGAGCCGTGGACCAGGTTCTGCTGGACCTTCACGCCCCAGTCGCGGCCAAAGTCACCGCGGATGGTGCCCGGAGCCGCGGTCGTGGGGTCGGTGGTGCCGGCCAGCGAGCGGAAACCCTCGATGACGCGGTGGCCTTCGAAGATCGCGGCGACCACGGGGCCGCTGAGCATGAAATCGACCAGCGGCTCGTAGAAGGGCTTGCCCGCGTGCTCTTCGTAGTGCTGCTCGAGCAGCTCCCGGGTGGCGTTGACCTTCTTGAGCTCGGCCAGGGTGTAGCCCTTCGCCTCGATGCGGCCAAGGATTTCGCCGGTCAGGTTCCGGGTGACGCCGTCGGGCTTGATCAGGACGAGAGTGCGCTCAATGCTCACAGCTGCTCCAATGCGGTTGGTTGTGGGTTTCCGGGTAAGTCTACGGGTTCTGGCCGGCGCCTTCATCGTGGGCTCCGTCCGAATGCGCGGCCTCCCATTCCGCCTGTTCCCGGGCCCTTTGCGCGGCTTCCCTGTCGAGCCGGATGCCGGTCCGGATCCCGTACCACCAGGCCAGGGCAAACAACGCGCCCACGAGGAACATCATCGGCTCCACGAAACCGGCGAGGATGAGCACCAGCTGCAGCAGCCAGCCGAGGCCGACGCCCCACGGTTTGGACAGGACGGCGCAGGCCAGCACCAAAACCACGCTCAGCCCGATGCCCACGGACAGAATCAGCACCGGGGACAGCTCGCTGCGGCGCAGTCCGAACACGGCCAGCGTGGCGAAGAAGGCCACGAAGCCTTCCAGCAGCAGCACGGTGGACGCGAACATCACCTTGGTGGACCGGCGCTTCTTCGGCATGCCCGGCCGCCATTCCCGCTGGGCTTTCGTCAGCTTCGCCACGGGTCAGGCCTCCGTTTTTCCAAGCAGGATGCGGGCATCCGCCACCAGCGTGATGGAACCCGTCACCAGCACGCCGCCGGCCAGGTCCTCGTTGGCCTCCGCCCGTTCCACGGCCCACTCGAGGGCGTCGTCCAGTTTCTCGGCGATGTGGATGTTCTCCTCGCCAAAACCGAGGTCGACGGCGAGCTCCGCCAGTTCCGCGGCGGGGACCGCCCGCGGCGAGTTCGACTGGGTGAAGCAGAATTCCTCGGCAAGGCCGCCGAGGGACTCCTTGAGCTGGCGGAGAATCTCCTCGGCGTCCTTTTCCTTGAGGACACCGACCACCACGACGATCTTGCTGAAGCTGAAGGCTTCCTCGATGGCTTCGGCCGAAACGCGGATGCCCTCCGGGTTGTGCGCAGCGTCCACGATGATGGTGGGCGCGGTGCGGAGCACCTCGAGGCGGCCCGGCGAGGTAACCGTGGCGAAGGCCTCCTGCAGCACCTCGGCGGACAGCTCCTTTTCGCCGCCCCCAAGGAATGCTTCCAGGGCGGCCACGGCGACGGCCGCGTTCTCGGCCTGGTGCGATCCGTGCAGCGGAACCATGAGGTCCTGGTAGCGCCCGGCGATGCCCTGGACGGTCACTACCTGTCCGCCCACGGCCACCTGACGGGATTCGACGCCGAATTCCACGCCTTCGAACTTAAAAGGCACCTGGACTTCGCGGGCTTTCTCCAGCAGCACCTGTGCGGCGTCCACCGGCTGGGCCGCGCTGATGAGGAAGCCGCCGGGCTTGATGATGCCGGCCTTCTCACGGGCGATGTCCTCCGTGGTGTCGCCCAGCAGGTCCGTGTGGTCCAGCGAAATGGGGGTCACCACGGACACCTGGCCGTCGCCCACATTGGTGGCATCGGTGATGCCGCCGAGCCCCACCTCCATGATCGCCACGTTCACCGGCTGGTCGGCGAAGACGGCGAAGGCAAGGATGGTCAGGCATTCGAAGTACGTGAGCCGCGGCTGGCCCTCGGCAGTGAGTTCGTCGTCCACGATCTGCAGGTAGGGCCGGATCTCGTCCCAGATGCGCACGAACGTCTCGTCGGACACCGGGGCCCCGTCCAGGCTGATCCGTTCCGTGACCTTGGACAGGTGCGGGCTGGTGTAGCGGCCGGTGCTGAGGCCGTGGGCGCGCAGGCCGGCCTCGATCATCCGGGCCGTGGAGGTTTTTCCGTTGGTGCCGGTGATGTGGATGATCGGGAAGGCCTTGTTCGGCTCCCCCAGCACATCCATGGCGCGGAACAGCGGCGCGAGGCGGGGTTCCATCTTGTTTTCCGGCGCCCGGCCCAGCAGCTCGGCGTAGACGCTCTCCACGGAAAATTCGTCAGTCATATGTTTCAGGCCTCTACTTTTTCGACGGCGATCTGCAGCTCTGTGTCATCCCCGTTGGAGTGCAAGCCCAGTTCCACCGTGAGCGTTTCGGTCACCACGAGGTTTTCGTGTGCCTTGAGGGCGTCGACAAGGTTCAGAGGCGCGGAGATCGTGGTCCGGATCCGGTCGCTCACGTTGAGTCCGGCGTCCTTGCGTGCCTGCTGGATGGAGCGGACCATGTCCCGCGCCAGTCCTTCGGCCTCGAGCTCGGGCGTCACCTCGGTGTTCAGGACCACAAAACCGCCGGTGGGCAGTACTGCGGCAGCAGAAGACGCCGTTGCTGAACCGCCCTCGGACTCGGCCACCACGGTCTCGAGTGTGTATTCCTGCGGCTCCAGCTCGAGCCCGCCGGCGGTCACCACTCCGGCGTCAGAAACTGACCAGTCACCGGACTTGGAGCCCTTGATGGCGAGCTGGACGTTCTTGCCCAGCCGCGGGCCCGCGGCGCGGGCGTTGACCACGAGTTTCTGTTCGATGCCGAACTCCTCCGGGGAGGCGCTGGCGGCGTCCAGGAGGCGCACGGAGCGCAGGTTGAGTTCATCGGCGACGACGGCGGCGAACCCTTCCAGCGCATCCGCGCCGGGTGCCACGACAGTGAGTTCCTGCAGCGGCAGGCGCACGCGCAGGTTCGCTGCCTTGCGTAGGGACGACCCGGTAGAACAGATCTGCTGCACGCGGTCCATCGCCTGCACGAGCGCAGGGTTGGCCGGGAACAGGTCAGCCTCTGGCCAGTCGGCCAGGTGCACGGAGCGTCCGCCCGTCAGGCCGCGCCAGATCTCCTCGGACACCAGCGGCAGCAGCGACGCCGCCACGCGGGAGACGGTCTCGAGCGCGGTGTAGAGCGCGTCGAAGGCCTCAGCGTTCTCGTCGAAGAAGCGCTGGCGGCTGCGGCGCACGTACCAGTTGGTGAGCATATCCAGGTAGCTGCGCAGTTCGTCGCAGGCGCCGGAGATGTCGTAGCTGTCCAGCTGGGCGGTCATGTTGCGGACCAGGTCCCCGGTGTTGGCCATGAGGTACTGGTCCAGCGTGTCCGCGTAGCCGTCGTAGCGCAGCTTCGCATCGTAACCCTGTCCGCCGTTTGCGGCGTTCGTGTACAGCGTGAAGAAGCTGTACACGTTCCACAGCGGCAGGATGACCTGGCGCACGCCGTCGCGGATGCCCTGCTCGGTGACCACAAGGTTGCCGCCGCGCAGGATGGGGCTGGACATCAGGAACCAGCGCATGGCGTCGGAGCCGTCGCGGTCCAGGACCTCGGAAACGTCCGGGTAGTTGCGCAGGCTCTTGGACATCTTCTGCCCGTCCGAACCCAGCACGATGCCGTGGCTGATCACGTTGCGGAAGGCCGGCCGGTCGAACAGCGCCGTGGACAGGATGTGCAGCATGTAGAACCAGCCGCGGGTCTGCCCGATGTACTCCACGATGAAGTCCGCCGGGTTGTGGGTGTCGAACCACGCTTCGTTCTGGAACGGGTAGTGGACCTGGCCGTAGGGCATGGAGCCGGAGTCGAACCAGACGTCCAGCACGTCCTCCACGCGGCGCATGACGGACTGGCCCTCTTCCGGAGTGCGGGGGTCGTCCGGGTTGGGGCGGGTCAGTTCGTCGATGAAGGGCCGGTGCAGGTCGATCTGGCCGTCGTTGTTCAGCGGCAGGCGGCCGAAGTCGGCCTCGATCTCGGCAAGCGAGCCGTAGACGTCGGTCCGCGGGTACTCGGGGTCCGTGGACTGCCAGACAGGGATGGGGCTGCCCCAGTAGCGGTTGCGGCTGATGGACCAGTCGCGGGCGTTGGCGAGCCACTTGCCGAACTGGCCGTCCTTGACGTTCCCGGGGATCCAGTTGATCTCCTGGTTCAGCTCGGACATGCGGTCCCGGAACTTGGTGACCTCAACGTACCAGGAGGAGACGGCGCGGTAGATCAGCGGGTTGCGGCAGCGCCAGCAGTGCGGGTAGCTGTGCTCGTAGCTGGCCTGGCGGACCATGCGCCCCTGGGCGCGCAGCACCTGCGTGATGGGCTTGTTGGCCTCGAACACCTGCAGGCCGACGATGTCGTGCAGGTCGCCGTGGGCGAACAGGTGCAGGAACTTGGCGCCTTCGTCCACGGACAGGATGACTGGGATGCCGGCTTCCTCGCAGACCTTCTGGTCGTCCTCACCGTAGGCGGGTGCCTGGTGGACGATGCCCGTTCCGTCGGTGGTGGTGACATAGTCGGCCACGAGGAACTGCCAGGCGTTCTCGGTGCCGAACTTCTCGGTGTCGCTGAAGTCGTGCCACAGCGGCTCGTAGCGGAGTCCTGCAAGCTCGGCGCCGGTATGTGTGGACGTGACGGCGGCGGCCGCGGCAGCAGCGCCAGCGGCACCATCACCGTACCCCAGGTCCTTCGCGTAGGTGCCCAGCAGGTCTGCGGCGAGCAGGAAGCTGCCCGTAACGGGTGCGTCCGCAGAGGCGGCCTTGACGCCGTTCGGCCCGGCGGGCAGCACCGCGTAGGTGATGTCAGGCCCGACGGCGAGCGCCAGGTTGGTGGGCAGGGTCCAAGGGGTGGTGGTCCAGGCGAGCGCCTGCACGCCGGCCAGCTGCCGGGAGAGTTCCGACTTCCCCGCCGTGATGGGGAACGTCACCGTGACGGTCTGGTCCTGGCGGTTCTTGTAAACGTCGTCGTCCATGCGCAGCTCGTGGTTGGACAGCGGCGTCTCGTCCTTCCAGCAGTAGGGCAGCACGCGGTAGCCGTTGTACGTCAGGCCCTTCTCGTGCAGCTGCTTGAAGGCCCACAGCACCGACTCCATGTACTCGACGTTGAGCGTCTTGTAGTCGTTGTCGAAGTCCACCCAGCGGGCCTGGCGGGTGACGTATGCCCGCCATTCGTTGGCGTACTTCATGACCGATGCCCGGCAGGCGTCGTTGAACTTGTCGATGCCCATGGCCTCGATCTGGGTCTTGTCCGTCATGCCCAGCTGCTTCATGGCTTCCAGCTCGGCAGGCAGCCCATGGGTGTCCCAGCCGAAGCGGCGCTCAACGCGCTTGCCGCGCTGGGTCTGGTAGCGGCCCACCAGGTCCTTGGCGTAGCCGGTCAGCAGGTGTCCGTAGTGCGGCAGGCCGTTGGCGAAGGGAGGGCCGTCGTAGAAGACGAACTCGTTGCTGCCTGGGGCGCCGCCGGGCAGGTCCGCGCTGCGCTGGTCAATGCTCGCCTGGAAGGTGCCGTCCTCGTCCCAGTACTTGAGGATCCGCTCCTCAATCTCCGGAAACTTCACGGAGGTGGATACGCCGGAGGTGTTGGCGCCCGGCGCTGCGGCAGAGGCCTTGGGGTAATAGGTCATCTCGACATCCTGGGTTGAGCTGGTGAACAAGTGGATCATTCAGGATGCGAGGACGGCCCGTGCACTGCTGGCCGGCTTTCGCCGTTCAACGCACCGGTACCGCGGTACCACCTCACTTACCGGGACTGGAACCGCCCCGGGGGGCTGCTCCGGCTCCGGCCGCTCATTACTGCTGTGACGGGCTTACCCGTCCGGTTCTACTGGCCCTGCACGCCGAAGGCGCGCCGGGCGTTCTTCCGGAAGCTCGCCGGTGATGGCCGGGTCAAAGCTGTTGCCACAAGTCTAGCGGCTGTGCTCGCGGACTCCCTAACCGGTCAGGGCCGACAGAACGGTCCTCCTGCGCCGATTCCTGCCGCCACCCGATCCTGCCTAGACTCGATGGCATGACCGCCTCAGCCCCCGGACCGGCCCGACAGGGCCCCGCCCGCCCGCAACCGGCCGCACCGTCACACGGCGCCGCCTTCGCGTGGCGCGTGCTGGCGGTCGCGGTCCTGGTGCCGGTGGTTTCCCTGTCGATCTTTCGCGCCGTTCCGGCCCAGTGGCCGACGCCGGTGGTCCAGCTGCTGTCCTTCACCCCATGGCTGGTGGTCCCGGCCGTCCTGGCACTGGGCCTGGCGCTGGCCGGCCGCCGCGCGTGGGTCACTGCTGTGGCCGCGATCCTGTTGGCCGCCCAGCTGTTCTGGCTCTTTCCGCTGGACGCCGGCCGCAGCATTGCCGATGCCTCCAGTTCCAGCACCGGGCTCACGGCCATGAACATCAATTCACAGTTCGGTGAAGCGGATGCCGCGGAGATCGTCCGGCTGGTCCGGGAAAACGGCGTGGAACTGCTCGCGGTGCAGGAACACACGCAGGACTTTGAGGACCGGCTGGCCGCGGAGGGCCTGGGAAGCCGGCTGCCGCACAGGATCAGCAGCCCCACTGACAACGGCGCCGGCAGCGCAATCTATGCGGCCCACCCGATGGAGCCCGTCGGACTGCTGCCGGATACGCCCTTCCAGATGCCGACGGTCCGCCTCACGGTTAATGAGGCCGGCCGCACCACCGTCCTGGAGGTCACGAACGTGCATGCGCTGCCCCCGGTGGACGTCCGCGTCGCGCAGTGGCGCAGCGACCTCGCGGCGCTGGGACGCCTGGCCGCGCCGGACGGTCCCGTAGCCCAGGGCGGATCAGCTGCACAGAATGGTTCGGGTGCACTGGACGGATCGGGTGCACGGCCTGCCAACCGCCTGCTGATTGGCGACTTCAACGCCACCTACGACCACTCCGAGTTCCGGGCGGTGCTCGACGGCGGCCCGGGCCCGAAGTTGGTGGACGTGGGGACCGCGTCCGGCCGGCGGCTGACCCCCACCTGGCCGATGGAAGGCGTGCCCCTGCCGGGCATTGCCATCGACCATCTCGTCACGAGCCCGCAGATCGCGAGCTCCGGCTATGCGGTGCACCGGGTCCCGGGAACCGACCATGCCGCGATCCTGGCCACCCTGGCGATCCCGGCAGGTAACTAGGTCCAGCGGCGGTCCGTCAGGCCCGCTTGCGGATGATCTTGTGGTTGGCGGCCTGCGCGACGGGCCGGATCACGATCTGGTCCAGGTTCACATGGTGCGGGGCGCAGACGGCGTAGCGCACCACATCCGCCACGTCCTCTGCTGTCAGCGGCTTTTCCACGCCCTCGTAGACCTTCTGCGCCGCCTGTTCATCACCCAGCCGCATAAGCGCGAATTCCTCGGTGCGCACCAGCCCCGGCGCCACTTCAATCACGCGGACGTTGTTTTCGGCCTCCTCCAGCCGCAGGGCGTTGGTCACGGCGTGCTGGGCGAACTTGGCCGCGTTGTAGCCGGCGCCGCCCTCGTAGGCCACGAGCCCGGCCGTGGAGGTCAGGTTCAGGACGGTTCCCTCGCCGTGCTCCCGCAGCATGGGCAGGAATGCGCGGGTAAGTTTCATGGTGCCAAGGACGTTGACCCGGTACATCCACTCCCAGTCATCCGTCTGCGCCTGTCCCACGGGATCTGCCCCGCGGGCGCCGCCGGCGATGTTGACCAGGGTGTCGATCCCGCCGCCGGCGGTGACGTCGGCCAGGAGCCTGGCGACGTCCGCGTCCTCGGCGATGTCGGCAGGAATGGCGACTGCACCCGTCTCTGCCGCCAGGGCGTCCAGCCGCTCCTGGCGCCGGGCAACGGCGTAGACCGTCCATCCCTCGGCCCTCAGCGCGCGGACGGTCGCTTCACCAATGCCGGTGCTCGCACCGGTAACTACAGCTGCTTTGTTGCTCGATGCCTCAGTCATGGCACCACCCTAACGGCATTCGGCAAACGTCTTAGCCGTGCCGCGACTGCAGGAACTCCAGCAGCACCCGGGCATGGTTCACTTCCGGATCCTTGGCACCGTACAGCAGGGTCACCTTGCCCTGCCGCGCCGCGAGTTCCAGCAACTGCCCCACGGCCGGGTTCTGTTCCAGCTCCGCTTCATACTGCCCGCGGAAGTCATCGAAACGCTCCTTCATGTGGCCGAATTCCTGCCTGAGGGGCGGCGACGGCGCGATCTCCTTGAGCCACAGCTCCAGGCCGGCGCGCTCCTTGCTGACCCTGCGCGGCCACAGCCTGTCCACCAAAACCCGGCAGCCGTCGTCGTCCGCGGGTTCATCATAGATCCGCTTGATCACGAAACGGCCGTGCGCGTTCTCCATACCGGGCATGCTACTGCAGGTGTCACGGACACCGCCGCTGCAAGAACCCGGCAGCGGCCATGAAACAATTGCTCCATGGCTGAAGCAAATCAGGGTACAGACACGCCCACCACCGCCCCTATCAACGTTCCGGACAAGCCCGCCCTCGAAGGGCTCGAAGCTGCCCTGACGCAGCGCTGGCTCGAGGAAGGGACTTACAAGTTCAACCCGGACACCACCCGGGAGCAGGTCTACTCGATCGACACTCCCCCGCCGACTGCATCGGGTTCCCTGCACGTGGGCCACATGTTCTCCTTCACGCAGACGGACGTCCAGGCCCGTTTCATGCGCATGACCGGCAAGAACGTCTTCTACCCGATGGGCTGGGATGACAACGGCCTGCCCACGGAGCGCCGCGTCCAGAACTACTATGGCGTCCGCTGCGATCCGGCCATCCCCTACAACGCGGATTACCGGCCGCCGGCGCAGCCCGCGAAGAACCAGCGCGATTTCGACGTCGTTTCCCGGCAGAACTTCATCGACCTGTGCGAGGAGCTCGCCGTCGAGGACGAGAAGGTCTTCGAGAACCTGTTCCAGACGCTCGGCCTGTCCGTCGACTGGGACCTCACCTACCGCACCATCGATGACACCTCCCGCGCGGTGTCCCAGCGTGCCTTCCTCGCGAACCTGGCGGCCGGCGACGCCTACATGGCCGAAGCCCCCACCCTGTGGGACGTGACGTTCCGCACCGCCGTCGCCCAGGCCGAGCTCGAGGACCGCGAAGTGCCGGGCGCGTACTACCGGTACCCGTTCTTCACCGCCGACGGCGAGAAGATCTTCATCGAGACCACGCGTCCCGAACTGCTCGCCGCCTGCGCCGCGCTCGTGGCCAACCCCGACGACGAGCGCTACCAGCCGCTGTTCGGCAAGACCGTGAAGTCCCCGCTCTTCGACGTCGAACTGGAAGTCAAGGCCCACCCCCTCGCCAAGGCGGACAAGGGCTCGGGTGTTGCCATGGTCTGCACCTTCGGCGACCTGACGGACGTCACCTGGTGGCGGGAACTCCAGCTTCCCACGCGTGCCATCGTGGGCCGCGACGGCCGCATCCTCGCCGACACGCCGGACTGGATCACCACCGACGCCGGCCGCGAGGCGTACGCAGCCATCGCCGGAAAGACCGTCTTCTCCGCGAAGGAGGCCGTGGTGGAGCTGCTCACCGAGGCCGGCCTGATGGATGGCGAGCCCAAGAAGATCACCCACCCGGTGAACTTTTTTGAAAAGGGCGACAAGCCTCTCGAGGTTGTCACCTCCCGCCAGTGGTACATCCGCAACGGCGGCCGCGACGAGGACCGCCGCGGGCGCCTGATTGCCCGCGGCCACGAGATCGAGTTCCACCCGGCCTTCATGCGCTCCCGGTTCGAGAACTGGATCGCTGGATTGAACGGTGACTGGCTCGTGTCCCGCCAGCGGTTCTTCGGCGTTCCGATCCCGGTCTGGTACCCGCTGGATGCCCAGGGCAACCCTGACTATGACGCGCCCATCCTGCCCTCGGACGAGCAGTTGCCGGTGGACCCGGCCGCGGACGCGGCGCCCGGCTTCGACGAGGCCCAGCGCGACCAGCCCAACGGCTTCACGGGCGACGCCGACGTGCTGGACACGTGGGCCACGTCCTCCCTGACCCCGCAGATCGTGGGCGGCTGGAGCCGGGACGAGGAGCTGTTCGGCAAGGTCTATCCGTTCGATCTCCGCCCGCAGGGCCACGACATCATCCGGACGTGGCTGTTCTCCTCCGCAGTGCGTGCGGACGCGCTGCAGGACTGCGCCCCGTGGAAGCACGCCGCCATTTCCGGCTGGATCCTGGACCCTGACCGCAAGAAGATGTCCAAGTCCAAGGGCAACGTTGTGGTGCCGACCGATGTCCTGAACGAGTACGGCTCCGACGCCGTACGGTACTGGGCGGCCTCCGCCAAGCTGGGCGCCGATACGGCCTACGAGATCGCGCAGATGAAGATTGGCCGGCGCCTGGCCATCAAGCTCCTGAACGCGTCCAAGTTCGTGCTGAACCTCGGAGCCACAGAGAACTCCGTGGTCTCCACCGACCTGTCAGTACTGACCAACCCCCTGGACCGTGCGCTCCTGGCTCAGCTTTCGGACGTGGTGGCGCAGTCCACCAAGGCGTTCGAGAACTACGACTACGCCCGTGCGCTGCAGATCACCGAGAGCTTCTTCTGGCAGTTCACGGACGATTATGTGGAGCTCATCAAGGACCGTGCCTACGGTGCCGCTGGCGAAACCGAGCAGGCCTCCGTGCTGGCCGCCCTGGCCACCGCGCTGGATTCCCTGCTCCGCCTCTTCGCCCCGTTCCTGCCCTTCGCCACGGAGGAAGTATGGAGCTGGTGGCGCACGGGGTCCGTGCACCGGGCCGCGTGGCCGGCTGCGTTGGAGATCGCCGACGGCGACACCGCCATGCTGGGCACCGTGGGCATTGCCCTGAGCGGCATCCGCAAGGCCAAGTCCGAGGCCAAGGTCAAGCAGCGCACCGAGGTGCTCACGGCGACGATTACGGCCACCGGCCCGCTCGTGGCCCAGCTCCGGGCCGGCCTCAATGACCTGAAGGCTGCGGCGAACGCCCAGGACATCGGTCTGGAAACCGGCGACGGCGAACTGACCGTCAGCGACGTGGTGCTGGTTCCGGCCGAGGAGAACGCGCCGGCCTGATCAGCATCCGGACAGCAGTAAAGCCCCATCAGCGTCCAGCGCTGGTGGGGCTTCTGTTTTTGGGCAAAGGGGAAGCCCCATCAGCTTTTTGCGGTTGGTGGGGCTTCGACTTTTCGGCTGTCTGGTGACATCTTTGACAGTCTGGCAAGATCCTTAGAAATTTCAGGTCTTCCTACCTTGTCACTGGTAGCCTGCTTCTAACTTTGCCGAAGGCTGCGTTAGATGCATGTCACTGAATCTTTGGTTCTTGCGTCCCTCTTCTTTCGAAGTGGGTAAGAACTATTCTGGTCCCCTGGTTTTGGATGCGCAAGAGCCCTGGGAGAACTACTCTCGTGTAGTTCTCCCAGGGCTCCCTGGCGCCGAATACGGCTTGGACTGCTAGTTGAACGCGGGGCTTTCCGTCCGGCTGCGCTTGATCTCAAAGAAATGCGGGTAGGACGCCAGCGTGACAGTGGCATCCCACAAACGGCCGGCTTCCTCGCCCCGCGGAATGCGAGTGAGCACGGGGCCAAAGAAGGCGGTTCCGTTGAAGGCAACCACCGGGGTCCCGACGTCCTGGCCCACCAGCGAAATCCCCTGTTCGTGACTGGCACGGAGCTGGGGGTCAACAGCGTCGGACTCCGCGGCCTGCGCCAGTTCGGCAGGAAGTCCACAATCAGCGAGGGCCTTGCTGATGACGATCGAAAAGTCCTTCTGTCCGCCGTCGTGGATCTGCGAGCCCATGGCGTCGTAGAGCGGCTTGACCACCTGGTCGCCGTGCACTTCCTGGGCGGCGATAATCACGCGGACCGGGCCCCACGCCTTGTCCATGGCTTCACGGTACTTGGGGTCCAGCTCACGGCCTTCGTTGAGCACGGACAGGCTCATCACGTGCCAGTCGGTGGTGATGTCGCGGACACCTTCCACCTCGCCGATCCAGCGCGAGGTGATCCAGGCGAACGGGCACAGGGGATCGAACCAGAAGTCTGCCTTGTTGGAGAGAGTCTCAGTCATAGGTGAATTCCTTCACTGTTCGTGGCGGGCAGCAGTGATCTCGCATCGGCGCGCGCGAACGCATCACGTGGAGGTCAGCGGGGACGGCGCACCACAGGCACGCCGTTAAGCACAGCCGGGAACTAAGCGGATTTATTCCGCCGTTTGGCCACGACGTCGTGCGCGATCATGGTGGGCTGCGCTTTCTTGGCCACGACGTCCGCCGTGATGACCACGCTGGCGATGTCGTCGCGGCTGGGAAGATCGAACATCACGGGCAGGAGGACTTCCTCCATGATGGCGCGGAGCCCGCGGGCACCGGTACCGCGCTCGAGCGCCTGGTCCGCGATCAAGTCCAGGGCGGCGTCGTCGAACACCAGCTCGACGCCGTCCAGCTGGAACATTTTCTGGTACTGCTTCACCAGCGCGTTCTTGGGGGTGGAGAGGATCTGGATCAGCGCCGGCCGGTCCAGGTTCGAGACGGTGGTGATCACCGGGAGGCGTCCGATGAATTCGGGGATGAGGCCGAATTTCAGCAAATCCTCCGGCATCACCTCGCCGTACGAGTCGGTGTTGTTCTTGACCTCGTTCAGCGGCGCGCCGAACCCGATGCCCTTGCGCCCGGACCTGGACCCGATGATTTCCTCGAGACCGGCAAACGCGCCGGCCACGATGAACAGCACGTTGGTGGTGTCGATCTGGATGAATTCCTGGTGCGGGTGCTTGCGGCCGCCCTGCGGCGGAACGGAGGCCACCGTGCCCTCGAGGATCTTCAGCAGCGCCTGCTGCACGCCCTCACCCGAGACGTCGCGGGTGATGGAGGGGTTCTCGCTCTTGCGCGAGATCTTGTCGATCTCGTCGATGTAGATGATGCCCTGTTCGGCCTTCTTGACGTCGTAGTCGGCTGCCTGGATGAGCTTCAGCAGAATGTTTTCGACGTCCTCGCCGACGTAGCCGGCTTCGGTCAGGGCCGTCGCGTCGGCGACCGCGAAGGGGACATTGAGCCGGCGGGCGAGGGTCTGTGCCAGGTAGGTCTTGCCGCAGCCGGTGGGGCCGATCAGGAGGATGTTGGACTTGGCGATCTCGACGTCGTCATGGTGAACACCGTCCGCGAGGCTTCCGCTCTTGGGGGCGTGGCCAGCCTGGATCCGCTTGTAGTGGTTGTAGACCGCGACGGCGAGGGACCGTTTGGCAGGTTCCTGGCCGATGACATATTCCTGCAGGAAGTCAAAGATTTCACGGGGTTTGGGAAGTTCAAAACTGCCCAGATCGGCTACTTCGGCGAGTTCTTCTTCAATGATCTCGTTGCAGAGTTCAATGCACTCGTCGCAGATATAGACGCCGGGCCCGGCAATGAGCTTCCGCACCTGCTTCTGGCTCTTTCCGCAGAAAGAGCACTTGAGCAGATCCGTGCTCTCGCCAATCCGAGCCATATGTGAACCCCTTAGTATCTTGCTGCGAGTGCAGCCCTGCACCGGTTGTTTGCATCCCGGCCATCTTCTCGCAGACTGGCCGTGATTACATCCACTCTAGGTCACATTCTGCCCGAGAGGTGGAAACCAGACGCCGGTGCGGTCCAAAAATCTGAACCGCACCGGCGTCCGGGTGAGCCGCTGCTATCTGGCAATCGCCTGCGGCTTGATCTTGCGCGAATCCAGCACCTGGTCGATCAGGCCGTAGCTCTGGGCCTCGGCGGCGGTGAGGATCTTGTCCCGCTCGATGTCATTGTTGACCTGCTCCGGGGTCCGGCCGGAATGCTTGGCCAGGGTGTCTTCCAGCCAGGAGCGCATCCGCATGACCTCGGCCGCCTGGATCTCCAGGTCGGAGGCCTGGCCGCCCTGGCCGCCGGACAGCGAGGGCTGGTGGATCAGCACGCGGGCGTTCGGCAGGGCCAGACGCTTTCCGGGCGTTCCCGCCGCAAGCAGCACGGCTGCGGCGCTGGCCGCCTGGCCAAGGCAGACGGTCTGGATTTCCGGGCGGATGTACGTCATGGTGTCGTAGATCGCGGTCATGGCGGTGAAGGAACCGCCCGGGGAGTTGATGTAGAGGGTGATGTCGCGGTCCGGGTCCGTGGACTCCAGCACCAGCAGCTGTGCCATCACATCGTCGGCTGAAGCGTCATCAACCTGGACACCGAGGAAGATGATCCGGTCCTCGAACAGCTTGGTGTACGGATCCTGGCGCTTGAAGCCGTACGGCGTGCGCTCTTCGAACTGGGGCAGCACATAGCGGCTGGTCGGCAGGTTGCCGGCAGTCGAGCCGAAATTGTAGTTCATGTTCTTTACTCCTGGATTCAGTTCGCTCTGCGTGCCGGTTTAGTTCTGGGCCGTTCCGCCGCCGCCGGCTACCGAGCCGGCGTGCGCGGAGATCTTATCGAAGAAGCCGTATTCGAGTGCTTCGGTTGCTGTGAACCACTTGTCGCGGTCGTTGTCCTTCAGGATCGTGTCCACCGTCTGGCCGGTCTGCTCGGCTGTCAGCTCAGCCATGACCTTCTTCATGTGCAGGATGAGCTCAGCCTGGATCTTGATGTCGGAGGCCGTGCCGCCGATGCCGCCCGAGGGCTGGTGCATCAGGATGCGGGCGTTCGGGGTGGCGTACCGCTTCCCCTTGGTCCCGGAAGACAGCAGGAACTGGCCCATGGAAGCGGCAAGTCCGGTGGCGACGGTGACGACGTCGTTGGGGATGAACTGCATGGTGTCGTAGATCGCCATGCCGGCCGTCACGGAGCCGCCGGGAGAGTTGATGTAGAGGTAAATGTCCTTGCTCGGGTCCTCGGCGGACAGGAGCAGCAGCTGAGAGCAGATGGCATTCGCGTTTTCATCGCGGACCTCGGAGCCAAGCCAGATGATGCGCTCTTTCAGCAGTCGGTTGTAGATGTAGTTGTCCTGGGCTGCCGGATCGACAGTTGCCATGCGGGGCGCCCCTGCTTGCTGTGACATGTGTACTTACCTCTCGCTGGTGACGGTGACATCACTGAACTTCACTACTTGGACACTAACCGCTTTCGCAGCGGTTTTGTTCGCCGAAATCGCGCTGTTCGCTGACGGCGCACGATCGCCGGCGCCGGGTGCCGCGGCCCCTCCGGCGGCACGGCGGAGTTAAACGAAGCAGCCCCCGGATCATCGGATCCGGGGGCTGCTGTCATGCTGGAACTTCGCAGCTGTTAGAACTTCGCGGCTGCGGGATCGTCGCTGGGGGCGACCTCGGCTGCTTCTTCGGAAGCTTCGCCTTCGGCGGCCTGGGCCTCATCCTGGCCTGCGGGGCGAACGAAATCGCTCAGGTCAACCTTGTTGCCCTCGGAGTCCGTGACCTCGGCCTGGCCGAGAACGACTGCCAGAGCCTTGCGGCGGCGGACCTCGGAAACCATCATCGGGACCTGGCCGCTCTGATCGATGATCTGGGCGAACTGGTTCGGGTCCATGCCGTACTGGCTGGCGGTGGTGACGATGTAGTCGATCAGCTCGTTCTGGCTGACGCCCACTTCTTCCTTCTCAGCAATGGCGTCGAGGATGATTTCGTTCTGGAAGGCGCGCTCGGTGTTGGCCTTGACCTCGGCGCGGTGCTCCTCGGTGTCGTGCTCACCCTCACCATGGGAGTTCTCGGCCTTGAAGTGCTGCTCGATCTGCTCTTCGACGACAGAGTCCGGAACCGGAACCTCGACGAGTTCGACGAGCTTGTCCAGGACCTTGTCGCGGGCCTCAACGCCCTGCTCCACGATCTTGGAGTCGGCGGCCTGCTTGGCGAGGTCCTCGCGCAGTTCGGCGAGGGTGTCGAACTCGGATGCCAGCTGGGCGAAGTCATCGTTCGCTTCGGGAAGCTCACGCTCCTTGACGGACTTGACTACGACCTTGACCTGGGCGGCTTCACCGGCGTGGTCGCCGCCGACGAGGGTGGTATCGAAGATGGCGTCTTCGTCGGCGCTGAGGCCGGTGACTGCCTCGTCCATGCCTTCGAGCATGGTCCCGGCACCAACCTGGTAGGACAGGCCGGAAGCGGAGTCCACCTCGGCGCCGTCGATGGTCGCCGTGATGTCGATGGTGAGGAAGTCGCCGTCGGCCGCCGGGCGGTCCACAGACTTCAGCGTGCCGAAGCGGCCGCGCAGCTCGTCGAGGGCCTTGTCGACGTCGGCCTCGGAGGACTCGGCAGCGGCGACCTCAACCTTGATTCCGGCGTAGTCCGGGAGTTCGATCTCCGGACGGACGTCGACCTCGGCGTGGAACTTGAGCTCGCCGTCGGTTGCGGAGGGGTCCGGAACCTCGGTGATCTCAACCTCGGGACGGCTCAGCGGGTGGATGCCCGATTCCTGGACGGCAGCCTGGTACCAGCCGTTGAGGCCCTCGTTGATGGCCGTCTCCAGCACGTAGCCGCGGCCGACGCGCTGATCGATCAGCTTGGAGGGGACCTTGCCCTTACGGAAGCCAGGGACAGAGATCTGCGAAGCAACAGTCTTGTATGCCTCGTCGATGCTGGGCTTCAATTCCTCAAAGGGGACCTCAACATTGAGCTTGACCCGCGTGGGGGTGAGGTTCTCGACAGCGCTCTTCACGGTCTAAGTACTCCTGGTTTTGTTGGATGGGGGTTCTTGCAAACGCGATTCTCGGCCCAGGCCATCGGCCCGGGCCGCAGAGTCGGGGTGACAGGATTTGAACCTGCGACTTCCTGCTCCCAAAGCAGGTGCTCTAGCCAAGCTGAGCTACACCCCGTAATGCACAGGACAGTCTACGTTCATACCCGCCGGCTTTGCACATTTGACACCGGGGGCATGAATTAGGTTTAGTTATATCCGGCTTGAACAGCCAGCCCGAAGAGCCGCAGTGAAAACGAAAACACCGCCTTCTTCCGGGGACGTAGCTTAATGGTAAAGCCTCAGTCTTCCAAACTGATTACGCGGGTTCGATTCCCGTCGTCCCCTCCGCGAAGGGCCCCTCTCACGAGGGGCCCTTTCCTGTTTCCGGCATCTGTTTCCGGCCTCTCGGGCCTTCCTAGGCCTGGCCCGTGCTCTGGCAGGTGGGGCACCAGTACAGTTTGCGGGCAGCATGCTCGGCCAGCGCCACCGCCGTGCCGCACACCCGGCACGGTTGGCCGTGCCGCCGGTAGACAAAGTGGGCCTCCTCGCTGGGCGGCAGCGAATTGGGCTCGCTCCAGTAGCCGGCCGTCGTGGTGATGATCCGGCCGTCGCGGACACCGTCGGCCATGACCGCCGCCGTGTCGTCCCAGACCCGCCCTGCAGCGGAGGCGGTGAGCGACCGGCCCGGAAGCAGCGGGTCGATACGCTGCCGGAAGAGCACCTCGGCCCGGTAGACATTCCCGATGCCGGCGATCACCTTTTGGTCCATCAGCAGAGTCGCGAGCGGGGTACTGCGCGCCGTAAGCCGCTTGATGAAGGCGTCGCGGCCGCCGTTCACGTTATGCAGCGGATCGGGCCCGAGCCGCCGGAGGACCGCCTCCGCTTCGGCTTCGGTGATGGCCGCGCAGGTCGTGGCACCGCGTAAATCGGCCCAGCCATGATCGCTGGCCAGCCTCACCCGCACGGCGCCGACCGGTTCCGGCGGACCGGCGTAGCCTGCGGTGTCTCCGTCGTTCCCGGCGCCGTCGGCCCCGGCGCCAGCCGGCACCTCACGCTCCCCCACCCTGCGCGGAGCCCCGATGCTTGACGCGCCACGGAACTCGCGGTCGCCGCCGAAGTCCCAGGCGCCGTACAGGCCCAGATGGACGTGCAGCACGATCCCGTGCTCAAAATGCAGGAACAGATGCTTGCCGTGCGCCGCCGAGCGCACCAGCGTGCGGCCGTCCAGCACGGCCGCGCCGGCGGCGAAGCGGCCCTGGGGACTGGAGACGGCCAGCCGCCGGCCGGCAAAGACGTCGCGGAACTGCCGGGCCAGCCGGTGGATGGAATGCCCCTCGGGCACTACTCGACGACCTCGCCGGTGGTTTCGTAGGTTGCAATTTTCCCGATCCGGCGGATGTGGCGTTCGTCGTTGCTGAAAGGCTCCTGCAGGAACGCCTCGATGAGGGCGGTGGCCTCGTCAACACTGTGCTGCCGGCCGCCCACAGCCACCACGTTGGCGTCGTTGTGCTGCCGGGCCAGGGTTGCCGTGGAGTGGTTCCAGGCCAGTGCCGCACGGACGCCCTTGACCTTGTTCGCGGCAATCTGCTCGCCGTTCCCGGAGCCGCCGAGCACGATACCCAGGGCGTGCACGCCGGCCTGCTGGTCCGCCACGACCGCGAGTGCTGCGTTGATGCAGAAGGACGGGTAGTCATCCAGTGCGTCGTATTCCTTGGGCCCGTGGTCCACCACGTCGTATCCCTTGGCCGCCAGGTGGCTGACCAGGTGGGCGCTCAGTTCCATCCCGGCGTGGTCGGTGGCGATGTGGACGCGCGGAAATGCAGGAGTTGTGGTCACGGTGGGTTCCGTTCAGTCATGGGCGCCGGGGCGCAGCCGGGCTGTTCAGGTCAAAATCAACAGCTCCCAGAGTACTAGGTGGCACCCAGGTCATGACTCGCCAGTTACGCGTCAGCCTCTCCCTGCAACGGCGAACGGCCTTCGCCCCGGGCACGCGCGGCAACGCGGGTGAGGAGTTCGGCGAGGCGCGCTGCGGCGTCGGGGTTCCCGCCGCTCACCGCAAGCCGGTGGCCGTCGGTTTTCCGGACGACGACGGCGGGTCCGCTGCTCACGAGCACGGCTGCGGTTTCACCGTGGTTGCGGTAGCCCCAGCCGCCATAGTCAGCCGCGCGGACGTCCGCCGGAGCGGCAGCGGAGATGGCCTCGGCCGGCACATCCACCACCCGCAGTATCCCGGCGACGAAAACCCGCAGCCCGCTGCGGTCCGCTGTGACACGGGCAAAGAGAAAGGCCGCACCGACGATGGCCGCGGCAACCAGCAGGGCTCCCAGCCACGGAACCGCGATCGAAATGAGCAAAGCCGGAAACAGGCTGGCAATGCCGATCATGACGAAGACGGAGCTGCGGGCGTGGACCCACATCCTGATCGAATCCCTGGCCAGCTCGGGGTCAAGCTCCAGCTCCAGGGCACGCTGCAGCGCCTGGTCGTCCTCGGGTGTCCACTGCCGGTCCGCTTTGAATACGAACCCCATGATGACCCCCAGGGAGAGAGCGGCGCCGCTCCCGGTGGCCAGCACGATCAGGTCCACATGGGAGTCCCGGGCGTCGGCCACCCCGGCCTGCCCCACAAGGCCTGCTGCCAGCACGGCCGTCACGAACAGGCTCAATGTGAGGCCGGCACCCATCATGATGCGCCGCATCACTGTGGGCCGGGAAAGGGGCACGGCCTGCAGCAGCACCAGCCAGCCGGCGGCGACGATCAGCGCAGCCCCGCCGCCCACGTAGGCTTCAAAGGGCGCAAAGCTGGCACCGCCGGCCTCGTCCCAGCGAACCGCCAGGGGGTCCGGCAGGTCGGGCTGCAACAGCATGGCGCTGACGGCGAACGCCGAAGCGAGCAGTACGGGAAACCCGATTGCGAAGCGCAGCGCCTTAGTGTCCACCGAATCGAGGAACTTTCCCATGCCTTAACGCTACTCCGGCGGCGCCGCCGGAGGGACCGGAAACGTGATCCGCGCAACTTGCCAAAGACCCGGCCAATGAAAGAATGGCTTCACAGTAATACCCACCACTCTCTGGAGGCACAATCTTGCCAGGTATGAACCTGACGCGCGCCGAAGCCCGCGAACGCGCCGAACTGATCTCCGTCGATTCCTACGAAGTAAGCCTGGACCTGACCAGGGGCGAGAAAGTATTCGGCGCCACCACCACCGTAAAGTTCAGCGCTGCGCCCGGCTCCTCCAGCTTCATCGACGCCGTGACCGAGTCGGTGCACAGCGTGACACTCAACGGGCGGCCATTGGACCCCGCGGAGGTCTCCGACGGCATCCGCATCCAGTTGCCGGACCTGGCAGCGCACAACGAGCTCACTGTGGTGGCGGACACGCCGTACATGAACACGGGCGAGGGACTGCACCGCTTCGTTGACCCGGTGGACGGCGAGGTGTACCTGTACACCCAGTTCGAGGTGCCGGACTCCCGCCGCATGTTTGCCGTCTTCGAGCAGCCGGACCTCAAGGCCACGTTCAAGTTCACCGTGACGGCCCCGTCGCACTGGGACGTCGTCTCCAACTCCCCCACGCCGGCGCCCGCGGAAACGTCCCCCGGAGCTGACGGCGGCGCCCGCTCCGTATGGGAGTTTGCGCCGACTCCGCGGCTTTCCTCCTACGTCACAGCCTTGATTGCGGGCCCCTACCAGTCCGTTCGCAGCGACGTCACGGGATCGGACGGCCGCGTCATTCCGCTCGGCGTGTTCGCCCGGAAGTCCCTGATGCAGTACCTGGACGCCGACAACATCTTCGAGCTCACCCGCCAGGGGTTCGAGTTCTTCGAGGCTCAGTTCGGCTGCCCCTACCCCTTCGAAAAGTACGACCAGCTGTTCGTCCCCGAATTCAACGCCGGGGCGATGGAAAACGCCGGCGCCGTGACCATCCTGGAAGGCTACGTCTTCCGGGGCAAGGTCCCGGAAGCCCAGGTGGAACGCCGCGCCATCACGGTCCTGCACGAACTGGCGCACATGTGGTTCGGGGACCTGGTGACCATGCGCTGGTGGAACGACCTCTGGCTCAACGAGTCCTTCGCCGAGTACATGTCCCACCTCGCCGCGGTGGAGAACACGAAGTTCCAGAGCGCCTGGACCACGTTTGCCTCGGTCGAAAAGTCTTGGGCCTACCGCCAGGACCAGCTGCCCACCACACACCCCATCTTCGCGGAGATCAACGATCTCCAGGACGTCGAGGTCAACTTCGACGGCATCACCTACGCCAAGGGTGCGTCCGTGCTGCGCCAACTCGTGGCGTGGGTGGGCCCGGAACAGTTCATGGCCGGCGTCCGTGAGTACTTCGCCAAGCACGCGTGGGGCAACACCGAGCTGGGCGATCTGATGATCGAGCTGGAGAAGGCCAGCGGTCGCGACCTGGACCGGTGGGGGCGCCTCTGGCTGGAGACCGCCGGGGTGAACACGCTTCAGCCCGAGCTGGCCGTGGATGCGGACGGCGTGATCACCGGCTTCGCCATCCGGCAGTCGGCCGTCGCCGACCAGCCGACTCTCCGCCCCCACCGCCTTGCCGTGGGGTTCTACGATGTCACCGCAGAGGGAAAGCTGGAGCGCACCCACCGCGAGGAGCTCGACGTCGAGGGGGAACGCACCGACGTGCCGGCGCTGGCCGGACTGCGTCAGCCGGACCTCATCCTCCTCAACGATGACGACCTCGCCTACGCCAAGGTCCGGCTGGATGAGAAGTCGCTGGCCACGGCCACGGCGCATTTGAAGGACTTCAGGGAGAGCCTGCCCCGCACGCTCGTGTGGGGCTCGGCCTGGGACGCCGCCCGCGACGGCGAGACCCCGGCCCGTGGCTACGTGGACCTGATCCTTTCCAACATCGCCGCCGAAAGCGACTCCTCGGTGATCCTGGTCCAGCTGCGGCAGCTGGCCACCACGCTGACGTTCTACGTTGCCGAGGAACGCCGGGAAGCCACCATCGTGGCTGCGACCGACCGGCTGTGGGACCTCGCCTCAGGGGTGCCGGGCGGCTCGGATGCGCAGCTGCAGTTCGTCAAGTCCTACGCCCTGCTGGCCCGCAGCGGGCAGCAGCTGGATAACGTGGCCGGGCTGCTGGACGGCTCCCTCACACTGCCCGGGCTGGCGGTGGACCAGGACCTGCGCTGGGAGCTTGTGGCCTCCCTCGTGGTGGGCGGACAGCTGGGCCAGGAGCAAATCGACGCCGAACTGGCACGGGACAACACCTCCAGCGGGCAGAACGCGGCCGCTCTGGCGAAGGCGGCTATCCCCACGCCCGAGGCGAAGGCCGCAGCCTGGGAGTCGATCGTGGTCAAGGGCGAGCTGTCCAACGCCATTCAGGCGTCGGCCGTCGCCGGGTTCACGCGCGTGCTGGACACCCGCCTGCTGGAGCCGTACTCGGAGAAGTACTTCGAGGCGGTTCCCGGAATCGTCGCGGAGCGGACCAATGCGCTGGCGCAGCAGATCGTCGTCGGACTTTACCCGGCGCAGCTGACCACGCAGTCCACCGTGGACCGCACGGACGAGTTCCTGGCGTCCCTCCCGGAGGAGAGCGCGGCGCTGCGCCGCATGATGCTGGAAAACCGCGACGGCGTTGCCCGGGCCCTGCGGGCACGCGCGGCCGACGTCTAGGAACGGCGGCTGACGCCGGCGGGCCCCCGGCGGCGCGCCGGCCGGCGTCTAAACTGGCGGCATGGCCCTTGACGAGCACCATTATTCGCTGACTGTTCGCTGGACCGGCAACCGCGGGAGCGGCACGTCGTCGTACCGGGACTACTCCCGGGACCACGACGTCGAGATTCCCGGGCTGCCGGTCCTCAAAGGCTCGGCCGACCCCACCTTCCACGGAGACCGTTCCCGGTACAACCCGGAGCAGCTGCTGCTCACGGCCCTGGCGCAGTGCCACATGCTGTCCTTCCTGCACGTGGCCGTGCGGCACGGCGTGGCCGTTCTGTCCTATGAGGACCACGCCAACGGACTGATGCGGCTCAACCGTGACGGCAGCGGCCAGTTCGAAACGGTGACCCTCCGCCCCCACGTGACGGTGGCTGACCCGGCACACGTCGCGCTTGCCGAGGAGATGCACCGGGAGGCCAACGCGGTGTGTTTCATCGCCCGCAGCGTAAATTTCCCCGTGTTGCACGTTCCCGTTACCACAGCGGCCGGGAGCCGGCCACCGGAATAACCCCGCTACGCTTAAAAGGAAACGGCGACCAACCCGCCGCGCATACGCGGGCAGGAAATTCCGGCTGGCGCCGGACAGCAACAAGGAGCATCCCTACAGATGTACAGCATGTTTACAACGCCGTCGGCCTCGCTTGAGCCCGCAGGGTTCAACGTCGCCGGCATAGCGATCAGCCTCGGCGCGGGCATTCTCCTGTGGCTGGTGGCAACCTACGTGATCTCCCGGATCACCAAGCGGGTCGCCAGCGGAACGACACTGTTCAAGAAGCCCCACTTCCGGTGGGTCGCTCCCGCCCTGCGCGCCCTGGACCATGAACGCCGTGTCCAGCGTGCCCGGACCATCGGGTCGCTGCTGAACAGCGTGATCGGCGTGGTCCTCGCCGTCATCACCAGCATCTACGTGCTGAAGAACCTCGACGTCGACGTCGCGCCGCTGCTGACCAGCGTCGGTATCCTCGGTATCGCCATCGGTTTCGGTGCCCAGCAGCTCATCCGCGACTTCCTGGCCGGCATCTTCATCACTATCGAGGACCAGTACGGCATCGGGGACATCATCGAGACCAGCGAAGTGGTTGGCGTGGTGGAGTCGATCGGGCTGAGGATCACCCGGGTCCGGGACGACAACGGGGCCATCTGGTACTTGCGGAACGGCGAAATCCTTCGCGTGGGAAACCGCTCGCAGGGCAATTATGTGGCCCCCGCAGAGGAGCCAGACGCCGGGCCGCTTGAGGCCGATGCCCAGCACGGACCGCAGCAGAAAGCCGGAGAGTAACCATGACCATCCCGACTCCTTCGGAACCCAACGCGCCCCGGCAGCTGATGCGCAACGACCCGTTCAGCCAGCCGGGCTACACCGACAACTTCTATGACGCTGTTGGCGGCCACGAGACCTTCGTGAAGCTGATCGACGTGTTCTACGACGGCGTGGCTGCAGACCCTCTGCTGCGGGCAATGTATCCGGAAGAGGACCTGGAACCGGCCAAGCGGCGGTTCCTGATGTTCCTCGAACAGTATTGGGGCGGTCCCACCACCTATGGCGAGGAACGCGGCCATCCCCGGCTGCGCATGCGCCACATGCCGTTCAAGGTGACGCCGGAGGCGAAGGACCGCTGGCTGCACCACATGCGCGCGGCCGTGGACTCGCTGGAGCTGCCGCCGCTGTACGAGGGCACCCTGTGGGACTACATGGAGCGGGCGGCGCTCTCCATGGTCAACAGCCCGTCCGGGGCCTAGGCACGCCAGGGTTCGCTGGCGGGTCCGTGCTAGAGCAGGCCTGCACCTGTCCGGGCCAGGACGTGCCCGCGGCTGCCGCTGAGGCGGAACCAGCGCCCGGCCCGGTAGAGCCGCTGTTCGTCGCTGGCCAGGAAGCCGAGCGCGAGGGCGGCGAACGCCGCGCCCGCCGGTAGCCCGGAGCGCCCCTCGAGTTCGCGTCCCCAGACCGCGGCGCGGGCGTTGTTGACGATGAGGGCGCCGGGGTTGTCCGGCATGATCCCCGCGACCTCTGCGATGCCCGCCTCCGCAGCCTCCCGCAGCTCGGAGTCCGGAATGGCACCGATCAGCTCCCAGCCTCCCCGCGGCGCTCCGACGCCGGCCCAGGATTCCGTGACGGTCGACGGCGGGACCGGCAGCTCGGCGTCGTTCTCCCCCGCCCGGGCGAGCCGGTCGAGGACGGCCGCCAGCGGCACGGTGACATCCGTGGTGGACGGTTCCGCCAGGCCCATGGTGCGGAGCCCGAGGATGGTGGGTGTGGACTCCCCCAGGATCCGGGGCCGGAGCACGCAGACGTACGCGGCCAGTACCGGACCTGCGGCCTGGAGGCGGATGGCGCCGTCGTCGACGGCCTTGGCGCGGGTGGCGTAGGTGCGGAGATCGGCAAGATCGCGTGGGTCCGCGAAGCGGAAGGACTGGGTGAGGAGATCAGACACATCTAAAACACTACCGGCTGGGCTCGGTTGAGCGCTGCCGGGGCGACGTCTAGAGTCAAACCATGACTGAAGCGGACGCCGGATTGCAGGAAGTACCCACCAATGACCCCACCACTTCACTGATCGAACTGCTGGACCTCGGTGAACTTGAAGGTGCCCGCACGGATGAGGATATTTTCATGGGCCCGTCCCAGCGCCAGCCGCACCAGCGGGTCTTTGGCGGCCAGGTGCTGGCCCAGTCCCTCATCGCGGGAATGCGCACCGTGGAGGACGACCGGACGGTGCATTCCATGCACGGATATTTCCTCCGGCCCGGCGACGCAGACAAGCCCATCACGTTCGGGGTGCAGCGGCTGCGGGACGGCCGCTCGTTCTCGGCGCGCCGGGTCCATGCGTATCAGGAGGGAAAGCCGATCCTGTCCATGATTGCCTCCTTCCAGGCCGGGGACGAGGGCATCGAGCACCAGTCGGAGATGCCGGCCGGAATCCCGGATCCGGAGTCCCTCCCCAGCACCGCCGACCTTCTGGGGAAATACGACCATCCCGTGGCGCGGCACTGGGCCTATGAACGGCCGTTCGACATCCGCCACGTGGACCCTGCCCTCTATGTCGCGGCCACCGGCAAGAAGGAAGCCAGCAATGCCGTCTGGATGAAGACCTTCAGCCGTATGCCGGACAATGCCAATACGCACCGGGCGGCCTTGGCCTACGCCAGCGACTACACCCTGCTGGAATCGATCCTGCGCAAGCACGGGCTGAGCTGGATCACCCCGGGGATGAGCGTGGCCAGCCTGGACCATGCCATGTGGTGGCACCGGCCGGTGCGGGTTGACGAGTGGCTGCTCTACGTCCAGGAATCGCCCAGCGCCCAGGGTGCCCGGGGGCTGGCCACGGGCAAGATCTTCAACCGCGACGGCCTGCACGTGGCGTCCGTGGCCCAGGAAGGCATGGTCCGCGTGCCGACGGACCTGAAGAGCAAGGTTGCGGGCGCTTTCCAGTCCAAAGTCCTGCAGCACCAGATGCGCAAGGCCGACCGGGACTAGTCCCGTCCTCCTGCCCGCGGGCATGCGAAAGGCCGGTTCCCGCTGTGAACCGGTCCCCATAAGTTGGACTCGCTACGCCCCGCCGGTCGTATGGAAGGATGACTGAACTAACCTCTGGGGGGGATGGGGAATCAATGATGATCACAGGCAAACGCAAGGGCATGGCACCCATCGCAGCAATTGGGGTGATTGTCGGTCTCACAAGCTGCGCGGTCAACTCGCAGCCTGCTGCTGTGCCGCAGAAATCTACAACCACGCAACCCGCAGCCGCTTTCCAGTACAGGGAATTCGCTTCTGTCGATGATGCCCGTCGAGCTGTTGCCGGCGTGATCGGCTGCGATGACGAGCCTAAGACGGATCCCATCATCAATCCGGACCTTGCAGGTTTCACGGCTGAATACGTCGTGTGCGCAAACCGTGTCCAGGTTGTGTGGTTCAAGACCGAAGAGGCCCGAAATGCCGAGCACCAGCTACACAGTGATTCGGCGCAGCCGCTGACCATTGTTGAGGGCGGGAACTGGATGGTAGTGGACATGTCGGAAGCACTGGATGAGCCTCCAAGCGGCAAAGATTTGAGGGCACTGGCTCAGGAACTCGGCGGCAATTTCAGATACGTGAGCGGGGTTGGATCTTCCTGATACGAGGAAAAACCGCCTGCTCCAGCCGGTCGCAAGGCTGCCAGCCCCGGCACAGCCTCGAAAAGATTTGTTGCTTTGCCACTTCCTACGCGGCGAGCGCCTGTGCCTCGTCCCTCAAGGGTCCTCAGATAACGAACTACTCTCCTGCATGCCACTGCTCCCCGACGGTAAGGACTGATTTCTCAGTCCAACCTTCGGGGAGCAGTTCACAACCGGCCTTTTACAGTGGCGGCTAGTCGCGGGTGAGGCGGCGGTGGGTGACGCGGTGCGGCTTCGCGGCGTCGGGGCCGAGCCGCTGCACCTTGTTTTCCTCGTAGGATTCGAAGTTGCCCTCGAACCAGTACCACTTCGAGGGGTTTTCGTCGTCGCCTTCGTAGGCCAGGATGTGGGTGGCCACCCGGTCCAGGAACCAGCGGTCGTGCGAGACCACCACGGCGCAGCCCGGGAATTCGAGCAGGGCGTTTTCGAGGCTGCTCAGCGTTTCGACGTCGAGGTCGTTGGTGGGCTCGTCGAGGAGCAGCAGGTTGCCGCCCTGCTTGAGGGTCAGCGCGAGGTTCAGGCGGTTGCGCTCACCACCGGACAGCACACCGGCCTTTTTCTGCTGGTCCGGGCCCTTGAATCCGAAGGCCGCCACGTAGGCGCGGGACGGCATCTCAACATTGCCCACCTGGATGAAGTCCAGTCCATCGGACACGACCTCCCACAGCGTCTTGTTGGGGTCGATGCCGCCGCGGCTCTGGTCCGCGTAGGAGATCTTGACGGAGTCACCGATCTTCAGGTCGCCGCCGTCAAGCGGTTCGAGCCCGACGATGGTTTTGAAAAGCGTGGTCTTGCCGACGCCGTTAGGGCCGATGACGCCGACAATGCCGTTGCGCGGCAGCGAGAAGGAGAGACCATCGATCAGGGTGCGGTCCTCGAAGCCCTTCTGCAGGTTCTTCGCCTCCAGGACCAGTCCGCCGAGGCGGGGGCCCGGCGGGATCTGGATTTCCTCGAAGTCCAGCTTGCGGGTCCGGTCAGCCTCGGCCGCCATTTCCTCGTAGCGTGCAAGACGGGCCTTGGACTTGGTCTGGCGGCCCTTGGCGTTGGAGCGCACCCATTCCAGTTCTTCGGTGAGGCGCTTGGCCTGCTTGGCGTCCTTCTTGCCCTGGATTTCCAGGCGGGCACGCTTCTTCTCCAGGTAGGTGGAGTAGTTGCCCTCATACGGGTAAAGGTGGCCGCGGTCCACTTCGGCGATCCACTCAGCGACGTGGTCCAGGAAGTACCGGTCGTGGGTGACGGCCAGAACGGCTCCGGCGTAGCTGGAGAGGTGCTGTTCCAGCCACAGCACGCTCTCGGCGTCGAGGTGGTTGGTGGGCTCGTCCAGGAGCAGCAGGTCCGGCTTCTGCAGCAGCAGCTTGCAGAGCGCCACTCGCCGGCGCTCACCGCCGGAGAGCAGGGTGACGTCGGCATCAGCGGGCGGACAGCGGAGGGCGTCCATGGCCTGCTCGAGCTGGGAATCGAGGTCCCAGGCGTCGGCGGCGTCAATGGCTTCCTGCAGGTGGCCCATTTCCTCCAGCAGCGCGTCGTAGTCGGCGTCGGGGCTGGCCATCTCCTCGGAGATTTCGTTGAAGCGCTGGATCTTGCCGTAGATCTCGCCGACACCTTCCTGGACGTTGCCCAGGACGGTCTTTTCCTCGTTCAGCGGCGGCTCCTGGAGCAGGATGCCCACGGTGTATCCCGGGCTCAGCCGCGCCTCGCCGTTGGAGGGGGTGTCCAGCCCTGCCATGATCTTCAGGATGGTGGACTTACCGGCACCGTTGGGACCAACAACACCGATCTTGGCGCCCGGGAAGAACGACATGCTGACGTCGTCGAGGATAAGTTTTTCGCCAACAGCCTTACGGGCCTTGGTCATTGTGTAGATAAATTCCGCCATGGTTCCAAATCTAGTGGGTTGACGGGCATAACTCACATTCGGAGCGTCAGGCGGGAGATCCGACGAAGCACTTCCCGCTCGCCAGCACAGGCAGTACGGTCACAGTCACTTTGCCGTCACGGATCTGGCCTATGACGCATTCCCTGCCCTGGACCAACGCCGCCTCGATGGAATCCACGTCCAGCCCGGTGGGCGTCAGGCCGGCTGAAACTTCCAGGGTGGCGGCAGGAACGCCCGCGGCGGCCAGGGCCTGCCTGATCTGCTCAGTGCCGGGTTTCGGGGCAGCCGCGGCCACGGCTCCCAGCGTGTCGGTCATGGTTTTCTGCAGCTTGGCGGTGGCCGTTCCGGGGCCTGCACCCGAGGCAGCCGCGGGCCTTGGCGATGCCGAAGCGGCCCCTGCAGAACCCGACGATGCAGAACCCGATCCAGGAGAGCCGACTGCAGGAGAGCCGACTGCAGGAGACTCGGGGCCGGCGGCGGACGCGCACCCAGCCAGGGACGAGAGCAGCAGCCCGGCGACCGCGATCCTGGCCGGCCTCCTGGTCAGGGACTGCAGTAAAGCCGTGGTCGGTTGGGGTGCCTTGGGTCTTGTCACGGTGCCATTCTGCCATGCGGCGCCGCGGGGGTACGGTGCCGCACGGCTCCGGCGGTCAGGCCGCCGCTCCGGTGAGCTCGCCCGTTTCGGAGTCGAGCTGAAGGGTTTCTCCTGAAGCGTCGTCGATGAACACGCCGGTCTCGGCGGCGTCGTGGTCCCGGTCGTCTTCCTCCCCGTCCCCGTCCAGGTCGCCCCGGTCCGAGGGGTCGGAGTCAGCAGCTTGCCCGCCGGTGCCGTCACCGGCGGCGGCCGCCCCGGCAGACTGGGGATTGATGGCTGCAGTCCGGGTGAAGTTGGCCGAACCCCACATGAGGTCGTGCCCCACGGACTCCGCATCTATCTCCGCGACGTGGTAGATCCGGCCTTCCTTTTCCCAGCTGCGCATCTTCAGCCGGCCGACGATAATGACCCGTTGGCCCTTCTTGATGCTGCACCCCATGTTTCCGGCCAGCTGCCTGTAGCCCTGGACTGTGAACCAGTTCGTGTTGCCATCCACCCAGGCGCTGCTGGCACGGTCGTACCGGCGGTCGGTCGACCCGAGGCGGAAGGAGGCCGTTGCCACGCCGCCCGGGGTGGTGGATGTCCTGATCTCCGAGGCGACGAAGCCCCGGACCGTAATGTTGTCGGTCATCTTGGTGTCCTGTCTCGATGTGTCTTGCCCTAGCAGGCATTTCCAGCATCAACCGCCCGCGGCGCTCCCGGGAGAGCTGAAGTGCCGTATGTGGATAACCCCGGCAGACCAGCGTCGTCCGGGGCGAAAGCGTCCGGGCGAAACGTTTCCCGGCCCTGCCGCCGTCCGGCCGGAAGGCAATGTAGACTTTTTGAGGCACCCGGGAACTTGCCGGGTACCCACCTGCCCCAGTAGCTCAGGGGATAGAGCAGCGGCCTTCTAATCCGCCGGTCGGGGGTTCGATTCCCTCCTGGGGCACCAGCCAAAGAGGCTCTGGCCTGCACACTGCAGATCAGAGCCTCTTCTTCATTGCAGCCCACTTTCCTCTCAGCAAGCCGCTCCCGCTGCCGCTCCCTCCCCGACACGCGGCAGAACCGGATGCCAAGCATGCTTACTATAGGCGGGGAAACGTGCCTATGATCGGAGTGGGCGCCGGGACAGTGTTGTGGCGCCGGCGCCCACGCACCCCGCCCTGTATGGGGCGGACACCGGAAGGATTCACTGGCATGCCGCAGAACCGTTCTGATCGCGACCCGTTCGAGGAGCAGGCATCACGCCCTCCGGCGCCGGAACCTGCCGCAGCTCCGCCGCCGGAAGCGCCGCCGGAAGAGCAGCGTCCTGCCGCCGAGGTGGGGCAACTCCGGCCCGGCACGGACGCCCTTCCGGGCTATGACGGAACCTCCACCCCGCCTGCGGGCAAATCGGCGGGCAAATCTGCGGGCAACGGGGAACCAAAGCGCCAGGTCACCCGGGCCGGCATGATCTGGGCCGCGGTTGCGTCGGCACTGGTGGTCCTTGTGCTGCTGATCGTCTTCATCCTGCAGAACCAGGAACTGGTCCAGGTGAAGTTCTTCGGGCTGGAAGGTGCGGTGGCCCTCGGCATCGCGCTGTTCATCGCCGCAGTGGGCGGCGGCGTCCTCGTGGCCATGGCCGGCGCTGCGCGGATCATCCAGCTCCGGGCGGCTGAGCACCGGCGTCGGGTATCGGCCACACGCCGCCGCTAAAAGCCACAGCCGACGTCCGGAGAACGCGGCTGCCAGGTACCCGGGCCTGTTCCCCGTTCAGCGCTCCAGATACTCCTTAAGGTTGCCGAGCACCATGTCCCACAGCTTGAAGGATTCCTCCGCCTCGGCGTCGTCCCGGTTATTGCCCTGAACGATGGTGACTCCGGTTCCTTCAGTCCTCGGGGACAGGCGGTACTCCACCGTGTGGTAGTTCTCGGGGACGTCCGGGAGACCGCTGAGCGGGCTGTAGTGGCTGATGCGAAGCAGCACGTTGGGCCTGCTCTCCAGCACGGTGCCCCTGTCCTCGTAAGCCTTCCCCTTCCACTCCCCGGTGAACGTCACCGGATCGCCCTCACGCCACGTCGAGGCGACGGTGGTGCCGAGGAGGTACTCTTTGACTTCGGCGGGGTCGGTGAGTGCCTTCCAGACCCTTTTCGGCGACACCGCCACAACAACGGACGCGACGGCGTCCTTGCCCCTGTGATTCATCAGCCTGCCTCCTGGCCTGAGCGTCTATTTCATGCGTGAGCATCACCCTACGCGGCGCGGCGAGCGCGGGTAAGGGGACGGTCAGCACGATTCCGCGGCGAGGGGGACGGCGAATGGCACCGGCACCGGCCTGTCCCGTGCCGCTGCCGGTGCCATGACCTCCCTTTAGGCGAAGGGCAGCACGAGTTCCGCGTACCGTTCCTTCATGGTCGCGAGAACGTCGTCGCCGTCGGCGTCCCAGATGCCCTGGTTGAAGATTTCCACCTCGATGTCGCCGGTGTAGCCGGCGTCCCTGACCCAGGTGCCGATCGTGGCGAAATCGATGATGCCGTCGCCCATCATGCCCCGGGACAGCAGCGCATCGGCGGCGATGGGAAGGTTGAAATCGCACACCTGGTAGGAGGCGATCCGGTTTTCCCGGCCGGCCCGTTCAATCTGCGCTCGCAGCTCCGGATCCCACCACACGTGGAACGTGTCGACGGCGACCCCCACCGCCTCCGCGTCGTAGGGGGCTGCAAGATCAAGTGCCTGCCCAAGCGTGGAGATCAGCGCACGGTCCGCGGCGTACATCGGGTGCAGGGGTTCGAGCACCAGCCGGATCCCCTGCTCCACCGCAAACGGCACCAGGTCCTCGAGCCGGTCGGCCACGCGCCGGCGGGCGGCCACCACGTCCTTCTCCCCCGGCGCCAGCCCGCCGACCACGAGGAACAGTTCCCGGGTGTCCAGCGCCACGGCCTCCAAAACCGCGGCCCTGTTGTCAGCGAGCGCGGCAGCCTGCCCGGCGGCGTCGGGGGCCGTGAGGAAACCGCCCCGGCACAGCGAGGACACGCGGAGTCCGGCATCCTTGATCAGTTTGGCCGCCTTATCCAGGCCCGCCTCCGCAACGATGTCCCGCCATGGCCCGATGGCCGGGATACCTGCCCGGGCGCAGCCGTCAACTGCCTCGGCCAGGGTCCATTTCTTCGTGGTGGCGCTGTTCAGGGACAACCGTGAAAAATCGGGCACTGAACGAAAGCCGCTCATACTCCCACCCCGTTGATGCGCAGGTAGTCCGACATCCTGAACGCGGCAAGGGCGGGATCCTTCAGCAGCCCGGCCTTGTCCGCCAGTTCGAACGTCGTGGCAAGGTGCACCACGGAGCGGCCGGAATGCAGTCCGCCCACCATCTGGAAGCCCGGCTGCTTGCCGTTGAGCCAGGACAGGAACGCGATGCCGGTCTTGTAGTAGAACGTGGGGGCGCTGAAAATGTGCTTGCCCAGTTCCCGGGTGGAGTCCAGGATCGCGCGGCCCCTGGCACTGTCGCCGGCGTCGTAGCTCTGCAGCGCCGCCGACGCTGCCGGATAGATGGCGGCGAAGATGCCCAGCAGGGCATCGGAGTGGCGGGTGCCGTCGCCGTCGATCAGCTCGGGGTAGTTGAAGTCGTCGCCCGTGTAGAGCCGGACGCCGTCAGGGAGGGCCGCACGCAGGGCCACTTCGTGGCCGGCGTCCAGCAGGGACACCTTCACGCCGTCCACCTTGTCGGCGTGCTCCCGGATCAGGGACAGGAACGTTGCAGTGGCTTCGCTGACGTCGTCCGAGCCCCAGTACCCTGCCAGCGCGGGATCGAACATGGTGCCGAGCCAGTGCAGGATGACGGGCTGGTCCACTTCGCGCAGGAGCGTCGAGTAGACGTGCAGGTAATCATCCGGCCCGGTGGCCACCTTGGCCAGCGCGCGGGACGCCATCAGGATGACCTTCGGCCCTGCTTCACTGACGACGGCGACCTGCTCGCGGTAGGCGTTCAGGACGGCCTCGATTCCTGCGGCGGCCGCCGGAAGCGCCGCGGGGTCCAGCTGGTCCGTCCCGGCACCGCACGAGACGAGGTCCCGGACGCTCTTGCCGGCCGTGGCAGGCCCGCCGGCGGAGACAACGGAGGCAGCCTCGACCCCGGTGCGCTTGATGAGCTGCTGCGTGGCATCCCAGTCCAGGCCCATGCCGCGCTGCGCCGTGTCCATGGCGTCGGCAACGCCAAGCCCGTAGGACCAGAGCTCGTGGCGGTAGGCGAGGGTTGCTTCCCAGTCCAGGCGCGCCGGGGCGCCTGGCGTGCTGTCGGCGGTGACTTCCGGGATGACGTGGGCCGCGGCGTACGCCCGCCGCGACGTCAGCGGGCTTCCGGGCTTGGACCAGGAGGGGGCGGCATTGAGACGGTACTGGCACGTGCCGCCGTCGGAGGTGGGGAGGATCAGCGATGTCATCAGAGCGTGATCTCCGGGATGTCGACGGTGCGGCGTTCGTCGTTGGACTGCAGGCCGAGTTCGGCGAGCTGGACGCCGCGGGCTGCGGACAGCAGGCCAAAGCGGTGCTCCCGGCCGGCCACGACGTCGCGCAGGAATTCCTCCCACTGCAGTTTGAAGCCGTTGTCCAGCTCCGCGTTGGCCGGAACTTCCTGCCACTGGCTGCGGAAGGACTCGGTGACGGGCAGGTCGGGATTCCAGACCGGCTTGGGGGTGTGGGCACGCTGCTGCGCGACGCACTTGTTGAGGCCGGCGACGGCGGAGCCGTGCGTGCCGTCAATCTGGAACTCCACCAGTTCGTCGCGGTAGACCCGGACCGCCCACGAGGAGTTGATCTGGCCAATGACGGGATCGCCCGCCGGGGTCTCGAGTTCGAAAATTCCGTAAGACGCGTCGTCGGCGGTGGCCGCGTACTCCCTGCCGGCCTCGTCCCAGCGGGCCGGGATGTGGGTGGCGGTCTTGGCGTTGACGCTCTTGACCTGGCCGATGATGCCTTCCAGGACGTAGTTCCAGTGGCAGAACATGTCCGTGGTCATGCCGCCGCCGTCTTCCTTGCGGTAGTTCCAGGACGGCCGCTGGGCAGCCTGGACGTCGCCTTCGAAGACCCAGTAACCGAACTCGCCGCGGATGGAGAGGATGCGGCCGAAGAAACCCTCGTCCACGAGGCGGCGCAGCTTGACCAGGCCGGGCAGGTACAGCTTGTCGTGGACCACCCCGGCCGTAACCCCGGCTTCCTTGCCGATGCGGGCCAGCTCGATCGCCTCTTCCAGCGTTTCCGCCGTCGGCTTCTCGGTGAAGATGTGCTTGCCGGCGGACATGGCCTTCTTCAAGGTGGCAGCACGCAGGCTGGTCATGGACGCGTCGAAGACGACGTCGATCGTGGGATCGTTGATGACCGCGTCCAGGTCGGTGGTCCACTCGGACACCTTGTGGAGCTCCGCGAGTTCGCGGATCTTGGCCTCATTTCGGCCCACCAGGATCGGCTCGACCTGGACTCTTGTGCCGTCCTCGAGGGTCAGGCCCCCGGCGTCGCGGATGGGCAGGATGGACCGCAGCAGGTGCTGGCGGTAGCCCATGCGGCCGGTAATGCCGTTCATGGCTATGCGGATCGTCTTTGTTTCGAAGCCCATGTGTCCTCTTCAGGTAGTCGGCGAAGCGTGAATAAGTCGGGAAAGCGCATTCCCGCTGCTCTCATCATGCATAACGGACCACGCGCTTGGCAAGCGCTTTCCCCGAACTGCCTCGAACTGCAATAATGTGGGCATCGCCGAAGTTGCCCGAAACTGAGGCTGTTGAACAGGAGTTCTTTGTGGCTGCAAGCACGCTGACCGAAGTGGCCCGACTGGCCGGGGTCTCCCCCGCCACGGCGTCCCGCGTCCTCAACGGGTCCGCCAGGACGCCTGGTCCCGAGATCGCGGAGCGGGTCCGGAAGGCCGCAGAGTCACTGGGCTATGTTCCGAATGCCCAGGCGCAGGGCCTGGCCAAGTCGAGCTCGGGCCTCATCGGGCTGATTGTCCACGACATCGCTGATCCCTACTTCTCGGCCATCGCCCGCGGCGTGCAGGCCGCCGCGCGGGAGCAGCGGAAGATGCTCCTGCTGGCCACCACCGGCGGAACGCCCGAGGACGAGCAGGCCGCGGCCGCCGCCTTCGCCGCCCGCCGGGCGGACTCGATCGTGATAGCCGGATCCCGTTCCACCAGGCTGCAGGACCGGGACGGCAATGCCGGCCTCGCCGCGGAGCTCGACCGGTATTGCCGCAACGGCGGAAGGGTGGGCGTCGTAGGCCACCCGGTCGTGGGGGCTGAAGCCCCGGAGGGATACCACGTCGTTGCTGTCCCCAATGAAGATCTGTCCGCGGAGCTTGCCCGCGAACTCGCCGGGAACCACTCCGGCAGCTTTGTGGTGATCGGCGGACCGGAGGGCCTCCTCACGTCCGATGACCGCATCCGGGGCTTCCAGCGCGGCTTGGAAAGCGCGGGGCTGGCACCGGCCGAGGTCCTGCGCACCGGATTCGACCGCGCTGGCGGGTACGAGGCCGGTACCGTACTCGCCGGGCGGATCAAGGCGGCACAGGCCACACCGTCCGGTGCTTCCCGGCCCTGCATATTTGCTGTCAATGACGTCATGGCAATAGGCGCCGCCGCGGCGCTGCGCTCCGAGGGCCTGCGGATCCCGCGGGACGCCGCCGTAGCCGGGTTCGATGACATCGAAACACTGCGCGACTTCCGCCCCGCCCTGTCCACCGTGCGGCTCCCCTTGGAGGAGATGGGCCGGCTGGCCGTTCCGGCCGGCGTCGGCGGGGGTCCGGGCGGCGACGGCGGCACGACAGTTTCGGTAACGGGCGAAGTGATGCTTCGCCGCAGCACCCAGGCCGCCGCGGGGGCTCCTGCGTAGCCGCGCCGCCGGCGCCTCAGAATTTCAGCGTCACGGCAGTGTGAGGATCACCGGGCCCTCGGCGGTAACAGCCACGGTGTGCTCGCTGTGCGCGGCACGGCGGCCGTTCGCGGAGCGCAGGGTCCACTCGTCGTCGTCATGGTAATAGTCGCCGTCGCCGCCAAGAATGAGCATCGGCTCGATGGCGATCACGAGCCCTTCCGTCAGCTTGAGTCCCCTGCCGGGACGCCCGCTGTTGGGTACAGGGGGTTCTGCGTGCATGGTGCGGCCGATGCCGTGCCCGCCGTGGTCGGCCAGCAGCCCGTAGCCCGCCCGCTGTGCCGCACCGCCGATGGCATAGGCCAGGTCACCCATCTTGTTTCCGATGCGTGCGGCCTCGATCCCCCGGGCCAGGGCTGCATCCGTTGCGGCGATGAGCTCCTGGTCAACGGGATCGGCGGTGCCCACGACAAAGCTGACTGCGGCATCCCCGCACCAGCCTTCCAGGAACGCGCCGCAGTCCACGCTGAGCAGATCCCCGTCCTGCAGCCGGTAGCCGTTGGGGATTCCGTGGACGACGGCGTCGTTGACGCTCGTACAGATGACCCCTGGAAACGGAACCGAAGCCCAACGCGGCCGGTAGTTGAGAAATGCCGGCGTGGCGCCGGCGTCGGCAATGGAGGCGGCCGCCACGTCGTCGAGTTCCTTGAGGGAAACGCCGACGGCGGCAGCCTCGCGGACGGCGGCCAGGGCATTGGCCACCACCCGCCCGGCTTCGCGCATGAGGGCTATCTCATCGGGGCTCTTGATCATGTTCATCATCTGCTTACTCTAGGATCCGGCGCGTTCCAGGACCACGGGGCGGCAGGGACCGGGATGCTCCCGGCCAGGACCCCTCCCCCAAGAAAAGCCGCCGTTTGCGGGAGCGGCTATGTTGGCTGCATGGTGAACGAGAATGTCCTGGCCGCTATCCGCTCCGCGCTGCATTCCGGTGCCGATCCAGCCCGCGGTGCGGGCGCGCAGGCCTACATGAAGTCCGCCATGCCATCCCTGGGAGTGCGGGTGCCGGACGTGCGGAGCACCGTGAAGGCCGCCGCTGCCGCCTATCCGTTTGCGTCCGCCGATGAACTGCGGGCAACAGTACTCACGCTGTGGCGCGGGGCGGACTACCGCGAGGAACGCTATGCGGCGATCGACCTCACGGGTCTGCGCCTGGTGGCCGGGGACCTGGCGATGTTGCCCGTCTATGCGGAGATCATCCGCAGCGGCGCGTCCTGGGACTTCGTGGACGGAGTGGCCCACCGTCTCTGCGCCCTGCTGCAGGCGCACCGGCAGGAGGTCACGCCCGTGTTGCTGGGCTGGTCGGCGGATGCGGACTTTTGGTTCCGGCGGGCTTCCATCACGGCCCAACTCGCGGCGAAGGACCAAACCGACACCGCATTGCTCGCCCGGGTGATTGAGCCCAACATGGCAGACCCGGAGTTTTTCATCAGGAAGGCCATTGGCTGGGCCCTCCGCGAATACGCCAAGACGGACCCCGGCTGGGTCGTCGGCTTTGTGGAACGCCACGGCCAGTCCCTGAGCCCCCTGTCACGCAGGGAGGCTCTGAAAAACCTGTCCGTCAGATAACGGGCCGGGTGGTGACCGGCTGGTCCGACTTGCTGAACAGGAGCTTTGTCCGGGGATCCATGAAGATCAGGTACAGGGCAAACAGCAGGGCGATGATGGCGGCCGCGTTCCTTGCCAGGGCGAGCGCGAGCCCGAGGTCCTCGGACTGCAGATAGGGGAAGACCTCCAGCTGGTCCGAGATGGCATAGACCATGAAGAAGGACACGATGAAGTAGAGGGCCTTGACCTGCCAGTCGTCCCGGATGCCCGTGACGGCAAACAACGGGATCAGCCAGACCACATACCAGGACTGGATCATGGGGGCGAGCACGACGACGGCGGCAAAGGCCAGTGTCAGCCGGCGCATGATGCGGTCGTGGTCTCCCTTGAAAATCTGCCAGGCGACGATGCCGACGGCGAGCACCTTGCCGGCGTCGTAAACCCATTTGGCCAGGCCCCACCCGTCCAGGCTGAAGGCGTTGGCGATGGACGCCACCACGAGGCCGAGCAGCCCCACCGGGGCGTACCAGATCCAGACGCTGCCCGGAGCCGAGAGGCCGTTGATCCACCCGAAACCGAAACCGTTCACGAGGCTCATGGCGTACAGCAGGGCGAGGCTGATTCCCGCCGTCAGGCCCCAGAACGCAAACTTCCGCAGCCAGCCGGCGTCCTTGCCCGCCCAGAGCAGCCCGATGAACGGGAGGAACACCACCGTGATGGGCTTGACGGAGATGGACAGCGTGACGAGCGCTATTCCCAGGATCACGCGGCGCGTGGCGCTGTAATACAGGCCGGCAAGGGCGAGCCCGATCATGAGGGCGTCATTGTGCACGCTGGCGATAAAATTTGTCAGGAACAGCGGGTTCGCCGCAGTGAGCCACAGCGCCCGGTGCGGATTTACCCCGTGCAGTTCGGCGAGCTTGGGAACGTAGATGATGCACAGCACCACACCCAGCACCGCGGCGAGGCGGAAAAGCATGATGCTTGCCTCGGGGTGGACGTTGGTGGACCAGACAACGAACTGCTCGATCCAAAGAAACAGCTGCCCGTACGGAACAGGGGCCTCGGTCCACATCTTGTCCGCGCCGAGCTGGAAGTAATTCGAAAGCGCGGAAATGCCATTCTCGTAGGGGTTGAAGCCCTCAACCATGAGCCTGCCCTGCCCGATGTAGGCATAGACGTCGCGGCTGAACAGGGGAACGGTGAACATCATGGGCAGCCCCCATGCGGCGACGGCCCCGAGCGTGGCCTTTCGTGCCGCCGGACCCCAGACGCGGACCCGCTGCCCAAGCCTGAGCCATGCCCGCACCAGCAACATGCCGCCGATAGCGATCAGGACGATGGAAAGGGCCACACCGAATGCCTCGGTGCGCATCCAGATGAACAGCGGCATCCGGCGCAGCTCCGACGCCGGGGCAAGCCAGCCCACGCCGAGCGAACCGATCACCAGGAAAAGCGAACCGACGAAACCGGACAGGATGGGCGACCAGGCGTTGTCCACCTCCGCCAGGGCCAAGTCCGTGGAAGTGCCGGTAGCCTCTTCCTCCGTCTCGGGCACAGGCGACGTCATGTCAGGACTGTCCAATCTCTTGTGGGCGTGCTCCAGTATCTCCTGCCGGGTGCAACCGGCCAGAAAAGGATCGCGGCGGCTGGTCACAGCGGCGCCACGTACCCGAAATCTTAGCATCGGACGGCTCCGCGACCACGAAACGGTAGGCTGATCGGGTGCCTATATCTAACGAACGCATCGTCTGGATCGACTGCGAAATGACCGGTCTCGACACCGTCAACGACGCCCTGATCGAAGTCGCCGCGCTGGTGACCGATTCCGAACTCAATATCCTCGGGGAGGGCGTGGACGTGGTCATCAAGCCCGAGGAGTCCGCCCTCGCCCAGATGAATGACTTCGTCCGCGACATGCACACGCGGTCCGGGCTCCTGAAGGAGCTCCCGGCAGGGAAAACACTGGCCGAGGCTGAAGAAGCCGTTATGGACTACATCCGCAAGTGGGTTCCGGAGCCGCGCAAGGCCCCGCTCGCCGGCAACTCCGTGGGAACGGACCGGGTCTTCCTCGCCCGCGACATGGCCTCCGTGGTGGAGCACCTTCACTACCGGGTCATCGACGTGAGCACCATCAAAGAACTGGCCCGGCGCTGGTTCGCCCGGGCATACTTCCAGGCCCCCGCCAAGCTGGGCGGACACCGCGCGCTCGGAGACATCAAGGATTCCATCGACGAGCTCCGGTACTACCGGGAGGCGGTCTTCGTGCCCGCACCGGGTCCGGACAGCGCCACCGCCCTGCAGATCTCGAAGCGAATTTCCGCCGAACCCTCAGCCGTCGATCAGCTGATCCAGGACCACTCAGGCCGGCAGGGGCTGGCCGGGGGAATCCTGCCCGCACAGGCCGAGGCGGAACCGGCGAAGCGGGAGCCGTAAGAGTAATCTGCGCCACGTTTGAGGGAAATTTTGCCGAAAACGCCAAAAGTGGCAAAAGCACCCCCGAACAGCAGGTAAACTATTTGACGTTGCCTTTCAAGCCAGCCGGTGAATCCGGAAGGCCGCGGAGGCACATGGTGGGCGTAGCTCAGTTGGCAGAGCGCCTGGTTGTGGTCCAGGAGGTCGCGGGTTCAACCCCCGTCGCTCACCCTCACGAAGGATGGCATGAGAATGCGGTCCAACCACAAAGGCTGCACCGGTTATCCGGTGCAGCCTTTTTCGTTTCGCCGTTGCCGGCACTAGCACCCGAAGCACCAAAGGAACCATCCGACATGACCGTTCTGCCGATCACCATCTGGGGTGAGCCTGTCCTGCACCGCCGGGCCGCCGAAGTCGAGGTTTTCGATGACGAGCTCCGCGAGCTGATTGCCGACATGTTTGAAACGAACGACCTCGCGAACGGCGCCGGCCTGGCCGCTCCCCAGATCGGTGTGGGCAAACGGATTTTCGTCTACAAGTACGACAACGAGGACGGCGCCCCGCCGAGCGGCGTGCTGGTCAACCCCGTGCTCACCCTGTCCAAGGTGTCAGGTGCCCTGCCTGATCCGGACGAGGAAGTGGAGGGCTGCCTCTCCTTCCCCGGCTGCCAGTATCCCCTCAAGCGCGCGGAATGGGCGCGCGTCAAGGGTTTCGACGGCTTCGGGCAGCCGGTTGAGTTCGAAGCCACGGGCTGGTTCGCGCGGGTAATCCAGCACGAATTCGACCATCTCGACGGAAAGCTCTACGTCAACCGCCTCATCGACCGCTACGCGCGCAAAGCCATGAAGCAGGCAAAGAAAAGCGGCTGGGGCGTTCCCGGACTGACCTGGATGCCGGGCGTGGATCCGGACCCGTTCGGGCACTGACGCCGGTCACTCAGCCAGCCGGGCGATGATGGTCTGCTGTCCGGGGCACGAGCCCAACACACGGCCCATGGCGTCCCTTTCGGCTTGGGTCACCCACAGGCCGTAGGCGGCCTTCACCGAGATCTGCCGCGCGACGTAATGGCAGCGGACCGCCTTGTTTTTGGGAAGCCAGCTGGCTGCATCCGAAGCGCTCTTCTCCTGGTTCGCCGGACCGTCGGCCGCGATGAGATTGAGCGGATCGTTGGCAAGATTCTGACGCTGCTTCGCGGTGAGCTGCGCGGCGCCCTTCTGCCAGGCATCCCCCAGTGCCACCACATGGTCAATCTGGACGGCCTTGCTGGAGTCGGCGCCGCGCCTGAAGGTGAGCCGCGCCCCAACGTAGGGGTCAAGGAACATCCCTGACGCCACTTTGCACTTGGAGCCCTTGGAGAAGACGACGTCGGCGAGGTCGCGGCGGAGGATATCGTTGCGGGTGTCGCACCCGTTGCGGTCGGCGTCGAGCCAGGCCTGGCCGAAGGCGGACCGGTCATAGTCGTTTTTGGGCGCCCGCCCCTTGACGGGCAAAGATTCGAGTGCCGCCAACGCGGCGCCTTCGGGCACCGGCCGGGGCGGCACCACAGGCTTCATCCAGGTGGCATCGAAGACCGGAGCCTCGCTGGGGCCGGACACGGCAGGTTCAGCGGCCAGGAACTGCCCGGCCGTGAAGAACCACGCCACGCCCGCTGCGACGAAGACCGTGAGAGTGGCAAGGACAGCCCATGCCTGGCGGGACCGCCGGCGGGCGCGCCTGTAGGCGGTCCAGCTGACGCTCATCGCGTAGAGCTCTTCGGGGCGTAGCTTGTGCGCACACGAAGAGCCTAGGGCAGGCCCGTGACCTCCAGGCGGTTATCCACAGTGTTGAGGAGCGGTGCCCCGGGGAGGAACGGCCTTAGGAACCTACTGCTCCCGCATGACCCGTCGGAGATCCATGTTGGCCAGGTCGAGCAGGCGTTCCAACTGGGCAACCCGTTCCTGGCCGACCTCGCCGGCGGTATGCGCGGCCTTGGCTTCGTCCAGGAGGCGCTGCGCCTCTTTCTGGTTGGCCCGCGCCACATCAAGGGCGTGTTCCAGTGTTGTCTCGTGCTGGAGAGTCGAGTCGTGTTCCATGAGAACAGTTTGGTCCCCTTTCCCGGCTGATTCCAGAGAATCAGCCGGGAACTTGGGGAACCGGTGTCCGTGGCTGTCGGCCGCGGCTCAGGAAACTGCCGCGGCTAGAGGGATCCGGCTACGGCCAGCACCGGGGCTGCGTCCTTGACAGAGTCCTTGGCCGGGAACGTCGGCGGGTTCACGCCGGCCATTTCCTCCATGACCCGGACCACCTGGCAGCTGTAGCCGAACTCGTTGTCGTACCAGACGTAGAGAACCAGGTTCTTGTCGGTGGAGACAGTGGCCAGGCCGTCCACGATGCCGGTGCGGCGGGAGCCGACGAAGTCCGTGGAGACGACCTCCGGGGAGTCGATGTAGTCGATCTGCTTGCGCAGGACCGAGTGCAGCGACATTTCGCGCAGGTAGTCGTTGACCTCGTCCTTGGTGGTACCGCTTTCCAGGGTCAGGTTCAGGATCGCAAGGGAGACGTCCGGGGTGGGGACGCGGATGGAGCTGCCGGTGAGCTTGCCCTGCAGTTCCGGCAGTGCCTTGGCCACGGCCTTGGCTGCCCCGGTCTCGGTGATGACCATGTTCAGCGCTGCCGAGCGTCCGCGGCGGTCGCCCTTGTGGAAGTTGTCGATCAGGTTCTGGTCGTTGGTGAAGGAGTGCACGGTCTCCACGTGGCCGTGGATCACACCGTACTTGTCGTTGATCGCCTTCAGGACCGGCGTGATGGCGTTGGTGGTGCAGGATGCCGCGGTGACGATCTTGTCCGAATCCAGGATGGTGCCGTGGTTGATGCCGTGGACAATGTTCTTCAGCTCACCCTTGCCCGGAGCGGTCAGCAGCACGCGACCCACGCCCTTGCTCAGGAGGTGCTGGGACAGGCCCTCCGCGTCGCGCCAGCGGCCCGTGTTGTCCACCACGAGGGCGTCCTTGATGCCGTAGGCCGTGTAGTCGATCGTGGCGGGGTTGTCCGAGTAGATGACCTGGACCTGGACGCCGTTGGCCGTGATGGTGTTCGCTTCCTCGTCCACCTTGATGGTGCCTTCGAAGGATCCGTGGACCGAGTCGCGGCGCAGCAGGCTCGCACGCTTGGACAGGTCGTTGGCGGAACCTCGCCGCACGACGATGGCGCGCAGGCGCAGGCCGTGCCCGCCGCCGGCTTTTTCGATGAGAAGGCGGGCGACCAGGCGGCCGATCCGGCCAAACCCGTAAAGGACGACGTCGGTGCTGGTGCGGTCATCGGCGCCCCGCTTGCCGACGATCTCAGCCAGCTCGGCGCGGAGGAATTCCTCCAAAGTGGCACCGCCGCCGTCGGACTTGAACTTCTGGTTCAGGCGCGCGATGTCGATCGCGGCGGCACCCAGCTCCAGCTTTGCAAGGGTGTCCAGCAGGGGTGCCGTTTCCTCCAGGAGGAGCTCGTCCTTGCTCATCCGGCGGGCAAAGCGGTGTGCCTTGAGGATGTTCATGGTGGATTTGTTGATCAGGCTGCGGCCGTGGATCGAGGTCACCACGTTGTTTTCCCGGTACAGCCGGCCGATCACCGGGATCATGGCCTCGGCGAGTGCCTCGCGGCCCATCCACGTATCAAGACAAGAATCTGACGTCTGGCTCACAGAACTACCTTCCTTGGTTCAACCGGCTACGTCCTCGTAACCGGAAGTCGGCCACCCGAAAGTTATCCAGGGGCGCTGGCACCGGCAGGGTTTCGGTCCGCCCCGGATGCCATTGACGCTGCAAAGAAAAACCGCCGGCTGCGAACGCAGACCCGGCGGAAGAACTTCTACGTTCAAGGTCTATTCTAGGGCTGGCCACGTGCCCTCCATGACCGGGGAACGCGTGAAATCACTCACACCGGGCTTCACGCCCCGGGCTGCGGCAAGAGCGCCGACAAAATATGTGGATGGGTTGACCGATACGCCGGGTTCTGTGTTCCCGCGCCGTTGCCGGGGCGGGAGTAGCGGCCATCCATCTACGAGCGCCGTTGCCGGCGCCCTCCAGCGGCCTACCCGGACACTCGGGCGAGCAGCCCTCAAACGTGCCCTGTCTGGCCTTGCTCCGGGTGGGGTTTACCTAGCCTTCCCGGTCACCCGGGAAGCTGGTGGTCTCTTACACCACCGTTTCACCCTTACCTGCATCGTGCCGCTTTCAAATCGGCACGAGGCGGGCGGTCTGTTTTCTGTGGCACTGGCCTGCGGGTTACCCCGAGTGGGCGTTACCCACCACCCTGCTCTGCGGAGCCCGGACGTTCCTCGAGCCACTTGCGTGACGCGCGGCCGCCTGGTCAACCCATCCGCAGTCCATTCTACGGTCAGTACGGCTGTGCCCTGCCACAAGTGGCCCTGCCACACTCACGCATCGAGCCTATGATCGGAGCATGGACGCGTCCGCAGTGACCCGGCGCCGCCTGCTTCAGCTCGCAGGACTCGGCCTTGGCGCGTACGCGGTCACTCAGTGCACGGCCAGCTATCCCTCGGTGGCCATGGGCGGCGGTTCCTTCGTGTCGAGGTTCCGGCCGGCGGCGACAACCTACTGGTCGATCGCCACGCCGGTGATCCCGGGGCGGAGCGGGACAGACTTCCCGTTGGCTCTGTTCCTCCATGGCCTCGGCGGCAACAACCAAGGGATCTTCGATGTGCTCCAGGCGCACGAAATCCTGAAGCGCCACCTCCTTATCGGCGGGACGCCGTTCGCCATTGCGTCGGTGGACGGCGGCGACACCTGGTGGCACCGGCGCGCCGACGGCAGCGACACACAGTCAATGCTGGTGCATGAGTTCGTGCCCTTCCTCGGCTCGCAGGGCTATGATCTTGGCCGGATCGGCCTTTTCGGCCTGTCCATGGGAGGCTTCGGTGCCCTGCTTCTGGCCTCGCAGGGCCGCCTGCCCGGCATCCGGGCCGTGGCGGCCATGAGTCCTGCAGTCTGGGAGCGCTACCACGAGCACATCGAAGGGGCCTTCGACGGCCCGGCTGATTTTGCCGCCCACGACGTGTTTTCGTTCCGGCCCAGACTGGCAGCGGTGCCCAAGCGGATCGACTGCGGAACCGAGGACGACTTGTTCGCCACGGTCAGGAACTACGCCAGCGCCCTCCCCGGCGTGGTCGAGGGCGGCTTCCGGCCCGGTGGACACGATGCGCAGTACTGGCGGGCCATCCTGCCGGACGTGCTGTCCTTCCTCGGCAAGCACCTCGGCTGACGCACGGCCGCCGCGAGACGACGCCGGCGGGCACCGGTAAGATCGTACGGTGCTAATCCTGCTTCCCCCGTCCGAAGGCAAGACCCCGGCCGTCCGCGGCGACGCCATGGACTGGACGTCCCTGAGCTTCCCTGAACTGAACCCCAGCCGGGCCAAGGTGCTCGACGCCCTGGGAACGGTGAGCGCGCACGAGGACGCCCTGGCCCTGCTCGGCGTCGGAGCGTCGCTGTCGTCCGACGTCGAACGCAACACCCGGCTGCACGCGGAACCTGCGGCGCCGGCCCACCAGGTGTATTCAGGAGTTCTGTACGACGCACTGGGCTACAAGTCGATGACGGCCGCACAGCGGCGCCGCGCAGATGAAGCGGTGCTGGTCATTTCGGCACTGTGGGGAGCCATCCGCTTCGCGGACTCCGTGCCCGCCTACCGGCTGTCGATGTCAACGGCCCTGCCCGACGTCGGACGCCTTGCCTCGTTCTGGAAGCCGCAGCTCACGGACGCCCTCGCCTCCGCCGCGGCCGGCGAGCTGCTCATTGACTGCCGGTCCAGCACCTACGCCGCGGCGTGGACTCCCCCTCCGGCGGCCACCGTGGCCGTGAATGTTTTTACGGAGGTGAACGGCGTCCGCAAGGTGGTCAGCCACTTCGCCAAGCACACCCGCGGGGAGCTGGCGCGGCACCTGCTGACACGCCGCGGAAAGGCCCCGGAGACACCGGCGCAGCTGCACAAGGCCGCCGGCGAGAAGTGGAATGCCGAACTCGTGCCGGGGACGGCGCGGAAGGCCCACGCCCTGAACATCATCCTGCCCGGCTAGCTAACGCTGCCGTCCCGCCCGAGGGGCTCAGACCCATTCAGCGGAGCGCACCAGGATGCAGCCGGAGTCCGGGCAGAAGACGATGTCGTCCTCGGCGGCGGCCTTGATCTCGGCCAGGTCGCCGGGGCTCAGCTGCATGCCGGAGCCTTCGGACGTGCCATGGAAGAGCCGTGCGGCACCCACGCCGCGGCGGGCCAGGGTCTTCTCATAGACGGCCAGCATTCCGGCGTCGAGCCCCGCGGCGAACACTGCCCTGCGGCCGCGCACCACCGTTTCCTCCGCGGCAATCTCTGCCAGCTGCCCGTCCAGTTCCGCCCGGATCACGCCGAAGGAACCCTGGACGCCATCGACGATCTTCTGCTGGGCTGCCTGCCGTTCACGCAGCGCGTCCAGCCGCTCCATGACTTCGAGTTCAACGTCTTCGAGGTCGGACCGGCGCTTGTTGAGGGAGGCGATGTCCTTCTGCAGTGCCACCAGGTCCTTGGACAGGCCGGTGCCGCTGTTCAACCGCGCCTCGTCGCGTTCAATCCTGCCGGCCACCTGTTCCACGTCGGCTTCGGCGCGCTTTAGTTCCGCCTGTGCGTCATGGACCGCCATCTTTGCTGCCCCCAGCTCGCCGTTGGCAATGCTGAGCGCCGCCTGGAGGTCTTCGATGCGGGGATCCGTTTCAAGGCTGCGGCGGCGGTTGGCCAGGGACTTGAGTTTGGCGTCCAGCCCTTGGAGTTCGAGCAACTTCAACTGTTCCGCCGGTGCTGCCTTGGCCACGATTACCTCCGCTTGTTCCCATCCGACCTGCGCCGGGCACCCCTGCAGGGGCTTTATAGACTCTAGTCCCCGCCGGGAGTCAGAATGAAGTCCCACGGATCGCTGTTGGTGGAGCTGACACGGATGTCGACGTCCAGGCCCTGGTCCGCGAGGACGTTGCCGAGGGCATCGGCAGCAGCCGGAAGCCACAGCCACTCGCTGGCGAAATGGGACACGTCGATAAGGTACGGGCGGTCGTTAACGGCGGCCTCGCGGGCCTCGGAAGCGGCGTGGTGCCGCAGGTCTGCGGTGACATACAGATCGGCGCCGCTGGCCCGCACCTCGTCAAACAGGGAATCTCCGGCCCCGCCGCAGACCGCGATCCGGCGGACCAGGCCGTCCTTGTCGCCGGAAACCCTGACCCCGCCTGCCACGGAGGGAAGAATGCCATACACCCTCGCCGCGAAGTCGCCCAGGGTCATGGCCTCGGCAAGATCGCCCACCCTGCCGATGCCTTCCTCGGGAAGGCCATTGGCTGCGCGAGTCAGCGGAGCAACATCTTGCAGCCCCAGGGCATCGGCCAGGACGTCCGAGACTCCCCCGACGGCGGAGTCTCCGTTCGTGTGAACGGTCAGGAGCGCCGTTCCCGACTCAATGAGGCGGTGGACTGCCTTGCCTTTGGGGGTGTTGGCCGCGACTGACGTGACGCCCTTGAGCAGCAGCGGGTGGTGGGTGATCAACAACTCGGCGCCCCATTCGATGGCCTCGTCTATGACCTCGAGTGTGGGATCCACGGCGAACATGACCCGGGTGATTTCAGCCGACGGATGCCCGGCGACAAGGCCCACCTCGTCCCACTCCTCGGCGAGCGACTCAGGCCAGAGCTCTTCGACAGCCAGCATGAGCTGTCCGAGTGTGGGCGCCTCCGGCGCCGCCCCGGCGTCTGCCACGTCCGGAGATTCTGCCGGCTCTGCTGCAACGCCACTGTTCACAGGTTCCATACTCATATTTTTACTCTATAGGCGCCGCTGGCCCGTCCCGGGCTCGGACCCGTAGTGTGGCAAGGGAATCATCGGCGCACCTCAACCATTGAAGAGGACATGAGAACTTTTGTGCTTGGCGGAGGCTGCTTCTGGTGCCTGGACGCCGTCTACCAGAAAACCATGGGCGTCGAGTCGGTGGTCTCGGGCTACACAGGCGGACACGAACGCCACCCTGACTACTATTCGGTCTGCTCCGGCACGACGGGCCACGCGGAGGTCGTGGCGGTCACCTTCGACGAGGAGATCATTCCGCCGGAGGTCATCCTGGATATGTTCTTCGCGCTGCACGACCCCACCACGCTGAACCGCCAGGGGTACGATGTCGGAACCCAGTACCGCTCGTCCATGTTCTATGAGACGACGGAGGAAAAGATCCTCTTCGAGGAAGCGATAGAACGGAACCAGGCCCTGTGGTCACGCCAGATCGTGACCGAGGTCAGCCGTCTCCCGGAGTTCTACCGGGCCGAGGAGATCCACCAGGACTATTACGCGAAATTCCCCGAGCAGGGCTACTGCCAGGTGATCATCAATCCCAAGCTGGCCAAGGCACGGAAATATTACTCTGCATGGCTTAATGCTTAGCGGCGGCGCTTACGCCCTCGTTAGGCTGACCAAAGTATTCCCTCTTGAGAGATAGGCGTAAGTACATGGCACGGATCTACGACGATGTAACACAGCTTGTAGGCGGCACCCCCCTGGTCAGGCTCAACCGGCTGAGCGAAGGCCTGGGCGCCACCGTCGCCGTCAAGCTCGAGTTCTACAACCCGGCCAACAGCGTCAAGGACCGCATCGGCGTCGCCATCATCGACGCGGCCGAGATGTCCGGCGCGCTCAAGCCCGGCGGAACGATCGTCGAGGGAACCTCCGGCAACACCGGCATCGCGCTGGCCATGGTGGGTGCGGCACGCGGCTACAAGGTCATCCTTACCATGCCGGAAACCATGTCCACGGAGCGCCGTGTCATGCTGCGCGCCTTTGGTGCGGAGATCGTCCTGACCCCGGGTTCCGAGGGCATGCGCGGCGCCGTCGAGAAGGCCCAGGAAATCGTGGCCAACACCGAGAACTCCATCTGGGCCCAGCAGTTCGCCAACGAGGCCAACCCGGAGATCCACCGCAAGACCACGGCCGAGGAAATCTGGGAGGACACCGACGGCAAGGTGGACATCTTCGTCTCCGGCATCGGCACCGGCGGCACCATCACGGGCGTCGGCCAGGTCCTGAAGGAGCGCAAGCCGGGCGTCCAGATCGTGGCCGTCGAGCCCAAGGACTCCCCCATCCTCAACGGCGGCACCCCCGGCCCGCACAAGATCCAGGGCCTGGGCGCCAACTTCATTCCGGAACTGCTGGACACCAACGTCTACGACGAGGTCCTGGACGCAACCCTGGAGGACTCCGTGGCCGTGGCCCGGGAACTCGGCGTCAAGGAAGGAATCCTGGGCGGCATTTCCTCCGGCGCCATCGTCTGGGGCGCGCTGGAACTGGCCAAGCGCCCGGAGAACGCCGGCAAACTGATCGTGGCTGTCGTCTGCGACTTCGGCGAGCGTTACATCTCCACCGTTCTCTATGACGACATCCGGGGCTAAGCCTTAGCCAGCCGCTCCCCGTTTCCTGTAGAAAGAACTTTGTGGGCTTCTTCGCAAGACTTAAGGAAGACCTCGACGCCGCCCGGTCCCACGACCCGGCGGCTCGAGGTTCTTTTGAGAACTTTTTCGCCTATTCCGGGCTGCATGCCATCTGGGCGCACCGGCTGACGCACAGGCTGTGGCTCAACCCGTCGCTGCGGTTTCCTGCGCGCCTGATTTCGCAGCTGGCCCGGTTCCTGACCGGCATCGAAATCCATCCGGGTGCCACGATCGGCCGGCGGTTCTTCATCGACCACGGCATAGGCGTGGTCATCGGGGAAACAGCCGAGATCGGCGAAGACGTCATGATCTACCACGGCGTGACGCTCGGCGGGCGCTCGCTGGCGAAGGTGAAGCGGCACCCCACGATCGGGGACCGCGTCACCATCGGAGCCGGGGCAAAGATCCTCGGACCCATCACGATCGGCCAGGACAGCGCCGTCGGTGCCAACGCCGTCGTCGTCAAGGACGCCCCGCCGGAGTCAATCGTCACCGGCGTTCCGGCCACCTGGCGCCACCGCGACGCGCAGCGGGAAACCTCCCCCGCTGTGGATCCTGCCGAGTACTACATCGAATACAGGATCTGAGGAATCCCGGGAACCGGGTCAGCGCGCCACCCGCGCCAGGACGGCTTTCACCGCCATGTCGAACAGGCGGTCGGGGAGGACCCGGCGCAGCATCATGATGGCAGGCGCTCCCCTGCCCACCGGATAGCGCGTCTTTGGCCGCGCAGCGGTGGCGGCATGGACCACGGCATCGGCGATGATTCCAGGATCCGTGGATGTGGCGGGCCGTCCGGTGGACGCGAGTACTGCGGCCATCTCTTTCGCCTGCTTCCGGTAGGGTCCGCTGCCCGAGCGGGCCAGCAGCCCTTGCGCGGCGATGCTGCCCCATTCGGTCACGGTGCTCGCAGGCTCGATGATCGCCACCTGGATGCCGTGGGGCTGTAGTTCGAGCCGCAGGGCGTCGCTGAGGCCTTCCACGGCGAACTTGGTGGCGTGGTACCAGGTTCCCAGGGGCTCATAGAACTTCCCTCCGATGGAGGAGATGTTGATGATCCGGCCGCGCCGTGCCTCCCGCATGCCCGGCAGGACCAGCTGGGTCATCCTTGCGAGGCCGAAGACGTTGACATCGAACTGCCGTCTTCCCTCCGCAAGCTCAACCTCTTCCAGGGCCCCGAACGTGCCGTAGCCGGCGTTGTTGACCAGCACGTCTATCCGCCCGTGGGAAGCGAGCACGGCGGCGACCGCGCTGCTCATGGACTCCTCGTCGGTGACATCCAGCGGCACCACGTTCACGCCCGAGGCCTTCAGCGGGTTCATCATGTCTACCCGCCGCGCCCCGGCGAAGACGGTAAATCCTTCCTGGCTGAGCTTCCTGGCAGCTTCAAATCCGATGCCGGTGGAGGCTCCGGTGACAAACGCGACGGGCTGGGACACGCGGGACTCCTGGATCAGATACGGAAACGGCCGGCGCCTCCCACAGTATCGGGAAGCGCCGGCCGTTTGCTGTATCAGGCTGTGCCGGTCAGGCTGTGCCGGTCAGGCTGTGCCGGTCAGCCGTGGCTAGTGGGTGTCCACTGCCTCGATTTCGGACTTGTCCTCGCCCCACAGGGTGTGGAACGTGCCCTCGGCGTCAACACGGCCATAGGTGTGCGCGCCGAAGAGGTCGCGCTGGCCCTGGATCACGGCGGCCGGCAGGCGCTTGCGGCGCAGGCCGTCGTAGTACGCCAGCGAGGAGGAGAACACCGGGACGGGGATGCCCAGCTGCACAGCCGTGGAGACAACGCGGCGCCAGGCCGGCAGGACTTCGGCGATGGCCTTGGTGAAGGCCGGGGCGAACAGCAGGTTGGCCGGCTTCTCCTCAGCGGCGTAGGCCTTGGTGATTTCCTTGAGGAGTTCTGCACGGATGATGCAGCCGCCGCGCCACAGCGAGGCGATCTCGTCCAGCTTCAGGTCCCAGCCGTATTCCCCGGCTGCCGAGGTCAGCATGTCCAGGCCCTGGGCGTAGGAGACCAGCTTGGAGGCGTACAGCGCCTGGCGGACGTCCTCGACGAAGGTCTCAGGAACCTCGACGTTGACTTCCTCGCCGGCGAGGAGTTCCTGGGCCAGCTTGCGCTGCTCGGCCTGGGACGACAGGGCGCGGGCGAAGACCGACTCGGCGATGCCCGACGTCGGGGATCCCAGTTCGAGCGCGGAGATGACCGTCCAGCGGCCGGTGCCCTTCTGGCCTGCGGCGTCCACCACGACGTCGACGAACGGCTTGCCGGTGCGGGCGTCCACGTGGCCCAGGACCTCGGCGGAGATCTCGATGAGGAACGAGGCGAGCTCGCCCTTGTTCCACTCGGCGAAGATCTTGGACTGCTCGGCGGGCTCGATGCCGGCGCCGGAGCGCAGCAGGTCGAAGGCCTCGCCGATGACCTGCATGTCGGCGTATTCGATGCCGTTGTGGACCATCTTGACGAAGTGGCCGGCGCCGTCGGTGCCGATCCAGGCGCAGCAGGGCTGGCCGTCAACGTTGGCGGCAATCTTTTCCAGCAGCGGTCCGAGCGCGTCGTAGGACTCCTTGGAGCCGCCGGGCATGATGGACGGTCCGTTCAGGGCGCCTTCCTCACCGCCGGAGACACCGATGCCCACGAAGTGCAGGTCCTTCTTGGCCAGCGCGGCTTCGCGGCGGCGGGTGTCCTCGTAGTGCGAGTTGCCGGCGTCGATGATGATGTCGCCCGCCTCCAGCAGCGGTTCGAGCTGCTCGATCACGGAGTCGACCGGCTTGCCGGCCTTGACCATGATCAGCACGCGGCGCGGCTTCTCGAGGGAATTCACCAGCTCCTCAAGGGATTCCGTGCGGACGAAGTCGCCCTCGGAACCATACTTCTCCAGCAGCGTGTCAGTCTTTTCAACCGAACGGTTGTGCAGGGCGACAGTGAAGCCGTTCCGGGCGAGGTTGCGGGCGAGGTTGGCACCCATGACCGCAAGGCCGGTGACACCGATGTGTGCAGACATCAATACTCCAATTCATTTCTGTGCAACGTGTGCATGAGCGTCCCGCACGTCCAGCGGAACACGCTTTTAGGGAAGTGACTGTGAATAAAGCATATATATTCGGGGCCACGGGGAAAAGTGGCTCTCTCTTAATGGAAGCTGAACGCGTCACAAAGAGTCTATGACGCGGGGCAGTCCGGCAGCCCGGCCGGCGGCGCGAAGAGCAGGCGCCCCGCCCCACTATGCTTACCAATATGTCGACCAGTCTCCATCACCGCGCCGTCGAGAATCTGGGAACCCGGATAGTCGGCGGCAGCCTTCCCGCGGGCCACATCATGCTCGCGGAACAGCTGGAGGACGAACTGAAGGTCTCCCGCTCGGTAGTTCGTGAAGCGGTGCGCGTACTGCAGTCCCTCGGACTCGTGGAGACCACCAAGCGGGTGGGCATCCGGGTGCTTCCGCCCGAGCGCTGGAATCCGTTCGACCCTCTCGTGATCCGCTGGCGGCTCGCCGGCGAAGGCCGCGGTGCCCAGCTGCGCTCCCTCGCAGAGCTGCGCTCCGCCGTCGAACCCGTGGCCGCCGAACTCGCGGCCGCCAACGCCCCCGCGGAGCTCCGGCAGGAGCTGCTCGAAGTGGCTCTGGCAATGCGCGACGCCGGCAAGGCCGGCGACGTCCCCCGCTTCCTGGAGCTGGACATCCAGTTCCATTCCCTCCTGCTGAGCGGATCCGGCAATGAAATGTTCGCGAATCTGGTGGGACAGGTCGCCGAAACCCTGACCGGCCGCACGGTTCACGGGCTGATGCCCGACCGCCCCCGGGACCTCACACTGCAGTGGCACCTGGACGTGGCCGAGGCCATCTTCGCGGGCAACGCCGAGGATGCCCGCGACGCGGCCAGCAGGATCATGCGGCGGACGATTTCCGAGATGGAGCCGGTCTGGGTTGAGCAGCCGCGGGTTTTCGTGCCGCTGCAACGGCGCCGGCACTCGGCCTAGGCTTCCGCCGGAAGTCCTGCCGGCCGGAAGTCCAAGAGCACCTTTCCGGATTCGGCCGAGTTCCGCGCCACGCCGAAGGCTTCGAGGGCCTGTTCAACGCGGTATTCGTGCGTGATCACGGGCCCGATCTCCAGGGAGCCGTCTGCCAGCGCTGCGATCACGTCGTCAATCTCGTCGTTGAACCGGAATGAGCCGAGGAGCTCGAGCTCCCGGGTGATGGCCAGTGAAACCGGGACGGGCTGCGGGCCCGACGGCAGCAGCCCCACCATCACCACGGTGCCGCCCCGGACCGCTCCCCTGATGGCGGACGCCAGCCCCTGGTGGCTGCCCGAGGACTCGATGACCACATCCGCCTCCACGGCAGCGATGGCCTCGGTCTCGCCGGCCGCCAGGACGTCGGTCGCACCGACCGCCGCTGCGATCTCCAGCGGCCTGGCATGCATGTCCACAGCAACAATCCGGCGTGCCCCCGCCCGCTTCAGTACCGCCACGGTCAGGGCGCCTATGGGTCCGCAGCCGATCACCAGGGCAGTCTTCCCGGCCACATCCCCGGCGCGGGCGACCGCATGCCAGGCGACGCTGGCGGGCTCGATGAGGGCCGCAGTCCTCAGGTCAAGGTCCCTGGGAAGGGCCCGGAGCATGCGCGTTGGGAGGTTGACGTAGCGGCTGAAGGCCCCGTCGGTGTGCGGGAAGCGTGCAGCACTGCCCAGGTAAGTGCAGCCGGGCGACAGGTTGGGCCGCTCCTCCGGATACCTGGCCGCGCCGGGTGCCGGGGTGGCCGGATGCACGGCCACAGCCGTGCCGGGTGCAGGTCCGCTTCCGTCCGCCGCTGCCCGGACCACGGTGCCCACCACCTCGTGACCGAGGACCAGCGGCTCTTTGAGAACCGACTCCCCCGCGGCGCCGTGAAGCCAGTAATGCAGGTCAGAGCCGCAAATGCCTCCGAAGGCCACTTCCACCACGGCCTGGTCCGCTGCCGGAGCGGCCAGCGCCACGTCGTCGAGCCGCAGGTCACCCGCGGCGTGGGCCACCACGGCCGGCGAGACGGCCGGAAGTTCTGTACGCACAGCCACCATCAGACCACCACCGTCATTCCGCCATCGATGAAGATGGTCTGGCCGTTCACGAAGTCCGAACCGCTGGACGCCAGCCATACGGCCGGTCCCGCCAGGTCCTGGACGGTGCCCCACCGGTGCGCCGGCGTGCGGCCCAGGATCCAGGCGTTGAACTCCTCGTCATCCACCAGGTTCTGCGTCATCTCGGTATGGATGTAGCCGGGCGCGATGCCATTGATCTGCAGGCCCGAACCGGCCCATTCGGCGGTCATGGCACGGGTCAGGTTCCGCAGCCCGCCCTTGGCCGCGATATAGGGGGCGATGGTGGGGCGTGCCAGATCGGTCTGCACCGAGCAGATGTTGATGATCTTGCCGCGGCCCCGCGGAATCATGCGCCGGGCAGCCTCCCGGCCCACCAGGAAAGCGCTGGTCAGATCGGTGGAAAGGACCCGCTCCCAGTCCTTCACCTCCAGCTCCAGCATCGGCACACGGTGCTGGATGCCGGCGTTGTTCACCAGGATCTCCAGCGGCCCAACATTGGCCTCAATCCAGGCGATGCCGTCCGCGGCTGCCGTGTCGCTGGTGACATCAAAGGCGCAGCTGCGGATCCGGCCTTCCGGATAGTCGGCGGCCATGGCGTCCTCTGCGGCCTTCAGCCGGTCAGGCGTGATTCCGTTGAGCACCACGGTGGCCCCGGCGTCCGCGAGGGCGCGGGCCAGGGCGTTGCCGATGCCCCGGCTGGAGCCGGTGACCAGGGCGGTGCGCCCGGTCAGGTCAAAGAGTGCACTCATGCTGTGATGGTCCCTTCAGCCGCGGCAAGCGCGGCCCTGTTGCTGAGGTTGGAAATGGTTTGCCGCACGACGGCCAGGTCCTGGTCTCCCAGTCCCTGCCGCTTAAGTTCGGCATAGAGTTCGACGCCGGCCGCCGCCATGGGGACGGCGGCGCCGGCCGCTGCGGCCGACTCGACGACGAAGGAAAGATCCTTGTGCATGAACTTGGCAGGACCGGTAGGCGTGTAGTCCTTCTGCGCGAGCCGCGGTCCTACGATGTCCAGCACCCTGCTGCCCGCCAGCCCGCCGGAGAGGACCTCGTAAAGGGCCGCCACGTCCAGTCCCGAGCGCTCGGCGAGTTCAGCCGCTTCGGCGAGGGCCGCCGTCGTGGTTCCCACAATGAGCTGGTTGCAGGCCTTCGCCAGCGATCCGGCACCCAGCGGGCCAAGCAGCCGCACCGTGGTGCCCATCGCCGCCAACAGCGGCCGCAGCGCGTCGAAGTCCGCCTCATCATCCGCCCCGGCCATGATGGCCAGGGTCCCTTCAACGGCGCCCTTGGTGCCGCCGCTCACAGGGGCATCCACCACGAAGGCGTTGCCTGCGCTGGCCTCCCGGACGCGGCGGCCAAACTCACGGACTCCGGCGGGCGAAACACTGCTCATGACCACTGCCGCGGTGCCGGGGGCGGGCGGCGCGTCCGCCCAGCTGGCGAGAAGCCCTGCCGTTGCCTCTTCGATGAAGCCGAGGTCCGGCAGCATGAAGACGATCACGGGCTGGTCGCGGAGCGATGCCACATCGCCGGCACGCGCTCCCCCCAGCTCCTCAAAAGCGTCCAGCGCGGCGGCCGACCGGTTCCAGGCGGTGACGGCCCAGCCCTTCCTCACAAGGTTGGCTGCCATCGGCGCGCCCATGAGCCCCAGGCCCACAAAGCCTGCCTTCTGTATATTCATGTGCAGAACTGCCTCACTTCGTCGTGGTTAATCTTCGCAAAATCTGTTCAGTATTCTATCCGCCATTCAGTATGATGAACAGTATGACGACTGAAACCACCGTCGCAATCGCCGTCCCGCTCGAAGCAGAGCTGGTGGAGCGCATTCGCGCCGTAGACCCCTCCGTGACCGTTCTCCACGAACCCGATCTCCTGCCCCCGGAGCGCTTTCCGGCCGACCACTCCGGCGACCCCGACTTCAAACGCACGCCCGAGCAGGAGGAGCGCTACTGGGACATGCTGGGCAAGGCGCAGATCCTGTACGGCTTTCCCAACGAGAGCCCGGCGGGCCTCGCGAGAATCGCCCGCGAAAACCCCCGCCTGCAGTGGATCCATGCCATGGCCGCAGGTGCCGGCGGGGCCGTCAAAGCCTCGGGCCTCGACGCCGAAACGCTGAACAAGTTCCAGGTCACCACGTCCGCTGGCGTGCATGCCCTGCCGCTGGCGGAATTCGCCGCGCTTGGAATCCTCAACGGCTTCAAGCGGAGCGCCGAACTTGCCCAGGACCAGGCCGCCAAGGTGTGGCCGGAGCTGCGGACGCCGACGCGCCTCGTCAGCGGCTCAACCCTGGTGGTCACCGGGCTCGGGGAGATCGGCCTGGAAACGGCCCGCATCGCGCGGGCGCTGGGGATGAAGGTCAGCGGCACCAAGCGGAACGTGGAACCGATCGACGGCATTGAGCAGGTCGCAGGCAACGACGGACTGGCAGGACTGCTGGCCTCCGCCGACGCCGTGGTCAACACGCTGCCGGGCACGCCGTACACGGAGAAGCTCTTCAACCGCGCAGTCTTCTCCGCCATGAAACCGGGCACGGTCTTCGTGAACGTGGGCCGCGGCACCGTGGTGGACGAGGAGGCGCTGCTGGAGGCTCTGGAGAACGGGCAGGTCTCCTACGCCTGCCTGGATGTTTTCGCCGTGGAGCCGCTCCCCCAGGACAGCCCGCTCTGGAGCCATCCCCGGGTCATGGTGTCGCCGCACACTTCAGCGCTCAGCGCCGCAGAGAACCGCCTCATCGCCGAGCGCTTCTGCAGCAACCTGCGCACATTCCTCGACGGCGGCGACCTGCCGCACCTCGTGGACACCGTGCACTTCTACTGATATGTAGGACGCGGTTCAACGCCCGGCGGGAAGACGGCCTGGCGGATGACGGCTGGGCACAGGAATACCGGAGAGCCGGGCAGCCTCAGTGGCTGCCCGGCTCTCTGCCGTTCCGCTTGTGCGCGAACGGACACTTGCGGCCCCCGCCAGCAACCCGGGACAGGCTACCGAACGCGGTTCACGCCATCCCATCCCCGGCGCCGCATCCGCCGGACGGCAACCATGGACAGCGCACCAAAAAGCACTCCGATGACAACGGCCACCACCCCGCCGATGAACCATCCGCCCTGCCCGAAGATCATCATCGCGACACCGATGAAACACAGACCCTTCGCAGCAACGTCCAGATACAACGGACCCCTCAGGTACTCCATGCCTCCACGGTAAGCCCGGGACCCCGCACCGCGCATAAAAGCAAAGCGCGAGCGGACACTTGGGGCCCCGACGAGGGGCCCCAAGTGTCCGTTTGCGCTTTGCGGTGGGGTGCTAGCTGTGGGTGCTAGCTTGCGTCCTCGATCAGCAGGAGGTCGCGCCCGTTGGTTTCCGGGGTGAAGAAGGTGGTGACGAAGGAGATCAGCGCCAGCACCACGGAGTAGATGGCCAGCACCAGCCAGGAGTAGCCGGTGGCAGCGAGCAGCGCGGCACCGACCAGCGGCACCAGGCCGCCGGCAAGGACGGCGGACAGTTCGCGGCTCATGGCAACGCCGGTGAAGCGGTACTGGGAGCCGAACAGTTCGGGCAGGAGCGGGCACTGCGGGCCCAGCATGGACTGCACGCCGAGCGCGATGCCCACCACCATGACCACCCACACGAGCGTGACGTTGCCCAGGGTGACCAGGTAGAACGCGGGAAAGGCGATGAGTGCCTGGAACAGAGCGCCGTAGCGGTAGACGGGGACGCGCCCGAAGCGGTCGGACAGCGCGCCGAAGGTGATCACCATGACGGCGGCAAAGCCCGCGGCGATGAGCAGGCCGACGGGACCGATGAATTTGTCGCCCGGAAAGACGCCCGCAGGTGCCGCGAGGAACGCGACCAGGAGTGCGGAGTAGATGGAGGAGTTGCCGTTTTCGCCCATGCGCAGGCCGATGCCCACCAGGACGTTCTTCTTGGAGTGTTTCCAGAGTTCACCGACCGGGTTCTTCACAACGTTCTTGTGCTTCTCCAGCTCCTGGAACACCGGGGTCTCCTTGAGCCTGAGCCGGATGAACACAGCGACCGCGATCAGGACCACGCTTGCCAGGAACGGAACGCGCCACAGCCAACCCTCGAGGACCGCCTTGTCGGCCATCGCGATCAGGGCAAAGGTGCCGGCTCCCAGGAGGGTGCCGAGCTGGATCCCCACGAAGGGAAGGGAGGCGAAGAAACCACGACGGCGGCGCGGCGCGACCTCGGAGATCAGCGTTGTTGCGCCCGCTTGCTCCGCTCCTGCACCCAGGCCCTGGACTATGCGAAGCACCACCAGGAGCACGGCACCAAGCATGCCCGCCTGCTCGAACGTCGGCAGCAACCCGATGGCAAAGCTGGCCGTTCCCATCAGGCCGATGGTCAGGATCAGCACCATTTTCCGGCCGAAGCGGTCCCCGATGTAGCCGAAGACGACACCGCCGAAGGGCCGGGCAGCGAAGCCGACGCCGTACGTGGCGAACGAGGCGATGAGTGCGCCCTCTTCGCCCAGCGGCTTGAAAAACAGCGGTCCAAAAATCAGCGCCGAAGCCAGACCGTAAATGTAGAAGTCGTAGTACTCCAGGGCGGAGCCCACGGAGCTGGCAAGAGTTGCCCTTCGCAGCTGTTCCGGTTCGACGACGGCGCCGTCCGAATCAGCCAGCGGTATATCAGTACGAGTTGTCACAAGCACTCCCTCAGAAACACTCCAGGCCCCCGTTGGCCTTGGTGGGATAGCGGCAACACCTATGGCGTCGATCACTATGTTGAACAGAGTACAACAAGTTGAACGAGTCGCCAATAGGCTGATGTGGCGCTGGCGAAGAGGCGGTCAATGTGACACCTCAGGGCATCCCTCACCCCATCGGATTGCCGAGGGACCTTGCCAACTCCTTGAGCTCCTTGACCATCTGCGCTCCCTGTTCATCGGAATACGTGGCCTTCAAGGCGGTCACAGACAGGCCCAGGCTGGGTCCGTGCGCTCCGTGCGTGGGTACCGAGACGGCCAGGCAGACGACGCCAGTGGTTGATTCCTCATCTTCAAAGGCATAACCCTGCTCGCGGATTTCCCGGATCTGCGCTTTGAGTTCGGCGCCGGTGCGGATCGACTTCGGCGTGAGCACCGGGAGTTCAGCATCGTCGGCGAACATGGCGTCGATGTCGTGGTCGTGCAGACGCGCGACGAGGGCCTTGCCCACAGCGCAGAGGGAAACGGGCATCTTGTCCCCGATGTTGGACGTCAGCCGGACGGCAGGATGCCCTTCATAGCGGGCCAAATAGATGACATTCGTGCCGTCCAGCATGGCGATCCGGACGGTCTCCCCGGACAGCGTGGGGGCCTGCTCACAGAACCGGTAGAACTCCTGGACCTCATCCAGCCTGCTCAGGTACGCCGCGCCGAGTTCAACGAGTTTGCGGCCGAGGGTGAATTCGGAGCCCTGCCTGCTGATCAGGCGGGCCTCTTCCAAGGCCAGCAGCAGGTTGGACGTTGAGGATTTTGGAATGCCGAGTTCCCTGGCGAGGTCACTCAGGGTAAGCCGGCCGGTAGCAGACGCGGCCAGTGCCTCCATCACAGCGGCTGCCCGGGTGACAGCGGGAGCCGGTGACGTGCTGCCTAATCCATCGGTGGGGCGTGTGGCGCGGGAATCGACCATGATTCTCCTTCAATCGGTACGCGCTGGGAGCGCAGGCAGCATAACCGTCAGTCAACGCCCAGCAGACGATCGCCCGCAGCTGTTCATTTGGCTGAACACCTACCATCATAATGGCTCAGCTCCCTGGGTGGCTGGGTGCAGCCGCGCTGGTTGGGTAGGCGCCAGCCCGGCTCAGTTTCCTGGTTCCGGCTGCATCTGGCCGCCTATTGGAAACAGTTTCGTGTTTCCGAATGTTCACGGTATATTCGTTTTAGGCCTTCCACCGCGGCATCCCCCAATAGTCGCGGTGGAAGGCTGTTCCAATTAAGCGGCCGTTCCCATTAAGCGGCGTCCGCAACTGCCTCCCGCAGCTTCCAGCCGCCACCCAAGCCGTCCCGCAGGATCTCCATGGTGGTGAGCGCAGAGTTTTCATTCCTGCCAAGCCTCGCCTGAAGGCGCCATACCTCGACGTCCACCCGGCTCCAGCCCAGCGGCATTCGGCGTTCAGCTTCCCACCAGCTGACGCGTTCGAACCACCTGACAGGGTCCGCGCCGACAGTCCATTCGCGTCCGCCGCGAATGACGGCGGCCGGCTGGCCGTCCGCCGCAGTTCTCACCAGTACGTGTTCCATACCCGGAGGTTACAAAGGGGCCCTGACATTTTCCGGGCGGAAGACCACGGTTGTGAGGATTCGGCAACCAACAGAAAACCCCGCCTTGCCAGCCGCACTGGCCGGAAGACGGGGTTTCACTTTTGGTGGGTCCTACCGGGATCGAACCGATGACATCCACGGTGTAAACGTGGCGCTCTACCAGCTGAGCTAAAGACCCAAACCGCCGGTTCCGCTGCGAAGCGCTCGAACCAACGAACATAGACTTTACCTGACGAAAGGCCGGAATTGCCAATCCGGATCAGGGCTGCGGCACGGCGGGCAATTCCTCGGCGAGCCACGCAAGCGCTTCACTCACGCCGGCAGCCAGTTTGACGGTCGCCAGATCGTCGCCGCGGGTCTCTCCGCGATTGATGATGACCACCGGCTTGCCCTGCTTGGCGGCGTGGCGGACGAAGCGCAGTCCACTCATAACGCTGAGGGAGGAGCCGGCAACCAGCAGCGCTCCGGCCTCATCCACCATCGAGTAGGCCCGTTCCACGCGGTCCTTGGGCACGTTTTCGCCGAAGTACACAAAGTCCGGTTTCAGCACACCGCCGCACGCAGGGCACTTCGCCACGACGAAGCTGCGGATCAGCTCCGAATCCTCGACCGTCGCGTCGGCGTCGGGCGCGATTTCAACAACACCGGATTCCATTGCACGCTCGAGGAATGCCGGATTCAGCTCCTCCAAGACACCGGCGAGCAGCCGGCGGGAGTACGTACGGCGGCAGTCCAGACAGATGACCTGGTCGAAGCGGCCGTGCAGGTCCACGACGTTCACGCTTCCGGCGTCCTCATGAAGGCGGTCGACATTCTGGGTGATGAGTCCCGTCAGGAGCCCGCGGCGTTCCAGCCGGGCGACGGCGGCGTGGCCGGCGTTGGGATCAGCCCGCCGGAGATGGGACCAGCCGATGTGGTTTCGGGCCCAGTAGCGCTGGCGGTTGCCCGCGTCGCGCACGAACTCCTGATAGGTCATGGGTGATCGCGGCGGAGAGTCCGGCCCGCGGTAGTCAGGTATCCCGGAGTCGGTACTCAGTCCGGCTCCGGTGAGGAGCGCCAGGCGCAGCCCTGACAGCACGTCCCGGATGTCCCGCAGGATGTGCAGCTCCGGGGCCGACGGCTCGGCCCGTGGCACCGGCGGCCGGCTGGCAAACCCTGTCAGGCCAACGCCGGCACGCCGCTGGTCCATGGGTTCAGCCTTGCGCCAGTCCCGCCAGCGCGCGGCGGTACTCGTCCAGGTCCCGTGCTTGGCCGCGGGGGTTGACCACGACGTGCCGGACTATGCCCTCGGCATCGATGATGAACGTTCCCCGGATTGCCATTCCGCTCTCCGCATCAAAAACGCCATACCGCTCGGCCACGGCCCCGTGGGGCCAGAAGTCAGCGAGCAGGCTGAAGTCGTAGCCTTCCTGCCCGGCATAGGCCCGCAGGGCATATTTGCTGTCCACTGAGACGGCAAGCACTTCGGCGTCGGCATGTTCGAAAACGGAAAGGTTGTCGCGGATCTCACACAGCTCGCCCGTACAGATGCCGGAGAAGGCGAACGGGTAGAAGACCAGCACGACGTTTCGTCCGCGGAAGTCTGCCAGCCGGACGGGCTCACCGTACTGATTGGCCAAGGTGAAATCGGGAGCCTGCTGCCCTACACCGGGCACGGCAACAACGCCCGTGGTGTCCACGGTGTTTGTTGCGGTCACTTGTTCTTCCTGGTCACCAGGCGGGTGGCGCTCCAGTCCTTGGACACTCCCACCGATGTGGTGCAGTGCAACCCTGCGGTAGGCGCAGCATCCTGGATGTCAGAGGGGGAAACGTAGCCCGTGCGGCCGGACTTGGGGGTCAGGACCCACACGACGCCGCCTTCGGTCAGCGTCGTCAGGGAGTCGACAAGAGTGTCAACGAGATCGCCGTCGCCGTCGCGCCACCAGAAGATGACTGCGTCCACAACGTCATGATCGTCCTCGTCCAGGAGCTCTGACCCCGTCAGATCTTCAATGTCATCACGTAAGTCGAAGTCGACGTCGTCGTCGTAACCGAACTCCTGAATCAGATCCCCGTTCTTGAAACCCAATTTTTCCGCCACATTTACCGAAGTGGCGGCGTCGGCCTCACTCACGCGTTCCTCCTATGAATAGTGATATCGATTACTCCAAGCCAACACCCTTTGGGCGTGCGCTTCAAGCTGTCAGGGCCGCGGGGCGGCTTATTGTGCGTCACACAACCAGTATGACGGTCAAATACGGCGGGGGCGCCAGACGCGGCTACGCATCGGCAAGCCGTCACAGCTAGAGTGGCTGGTGACAGTCATGCCGCGGGGCGACCGCCCTGGACGGACAGGCAGTCGTAGACGAGACAGAACCCTGCCCGGCGCACCTGACCGGGCTGTTGTAACCGATATGTCGCACACGTCGCGTTCACGCCAGGCAGCTACCCTGCCGGACCTGAGTGCGCCGATGAATGCGCGCAAAGAGAGGTTGGACGTGGCTGCAGGAGAAGATACCTCCCATATCCTCAGCGGGTTGACTAACCAGCTGCCTGATCGTGATCCGGAAGAGACCGCCGAATGGGTTGAGTCCCTGGATGCGCTGATCAGGGAACAGGGCACCGAGCGTGCCCAATA
>NZ_JAFHKT010000146.1 GCF_017052465.1 Arthrobacter pascens
CCCCGGCCCCTGGTGGGCCCCCCCGCCAACCCCCCCGCCCCCTGGTTTTACACCCATTCCCGCGGGGGCCCCCCCCCTTCCCCCCCCAATGTGGGGCCCCCGCCGTCGTACTCGGCGCGAACGGACACTTAAGCCCCGGGGGCTTAAGTGTCCGTTCGCGCCGAGTACGACGGCGGCTCCGCACCTTTCGTGGGAAAGGTGCGGAGCCGCCGTCGTACTTCGTGGAAATCCCTGGGGACGTGGTCTAGGCCGGTGGGCCCACGCTGCCGAGGGGCCCCAATCGAGCTTGCGAGATTGGGGAGGCAGTGGGGACTAGGCCAGGCGGGCCTTCAGGCCCTCAAGTTCCTGCTGGAGGGCCTCCGGCAGCGAGCTGCCGAAGTTGGCGAACCATTCCTCGATGGATGCCAGCTCGGTCTTCCACTCTTCAGGGTCGACGCGCACGGCCTCCTCCACCTGGGCCGGGGTCATGTCCAGGCCCTTGAGGTCGATGGATTCGCCGGTCGGCACGAAGCCGATCGGGGTTTCAACGGCATCAGCCTTGCCTTCGAGGCGTTCGATGGCCCACTTGAGGACGCGTGAGTTGTCCCCGAAGCCCGGCCAGGCGAAGCCGCCCTCGGCAGTGCGGCGGAACCAGTTCACCAGGAAGATCTTGGGCAGGCGCTCCGGGTTGGCCTTGGCGGAGAGGTTCACCCAGTGGTTCAGGTAATCACCTGCGTCGTAGCCGATGAAAGGGAGCATGGCCATCGGGTCGCGGCGTACAACGCCAACCGCGCCGGCGGCTGCAGCCGTGGTTTCCGAGGAGAGCGTGGCTCCCATGAAGATGCCGTTGGACCAGTCGCGGGACTGGGTGACCAGCGGGATGGTGGTCTTGCGGCGGCCGCCGAAGAGGATGGCGGAGAGCTCCACACCGTTGGGGCTGTGGTATTCCTCGGCGAGCATGTCGATCTGGTCGATCGGCGTGCAGAAGCGGGAGTTCGGGTGGGCAGCAGGCTTGTCCGAGTCCGAAGTCCAGGAGTTGCCCTGCCAGTCGGTGAGGTGCGCAGGCACTTCCTCCGTCATGCCTTCCCACCAGACGCCGCCGTCGTCGGTCAGTGCGACGTTGGTGAAGATGCTGTTGCCCTTGGCGATGGCTCGCATGGCGTTGGGGTTGGTGCCCCAGCCGGTGCCCGGAGCGACGCCGAACAGGCCAGCCTCGGGGTTGACGGCGCGGAGCTCGCCCTCCTTGCCGAAGCGCATCCAGGTGATGTCGTCCCCGAGGGTCTCCACCTTCCAGCCTTCGATGGTCGGGTCCAGCAGGGCAAGGTTGGTCTTGCCGCAGGCGGACGGGAAGGCCGCGGAGACGTAGTACGTCTTCTTCTCCGGCGAAGTCAGCTTGAGAATCAGCATGTGCTCGGCCAGCCAGCCCTCGTCGTGTGCCATGACGGAGGCAATGCGCAGGGCGTAGCACTTCTTGCCCAGCAGGGCGTTTCCGCCGTAACCCGAACCGAACGACCAGATGGAGCGCTCCTCGGGGAAGTGCACGATCCACTTGTCGGGGTTGCACGGCCAGGGAACGTCAGCCTGGCCAGCCTCCAGCGGAGCGCCGAGGGAGTGCAGTGCCGGAACGAAGAACGCGTTGGTCTCGGTGATCCGGTTCAGTACGTCCGTGCCGATGCGGGCCATGATGCGCATCGACGCCACAACGTAGGCGCTGTCCGTGATCTCCACGCCGAACTTGGGATCCTCGGCGTCAAGGTGTCCCATGACGAACGGGATGACGTACATGGTGCGGCCGCGCATGGAGCCGGCGAACAGACCGCGCAGCTTCTCCTTCATCTCGGCCGGGGCCATCCAGTTGTTGGTGAAGCCGGCGTCATGCTCCTTTTCGGAGCAGATGAAGGTCTGCTCTTCAACGCGGGCCACGTCGGCGGGGTCAGAAAAGGCCGCGAAGGAGTTGGGGAACAGGTCCTGGTTGAGCCGCTTCAGCGTGCCCGCGGCGACGAGTTCGTCGGTCAGGCGGGTGTTCTCTTCCTCAGAGCCGTCGACCCAATGAATCCGGTCCGGCTGGGTCAGCCCAGCGACCTCTTCAACCCATGCCAGCAGGCCGGCATGTGTGGTGGGTGCTTCCTCAATCAGAGGCAGTCGCGCCAGATGGCCCATTTCGGTTCCCTTCTTCGGGTTCAGTGGTGTGTCCTAAATGCTATTTCCGATCATCTAGTCCATTTCCTCGTCAGACATCAGACGTCCGGGCCGCAGAGAGAGGAAAACCCCGGAAAATCAAGGGTGCTGGATTGAGAATTTGCTAAATTCGTGACGAAGGTCACATAGACCGGTCTAGTAGTGCATATTACACACCGCTCGATTTGGAACTACGGGCGTCCTCGCGTAAAGTTATTCGAGGTTCGGGGCGAGCGGAAAGTTCGCCAGGGACCGGAAGATGCGCCCATAGCTCAGCTGGATAGAGCGTCTGTCTACGGAACAGAAGGTCAGGGGTTCGAATCCCTTTGGGCGCACAGAAAGAAGATCCGCACCGGAATCCGGTGCGGATCTTCTGCTTTAAGCCTTGGTTGACGCCGGCGTTATTGACGCGCCTGACGCTGCGGCGATCGGGCGGTGGTGCCGCCGCGTGCGGCACCGCGCCTTACTCCCCCACGGCCTCCCGGATGCGCCGGCGGATGCCGTCGAAGTGGCGGGTCAGCTGTTCGGAAGCCCCGGCCTTGTCACCGGCAGCGACGGCCGTGAAGATGTTGCGGTGCAGAGCCGCCAGGGCAACGAGGTCCTCGCCGTCGGGCCCGATCTCCGAGTGGATCTTGCGGTACACCCTCCAGAAGACGCCCAGCAGGTTGAGCAGCAGCTCATTGTTCAGGGGCGCAAAGAGCCTGCTGTGGAAATCAGAGGCGGCTTCCATGAAGGCCTCCCCGGACGCTGCCAGTTCCTCCATCCGGACAACGGCCGCTTCGATGGCGGCAAGCTCCTCCGCGGTCATGACGTCCATCGCGCTTCCGATAAGCCCGGATTCCAGGGCCTGGCGCACGTCCACTAGCTGCAGCGCTTCGAGGCCATGGTGCCGCAGCGACAGCCTGCCGCGGAAGATGAGCCCGTCTGCAAGCGCCTCGAAGTTGCTGGGCGCCACGAACATGCCGAAGCCGTGGCGGATCTCAATGACCCCGAGGGCCTGCAGCACTTTGAGCGATTCCCGGAGGGTGTTCCGCCCTACGCCCAGGGCAACGCACAGCTCGTTCTCGGTGGGCAGGGCATCCCCGGCTTCGAGTTCGCGCTCCAGGATGAGTTCCATGATGTCCGACTGAAGCGCACGGAGGCGGGCCTGGGCGCTGAACCGCGCGGGCGGCACCATGTTGGCGGGCGGCATTGGAACTCCTTTGCGAGGCTGTTTCCACCGTATCGGATGTCCCATGTCCTCCGGACGGGATGCCTCCCATTATTACGCCGGAGGCCGGCACGCGTGGGGCGCGGCGCCGGCACGACACCGGGCCCGGTGGGCCACGCCCGTCCCGCCGTGCAGGCCGGAGGCGGGCGTAGGCTGTTGCCATGACGCCACATGCTGTTGAGCGGGAAGTTGATGTCGTTGTGATCGGTGCCGGCGCCGCCGGGGAAAACGTTGCGGACCGGGTGGTGCAGGGCGGCCTCACCGCAGTGCTGGTGGAGGCCGAACTGGTGGGCGGTGAATGCTCTTACTGGGCCTGCATGCCGTCCAAGGCCCTGCTCCGGCCAGGCACGGCCCTGCACGGCGCACAGTCTGTCCCCGGAGCCAGCGAGGCGGTCACCCGCACCCTGGATGCCGCGGCCGTCCTCCAGCGCCGCGACTCCTTTACCTCGCACTGGCAGGACGACAGCCAGGTGGAATGGGTGGACGGCGCCGGCATCGAGCTGCTCCGCGGCACGGGCCGGATCACGGGCCCGCGGACCGTCGAAGTAGCCGGCCTCGACGGCAACCCCTACCAACTCACGGCGCGTCACGCCGTCGTACTCGCCAACGGATCGACGCCGATCACGCCGCCCGTCGAGGGGCTTTCCGGGATCCGGTACTGGGGGACGCGCGAGGCAACGTCGGCAAAGGAGGTGCCGGAGCGCCTGGCCGTCCTGGGAGGAGGGGTGGCCGGGACGGAGCTTGCCCAGGCCTTTGCCCGGCTCGGATCAGCCGTCATGCTGATTGCCCGCAGGGGCCTGTTGGGGAACTTCCCGGAAGAGGCCGCCAAGCTGGTGGAGGCAGGACTCCGCGCCGACGGCGTGGAACTCCGCCTCAACACGACAACCCGCAGCGTCCGCCAGGACGACGACGCCGCGTTCACCCTGACGTTCGGGGACGGCGACACCCGCTCCGTGGACCGGCTGCTCGTGGCTACCGGGCGCCGTCCCGCACTGGAGGGACTCGGCCTGGAAAGCGTGGGGCTTGCCGCCCGCGACGGAAAGCCAATGACGCTGAGCACCGACTCCACAGGACTGGTCAGCGGAGCTGCCGGAACGGACGACGGACCCTGGCTGTACGCCATCGGCGACGCGGCGGGCAAGGCCTTCCTCACCCATCAGGGCAAATATGAGGCGCGGGCCACCGGTGCCGCAATCGCCGCCCGGGCCAAGGGCGAACTGCAGGGCGCGCCCGAGGCCTGGAGCCGCTATGCGCAGACCGCCGATGAGCATGCCATTCCCAACGTCGTGTTCACTGATCCCGAGGTGGCGAATGTCGGCCGTTCGGTGGAGCAGGCGAGGAAGGACGGCTACAGCGTGTCGTCCGTGGAGCTGCCCATCTCCGTGGCCGGCTCATCCCTTCATGCTGAGAATTACGAGGGCTGGGCGCAGCTCGTGATCGACGAGGACCGTCGTGTGCTGCTCGGCGCCACGTTTGCCGGTCCCGACGTCGCCGAGTTGCTGCACGCGGCGACCGTCGCCGTCGTCGGCGAAGTCCCGCTCGACCGGCTCTGGCACGCCGTCCCCTCGTACCCCACGATCAGCGAAGTCTGGCTGCGGCTCCTGGAGAAGTACGGCCTCTGACGCCCGGCCGACGTTCTCTTGGCAGCGCGAACTGGCAGCAAATGCCCTCAAGTGCGAGTTTTGAGGGCATTTGCTGCCAGTTCGCGCATGACGGATCGATCAATCTATTTGAACTGACTGGTCAGTTCAGTTAACCTTGGAAGCAGACGATCCCTGCGAAAGGCTTTCCTTGCTCTCGGCACAACAGCTTCATGTGAACGGGCGGCGGCACTCGCTGCTCCCGCCCACCTCACTGCAGGCCACCCGCGGCGAACTCCTGCTCGTGACCGGGGGCCGCCAGGACCAGCGCACCGCATTGGCGCTCACCCTGAGCGGCCGGATGAAACCGGACGCCGGAACGCTGAGCTGGGACGGTAACCCCAGGACAAGGCACCTTCGCCTCGCCAGCGCCGTGGTGGACGCCCCCGGCGTCAACGATCCCGAGCAGCACCTGAGCGTGCGCGATCTCGTCACGGAGGACCTGTCCCTCGTGCCGCGCCGCTACCGGGGAGCACTCCGCAGCATGCCCTGGCTGAAAATCAACAGCTTCGGGGACATCGCCGGGATGTGGACGGAACAGCTCCCGGCCCGCCGCCGCACGGAGCTCCTCACGGCACTCGCCCTCGCGAACCCCCGCACCGATCTCCTGGTCCTGGACTCGCCGGACCGGCACAGTGCCGACACCGCTGACTGGCTGCCCAGGCTGGAAGCCCTGGCGCACGACGGCGGCAGGCCGCTCGCCGTCGTCGCCGCCGTCAGCGCCCTCCCGGACAACTGGGCGGGACCGACGGCGGCGATCGGCAATGCGGTGCCGCATGAGGCCGCCGGACCCGCAGGCAGCCTCCCGCAAGAAGAATCCGACGATGAACCGGAAGAACAACCCGAAACCGAGGACGCCAAGTGACTGTGCTCCGGCTGGCCGGCTCTGAACTCAAGCGGATGACCGGCGGGCTGCTGCCCAAGCTGACCATCCTGGCCCTGGCCCTGGTGCCGCTGCTCTACGGCGCCGTGTACCTCTACGCCAACTGGAATCCGTACGACAACCTTGACAGGATCGACGCCGCGCTCGTGATGGAGGACGCCGGCGCACCGGCGGGCGACGGGACGCAACTGCGGGCGGGCCAGAAGGTGGCAGAAAGCCTCATCGAGGACCGCGTGTTCAACTGGCAGCCCGTGGCGTCGGCGGCTGAGGCCGACCAAGGTGTCAGCGACGGAAAGTACGCCTTCGCGCTGAAGATCCCGGGCGACTTTTCGGCGAGCCTGGCTTCGCCGGGCGACTTCGACACGGCCACCCGGGCCATGCTCAACGTCACCACCAACGATGCCAACAACTACCTGCTCAGCACGATCGTGGACAAACTGACCACGGCCGTGCATGACTCCGTCGCCAAGGATGTCGGCGAAGAAACCGCCAACCAGCTCCTCACCGGCTACGGGACCATCCATACCCAGATGGTCAAGGCGGCAGACGGTGCGGCCAAACTGGCCGGCGGCGTCACCCGCCTCCGCGACGGCAGCGCCGCGCTGCACCACGGCTCCACCCAGCTCGCGGCCGGCGCCGCGGAGCTCTACACCGGCCAGGTCAAACTGCGCGACGGCGCCACTCAGCTCTCCGCCGGAGCCGGCCAGCTGGGCAGCGGACTGGCACAGCTCGAGGCTAAGACCGCCGGGCTGCCAGCCGATTCGCAGAAGCTCGCCGACGGCGCCGCCCAGGTGGCCGCCGGAAACGCCGCGCTGAACACCAAAGTCCAGGACACCGTCGCGCAGCTGGACGCCGCGGACAACGGCCTCCGGGACCGGGTCCGGGAATCCAACGCCCGGCTGGTCGCCTCTGGTGTCCTGACCCAGGAGCAGGCTGCCAAGGTGCTTGCCGAATTTGACGCCGCCTCCGCGTCAGGTCCCGTGACTGGAGCCAAGACGAAGATCCAGGCCGACGCCGCACAGATCCAACAGCTCGCCGACGGCTCAGCCGCGGTGAGCGCCGGGGCGGCCAAGCTGGCCGCAGCCACTCCGGCCTTGACGGACGCCATCTCGGCGGCGTCCACCGGTGCCGACCGGCTCTCCGCGGGAGCAACCGCGCTCGCCGCCGGCGGCGAGGCGGCGGTGAGCGGCACAGCCTCGCTGGTGGACGGCGCCAAAAAACTCGACGACGGCGCGGCGCAGCTGGAAACCGGCGCACATTCCGCAGCGGACGGGTCCACAACGATGGCCGGCGAGCTGGCAAAGGGTGCCGGCAAGGTGCCCAATCCGGACGGACAACAGAAGGAGAACCTCTCCGGCGTCATTGCCGACCCGGTATCGGTCAGCAACGTCTCGCAGGCGAAGGCGGACTCCTACGGCGCGGGCCTCGCTCCGTTCTTCCTGTCCCTGGCCCTGTGGATCGGCGTCTTCATGCTGGTCCAGGCCATGCGTCCGGTCACCCAGCGGGCCCTGGCGTCGAATGCGCCTGCCTGGAAAATCGCGCTCGGCGGCTGGCTGCCGTTCCTGGCGGTATCCGCCGTCCAGGCGAGCCTGCTCGTCCTGGTGGTCAATGGGGTGCTGGGGCTGGACCCCGCCCACCCGGTGCTTATGTGGCTGTTCCTGCTGGTCGCGGCCATGGCGTTCAGCGCCATCATCCACGGCGTGGTCGCGCTGCTCGGTTCACCGGGGAAGCTGGTGGTGCTTGTCCTCCTGGTCCTGCAGCTCGTCTCCTCCGGAGGAACGTTCCCCTGGCAGACCATTCCGCAGCCTTTGCACCTGGTGCACCAGGCCCTGCCCATGGGCTACGTGGTCAACGGCATGCGGCACTTGGCCTACGGCGCCGACCTCAGTATGATCCCGTCCACCGTTGCGGGCCTGCTTGGCTACACTTTGCTGGGGATGGCACTCTCGATGCTCGCCGTCCGCAAACACAAGTTCTGGACCCTAAAGACCCTGAAACCGGAGATCGCCGTATGAGCACGTCGGAAGCGGGTCCGCCGGACGAGCCGCCTGCGGCTCCTGCCGCGGCCAAGAAGCTCCGCCCGGCCCGGACGAATGCCACGAAACAGAAGCTTTTTGAGGCGTCCATGGAGCTCATCGGCGAACGGGGCGCGGCGGGCGTCACGGTGGATGAGATCGCCGCGGCGGCCGGAGTGTCCAAGGGAACGGTCTACTACAACTTCGGCAGCAAATCGGATCTGATCGCCCAGCTGCTGCGGCATGGCGTGGACATCCTGGAAGCACGGCTGCTCAGCGTCACGGGCGCATCGGCGGACCCGCTCGCCGGAATGGACGCCATGGTCGGACAGGCCATGGACTTCATGGCAGAGTATCCGTCCTTTGCGAGGCTCTGGGTCAGCGAAAACTGGCGCACGCCCAGCGAATGGCAGGACACGTTCGCCGAACTGCGGACCCGCCTGCTCGCAGTGATCGGCGCGGCCATCGACGGCGTCGCGGCGAAGTACCCAGTGGATGCTTCCATCTCCCGCGGAAGCCTGGAAACGGCGATCTTCGGAGCCTGCTTCGTGGTAGGGCTGGACCGCCAGACATACAACCCCGAGCGGACCCGTGACCAAAGTGTTGCAGCCATCATGGCAATCATGCGCGGCTACGTCCTGAAGCAGCCCGATCCTCAGGGATGATTGGTCCCATGGGCCACATGGGCAACAGCGGGAAGATAGCCGTCGGAGCGTTCTTCGCTTCCCTCGGCATGCTCGTGCTGACGGCAATCACCCTTGAGGCAGCTGCGCTTCTTGCGTTCGTCGGACTCGTGGCCGTGGGCTACGTGGCTTCGGTGGCGGAAGCCTTTGCCCGGCGCCGCCACCTGGCCCTCCTCGTGGGCGCGGCGGGGACCAGCGCGTTCATCGGGTGCGCCATCGCGTTCCTTCGGATGTGGGGCCTGGCATTCAACCAGGATCCTGCTGCCCTGGGCGAGGCCGTGGCCACGACCGATTCGGACATCTACTTTTACCTGGCTGCCGCCTCGGCGGCGCTCACTCTTCTGGTGCTGTTCGCCGCCGCGGTCTGGCCGTCACGCCGCCAGGCGCGACGTCGGTCCCGCACGCCCGCCCGGAGAGGCCGCCCGGCGTCCTCGCGCGCTTCAGCCGGCCGCCCGGCGTCGCCACGCCCACCGGCGCAACGCCAACAGCGCCAACCGGCCCAGCCCCAGCCGGCCGCACGCCGGCCGTCGGCACAAGGCCAGCCGGCGCAGCGCCAGCCCGTCCAGCGCCAGCCGGTCCAGCGGCAGAGCCGCAGCGCCGGGGCGGCCAAGCCGCCCGCGGGTCCTCAGCGAGCAGCCGCGCCCCGGCCCGAGGCCCGGCCCGCCGCCGGGCGGCCCCGCCGCTGACCAGGGGTCAGCGGAATATGCTGTACGGGCCCCATCCGCTGCCCACCTGCCGGCTGCCGGTGAACTGATTGGTGCCGAGGCTGTAGTGGAACAGCCGCCCGTCGGCGGCCTTCGCCGTAAGCCCGCGGGTTCCCGAGCCCAGGAACCCGAACGAGGCATGGGACTGGGCGATGGCATTCCAGCCGTTCGCCAGCTTCCTCCGCGGCTCCGGCACGAACCTGGCCGCGCCGTCCGACCTGTACAGCAGGAGCTCGCCCGTTGACCTCGTGACCAGCAGGTCCTGCCGGCGGTCGTTGTCGAAGTCCGCCATGGTCAGCTTCATTCCCTGGAAGCCGAAACCGATGCGCTGCGGGGCGCCCAGTGCACCGCCGCCGGGGTTCGGGTAGTAAACCATGGTGCCGTCGGCCCCGGTTCCCACTACTCCCGGATAGCGGTGGCCGTTATGCCACCTGCCCACCGTGATGTTCATGGCCTGCCAGCCGTTGGCTCCCACGATGATGGGGCTGAGGAATCCGCCGGAGCCCTTGCCGCGGTACACCGTCAACCTGCCCGTGTTCCATTGGGCCACGATGTCGTTGATTCCGTCGGAGTTCCAGTCCGCGATGAAGCCCGATTTCAGGCCCGTCCATCCGGAACTGCCGATCTTCACGCGCGCGCCCAAACCGCCGCGGCCGTTGGCGGGATAGTTCCAGAGCGCCCCGCCGGGATCGGCGGCCAGCACGTCGGCAGCGCTCCTGATGGTGGGCCTGAGCGAGAAGTACTGCTCCATCGTTGGGATGGCCCGGCTCTTCATGTCGATGGCCAGCGCAACCCCCACGTAGCGGAGGTGCCACGGCTCGTACGTGTAGCCCGTGATGTGGGTATAGCCCTGCGGGTACCGCACGATGAAGCCGAAGCGGTGCGCGTTGGCCGCCACCCAGCGTCCGCCCGCCGTGTCTCCGAAGCAGGCCGTCAGCCCGCAGCCGCCGCCGACGTTCCCCACGTCCATGGCCAGGCCGGTCTGGTGCTCGCTGTAACCGGGACGGGCAGAGATCTGGTCTGCATACGCCTGGCCATAAATCTGGACGTAGTAGTTGTACAGGTCACGCTGGGTGGCATAGGACCTGTAGCCGCTCACGACCTCCAGTGAATGCCCCGCAGCCCGCGCTGCGGTGAACAACTGGTTTGCCGCCGTGGAGACGCCGCGCCGCAGAACGTGCCCGGTGCCGTTCCATGACACCAGGTCCGGCGGAATGAACTGCAGCGGGTTAAGCGGCCGGGTTTTAGTGACCAGGACCCAGGGGTGGCTCGGAGTGGTCACAACACTCGTCGACAACTGCTCGCCTGACGGCGCTGCCTGGGCTGCCGGAGCACCGGCCAGGAACAAAGCAAGAACTACGACGGCGGCAGCGCACCGCCGGGCATACGCCCGCCACTGCATCCAACCAGAATCACGCATGGCGGGCCCTTCCCCCTAGACGACGCTAGGTTAAGAGTACCCGCGCGGCTGACCTGCTAATGTGCGCGCGGAACCTTGAAGTGGGTGATTCGCGCGTCCTGCCCATCCAGCTCCGCCCACGATTTTTCGGTTTCGAGGACGGTCAGTCCACTGGTGGGAAAGCGCGTGGCGGCATCCATGTAGGCGTCGTGGTTCGAATCGCGGGACGCGAGGTGCATGGCGAGGTCCTGGACCCCGGGCATATGGGAAATCACCATCAGCGTGGTGACGGTGTCCGGGACGTGGTTTATCACCGACAGCATGCGCAGCGCAGAAGCGCCGTAGAGCCCGTCCTCGAGTTTCGGCGTCGGTGCTTTGTCGCCCAGCTCGCTGCACACCCAGGTGCAGGTTTGCCTGGTCCGCAAGGCACTCGAGCACAGGATGAAGTCGGGGACGATGTTGTGCTTGACCAGCCATTTGCCCGCCAACGGAGCCTCGCGATGGCCGCGCTCTTCCAGCGGCCGGTCGTGGTCCGCCACGCCGCCGGGCCAATCGGCCTTGGCATGGCGCATGATGACCAGCCGCTTCTTGTGGTGCCCACTCATGGACTCACCCTACTACCCGGCTGGCGGGCCGGCCGGGCAGTGCCCCGCTCAGTCGTCCAGGACGAACGTCACTTCCAGCACCACATGCCATGCCACCACTTGACCGTCGGCGATTTCGACTTTCTGTTCCTTAACCCAGGCGCCGGAGACACCGCGCAGTGTCTTGTTGGCGCGGGCAATGCCTTCCTTGATGGCGTCGTCAAAAGAGGTTTTGGAGTTGGCGCTCAAGGTAGTGATGCGTGCGACGGACATGGTCTTCCTCCTCATAGTCGGACGGACGATCCGAGCCTACGCCGGAGCAGGAAAAGTCAACAGGGAGCAAACAAATGGCCCGGCAGCACACGCAAAGGCGCCCGCCCCTCACTGAGGAACGGGCGCTAAGGCACGGCGGAAGCCGTCTTCGTGGGTGAAGCTAGATCGAGTATTCCGGAGCTGCCCAGACGACAACCTCGGGGTGCTCGTAGAAGCGGTAGCCCTGGCCGCGGACGGTGCGCACGGTGTTGGCGAGGCGGCCCAGCTTGGAGCGGAGGCGGCGGATGTGGACGTCGATGGTGCGCTCGTTGGGCACCTCCTCGGCGTTGCGCCACAGGCCTTCGAGGAGCTCATCGCGGCCCACGGTGCGGGTGCCGTTTTCGACGAGGTAGTTAAGAAGCTCGAACTCCTTGAACGTCAGGTTCAGGGATTCGCCGTCGAGGTGTACCTCGCGGCGGGCGAGGTCGATCAGGACGCCGGACGGGCGGGGGTCCTGGGCCGGCTGGAGGCGGGTGGTTTCGGTGCGCTGCCGGGAATTCACCGTCGGGTCACCAAAGGTGGAGCGGACGACGTCGAGCGCGGAACCGGGCGCGCTGGCCGGCGCCACCGCGACGGCGGCGTAGCTCTCCGCGCCGGTAACCAGCGACTGGGCGTACGCCCGGATCTCCTGGGCGAGCTTGGCAATGGAGGTGCCGGCAGCTGCGGCGGTCTCCTCGTCGATGCCCATGTACAGGACAAAACCGCGGGCCACGTTGTCATTCTGCACCGGCCGGACGGTGGCGCCGTGTGCCGGGGCCACCACAGGCGTGGGAGCGGTCAGCGGCGCGGCTTCCTCAGCCGGGACAGCGCGCAGCTGGCCGTAGGAATTGGGGTTGTAGCCCTGGGGTGCGTAACCCGGCGCGGGGACGGCGGTGCCCTGGCCTGCGGGGAATGCGGGGCGGGCGCCAAAACCCTGGCGGTGGCCGGACGCCTGGCCAGGCTTGTTGGCGTTACGAACGGAGATGTGGACGTATCCAGATGCAACTGACATGAATGCTTACCTCAATGTGAATGGCCGTCATCGCGGCTCGAATGCTTGGTTCCCCGCAATGGGTTCTGGGGAGGGCGCCCGACGCTGGGCTGGGGGGCGAATGCCTAAAAACTTTGTGGGGTAGAAAGTTAGGCGTGCATTCGACAACAGCGCATGTCGGCAGCAGCGGGTGTGCTGGGCCAATATTCTGCGGCTGCAGGTGCTGTTGAGTTCTTGTTCACATTTGAAAGTGTGCAACGTAACAATGAAAACTTGCAAGTAACAATGGGCCTCCTGGTCCACATAGTGAGATTAAATGCGCCTTTGTGGGGCAAATCACAATTCTGGGGAGCTTCGTTTTCCCTCATATTTTTCCAGAACGAACGTTCAGGAAGACCATTTTCCCGAATTAAGTGCGCCGAAGTCCCAATTCATCGATCATTATTCAGCGGGATCAACGAGGCCGGAATTCCGCGCCAGCGAATCGGCGATTGTCCAGCTATGACGCGGCCCGGAGGGCAAATTCTTCGCCGACGCACTCTTGCCCCGTCCGGTCAAGCGGACCCGGACAGCGGCTTTCTGCACCTCAGGAACCTGTGCTGTCGCGTCCGGCTCGCTAGGCTGGGATTCACAGCCGGCGCACAGGAAGCTGAAAGCACCGGCTAACCAGCAGAACGGATAGTTGTCCCATGGCCACTTCGAACTCCATGACTAACAACCTTCCCCAGCTGACCCACCCGGACGGCTCCCCCATCCGTGCCCTGGTGGTGGATGATGAGCCCAGCCTCTCCGAGCTCATGAGCATGGGCCTGCGGATGGCCGGCTGGTCCGTCGCGGTGGCGGCCGACGGCCCGGAGGCGGTAAAGCTCGCAAAGGAGTTCCGTCCGGACGTCCTGGTCCTCGACGTGATGCTCCCCGGGTTTGACGGCGTTGAGCTCCTCGGCAGGATCCGGTCATTCGCGCCGGAGGTGCCGGCGCTTTTCCTCACCGCCAAGGACGCCGTGCAGGACCGCATCGTGGGCCTCGCCGCCGGCGGGGACGACTACGTGACCAAGCCCTTCAGCATGGAGGAAGTCCTGCTGCGCCTTCACCGTCTGGTGCAGCGCTCGGGGGTCGCAGCCATGGACACTGCCGAACTCGTGGTGGGAGACCTCGTCCTGAACCTGGATACCCGCGAGGTCACCCGGGCCGGGGACGAACTCCAGCTCACGGCGACGCAGTTCGAGCTGCTGCGCTACCTCATGGAAAACCCCAAGCGGGTGGTGAGCAAAGCGCAGATCCTGGACCGTGTGTGGAATTACGACTTCGGCGGCCAGGCCAACATCGTGGAGCTCTATATCTCGTACCTGCGCAAGAAGGTGGACGCCGTCCACCCGCCCATGATCCACACGGTCCGCGGCGCGGGCTACGTCATCAAACCGGCGGACTAGCCGTGACGAAGCTGACCGGCGCCTCCCGGAGCCACAGGCGCCGCTGGCTGAACCCCGGGACGTGGCACCTCCGCACCCGCCTGGTCCTCGTGGCCATGGCCCTGCTGGTGGCCATCTGCGCCGCGGTCGGACTGTTCAGCTACGCCTCCATGGACTCCTTCCTCACCCGCCAGCTGGATGAACGGCTCACGGGCGCATCAGACCGTGCCCGCGTTTTCGGCCGGCCGCCCCTCGGGCAACAGGGGAACAGGCCCGATCCTTTGGACGCCAAGGGCCAGGGACCCGGAACGCTCGTGGGCCGGATAGAAAACGGACAGGTGTGGAGCGCGGGTGTCCTCACCAAGGAGGGCACCCGCGCCGCGGTTTCCGCAGCTGACAACCAGGTTCTCCTGAGCCTGAGTCCCAATGGGGCCCCGGCCGACCGGACGCTGTCCACCGGCGACTACCGCTTGGTCGCCGACCAGACGCCTTACGGGGATGTCATCGTGACAGGCCTTCCCCTGGCTGACAAACAGAACACCCTGACGTCGCTCATCTGGACCATCAGCATGGTGTCTCTGGGGGGACTTGTGCTGATCGGCCTGGCCGGAACGGTGATCATACGCCGCACCATGAAGCCACTCGAACAGCTTTCCGAGGTTGCCACACAGGTTTCACTCCTGCCCCTCGACGCCGGCGAAGTTGCACTGGCAGTGCGCGTCCCGCCGTCGAACGCCCATCCCGGAACGGAAGTGGGCAGCGTGGGGTACGCCCTCAACCTCATGCTGGACAACGTGTCCAACGCGCTGGAGGCCCGGCAGGAGAGCGAAATGAAGGTCCGCCAGTTCGTGGCGGACGCTTCCCACGAACTCCGCACGCCGCTCACCGCCATCCGCGGATACACCGAGCTGATGCGCATGACCGAGACCTTCACCCCTGACGGCCAGCGGTCCCTCGCCCGGGTGCAGAGCCAGTCCGAGCGGATGACCACGCTGGTGGAAGATCTGCTGCTGCTCGCCCGGCTCGACGAGGGCCAGCCGCTCAAGCTCAGTGAGGTGGACCTGACCCAGCTGGTGATCGAGACCGTGAGCGATGAGAAAGTCATGGCTCCGGACCGCACCTGGCACCTGGAACTCCCCGACGAGCCCGTGGTGGTGCGCGGCGATGCCTCCCAGCTGCACCAGGTGCTGGTCAACCTGCTGTCGAATGCGCGCAAACACACCGGTAAGGGCACCACGGTGCTCACCGGAGTTGCGAGGGCTGCGGACGGCACTGCGGTAATCACCGTGACTGACGACGGCGCGGGCATCCCGCCGGAGTTCGTGGACCGGGTTTTCGCGCGCTTCGCCCGCGCAGACGCGTCCCGCACGGTCCGGGTGCCGGCCGGAGCCGTCCCGGCTGGAGGAGGTCCAGCGGACCAGGCATCGGCCGAAGGAACCAGCGGACTGGGCCTTTCGATCGTCCAGTCCATCATCGAAGCCCACGGGGGCACAGTGGCCGTCGCATCGCGGCCCGGCCGGACCGTATTCACCGTACGCCTACCCATGCGGCCCGCCGCACAAGGAGACGCGCCGTCGTCGTGATGTCCGTTACCTAAATGTGACTTAAGCGTTAGCCTCCTGTACGGTCGATAGGGTGCGGCCATCATCTGGGCCGCATATCCGGATGGACGCCCAGCTCTGCCGCTTCCCGGATTCCGCTTGACCAGGCAGAGGCGGGGGAACCAGAGTCCCGGGCAATCCGCATCAGCCCTTGGGGTGAAGCCGACACGTGAATTTCCGTGCGGCCGGATGACCTCATCCGAACCCGACAGCTAACTCCGCAGGTGTTGAGAGGCAATCCACCATGTCTGATTTCAAGGTACAACCACGCCCTGATCGCGATCCCAAGTCCCGGCAGAAGATTTCACGCCACCGCGCCGAACCAGCACAGCCCGCATCAGCCTGGGCCCGTCTCACCGCGGACATCCCGTCGTTCGGCCGCCGCGCAGCCGTTGCCGCCACCGCCTGCGCCGTCCTGATCGGCGTCGGCGCAGCGGGCCAGGCCGCCGAGCAGGCCACTCCCCAGGCAACGTCCGAAGCGGCCCCCGCCGCGGACGCGGGGCAGACGCTCAACTTCGACAAGACCCTGATCTCCGCTTTGCCTGCCCCGACGGCAGCCCCGGTGGCACCCCAGTCGGTGGCCAAGCCGGTGACGCCCAAGGCTGCCCCCAAGGCCGCTCCCAAGGCCGCGGCTGCCAAGCCCGCTGCCGCGCAGCCCAAGGCTGCGGCCGCCGCAAAGGCTGTTGCCCCTGCCAAGGTTGCCCCCGCAAAAGCTGCGGCCCCCAAGCCTGCAGCGCCCGTAGCAGTGGACGACCCGGCCGGCGCGCAGGCCTATGCCGCCAGCAAGCTGTCCTCGTACGGCTGGGCCGCAGACCAGATGCAATGCCTGAAGAAGCTCTGGACCAAGGAGTCCGAGTGGCGCACCACCGCGACGAACCCCAGCAGCGGAGCGTATGGCGTGGTGCAGTCCCTGCCTGCCGAGAAGATGGCGAGTGCCGGAGCTGACTACCGCACCAACTACCGCACTCAGATCAACTGGGGCCTTGACTACGTCGAGGAGCGCTACGGCTCCCCCTGCGCTGCACTGAACTTCCACTACGCCAACAACTGGTACTAAGCCGCCAGCCAGCTCTGTGGCGGAGGCGGTTCGCCTCGCATTTCTGCACCGCTTTGAGTTTCCGAAGGGCCCTGGATCCGCGTGATCCCGGGCCCTTCAGCGTCGGTGCACCTGCCGCAGGCGGGAAAGTGGGGCAGAAATGCGTCAGAGCGAAATGCGTCAGAGCAGGAACGAAATGACGGGTCGGCCGTCCGGGCCGGCTTCCACCGAGGCTGTCACAGCGGAGTAGTCCGGGATGTGCGGTACGCCGTCGGGCACCACTCCTGTGTTCGGGCCCACCGCCACCGTCCGGATTCCGGCAGCCAGGCCGGCCGCGATCCCGGCTGGCGCGTCCTCGAAGACCACGGCATCCGCAGGTTCCACGCCCAGCAGCTCGGCGGCGCGCAAGTATCCCTCGGGATGCGGCTTGCCGCGGGTGACCAGGTCCGCCGTGACGGCCGTGGCCGGCATGGGCAGGCCCGCCGCGCCCATGCGGACGTCTGCCAGTATTCGGTCTGCTGAGGTCACCAGCGCCACCGCATCGGCAGGCAGGGCCCGCAGGAGTGCGGCAGCCCCGGGCAACGCTACGATGCCTTCGGTCCGGACCCGCTCCATTGCGCCGAGTTCGGCGGTGAGTGCCACAACATCCGCACCGGCGGGGGCAAACCGCCGCACGGTATCCCCTGCCTGAACGCCGTGCGAAGTCCGCAGGATCTCTGCGATGTCCAGGCCGTACCGCGCGGCAAACTCACCCCACACCTGCTCCACCACCGCCGTGGAATCAACCAGGGTGCCGTCCATGTCAAAGAGGACGGCACGGGCAACCAGGGCAGTGGAGACGGATTCGGCAGGAAGGTTCATGCATCCATCCTGCCTCATGCGCCGAGGCGGTGGCCCGTCCCTCAGCCGTCCGACCGGTTGGGGATGTACTGCACGGCCCACTTGTTGCCGTCGGGATCGGCGAAGTAAACGAAGTGGCCCCAGGCCTGCACGTCGACGTCACTGACGTCCACGCCGTTGGCCTTCAGCTGGTCGTGGGCTGCGTGGATGTCGCTGACCACGAGCTGGAGGCTGGGTGCAGTGCCCGGCGGGGCGTCGTTGAGGCCCTCGCCGATGGCGATCGAGCAGCCGGAGCCCGGAGGTGTCAGCTGGACGAAGCGGATGCCGTCCATGGGCCTCTCGTCGTAATCGGCGTTGAAGCCGACCTTGTTGACGTAGAAGTCCTTGGCGCGGTCCACATCGGACACCGGGACGAAGACGAGTTCAAGTTTCCAGTCCATGGTGCACAGGCTAACCCGCGGGCGGAACGATAAGGAAGGGTCCGGGGCAGGCGGCCTGAGTCAGTGGGCGATGCCGTACAGCCGGTCACCGGCGTCGCCCAGCCCGGGCACGATGTAGGACTTCTCGTTCAGCTTCTCGTCAATCGAGGCCAGCACGATGGTGACGTTGGCATCGGCGAGTTCTTCCTCGAGTTTGGCCAGGCCCTCCGGGGCGGCCAGCAGGCAGATGCACGTGACGTCGGAAGCCCCGCGCCTGAAGAGGAATTTGATGGCCTCCCGCAGCGTGCCGCCGGTGGCGAGCATCGGGTCCAGAACGAAGATCTGCCGGTCCGTGAGGTTTTCCGGCAGCCGCTCGGCGTAGGTGATGATGTCCAGGGTTTCCTCGTCACGGGCCATGCCAAGGAACCCGACCTCGGCCGTGGGGACCAGCTTGGTCATCCCTTCGAGCATGCCCAGGCCTGCCCGGAGGATCGGGACAACGAGGGGTGTGGGCTTGGTGAATGCCGTGCCCACGGTGGGGGAAACGGGGGTCTCAATGGTGACAGGCTCGGTGCGGACGTCGCGGGTTGCCTCATAGGCGAGGAGGGTGACGAGCTCCTCGGTCAGCTGACGGAAGACCGGTGATGGTGTGTTCTTATCCCGCAGGACGGTGAGCTTGTGGGCGACCAGCGGGTGGTCCACGACGAGAGTTCGCATGGGTCAAAACTATCACCCGGAGGAGGGCTCCCCGCCGCGGCTTCCGCCCCCTGCGGCAGCGCCGCCGGGGCCGTTCTCCGGTTCGCGTGCACCTACGTCGGAAGACGCTTTGTCCGACAGACGGGCCGGGTGCTCGAAGGTCGGCGCCGGACCTGCATGCTCACGGCGCCGGATGACGTGGAACAGCCTGTGGGCCATGATCACAATGCCCACCCACGCGAACCCCAGCAGCCATGCCGCCATCACATCCGTCATCCAGTGGTGCCCCAGGAACACCCTGCTCAGGCCCATCGCGATGATGAACAACACACCCACCGTGATGACGGACGCACGGACCAGGTTCTTCTGCGTTTGCAGGCACATCAGGTACACCACGACGCCGATCACCACCGTCGTGTTGAGGGTGTGCCCGCTCGGAAACGAGGGCGAAAACTCGAAGGGCGGAACGGCGTCGATGTGGTCCGGACGGACCCGGCCCATGAGCGTCTTGCTCACAGTGGTGGCGGTGATTGATACCGCCGCCGCGCCGCCCACCAGGATGAGCGGCCGCCAGCTGCGGCTGACATAGGTCAGCCAGGCAACGAGGATGCTCGCCAGAATGGGCATGCCGATGCCGCCGCCGATGTTGGTGAACGCCGTTACGACAGCATCCAGGCCAGGATTTCGGTATTGCTTGGCCACCTCAAGGGCAGGCTGGTCCAGACCGGCAACACCGTCCTTGGCCACAACGCTCTGGTAGACCTCGGCTCCGAGCAGCGCCATGGTAATGACCAGGAAGCCGCCCACTATGAGCGTGATCCACAGCGCCGCGTACGGGCCGAGCCACCGGCCAAACCGATCATTCAGGGATTTCATCATTTCTCCCGGCCACGCGCTGTCCGAAGCTAAGTACCCTTCGAAACTATCATTGAGCCATGGCACCGGCAGATCCGCAACACCTCGAATGGATGGGCCTTGCGCTCAAAGAAGCCCGACGGGCGCTGGCCACGGAGGACGTGCCCATCGGCGCCGTCGTCATCGGTCCCGACGGCGCGGTGCTGGGATCCGGACGGAACGAACGGGAGGCGCTGGGTGACCCCACCGCCCACGCCGAAGTCGTCGCCATCCGGGAAGCCGCCGCCCGGCTCCGCGAGCGGGCTGCGCGCCAGGGCGGCCGCGGCGACGGCTGGCGGCTCGAGGACTGCACTCTGGTGGTGACACTGGAACCATGCGCCATGTGCGCCGGTGCGATCGTGCTGGCGAGGATTCACCGCGTGGTGTTCGGCGCCTGGGATGAGAAGGCGGGGGCAGCGGGCTCCGTATTCGACATCCTCCGCGAGCGCCGCCTCAACCATTGGGTTGAGGTCTATGGGGGCGTCCAGGAGGAGGAATGTGGTGCCGTACTGCGGGAATTCTTCGCCGCCCACCGGGGTGCGCCGCGCCTGTAAGCCTTTCTAACTCCGGTAAGCCTTCCTAGCCCCGGCCCCCGGCGGCGTCCAGCGCGTCGAGCCGCTCCTGCCGGGACGCCGGCGAGTCCAGGCTGTAGGACCGGAAATCGCCGAGGTCCTCCTGGATCCAGGCCTCCACCTCCGCGATTCGGCGTGTAACAGCCGGCGTGGGGCCGTCGAAGAGCCAGTGCGCGATCCGCGCCTTGGCGGGGTCGTACTGCCACAGCCCGATGATGCGTCCGCGGTCCAGGACGGGGTGGTCCGGGAGGTCCGCCTGCAGCGCCAGGGTGGAGTTCAGCACCTTCCTGCCTTTGTCTGCCTCGGCGAACAGGTCAGCAGAGTTCCGGCGCTGCAGCACGAGGGAGTCAGTTCCTGCCAGCAGCTGGATCTGCTCCTTCTCCGGGGCCGTGAACCGGGCGAGGCTGCCGACGTCGTCGGGCAGCATCCACAGTGGCCCGCCGCTTGCGACGGGAACCTCGACGGCGGCGGCGGCCAGCGCCGCTTTGCTCTGGGCGACGGTGAAGCCGGTGAACCACTGGGACTGCCCAAGGGTGGCGCCGCCGGTCCAGCCCAGGTAGCGGCGGATCAGCTCAGCCCGGGCGTCCTCGGGGCCGAGTGTGCTGTGCGGCAACCCCCAGGGGGTGTAGGTGTAGCGCTGCTGGTCCAGCCGGCCGTTGACGGGAACGCGGCGGATCCGGCCGTCCGCCTGCAGCAGTCCCAGGGCCGTGGGCAGGGTGGTGGACGCGCCCTTTTTCCTGCCCTCCTCGCCGAGGCTCCGGACGGATTCGCCCAGTTCGTCCCTGAGCTGTTTGGGGTCCATGGGACCGTCGGCTTCCGAGAGCACGTGCAGGATCTGTTCTTCGAGCAGGGTGATCTCGCCGCGGTCCACGCCCAGCCGGGCCAGGACCCTGAAGGCCTCCTCGGCGTTCTTGCCCAGGCTCAGTGCCCAGGCGAAGTCTTCCCGGCCCAGGACGTAGGTGCAGCCCCGCGCCGTGGGAAGCTCATGGATCTTCAGGTCCAGCACGTCCCGGTCCACCTGGTCGCGGCGGATGCCGGCCCGCGCAAAGAGCGTGAGGTACGGGTTGGCGCCGCCCACCGAGCGCGCCCACCCGGCGCGGGCGAGCACCTCTTCGGACGTGGCGCCGGCGAGGCTGCCGTCCAGCCCCTGTTTGTGCCAGGCCCACGCACGGAGCAGCCCGGGCGTGAGTCGTTCAGCCTGGAGGCCGTCGGCGCCGACGCTGTCAGGGGTCGAGACGTGGGTAGTCATGCGCTAATTGTCCACCAGCATCCCGGAGCTAGGAATGCCCGGCCTGCGGTGTCGCTGCTCCGATGACATCCAGCACGCACCGGGCGGTCGCATCCCAGCCCGGCAGCTGTTCCCTGCCGGCTAGCGCCGCCCGGCGCCACGCGGCCTGCCGCTCCGGCGAGGTGAGCCAGCTCCGCAGCGCTTCTGCGAGCGGGGCCGGGTCCGAGTCAAGGACGACGACGGCGCCCGGCAGCGGGGATTCGTCGCCTTCCGGTGTGGTCCCGTGTTGTGCTCCGAGATTCAGTGCCTCCACCGCGCCCGTGCCGGCACGCACCACCACCGGCACGCCCCGCGCCAGCGATTCGGTGACGGCCATCCCGAAGGCCTCCACTTTGGAGACGAGCAGGCTAAGGTCCGCCGCGTGCCATTCATTCTCCAGCTCCTGCCCCTTCAGCTCGCCGGCGAGGCGCACGCGGGCCTCCAAGCCGGACTCCTGCAGCGCCGCCCTGACGTCCCGCGCGTAGCCAGGGTCCGCCTCGTCTGAACCGACCAGTGCAGCCGTCCACTGCAGATCCTGCAGCAGTGACAGGGCCCCCAGGACGATCAGCTGGTCTTTGTTGGGCAGCAGGGCCGCTATGGAGACCAGATGCGGCGGGTCCGATCCTTCGGCCGGCTCCCCCATGTCCGTGCCGGGGAGCGCCACGTGCACGTTGCGGGTGCCGTGGCGGCGGGTGATCTCGGCGGCGACGGAGCCGCTGGTACAGATCACGCCGGCGGCGGCGCTGAGGGCGCGGATCTCCAGCTGCGGGTGGTCGAGCAGGACCATGTGCAGCAGGATCCACGGCGGCTGCCCGGCCGCTGCCGCGGCTTCCAGGGCCTCCGGGGCTCCGGAAGCGATGAGCCCGTCCACTATGGTGACCGTGCCGCCCGCCGCCTGCCCCTCGTCGGGGGCGGCGGAACCTTCCCCCAGGAGGCGGGCGAACCGCCGTCGGTCTTCACTGCTGCCCACCGGCCAGTTACCGTCCACCCGTTCCACGGTCGCGCTGACGCCCAGTTGGGCGAGTCCGCGCACCAGGGATGCGTTATAGACGTTGCCGCCGGAGTTGTGGAGGATGTTGCCGGGAACGAGCAGGCGGACGGCGGCTGGACGGGGCTGCATGGGGGCTGCTATTCGAAGTCGAGGGTGTAGGTGGCCCAGGCATCCGGGTTTTCGCGCAGCGTGACGTCCAGTCCGGACAGCTCTCGCCCGTCCACGTCGTCACGGATCTGCGCCGCCACCGCGTCGGCGATGTACTGCGCCAGGGCTTCGGTGGTGCTGAGCTTGCCTTCGAAGTCCGGGTGTTCGTCCAGGTTGCGGTAGTTGAGACCGGCCAGCACCTTTTCGATGATGGTGCCCGCGGCACCGATGTCCAGGACGATGGCGTCGTCGTTGAGCGCACGACGGCGGAAGCTTACCTCTGTCACGAACGTCGCCCCGTGCAGGGCCTGCGCGGGCCCGAACGCCTCTCGGGGCAGGCTGTGGGCGATCATGAAGTGGCGGCGGACGGTCAGGCTGAACACTGGTTACCTCGTGGTTTCTGTTGCGCGGGATTCAATGACTGTTGGGTATTCGATGACATGGCACAGCGCCTCCAGCGTGCCGTCCGAGAGCCGCTCGACGACGCCGGGCAGTTCCTTGAACGCAGACGTGCCCGTGAGGAAGGCGTCGAAGACGGGGTCTGTCAGCAGGGACGCCGCGGTCTCGAGGCGCTGGGCGCTGGTGCGGCGGTGGCGCCGTGCCCTGGCCACAGTGCCCACCTGGCTGGCACGGATGGAGAGCCTGCGGGCGTGGAAGTCCTCCCCCAGCGGCAGAGTAACCTTCCGGTCCGCGTACCAGGACATCTCGATGATTTCGCCTTCGTCGCCCACGAGCTTCAGGCTGCGCTCCAGGCCTCCCTCGGAAGCGGAGCAGTGGAAGACGATGTCGCAGTCCGGCAGGGCGTCGTCCGGGTGGGCAAAGTCCACGCCCAGGGCGTCGGCGAGTTCCTTGCGCCCAGGGTCGAGGTCCACCAGCTGGAGGCGCGCGAGCGGGAAGGTGCGGAGCAGCGTTGCCACCATGCCGCCCACCAGTCCTGCGCCGATCACCGCGATGCGGTCGCCCAGCCTCGGTCCCGCCTCCCACAGTGCGTTGACGGCCGTCTCCACGGTGCCGGTGAGCACCGCCCGGCGGGGCGGGACGCCGTCGGGAATGCGGGTCAGCGCGGAGACCGGGACGACGTACCGGTCCTGGTGCGGGTGGAGGCAGAAGACCGTCTGGCCGGGCCAGCCGTCCGGCCCCTCCTCCACGACACCGACGGAGAGGTAGCCGAACTTCACCGGCGAGGGAAAGGAGCCTTCCTGGTGCGGAGCCCGCATCTGTTCCGCGACGCACTGCGGAACGGCGCCATGGTGCACCACAAGTTCGGTGCCCTTGCTGATTCCCGAATACAGCGCGCGGACCAGAGCCTCGTCATCGCCCGGACGGCGGAGCTCCTCGGCGCGCAGCTCGCCCTGCTCAGGGCCGATGGTCCAGTATGCGGTTGCTTCTGCGTGCTGCGGAGAGGTAGTCATCTTGCTTATGAATCTAGTGCCCGGCCGCCTGCAGGCGGAAGAGGTCGCCCGGCGTGCCCCGCTGCCTGCACGTAATCTACGCGCGGGCGGCAGGTCCGCGGCCGCCGTTTTGGGGATGCGGGCCTTGCTCCGGTACCCTAGTCAGGTTGGTGACGTGTCCGAGCGGCCGAAGGTGCAACACTCGAAATGTTGTTTGGTGTCAAAGCCAACGTGGGTTCAAATCCCACCGTCACCGCCAAATAGCGAGGCCCCTGCTTCCCTTTGTTGAGGGAAGCAGGGGCCTTTTGCTTTGCCCACGAAATTCGCCCCGCAGCAACGCAGCGGTAACAGAAATCTCGCGGGGCGCTGTGCGTTCAGTGCGCTGTTGGTGTTAGTGCTCTGCTTCTGCGGCAGCCTTCTTGGCGTTCTTCTCGGCGTCCTTCTCGGCGCGCAGAGCCTCCGCATCGTGCTGTTCCTCGGCTTTTTCCTTGTGGATGACCTCTGCCAGGAGCTTCTCCATCTCCTTGGCGACGCCGGCCGCTGACGCCGGGTTCTGGCCGGTTACCAGCCGGTCGTCCACCACGACTTTCTCTTCAAAGACACCAGCAGAGACGTGGGTCGCGCCTTGTTCCTCAAGCCGGTCTGCCAAAGGGAACGGGATGACTTTGTCCTTCCCCGCGGCAACCTCCTCGTCGTTGGTGAAGGCAGCGACCTTCCTGCCCTCGACTAGCCGAAATCCGTTGGCCAACTCGACGTTCAGCAATCCGGCCGGCCCGTGGCAGACAGCACCCACCACGCCGCCCGCGTTGTAGACGCTGGCTACCAGATTCTGCAGGCCCTCGCTGTCCGGGAAGTCCCACATGGTGCCGTGGCCTCCCACGAGGTAGACGGCGTCGTACTGGTCGGGATCAACGACGTCGACGCGGGCAGTGTTGTAGAGACCGGCGCGAGTGGTCTCGTCCTCCGTGAAGGCAACCTGGATGGGATCATCCACGTCCACCTCGTCGCGTGGGGGCTGGCCTCCCTGGATGGACGCGAAGTCGACGAAATGCCCGGAATCCTTGAAGACCTTCCAGGGATGTGCAGCCTCGGCCACGTTGTACCCGGTCTTCTCTCCGGTATCGCCGATCTCGGAAACGCTGGTCAGTACCATGAGGATTTTCTTCATGAAGTGCTCCTTTTCGTCCGACTTCCACCCTACGCCCAGCCCTGTTCAGGCCCTCCCTCCCCGCCTTAGACGGTGGCGGCCTGAACGAGTACGAGCCCCGTCCTTCTGGACGGGGCTCGTACTCGTTCAGCGTTGGTCGTGTCGTTGGCCGGCTGGGACAGATCTATCCCAGCAATCATGCGCGCCATATGGGCGCCCGTGCCGCTAATTGATCGGTGCGGGCGGTCCTTCGCCGCTGAGCACGGCGAGGGCGTTGTCGGCGGCGAGCATCGCCATCGCGGTGCGCGTCTCCACTGTGGCGGAGCCCAGATGCGGCAGCAGCACCACGTTCTCGAGCTCAAGCAACTCGGGGTGCACACGGGGCTCGTGCTCATAGACGTCGAGCCCAGCGCCCGCGATCTGTCCCTCGCGAAGCGCAGACGCGAGCGCCGCTTCGTCGACGATCGGTCCGCGCGCGGTGTTGACGAGGTACGCTGAGCTCTTCATCGCCGCGAGTTGTTCGGCGCCGATCAGATGATGCGTGGCAGGCCCGTAGGGGCAGTGCAGCGAAACGACGTCGGAGACGGTCAGCAACTCGTTGAGATCGACCCGCCGGGCGCCCAGCTCGGCGGCGATCTGGGGATCGATCTCACTGCGCGACTGGTAGACGATTTCCATGCCGAAGGCCTTGGCCCGGCGCGCGGTCGCCTGGCCGATGCCGCCCATGCCGACGACGCCGAGGGTCTTACCCTGCAGGCTGCTGCCGAGCAGGAAGAACATGCCCCACTTCCAGGCCTGGCCGGAGCGGATGAGCCGCTCCCCCTCGCCGAGCCGGCGGGTCGACATGAGGATGAGGCCCATTGCGATGTCGGCTGTGGCATCCGTGAGCACGCCGGGGGTGTTGGCGGCCACGATGCCCCGTTCGGTGCAGGCGGGCACGTCGATGTTGTCATAGCCCACGGCGACGTTCGCGACGACCTTGAGCTGCGGGCCGGCGGCGTCGAGCAGCTCGGCGTCGATGCGTTCGGTGAGCAGGCTCACCACGGCATCGGCCCCGGCTACTCGGCGCAGGAGCTCCTCGCGGCCAATCGACTCCGGACCCTGCCATGCATCGACTTCGTGCTCGGCGCGCAGCTTCTCGAGTGCGGCTTCGGGTACACGTCCCGTGACGACGACCCGGCTCATGCCGTCTCGATCCACTTGCGCAGGCGGCCGAGGCCGTCGCGGATGTCGGCGACGTCGATGCCCGAGTAGGCGAGCCTGATGTACTGCCGCTCTTCGCCGGGCTGGCGTCGGCCGAAGTGCTCACGTGTGCAGAAGGAGACGCCGGTTTCGTACAGGGCTGCGGTGGCGAAATCGCCAACAGCCGTGTAGCCCATGCGCTCCATCGCGTCGGTGACGTCGGGGAACAAGTAGAACGTCGACTGCGGCACGGCGACGTGCATGCCGGAAATGTCGTTCACGAGTTCGCATGCGGCATCCCGGCGCTCACGAAGGATGTCGAGCATCTGCTGCACGGGTTCCTGGGTGCCACGGAGTGCTTCGATGCCGGCCCATTGCACGTAGTGCGTGGTGCACGACTCATCGTTGGTGTTGAGTGTGCTGAGAATTTTGGCGATCTCGATCGGCGCGACGGCGCAGCCCAGGCGGGAGCCTGTCATGGCGAATTTCTTGCTGAATGTGTAGAGGATGACGGTGCGCTCCGCCATGCCGGGAAGCGACGCGATCGAGCTCGAGACCCCCTCGTAGCGCGTCTCGAAGTAGGCCTCGTCGGAGAGTACCCAGAGATCGTGCTCCTGGGCGAGCTGCGCGATGGCCTCACGCTCGGCCGCCGTCGACTCGGCCGAGATGGGGTTCTGCAGGTCGTTGTAGATGATTGCGACCGTGTTCGGGGTGATCGATGCGCGCACCTGGTCGAGGTCGATCGCGAAGCCCTGGCTCGTGGGCAGGTAGCGGTAAGGCACGGCCGTGCCGCCAAGGTACTCGATCTGCGATTCGTAGATCGGGAAGCCGGGGTTGGGATAGAGCACTTCCTGGCCGGGGTTCATGACCGCCTGCAGGAACTTCGTGATAACGGGCTTGCCGCCCGTCATCACGACGACGTTGTCGGGGGAGAACTTGATACCCCGGCGGGCCCCGAGATCGTCTGCGAGCGCCTCGCGCAGCTGCGGGATGCCGGGGCCGGGGCAATAGCCCGTATAGCCGTCGGCGATGGCCCGGTTCATCGCCTCAACGATGTGCGGGGCCGTCGGGATGTTGATGTCGCCGAGATGGAAGGGGTACACGAGGTTCCCCTTCGCTTTCCAGGCGGCCGCGGCCTGGGCGACGCTGAAGGCAGTTTCGGTGCCCAGACGTTCGAGCCGGTGCGCGAGTTGCTGCATGCTGTTCCACTCCTCATCGAGTTGACGATCGATCCTCCGGCGGATTCAGATCAAGTATAGGACTCATATATCAATCTCCGCAATAAGATATACAGCCAAATCCTGGAGGGAACCTTAGAGGGTCCGCCCTCACAGTGAGGTGCTGAATCGCCCCCTCGAGGATTTCCAGCTTTTAGCTGGCGGCTCGGGCGAGGAGGAGGGCGAGGAGTACCACGAGGGCGTTGTTGGCTGCGTGGAGGAGTATTGGCGCCCACATGTTCTGGTGAAAGCGTCGGACGAGGGCCAACGCGATGCCAAGCGTGAAGAGGTAGGGAAAACTCAACGGGACAACGTGGACGGCGGCGAAGAGGGCTGCCGAGAGGATGATCGCCACGGCTGGCCGGAGACGCCTGGAGAGGCCGTCGAGGAACGCACCCCTGAAGAGGACTTCCTCCCACAAGGGTGTCAGGACAACGATGACAAGCACTGTGACTACAGCGATTGAAGCAGGTAGGTCTGCGAGGTCTGTGAGGGGGTCGTTGGCAGCTTTTGCGGTTGTCGTATCCAGGCCGGTGAGGGTGAGCAGTGCAAGGGACAGGCCTTGCATGAGGGCGCACACGATGATGGTGGCAGGTATCTGCCAGAGCAGATGGAACAGTCTTGGCGTGAACCGTCGGAATCCAAGGTCCGCCGGCGTGAGGTTGTTCCGCCGGAAAAGGTGCAGGTAGATGGCGAGAATCGCGGCTGCGGTAGCAGTGGGAAGCAGGACGAGAAGGAGTGAGTCGGGGGTGAAATCGATGATGCCTGGCAGGCCGAGCGCGAGGATCACGCCGGCGACTAACGCGATGTAGATGGCGACGAACATCAGCGCCCATGCTGCCTGCCCGAGTGTCACAGACACTGTTCGATGTGTAGGAGCGTGCATTTCACTGGCTGGTGTGGCTGACAAGGATCCCCAATTGTTGGTGCAGACATGCTGATGTGCGGGCGGAAGTCTCATTTACGGTGCTGGTCTAATGGTTCGCTGCTGAGGGCTTCGACCGCACGCATGAACATGTCCCATTGCGCGCCTAGGTCCTCCAGCTGTTGACGCCCTGCGGGTGCTAGTTGGTAGACCTTCCGCGCGGGCCCGGATCCGCCCTGTTCCCATTGGGCAAGGATCGCTCCCTCGTCTTCGAGCCGCACGAGTGCAGGGTAGAGCTGAGCGCCCTTGATGGGTTGGAGTCCTACTGAAACGAGGGCTTGGGAGATGCCATACCCATGCCGGGGAGCAACGGCAAGCACCTTGAGGATAAGCATCGGCAATGAAGCCCGCTGCCAGGCCGGGAGAGTCATCGCTTCATCATCCGCGGTTGGTCCCTCCAGCCCACGCTGAACGCGACGACGGCGGACAGAACGAAACCTACCGCGATAGGTACCGTCAACATCCCCCAGCTTTGGTTCGTGAGGATGAGAGCAGCCATCAACAGCGGACCGCCGGTACTGACAGTCGTGACCGCCCACCGCTGTCGCGCCCGCGTGGCTCGGTCAGCTGCTGCCAGTTCACGCGCGAATGACAACGGGTGCCCGAATTCCGTGTAGGCCGTGTTACCCGCCCATTCCAGGGCCTGCTCGACTTCAGCAACGTGACCTCGTGCCGTCTTGGACGGCATCAGACGAGACCGCAAACCGCCCCTGAATCGGCGCAACCACGCGCCGTCATCCCACGTACTTCGCAGATCGTGCTGCGGCATTCGACTCAAAACCAAAAGTACGACGATGCCCGGCCCAAGTATCACCGGCGCGAGGAGGAGAACAGATACATCGCTGGCCGCCATGTGTCCGGTGCCGAGATTCGCTGCGGAGGCGATCCCGGCGACAACGACCGTGCCGACGGCGATCAGTGCACCGATCGCCGAGCCCGATCGCCCAGCGGTGAAAAGCGCACGTCCTACGTTCCAGCCCAGGAACGCGGCAGCCACACTAGCGGCGACAAGAACATGGGAGGCATCCAGGTCCACGGACCAGCCGTGACGCAGGACCATGATCAGCACCGCGACGGCACCAATGCCCACCCAGGTGCCTGCAAGTTCCCGAAGCGCTGGTTTCAGCCCTCCTCCCATAGAGGTTCGCACCGTCTCGTCCGTAGTCGCGAGCTCAGCGGCATCTTCGGTCGCGAGTGTTTTGGCATCACCGAACAGCTCGGCCGCGGGCATGCCGGCCTCACGGATCGCGTCGAGCAGATCTTGTTCCCGCTCTCCAAGCGAAAGGGCCGGAACACACTTACCCGTCATCGCCAGGCGGTACCGCATCGCCCACCCCTGATCGATTGCAGGCCACTCGTCGATGTCAACCACGATTCCCCCGTATCTAGGTAAAATATCTACCTAGATAGAATCATGAGTTTGGCGATATAGGCAACATCCAACCGGCCAGGATAGGAGGTCAGCGCCGGAGGAGGTCCGCCGGCGAAGCCCCCACCCTCGCCGCCACATAGCGAAGGCCCCTGCTTCCCTTTGCTGAGGGAAGCAGGGGCCCTTGCTGCGCCCGACACTGCCGGTCACCCGCTTGCTACATGGCCTCCGGCCTCTGGTCTCCCTTGTGGCCCCTCAGGTTCTCCTGCACCTTGCCAAACAGGTCCTTTATGGTGGTCTCGGTGTTGGTCAGCATGTCCGGCTGGACGTACACGTTTTGGGTCGGGGAAACGGTGTAGTTGGTCTGCAGTCCGCCGGTGCCATCCACCCCTTCCAGGGCAATCGTCACGCCGGTGTCCTTGCGCACAATGGCGCCGATGCGGCCAAACACCAGAGTGCCGTCGTCGGGCTGGAAGCTGACGGTCAGCCCAACGTGTGTCCTGTTGAGGTCGGTGGCCGCGACAGTCTTCTCGTTGCCGGTCCCTGCGTAGTTCATGACTTCTCCTTGCGTTAGAGAGCGACGTACCTCAGCAGTCTATGGCGGGGTGTTAAGCCCGTACAGGGCGCCGTCCACAGCCACCCCAGGGGCCTGAGGCATTGAGCCCGGCGGCCAACGGCGCTTGAATGGACGTCAGACCGTTAACCCTGAGGAGGCCCTGTGGATTCGCGGCGCACCAGAAGCACCGACTACGAGTTCCGCACCGTGTGGCGTGTGGCCGGAACCCCGGACGAGGTGGCGGCCATCCTGGGCGAGGCGGCCACGCTGCCGGACTGGTGGCCGTCGGTCTACCTGTCGGTGGAAGGCATCCACGCGGGCAGGGAGGACGGCACCGGACGCATGGCCAGGCTTCACACCAAGGGATGGCTGCCGTACACACTGCGCTGGACGTTGACCGTCACCACACCCATCACCAGCAGGGGCTTCGCCATCCGGGCTACCGGGGATCTCGACGGCACAGGCACATGGGTTTTTGAACAGGACGGCCCGGAAACCGTCGTCACCTATGACTGGAAGGTCAGCGCCAGCAAGCCACTGCTGCGGCGCCTGAGCTGGCTGCTGAAGCCGGCGTTCTCGGCCAACCACCGCTGGGCCATGGCACGGGGGCAGGAAAGCCTCGCCTTGGAGCTGCGCCGCCGGCGGGCCCTCACGGACCCGCACACCGTACCCGCACCACCGCCGCCCACGTTCCCGCGGTTGGCGGGGCGTCGGCGGCGGGTGGCCTAATTACTGTTCGGGTGTTACTTACGCGTTGACCAGCTCGGGCTGGGGCGGCGCCTCATTCCGCTCCTTCCGGGATTTGGCGAACCTCAGGTAGAGCGACGGCACCACGAAGAGGTTAAGCAGCGTGGACGTCACCAGCCCGCCGAGGATCACGAGCGCCATGGGATGCTCGATCTCGTGTCCCGGAATTGCGCCCAGGACCACCAGCGGAACGAGGGCCAGCCCGGTGGCGAGCGTGGTCATCAGGATCGGCGAGAGCCGCTCCCCTGCACCGCGCAGCACGAGCTCGGGGCCAAACTTCATGCCCTCATACTTCTCCAGGTGCTGGCAGTGGTTGATGAGCAGAATGCCGTTCCTGGCCGCGATACCCATGACTGTCAGGAAGCCCACGATCGAGCCCAATGACAGCACGCCACCTCCCAGGAAGGCGGCGAACACGCCGCCCACGAGGGCTATCGGCAGCGTGAGGATGACCAGTGTGGCCAGCCGCCAGCTCGCGAAGGCTACCTGCAGGAGCAGGTAAATCACGGCCATTGCCCCGATGGCGAGGGTCATCAGCGTGTTGGTTGCTGCTTGGCGTTCCTGGTACTCGCCCAGGATTTCCGTACGGAAGCCCGGGGGCAACTCCAGTTTCTTGAGCCCTTCCTCCATGGCCGCAACCACCGTGCCCAGTTGGCCTTCCTTCACGTTGGCCTGGATATCGATGCGCCGGGAGTGGGCATCGCGCTGGATGACGTTCGGGGTGGGCTTGACCTGGACACTTGCCACATCGGACAGCAGTATCTTCTGCCCGCTGGGTGTGTCGATGGGGAGGTTCCTGATGGCGGTGAGATCGGAGCGGACCTCTGGCGGACTCCAGACCTGGACGTCATATGCCTTACCGCCGCGGTACACGTCGCCCACTTCCTCTCCGGCCACGAGCGTTGCCGCGGCCCGCCGGACGTCGCCCGGCTTCAGCCCATAGCTCTGGGCCTTTTCCAGGTCAACCTCGACATTAATCTGCGGAATGTCCTTTTGCAGGGCCGTGTTGGTGCCGACGGCTCCTTCGGTCCCTTCAAAGATCGCGTGGATTTCCGCGGCCTTTGAACGCAGGAGCGCCAAGTCGTCCCCGTAAAGCCTCACGACGACGGCGTTGCTGGCGCCCGTGAGGACCTCGCGGATCCTCTCCTTCAGGTAGGTCTGAACGTCGCGCACGATCCCGGGGTAACCATCCACAACTTCGTGGACTGCGGCCAACGTCTTGTCGTAGTCCACTGCGGGGTCGACGCTGATCCAGTTCTCACCGAAATACACCCCCACCACTTCGTCGGCGTTGAAAGCCTGCCCGATGTGGGAGCCGCAGTTCCGCACCCCCGGGATGGTCAGCAGTTCCGCGCAGGCCTTCTGGCTGACGCGGTACTCCTCCTGGACCGAAGTGCCCGGCTGAGTCAACCAGTGCATCAGGAAGTCGCGCTCCTTGAAGTCAGGCAGCAGCGACTGGCCCAGCAGCGGTGCCGTGATGACACCGATGGCCGCCATGGCGCCGAAGGTCGCGTAACCTGCCGCAGGGCGCCGGACGGTTTTACTCAGGATCCGGTGGTAGCCACGCTTGAGCACCCGGACCAGGGGTGGCTCCTGCTCCTTCAACGGAACCTTTCGCATGAAGATCAGCGCCAGGGCAGGGGTCACTGTCAGGGCCACAGCCATTGATGCCAGCACCGCCAGGGTGTAGGAAATGGCCAGCGGTCTGAAGAAAGCGCCGGTGAGTCCCTGCAGGAAGAAGATCGGCACGGCAGCTGCGATGATGATCAGCGTGGCATAGACGATCGGTCCGCGGACCTCCAGGGAGGCCTCCAACACCACCGAAGCGATGGAGCGGGTTCCGCCCGTCGCCCGGTGCTGCCGGAGTCTTCGGATAATGTTTTCAATGTCGATGATGGCGTCATCCACCACCACCCCGACGGCAATCACCAGCCCGGCCAGGACCATGGTGTTCACAGCAGTACCGGTGAGGTAGAGGACGGACGCGGCCGTCACGAGCGAGAGCGGGATGGCTATCAGGCTGATGAGTGCCGTCCGCCACTGGAAGAGAAACGCCCCCAGCACCAACACCACGAGGATGCAGCCCAGCAGCAGCGCGCGGCTGAGGTTGTTGAGGGACTCCTCGATGAAGGTCGCCGGGCGGAAAATCTCCGTATCAACGGTGATGCCGCTGAGTCCCGGCTCCATCTGCTTCAGCGCTGCCTCTACACCCTTGGTGACTTCCAGGGTGTTGCCCCATGGAAGTTTCTCAACGATGAGCATCAGCCCTTGGCCCTGGTTGATCACAGCATCACCAATGAGCGGCTGATGGTCTTCCACAACATTGGCCACGTCACCCAGGCGGAGCGGCTTCCCGTTCTTCTCCTCGATGGTGATCTCCGCGAGATCCTTCGGAGTGGTGATCGGCAGCACGTGCTGGATGCTGAGCCGCTGGTTCGGCGTCTCGATGTGGCCGCCGGTGCCGATGACCGAACCCGGCGAATACTGCAACAGGCCGGCGTCCAGGGCATTGGCTGTAACATCCATGACCTGGTTCAGCGTGACGTCGTGGGCCTTCATCTTCTCCGGGACGGCCTGCACCTGGAGCATTTGCAGCCGCTCACCCCAGATGGCGATGTTGGCGACACCCGGGACACGCAGCAGGTGGGCGCGGATCTTCCAGTAGGTGATCATGGACATTTCCATCAGCGAGCGCTCGTCCGACGTCAGGCCGATTTTCATGACCCGGCTGGTGGACGAAAGCGGCTGCAGCATCATCGGCGGTGCCGCCCAGGTGGGCAGCGACGGGGTGACGGTGGCGATGCGCTCCGAGACCAGCTGGCGGGCCTTGAGCAGGTCCGCCCCCGGGGCGAAAATCAGCACGATCGAGGACAACTGTTCCACGGATTTGGAGCGAATTTCGTCCAATCCCTCGACGCCGTTGAGGGCGTCTTCGAGCGGAACGCTCACCAACTGCTCCACCTCGGCAGCGGTGAGACCAATGGCGATTGTCTGGATCTCGACCTTTGGCGGCGCAAATTCGGGAAAGACGTCCACGGAGGCCGTGCTGAGCTGGACGCCGCCGAACGCCATCATTGCCACCGCGATGGCCACCACCAAGGCGCGGAATTTCAGGCTGAACCCGACGATCCGGCGCATGTCAGTGCCCCTTCGTACCGAATTCGGCGCCGAACAGTTCAGCGGCCCCCACGGTCACAACATCGGTTCCTGCCGGCGGGCCGGACCGGAGCTGGACCTTGTTGTCGGTGATCCGGTCCACCGTCACCGCAGCCCGGATGTAGGTACGCGGCTCCGGGTTGGTGTAAACCCAGGTCTTACCGGCGCCGTCGTAAATCAGCGCCCCGTATGGCATTTCAACGGCGCTGCCTGCGCCCTTGGTGACCTTCGCCGTGGTTACCCCCAGCCTTTCCACTGCCTTGTCTGTCAGCGTCAGCTTGTTCAGATCCGGGCCGACCTTCTCCATGGTGGACGCTGCCTCCCCGGTGGCCACAGCAGCAGGTTTCACTGCCGCACACCCGGAGAGGCCCACTGACGCTGCGAAGGCAAGCACCAGAACAGAACGCCAGCCCCCAAAACCACTATTGCTTTTCATGACAATTCCGACCTCTCCGGCAGAACCGGTCCGTTGTTAATCACCAATGAGCTTCCCCAGTCCGTGTTGGCGGCCGGACCGAAGCGGAGGAAGAGGACCGGCAGGACATACAGGGTGAGCAGGGCCGACGTGATCAGGCCGCCCCACACGATCAGCGCCAGCGGCAGCAGCATGCCAGAGCCGACAGACCCGCCGAACAGCACCAGCGGCAGCAACGCCAGACCGGTTATGAGCACCGACAACACCGTCGGCTGCAGACGCTCCGAAGCCGCCTGTTTCATCAGCACTCCCGGAGCCTCCGTTGGCGCCTGTTGTTGCAGGGACTGATAGGTCCCCATCAACATGACGGCGTCTCTGACCGCGAAGGCCAGTACGGCCGCCAGGGCCACCAGGACGTACAGGGATCCGAAGCCGCCCGTAAGCCAGGCGGCAATGATGCCCCCTGCCAACGCCACCGGCAGGAGCACAAATACCAGCGCTGCGAGCCGCCAGCTGCCGAGCACCGTGAGCAGCAGAACCAGGATGCCGGCGGCCGCAGCCAGTGCCAGCCACCAGAACAGCGAGCCGGCAGCCTGCTGCTCGCCGTACTGCTTGGGAATCTCGGCGTGGTATTCGATGGGAAACTGCATTCCCTTAATCGCCGACTGAATTTCTGCGCTGACATCAGCGAGGTTACGGCCCTGAATGTCAGCCACAACATCGAGGCGCCTGGACGTGTCGTCGTGGTGGATCACCGTCTGGTTGGGGCTCAGCCTGACACTTGCGACGTCACCGAGACGTACCTGACCGCCTTCGGGCTTGTCCACCAGCATGTTCTGGACAGTGGTCAGGCTGTGGCGCGTCTCCGCCGTGCCCTTAACGACAACCTGGAACACCTTCTGCTGCTCGAACATGTAGCCGACTTCGATGCCCTGCAGCACGGTGGCCGCGGCACGCCGCACATCGCCGGGCTTGACGCCTGCCTGTTGAGCCTTCACCAGATCTACCTCGATCTCGGCGACGGGTTGTTCGGCAGTGGCTTCCACGGTCGGATTGACAACCCCGCCCGTGCGCGACAGGATGGCGCGGATTTCCTCTGCCTTTTCCCGCAGGATGGCCAGGTCCACACCGTACACGCGGACCCGGAACTGGCGGTCGTCAAGGGCCTTGGCCGCGGCGACCTGCTGCTCAGGATACGTGGTGACATTGGCGTTCAGGCCGGGGTAGCCCGCCACGATCTGCCCGACATCGTTCCGGACGTCAGCGGAATTCGCACCCTCTTTCATGGTGACCCAGAGTTCGCCGGCGCTCACGTTGGAGGACTGGTCCGAGGTGACGGCACGGCCCACATGACCGCCAACTTTCGCCACTCCTTCCACAGTGCTGAGCTCCTCACCGGCTTTGGTCATCAGCCGGTTCATGACGTCCGGTCCCGTTCCTGCCGCCGCTTCCCACTCAACCAAGAGAGTACGGTCCGGAACGGAGCCCACGATCGGCAGTTCCCTGGTCAGTCCCGGCACCAGTGCCACGGCCACGATGGCCAGCACTGCGGCGACGGATGCAACCAGAACGGCCCCGGTCTTGGCGAAGGCTCCCGCTGCCCTGCGGTAGCGCTGTCCCATCTTCTGGACCAGCGGCGCAGTCCGCCGTGGCCGCTGGCGGCCGCGCAACAGCAGGCTCGCCAGTGCCGGCGTGACCGTCAGGGCTACCAGCATTGCCACGGCAGTGGCCAGCAGATATGACAACACCAGGGGCTTGAAGAAGGCCCCGTCCACGCCGGGAACGAACAACGCCGGCGCCAGAGCCAACAACGCGACAAGGCCCGCAAAGAGGACAGGTACCCGCGAACGCTGCAGCCCATGGGCCAGCAGGGCACCCTGGGACACCTTGTCGTCTGCGGCGTCCCTTCGGAAACTGTGCAGGTCCATGATGACGTCGCCGATGATGACGATAAGTGCCAGAATCAGGCCGGCGAACGCCATCGTGTTCAATATCGCGCCCTGGAAGTGCAGCACCAGCGCGGCAGCCGTCGCTGCCACGGAAATCGCCACGAACGCCAGCACCGCATACCGCCAGGACCGGAATGCCAGCCCGATCGCGGCCGTCACCACCAGGAGGCTCACTAGCAATGCGACGCCAAGCCCGCTCGCAGCGGATTCAAGGAACGATGCCGGACGGAAGACTGTGGAATCTACTGTGATGCCTGTCAGGCCGGGACGCAGACCGTCGAGGATTTCTTCAACGCCCTTGGTTACGTCCGCAACGCTGGTGTCCGGGAATTTCTCGATCACCAGCAGTAGCCCCGGAGTCTTGCCGGTGACGGCGTCGCCGATCAGGGGCTGGTGATCCTCGACCAAGGTCGTCACATCGGACAACTTCAGCGACTTGTTTTCGGCCCCCTCAACACTGACCTTTCCAAGGTCCTCGGGAGTCCTGATCGGAAGAACGTGCTGGATGCCGATCCGCTGGTTGGCGGATTCCAGGAACCCGCCGGTTCCCGGGGTTGAGGCCTCAAGGAAGCTCAGCGGCGAAACCCACACGGCGTTGCCGGCAGTCTCCACGACCTGGTTCAGTGTCACATTTTGGGCGCGGAGCTTAGCGGGGTCGACCTGGACCTGCAGCTGCTGCTCCCGCTGGCCGTAGATGGAAACGTTGGCAACACCTGGCACGCCCATGAGCGCGGGTTTGATGTCCCAGCGTGCCAGCACCGACATGTCGATTGGCGAGACCTCCTCCGAGGTCATCTGCACCATCATCACTCGGCTCGTCGATGACAGCGGCTGCATCAGCACCGGCGGCGTCGAGACATTTGGCAGGGCGAACGCCTGGGTCAGCCGTTCGGCCACCAGCTGCCGGGCACGCAATATGTCCGTTCCCGGCTCGAAGACCATCTCAATGGAGGACAGGCCCGGAACGGAAACGGAACGGATTTCATCAAGCCAGGCGACCCCGTTCAGCAGGTCCGCCTCCATGGGTGAGGTAATGAGCTGTTCGACTTCTACGGCGGACAGGCCCAGCGCCTCGGTTTGAATTTCCACATGCGGTGGAGAAAATTCGGGAAGATTATCCACTGGCATGGACGGCAGGCTGGTCAACCCAAGCCCTAAAATGCCGGCCGCAGCGGCCAAAACGATCAAACGAAACTTAAGACTCCAGCGGACAAGCCAACCGGTCATATCCTCAGCCCCCATCGCCATCGGAACGGGCACCACTGCCGGTTCCAATTACTGATGCGCCTATTCAGGGTTCACCCGCAGCGGCGTTGCCGCGGATGAGTGCCGAGTTGCCTCCCTCAACCCTGCACGTCCCCGATCATCCGGGGACGTGGCTGGCGCGCAGGTGATGGAGCAGACGCGGCCAGACGGAGAGCTATTTTCTTATCCGAATTGATTAACCAATTCCCGGGCAAGTGAGACCACGCTCATTCTGACATAGGAAAATGAGCTTATCCATTGATTTTTGGCCCTTATCCCGGCCTTTTTTCGGGCGGGCAAAGATTTATCGTTGCATCATTCTCCGCAGGCGCGGGAACCTCCGAATTAAGGGCCCGCCGTGAGACCGTCACGGGCCCAGGAGGTCACAATCGGGGCAGCAAATCCGCCACGCGGTCCTGCCTTCGTTGACTCCGGACGCGAGTGCCGCAAGGTTAGACCTATGAGGCTTCAGCGAATCCCCACCGGACTGGCAGGCACGACGGCGGCTGCCGCCCTGGCGCTCTTGCTCACGGCCTGCGGGCCGAGCCAACCGTCCAGCCAGTCAAGCCCAGAGCAGACAACGGGCCCGGCTGAGGCAAGCAGCAGCGCCAGCCCAGGGGCCTCCGCAACGTCGGATCCGCCGTCGTCCTCCCCTGCTGCCTCACCTACCGCCTCGGCGCCGTCCAAGCCGGCTCCGAGCAGCGCGGCGCCAGCGCCAGGTTCCACGGCCGCCGGCGCGCAGCTGTGCAAGTCGTCGGCGCTGAAAGCCAGCACGGACGCCAGCGGCGGCGGTGCGGCCGGCAGCGTTTACATGCGGCTGATCCTGACCAACAGCGGCACCGTGGCCTGCCACCTCAAGGGCTTCCCCGGTGTATCACTGACCAACGGTGCCGGCGGCCAGCCGATCGGCGCGCCGGCCCGGCGGGATGCGGCCACGCCCGTGAGCGATGTCCTGCTGGCCCCCGGACAGTCAGGTTCTGCCGAGCTGCGCTACACCCAGGCCCGCAACTACCCGGACTGCGCCCTGGCTCAGGCGGCCGGTTTCCGGATCTACCCGCCCGAGGACACCGCATCGCTCTTCATGGCCAGGCCTTCGGACGCCTGCAGCAACGCCTCCATCGAACTCCTCACCATCGGGGCGTTCCAGCCCAGTTAATCCTGCCGCCTCACCGGCTCCTTCGCTTCCGCCTGGTCCTGCCCACGGGTTGGTGGCTGCGCTGTTCCTCCGCCCCAATTTCATAAGTACACTTGCGATTACGTCGGGGGCCTCACCGCCTGGCAGGGCCCACGGCAGGAGTGCTCCGCGATGTGGCTACGGTTGAAGGCAGGTTGATTTCCATGACGTCGCTCTGGTTGGACCGCACCGATACTTTCAGCGGAGACGACTTCCACCACGGTGGGAAGTACGACACTGTCGTCGTCGGCGCGGGCCTCACCGGGCTGGTCACCGCGCTCCTGCTGGCACGCTCGGGACAGAACGTCCTGGTGCTCGAAGCCAGGAGCCCCGGCGCCGTGACCACCGGCAACACCACCGCCAAGGTCACCCTGCTCCAGGGGACCGTCCTCTCCGCCCTCCGGCGCCAATACCCCGCCAGAATGGTCGATGCCTACGTGGCCGCCAACCGCGAGGGGCAGGCCTGGCTGCTGCGGTACCTCGAATCCAGCAACCTTCCCTACCAGGAGCGTGACGCTTATACGTACGCCACCACGCCGCAGGGCGCCGGAATCCTGCGCAAGGAACTCGCCGTGGCTTTGGCCGCGGGCGTCGAGGTGGACTACCTGCGGAACCCCGGGCTGCCCTTTCCGGTCCACGGTGCGGTGCGGCTCCGCGGACAGGCGCAGATCAATCCCATGGATGCTGTCCTCGCCTTGGCCAAGGACGTGCGCTCGCACGGCGGCACCGTCGTCACCGGCGTCCGGGTCCTGAACGTCAGCGGTACCGCCCCGTCCACGGTCGAGACGGACCACGGGGCGGTGCGAGCCAATTCCGTGGTGGTCGCCACAGGCACGCCGATCCTGAACCGCGGCCTGTACTTCGCCAAACTCAAACCCAACCGCTCCTATGCCGCAGCGATGGAACTGGCAGACTCCACGGAACCCCCGGACGGCATGTATCTGTCCGTGGAGCAGCCCGTCCGGTCGCTGCGCGACTACCCTGCCGACGGCCGGCGCCTGCTGCTGGTAGGCGGCAACGGCCATCCTGTGGGACAGGCGGGATCGGAACAGGCGCACCTGGACGAACTGCTGGCCTGGGCGCACTCGCACTTCCCCGGCGCCACCGTGACCCACACCTGGTCTGCCCAGGACTACCAGTCCACCAACCTCATGCCCTTCTTCGGGAAACTCCCCCGCGGACGGGGCCGCATTTTCTTCGCCACGGGGTACAACAAGTGGGGAATGACCAATGCGGTTGCGGCATCCCTCGGCATCGCCGCGGACATCCTCGGCGGCAATTTGGAGTGGGCCAACACCATCCACCGCCGCGTGACCGCGCCGCAGGGCGCCGTGTCCGCCGTCACGCTCAACGCCGGCGTGGCAGCCACCCTCGCGAAGGACTGGGCGCGGGCCGGACTCCAGAAACTGCCCCAGGAAGGCCCCGCACCCGCGGAGGGGACGGGCAGCGTTGCCCTTCGCGGTCGCAGACCCGTCGCAACGTCCACCGTGAACGGGACGACGTGTTCCTTGTCGGCCGTCTGCACGCACCTCGGCGGCATCGTGCACTGGAACGACAACGAGAAATCCTGGGACTGCCCCCTGCACGGTTCCCGTTTCAGCAGCGACGGCACGTTGCTCGAAGGACCGGCCACACGCGACCTGCAGCCTGCGGCGGAGTCCGGGCCGGAAGACCGCGGCTGACGGGCCGGCCTCGGCGGGCCGGCGACGGGTGCTCGCCCGCCGACGGCGGAATACTGTCGGGGCCTTAGGGCATGATGGAGGCATGCAGTCGCAGGGGCCCGCCGGCACATCCGGCGGCACATCTTCGGTGGACTCCATGGGCCAGTTCAGCCGGCCCACCAGGGAGTGGTTCCTGGGTGCCTTCTCGGAGCCTACGCCGGCCCAGCGCGGTGCCTGGAACGCCATCTCCTCCGGTTCTCACGCCTTGGTTGTCGCCCCGACCGGTTCGGGAAAGACGCTCGCCGCCTTCCTGTGGGCACTGGACAGGCTGCTGCATTCCGAGGCAGAGGTTTCCGGGCCCTCCATGCCCGCGGAACTGCCGGGCCTGGAGGGCCGCCCGAAGGCCGAGGGCGAGGATCCTCCCGCCGGCGCCCCGGGCGGCGCACGGGCCGCCAAACAGTCCAGGGCCCGGCGGCCAAAGCGAAAAACCCGCGTCCTGTACATTTCGCCGCTCAAGGCGCTTGGCGTCGACGTCGAACGCAACCTCCGCTCCCCCCTCATCGGCATCACCCAGACGGCCAAGCGGCTGGACCTGCCCGCGCCGCTGATCACCGTGGGCGTCCGGTCCGGGGACACGCCGGCGTCCGAGCGCCGTGCCCTGCTCAGCAACCCGCCGGACATCCTCATCACCACCCCGGAATCGCTGTTCCTCATGTTGACGTCCAGGGCGCGGGAAACCCTCAGCGAGGTGGACACCATCATCGTGGACGAAGTCCACGCCGTGGCTGGCACCAAGCGCGGCGCCCACCTCGCCGTCTCCCTCGAGCGGCTTGACGCGCTGCTGCCCAAACCGGCACAGCGGATCGGTCTGTCCGCCACGGTGGAGCCGCGGGAGCTCGTAGCCCAGTTCCTGGCAGGCTCCGCTCCGGTGGAGATCGTGGCCCCGCCTTCCCGCAAGAACTGGGACCTCACTGTGTCTGTCCCGGTGGAGGACATGTCGGATCTCCAGGGCGCAGCCGGGGCCTTCGATTCAGGTCCGGCCTCGGGGCTGCAGCCCCAGGCCTCCATCTGGCCGCATGTGGAGGAGAAGATCGTGGACCTGGTGCTGGCTAACCAGTCCACCATCGTCTTTGCCAATTCCCGGAGGCTCGCTGAACGGCTGACCGCGAGGCTGAACGAGATCCATGCCGAACGGCAGCTCCTGGCTGTCGGCGGCGGCTGGGAGGAGCCGGCACCGGCTGTGCCCGGCCCCCTCCAGACCTCCACGGCCACTCCCGCCCACATGATGGCGCAGGCCGGAAGCACCTCGGGCGCCGAACCGCTGTTGGCCAGGGCCCACCACGGCTCCGTCTCCAAGGACCAGCGGGCCCTCATCGAGGACGACCTGAAATCCGGACGACTGCGCTGCGTCGTGGCGACGTCCTCATTGGAACTCGGCATCGACATGGGCGCCGTGGACCTTGTGGTCCAAGTGGAATCGCCGCCGTCCGTGGCCAGCGGGCTGCAGCGCGTGGGACGCGCCGGGCACCAGGTTGGCGAGATCTCGCAGGGCTACCTCTTTCCCAAGCACCGTGCCGATCTCGTCCACACCGCAATCACCGTGGAGCGCATGCTGGCCGGCAAGATCGAGCGGCTCAGCATTCCGGCCAATCCCCTGGACATCCTGGCCCAGCAGACCGTCGCCGCCACGGCCCTGGGCAGGATCGATGTGGAGGAGTGGTTTGCCACCGTGCGGCGCTCCGCCCCGTTCGCCACCCTCCCCCGCTCCGCCTTCGAGGCCACCCTGGACCTGCTGGCCGGGCGCTACCCGTCCGACGAATTCGCCGAACTCCGCCCCCGCATCATCTGGGACCGGAACGAAGGGACCATCGAGGGCAGGCCAGGCGCGCAGCGCCTCGCCGTCACGTCCGGAGGCACCATTCCCGACCGCGGGCTGTTCGGCGTCTATATCATCGGCACCGAAGCGGAGGGATCGGCCTCACCTGGCGGGGACGCCGCCGGCAAGGTTTCCGGCACGGCCTCGCCCGCAAAGGGCGGCCGACGCGTCGGCGAGCTTGACGAGGAGATGGTCTACGAATCCCGGGTTGGCGATATCTTCGCCCTCGGTGCCACGAGCTGGAAGATCGAGGACATCACGCACGACCGCGTGCTGGTCTCCCCCGCCTTCGGACAGCCCGGCAAACTCCCGTTCTGGAAGGGCGACTCCTTGGGACGGCCCGTTGACCTCGGCCGCGCCCTTGGCGCGTTCGTCCGGGAACTGTCCGCGTCCGACGTCGGCCCTGCTACCGAACGCTGCAAGGCCAGCGGCCTTGACGACTTCGCCGCCAACAACCTGCTGCAGTACCTCAATGAGCAGAAGCTTGCCACCGAGGTGGTGCCCAGCGACACCACGCTGGTGGTGGAACGCTTCCACGACGAACTCGGCGACTGGCGGGTCATTCTCCACAGTCCGTTCGGCATGCCGGTCCACGCGCCGTGGGCACTTGCCGTGGGCCAGCGCCTCCACCAGCGCTATGGCTTGGACGGCTCCGCCATGGCGGCAGACGACGGCATCGTGCTGCGCGTGCCCATGATGGAGGATGAACCTCCCGGCGCCGAGCTGTTTCTGTTCGACCCCGAGGAACTGGAGCAGATCGTCACGGCCGAGGTGGGCGGCAGCGCCCTGTTCGCCTCCCGCTTCCGCGAGTGCGCAGCCCGTGCCCTGCTGCTGCCGCGGCAGACCCCGGGCAAGCGGCAGCCGCTGTGGCAGCAGCGGCAGCGGTCGGCCCAGTTGCTGGATGTCGCGCGGAAGTACCCCGCTTTCCCCATCGTGCTGGAAACGGTTCGGGAGTGCCTCCAGGATGTCTATGACCTGCCGGCGCTGAAGGACATCGCCGCTTCGGTGGAACGGCGGGAACTCCGGATTGTCCAAACCACCACCCAGCAGCCCTCCCCGTTCGCCAAGTCCCTGCTGTTCGGCTACGTGGCGCAGTTTCTTTACGAGGGCGATTCCCCGCTCGCCGAACGCCGGGCGGCTGCATTGGCGCTCGACTCCACGCTGCTCAACGAACTCCTGGGGCGTGCGGAACTGCGCGAACTCCTGGACGCCCGGGTCATCGAGGCCACAGAACGCGAGCTGCAGCGCCTTGCCCCGGACCGCCGGGTACGCGGCATGGAGGGCGTCGCCGACCTGCTGCGGCTGCTGGGCCCGTTGTCTCCTGACGAAGTCGCCGCCAGGCTCGAGGCGCCGGATGAGCCCGCGCCGGTGGTTGAGCCTGTCGAAACCGCCGCGCCGGTGGTTGAGCCTGTCGAAACCGAGCCCTTCGAAACGGCGCCTGACGAGACCGTCGTCGCGGCCGCCGCCTCCCACCTCGCGGCACTCCAGCGGGCCAACCGCGCCATCAGGGTGAACATCGGCGGTGTCGAGCGCTTTGCGGCGGTGGAAGACGCCGCCAGGCTGCGCGACGCCATTGGTGTCCCCCTTCCCATGGGCGTGCCCCTGGCGTTCATCGAGCCAGTGGCCGATCCCCTCGGCGACCTCGTCTCCCGCTATGCCCGAACGCACGGTCCGTTCACCGCCACGGAAGCCGCAGCGAGGCTCGGGCTTGGGGTCGCCGTCGTGGGTACTGCGCTGAAACGGCTCGCAGCGGACGGCCGCGTAGTGGAGGGCGAGTTCCGGCCCCACTCCGAACCGGCGGCCGAGTCTGGAGCGGGGCCAACACCCGAACGGCAAGGTGCCGACGGCCCTGAGGAGGCAGAGGCGGCAGAGGCGATAGACCACTCCGGTACCGTTTCCCCTGCCGGGGCGGTTCCGCCTTCCACAGTCACCCTGCCCGCCGGCAGCGAATGGTGCGACGCCGAGGTGCTTCGCAAGCTCCGCCGTCGTTCGCTGGCCGCGCTGCGCGCGGAAGTGGAGCCCGTGGATGGCACTGCGTACGGGCGGTTCCTTCCCGCCTGGCAGAATGTGCGCTCACCGGGAACCCGTGGCGGTCAACCGGCGCTGCGGGGGCTGGATGGAATCGTCACTGCCATCGACCAGCTCTCCGGCGTGCCGGTACCGGCGTCGGCCTGGGAACCGCTCGTGCTGGCCAGCCGCGTGTCGAACTACCAGCCCGCGATGCTGGACGAACTCATGGCAGCCGGCGAGGTCCTCTGGTCCGGTGCAGGCTCCCTGCCCGGCAACGACGGCTGGATCAGCCTGCATCTGGCCGACTCGGCCGAGTTGACGCTTAATCCCGCGATCGACTTCGAGCCCGGGGATGCCCAGAGGCGGCTGCTGGACCACCTGCAGACCGCCGGTGGCGGTTACTTTTTCCGGCAACTCACTGATATCGCGGGCGGGATGGATGCCGTGCTCAGCGATCAGGACGTGGTGTCCGCGCTGTGGGACCTGGTGTGGGCGGGCCGCGTGACCGGTGATACGTTCGCACCCGTCCGCGCCCTCATCGCCGGCGGGCACACGGCCCACCGCCAGGTGGCCCGGCCGCCCCGTGCCCGGGCACCGCGGTTGAGCAGGCTGGGGCGCTCGCACGGAACGGGCCTGCTGGGTTCGCCGGGGCTTTCCGGCGGGCGGTACGGCCAGATCACCGGACAAGCCCCCACGCCGCCGCTGGCAGCGGGGCGGTGGTCGGCGCTCCCCTCCCCTGAGCTCGACGCCACCATTCACGCCCGCGCCACCGCGGAACTGCTCCTCGACAGGTACGGTGTGGTCACCCGCGGTTCCGTCATGGCAGAGAACATCCTGGGCGGCTTCGGGCTGATGTACAAGGTGCTGGCCAGGCTGGAGGAGGCCGGACGCTGCCGCCGCGGCTACTTCATCGAGCACCTCGGTGCGGCCCAGTTCGCCGTTCCTGCCACGGTGGACCGCCTGCGCTCATATTCCGAGGACACGCAGCTTGCCAAGCCGGAACCCGCAGCTTTGGCCCTCGCCGCCACGGACCCTGCCAACCCGTACGGGGCCGCGCTGCCCTGGCCGGCCCTGAGCGTGGAGGCCGGCAGCGGCCACCGTCCGGGCCGCAAGGCGGGGGCGCTGGTGGTGCTGGTCGACGGAGCCTTGGTGCTGTATGTGGAACGCGGCGGCAAGACACTCCTGGTTTTTACGGAGGACGATGCGGTGCTGGCCGCCGCCGGGGCGGCGCTTGTCGACGTCGTGAAGCGCGGTGCCGTGGACAAGCTCGTCATGGAAAAGGTCAACGGCCACGGCATCCTGGACACTCCGGCCGCGGCGGCTTTGACGGCGGCCGGCGCCTACTCCACCCCGAAGGGACTGAGAATCCGTGCCTGAAGGTGATTCGGTCTGGCGTGCCGCCCACCAGCTCCACGGCGCCCTCGCCGGCCAAAAACTGACAGCCTCGGACTTCCGGGTGCCGCGCTTCGCCACGCTGAATCTTCGGGGCTGGACAGTGGGAGAGGTGGTCCCGCGGGGCAAGCACCTGCTCATGCGGCTGGTCGGCCCGGGCGATGAACGGCTGACCATCCATTCGCACCTCAAGATGGAGGGCAGCTGGCAGGTCTACCCGCCCGGCGGACGATGGCGGAAACCGGGCTTCACAGCCCGGTGTGTGCTGCGCACGCCGGTGGCGGACGCCGTCGGCTTCTCCCTCGGGCTGCTTGAAGTCATCAAAACCTCCGAGGAGGACAAGGCTGTGGGCTACCTAGGACCGGACCTCCTGGGCCCGGACTGGGATCCGGAAGAGGCGGAGCGGCGCGTGGCATCGGCGCCGGACGTTCCGATCGGCGTGGCGTTGCTGGACCAGCGCAACCTTGCCGGCATCGGCAACATCTACCGCTGCGAGGCCTGCTTCCTTTCGGGAATTCACCCGGCCACGCCAGTCTCGGCCGTGGCGGATCTGCCCGCCTTGTTCGCCGATGCCAAGCAGCTGCTCGAAGCCAACCTCGGTCCAGGCCGCCGCACCACCGTGCTCAATGCGCGCGGTACGCCGGTGGGCAGGGCCGCCGGCCGCCCCGGGTACTGGGTCTACCGGCGGGAGCACCAGCCATGCCTCCGCTGCCGGACCCCCATCCGTCACGGCGTGCTGGGCAGGGCTGTGCCCCGCCGGCCTGTGTCGCACGGGGCGTCGCCGGCCTCCATCTCGACGTCCGGCGGGCAGGGTGTGTCTGCGCCGGGCACGGGCATGCCGGCGGCTGGCACGCCGGAGCTGGTCACCGAAGAGCGCGACATCTACTTCTGCCCGAAATGCCAGCCGCTCCTGGGCGCCGGCGACGCCTGACCCTGCCTCCCCATCGGCGGGGGGACGCGCAAGCGGCCTGTCGCCGGAGGGGTTCCCTGTCGCCGGAGGAGTTCGCTGTCGTCAGGAGGCGCGGACGGTCGCCTCGGACTCGCCGACAGGGCTCGTCGGCTCCTTTTCGCGCGTCGGCTCCGCCTTGGAGGCTGCGTCCGCCTGAACCGCCCCGACCGCGGCCGGGACCATGAAGTACGGCAGCAGGAGTTGCACCAGAGGCCCGATGGCCAGTGCATACACCACGGTGCCCACGCCAACGGATCCGCCAAGCAGCCAGCCCGCGCCAAGAACCACCACTTCGATGAGGGTCCTGGAGATCCGGACCGACCATCCCGTGCGGCGGGCCAACCCGGTCATGAGGCCGTCGCGGGCACCCGGACCAAAGCGCGCACCGATGTAGCAGGCCGAGGCGATGCCATTGAGCAGCACGGCCCCGGCGAGCAGGGCGATCTGGCCGCCCAGATGCGAAAAAGCGGGGATCAGGGCAAGTCCGATATCGGCGAACACACCCACCAGCACGGCGTTGCACAGCGTGCCGAATCCGGGCCACTGCTTCAGAGGAATCCACAGCAGCAGCACCAGGAAGCTGACGATGATCACCACTGCCCCGATGCTCAGACCCGTCCTGCCAGCAACGCCCTGATGGAACACGTCCCAGGGATCCAGGCCCAGTCCGGCACGGATGAACATGGCCAAGGAGACGCCGTACATGGCAAGGCCGGTAAAGAGCTGGAGCAGTCTGCGAGTCATCATCCACCCATCCTGAACCACAACTGGCCTTGTTTTCCATGGCCAGTTTGAGATACTGGCCTTATGTCCGGTTCCCTCAGCCCCGCAGCACTTGCCCGCCTCCTGGGCCGATGGCACGTTGGCGCGTCCCCTGCCTACCGCGAACTGGCCGACGTCGTCCGCCTTCTCGTGCTGGACGGCCGCATCCCATTGGGAACCGCCCTCCCGAGCGAGCGCACCCTGTCCGACACCCTGGCCGTCAGCCGGACCACCGTCACCGCCGCCTACGCAAGCCTGCGCGAACAAGGATTCCTAAGCAGCGGCCAGGGCTCCCGCGGCCGCACCTGCCTTCCGCGCAGCTCCGACCAAGCCACCGGCGCGGGGCCCGGCGCGGAGGCAGGCGCTGGCCTTCCTGGCGCTCCCGGCCTAGCCGTTCCCGAGGGCGTCATCGACCTCGCCTACGCCTCCCTCCCCGCCAGCGGCGAAGTCGTGCACCGGGCCTTTGCCTCCGCCCTGACCGAGCTGCCGGCCCTTTTGCCTGGATTTGGCTATGACGCGCTGGGCGTCCCCTCGCTCCGGGAGGCTATCGCCGCCCGCTACTCCGCCGTCGGGGTGCCCACGGCGCCGGGCCAGATTTTGGTGACCTCGGGTGCGCAGCACGCCCTGAACATCGTGCTCCGGGCGATGGTCGGCAAGCAGGACAAGGTGCTGGTGGAGCAACCCACGTACCCAAACGCCCTCGATGCCATCCGCGCACAGGGCTGCCGGATGGTCCCGGTGGCACTGCCTCCGGCGCCGGAAACCGGGTGGGACCTGGACGCGGTGGAGACTGCCCTGATGCAGCAGCGTCCCAAGCTGGCGTACATGGTCCCCGACTTCCACAACCCCACCGGACGGCTCATGCCCGACGCCCAGCGCCGCCGGCTGGTCCGCGCCGCCGCCGCTTCGGGCACGGTGCTGGTGGCGGATGAGACTCTTCGGGAATTGAACCTCGACGGCGGAACCGCGGCGCCGCTGGCAGCCTTCAGCCCTGCGGTGGTTTCCATCGGGTCGCTGAGTAAATCACACTGGGCAGGGCTCCGCACAGGCTGGATCCGGGCCTCCGAAAGCCTGATCCAGCGCTTTGCCGGGGCCAGGACCACGATGGACCTGGGCGGCCCGGTGGTGGAACAGCTGGCCGCGGCCCACCTGGTCCGGGCACTGGACGAGCCGCTGCCGGCGCGTCGGGCGGCACTCAGGGAGAGCCGGACGGCACTGCTGGAGCTGATCGCCGCCCACCTGCCGGAGTGGCAGGCGGAAAGGCCCGAGGGCGGCCTGGCCGTCTGGTGCCGGCTGCCCTCCGCCAGCAGCACGGCGCTCACTGTCATCGCGCCCGACTTCGGCATCCGGCTCGCCGCCGGACCGCGGTTCGGGGTGGGCGGCGTCTTTGAGAACCACCTCCGCGTGCCGTTCACCCTGCCCCCGGACAAACTGGAGCAGGCGGTCCGGGCACTCCGCTCGGCCCAGGACCGGCTGGACGCCGCCCCGCAGTTGCGCAGGACACTCAGGGAATCCCCGGCCGCGGCCATCGCCTGAGGCTCCGGCTCCCAGCTACGCGAGCCCACTGGGCTGCATCTGCGGCGGCTTGGCCGGATCGCCGCCGCTGGGCCTCCTGACGCGCTACGCGGGGTCACCGCCGGAGGTGAATTCGCCGGAACGGGTCGAAGTCGCCGGAAGGTTCCGGCGACCGGGCAGGGTTCCGGCGAACTCGACGCAGGAACGGGCCGGGCCGGAGCACAAAGTAGAATGGACCGGTGATGCAATCCCCCCTCCCCGTGCGCGACGGCGTGAACGCAACCCGCCTGCGCCTGCCGGACGAGGGGCCCTGGGCCACGGCGATGGACTACATGATGCACCGCTGGGGCCACATCGACCCGCAGGGCATCGAGGACCGGTTCGACGCCGGCGAGATCGTGGGCGAGGGCGGTGTCCCCCTGGACCGCCGGACACGGCTCGAGGACCACACCTTCATCTGGTACTACCGCACTCTCCCGCCGGAGACCCGGCTGCCCGTGGAGCTGAACATCCTTCACCAGGACGATCACATCCTCGTGGTGGACAAGCCCCACTTCCTTCCCACCACGCCCGGCGGAACGTATATCCAGGAGTCGGCTCTGGTGCGTCTGCGGAACCAGCTGGACCTTCCGGACGTGATTCCCATGCACCGGCTGGACCGCATGACAGCGGGGATCCTGCTCCTCTCCACCAACCCGGAGACGCGGGGCCGCTACCAGGTGCTCTTCGAGAAACGCCAGGTCCAGAAGGAATACGAATGCGTGGCCGCCGCTGAGCCTGCTGCCGGGAACCCCGCCGTCGGCTTCCCCGTGGTGGTCCGGAACCGGATGACCAAGTCCCGCAGCTACCTGCTCGCCGAGGTCATCGACGGCGAGCCGAATGCCGAGACCCGGATTGACCTGCTGAAGACGTTCGACGCCGGAAATGCCGACGGCGGTCGTCCCGCCTCCGGTGACACCCACGCCCGGCGCGGCCTCTACCGGCTGGAGCCTCACTCAGGCAAGACCCACCAGCTGCGGGTGCACATGGCGTCCCTCGGCCTGGGCATCCTCCACGACGCCTTCTACCCGGAGCTCCTGGACAAGGCCCCGGACGACTACACCAAGCCGCTGCAGCTCCTGGCCCGCGGGATCCGATTCGTTGATCCGATCACCGGGAAGCCCGTGGAGTACCGGAGCCGGCTCGAACTGAGCGAAGCCCGCTAGCACTACAGCTTCGCGGGCCGGGCCGGCTTCTTACCCCGGCCCGCCGCCGGACTCTTCCAGCGCCTGCCGGAAAATCCCGGCGGTCTCCTCGCTGAACAGCACGAATTCCACCAGCTCCACCATGGGCTTTTCGCCCTCCAGCGGACGGCCGGCGTACGCCCGCACCGCTTCGATCCCCAGCTGCGCCACTTTGCGGGCATCCCAGCCGTACACGCCCGCGCTGACAGCCGGAAACGCCACGGACCGTGCCCCGAGACCGTCGGCTATCCGCAGGCTTTCGGTGAAGCACGAGGCAAGCAGCGCCGGGTTGGTCTGGCCGGCATGGCGGTTCGGCCCAACGGTGTGGATCACCCACTTCGCCGGCAGCAGGAACCCCGGCGTGGCAACGGCCGCGCCCACCGCCAGGCCGTGCGGCAGCTTCGTCGCGCGCAGTTCGCGGCAGGCTTCGAGCAGTTCCTGCCCGGCCGCCCGGTGGATCGCACCGTCCACGCCGCCGCCGCCCAGCAACGAGGAATTCGCTGCGTTGACGATCGCGTCAACAGGCCGCACAGTAATGTCGCCTTCAACAATTTCAATCCGCATGCAGCCAGTCTGGCACCGCTGCCCGTTCGGACGAAGACCCCAGGATCCCCTGCCGGCGATAAGTGCGGTACCTTGTGCGAATGGACTTCGGCAACGCGGAAACCTGGGGGGCCGCGATCTACTTCTGGATCGTTCCGGCGGTACTCGGCGACGCCATCTTCCCGCCCGTCCCCTCCGAGATGGTTGTCATCACCGGCGGGGCGCTCTCCGCCGAGGGCCGGGCCAACCTGTTCCTGATCGGCTTCCTGGCAGCATCGGCCTCCTGGGCGGGCGACGTCGTGGTCTTCCAGCTGTTCAAGCGGCGGCTCAGCCATGTGCTGGACCGCTGGCGGTGGGGCAGGAAAGTGCACCACGGCATCCACGAGGCCATCGCCAAGGCGGGACGGTCCTCCACGTACGGCACCATCATCGGGGCCAGGTTCATTCCCGGCGGTCGGCTCGCCACCTCAGCTGCGGCCGGCATAGCCGATGTCTCCTCGGGAGGCTTTAATCTCTGCGCGGGGCTGGGTGCGGTCCTCTGGGCCACGTGGCTCGTCGGGCTCGGCTACTTCACCGGCTCGGCCACCCGGCTGCCCTTCTGGGCCAGCTCCCTTATCGGAGTGGCCGCCGGCCTGGTGATCGGCGCCGTCGTCGGAGTCATCGCCACCCGGCGCCGCGGCAGCCGGTCCCCGGTCGATGAGCCGGGCGAGCCCGCCCCCTAACGGGGCCCGAAGGGTCAGACGGGCGCCCACCTGCCGCGGCTGCGGCGGAGCACCAAAAGCGAGCCGGTCACCGCAACGCTTTCGACGGCGTCGCGCATCATGGCGGCGGACTCCAGCGCCTGGCGGTTCTCACCGCTGTATTCGGTCGGCTCCACGAGGAACCGGAGATTCAGCTGCGGCACGCCGCCGGCCAGTTCCAGCTGGTTCGCTTCCACGTGATGGCGCGTACCGAGGGCTTCGACGGCGGCGGCCATGACGGCTTCGGGAGGGTTGCCGGGCTTCAGCCCGGTGATTTTCAGTCTGGTCTGGAACGACGGCATGGACACCACCCTAGCGGCCCCGCGCCTGCGAACGTTGAGCGCGAACGGGCAGTTAAGGCCCCTCAAGTCCGGATCCAAGGGGCCACACCTGCCCGTTCGCGCTCCGGCAAAGTCGGCCGTGAAAAGGGGCAGTTGCGTTTTGTCTGGGGCGAGCCTATGTTGGCAAAAAGGGGCGCGATCATGCACGAACTCTCTATCACGCAGGGCCCTGTTGGCGCCGTTCCGGACACCACAGGCGAACGGCCGGCCACTGCACTCAACGTCGGCATCGCCCTGTTCCCGTTCCATGGCTGCGGCGGCGCCGATGTCGGAGTCCCCGGCCAAAACACAGACTCAAGTCCTCGGAGGTGCCATAGAACACTGGCATACAACGTGCGGCTGCGGCGATGAGGCCGGCATCCGCATTTCATACGGGCACAAACCGATCCGGTACCTAATCGGATCGCTGACAAGAGGACACCAGGCCCCACAAGGGCCATTGAAAGAGGCAACGATGCCTGCTGAAACTGCCCGCAAGGCGGAAGAAGCCCACTCCCCCACCCAGCACCTGACGGGCAGGTAAGCCATGTCGGGCGAAGAACGGCCGCTGCAGAGCGGCGACTGGATCCGCGGTTTCCTCCGAGCCTGGAGCACCGATGAAGCGGTCGCCCGTGGCGGCACCGAGGACCTCGTCAAGCAAGTGGCGGAGCTTTATGGATCCGCGCTGCGACGGATCTTGGAAATCCTGCATCGCCAGGGGAAACTCGACGAAGCCACTCTGGAGGCGCTCACGGCGGACGACCTCGTGTCTGCCCTCCTGCTGGTCCACGGGCTGTACCCGCGCTCGTTGGAAGCGCGCGTCGCCGCGGCGCTGGAACGGATCCGGCCCTATCTCGACTCCCACGGCGGCGACGTGGAACTGGAGGGCACCAGCACGGACGGGGTGGTGCGGCTAAGGCTATACATCGACCCGGCTGCCCCGGGGTCGTCCACACCGCTCAGAGTTGCCATGGAGGAGGCCATCAAGGCAGTAGCACCGGAGGTCGCCGCCATCGACGTCGTTGAAGTGGAAAAACAGCCCGGACTGCCGGACCTCATTCCCGTGGACTCACTTCCTGTCCGGGCGATCAGTCCTGCTGACGCAACACCTGCGGCTACCTGGCACGATATGACTGGCACCTGGGTACCGGTTCCGGAAATCGCCGGGCTCGAATCCGGGGATGTCGCGGGCTTCCTGATTGGCGGCTACCCGCTGCTGGCCTGCCGCGCCGGACAGGATGTCTACGCGTACCGCGACTACTGCCCGCGCTGCACCGGCTCCATGGCCGGCGCAACCCTGGAGGCCGCCGCCGCAGGGGCCGGCGGAAGCGTCCTCCGCTGCCCCACCTGCCGCGGCCATTTCGACGTGCACCGCGCCGGGGCCTGCCTCGAGGACAAGGGGCTGCACCTGGATCCGCTTCCGCTGCTGGTCCGGGCCGGAGTATTGTCTGTGGCCATCCCCAGTGAATCCGGGCAGCCCGCACCGTTGCCAGCCGCCCCGGCACCTCCAGCCCGGGCAGAGGTGACGCCCGTGCAGTCAATCCCGCTGGTCGCACCGGCAGGACAGGCGGTCCCCATGGCACTGGCCCCCGAACCGGCGTCGCCGGCAATACCATCACCGGCCGTGCCGGCGCCAATCATTCCCGTGGCGGCCGCCCCGGAGCTGCAGCCAGCCGCAGGACAGGACATATGAGTTGACTGCGTGCACGGAACGCTGTGCACGCCTCGCCCCGCTCCCTCAACCGGCGAAAGGTGAGGGAGCGTCCGGGGTTAACCGGCGAAAGGTGAGGGAGCGTCCGGGGTTAACCGGCGAAAGGTGAGGGAGCGTCCGGGGTTAACCGGCGAAAGGTGAGGGAGCGTCCGGGGTTAGCCGGCGAAAGGTGAGGGAGCGTCCGGGGTTAGCCGGTGTTGCGCAGGCCTGCCGCGACGCCGTTGACCGTGATCAGCATGGCGCGCTGGAGCCGGTCGTCGATCTCGGCGCCGGAGATGCTCTTGCCCTCCGCCGCCTCGGTGCGCACACGGCGGAGGAGCTCCACCTGCAGGTAGCTGATCGGGTCGAGGTACTGGTCGCGGATTTCCAGCGAGCGCTTCAGCGTCGGCTGGGCGTCCAGGAGCACGTGCTCGCCGGTGAGGTTCTGGATCTCCGTAACGGTCAGCTCGTACTCCTCCCGGATGGCGTGGAAGAGGTGGTGGAGCTCCTTGGGGACCAGGGTGTCCACGTAGTAGCCCGCGATGTCCAGGTCCGTCTTGGCCAGGGTCATCTCCACGTTGGAGAGCACCGAACGGAAGAAGTTCCAGCGGTCCATCATCTCCACGAGCTGGGCGGAGTGACCCGCCTCGCGGGCGGCCCTCAGGCCGGATCCCACGCCGAACCAGCCCGGCACGATCTGGCGCGACTGCGTCCAGCCAAACACCCACGGGATGGCGCGCAGCCCGCCCAGGCCGGCGCCGGAGTCCGGGCGCTTGGAGGGCCGGGAGCCGATGTTCAGCGAACCCAGCTGCTCCACGGGAGTGGACGCCATGAAGTAGGCGGGCAGGTCAGGGTGGTCGATGAGGCTGCGGTAACGGGCGAACGCGGCGTCGGAGATGGTCTCCATGACGTCTCCATAGCGCTCCCGCTGGTCATCGGAATTGCGGGGGGTGCGGTGCAGGGCCGACCCCTGCATCACGGCGGCCAGGGAAAGCTCCAGGTTCTCGCGGGCCAGCTCCGGCAGCGAGTACTTGTCCGAGATGACCTCGCCCTGTTCGGTGAACTTAATTTCACCCTCGAGGACGCCGTGCGGCTGGGCCATGATGGCGTCGTAGGTGGGTCCGCCGCCGCGTCCGACGGATCCGCCGCGGCCGTGGAACAGCCGGACGCGGACGCCGTGCTTGGCGGCGATGTCACGTAGCTTCTGCTGGGTCTTGTGGATCTCCCACTGGCTGGTGATCACGCCGGACTCCTTGTTTGAGTCCGAGTAGCCGAGCATGACTTCCTGGATGTCGCCCCGCAGCCGGACCAGCTCCCGGTAGGAGGAATCGGACAGCAGCTGGTCCACGATCTCCGCGGAGGCACGCAGTTCCTCAACGGTTTCGAGCAGCGGCGCGAAGCCGATCTTCGCATACGGGGCCTCTCCGAAGAGGCTGACCAGGCCGGCTTCGCGGGCCAGGACGGCCGCGGCCAGGACGTCGTCGGCGCCGCGGGTCATGGAGATGATGTATGTCTCGATGACGTCGGGACCGTACGTGCGCAGGGCGCGCCGGATCTCGCGGAAGACGTCGTACGTGCCGTCAGCGACGCCGTCGAGCTTGATCGGGTGGCCGGACAGCGGACGGCGCGAGGCCAGTTCGGCGCTCAGCACTTCGAGCCGCTGTTCGCGCGTCAGTTCGGCGTACTGGATGCCGGGTCCGCCCAGGCGGTCCATGAGCTGCCCGACGGCGTCATGGTGGTGGTCGGCATGCTCGCGGATGTCCAGCGTGGCCAGGTGCAGGCCGAAGGAGGCGATGGCGCGCCGGACGCGGGCCAGCGCACCGTCGGCCACGAGGGACGCCGAGTGGTTGCGCAGCGAGAGTTCGAGCACTTCCAGCTCGCCGATGAGTTCCTCGGTGGAGGTGTAATCGCGGCCGGGCTGGTGGGGCGAGCCGGATGACACCCGCTTGCCCGTGTTGATGAGCTTGGCCTTGATGCAGGTGAGCTTGAGCCGGTAGGGCTCCTGGGCGTTGAGTTCGAGGATGCGCCGGTCCAGGCCGGGCAGCTTGGCCAGGTCCGCGTCGATCGAATCGAGCAGCGTCTGGTCCGCACCGGCGAGGGCCGTGGAGTTGGACAGGACGGAGATGAGCTCGTCGATCAGGGCGATGCTGATCCGCACCGCGTTCTGGTTCTGCAGCTGCAGGATCTCGCGGGTCACGGCCGCGGTCACGTTGGGGTTGCCGTCACGGTCGCCGCCGATCCACGAACCGAACTTGATCGGGGCCTTGTGCGCGGGAAGCGTGACGCCGTGCTCGCCCAGGAGCCCGGACAGGTCCGTGAGCATCTCGGGGAGCGCGTCGGTAAGGATGCTGTTGAGGTAGTAGATGGCGTTGCGCGCCTCATCCACCGGAGTGGGCCGGACCTGGCGGAGCTCGTCCGTCTGCCACATCTGGTCGATCATTTCGGACAGCTGGCGGTCCTGCCGGCGCCGGGCCGTGGTGCCTTCCCCGGTGGGCTCGGCCAGCACATCGGAGAGCTTGCGGATCTTGTCCAGCACGGAGCGCCGCGAGGCCTCGGTGGGGTGTGCGGTGAAGACGGGACGCACGTCCAGTTCGTTCACGACTTCCTGGAGCACCGCCGGGCCTGCCTGGCCGGCAATATCGGCGACCGCCTTGGCCAGCCATCCGTCCTTTTCCTGCCGCGTGCGCAGGCCGCGGACCCGGTGGACCTGTTCGGCGGCGTTGGCGAGGTGGAAGTAGAACGCAAAGGCGCGGACCAGGTCGGTGGCCTGTTCAAGCGGCAGCGAGGCGAGGAGCTCACGGACCTGGGCAACGACGTCGTGCGCGCTCCACGGACCGGTGGCATCCGCGCCGCCGCGGGCGGCTTCCTTCGACTCCTTGGTCAGCAGGCGCACCTGCTCCACGAGATCCAGGAGTTCGGGGCCGTGCTGGCGGACCAGCGATTCGCCCAGCAGGGTGGAAACGCGGCGCACGTCCGCACGGAGTTCGGCGGCGAGATCTGTTTCGGAATTCATTGCAGTGTCAGCCATGGAAACTATCTTTCGAGGGTTCGGACTTGGCTCGTACACTGCGCTGGATACTGTGAGCCGGCTTACTTGTTCCTATGGCATGTTACCCGCAGCACGCCGGGGCCGGGAATATGTCTCAGATGCTGTTACCGCCTTGAACCGCGTGTCCGGGCCCGGTATGGGGCCCTCCCTCCGGTCCTCCAGCCGCTCTCCAGCACGGAATCCAGGGGGCGGAATGAAGTATCTTTGCCAGGGGTTGTACAGGCAGCCGTCTACCTGGAGGAACCATGAGCACAGCACCCGATGCCCAGCTGCAGCGCTGGCAGCGCTTCCGCAACAACCGCAATGCCGCTCTCGCCGCAGAGCACGGCTGGCTCACGCTCACGTCGTTCCAGTGGCTGGAAAGCCAGCCCTCCGCCGTCGACCTCGTCCCCGGCCTGTGGTCAACCGACGGCACGACGGCGGCACTTGCCGCCGGGGCGGCCGACGGGCTCACGCTCGTGGAGACCGGCGACCCGGTGGATGGGACCATTACGGCCCAGCTCGCCGATGAGGAGTCACTGATGTGGGTCCAGTTCGGCGGCCCTGACGGCCGCCAGGTGGTGGTGGAGCTGGCCATGCGTGCCGGCAAGTACGCCATCCGCACGCGGGATTCGCAGTCTCCCGTGTTCACCGAGTTCGACGGCGTGCCCACCTTTGATTACCGCCCGGACTTCGTGGTTGAGGCACGGTTTGAGGCGTTTGCCGAGCCGGAGGACGTTCCCATTGCGACGGCAAACCCGCTGGTGGACGGCGTGCACAGGAGCGTCGGCGAGCTGGTGTTCCGGCTCCCGGGAAAGGACCACGAATACCGGCTCCATGCCGAGGAAGAGAAGCTCGGTGCCCTGACTGTCACATTCCACGACGAGACCAACGGGGACAGCACGGATGAGTGGCGGAAAGTCTCCACGGCCCGGCCCCGGCCCGACGGAACCGTGGTTCTGGACTTCAACCGCGCCATCAACTACCCCAGCGCCTTCACCCCCTACGGCACCTGCCCGATGCCCGTGAAGAACAACAGCCTCGACGCCAGGATCGAAGCCGGCGAAAAACAGCCCAACCCCTGAGCGCGAACGGGCAGGTAATGCCCTCAAACCTGGGTTTTGCGGGCGTTTGCTGCCAGTTCGCGCTTCGAACCGCGGGGGAGGGTTAGACGATCGCGGACACCCCGGTGACGGCGCGGCCCACGATGAGGGTGTTGATTTCGTACGAGCCCTCGTAGGTGTAGATCGCCTCGGCGTCGGCGAAGATTTTGGCCATCCGGAAGTCCGTGACGATCCCGTTGCCGCCGAGCAGAGACCTGCCCATGGCCACCGTTTCCCGCATCCTCGCCGATGTATATGATTTGGCCAAGGCCACCTGGGCCATGTCCGCAGCGTCACGGTCCTGCAGCTGGGCGATCCGCACCATCATGCCCATGCTCGCCACGGCGTTGCCCAGCATCGAGACGAGCTGCTGCTGAATGAGCTGGAACTTTGCCAGCGGCCGTCCGAACTGCCGCCGTTCGACGGCGTACTGCCGGGCGACGTCGAAGGCCGCCAGCTGCTGCCCCACGGCCTGCCACGCCACCATGATGCGCGAGCCGCGGAGCAGTTTGTTCGTGTCCTCGAAGCTGCTGACCGTCGCAAACCGGTCCGCCTCGCGCACACGGACGTCATCAAAAACAATGTCGGCGTTCTGGACGGTCCGCAGCGCAATCTTGTTTTCGATCCGGCTGCGGGTCACTCCCGGCAGGGAGGCATCCACGATGAACCCGCGGACCGCGCCGTCGGCCTCGTCGCGCGCCCACACCAGCATGTAGTCGCAGAACGTCCCGTTGCCGATCCAGCGTTTGGCACCGTTCAGCACCCAGCAGTCCCCGCCGTCGTCGTCGGCTGCTCCGCTATGGCTCGATATCCGGCGGGCACGGGTTTCCATGCCGCCGGCAACGTCGGAGCCGTGCTCGGGTTCGGTCAGCGCGAAGGCGCCTGTGGTGCGCAGGTTGGAGGCGTCGTCGAGCAGCCGGCCCCGCTGGTCATCCGAACCGAATTCGTAGAGCGCTTCGACGAAGAGGTCGTGGTGGACCAGGAAAAACGTGGCGATCGACGTGTCCACGCGGGTTATTTCGGCGATCACCAGTCCGGCGAAGAGGTGGCTGTAGCCGCGCTGGGCCGGTGTGCTCAGCTCCAGGGCCGCGAGCTTCGGAAGGATGTGCGCGGGGAACTCGGCCCTGTTCCACCACTCCCCCGCGTACGGGGCGACCTCCGCAGCCAGGAAGTCCCGCAGCTCGTGGAGTTTCCGCTGTTCAGCGACGCTGAGCATCGACTCGTAGTCGAAGAAGTCGGCAGTGGGCAGGGCCTCCACCCCGGTGGCCTGGGTCATTTCGGGCCCATCCGGATGGCACCGTCGAGGCGGATGGTTTCGCCGTTCAGCATCGCGTTGTCCACGATGTGCGCCGCGAGATTGGCGTACTCGGCGGGCCGCCCCAGGCGGGACGGATGGGGCACCTGCCTGCCGAGGGAATCCTGGGCCTCGGGTGGGAGGCCGGCCATCATGGGTGTCTCGAAAATGCCGGGCGCGATGGTGACCACACGGATCAGCGAACGGGCCAGCTCCCGCGCCAGCGGCAGGGTCATGGCCGCAACGGCGCCCTTCGAGGCGGCATAGGCCGGCTGGCCAATCTGGCCGTCGAACGCGGCAACGGAGGCCGTGTTGATGATGACGCCGCGCTCTTCCCCGCCCAGTTCGGTGGCCGCGGGCTCCGTGGCCGCCATGGCGGCGGCGGCCAGGCGGATCACGTTGAACGTGCCCACCAGGTTGACCTGGATGACGCGGTTGAAGGTCTCCAGCGGCAGGACGCCGTCGCGGCCCAGCACCTTGCCGGGGGTGGCGATGCCGGCGCAGTTGACCACGATCCGCAGCGGACCCAGCGCCGTTGCTGCATCGACGGCGGCCTGCACCCCGTGCTCGCTGGTGACGTCCGTGGGAACGAAAACCGCAGTGTTCGCGGGGCCGGTTTCCGAGCCGGCCAGTGGGCTGGCCGCCGCACCGGAGTTCAGCTCATCGGCGAAAGCCGCCCCGGCCGACGAGCCGAGGTCCGCGAGCACCACCGAGGCTCCGGCGTCGAACAGCCGCCGGGCAGTGGCAGCGCCCAGTCCGGACGCCCCGCCCGTCACCAGCGCCACAGAACCCTTGATGTCCATACATCCTCCTTGATGCGGAAACCGGCAACCGGCGCGAACATTAGTTAGTGAATGTTAACTGAAAGCCGGGTCGCGCGCACCCTTCCCGCTATTCGCTAGGCTGGCGGGATGACCCAGCCCGACGCGTCAGCGCCCCCCGAGGACCTGCCCCACTCCGGGAACCAGGGGACTCCTTGGAACCCGGGGACCGCGGAGCCCCCAGGATCCCCGGCGACCCCGGCCACCCCGGCAGACTGGGCCGCCCGCGCCACCGAGGCCGCCCGGTCGGTCACCCGGGGGTTCGGCCAGCGGCTCTTTCTCCTGCCCGGGACCCACATCGGCGCGATTTCCCGCCCCTCGGGCCGCTTCATCAGCCTGATCGGTCCGTGGCATTACTGGTGGCAGGCCCACTACGTCGATTGCCTCGTGGATACCGGCCGCCGTGAACTGGGGACCGCGAACCAGCCCCCGGCCCGGTTCGACGGCGAACACCGCCCCAGCGCCGGCCTGCTCGCCTCCCGCCTGGTCACCGGCATCCGGCTGCGCAATTTCCTGACCTTCGTCAACAGCTATTACGACGACATGGCCTGGCTGGCCCTGTCCACCCTCCGGCTTGAAAACCTGGCGGACGAAAGCCAACGGCCAAGCCGCCGCCGCAGTGCGCGCATCCGCAGGAGCCTCACGCTCCAGTTCGACTCGGCCTCCACGGACGACCTGGGCGGCGGAACGTTCTGGAGCACGAAACGGGACTTCAAGAACACTCCGGCGACGGCCCCGGTGGCGCTCTACTACGCCCGCACAGGGAACCCGGCAAGGGCCCAGGCGCTGCTGGACTGGCTCGACGCCAAGCTCTTCGACGCCGGCCGCGGGCTCTACCTGGACGGGCTCCGGATCGGTCCGACCGGCGAGACCACTCTCGAGAACGCCATCTACACCTACAACCAGGGCCCGGTCCTCGGCGCCCTCCTGGAGCTCGGCGGCACCCGGAACCTGGAGCGCGCCGCTGCGGTGGTGGATGCGGTGTCGCGGCACCTGACGCTGGCCGGCGGCCTCACCCCAGAGGGCAGTGACGGAACCAGCACTGCAGGAACCAGCACTGTCGGAGCCGGCAGCGCCGGCGGCGTTGGGACCGGCGCCGTCCTCCGCTGCGACGGAACGGGCGACGGCGGGCTCTTCACCGGAATCCTCACTCGCTACCTTGCCCAGGCCGCACAGGACGGACGCCTGCCCGGGGCCACGCGCGCCGCTGCCGCCCGGATGGTCATCGACACCGCCGCAGCCCTATGGGCGGGCCGCAGGGAAGTGGCCCCCGGTGAAGCCCTGGCCAGGCACGGCGGGGCAGGCCGCCTGATTTTTTCCTACCATCCACAGAAACCGGCCGCTGAAACCTATCCGTCGGGCGCCGCCGTCGAACTCTCCACCCAACTGCAGGCGTGGATGGTGCTGGAAGCCGCAGCGGCCGTGGCAGCCGGCCCGCCGGCCACCACCCCGTAGGCAGCCGGCAGGGCCGCCACTGAATTACGTCATGCAACACTTCCGTAATTGATGTGATACTGGTCACTTAAAGTGCCGGATGCGTTGCCCGTTAGGTATGGCTAACCTACAGTTTTCGACGTGAGCATCGCCTAACTTCCCCTGCTCACAGGACCCCGGTCCGACTGACGTTTTCAGAAAGAAGCCCCCATGAAGATCCGCAAGAACGCACTGGCCGGCATCGCACTCGCCGCCACCGCAGCACTGGGACTGGCTGCCTGCGGCGGCTCCCCCGCCCCCGCCGGAAGCGCCTCCCCAGAGGCGACAAACGGCGAGATCACGGTCTACAACGCCCAGCACGAGAGCCTCACCAAGGAATGGGCGGACGCGTTCACCGCGGAAACCGGCATCAAGGTCACGCTTCGCCAAGGCTCGGACACCGAGATGTCCAACCAGATTGTGCAGGAGGGGGCAGCCTCCCCCGCAGATGTTTTCCTGACCGAGAACTCCCCCGCAATGGCGCAGGTGGAGAACGCCGGCCTGTTCGCTGACGTCAACAAGGACACCATCGCACAGGTTCCCGCCGAATTCCGCCCGACCACGGGCAAGTGGACGGGCATCGCGGCCCGCTCCACGGTCCTCGTCTATGACAAAGCCAAGCTGACAGCCGACAAGCTGCCCAAGTCCATGCTGGATCTGGCCAAGCCGGAGTGGAAGGGCAAGTGGGCCGCATCCCCCAGCGGCGCCGACTTCCAGGCCATTGTCTCTGCCCTGCTCGAGCTCAAGGGCGAAGCGGCAACCGAAGCGTGGCTCAAGGGCATGAAGGAAAACTTCACGGCCTACAAGGGCAACAGCACCGCCATGAAGGCCGTCAACGCCGGCGAGGTCGACGCCGCCCTCATCTACCACTACTACTACTACGGCGACCAGGCGAAGACCGGCGAGAACTCCAAGAACGTCACGCCGTACTACTTCAAGAAGCAGGATCCGGGCGCCTTCGTTTCCGTTTCCGGCGGCGGCGTGCTGAAGTCCTCCAAGAACGCTGACAAGGCCCAGGCCTTCCTCAAGTTCATCACCGGCAAGAAGGGGCAGGAAGTGCTGCAGAAGGGCACCTCCTTCGAGTACGCCATCGCCTCCGGCGTCCCGGCCAATGAAAAGCTGGTTCCGGTCAAGGAACTCCAGGCTCCGGCAGTGGACCCGGCCAAGCTGAACTCCGCAAAGGTCACCGAGCTGATGACCAAGGCAGGACTGCTGTAATTCTGTGACCACGCAGGCATCGGCACCGGAGGTTTCCGGACGCACGACGACGGCGGGCCGGGGCAAGCGCCCCCGCCCGCCTTTCGGCGTTTCTGCGGTCGCCGTCCTGGCGGTGCTGATCGCCCTGTTTTCGCTCGTCCCGCTCGGCTACGTCGTCTTCATGACCGTGGCGACCGGCTGGGAGACAGCCGCGGCGCTGATTTTCCGCGAGCGGGTGGGGGAACTGCTCCTTAATACGGTGCTGCTCACGGTGTTCACGGTGCCGCTGTGCCTGGTCCTCGGTGTCGGCGGAGCCTGGCTCGTGGAGCGTACGACGCTGCCGGGGCACAAAGTCTGGGCCGTGCTCCTGGCCGCGCCGCTGGCCATCCCCGCCTTCGTGAACAGCTACGCCTGGGTGTCGGCCGTTCCGTCCCTGCAGGGCCTGTTCTCCGGCGTGCTGATCGCCACGCTCTCGTATTTTCCGCTCGTGTACATCCCCGCCGCGGCAACACTGGGCCGTCTGGATCCGGCCATCGAACAGTCCGCCGCGTCCCTGGGGCTGGGCGCCTGGCGGGCGTTTTTCCGCGTTGTCCTGCCGCAGCTGCGGATCGCCATGACCGGCGGCGCCCTCCTGGTGGCTTTGCACCTGCTGGCCGAATACGGCGCGTTCGCCATGATCCGCTTCGACACCTTCACCACGGCCATCATGGTGCAGTACCAGTCCACCTTCAACGGCACGGCCGGAAACATGCTGGCCAGCGTGCTGGTGTTTTTCTGCCTCCTCCTGCTGCTGGCCGAGGTCCGGAGCCGGGGCACCGCCCGCTACGCAAAAGTGGGTTCGGGCGCCCAGGCCAAGGCACTCCGGCTGCCCCTGCACGCCTATCAGATGCCCGCGCAGCTGTTCCTTGCGGCGCTCACCGCGCTGGCGTTCGGGCTTCCGCTGGCCTTCGTGCTGCGGTGGATCATGGCTGGCGGTGCGGAGATCTGGGCGGCTGACGAGCTCGTCCCCGCACTCCTGCAGACCCTCGGCTACGGGCTGGGCGGCGCCCTGGTGACCACGGTGGTGGCCTTCCCCATGGCCTACCTGGCCGTGCGCCACCCCGGCTGGTTCAGCAAGGCCCTGGAGCTGTCCAACTACATCACCAGCTCCATGCCGGGAATTGTGGTGGGCCTCGCGTTCGTGACCGTCAGCATCCGGCTGGTGCCTGAGATGTACCAGACGGCGGGCGTGCTGATCGCCGCCTATGTGCTGCTGTTCCTCCCCCGGGCGCTGGTGAACATCCGGGCCGGGCTGGCCCAGGCACCCAAGGAACTGGACGAGGCAGCCCAGGCGCTGGGAACGCCGCCGCTGCTGGCCTTCATCCGTGTCACGCTGCGGCTGACGGCCCCGGCAGCCGCCGGCGGGGCCGCCCTGGTGTTCCTGGCCATCGTCAACGAGCTCACCGCAACGCTGCTCCTCTCCCCCAACGGCACCCGCACGCTCGCCACGGAATTCTGGACCAAGAGCAGCGAAATCGACTATGCCGGCGCGGCGCCCTACGCACTGCTGATGATCGTCATCTCAGCACCCATGACGTATTTGCTCTTCCAGCAGTCCAAGAAAGTAGCGGGACAGTGACCGAACAATCGCCTTCCAGGGTTCCGGAACCGCGGATCTCGCCGTCCGTGGCTCCCACCACCAACAGCCATCTGGTGATCGAGGACGTCACCAAGGACTTCGGTTCGCAGGCAGTCCTCAAGGGCGTCAATCTGTCGGTGGCCAGGGGCGGCACCACCGCGATCGTGGGACCGTCCGGTTCCGGCAAGACCACGCTGCTGCGCCTGATCGCCGGGTTCGAGCATCCCGGCACCGGCAGCATTTTGCTGAACGGGTCCCCTGTTGCCGGCGACGGTGTGTGGAAACCTGCGCACAAGCGGCACGTCGGGTATGTGGCCCAGGACGGTGCCCTGTTCCCGCACCTGACGGTGGGGCAGAACATCGCTTTTGGGCTGAGCGCCTCAAAGCTCGACGGCGGGCGGCGGGCTGTTGCGGCCAAGGTTGCCGAACTGCTGGAGATGGTGTCCCTGGACACGGCCATGGCCAAGCGGCGGCCGCACCAGCTGTCCGGCGGCCAGCAGCAGCGGGTGGCCCTGGCACGCGCCCTGGCCCGTGAGCCCGAACTCATGCTGCTGGACGAGCCGTTTTCCGCCCTCGACGCCGGGCTCCGGGTGGCCACGCGCCGCGCCGTGGCGAAAGTGCTGAATGAGGCCGGCGTGACCACGATCCTCGTAACGCATGACCAGGCGGAGGCCCTGTCCTTCGCCGACCAGGTGGCCGTGATGCGCGGCGGCAAGCTCGCGCAGATTGGCAATCCGTTTGTGGTCTATACGCGCCCGGCCGACCGGGCCACCGCCGAATTCCTGGGCGACGCCGTCATCCTCGACGCATGGATGGAAGGCTCGCTGGCCACGTGTTCGCTGGGCGGCATCCCCGTGCGCCGTCCTCCGGCCCAGGGCCGCGTGCAGCTGATGCTGCGTCCCGAGCAGATCCGCATTGCCGAGGACGGGAACATCCGCGGCGTGGTGGTGGACACTGACTACTTCGGGCCCGAAACCACCGTACGGCTGAAGCTGGCCGTGCCCCCGAAGCTCGCAGGAGCCATGCCGGACCACCGTTACCCGGGGGGCGGGGAAGTGATCACCATCCGGCACTGGAACGCCTCCATCGCCCAGCCGGGCATGGAACTCTGCCTGCGCGTCGTGGGCGAGGCAGTCGCATTTCCGGTCAACGGCGACGGACCGTCCACTTAGCCGGCGGTGGCCAGCGGTGTGTACTTGAACGACTTCAGGGTTGCGCTGCCGCCTGCCGTGGCGGCGGCGACGGTGTGCTGGCCCTCCCGCGGGAAGACCAGCGAGGTCAGGGTCTGCTCGCCGCCGTTGACGAAGACCTCGACGGAGGAATAGTCCACGAACACGGTCAGCTCCACAGTCCCCCGGCCGGGTGCCGATCCGCCGCGCGGCGGACTGGAGGCTGACCGGCGGTCGGTGAAAACGGAGCCGAGCGACTCGACTCCCGGGACCACGGCGGAGCGCGTCACGAACGCGTTCCCGTCCTCGAAGTCGTAGCCGACCGTGGCGAACTCCGCCGAGCCGCTCCCGAACCGGAGCTGGGCTTCGGACGCGTCGTCGTCCGGACCTCTTTCGAGGGTCACATCCAGCCGGTACGCCCCGCTTCCGGGCACCGGAAGCTCCCCCGCGCCGTCTTCCGTGACGCGCCGGCCGGTGACGGTCTCGGCGGCACCTTCCAGAACCGACAAGGCCTTGCTGGGACTGGACACCAGGGTTGGCTTGCCGCGGACTGTCTTGAGGCGGATGTCCCGCACTATCGAATCGGCGCCGCCCTGCCAGTCAGCGGTGGGCAGATCGCGCGCGTAGGCCCAGTTGTTCATCCAGCCGATGGCATGGCGGGACGCCATCCGCTGGCCCTCCGGAAGCCGGGGATCATCCCAGGTGACGGCCGCGTAGAAGTCCGATCCGGCGTCGAGCCACTGGTGCCGATCGTCAGCAGGCGTGAAAGTGGTCCCGTCCCAGTTCCCCGTCCAGTAGGCCACGCCGGTGGTCCGGCCCTCCTCGGAGCCGTTGGCGCTCGCGGCGAGGACCCAGGTGCGCTTGGCGGGATCGCCGTCGACGTCCAGCTGGAACAGGTCCGGGCATTCGAGGATTCCCAGCCCCCGGCGCTCAAAGGCCGAGACATACCGCCAGTCCTTGAGATCGCGCGAGGTGTAAAAACCGATCTTCTCCCCTTCTGCCAGGGCCATGACCCACTGCCCGTTGGCGGTATCGCGGATGATCTTCGGATCCCGCCAGTGCTGTGCTCCGGGGTTGTCCATGACGGGATTCCGCTCGTAAGGCTTGAAGCTGAAGCCCTTGTCCGTCGAGTAGAACAGGGATTGCCTCTGCACGCCCTTGTCCTGCTGCGTCATCACGGCGATGACGGCGTCCTTGCCGAAGCCCGCGGTGTTGTCGGTGTCCACGACCGCGCTGCCGGTTTCAATGTCTCCCAGGCCGTTTTTGAATTTCTCGATGGCCACCCCCTCGTCTTTCCAGTGCACCAGGTCGGTGCTGGTGACGTGGAACCACTCCGTGCCGTTCCCCTCCGGATGGTCGGGATTGTAGAGGTAGTAGTAATGCCAGACGCCGTCCAGCAGGAACGGCCGCTGCGGGTCGTTCATCCATTCCTTCTCCGGCGTGAGGTGGTAGGCCGGCCGGAACTGCGACGCCCCCTCGGGACGGCCGAAGTTGGGCCCGGCCGGCGCCGGCGTCGTTTCCCGCGGCGCGCCGCCGTCTGGTCCGCTCCCCACTGCTATCGCCGCGGCCACGGCCAGCACGGCAGCGAGGACGGCAGCCACCGCGATCCAGCTGGCGCGGGGGCCGAGTTTTCGTAGGGAGTAACGCTGCATGTCCGCCGATCGTCGGAGAATGGTGAAGCGCCGGCAGGGCCCCGTGGCTGCTGCCGGCGCTCACTGGCCAGATTCAATTTTACCGCTGCCGCGTCCCCGGGGATTCCGGGAACGCTGTCACTGGCCTCGTCTCCCTGATTCAGAGGTTGTTACTTGTGGACGTTCGTGGGCAGGTAACCGAACGGGCCAAGGCCATTGAGACCGTAGGTCCGGTCGACTTCCGACACACCGTTGCGGAAGTTGATCTTCACGGTCGGTGAGAGGCTTCCGCCCCGGCGTCCGTCCACGTTGTCGATGAACGACTGCACCAGGCCCTTGGGCTGCACGTAGTGCGAGTAGGCCTGGAACTGGCGGCCGTTCTGGCCCTCAGTCGGCGCTTCCGGCTGTTCCGAAGGCAGGTTCAGGTCCGTCGGGGATCCCAGGACCAGGCCGCTGTTGTTCATCGGCTGGTAGTCGGAGCGGATGCCGTCGCCCACGAAGCCGTAGACGCCGTCGGGACCGCGCATGCCGGCTGCATAGGTGAACTGGTGGCTGATGGTGAACAGGTAGTACTTGGTGTCGCCGTTTTCCTCCTGGATGAAGATCTGCGGGCGCTCGGTCTGGTCGTTGACGCAGTTCGCGGACAGGATCGGCGGCAGGAAGTGCCACCTGGTGAGCGCGGCGTTGTCCGCCACAGCCAGTCCCACGTTGGCGGTCTGGTTGTAGGCGCCTGCGTTGTTCACCTGGGCCACGGTTTCGGCGTACGGGTCTCCGGCGCGGTAGCCAAGATCCTCGGCCTTGCAGCGGTAGTCACCCTTCTTGCCGCCCGTGTTGCCCTCGAAGACCATGAAGGTCTTGCCCGGATGGGCCGGGTCCTCGAACGTGAACGGGTCGCGGAAGGCGAAGCCCGGGTTCTGCTCCTTGGTCTGGTACATCACGCCGTCGGGCTCGAGCAGCTTCGTGTGCTGGAAGTTGGCAAAGCGAACGCCCGTGCTGTCCGCGCTGATGTTGCCCAAGGCCGTGGCGATGGCAGCGTCAGGAGGTGCGCCTCCGCCGCCGCGGTTACGTGCATCCCTGTCGGTGAAGGTGGTTGCCGTGTAGAACACCTGGACCCGGTTGCGGGCCACCAGCCTGGTGGAGCCGGACCATTCCGTGTTGCCGATTGACTGTCCGTCAGGGAAAAGGTGACCGCCGTAGATCCACGGGTCGTTGAACGGGTCAGCACTGGTCTTGCGGTAGAAGTAGCCGATGCGGGCATTCCAGTGGCGCTGGTCGAAGTTGTAGCCGGCATTCCGGTCAGCGACGAGTGAGAAGATGACGTCCCAGCCTTTGTAGCTCAACTGGTTGGCTTCCGCGTCAGTCAGCGACCAGGTGTCCCATACCCAGACCTTGTCGTTCATTTCCGGGAAGTCCCGCGGAATCTCGGGCATGGTCACGGCCGGGCTCATGGAGTTTTCGCCGGTTTCCACGTTGGCGTCGCTTTGGGCCATGATCTGCCGCGCGTCGGCACGGGTCCACTTCGCGGTGAACTTGTCCTCAGGCTCGTGCGCCTCCTGGGAGTGCGGGGTGGGGAAGGCAAATCCGGGTGTGGGTGGCGGAAGTACTTCGCTGGACGGCGGATCAGCCTGGATGTTCGCGCTGGCGGCCGGGGCGCCGAGCAGCGTGGCAAAAAGCAGTGACAGTGTGGTCCCAAAGACCGTTAGAAGCCGGAAACGCCTGTTTCCGGGCAGGGTGGAACTCGCTGAGGGCATGATGGTTCCTCAAAAGGTGCAGCAATAAGAGAACGTCCGGCGTCTGATTCGCCGGCGTGATCCCGTGCGTCAGCCTGCACCGCTGGGCGCAAAGCGCAGGCCATTCTGCCGGGGATGTCGTTTTCAATCTGGTCCGCGATGACCAGGATCCGAGAGTCGGCTGGCCGAAGAGCATCCGGCGGCGCGACAATTTAGGTCTAGCAGTCCGCCTCTGGAGAGGTCAAGGGTTAATTGCTTGGCCTGCCGGACGCTTCTTCTGCGGGTAGGGCGTCTCGCCGCGGGCCAGCATCTCCACGAAACCGGCGATCTTCCGTGCCCGTGTGGAGGCCTGCTTGACCGAGTTGGTGCGGTAAATCAGGGCGAAGCGGTTGACCGAGCTGAGGACGTCAAACATGGCCTGCGCCTCGGGAACCGCAGCAATGGCAGCCGCGAGGTCCTCTGGCACTTCGGCTGTGGCCGGGCCTGAATATGCCGCCTCCCAGCGGCCGTCCGCTTTGGCGGCGTCGACGGCGGCCCGGCCGGCGTCAGCCATCCTGCCGGCGGCCTCGAGCTTTTCGATGCGGTCCACGTTCCGTGCCGACCAGACACTCTTGGGCCCCCGGCGCGTCATCCGCTGGAAGGAACTCTCGTCGTCGCGCTTTCTTGCCTGGCCGTCGATCCAGCCGAAGCACAGGGCCTCCTGCAAGGCGGCTTCGTAGTCCAGTTCAGTGGTGTTGCCACCCTTCTTGTGGAGCACCAGCCACACTCCCGGACTGGTGGCATGGTGCTGTTCCAGCCAGGTGCGCCATTCGGCGGCATCCCTCACCAGAAGTTCCTCGAGTTCAGTGGCCATGGCACCATTCTGCTCCACGGGACTCCTTATTCAAGGCGTGGCATTATGGCCATGTCACCAACAATTCTTCGTCAGCCTTCACCCGGGAGATCCAATGCTGCGTGTCCGCCCCATCCATTTCACCTCACGCCTGGAACAGTGGGAGCGGCTCCTCACCGACCTGGGAATGATCAAAACCCTTCACGACGACACATGGCGGGAATTCGACGCCGCGTCTGGCAGGCTTGCGCTCCAGCATGTCCCCGCCGGCGCTGAGAACGACGGCACCTCGTCGTTCGGCGTCGAGGTGGGCGACCTGGAGGAGTTCGCCCGCCGCACCAATCTGGCCGGCCTGGAGTCCGGAAGCACCCCGGCCCAGCTGATACCGGCGGATATCGGCGACTCCTGCAGAATCACGGGCCGGGACGGTTTCAGCTTCCTGGCGGACAAGGCCGCCCACTTCGCACAGTGCGCCGACGCGGATCTGGGGCTGTCGGTCGTCGCGGTCTGGTTCACCGAAGACACCACCGCGGCGGCCGAGACGCTCCGGAGCATCGGCGCCCGGCCCCGCCCGGTGCCGGATGACGACGAAACCGCTGACTTCACCGCAAAAAACGGCGGCGTGCTCATGGTGCGTCCCGGAAACGGTACCGCCCGGTCCGGACTGGGCTTCGAGTACACCGGCGACCTCTCCGCGCTGCGGGACCGGCTGGCCGCCGCGGGCCACCAGGTCAGCATGACGGAAGAGGCTTTCGGGCGGACGCTGCACGTGGCCAACCCCGATTTGGCGGGCGCTGGCGGTCCGGCGCTCTGGGTTTCCGCCCGGCACTGACTCCGCTCAGAGCGGAGATCCCACGCGTCGGCGGCCGGATGCACGGTGATGGGGTAGAACTTAACCATGAACGTGCGCACCCCCGATCCCAATCCCGGCTGGCTCTCCGACGAGGACCTCTTCGAGGCCCGTGGACGGCTCCCCATGGTTTACGTCGAGGCCGTGCCGGTCCGGCTCGACCCGCTGGGGTTCGTGAACGAGGTGGGCACGCTCCTGCAGGCGGATGCCGACGGCACCATGGTCCGTTCCCTCGTGTCCGGACGGGTGCTCTACCGCGAAACCATCCGCGCCGCGCTCCTGCGCCACATGGAAAAGGATCTCGGCCCGCTCGCTTTCCCGCAGCTGCCCATCAGCCCGGTGCCCTTCACGGTGGCCGAGTATTTCCCCGCGCCGTCACAGACAGGCTTCACCGACGACCGCCAGCACGCCGTCTCGCTGGCCTACATCATCCCCGTCACGGGCGAATGCGATCCGCGCCAGGACGCCTTGGAACTGACCTGGATGACTCCGCAGGAAGTACTGAGCGAAGACGTGCAGCTGGAGTTCAGCGGCGGCCGCGGGGCACTCGTGCGCCAGGCCCTGGCGTTCGCCGGCGTCGGCGGCTGACGGGCCCTGAGGCCGCCGCCTCCCGGACTTCGCACTGCCTCCTTAGTAGACTGTTGGGCGGACCGCAAGAGAACTTAAGGACTCCCGATGAACCACGTACCAGCTGCCCAGACCTACCGCGAACAGCAGGCGGGGTCTCTGCAGACGGGCGACCACCTTCTTTTGCCGGACGGCCTCAGGTCGGCCGAAGTCCACTCCGTGGAGATTGAGAACGACGACTTCGGCGCCCCCGCCATCGTGCTCGCAACCCTGACCGGGGGCGGCATGCTGCGGATTGCCGCCGGTTCCTCCGTCCGGATCGAGGCAGCGGGGTCCGCCCCGGAAGATGACGCGGTTGAGGACATGCCGGACCTGCGTGGCGCCGCCACGCCGGACGGAACCCGTCCGGACACCGCCCAGGATGCCGACGCCGCTGCCCCGCTTCAGGTGGTCGGGAACCACGGCGGGGCGGCCGCGCGGCCCCCGGCGCCTGCCGCCGTCGTCGTTCCTCCCCTGCCGGCCTCAACGCCCGCGGTTGTCGGGCCGAGCGCAGAGGACCTGGACCTCATTCCGGAGCCTTCCGGTACTCCGGAATCCGTGGTCGAGACCGTGGCGGAGGCGCATCCGGATTCCGTCGGTGTACTGCTGCTGGCCGACAAGCTGGTCAAGGGCATCAACACGAAGTCCGGCAGCTGCCTGAAGGACCTCAGCGACCTCGCCCACGAACTGTTCGTCATGCTCAAGGACGCGGACGGCGCGCTCGCCGTGGCGGACCTCCTGAACGTGCTGCCCTTCGACGGAAACCCGGGCCGCTGGTCATCCGTGGAGGCATCGCTCGCACTTTCCACGTACATCTGCCGCCAGACCGGCCAGAAGGAGCGAGCGGCCGTCTACGAGAAGCTGCTCCGGGCGCCCGACAACCAGGAGACGGACCCGTTCAAGGCCCGTATGCAGGCGAGGGTGCGCCAGCGGTCCCTGAACGAGCCCAACCTGTACGACAAAGAGATTTTCCGGTCCATGGACAACTCCAACGCCGAGGCCGAGCGCGAGTGGCGCCTGCTGCGCCTGGAGTCGCTGCTCTTCCTGCGTGCACATGGCGGATCGCAGACCATCAGCGCGGGCGAGCTGGAACGGCGGATCGCGAACGAACTCGAGTCGGTCCGCGGATAGGGGCGCGGCGGCCGGCAAAGGCAGGGTGTTGATTGCGGTTTTGCTCTAGCCGCGGCTGTGCCGAAGTTGTAAATTCGGGCCATGACGAACAATCTGAGCGTTGTGATCAACTCCGACGCGCCGCAGGTTTGGACGATGCTGCGTGAACCCGCCAAAGTTGCCCAATGGCACGGCTGGCAGGCCGACGACCTGGCAGCGGAAGTCAACGAGATCTACTTCAACAGCACGGTGGTCGAGAGCCCTGACCACACCTCGCTGACAGTCGACGGCGGCGACGTGTTCACGCTGAAGCCTGTGCCCACCGGGACCGAGGTCAGCGTGACCCGGGCAGCGATGGACCACAACTCTGAGTGGGCGGCCTGGGACGAGGACATCACCCAGGGCTGGCTCACATTCCTCCAGCAGCTCAGGTTTGCGCTGGAGCGGCATCCGCATGGAAAGCGTCACACCATGTTCTTCTCGGTTCCTGGAAGCGGGGGCTCAGCCATCGAGAAACTCGGGCTCCAGGAGGTGCCGAAACGCGGCGAGGACTATTCCCTGACCCTGGGCACGGGCGAGGAGATCTCCGGCAAGGTCTGGTACAAATCGAACCACCAGGTCGGGCTGACCGTGCACAGTTACGCCGAGCACGGCGATGGCCTGCTGATCGTGGCGGACCAGCCCGTCATTCCCGAGGTCAGGCCCGACGGCGGGTCAATGGTGATCATCTCGACCTACGATTTGGGCGCCCACAGCCTGGAGACAATCCGCACCCTGTGGGACGACTGGCGCTCTGAGAACTACCCCACATCGGAGCCCATCCACTGAGACTCCGATCGCTGAGCTGGCACACTTGAACCGTGCCAGCCAATCCTGAACAAGTGCCGCCCGCCCGCCAGTCGGAGTTTTCCTTCCGCGTCGGCAAGCGGCTCACTGAAACGTGCCGCCCCTCCGCTGAGCAGAACGCCGCCAATGGTGGCGAGTTCCTGGGCCGGACCGGCACCATCACGACGCCCCACGGCGAGATCCAGACGCCGGCCTTCATCGCAGTCGGAACCAAGGCGACCGTGAAGTCCGTGCTCCCCGAGTCCATGGCCGAACTCGGGGCCCAGGCACTCCTGGCCAACGCCTACCACCTGTACCTGCAGCCGGGGCCGGACGTCCTGGACGAGGCCGGCGGGCTGGGAGCCTTTATGAACTGGTCCGGCCCTACCTTCACCGATTCCGGCGGCTTCCAGGTGATGAGCCTGGGCTCGGGCTTCAAGAAGGTCATCGACATGAAATCCGTGGACCAATCCGGCCCCGACGACGCCGTGGCCGCCGGCAAAGAGCGGCTGGCCCACGTGGACGACGACGGCGTGTGGTTCAAGAGCCACCTCAACGGGGACCGCCACCGCTTCTCGCCCGAAATCTCGATGCAGGTCCAGCACCAGATCGGGGCGGACATCATGTTCGCCTTCGACGAGCTCACCACACTGCAGAACTCCCGCGGCTACCAGGTGGAATCCCTGGAGCGGACGCGGCTGTGGGCGGTGCGCTGCCTTGACAAACACTTCCGGCTGACCAACTCCCGGGCGGGTAAGCCGTACCAGGCCCTGTTCGGCGTGATCCAGGGTGCCCAGTACGAGGACCTGCGCAGGAAGGCCTGCCGGGACCTGGGTGCCATGGCCTTCGACGGGTACGGGATCGGCGGGGCGCTGGAAAAAGAGAACCTCGGCACGATTGTGCGCTGGTGCAACGAGGAACTTCCGGAGAACAAGCCGCGGCACCTGCTGGGGATTTCCGAGCCGGACGACATCTTCACGGCCATCGAAAACGGCGCCGACACCTTCGACTGTGTCTCCCCCACACGGGTGGCGCGGAACTCCGCGTTCTACACCCCCGATGGACGGTTCAACCTGTCCGGCGCCAAGTACAAGCGCGACTTCGGTCCCCTGCAGGAGGGCTGCGACTGCTACGCCTGCCTGAACTACTCCCGCGCCTACATCCACCACCTCTTCAAGGCGAAGGAGATGCTGTCCGCCACGCTCATCTCCATCCACAACGAGCGGTTTGTGGTGAAGATGGTCGACGACGCCCGGCTCGCCATCGAGGACGGCTCCTTCTTCGACTTCAAGGCCGAGACCCTGCGCCGGTACTACGCCTAGGCCCCGGAGCCACGGCGCCCGTCGAAATCGCCGGACACGCCCGGGGTCGCCGGAAGGCTACGGCGAATTCGCAGCCTTCCGGCGTGCCCGCGTTTTCCACATAACGACGGCGGGACCTTCCGGGAGCTTTTGCGGCACCTGAAGCTTGTCCCATGCCACCTAACAGCACCCCGGAACTCCCGGCATCGGGCAACCTCTGGCGCACTGAGCAACTCCTCGATCTGGGGTACAGCGCCCGTGCCATCAAGCTTCTGGCGGCGTCCGGTGCACTTGTCAGGGTCCGCTACGGGTGTTACGTCCGCGCCAGTCTTTGGAACACCCAGTCACGGGAAGTCCGCAGCCGGCAGCTAATCTACGCGCACGCTCACGGAACGCGTACGACGTCGACCGGCCGCTTCGTGTACAGCCACACATCCTCCGCGCGCTTGCACCAGTTCTTTCTGTGGAACGTGGACGACCTCATCCACCTCCTGCAGCGGGTACGTCCATCAAATGAGCGCCACGGCAGGGACGTCCGCTGCCACACCCGCCCTTTCGGTGAGCACGAGGTGACTACAGTGGACGGGCTCCGGACGACTTCGCTGGAGCGGACCGCCGCAGACTGCTCCATGATGCTCAACTACCGGCAGGCACTCATAGTCATGGATCATGCCCTGCGCCTCGGGGCGGACCGGGGAGTCCTGCAAGCGATGGCTGACTCTCTTGATGGGCGCCGGGGAATCCGGACATTCCGCCGAGTCCTCGAAACGGCCGATCCGCGGTCCGAGTCCCCCGGCGAAACGCTGGCCCGGGACCTGATCCTACGGCTCAGGATCAAACCACCAGAGCCGCAGGTGGAGGTCGTAAGCCGGACCGGACGTCACCGCCTGGACCTCGCGTGGAAGAAGGAGAAGGTCGCGCTCGAATTCGATGGAAAGACCAAGTACTTCGACTACCAGCCAACCGGCGAGGTCCTTTTTGCGGAACGTCGGCGCGAAAAGGCGCTCATGGAGCAAGGCTGGATCTTTATCCGGATCGAATGGAAGGACCTGTTCAACGAGGCGGAATTCAAGAACCGCCTGCTCCGTGCCTTAGCCGGCCGTCCACGCACGTGAGCCGCGAGGTCGCCGGAAACCTGCGAGGTCGCCGTAGTCTTTCGGCGACCTCGACATGTTCCGGCGACCTCGGCGAGCAGGTGGGCTACGCCGCCCTGGCCACCGCGCCGTAGCTCGGCTCGCGCTTCTTGACCCAGCCGATCACCAGGGCCGTCACCGGCACGAAGAGGAATTCAACGAGCGTCTTGTAGAGGAACCCGGCCACCACATAGTTCGCGAACATGCCGACGTCGGTGATGCCGATCACGGACGCGGCTATGCTGCAGAAGATCAGGGTGTCCACAAACTCACCGGCCACCGAGGAGCTCATGATGCGGGCCCAGAGGGACTTCTCGCCCGAGCGGGCCTTCATCTTCACGAGGATCCAGGAGTTGATGGTCTGGCCCGCGAGGAACGCGAGCATTGAGGCGAGCACGATCTGCGGCACGGGGCCCAGCGCCCCCTCCAGGGCGGCCTGCTTGGAGGCGCCGAACTCGTCGTCGAAGCCGGGCAGCCCGATGATGATCCAGTAGCAAACCGAGGCGAACACTGACAGCGCAAACGTGGTGATGATGGCCTTGCGCGCCACCTTGAACCCGTACACCTCGCTGATGACGTCACCCAGGATGTAGGCCAACGGAAAGAGGAAGAAGCCTCCGTCCGTGACGACGGGACCCAGAGCCACGCCCTTTGATGCCCCGATGTTGGACAGGATCAGCACCACGGCCATGACCGCGAGCATGATGCCGAAGTAGGGCGAGCCGATCGAAGCGAACTTCGGCGGCGCTGAGGCCGGAAAAGTCTGGGCGGAAGTCATGGGTGTTCCATTCATAGTGGTTCGCTCGGCTGCCGTATCCACGGAAACAGGTGCGGCAGCCGGCTGTATTAGCACTGGACGGATCCCGCCGGGCTGGCCGGCCGGAACCGCACCCATTCTCTCACCCCGGGCGCGAGGCCCTGCCGGGTGTGCGCCTGCGGCAACGACGACGGCGGGCCGCCGGCTCCGGGACCCGAAGGTCACCGCTGAGCCGGCCGCCCGCCGTCGTACTGTCCGCGTTTTCCGCCAACGCTAGGCGTTGACGAGGTCCTTGTCCTTGTCCTCGTCCTTGGGCGCCTGGGACCAGGCGTCGCCCTGCTCGCGGTCCAGGTGCGTGGCCTTCTTGTTCTTCAGGGCGAAGATGTAGAACAGCAGCGAGAGTCCGGTGGCCACGGTGACGTAGGTGAAGAACAGGTCCACCTGGCCGGCCTTCTGCAGCGCCGCACCGATCAGCGGAACGGTCCCGCCGAAGAGCGAGTTGGCGATGGCGTAGCCGAGCCCGACGCCGAGCGCGCGGATGGAGGCGGGGAACAGCTCGGCCTTGACCAGGGCGTTGATGGAGGTGTAGCCGCCAACGATCAGCAGGCCGCCCATCATGAGCAGGAATGCCGTGAACGGATCCTTGGTGCCGGCGAGCGTGGAGAGCAGCGGCCAGGTAAAGAGCACACCGCCGATGCCGAACCAGAGCAGCAACGGCTTGCGGCCCACCTTGTCCGAGATCATGCCGTAGACGGGCTGGAGCAGCATGAAGATGAGCAGGGCCCAGAAGTTGATGACGGAGGTGTCGGTCTTGGCGATGCCCGACGTATCGTTCATGAACTTCAGGATGAAGTTCGTGTACGTGTAGAACGCCACCGTGCCGCCGAGGGTCACGCCGATGCAGATCAGCAGCGGCTTCCAGTGCTGGGTGAACAGCAGCTTCATGGTGCCGGGCCGGGCTTCGCCGGCGGCAACGGGTGCCTTGGCAGCGGCCACCTGCTCCTCGGAGACAGTCTCTTCCATGGAGCGCCGCAGCCACAGGACCACAAGCGCGGCGACGCCGCCGATGGCGAACGGAATGCGCCAGCCCCACTCCGTCAGCACGTCCTTGCCCATGGTGTTCTGCAGGATGACGAGGACCAGCAGGGCCAGCATCTGTCCGCCGATCAGCGTGACGTACTGGAAGCTGGAGAAGAAGCCGCGGCGCTTGGAGGTGGCGGCCTCGGACATGTACGTGGCGCTGGTGCCGTATTCGCCGCCCACGGAGAAGCCCTGGACCAGGCGCACGAGGATGAGCAGCAGCAGTGCCCAGACGCCGATCTGCTGGGTCGTGGGCAGGATCGCGATCGCGAACGAACCGGCCGACATCATGGTCACGCTGAGTGTCAGGGCAGCCTTGCGGCCGTTGCGGTCGGCATAGCGGCCGAAGAACCAGCTGCCGATGGGGCGCATGAGGAACGACGTCGAGAAGACAGCCATCGCCTCGAGGCCGGCCTGGAGCTCGTCCTTGGAGTTGAAGAAGTGGGACTGGAAGTAGGCCGCGAAGACTGTGTAGACGTAGAGGTCGTACCACTCCACGAGGTTGCCTGCGGAGCCCTTGAGGATGTTGCTCACGGCCCTGCGGGTCTGGGCTGCCTCGTTCTGGGTCACGGCTTGCTGGGCGCTCATCACTGAACCTTCCTTGCCGGCGCCGCTACCGGCGGCCGTTCCGGGCATACTTTCGTGCTGTCCATGGCAACTTTGCTCATGGTTCCTCCTCGACGTTGACAGTCCCCCTGATCAGCGGAGGAACCCATCCAAACTATTGGTGATGCAAGGCACAACCAACGTGGACGGGGATTTCCTAACACTTCCTTAGGTTTTCCCGCCCTGCCCTGCCCGTCACCGGCTCGGCCGGTGCCCGGCCACCGGCGCAACGCAAAAATGCGGGAGAAGGGGTAATCTCCAAAGCGGGCAGACTGATGCGTGCGCTGACGCGCATGACCGACCAGCGACAAAGGGACCAGGCCATGGAAGTGCTCATCGTCGAGGACGACGACGCCATGGCGGCCGCTCTTGACGCAGCCGTCATTTCCGCAGGCCACAGAGCCACCAGGGTGTCCCGGGGAGCTGACGCCCTCCTGGTCCACAGAAAGTTCGAGGTCATCCTGCTGGACCTGGGGCTTCCGGATATTGACGGCCTCGAGGTGCTGCGGAAGCTCCGCCAGGTCACGCCCTGTCCCATCCTGATCCTCACCGCCCGCGACGATGAGCGGAGTGTGGTGCTGGGGCTGCGGTCCGGGGCCGATGACTACCTCGTTAAGCCGGTCAAACTCGTTGAATTGCTTGCCCGCATCGAGGCTGTCACCCGGCGCGCAGGCCGTTTCGGCGGGACAAGGCAACACAGCATTGTGCTGGGAGATCTCGAGATCGACGTCGACCGGCGCGTGGCGGCGCTCAGCTCACGCGTGCTGCCCTTGACGGCCACCGAATTCGATCTCCTCGCGCTGCTGGCCGGCCATGCAGGTTCAGTGGTCACCAGGGAACAGATCCTGGATGCGTTGTGGGGTGATGCGTTCCTCGCGTCCTCGCGGTCCCTCGACGTGCACCTGACGGGGCTGCGGGCAAAACTGCAGCTGCCAGGCTTCATCATCAACGTCCGCGGCGTCGGCTACCGGATCGAGGCAAATCCCGCGTGAAACTGCGTGTCCTGGGCGTCCTCAGCCTGCTGTCCGTACTCATGGTCATCATCGTCTCCAACGCCATCCTGATGTCAGCCAGCCGTGAGCTCACCCAAGAACTCCAGATCAACCGGGTGGCAGCGCTCAACCGGTTCGCGCAGGTGGCGTATGACGCCGCGCTGGACGGTGATTCCACCCAGCTCCAGCGAGAGATGGACAGGTACTCCGCGCTTTACGACGAGGGAATTCTGATCCGGCTCCAGCAGGGCACCTTGCGCTCCGGCGGCCTGAACGAGGACCGGGCAGATGTCCGGGACGCCGTGGCGAGCGCGAACCTGAACCTCAGCGACACCACGCTCACCCCGCTGCAGCCGTTCGGAACCGGCTCGGAGGTGATCTCCAGGTCCTTTGGAAGCGCCAGCCAGGTCCTTGGCGAGGCCGTCCTCGAAGTCAACACGGAGGCGGCCCGGCAGAAACTGCGGGAGCGGTGGCTCGTCGTCGGACTTGCGGCATCCGCACTCGGGGCGCTGCTCCTCCTGGGGGCGGCGCGCGTGACCCGATGGGTGCTGCGTCCCGTCCATCGCCTGAACACGGCGGTCACCGAACTCGAAACAACGGGCCGGACGAGCCATCTTCCCGAGGACGGCCCGCCGGAACTGAGGCAACTGAGCCGCTCCTTCACGACGATGGCGCGGACCGTCAGCGAAAGCATCGATTCCCAGCGCCAGCTGATAGCCGACACGTCCCACCAGCTGCGCAATCCGGTGGGCGCCTTGCGGCTGCGGATCGATTTGCTGCAGCTGGAACTGCAGACAGCCAGGGAACAGGCCGCGGCCGCGGGAGTACTGGCAGAACTTGAACGGGTGGAGGAGATCCTGGACGGAGTGCTGAAGCTGGCGGCGGCCGAGCACCGGGCCTTCGAGGATTCCGCACGCAGCGCCCTTGGCCCCGCTTCCGGCGGGAACAACGCCCTCATCGACCCCTACCCGGTGCTGCAGGAAGAAGTCGAACGGGCCGGACCCGCCGCGCAGCGCGCCGGAGCCACAATCCTGCTCGAGGGACCACCCGATCCGCCGATGCAACTGGCCTGCAACGCCGCCGAACTCTCCCAGATGGTGGGGGAACTTCTCAACAACGCGATCAAATACGCCCCAGGCGCCCACATTTCCGTTGCTGTCCGCGGGCGTCCCGGAGCCGCCGTCGTCGAGGTGTCCGACGACGGTCCCGGACTCTCGGCGGAGGAAAGGGCCGCGGCCACCACCAGGTTCTGGCGGTCACCGCGCACCCGCGAGATTCGCGGCAACGGCCTGGGCATGACCATCGTCGACAAGCTCGCCGGGGCGAACGGCGGCCGTTTGCTGCTGGCGGAGCGGCCACCCCACGGCCTGATTGCAGGCCTCGAGTTTCCCTCCTCGCCGACCCCGCCCGGTCAGGAGCATCCGCATGGCTGACGTGACCGGCGCATGCGGACTTCCGCGGCGGAGGACGGTCCTCAAAGCCGGGCTCGCGGCGGGCCTGGCCGGCGTGCTGCTGCCGGCCATTGGTGCATGCACGCCGGAGAACCGTCCGGGCACGCTCACCGTGGCAGGGGGTGAGCCGGGAGGCTTCTACCTCGAGTTTTCAACACTGCTTGCCGAGTCCCTTCAGCGTCACGGGGTAACGGACGATGCCGTGGCGCTGACCACGGGGGGCAGCCTGGACAACCTGCAGCACCTTCTGACCGGCAAGGCCACCTTCGCCGTCGCACTCGCGGACGCAGCGGCTCAGCAATTGGCAGCCACGGGCACGTCAGATGTCGGAATTGCCGCCCTCGGAAAGGTGTATGAAAACTACGTCCACTGCGTCGTCCGGAAGAACAGCGGCATCCGTGACTTTACCGACCTTGCCGGGAGGACCGTCGCGGTTGGCCAGCCCGGTTCGGGGACTTCACTGATCACGCCCCGCCTTATCGACGCCGCCGGGCTGGCCTCCGCCCCTGCCGGCGCCGGTGCTGGGGCCCAGGCTGGTGCCGGTGCCCGTGCCCGTGCCCGTGAGAAAACCATCAGCGTCGTGAATCTCGGGCTGAACGACGGGCTTGACGCGCTACAGGGCAGTTCAGTGGATGCCCTATTCTGGTCCGGAGGCGTGCCAACAGCCGCCATCGCTGCCGCCAACAAGGAAGCCGGCCTCGCATTCCTCGACCTCTCTGCGCTGATCCCGGCAATGCGGACACGGTACGGCGTCTTCTACGACCGGGTGCTGATCCCCGAGGGCGGCTACGAAGGCACCCCGGCGGTGTGGACCGTTGGAGTGGCCAACCTGCTGTTGTGCCGAAACGATCTGGATGACGGCACCGTGAAGAAGACCGTCGAACTGCTGGTGGACCATGCCCAGGAGCTCATCCCGCGGTCCAGTCTGGGGCTGCAGTTCCTGAGCCCGGAGTCGCTCATCAACACGGCGGGACTGCCGCTGCATCCCGCAGCTGCGGCTGCGTACAGGACACTGCACGGCTAACCCCTTGGCGCATCGACAGCGGCGCCTGCGCTCAGCGCGGATCCGCAACGGTGCCCATGAACAGCGGCAGGCCAGTTTCGACGTGAACAACCTGGTAGTGGAAGGGCCTGTCGAACTCGATGGTCCGTTCCGGCTGCGGCGCGCTGGTGACCATGCCATTGATCTGCGTCACCGCGGCAGCCACGGTTCCCTTCTCCGCGACCGTGACATTGGCCGCCTGCGCGGCCTGGGTGATGGCCATCGCGGGTTGGATGTTGTTGAAGTCCTCGGTGGTGGTGAGCGTCTTCCGCAGGCCCAACGACTCGAAGACCTTGCGGAGGTCGAAACTGCATTTGTGGTCCCACCGCGGCAGCTGGATCTGGACCGTTTGCAGCGGTGCGGAGTCCATGGTTCCGGCGATGTCCACCAGCGCTTCCGCGCCCAGCACCGTTCCCTGGCCGGCGCCTGGGGCCGGCAGGACCAGCCGCATCACGAACCCCTCGGCGTAGGGAAGGTCCACACCCCGCCAGCCCTTGCCTTCCGCGTACTTCATCTGGAGCATGCTGTGCATGGCAGGAGCGGTAACCTCCTTGCCCTCAGCTGTGGTGAACGGCAGGTCAGAGGTGTTGTTCGGATCAAATGGGGCCTTCCACGCGGCGGCGAAATACAGCGCGTTGAGGAGACTGAAGGTGTTTCGGCGGTCGTACTTTGCCGGAGCCTCCTTGATCCGGCCGCCCGTGTTCTTGTCCACCCACGCGTCGATGGCAGGTTTGGTGGCCGCCTCATCACTGAAGTCCACCGGATAAACGCCTGTGCCGTAGTGCCGGGCCAGCGTGTCCAGGTAGGCGGCGCCGGTGGTAACCCCCGTGTCCACAAACAGCCCGTTCGCCGGGTGCATTACCGGCTTTCGCGGCGGGTTCGCCTCGTCCACGGAGGCGGGGTCGCCGTCGTACTTTTCCAGGGACGCAAGCAGCGCGTTCATGCCTTCATCGCGGTGTTCCGCGGGAAGCTTCAGGACCGCGTCCATCTCGGCCGCCGTCCCGCCCGACGCCCCCGCGCGGAGCATGGCGAGGGCAATCAGCAGGCTGCCCGGCGAGGCCACCACGTTGCCGTTCGCGCCGTCACCGCCGTCGGCCAGCAGCGCCTCCCCGAGCGTCAGGGCGGAGTCCCGGAGAGACCTCAGTTCGGCTGAGTACACCGAGCGGTCAACGGAAACGCGGTCGACGCCGGCGGCCTTCAGGAGCCCCGGCTGCGGCGCCGAGCACGCGGTCAGAGCCACCACGGCCGAGGCCGCCACCAATTTAGCCACTCGAATCCTCTTCATCGCCGTCCTAGTCCTCAGACAGTCAGCGGATAATCGCTTGTCCACAGTCAAGCACCAGGGCCCGACACTATCGATGCCTGTCCGGTCACGGTTTGTTGTCGTTTCGGTCTCGGCCCCACCCTCCCTCACCTTTCGCACCCTTCCTCCCAACGCTCCCTCACTTCCTACAGGTGCCGGGCCAACGCTCCCTCACTTCCTGCGGGTGCCGGGCCAACGCTCCCTCACTTCCTGCACGTTCCGGCGTATCCTCGAGACACACCGGGCGCGCAGCAAGTCCGGTGCCGGCGGGACCCGGTTAGGGAGGAGCGACGGATGGCACAGCATTTCTCCAGCGTTGACGATTACATCGCATCGCAACCCGCCGACATGCAGCCGATCCTTCAGGAAATCCGGACGCGCGCCCATGCGGCCGTGCCCGGCGCTGGCGAGATGATCAGCTACGGCATTCCAACTATCACTCTCAACGGGCACTACGTGGTGTACTTCGCAGCCTGGAAACACCACGTCTCCGTCTATCCTGTTCCCCGCGGAGATGATGCGTTCAAGCGCGAGATCGCACCGTACCTGGCGGCCAAGGGCACGCTGAAGTTTCCGTTGGGGAGGCCTGTTCCGTACGAACTCATCGGCCAGGTGTCGGCGCGGCTGGCCGCGGAGCGGCGCGGCGGAAAGTAAAACGTCGCCGGGCCGCCACGAAACCGGGGCGGCAGCGCCGTCGTCGTTTGTTCCGAAAACTAGCCCCGCGGGATGTTTCGGAGATTGCTGCGGGCCATGCTCACGGCCTCGCCGGCGCCACGGTTCAGGACCACCTTGGACATCGCCGTGGCAAAGCCCAGGACCTGTGCCCCCTTGATCTTCGGCGGAATCGACAGTGCCTTGGGGTCGGTGATGAGTTCCACCAGCGCCGGTCCCGGGTGTGCGAACGCCTCACGGTAGGCCTGCCCGATCCGGGCCGGATCCGTGACGCGGACCGAATGAAAGCCGAGAGCCTGGGCCACGGCCGCGTAGTTGACGTCGGGAACATCGACGCCGAAGTCAGGCAGCCCGTCAACCAGCATCTCAAGCTTGACCATGCCCAGTGTGGAGTTGTTGAACACCACTACTTTTACCGGCAGCCGGTAGGCGGCGACCGTGATGAGCTCGCCGAGCAGCATGGACAATCCGCCGTCGCCCGACACCGAAACCACCTGGCGCCCGGGATAGGCCAACTGCGCGCCGATTGCATGCGGCAGGGCATTGGCCATGGAGCCGTGCAGGAACGATCCGATCAGCCGGCGGGTGCCCAGCGGGTTGATGTACCGAGCAGTCCAGACGTTGCACATCCCGGTGTCCGCGGTGAAGACGGCGTCTTCGGCAGCCACCTGGTCCAGCAAGGAGGCGGCGTACTCCGGGTGGATAGGCTCCTTCTTTTCCACTTTGCGGGTGTAGGCGCCCACGGCCTTGTTCATGAGCCGGTCGTGCTTCTTGAGCATCTGGTCGAGGAATCGGCGGCTCTTTTTCGGTGTGATGAGGGGCAAAAGGGCGGCAAGCGTGGGCAGCACGTCGCCATGGACGGCGATGTCGACGTCGGTCCGCCTCCCGAGTTTGTGGGCGGCACGGTCCACCTGGGCCGTGCGCGTGCCTGGAAGGAACTGGTCATACGGAAAATCGGTGCCCAGCAGGATCAGCAGGTCCGCGTCCTCAATGCCCTCGGCGGCGGCGCCGTAGCCCAGCAGGCCCGTCATGCCGATGTCGTACGGGTTGTCGTACTGCATGAAGTCCTTGCCCCGGAGCGAATGGCCGATCGGCGCCCCGATCAACCCGGCCAGGGCGATCACCTCATCGTGGGCGCCCTGCACGCCGGCTCCCGCGAAGATGGCAACTTTCCCCGCCGAGTTGATTGCGTCGGCCAACATCCTGACGCTTTCCGGCGCCGGGACCAGGACCGCGGGGACGAACGCCGCAGGAAGCGGCGTGTCGGCTGTTGCTTCCAGCCCGGCGATGTCGCCCGGAAGAGTGACGACGGCGACTCCCCCGAGCCCGACGGCGTGCTGGATGGCGCTGTGCATGACGCGGGGAGCCTGTTCGGCTGTGCTGATCAGCTCGGAGTACACCGAGCATTCATTGAAGAGCCGGTCCGGGTGGGTTTCCTGGAAGTAGGAACTGCCGATCTGTTTGCTGGGAATGTGCGACGCAATAGCCAGGACCGGCGCGCCCGAGCGGTTGGCGTCGTACAGCCCGTTGATCAGGTGCAGGTTCCCGGGGCCGCAGGAGCCAGCGCAGACGGCGAGCCGGCCGGTCAGCTGGGCTTCAGCCGCTGCGGCGAAAGCTGCCGCCTCTTCGTGCCGGACGTGAATCCAGTCGATCCCGCCGTTGGAGGCGCCGCCCGTCTGGCGCACGGCATCCACGATCGGGTTGAGGCTGTCCCCGACGATCCCGTAAATGCGCTGCACTCCGGCAGCCTGAAGTTGTTCGATGAGCTGGTTTGCAAGTTCCTTGGCCATGAGTGCACGCTCCCGCGATCAGATTGATGAGCCTGACAGGGCCAATATAGTCCGGGCACCTCGGGGCGGTTCCAAGTTGGCCGTCGTCTCCGGCGACTGTCTCCGGCTGCAGGCAGGGCGGATCGGCCCGATATCCACATAGCGCTGGCCGGCGTTGAAGCCCGGCGCTCTTCGCTCATAGCGTTTCTGGAACGGCATCCCGCCCGTTGCCCAACCCCTAGTGAGGATCGACTTGGCTAAGAAATCCCGCCGCCAGCCGGCAAGACGGAACTCCAGCAGCGGCCCCTGTGCCGGCAAGCCGGTTTATGGCTCAAATCCTGCAGCCGCTCTCGCGTCGCTTCAAAGCGCTCAGGAACTGAATTCCCTGATCCCCGCTTTCGTGTGTTGGCACTGGGAGCACGGGATATTGCCAGACCTCGTTGTCGTCTTGGAGCAGCTGACCGCATTCTTTCCGATTTACGCCGAAATCTCTGGCGCGGCCGCAGTGACCGCCATGGACCCCGGTCTCGTCGCTGAATATGTGGAGTCTCTCAATGAGCATGATGCCGAATTAGCATCCTTTTTCTGCGCCGTCCTGTTTGAATACATGCATTTTCTGAGGGACACGGGCCGTTGGTCCGGCACTGCCGAAAGCCACCAGGTTTTGCATGGCGTCCTCTACCACGGGATTCTCAACGAATGAGGGAGCGTCCGCCGAAAACCCGCAGGAAGTGAGGGAGCGTCGGTCAGCTCGGTGGGCCACTCGACGGACCTCAGTTCCCCGAGTGGGCCTGCAGGAAGGTGTACACCTCGGTCTCGTCCACCCCGGGGAAGGCCCCCGGCGGCATGGCGGCGAGGAGGTGGGAGTGGGCCCGTGCGGAAGGCCAGGCATTGCCCGCCCACTGCGAGGTCAGCGAGGCCGGCGGCCGCTTGCAGCAGTTGGGATCCGGGCAGTTTGATGTTGCCCGCGCCGTCGTCTCCCGTCCCCGGAACCATTTCACGTGCTGGTACGGAACCCCGATGCTCAGCGAGAACTGCCCGTTCGCCGACCGGTCGGTGCGTGCCGTGCACCAGTACGTGCCCGACGGAGTGTCCGTGTACTGGCTGTAGGCGCTGAACTTGTCGGGCACGTCGAACACTGCGCGCGAGGTCCAGGCCTTGCAGGACGGCTGCCCCTCGATGGCACCCGTGTGGTCCTGCGGGAAGTTCACGCCGTCGTTCTCGTAGGCCTTGTAGATGATCCCGCTCTGGTGTGTCTTCTGGAAATGCGTGGTGATGCCCAGGTGCTTCGTGGCCAGGTTGGTGAAGCGGTGGGCGGCCGTCTCGTAGGACACCGCAAAGGCGTCGCGGATGTCCTCGACCGCAATCTCCTTAGCGGCCTTGGCTTTTTGCAGAAATTCCACGGTGGCCTGTTCCGGCAGCAGGAGGGCCGCGGCGAAATAGTTCGTGGCCACCCGCTGGGCCAGGAAATCACCGTAGTTGCGGGGAGTTTCATGGCCCAGGACGTAGTGTCCCAGGGCCTGCAGGAGGACCGACCGGGGATCGTGGTCCTGCCGTTCACCCTGCGTCAGGTAAATTTTGCGGTTCTTCAAGTCGGTTACCGAACGCGTGGAATGCGGCAAGTCGCCCACGTGGTGAAGGGTGAATCCGAGGTGAGCCGCGATGTCTGCGATGACGTGCTGACTCAGTGGGCCGGCGGTGTAACCGACCTCTTTGAGCACCTTCTGCGCCTCGGCCTCGTACTCCGGAAAGTAGTTCCCCCGTTCACGCATCATCGCTCGCAGTTCGCCGTTCGCGCGGCGGGCCTCTTCCGGTGTGGCCACCTGCTCGTTCATCTTGCGTTCGAGTTCCTGCAGCAGCCCCACCTGGGCCTCCAGGACATCCATCGGCAACCGCGAGCTGATGCGGATTTTCGGCAGGTTCAGGGACTCGTAGAGGGGTCCGCGCTGGTAACGTTCGAGCTCGATTTCCAGGCCCGCACGGCGACTGGGCGGTTCAGCTCCGAGCAGCTGGTCAATGCCGACGTTGAGCGCCCCGGCCAGGTGTTGCAGCAGGCCGAGTTTTGGTTCCCGCTTGCCGTTTTCGATGAGGCTCAGCTGGCTCGGTGCGGTCCCGACGGCGGCACTCAGGTCATCGAGCGTCAGGCCGGCCTGCTTGCGCAGATGACGCACCCGGCGGCCCAGCGAGATGACGTCCAGTTCCGCCGTTGGCGGCGACGACGGCGGTTGCAAAACTTCCCTGTTCCAGCTTGAAGGCGACATTTCTGAAGAATACGGGAAGAAGTGCATTTCTTTCCAGCATTTTCCTCTAGAAAGCCCTTGGAAAGTAAAGAAAAGTAAGTGTCACGAACGAAACACCCACCGGAAGCTGGCCGGAACTGCGAAGGCGCAGGGACGGTCAGCCCGGAACCACTACCCGGAATGGCCCGGGGAGCACATACAAGGAGACAAAGATGACTGCAGCATTTGAGCCCACCCAGCAGCCGTCCGGCCAGGACGCAACATCGCAGGCCGCCGCCCTGGAGCTCGAGTGGGCTGCCAACCCGCGTTGGGAAGGCGTCACCCGCGACTACTCGGCTTCCGACGTCGTCCGCCTCCGCGGTCGAGTCTCCGAAGAGCACACGCTGGCCCGCCGCGGGTCCGAGAAGCTGTGGAAGCAGCTCACCGAGGAGCACAAGGAAGGCAAGTACACCAACGCCCTGGGCGCCCTCACCGGCAACCAGGCCGTGCAGCAGGTCAAGGCTGGCCTCCGCGCCATCTACCTCTCCGGCTGGCAGGTCGCTGCCGACGCCAACAACTCCGGCCACACCTACCCGGACCAGTCGCTGTACCCGGCCAACTCGGTTCCCACCGTGGTCCGCCGCATCAACAACGCCCTGCTCCGGGCCGACCAGATCGAATTCTCCGAGGGCGTCCAGACCGTCGAGGACTGGCTGGTACCGATCGTGGCCGACGCCGAGGCCGGCTTCGGCGGACCGCTGAACGCCTACGAGCTGATGAAGTCCATGATCCAGGCCGGCGCCTCGGGTGTTCACTGGGAGGACCAGCTCGCCTCGGAGAAGAAGTGCGGCCACCTCGGCGGCAAGGTCCTGATCCCCACCCAGCAGCACGTCCGCACGCTGAACGCGGCCCGCCTGGCCGCCGACGTCGCCGGTACCCCGTCCGTCGTCATTGCCCGCACCGACGCCGAGGCAGCCACTCTGATCACCTCCGACGTCGACGAGCGCGACCAGGAATTCATCCTCCGCGAAGGCGGACAGCCGGTCCGCACCCCCGAGGGCTTCTACAAGGTCCGCAACGGCATCGAACCCTGCATCGCCCGCGCCAAGGCCTACGCCCCGTACTCGGACCTCATCTGGATGGAAACCGGCACCCCGGACCTGGAGCTGGCCCGCAAGTTCGCCGAAGCCGTCAAGGCCGACTTCCCGGACCAGATGCTCTCCTACAACTGCTCCCCGTCGTTCAACTGGCGCAAGCACCTGGACGACGCCACCATCGCCAAGTTCCAGCGCGAACTCGGCGCCATGGGCTTCACCTTCCAGTTCATCACCCTGGCCGGCTTCCACGCCCTGAACTACTCGATGTTCGACCTCGCCCACGGCTACGCCCGGGCAGGCATGAGCGCGTACGTCGAGCTGCAGGAGAAGGAATTCGCCTCCGAGTCCCGCGGCTACACCGCGACCAAGCACCAGCGCGAAGTCGGCACCGGCTACTTCGACGACATCGCCACTGCGCTCAACCCGAACGCATCCACCCTCGCTCTCGTGGGATCCACCGAAGAGGGCCAGTTCCACTAACACTCACGACGGCGGGCCTCGCGCCCGTCGGCAAACCGGACGATCCTCGGCGTGCTATTCCCCATGGCCGGCTTCTTACCTCGCTGGGCGAGGACGAAGCCGGCCATAGGGCCCCTTTTACGCACGCTGCCGGATGTCCAGTTCACCGCCTATTTATGTACGTCGCCAGCCGCCGTCGACCATTCCTTCTTGCTTTAAGGAGCCAGAAATGAACAGCTTCACCGACAACTTCACCATCAACGGGATCACACTGACCGCCCAGCCCATTTGCCGGCAGAGCGAGGTTCTCACTCCGGACGCTTTGGCCTTCGTTGCGCAGCTGCACAAGGCGACTGCCGGACGGCGCGAGGAGCTGCTGAGGGCACGCAGGGCACGGCGGGACCAGATCGCCGGCGGCCAGGACCCGCGGTTCCTCCGCGAGACCGAGTCCGTCCGCACCGATCCCAACTGGCGCGTCGCTCCCCCGGCCCCAGGCCTGGAGGACCGCCGCGTGGAAATCACCGGACCGGTGGACCGCAAAATGACCATCAACGCCCTGAACTCCGGGGCCAAGGTCTGGCTGGCCGACATGGAAGACTCCTCCACACCGTCCTGGCGCAACGTGATCCAGGGCCAGCTGAACCTCACCGATGCCCTGGAGCGGCGGATCGACTACACCACCCCCGAGGGCAAGGAATACAAGCTCAAGGCTGCCGAGGACCTGCCCACCATCGTGGTCCGCCCCCGTGGCTGGCACCTGCCCGAGAAGCACATGCTCATCAACGGCGCCCCGGTCGCCGGCGGCATCGTGGACTTCGGACTGTACTTCTTCCACAACGCCCGCCGCCTGCTGGCACAGGGCAAGGGCCCCTACTTCTACCTGCCCAAGATCGAGAACCACCTCGAGGCCCGGCTCTGGAACGACATCTTCATCCTCGCCCAGGACCTGCTCGGCATCCCGCAGGGCACCATCCGCGCCACCGTGCTGATCGAAACCATCACGGCGTCGTTCGAGATGGAGGAGATCCTCTACGAACTGCGGGACCACGCCTCCGGCCTCAATGCCGGCCGTTGGGACTACATCTTCTCCCTGATCAAGAACTTCCGCACCCGCGGCCCCCGGTTCGTCCTCCCGGACCGCGGCCAGGTCACCATGACCGCCCCGTTCATGCGGGCCTACACCGAACAGCTGGTGCGCGCCTGCCACAAGCGGGGGGCCATGGCTATTGGGGGCATGGCCGCCGCAGTTCCGAACCGCAAGGACGAGGCCGCCAACGCCAGCGCCTTCGAAAAGGTCCGCGCGGACAAGACCCGCGAGGCAGCCGACGGCTTCGACGGCTCATGGGTGGCCCACCCGGACCTCGTTCCCGTCTGCCGCGAGGTGTTCGACGGCGTCCTTGGTGACCGCCCCAACCAGCTGGACCGGCTCCGCGAGGACGTCACCCCGGACGACCGTGCCCTCATCAACGTGGCGGCAACGCACGGGACCATCACCGAACAGGGCATCCGGAACAACATCGAAGTCGGCATCCGCTACATCGAATCCTGGCTCCGGGGCAACGGCGCAGTGGCCATCCACAACCTCATGGAAGACGCGGCCACCGCCGAGATCTCCCGCTCCCAGCTGTGGCAGTGGATCTACTCCCGGGCCATCACGGACCACGGCGAAATCATCTCCAAGGAATGGGTGGAGGACATGCTGGACGAGGAGTTCGCCCGGCTGGAGCGTTTCGACGGCGACCGTTTCGCCGACGCCCGCGACATCTTCGAGGAAGTCACGCTGAGCGACAAGTTCCCCAGCTTCCTGACGGTTCCGGCCTACGCCAGGTACCTGCACGAGGCCCGCCAGGGTGCTGACGCCACGGCCGAAGCCATCGAAGACGAGCTGGTCGCCGCCTAGAAACCCGCCCAAGTTTCCGTCCGCCGGGCCGCCACGCCTTCGCAACAGCACCCCCGAAATCCGGGGAGGCTGCCCGGCAACGGAGCCCCCCATGAAGCGCGAACTGGCAGGTAATGACCTTAAACTCCGGGTTTGAGGGCATTAGCTGCCAGTTCGCGCTTGGTGTTAAAGGGGCGTACGACGGCGGTTGGCGGCCTAGCGCTGCTTCGGCACCTTGCGGACGGAGAGGGTTGTTCCCAGAATGAACGCCAGGACCGAGCCCAGGATCACCAGCAGGGGCGCGGTCCAACCTCCGGTGACGCTGTTGACGTAGCCCACGAACGTCGGCGCCGCGGCCGCGAAACAGTATCCGACGCCTTGAACGACCGCGGACATCCGGCCTGCCGAGGCCTGGTCCACGGCCAGCTTGATGATGGCGATGAAGATGACCGTGATGCCGCCGCCCTGGGCCGCGCCGCCGAGGGACGACCAGAGCCACCACAGCTCCGGCGCCAGCAGCAGCCCGAGGGGAACGGTGAGCCACATGGCACCCAAGGTGAGGGCAACCGCCGTCGTGCTCATGAACCGCGCCACCAGCGGAACTCCCAGTCCACCCAGTATCGCCAGGATCTGGAAGAGCGACGACCCTGCACCGGCGGCGGCCGGCGCCATGCCGAGTTCGTCGGACAGCAGCGTCGGCAGCCATGCAGTCACCCCGTAGTAGGAGATGGCCTGTCCGGCGAAACCGGCTGTCAGGCCCACCGTAATCCACGGAGAGGCCGGCCGGCCGCCCGCAGGCGGCCCGCCAGAACCGTCATCGGCGGCGGGGACGTACGCCCCGCGGCCGGCCGCGGGCACCCAGAACGCGATCGCGGCGACGGCGAACAAGGCACTGGCGGCGAGCGCCGGCTGCCACCCGGCGGCTTCGGCCAGGGGCGCCGTCACCACGGAGGTGAGGAATGAACCAATGTTCAGGGCGGCGGTGTAGATCCCCAGCGCGGTCCCCTGCCGGCGGGAGGAAAAATCCCGCCTGATGATCAGTGGCACCGCGATGTTGCCGATGGTGATGGCCACGCCGAGGATTACAGTCCCGAGCATCACCATGGCTCCGCCGCCGGCGGACCGGACAACAACGCCCGCCAGAACCCCCAGGAGGGTCAGCGTGATGGCCACCTCCGCTCCCAGCCGGCGCGCCGCCAGGGAGGCAAGCGGCGCTGCGAGCGAAAAGCACAGCACCGGGATACCTGTGAGGAGTCCCAGCTCCACCGGCGAGAACCCGAGGTCCAGCTGCATTGGCTCCACCACAGGGGCCACCGCCACGAACGGTCCCCGCATGTTGAGGGCAATAAGCCCTATGCATGCCAGGAGAATCCAGCTGCTCGGGATCGTGGAGCCCAGTCGCCTCATGGGGCTGCCGGGCAGGCTGAGGGGAGGATGGAAAGCGGTTTCATCTCTTTATTGCTATCACGTGCGGACCGGTGGGCATGACTGCCCACCGGTCCGGACGATTTTTCCGTGCGCCTGTTACAGGTACCAGTCCCGCTGGGCGTTGCCCACACCGGGCGCCTCACGGAACTGCGCCGGCTGCGCCACCCATCCGACGCCGTTGGCAATCACCTGCTGGATCTGAGGCTGATGGTAGACGGGGTATTCCTGGTCCCCCGGGCTGAAGTAGAAGATCCGGCCCTTGCCGCGGGAGAAGGTGACCCCCGAGCGGAAGACTTCGCCGCCTTCGAAGGAACTGATGAAAATCAGGTCATCGGGCTCCGGAATATCGAACAGCTCGCCGTACATCTCCTGCTTCGGGATCACGATGGGGCTTTCCACACCGGCGGCAATCGGATGCGAAGGCTTGACGGTCCACACGAGTTCGCGCTCGCCGTCGTTGCGCCATTTGAGGGAGCAGGTGGTTCCCAGGAGCTTGGTGAAGATCCTGGCGAAGTGGCCGGAGTGCAGGACAATGAGCCCCATGCCGCCCAGGACGTGGCGCTGGACGCGTTCCACCACCTCGTCGCTGACCTCGGCGTGGGCCACGTGCCCCCACCAGAGGAGGACGTCGGTGGCGGCCAGGGTTTCCTCCGAGAGCCCGTGCTCCGGGTCGGCCAGCGTTGCCGTGGTGATGCTTGAATCCGGGTAAAAGCCCTTCAGGCCCTCAGCGATGGCGCCGTGGATGCCGCTGGGGTACATCTCCGCCATGGTTTCCGGCTCGTTGCGGGCCTCGTGGACACCTTCGTTCCACACCAGAATGTTCAGTTTGTCGGGCATGTCAGAGCCTCACTTCGCGCTGTTCGAGGGCGGACTTGTAGCAGGCGTCGAGCACCAGGGCGCGGGTCAGCGCAAGTGATCCGTCGTGGGCGCCCCACACGGACTCGCCTCCGCGGACGGCTTCAACGAAGTCCTCCACCACGGCCTGGTGTGCCCTGCCGGGTTCGGCCACAACTGTGTAGTCGGCGTTTTCGCCGTCTTTCTCCTTGAAGATGCGAAGGTCCGCGACGGGGGCGTCGGAGGCCCCGACGGCGCGCAGGTCCGCGCCGCCGTCGGTACCGTAAACGGTGAAGTCCATCAGGTCGTCTTCGTCGCGGTACGCCGCCCAGCCTGCTTCGAGGATCAGCGTGCCTCCGCCTTCAAGCCGGATGAAGGCAGAGGCGAAGTCTTCCACCTCAAACTTGTGGGCAGCCTGCATCGCGGTGTACCGGGCGTTTCCGCCGAGGCCGCGGGGGCCAAGTTCCGAATGTGTCGACGCGGAGACGGAGAGGACCTTCGGTTCGCCCAGCAGGTGCAGCGCGTAGTCCAGGACGTGGACGCCGATGTCCGCCAGCGGCCCGCCGCCGGCCAGCGCCGGATTGGTGAACCAGCTGCCCAGCATGGGGATGCCCTGCCGGCGGAGCCAGGAGGCCTTGGCGTAGTACGGGCGGCCCAGCTCGCCGCCGTCCATGATGCTCTTCAGCTTTTGGATGTCGCCGCGGCGGCGGTGGTTGAAGGCGACGTCGAGGACACGGCCGGCCGCCCGGGCTGCCTCGACCATCTGCCTGCCCTCGTCGCCGTTGCGGGCCAGGGGCTTTTCGCTCAGGACGTGCAGCCCGCGCTCAAGCGCGGCGATGGCAATCGGCGCGTGCAGGAACGTCGGCACCGCGACGCTGACGGCGTCGAGTCCTTCGAGCTCGAGCAGGTCCTCCCAGCGGGCAAACGTGTGTGGGATGCCGTACTCGGCCTTGATGCCGGCAAGGAGGTCCTCCTCCATGGCGGCCACGGCGACGAGCTCCACACCGTCGATGTTCTTGTAGGCCTTGATGTGCTGTTGACCGGCCCATCCGATGCCGACGACCCCAACTTTCAGGGGTGCCGTGGCGGGGAGGCGTGATGGCTGTTGATTACTCACGAATGGATCCTTTGTTTCTTGTCGATTTGAAACGCTAGGCGTTGTGAATGGCGGCGTGCCTGATGGCTGATTCCACGGCCTCGGGCGAAAGTACGTGCTCAATGACCATCCGGCTGGCTCCCCAGATGGCAGCATCGACAGGTGCCTTGGACTGCTCGATGCGGAGTTTGGACGTGGCCAGCGGCTGGGACCGCCGGTAGACGGTTTCCCGGATACCGGCCAGGAGCTGGTCGCCGGCGCGCGAGAGACTGCCGCCGACCACGATCACCGAAGGGTTGAGGAGATTCACGCAGATGGCCAGCACCTCCCCCATGTCCCGTCCCGCCTGTCGCAGCGCGAGAATGGCCTGCACATCCCCCTTTGCTGCCAGGTCCACCACGGCCGTGCCGGAGACCGCATCGATCCCGTGGGCCCTCAGCTTGGCTGCCAGCGCGGGGCCGGATGCCAGCGCCTCGAGGCAGCCGTGGTTGCCGCAACGGCACAGGACGTCCTCGCCGCTGGGAACGCGGACGTGGCCGAGGTCCCCCGATGCGCCGTCGGCTCCCCGCTGCAGCTGGCCGCTGCTGATGATGCCAGCCCCGATGCCGGTGGCGGCCTTCACGAAAAGGAGGTTCCGGTGGTCCTGCCAGAAGGCGTGCCGCTCGCCCACGGCCATGATGTTGACGTCGTTATCCACCAGGACTTCGGTTCCCAGCTCGGCGCGGACATAGCCGGCCACGTCGAACCCGTCCCAGCCCGGCATGATGGGAGGCTTCACCGGCCGGCCGGTATCGTGCTCCACGGGCCCCGGCAGGCCGATTCCCACGCCCGCCACGTCTCCGTCCGCACGGCCGATGCCTTGCAGCAGCGACCTGCAGTTCCCGATGACCCAATCAAGCACAGCCTCGGGACCCTCGGAGATTTCCAAGGCGCCCGAGTGGCGGGCCAGAATGTCCCCGTTCAGGTCCGTGACGGCAACGGAAGCGTGCGAAGCGCCGACGTCGGCCGCGCACACCACCTTCATACCGGCGTTGAAGACAAACCGCGACGGCGGCCGGCCCCCGGAGGAAGCCGCCTCACCTGCGGGACCCACGAAGCCCGCCGCCGTCAGGGCATCGATCCTGGCCGCCACTGTGGTGCGTGCAAGGCCCGTGACCGCAGTCAGTTCAGCGCGGGTCCGTGCCTTGCCGTCACGGAGCAGCTGAAAGAGGTCGCCGGCACGGGCCCACAGCCCGGCGTCCTCCGACGGCCGCTCAAGGGCAGGAGATGTCTGCATGGGTTAAGGAATAGCACACACCGGCCGACTTATGTCAGTACTTCTGCAAACTTTTGATTGACTTGCGGTAAAAGTAGCCGTAGCTTCATAAAAGACCCACTCCCGACGCCGCGCCGGGTCATGGGCTGCCCGGACGATCAGCAAGATGTTAGGAGAACCATGACGTACTCACTCCAGCTCTACACTCTCCGCGGGCCCCTCGAGGAGGACCTTCCCGGCACCATCCGGCGAGTGGCCGAGATCGGTTTCACCCAGGTGGAGCCGTGCAACTTCGTGGCGACCGCCAAGGAACTCGGCGAAGCGCTGAAGGCCAACCGCCTGACGGCCCCGTCCGGCCACGCGCCCCTGCTCAGCCAGGACCAGGACCAGATCTTTGCCGCGGCCCGGGCCCTGGGGATGGAAACAGTGATCGAGCCGTACATAACGGCCGAGCACTGGCAGTCGGCAGAGGATGTCCGCGCTACGGCTGAGAAGCTCAACGCTGCCGCCCGAAAGGCCGCCGACTACGGCATCCGGGTGGGCTACCACAACCACCAGTGGGAGCTGGAATCCACCATCGAGGGCCAGTCCGCGCTGGAGTACTTCGCCGGGCTGCTCGACCCTGAGGTGGTGCTGGAAGTCGACACCTACTGGGTTGCCGTTGGCGGCCAGGATCCCGTGGAAGTCCTCACGCGGCTGGGTGACCGGGTGCGGCTAATCCACATCAAGGACGGCCCGCTCACCACGGACACCAAGGCGCAGCTGCCTGCGGGCAAGGGCAAAGTGGCAGTGCTGGATGTCATCGCCGCGGCAAAATCCCTGGAAGTCGGGGTAGTTGAGTTCGACGACTACTCCGGGGACATTTTTGACGGGATCGCCCAGAGCCTGGCGTTCCTGCAGAAGGCAGCAACCGGGCAGATACATTCATGAGCGCCGCCCAGGCTCCAGCAAGCGGCAGCGGCCCCGTGGGCGTTGCCGTCATCGGCGCAGGCAACATCAGCAAGCAGTACTTGGACAACCTGACGGTCTTCCCCGACCTGAAGGTGCACGTCATCGCCGACCTTTCCGAGGACTCCGCCGCGGCGCGTGCCAGGGAATACGGCATCCCCGCCTCGGGCGGGGTGGACGCGGCGCTGGGCCACCCCGACGTCGAAATCATCGTCAACCTGACCATCCCGGCCGCCCACGTGGAAGTGGCCACCGCCGCCGTCCGCGCGGGAAAACACGTGTGGACGGAGAAGCCGTTTTCACTGGACCGCGAATCCGGCCTGGGACTCCTTAAGGCAGCAGAGGCGGCGGGACGCCGGCTCGGCTGCGCCCCGGACACCTTCCTGGGCGCCGGCCTGCAGACGGCGCGCCGGCTGATCGAACGCGGCGACATCGGGACTCCGCTGACGGCGATGACCACATTCCAGACTCCGGGGCCCGAATCTTGGCATCCGAATCCGGCGTTCCTGTTCCAGTACGGTGCCGGGCCGCTGTTCGACATGGGGCCGTACTACCTCACCGCGCTGGTCCAGACGTTTGGCCCGGTCAGCAAAGTGGCGGCCATGGGCTCGAAGTCCACGGAGGTCCGCGTGATCGGCTCCGGCCCACGGCTGGGCGAGGAATTCACCGTCGAGGTCCCCACGCATGTCAGCGCGATGGCGCAGTTCGAAGGCGGCCAGTCATCGCACAGCGTCTTCAGCTTCGAATCCCCCCGCGAGCGGATGGGGTTCGTGGAGATCACCGGCACCGAGGCCACGATCTCCCTGCCGGACCCCAACAATTTCCACGGAGAGGTCAGGCTCTGGCGCGCGGGCGACGAGGACTGGACCGTCATCCCCGCCACCGGCCCGGACAACGGCCGCGGCATGGGCGTCCTGGACATGGCCCGCTCCATCCGCGCGGGCGTCCCGCACCGCGCCACCGGACAGCTCGCCTACCACGTGCTGGACACCATGGTGGCCATCTCCGAGTCCGTGGACTCCGGAACGTTCGTCGACGTCGAAAGCTCCGCACCGCAATCCCCGGCCCTCCCCGAGGACTGGAACCCCACTGCCTCCACCGTCTAGGAACAGCGCAATGACAACCCAAGAACCGCAGCAAATCCGCCCACTGGGGGTGGCCATGATCGGTTACGCGTTCATGGGCAAGGCCCACTCGAATGCGTGGCGGAACGTGGCCAGCTACTTCGATGTCCCGGCTTTCGAGCAGAAAGTGCTGGTCGGACGGGATCGCGTCCAGGTCGCCGACGCCGCGGCCAGGTATGGGTGGGCCGAGTCCGCCACGGACTGGCGCGACGTCCTGGAGCGGGACGATATCGACATCGTGGACATCTGCGCCCCGGGGTGGATGCACGCGGAGATCGCGATCGCTGCCCTCGAGGCCGGCAAGCACGTGTTGGTGGAGAAGCCTCTGGCCAACACCGTGGCCGAGGCCGAAGCCATGACGCGGGCGGCCCAGGCGGCGAGAACGCGTGGCGTGCAGTCGATGGTCGGCTTCAACTACCGCCGCGTCCCGGCGCTGGCCCTGGCCAAAGAACTCATCGCCGAAGGCCGGCTGGGAACCGTCCGGCACGTCCGGGCCGCGTACCTGCAGGACTGGCTCACTGATGCGCAGGCGCCAATGACCTGGCGGCTGCGCAAGGACACTGCGGGTTCCGGCGCTTTGGGCGACATCGCCTCCCACGCCATCGACCAGGTCATGTTCCTGCTCGGTGAGGCCGTCACCGACGTTTCCGGACGCCTGCACACCTTCGTTTCCAGCCGTCCGGGCGCCGATGGCCCCGAGGCGGTCACGGTCGACGACGCCGCCTGGGCGACGCTGTCACTCACCGGCGGTGCCATCGCCTCTGTGGAAGTTTCCCGCGTTGCCACCGGGCAAAAGAACTCCCTCAGGCTGGAAATCTATGGCGACAAAGGAACGGTTCTGTTCGATCTTGAGGAGCTGAACGAGCTGGGTTTCCTGGACGCGACGGACCCGGTCCGGGAACAGGGTTTCCGGCGCATCCTCGTGAACGAACCCGAGCATCCCTACATGGACGCATGGTGGCCGCAGGGCCACATCATCGGGTGGGAACACACCTTCACCCACCAGATCCGTGATTTCCTGCTCGCACTCAGCCAGGGCAGCGCGCCCTCGCCCTCCTTCGAGGAGGGACTGGCCGTCCAGCGCGTCCTGGCAGCCGTCGAGGAATCCGCCAGCGCCAAGTCCTCCACTGTCCAGCTCACCGTCCCGGTGAGCGATTCCCCCGCCGAAGGAGCCTGACATGCCCCGCCCGTACACCCTGTTCACCGGCCAGTGGGCCGACCTGCCGTTCGAGGAAGTCGCCAAACTGGCCTCCGGCTGGGGCTACGACGGTCTCGAAATCGCCGTGTCCGGGGACCACCTGGACGCCTGGCGCTGGGACGAACCCGGCTACGCCGAATCCAAACTCGCCGTGCTGGAGAAGTACAACCTCAAAGTCTGGGCCATCTCCAACCACCTCAAGGGCCAGGCCGTC
>NZ_JAFHKT010000147.1 GCF_017052465.1 Arthrobacter pascens
GAAACAAGACTGCTTGCGTCCACTATGTGGTTCCCAACCAACAAACCCGTCACACGGTAAGTTGCCCAGGGAACAAAAACCACAACAAAATAACAACACCACAGCTGTAACAACAGCACAGTTGAAACAACAGCACAGTTGAAACAACAGCACAGTTGTAACACCAGATTTCCCACACACACCCCGCGGGTGTGTGCCGGGTAGAAGGGTTACGGCGGTCATAGCGTGGGGGAAACGCCCGGTCCCATTCCGAACCC
>NZ_JAFHKT010000148.1 GCF_017052465.1 Arthrobacter pascens
CTGCGGTGGTGCCGGCGCCTGTGGCGTTGCCGAGGTTGACGTCGACGACAGCATCCGCGGTCGTGCCGTTACCGGGGGCGGTTCCGGTACCGGTGTTGCCGAGGTTGACGTCGACGAGGGCGTCGGCGGTTGTGCCGTTGCCCGTGGCGGTTCCGGTTCCGGTGTTGCCGAGGTTCACGTCAACGACGGCATCTGCGGTGGTGCCGGCGCCTGTGGCCTTGCCGAGGTTGACGTCGACGACAGCATCCGCGGTCGTGCCGTTACCAGTGGCGGTTCCGGTACCGGTGTTGCCGAGGTTGACGTCGACGAGGGCGTTGGCGGTGGTGCCCGTACCTGTTGGGGCGGCTGCGGTGTTGCCGAGGTTGACGTCGACGAGGGCGTCGGCGGTGGTGCTGTTGCCGGTGTTGCCGAGGTTGACGTCGACGAGGGCGTCGGCGGTGGTGCCGGCGCCTGCGGTGTTGCCGAGGTTCACGTCAACGAGGGCGGCCGTGGTGGTGCCCGTACCTGTTGGGGCGGCTGCGGTGTTGCCGAGGTTGACCTCGGCGACGGCCGCAATTTCGGAAGACCCCGACGTCGTTGGACCACCCAGCAGGCCCAACGACGTCGAAGCAATGACGTCCGCCGAAACGGACTCGGATTCTACGGCCACAGTGCCGGTGACGGTTGTGTCCGCGTTGGCCGCTGTGGCGCCTAGGGCCAATAGACCTCCGGCAAAGAAGGTGCCTAGAAGGCCCCTGCGAAGTTTCTGATGCATTTTGATGTCTCCTGAACAGTTGTTGTCGGGCGCTCAAGGCGGCCCGAAATTGGCCGTATTTCTGCACAATGGATGGCAGAAGGGGCCCAACTAGTCAGGAGAGGAACCGGGGTCAATAGCCACCGGTGAGGGGAGATGCTGAAGCGGGCCACTGGCAGGCACAAGGCCCACGAGCGGAAGGTAGTCGAACGGACTGGTCAGCCAGGCGGCGGACAGGGAGGGCCCGCCGGGAGATTGGACGTTACCCGATCCGGAGCCTGCAGGCGGAGCCGGGTGCGGGGCTCCCGGCGGGTCCGCCTCGCCCTTGGAAGGCAGTCCTCCTCCCGCGGACATGCCGGGCGAGGACTGGGAAGCTCTGGCTGGGACTAATGAGGGCAGGGCAGCCGAATGCGGCGATGGCTTTAGGCCAGGGAGTCCAGCGGGTGCCGGAGCCAAGACGGGGGAGTGCCCCTTGGACACGCGGACGCTGTCGGCGCTGTCCGAGGAAGCCGATCCCGGGACTGCGGGGAGCGGCAGAACGACGTCGGGCACATGCGGCGTGGCGAGGTTCTCAACGACCTCCACCACAGGTGCAAGGGCCGGCGCCGCGAGCGGCGGCGTCTCTGAGAGTACATCGGTAATGGATTCGAGCGGCGCTTCCAACGCAGGTGCCGCATCCGCGACCGGCCGAACAACGGTTCCTGTGAGGGTCTCAGCAATGCCACCGACTGCTTTGTCCGCCAATGCGGTCACCGGGGCAGTCAGCTGCGTCGCAGTGCCGGCCGGGGGCACCTTGGCGGACGGCAGGGCGTCCGTGACTGCCTCCGCCGGGGCAGCGAGCTCATGCACCAGCGAGGGCAGGGCGTGCGGCGCGGCTACAGGAGCAGAACTCGCCGGCTCCGGCTGAGGCTGTGGAATGAGGGCAGAGGCGCGGGCCGGAACGGTCACAGCACCCGCATGTCTGGCAGGCACTGCGGCCACGGCATGAACGGCTTTCTGGACTCCAGGAGCAACGCTGGCAGTGCCGGCCTCGCTGTCGAGTGTCGAAGAAACCGTGGAAGCGATCCCGCCGAGCAGGGACTCCTGGCTGTGCTGGGTGCTTGCACCGGCGGCCGGGGCTGCAAAGGAAAGCCAAGCTACGGCTGCTGCACCAGCAATGAGAACCGGACGCAAGGGGCGGAGCGCGGACCAAGACAATGCAGTGCTGGCCATGCTCGACACCCCCCCGGCTTACGAACAATCTGACGATCTTTTACAGCGTATGCCTCGTTGAAAGGCAGAGTCCAGTGTTAGACGAATATAAATCCATCGAATCGACGGGGAGGTTTCCGCCGTCGTCGTAAAACTGACCAAAAGGAGTGGTGGTGAGGCCCGTCAGCGTTGCCCCCGGGCGGCACAGTCAGCCGTGTCGGCGTCCCCCAGCATGAGGATGCCCCGACTGACCTCTGCTCCAGGTTGGGCCCGAACATCACCCTTACCGGAACGGCGTCGGCCATCCCTGCGGTCAATCGCGGACCTGAGCCTTGGAGGACGCATCTGATTGACTGGGCGCATGATCAGGGAAGCAAGAACAGAAGACCTCCCGAAAATGCGCGACATCGAAGTCGCAGCCGGCGAAGCCTTCCGCACGCTCAACATGGGTGCCATCGCTGATGATGCGCCACCCAGCCTCGAAGCCTTGACTGTGTACCAGCAGGACGCCAGGGCATGGGTTGCCACCGATTCCGGTGACGAGGCGGTGGCTTACATTTTGATCGAGGTGGTGGAGCCGTTTGCCCATATCGAGCAGGTGACCGTCCACCCGCTTCATGCGCGGCAGGGTCTTGGCCGAAAACTCATCGACAAAGCCGCTCTCTGGGCGGCAGCTCGAGGACTGAAAGGGATGACCCTGACAACCTTCGAAAGAGTCCCCTGGAACGCGCCTTACTATGCCCGCCTGGGATTCCACCCGGTGCCGGAACACCAGTGGCCGGACGCTGTGCATCAGATCGTGCAGTCAGAGCGTGCACGTGGCCTGGACGACTGGCCACGAGTCGTCATAAAAAAGAACCTCTAAGGAGGGTCAGCGGGCATCGTTGGGGTAGGTGACCCCCAGTTGTGCCCGGACGCCGTCGAAAAGCCGCATGGTGTTCAACGAATCCTCCAGCGGCATGACCGGGCTTTCGGTCAGACCCTGCTGGATGCAGCGAGTCACCTCGCGAAGCTCGTAGGTGTAGCCCAGGCCTGCTACATCGAAGTGCTCTGTGCGGAGCGGTTCGCGCCCGATTCCGACAACGAGCTGCTTGGGGTTGTTAATGGAGCCCAGCGATTGAAGATAGCCCAGGCTTCCGGCCACGGTTGCGGCGCGGGGGCCGTAAGCCAGCAAAGACGAGGTCAGTTGTGCCTGCGCCCCGTGGTGATACTCCAGTGTTAATGCGTTCTGAGTGTCCACGCCGTCGTCATTAAGGGCCCCCGTGGCACTGACGGCCTGCGGGAACCCCAGGGTGCCCAGAGCCCACAGCAGGGGGTAGACGGTCAGGTCGAGGAGTGCACCGCCGCCGTCCTTGACGGCCCACAGGCGCGCGGTGGGGGAGTACGGTGCCGGGAAGCCGAGATCCGCGGTGACCCACTGTACGGTGCCGAGTTCGCCAGATCGAGCGATTTCAAAAGCCCGCTGCATGCTCGGAAGGAAGCGGCTCCAGACGGCTTCCATCAGGAACAGGTTCTTGTCGCGGGCGACGGCAATGAGCTCGGCGGCCTCCCGGGCATTGATGGTGAAGGCTTTTTCGCACAGGACGTGCTTTCCCGCGTTGAGGGCAGCCAGCACCATCTGGTGATGCTGGGCGTGAGGCGTAGCCACGTACACAACGTCCACCGCGTCGTCGGCGAGGAGTCGCTGGTAGCCTTGCTGGCCGTTGTCGTCCCCGTACGCCCGGGAGAAGGCGAATTCCGAGGCAAACGCGTCCGCTGCCGCCTGCTGGCGTGAACTGACGGCATACAGTTCGGCGTCACTGAGCAGTGCCAGATCCCGGGAGACCAGTGAGGCGATCCTGCCGGTGGCGATCACTCCCCAGCGCAACGCCGCACCGGTAGCGGCGCGGGGATCCTGGTTGGGCTGACTGAAAAGCCACGGCGTGGCGATGGGCAAAGTCATGACGCCATCCTCTCACCCGGCTGCGGGAGGGTTGCGGCAATTCGGGCGGGAACTGCGGGAGGGTTTGGGAGTGGGCGGCGGGAAGTGCGGGAGGGTTTGGCGCCGACCCGCACCTGCCCCCCCGCACCTACACCGCCGCGGTCCCGACCCCGGCCTCCACCCCTGCAGCCGCACCTGCGCGGTCACGGGCGGGTTCCTCGGTCAGCCTGCCTTGCTGCAGCCTGAAGCGGCGGTCGGTCTTGTTGGCGAGCTGGCGGTCGTGCGTGACCACAAGGATGGTGGTGTTGTGGTCCCTGCTGAGCGAGCTGAGGAGTTCGATGATGTGCTCGCCGGTCTGCTCGTCCAGGTTGCCGGTGGGCTCGTCAGCAAGGATCAGTTTGGGCTCGTTGGCCAGGGCCCGGGCGATGGCAACGCGCTGCTGCTCGCCGCCGGAGAGACGGTTGATGCGGCGGCCGTGCTTCTCCGGGTCGAGCTGCACCTGCTGGAGGAGCTCGCGTGCCCGCTGGTCGCGCATCGGCTTCCGCACGCCCGCGAACTCCATGGGCAGCATCACGTTGTCCAGCGCCGAGAGGTTGGGGATCAGGTTGAACTGCTGGAACACGAAGCCGATGTCCCGGCGCCGGTACTCCGTCAGCTTGCCGTCCGGCATCCCTGCCAGGCTGACGCCGTTGACGACGACGTCTCCGCTGGTGGGTTTGTCCAGGGCGCCGAGAAGGGACAACAGGGTGCTTTTGCCACTGCCGCTCTTCCCGACGATGGAGGCCAGCGTTCCCTCCTCCAGTTCGAAGCTGACGCCGTTGACCGGCTTGATGGTGCGGTCCCCGGTCTTGAACGTGCGGACGAGGTTCTTGACTTCAATCATGGCTATTCTCCTCGGAGGACTTCGATGGGACGGATACGGGCGGTGAGCAGGGCCGGAACCAGGGCTCCGATGATGGCGACGCCGAACACCGCGGCGATGCCGGCGGCGATCACGCCGGGGGAGGCGCTCGCCGTGACGGAGGTCAGCAGCTGGGAGGCGCCGCCCAACGGGCCGCCGCCGGGCAGGCCTGCGCCCCCGCCCGGGAAGCCCGTGCCGCCCGGAACGCCGGCGCCGCGGCCGGCAACCGCCGTCGTGCTGGTGTTTGAACTGACCAAAGCACTGGCGATTCCGCCGCTGGCAAAGGAAGCGATCGCGGCGCCCACCGCGCTGCCGAGCGCCACCAGAACCAGTGCTTCCAGGACGAACTGGAGCCCGATGGTGCGGTTGCGTGCACCGATCGCCTTCAGGACCCCGATCTCCCGGCGGCGCTCGCGGACCAGCATCACCATGATCAGCAGGATGATCAGGCCGGCGGTCCCGAGCGCGGCAACAAACGCAACGAAGGAGATGTTCTTGACGCTGTCCAGCGAGCTGACGGCCGTTTCGAGGTTGCGCTGGCCCTGCGTGACATCGGCCTTATCCGACCCGAGGGCTTCCTGCAGCGCAGATTTGGCAGCGTCCACGTTTTCCATGCTGTTGACGGTGACGATCATGGTGGAGAGTTCATCGGGCAGTTCCGCGAGCGCCTGCGCCGCCGGCAGGGTCACGTAGAGCGCGTTGTTGCCGAAGGCCGTGCCAGCGTCGAACAGTCCCACCACAGTGAACGTGGTGCTGTTGATGGTGAACGTTGACCCGACGGCGAGGTTGTTCTTCTCGGCGAGGGTGGTGCCCAGCAGCGCCTTGGTGGAGGAAACGGTGTAGTCGCCGAGACCGGTACCCTCCGTCAGCTCGAGCGCTTTGCCTGTACTGTCCACCTCAGCCCCGATGCCGGTCGCGGTGAGGGGAAGGCTCCGCACCGGCTGCGTGGTTCCCGTTGCACCGGTTGTTCCGGTCTCTTGGTTACGGTTGCCGAGCGTTCCGGCATCGACCGCGACGGTGAGGCTCGTGGTCAGCGTGGCTGACTGCCCGCCGGGACCGCCGAAACCGCCGCCCGGGCCGCCTGTCTGGCCTGCCGCCGTCTGGGCCGCTGCTTCGGTGGCGTTGCGCAGCCGCAGCGCTTTGGTTCCGACGACGGCGGTTACGTTGGGTACGCCGGCAGCCCTTGCGGCCTGTGCCGGGGTCAGCGGCTCGCCGCCGCCCTCAAAACCCTGGCCGCCGGCGGGGTTGACGGTAAGCACTGTCCCCACCGACGCATTCAGCTCCTGGACTTTGGCGCCCACGGCCTGGTTGGCCACAAGCATGGCCAGGGCCAGTCCGATTGCTACGGCAAGAACGGCCACGACGGCGGCCGATCTGACCTTGTTTCTGAAGGCATTGCCTACACTCCGGGCGAGGACGCTCACCTGTACTCCTTGAGATCATGTGCCGGCGGAATGGCCGGCTTCGGATCCCACTGTTGTCCGTGGCGCTGTGCGGAGGACCAGCCGAAGCTATGCATGCGCTGTGAAGCACTAACGTGCGAAAGGTGAGGGAGCGTCGGGTGGGGGCGTGTGAAAGGTGAGGGAGCGTCGGGTGGGGGCGTGCGAAAGGTGAGGGAGCGTCGGGTTGGGACGTGCGAAAGGTGAGGGAGCGTCGGGTTGGGACGTGCGAAAGGTGAGGGAGCGTCGGGTGGGGACGCCAAGAGCCCCGGCCCTCCCTCGCGGGGGAGCCGGGGCTCTTGGATGCAGCGTCTGGCTTTACTCTGGCCTTACACCGTCAGTGGGCTACTTGGTGATCGGTCCGAGGACCGGATCGTCCACGTACGCCGTCTTGACGTTCTCCTGGGTCACGATGACCGGCTCCAGCAGATAGGCCGGAACGGTCTTGACCTTGTTGTTGTAGGACTTGTCGTCGTTGATCTCAGGCTTCTTGCCGGCCTGGATGTCCTTGACCATGACGATCGCGTGCTCTACGAGCTTGCGGGTGTCCTTGTTGATGGTGGAGTACTGCTCGCCGGCCATGATGGACTTGACGGACTCAACCTCGGAGTCCTGGCCGGTGATGACGGGCAGCGGCTTGCCGGCACCCTTGACCGCGGTCAGGACAGCCCGGGCCAGCGTGTCATTCGGGGACAGCACGCCGTCCAGCGAAGCGCTGCCGTAGCTGCCGGTCAGCAGCGTGTCGGCGCGGCGCTGGGCGTTTTCTGCCTTCCAGCCCTGGGTGACGGCCTGTCCGAACGAGGTCTGGCCGGAAACCACCTTGAGGGTGCCGTCGTCGATCTTCGGCTGGAGCACGCTCATGGCGCCGTCGAAGAAGACCTTCGCGTTGGCGTCATCCGGGGAACCGGCGAAGAGCTCGATGTTGTACGGGCCCTGCGGCTTCTTCTTCTGCATGCCTTCGAGGAGTGCCTGGCCCTGCAGCTCACCCACCTTGAAGTTGTCGTAGGCCACGTAGTAGTCCACGTTCTCGGTGTTCAGCAGCAGGCGGTCATAGGCGATGATCGTCGCGCCGGCGTCCTTGGCCTGCTTGAGCTGGGTGCCCAGCTGTGCACCGTCGATCGCGCCGACGATGATGACCTTGGCGCCCTTGGTGATCATGGCACTGATCTGGTTCTGCTGCTCGGAGACGCCGCCGTTGGCGAACTGCACGTCGGGCTTGAAGCCGGCGTCCTTGAGCCCGTCGTTGAACAGCTTTTCCGCCAGGACCCAGTTCTCACTGGTCTTCTGCGGGAGCGCGACGCCGATCGAGGAGTCCTTGGGGAAAGCCTCGCCGCCTGCGGTGCCACCGCCCGTGGTGCCGGTGTCGGAACGGCCGCAGGCTGTCAGCGCCAGTGCCGCAATGGCAGCGACTGCTGCCGCCTTTCCTGCTTTACCAATCATTCGCATTGCTTGGTTCACTTTCTATAGGGGTGGGAAATGCGTCCGGGGAGCGGTCGGTGCTCAGGCTTCCCGGGCGATGGTTTCTTTGGTCGAGGTCACTTCATCGGGCTGAAGCGGTGCTCCGCCGCTGGGGCGGTTGAAGTTCTGGGTCAGCAGGCCGATGATGGACCGCTTGCCCTGGCTCTTGTTGTAGACGTCGAAGGCCACGGCGATCAGGAGGACCAGGCCCTTGATGATCTGGGTAAGGTCGGCGCCGACGCCGAGGAGCTGCAGGCCGTTGTTCAGCACGGCCATCACCAGGCCACCGACGATCGAACCGATCACGGTGCCCACGCCGCCGGTCACCGCCGCGCCGCCGATGAAGACAGCCGCAATGGCATCGAGTTCCCAGCCGACGCCGTCGAACGGGCCGGAGGCCGTGGAACGGCCAACGAAGATCATGCCGGCAAGGCCGGCCAGGATGGCCATGTTCATCATGACCAGGAAGTTGACCTTCTTGGACTGCACACCGGAGAGCTCTGCAGCGTGGCGGTTGCCGCCCACTGCGTAGACGTGGCGGCCAACGACCGTCTTGGAGGAAATGAAGCCGTAAACAAGGACCAGCACGGCCAGGATGAGGCCGGGGATCGGGAAGGACGTGCCCGGGCGGCCGGTGGCAAACAGGTACGTGGCGTAGAGGATGGCGCCGCAGACGAGGGCCAGCTTGGTGCCCATGACCCAGCCCTCGGGTACCTCTGCGCCGAGCGCCTTGGCGGTGCGGCGGGCGCGGAGTTCGCTGAAGACCACGAAGGCGACGCCCAGCAGGCCCAGCAGCAGGGTGAGGTTGTTGAAGCCGGTGTTCGGGCCAACCTCCGGCAGGTATCCCGAGCCGATGTACTGGAAGTCGGCGGGGACCGGAATGGTGTTGGACTTGCCGACGAACTGGTTGAAGCCGCGGAACAGGAGCATGCCGGCCAGCGTGACGATGAACGCGGGGATTCCCACATACGCTGTCCAGAACCCTTGCCAGGCGCCGATCAGGACGCCAAGGCCGAGGCCGAGCAGGATGCCCGCGTACCAGGGTATTCCCCAGTCCCGGATGGCCAGGGCAACAGTGACGCCGACGAACGCCGCCACGGAGCCGACTGACAGGTCAATGTGGCCGGCGATGATGACCAGCACCATGCCGATGGCCAGGATCAGGATGTAGGAGTTGCCGTTGAAGAGGTTGATGACGTTGCCGGGAGTGAGCGTGCGGCCGTCGGTGGCGAATTGGAAGAAGACAATCAGTGCAACCAGGGCGAAGATCATGCCGAATTGGCGGGTGTTGCCGCCAAAGAGCTTCTTGAGCGCGTTCATTGTGTCAGTCCTTGTTCTGGAAGGTTCTGGAGGATTCCAGAGGGTCAGGCGGCGGCTTTGCGGGCGGAGGTCATCAGTTTCATCAGGCTTTCCTGACTGGCCTCGTCTTTGTTCAGGACACCTGTGATGGCGCCTTCGAAGATGGTGTAGATGCGGTCGGAGAGGCCCAGCAGTTCAGGCAGTTCGGAGGAGATGACGATGACACCCTTGCCCTGGTTGGCCAGCTGCTGGATGATGCCGTAGATCTCGTACTTGGCCCCGACGTCGATGCCGCGGGTGGGTTCGTCCAGGATCAGCAGGTCAGGATCCGTGAACATCCACTTGGCCAGGACCACTTTCTGCTGGTTGCCGCCGGAGAGCTTGGCCACGCCCTCCTCCACGGACGGCGTCTTGGTGCGCAGGGACTTGCGGTACTGCTCAGCCACCGTGAATTCCTTGTTGGCATCCACCACGAAGTGCTTGCTGATCTTGTGCAGCGCCGCCGAGACGGTGGTGGTCTTGATGTCATCCAGGAGGTTCAGGCCCAGGGATTTCCGGTCTTCTGTGACGTAGCCGAGGCCGGCGTCGATGGCCTGCTTGACGCTCTTGAGGTGGAGTTCCTTGCCGTTTTTGTAGATGCTGCCGGTGATGAAGCGGCCGTAGGAACGGCCGAACACGGAGCGTGCCAGTTCGGTGCGGCCGGCTCCCATGAGCCCGGCGAAGCCCACGATTTCGCCGCGGCGGACGAAGAAGTTGGAGCCCTTGCAGACCAGCCGGTCCTGGACCTGGGGGTGCCCGACTGTCCAGTTCTTGACCTCGAAGAGCACCTCGCCGATCTTGGGTTCGTGGTCGGGGAAGCGCGACTCCAGGGTACGGCCCACCATGCCCTTGATGATCCGGTCCTCGTCAACGCCGTCGGCCTTCACGTCGAGCGTCTCGATGGACTTGCCGTCACGGATGATGGTGATGGAGTCCGCGATCTGCTCGATCTCGTTGAGCTTGTGGGAAATGATGATGGACGTGATGCCGCGGCCCTTCAGGCCGAGGATCAGGTCCAGGAGGTGCTGGGAGTCGGATTCGTTCAGCGCCGCGGTGGGCTCGTCGAGGATGAGGAGCTTCACGGACTTGTTCAGCGCCTTGGCGATCTCCACGAGCTGCTGCTTGCCGACGCCGATTTCCTTGATGGGGGTATCCGGGTCTTCGCGCAGCCCCACCCGGGCGAGCAGTTCGCGGGTCCGGGTGCGGGCCTCGGCCCAGTCGATCACGCCGCGCTTGACGGGCTCGTTGCCCAGGAAGATGTTCTCCGTGATGGAGAGCTCCGGGATGAGGGCGAGCTCCTGGTGGATGATCACGATACCGGCGTGCTCGCTGGCCCGGATGTCCTTGAACTGCTGGACCTCGGCCTGGTAGACGATGTCGCCGGTGTAGGTGCCGAACGGGTACACGCCCGAGAGGACCTTCATCAGGGTGGACTTGCCGGCGCCGTTCTCTCCGCAGATGGCATGGATCTCTCCCGCCTTCACCCGCAGGTTCACATCGGCCAATGCTTTAACGCCGGGAAATTCCTTGGTGATGGAGCGCATCTCGAGGATTACGGGATCTTTGTGCGTGTTCTCGGACGTCATGTGCCCTTACGCCTCCAATGCTGACTTCGTTGTCCGCCCCGCAAACCGCAGGGCCGTCTGATGAAAAAGTAAACTGGATCACAGCCATTGTCGTCAAGTCTTTAACGCAACAGCCAGATAACGAAAAGCTTACGAACGCCTGATTCCGGCATGCTGGAAGACCAGGGCGGCGGCCCCCAGGGCCTCGGCACGGTTACCCAGGGAGGACATGGTCAGGGTTGTGGTTTCCCCGATCACGGGCACGGCATGCCGCACCAGGCCCCTCCGGATGGGGTCGAGCAGCAAGTCGCCAAGCCCGGCCAGTGGGCCGCCCACAACGATCACCTCCGGATTGATCAGGTTGGCAACATTGCCCAAGGCGCGGCCGACCGCCAGGCCCGCGTCGTCGATCACACGCAGCGTGGCGGAGTCCCTGGCCAGGGCTTTCCGGACGATGTCCTCCGGGGCCATCGGCGTGTCCTTGCCCCGGCCCAGCAGCTCGATCATGGTGGTGGTGGATGCGATGGTCTCGAGGCAGCCCCTGTTGCCGCACCGGCAGATCAGTCCGTGTTCGTGAATGGTGGCGTGGCCGATTTCGCCCGTGATTCCCACGCTGCCGTAGTAAGGGGCGCCGTTGAGGATGAGGCCGGCGCCGATGCCCGAACCGATCTTCATGAACATGAGGTTGCTGACCCCGCTGTGCGGACCCCAGGTGACCTCTGACAGCGCGCCGAGATTGGCGTCATTATCGATAAAAACCGGAAACTGCAGCGTGCTTTCGAGATGCTCCAGGATGTTGATGCCGACCCATTCCGGCAGGATGGCGCCCTGCGCCACCGTGCCGGTCCGCCTGTCGATGGGACCGGGAATTCCGACGCCGGCGCCCACTATGGCGCTGCGCTCCACTCCGCTGTCCGCCAGCAGTTTATCCAGCAGCGCGACGGCTGCATCGATGCCCTCGTCCGCGTGGTGGCCCAGCGGCAGGAGGACCGATTCCTCGGCGATGATGTGGTAGCTCAGGGAGGCCAGCACTACGCGCAGATGCCGGCGGCCGAAGTCGATGCCCACCGCCACGGCGCCGTTGCTGTTCAGCCGGACATTGAGGGCCCGCCGTCCGGAACTGGTAATCGGCTCCGTCGATGCCAGCCCCGAGTCCTGCATGATCTTGACGATATTGGACACGGTCGCGGTGGACAGGCCCGTTTGCCGGGCGAGCTCCGCCTGGGTGGAGGGGCCGTTGAGCAGGCACTCGATGATCCGTTGCTGGTTCAGGTGCCGGAGTGCGGACTGTGACCCCGGGTTTTTGGTTCGGCTCCTCGTTGAGCGCGATGTTGAGGGCATGCTTAGAAGAGTGCACCATCGGCGCGTTGCAGTCAAGAAGTTAACGCAACTGCGCGGTTGCCCCGCTCTCGGGAGTGGGCGGACAATACGTCCCGCAACTGCCGCCGCGAAGTGCAAATGGCCCGGCGCGGAGGGCGGAAGCCGGGGCTACGCTGAGGAGGAAGGCGGTCCGGAAACCGCGGACATTTACGGAATCTCTTGAGGTGATCATGGTGTTGCTGGCGCTGATGCAGGCAAACTCCGCTGTTTTGGATGTTGACGGAAACTGCAAGGCGGTGGATCAGGCGGCGCGCGATGCCGCGGCGGCCGGCGCGCGCGTGTTGCTGACGCCCGAGCTGTTTCCGGTGGGCTATGCGCCGCTGCGGGTGCGCACCGAACTGGACCCGTCCGGCCTTCCGGCAATCCGGCGGACCCTGGCGGGCATCGCGAAGCGCCACGGGATCGCCGTCGTCTACAGCCTGCCCGCCGTCACGGCCGGCGGGCAGTGGCAGATTTCCGCAACACTCGTCAGCAGCCGGGGGGAGGAGCTGCTCAGCTACTCCAAAGTGCATCTGTTTGGCGCGGAGGAGCGAAAGGCGTTCAGCCCCGCCGACGCAGCCCCCGCCGTCGTGGATCTGGACGGGATCAGGACATCACTGGCTATCTGCTACGACGTGGAATTTCCCGAGACCGCGCGGGCGGCCGCCGCCCGCGGCGCCGAACTGCTCCTGGTTCCCACAGCTCTCGCGCACGGCTTCGAGGAGGTGCCCCAGATCCTGCTGCGGGCGAGGGCGCTGGAAAGCCAGCTGACCGTCGCCTACGCCAACCACTCCGGTTCGGAAGACGGCTGCGAGTTCCTCGGCGGCAGCGTGATAGCCGCTCCGGACGGCTCCCTGCTCGCCGCTGCCGGGCCCGGCCCGGAACTGCTGTTCGCCGAAGTCAGCGCAGAGGCGGCCCGGGACGCGAGGGACGCCGTGCCGTACCTTGCCGAGCGCCGTCCGGGCGTCTACCGTGCCTGGGAAGACAGCCTGCGCCAGGAACGCCCGGCAAAGTTCTAAGGCTTCGGCAACAGTTCGTCCACATACTGCAGGGCGATCCACAGCTCGGCCCGCACCTGCGCCTGGTTGAGATCAGTGTCCAGCAGCTCCGCCACGGCATTGACCTGGCGCCGCACGCTGTTGCGGTGCAGCCCCAGTACCTTGGCTGTGGCGTCCCAGCTACCGTTTTCGCCCAGCCACGAGCGCAGGACAGCCAGCTGCGCGTCCCGCCGCTCCGGCTCCTGGCTTAGCAGCGGCTCGAGCAGCCGGCCCGCCAGCATGGTGCCGGCCTCGCGGCCGAGGAGCCCGGCCACCGTCCACGACACGTCATCCACCCTCGCGCTCTTGCCGGTGTTCCGGACCCGGGACCGCAGGGACGTCACACGCTGGTACGCTCCGGCCAGCCCCGCCAGTTCGGCGGCATCCCCGATGACCAGGCGCCAGCCGAGTTTCTCCACTTCGCCGACGAGTGCATCATCGACCTTCAGCCGGGTGACCGCGGCGAAGCCGTAGTCAGTGATCTCCACGAGTTTGGTGTCGAACAGCCGCCGCCACTGCAGCAGCTCCCGGACGGGACTGTCGCCCGCGGGCCACGTGCCCTGGTCCGCTTTGATGCCCTGCACCACCCGCAGCGGGGCGGAGCGGGTGGAGGAGGTGCTTTGGGCCAGCAGGTCCCTGAGCCCGTTGACGTGCCGGGTTCCGCCGCTGGACAGGCTGTCCGGATGCAGCAGCAGCGCCGTGGCCAGCTGGCTCGGCGCGAGGGATCCGCTGGTCCGCTGCCGCACCAGGAGTTCCAGCAGCCCGACGGCGGATGAGACCACGCTGTTCTGCGACGGCGTCAGCGGCTGGTCCGTCCCGAGAATCAGGGCGCCGAGGTTGGCGTCCCGCGTGCTGCGCAGCGGGTGCCCGAACACCAGGGCAGAGCCGGGAACGTCGAAGGAATCCATTTCCACCCGGGGGCCGCTGCCACCGAGCAGCCGCTCGAGGATCTCCTGCAGGGCGGAAAGCTCGACGCCGGTGCCCGCCCGGGCGCGGACCCTGCCGTCCGCGCCGACCAGCACAGCCCACACCGGGACCCGCTGGGCCAGGGCGGCCAGGAGTTCATGCTCGGGGCGGGCGGAGAGGACCGCGCGCATCAGTTGCCGGTTGGTGTCGGCCAGCTGCCGGAAGACTTTGGCGTTATCTGATTCGAGCAGCTGCGAGAATTCCAGCCCGATGGCAGCGAACGGCACCGTGTCCGGCACCTCCACCAGCGTCAGGTTGTGCCGGACGCAGGCCTTGACGAGTTCCTCCGGCACTGCATCGAAGTAGGGTTCGAGCCCGAAGCCCAGGGCTCCCACGCCGGCTCCCACCAGGCGCCGGATGTAGGCGTCCACCCGTGCTTCGTTGCCTGCCTCGCCCACGAACGGCAGTCCCGCCGTGAGGAGGAACTCGCCGTCGAGCAGGTACGGCGTGGGGTCCTCCAGCTCGCTGGGCTCCACCCAGCGCAGCAGGCCGGAACCGTTGCCGCCGTCGTGAAGGAGGGTCAGCTGCGGCGGCAACTTGTCCAGGAATTCCTTCAAGGTGACGGCGCTCAGCCGCTCGGCACCTGTCCCCGTTCCCGCGCCCCTGGTTCCCGGGCCGGCGGCAGCCTCAGGCGACATGCGGCACACCGTCTTCGGGGTCCTGGTAGTCGGGGCACTCATAGGCCGTGGGCAGGTCATAGGTCCGGGGAAGACGGGGCGCGATCCGGTTGATGATTTCGTCGCCGTGGCTGCCGATGGCCGAGCCCCATTCGTCCGCGCTCGCCGCCCCGGTGTCCGGATCACCGAACAGCACGGCGGTGTCGCCGACGGACACGCCGCAGGCTTCCGGGCCGAGGTCCACCATGAACTGGTCCATGCACACCTTGCCGATCACGGGCACCCGCCTGCCGCCCAGCTGGACAATGCTGCGACCCGAAACGCCTTTCGGGATACCGTCCGCATAGCCGAGGGGTATCAGCCCCAGATACCTTGCCTCATGGGTGATGGCCTGGTGTTCATAGCTCACGCCGGTGCCGGCCGGAACTTTCTTCACGAGCACCACGGGAGCGGTGACGGTCAGGGCCGGACGCAGCCCGAAATCCGCGGGGTCAAGATGGTCGGCAGGGGCCAGGCCGTAGATGGCCAGCCCGGCCCGCACCATGTCGAAGGCAAACTCGGGGCGGTCCAGGATGTTGGCCGAGCTGGACACATGCCTCAGTTCCGGGTCCAGGCCGCCTTCCCGGGCCTCCCGTACGGCGTTCCCGAAGGCCTCCACCGCTGCGGCGTTCCCGGGATGGGCCGGCACATCGGCCCAGGCCAGGTGGGTCCAGATGCCCCGGACAGTGAGGGTCCCCTCGAGCTCGGCATTGCGTGCCGCGGCCACGAGGCCAGGCCAGTCCTCTGTGCGGGCGCCGCCGCGGCTCAGCCCGCTGTCCAGTTCAAGGTGGACCGCGGCGGGCCGTCCGAGTGTGCGGGCAATGCCGGCCACGACGTCCAGCTGGGCCGGGCTGCCCAGGGACATGTCGACGTCGTTTTCCACCGCTTCGCGGATGATCCCGCTGGATGCTGTGGCGAGGTACAGCCAGGACAGCACCGGCGCCGTGATGCCGGCGCGGCGCAGCGCAAGAGCCTCGGTGAGCTGTGCCGTGCCGAGCCAGTCGGCGCCGCCGGCGAGGGCCGCCTGCGCCACCTCGACAAGCCCGTGGCCGTAGGCGTTGCCCTTCACCACCGCCATGAAATGCGGCGCGGGAGTGAGTGCCCGTAGGGCCCGGACATTGTCGGAAATCGCGGTCAGATCAACGCTGACCCGGCCGGAAAGCACCGCCGAAGGCGTGCTGGTCTGTTGTGCATTACGTCTCATGCCAGAACACTATAGGTCATTTTGCACAACCGTGAGAGGTGGCTCACAGGCCTAGGCTGGGGCGAGGGAAAACGACAACAACTCACGAACGGACGTCAACGATGACTGTGCCCACCACCACAGAACGGCGGCCGGCACCGCCTGCCGGCCGGCCCGGCCTGGCCGCGCAGCTGCTGCGCCGCAAGCCGATCGGACAGATGGTCAACGAAGCCGAAGCAGGCCACGGCGGCACCCGGCTGATCCGCAGCTTCGGCGTTTTCCAGCTGACCATGATCAGCGTCGGCGCGACCCTGGGAACCGGCATCCTGGTGATCCTGGGCGAATCGGTTCCGCTGGCCGGGCCGGCCATCTGGATCTCCTTCGCCATCGCCGGACTCGCCGCACTGCTGTCCGCAGTGTCCTACGCCGAAATGGCCGGCCTGGTTCCGGTGGCAGGCTCGAGTTACTCCTACAGCTACGCCACCTTGGGCGAGGGCATGGCCTGGATCTGTGGCTGGTGCCTCGTGCTCGAATACGCCGTCTCGGTCGCGGCCGTGGCGGTCGGCGCGGGCCAGTACGTGAACGAGTCCCTGGCGGTCTTCGGCCAGATCCTGCCCGACGCAATCTCCCAGCCGCCCGGAGACGGCGGACTCGTGAACATTCCGGCGATGGTCATCGTTCTGCTCGCCATGATCCTGCTGGTACGCGGCGCCAAGGAAAGCGCCTGGATCAACACCGCCATCGTGGTGGTCAAGGTGGGAATCCTGATCTTCTTCTGCGCCGTGGCATTCACCGCCTTCAACGCCGGCAACTTCGAGCCTCTCCTTCCCATGGGCGCAGCCGGGGTCTCAGCTGCCGCGTCCAGCGTCTTCTTCTCCTACATCGGCTTCGATGCGGCCTCCACAGCCGGTGAGGAAGCGCGCAACCCCAAGCGGGACCTGCCGCGGGCCATCATGCTCTCCATGCTGATCGTCACCACCATCTACGTGCTGGTGGCCGTGGCCGCAATCGGCGCCCGGCCCTGGGGCTGGTTCGACGGCACGGAAGCTGCCCTGGTCAAGATCCTCGAGGAAACCACCGGTCAGCCGTGGATCGCGCTGGTCTTCGCCGTCGGCGCCGTCCTTGCCATCGCCAGCATCGTCCTGACGGTCCTCTACGGACAGACCCGCATCCTTCTCTCCATGGCCCGCGACGGGCTCATTCCCGGGATTTTCGGCCGCGTCTCCGCGAGGACCGGCACGCCGGCTGCCGGCACCCTGATCGTCGGCATCCTCGTGGCAGTCACGGCGGGCCTGGTTCCGCTCGGCGCCCTGGCCGACGCCACGAGCATCGGCACCCTCTTTGCCTTTGGGCTGGTGAACGTTGCCGTCCTCTACCTCCGCCGCGTGCGGCCCGAACTCAAGCGGACCTTCCGGGTCCCGCTGTTTCCGCTCACGCCCATCCTCGGAGCGCTCATGTGTGCATACCTGATGGCTAACCTCGGGGGGGATACCTGGATGACCTTCGGCATCTGGATGCTGGTGGGTCTCGCGGCGTACTTCGGCTATGGCCGCCGCAACTCAAGGGTGGCTTCCCTGACTCACGAGGAATACCGTGAACTGTCCAGCCGTGAACTTTCGAGCACCCCGTCAAACCCCGAAACCATGAAGGCAGAGCTTCCATGACAACCGCTACCGAATTGCCGGCTTCCGATCCGTCCAGCACGGCCACGTTCGCTCCCTCCGCCGGCGCCGCGACGGCCGCCGCGGACACGCTGGGCCAGGCACCCATCACCATGCTGAATCCGGACTTCCCGTTCAGCTACGACCATTACCTCGACCACCCGGACGGCTTGGGCTCGGTACCGCCCGAGCTCTACGGCACTGAGGTGGCTGTGGTCGGGGCCGGCCTTTCCGGACTGGTCACGGCCTACGAACTCATGAAGCTGGGGCTGCGCCCGGTGGTCTACGAGGCCGACCAGATCGGCGGCCGGCTGCGCACTGCCGGCTTCCCCTCCGCTCCCGGTGTGGTGGCGGACCTCGGCGGCATGCGCTTTCCCGTCTCCGGCAAGGCCTTCTACCACTACGTGGAGCTGCTGGGCCTCGAAACCCAGGACTTCCCCAACCCGCTCGCACCCGCCACCTCCAGCACGGTGATCGAACTTGCCGGGGAGAAGCACTATGCCAGCACCGCGGCGGACCTGCCGCCGTTCTTCCGCGAAGTGGCCGAGGCTTGGAAAGCCGCCGTGAACGACGGCGCCAAGTTCAGCGAGATGCAGGACGCGATCCGGGCACGCGACACAGCCCGGATCAAGGAACTCTGGAACGAGCTGCTGCCGCTGCTGGACGAGCAGACCTTCTACGGCTTCATCGCCGCGAGCGAGTCCTTCCGGGAAGCGGGCTTCGCCCACCGCGAGGCTTTCGGCCAGGTGGGCTTCGGCACCGGCGGCTGGGACACGGACTTCCCCAACTCCATCCTCGAGATCCTGCGCGTCGTCTACACCGACGCCGACGACCAGCACCGCCTTATCGCCGGGGGAGCGCAGCGGCTCCCCGAGGCACTGTGGCACCACACGCCGTCGGGCATGGCCCACTGGCCGAAAGGGACGTCCCTGGCGTCACTGCATTCCGGCTCCCCGCGGGGAGCCGTGGACCGGATCAGCCGCGACGCGAACGGCGACCTGCGCATCCGCGAGCGGTGGGGGCGCGAATCGGCCTACCCGGCCGTGGTGACCACCTGCCAGTCATGGCTGCTGTCCACCCGCATCCACACCGAAGAGGCGCTGTTCCCCGCCGAGCTGTGGACGGCGATCGAGCGCTCGCACTACATGCAGTCCTCCAAGACGTTCGTGATGGTGGACCGGCCGTTCTGGAAGGACATCGATCCCGCCACCGGCCGGGAGACCATGTCCATGACGCTGACGGACCGCCTGAACCGCGCCACCTACCTGCTGGACAACGGCCCGGACCAGCCCGCCGTGATCCTGCTGTCCTACACCTGGAACGACGACGCGCTGAAGTGGCTCGCCCTCGACGCGGACCAGCGGGTTGAACTGATGCTGCACTCGCTGGAGCAGATCTATCCGACCGTGGACATCGCGAGCCACATCGTGGGCCAGCCAATCACCGTGTCGTGGGAAGCGGATCCCAACTTCATGGGCGCGTTCAAGGCGAACCTGCCCGGGCATTACCGTTACCAGCAGCGGCTTTTCACCCATTTCAAGCAGGACAAGCTGCCGGAAGCGCAGCGCGGGATCTTCCTGGCCGGCGACGACGTCTCGTTCACCGCGGGCTGGGCCGAAGGCGCCGTGACTACCGGGCTCAACGCGGTCTGGGGCGTGGTGAACCACCTCGGCGGTTCATCTTCCGCAGCGAACCCGGGCCCGGGCGACCTCCTCGACGCGCTGGGACCCATCAGCCTGGACTGAGTCAGTCGGCGTGGACCTCGCGGTGTGCCTGCGCGAGGTCACGGTAGTTCGCCGCGTTGCGCTTCACGCCGTCGAACTCCTCATCCGTGAGTTCCCGGCGGACCTTGGCGGGGACCCCGGCCACGAGGGAGCGCGGCGGAACCACGGTGCCCTCCAACACCACGGCGCCGGCCGCCACAAGCGAGCCGGCGCCGATCACCGCGCCGTTGAGGATGGTGGCGCTCATGCCGATGAGGCAGTCGTCCTCAACGGTGCAGCCGTGAACCACCGCGCTGTGCCCGACGCTGACCCGCGCCCCGACGCTGCAGGGGAATCCCGGGTCGGCGTGCAGCACCACGTTGTCCTGCAGGTTGCTGCCGCTGCCCACGCTGATGGTTGCGGTGTCGGCGCGTACGGAGACTCCGTAGAAGGCGCTGGCGTCCTCGGCGAGCGTGGCGCGGCCGATGATGGACGCCGTCGGAGCAACGAAGACGGAGGCGTGGATGTCCGGCGTGTCGCCGGCGAAAGAGTAGATGGGAGCCATGCCCCCAGCCTAAGACACAGTGGAGTGCCGCTCAGGGGAGGACGACGGCGATCGGCGCGCCCGGCTCTGCTACCCGCTCAAGCTCCCGCACGATGCCGTCCGCCTGGTCCGCCGTGAGGCCCGCCAGCGACTCGACCGCCCAGACAGCCGGGAAGGTGTTGTCCGCGAAGGGCAAGCGCGCGGGCTCCGCCACCGACACGCTCAGGCGGCGGGCGACGGCATAACGGACGTTCCCGTCGAAGGGATCAACGCCCGTGTAGTGGATTCCTGCCTGGACAAACCTGATGCCGTCATCGCCCGGACCGCAGCACACGTCCAGGACTGCGTGCCGCCCCTCGGCCTTGAGCAGGGCGATGAAGGGTTCCAGTGAGGTGTCCGTCAACAAAGGCATGGTGTTAACCAGTCTCAGTTAAAACGCGGCCGCTGTGAACCGCCGGTCGCTTCTGTCAGGCCGATCGGCGCGCTACCTAATTACGCCGTGGAGCGCGGAGGATCAGGAACTGGTAATGCTGCGTCCAGTGGCCAGCGCCAGGGCCGGACTCGGCGCCAGTGCCTTCCGGCCACGTGACGAATTCCTCAATCTTGCCGTGACGGCCGAAGATCTGCCGCAGCGCGGCGTCACTTCGACGGCTGAAAAATCGCCGCGGCTGGATCTGGTCTTCGGGGTTGAGCACCTCTTCGTCCTCCCCGGACCAGAGGCCGACGGCGATCGGCGCACCCGGCGCGGCCACCCGCACGAGTTCACGGACGACGCCGTCGATGTCCCGGTTGGGGATGTGCAACAGCGTGCTCATGCTCCACAGCGCAGGGAACGCGCCGTTGGCGAAGGGAAGGTTCCGGGCGCTGGCAACCGAGACGTTCAGGCCCTTGGCTGTGGCGATCCGCACCTGCCCTTCGGACAGGTCAACGCCGGTGTACTGGATGCCCGCCTGGACGAACTTCAGACCGTCGAGCCCCGGGCCAGTGCCGATTTCCAGAACGCCGCGCCTGCCCTCAGCTTTCAGCCGGGCGATGAATAGCTCCCGCTGCTCCGCACGCTGTGGGGTCAGCGGATGCTCCGGGTGCAAGACGGCGCGCTGGTTGTAGAACTTTGCCAGCCTGTCCTCGCCGCTGTCCTGCGGAGCTGGGTCCTCCCCGGCCGGCGCCACGTCCTACTCCCTGGATCCTGGCTACACGGAGGCTAGTTGAAAACCACGGTCCGGTTGCCGTCCAGGAGCACCCGGTGCTCGGCGTGCCACTGCACTGCCTGGGCGAGGGTCCGGCCCTCAACGTCGCGGCCCATCTGCACGAACTGCTCGGGAGTGCGCGCATGGTCCACCCGGATCACTTCCTGCTCAATGATGGGGCCCTCATCCAGCGCAGCGGTGACGTAGTGTGCCGTGGCGCCGATCAGCTTCACGCCGCGGGCATGGGCCTGGTGATACGGCTTCGCGCCCTTGAAGGACGGCAGGAAGGAATGGTGGATGTTGATGGCTTTGCCGGTCAGCTCCGCGCACAGATCATCCGAGATGATCTGCATGTAGCGGGCCAGGACGGTCAGCTCAATGCCTTCCTCCGCAATGATCTTCCGCAGCCGGTCCTCCGCCTGGACCTTGGTGTCGGGGGTGACCGGAATGTAGTGGAACGGAATTCCATAGAACTCTGCGAGCCCGGCCAGGTCGTTGTGGTTGGAGACGATGGCCGGAACCTCGATCGGCAGCGTGCCGGAGCGCTGCAGGAACAGCAAATCGTTCAGGCAGTGCGCGGATTTGCTCGCCATGAGCAGTGTGCGGACCTTCTGGCCCACCGGGTGGAGGCTCCACTGCATGCCGAAGGCCTCGGCAACGGGTTCCAGGGCAGCCTGGACCTCGGCCCGGGAGGCGGACGTGGTGGCCTCGACGCGCATAAAGAAGGTTCCGGTGGACTGGCTGCCGTACTGCTGGGAGTCCGTAATATTGCAGCCCGCCACGAGCAGGGCGCCGGCCACGGCGTGGACAATTCCGGGGCGGTCCGGGCAGGACAGGGTTATTACGTACGCTTTGGCGAGCTGGTCTTCAATCACGAAGAACAGCCTACCCGCGCCGGCGGCCGGCTTTTGGTAGTCTGGTGGGGTCGCAACTGGCGTTGGGTGGCTAACCACCAGGGAGCGGCAATCACGAAGACCACGGATCGTACGCCTGGGCCGAGGGTCATGTTTTGCCGGTTGAGCGCTGCGCTTCCTGAAGTGCGCGGTCTCCCGGGTGCGCTGCGGCGCCCTGAACGGACGATTGCGGGCCAGTCCCGGATTGTCATCAGGGGCGGAGCCGCGCCCCCAGCCGGTAGCCTGACCTTAGCAGTGCCCATCCCTAGCCAGGAGTTCTTCGTGACTACTTCACCGACTTCCGTCAGCACTTCCGCCACCGTCAGCAACCAGCCGCTGGCTGAACTCGACCCCGAGATCGCCGCAGTCCTGGACCAGGAGCTCGGCCGCCAGCGCGGCACCCTGGAAATGATCGCCTCCGAAAACTTCGCGCCGCGCGCCGTGATGGAAGCCCAGGGCTCCGTCCTGACCAACAAGTACGCCGAGGGCTACCCGGGCCGCCGCTACTACGGCGGCTGCGAATACGTCGACGTTGCCGAGCAGTTGGCAATCGACCGGGTGAAGACCCTGTTCGGCGCCGAATACGCCAACGTCCAGCCGCACTCCGGCGCGCAGGCCAACGCTGCCGCACTCTCCGCCATGATCACCCCGGGCGACAAGATCCTGGGCCTGTCCTTGGCGCACGGTGGCCACCTGACCCACGGCATGAAGCTTAACTTTTCCGGCAAGCTCTACAATGTGGCGGCCTACCAGGTGGAGCAGGACAACTTCCGCATCGACATGGACAATCTGCGCGAGCAGGCCATCGCCGAAAAGCCGCAGGTCATCATCGCCGGCTGGTCCGCCTACCCGCGCCACCTCGACTTCGCCGCGTTCCGCTCCATCGCGGACGAAGTGGGCGCCCTCCTCTGGACGGACATGGCGCACTTCGCCGGCCTCGTGGCGGCCGGACTGCACCCGAGCCCGGTGCCGCACTCCGACGTCGTCACCTCCACCGTGCACAAGACCCTCGCCGGCCCCCGCTCCGGCGTGATCCTGGCCAAGCAGGAGTGGGCCAAGAAGCTCAACTCCAACGTCTTCCCCGGCCAGCAGGGCGGACCGCTCATGCACGTGATCGCGGCGAAGGCTGTGGCCTTCAAGATCGCCGGCACCGCAGAATTCAAGGAGCGCCAGGAGCGCGTCCTCGAAGGTGCGAAGATCATCGCCGACCGCCTGAACCAGTCCGACGTCGCCGAGGCCGGCGTCTCGGTCCTGACTGGCGGCACGGATGTGCACCTGGTGCTGGTGGACCTGCGCAACTCGCAGCTGGACGGCCAGCAGGCCGAAGACCTCCTGCACTCCGTGGGCATCACCGTCAACCGCAACGCCGTGCCGTTCGACCCCCGCCCGCCGATGGTCACCTCCGGCCTGCGCATCGGAACGCCGGCACTGGCCACCCGCGGCTTCGGCGCCAACGAATTCACCGAGGTCGCCGAGATCATCGCCACCGCACTGAAGGCCGGCTCCGGCACCGACGTGGAGGCGCTGCAGGCCCGCGTGGACAAGCTCGCCGCCGACTTCCCCCTGTACCCGCAGCACGAGCAGTGGTAACCAATGACCGCTGATATCGCGAAGACCGCCCAGATCCTTGACGGCAGGGCCACCGCCGCCGCCATCAAGGCCGAACTGACTGAACGTGTGGCCGCACTCAAGGCCAAAGGCGTCACACCGGGACTGGGCACCATCCTCGTCGGCTCCGATCCGGGCAGCATGTGGTACGTGGGCGGCAAGCACAAGGACTGCGCCGAGGTAGGCATCACGTCCATCCGCCGCGACCTGCCCGAGGACACCAGCCAGGAGGACCTCCTGGCAGTGGTCCGCGAGCTGAACGAGAACCCGGATTGCACCGGCTACATCGTCCAACTGCCGCTGCCCAAGCACATCGACCAGGACGTCATCCTGGAGGCCATGGATCCGGACAAGGACGCCGACGGCCTGCACCCGATGAACCTGGGCCGGCTCGTGGCCAACATCAGCGGGCCCATGAAGTCCCCGCTGCCGTGCACACCCAAGGGCTGCGTGGAGCTGCTGACCCGCCACGGCATCGACCTCAAGGGCAAGCGCGTCCTCGTGGTGGGCCGCGGCGTCACCATCGGTCGTCCGGTGGGCCTGCTGCTCACCCGCAAGGACGTCAACGCCACCGTGGTCCTGGCCCACACCGGCACCGTCGACCTGCCCGCCGAACTCCGGCAGGCCGACGTCGTGATCGCCGCTGCGGGCTCGCCGCACATGATCAAGGCTGAAAACCTGAAGCCGGGCGCGATAGTGCTCGACGTCGGCGTCAGCCGCGTCGATGACGGCACCGGCAAAGCGGTGGTCACCGGGGACGTGCACCCGGATGCTGCCGACGTCGCCGCCTGGCTGTCCCCGAATCCGGGCGGCGTGGGTCCGATGACCCGCGCCATGCTCCTCGCCAACGTGGTGGAGACCGCGGAACGCCACGCCGGCCTGGCCTAGGTTGGGCAAGCTCAACCAGCGGGGCCTCCGCTGATCGAAGCGCAGGGCGCCCTCTCCTCCGGGAGCGGGCGCCCTGCGGCGTTTGGCGGGCGCAATCTTTTGAGACCGAGCTATTCCTTTGGCCCCGGACGGGTATTAGCGTAATGGGGTGCCCGAACTCCACTCTTCCGAAGAAACGTCCGAAAAACCTGTGTCCAGCGAGGAATCCGGGCCGGTCCCGCGCCCGTTCGTCATCAAGGCTGAAAACCTGACCAAAACCTACGGCGACGTCACCGCCGTCGACGGCATTTCCTTCAGCGTTCCCGCGGGGGAGTCGTTCGGGCTGCTGGGACCCAACGGCGCCGGCAAATCGACAACCATGAAGATGATCGGCGGGGTGGCCCAGCGCACCTCCGGCAGCCTGACCATCATGGGGCTGGACCCGGAGCAGCACGGGCCGGAAGTCCGTGCGCACCTGGGCGTCGTGCCGCAGCAGGACAACCTGGACGAAGAACTCAGGGTCCGGGACAACCTGCTGGTGTACGGGCGCTACTTCGGGCTGCCGATGAGCTACCTGCGGCCGAAGGCGGATGAACTGCTCGAATTTGCGCAGCTCACGGACAAGGCCAAGTCCAAAGTGGATGCGCTGTCTGGAGGCATGAAGCGGCGCCTCACCATCGCCCGCTCGCTCATCAACGAGCCCCGCATCCTGCTCCTCGACGAGCCCACCACGGGCCTCGACCCGCAGGCGCGACACATCCTGTGGGACCGCCTGTTCCGGCTCAAGGAACAGGGAGTCACGCTGATCCTCACCACCCACTACATGGACGAGGCCGAGCAGCTCTGCGACCGGCTCATCGTCGTGGACAAGGGCCGGATAATGGCGGAGGGCTCCCCGGCCAGCCTGATCCGCAACTATTCCACCCGCGAGGTCCTGGAACTGCGCTTCGGTTCGGAACGGAACGCCAGCATTGGCGGGGAACTCGAAGGAATCGGCGAGCGGCTGGAGACCCTGCCGGACCGCGTCCTGATCTACACCCACGACGGCGAGGCGGCCCTGGAGGAAGTCTCCGCCCGCGGCCTGCGCCCGCTCACCTCGCTGGTGCGCCGGTCCTCGCTGGAGGACGTCTTCCTCCGGCTCACGGGCAGGAGCCTCGTTGACTGAGCCGCTGTCCGGAAAAGACCCACTGTCAGGGGACCTTGCAGAACGTCCGACGGCGGGTTCCCCCCTGCACGCCCACCCACCGGAGGTGTCCGCCGCCAAGGCGCGGCGCTGGGGCGCGTTCTATTTCGCCGAGCAGGTCCTGCGGGTGATGAAGGGCTACGGCTGGTCCATCTTCCTGTACAGCGTGGGACAACCGGCCGCCTACCTGTTTGCGATGGGCGTCGGCCTTGCCACACTCGTGGAGGCCAGTGCCGCCGGGGCGTTCGGCGGGGTGAGCTACCTCGCGTTCATCGCCCCCGCGCTGCTGATTTCGGCCGCCGTCATGACGGCCGCCACGGAATTTACCTTTCCGGTGATGGACGGCTTCAAATGGCGCCGGGTCTACTACGGGCCACATGCGTCACCGCTGACGCCCGAGCAGATCGCCGGCGGCCAGATCATTGCCGTGACGGTGCGCTTCTTCGTGCAGTCGGTCATCTACTTTGCGATCGTGGCGCTGTTCGGTGCCTCGCCCAGCGGCTGGGGGTGGATCTCCATCCTCGTGGCCACCCTGGCGGGCCTGTCCTTCGGGCTGCCGCTGATGGCGTACGCCGCCACCATCAAGGAGGACAAAGGCCAGTTCGCCATGGTCATGCGGTTCATCGTGATGCCGCTGTTCCTTTTTTCCGGCACGTTCTTCCCGCTGGACACGCTGCCTGTCCTGGTGCGCTGGGTTGGCTGGATCTCGCCCATCTGGCACGGGACGGAACTGGGGCGGGTCCTGAGCTACGGCTATGACGAACCGCCCGTGCTGACCATCATCCACATCGTCTTCCTGCTGGGGCTCGCCTGGTTCGGCTGGGTGCTCACCAAGCGCCAATTCGTGAGGAGGATGGGGCAATGACAGTCCTGACCCAGGGCCACAGTGTCACCGAGGAGGCACGCAACAGGCGCTTCGGACCGCTGTACTCCCGCAACGCCAAGGCTGTGATCGGGCGCGGGCTGATGGCCACCAAGAGCAGCAACTGGCTGGTCATGCTGTCCGGATTCTTCGAGCCGGTGCTGTTCCTGCTCTCCATGGGCATCGGGATGGGTGCCGTGGTGGGCACGGTCCAGGGACCGGGCGGACAGGAGATCAGCTACGCGGCCTACATCGCCCCCGCCCTGCTGGCGGTTTCGGCCATGAACGGCGCCGTGTACGACTCCACCTGGAATGTCTTCTTCAAGATGAACTTCGCCAAGCTCTACCAGGGAATGCTCTACACGTCGCTGGGCCCGCTGGACGTGGCGATGGGGGAGATCTTCCTGGCCCTGCTGCGCGGACTGCTCTACGCCACCGGCTTCACGGCCGTGATGGGCCTGCTGGGGCTCATCACCACGCCATGGGCGTTGCTCATGATCCCGGCCTCGGTCCTTATCGCCTTCGGTTTTGCCAGTTTCGGCATGGGCATCACCAGCTTCATGAAGACGTTCCAGCAGATGGACTGGATCAACTTCATCATGCTGCCCATGTTCCTGTTCAGCGCCACGTTCTATCCGCTGAGCGTCTACCCGGAGTACATCCAGTGGATGATCCAGGCGATGCCGCTGTGGCACGGCGTTGAGCTGCTGCGACAGATCAGCGCGGGAGCCTTCACCCCGGCGACCGCCATCCACATCGGCTATTACCTGGTGATGATCGTGCTCGGCCTGATGCTGACCACCGGCAGGCTGCGGAGTCTGTTCCTGAAGTAACAGTCCTGCGCTGACTGCCGGTGCTGTGCGCCGGTGTCTGCCGGCGCTGTTCGCCTCCGGTGGAAGCGTTCCTGGCCACGCCCGCAGGTTTGAGACAATGGCACCATGCAATCTCTGGGCAGCTCCAAATCTTCCTCCCACCCGGCCAAGGGCGGATTTTCCATGTTCCGCATCAGCGGCCCCGGCCTCCTGGTCCTGATCACGGCGTTCCTGGTAGCCGTCATCTTCGCGGCAAACCAGAACGACGTCGTCGGCTGGGTCGTGGCTGTCATCGCACTGTTCTGGCTCCTGCTGGCATCGTTCGTGGTGTTCAGCATCCAGAAGGCAGCCAAGAAGGCCGGAGCGAAGCTCAACGAGGCGCAGAATGCGTTCAACGCGGCGGCCGGCCGGGCGCCGTCGCACACCTCCGCGGACCATGGCGGAACCCGTCTGGTGCGTGAACGCGGCGAAGCCGAGGAAGTCCGCGACCTGAAGCTGGACCACTCCTTCAAAATCGTCCAGGTGCAGGTCCGGGTGGTGGAGCAGGAACGCGCCAAGGGTGCCGCCGCAGACCAGGAAACCATCCGCCGCGCCCTCGAGACCATCGAAATCACGGCGACCAACGCCAGGGACATGATCAAGTCCTCCGGCGGCCCGGGTGAGCCCGTTACCGGAACCATCATCGACTAGAGTGGAGCGGGTGAGCTCGGCATTGAAGAAGGACCACCTTCGCATCGCAACAGTCAACGTCAACGGCCTCCGCGCTGCCTACAAGAAGGGCATGGCGGAGTGGCTGGCGGACCGCGAGGTGGACATCCTTACCCTGCAGGAAGTCCGCGCCCCGGACGCCATCGTCCACAAGCTGCTGGGCGAAGGGTGGCATGTCCTGCACGCCGAGGCTGAGGCCAAAGGCCGCGCCGGCGTCGCCATCGCTTCCCGGGAGGAGCCGCTCGAAACCCGGGCCCACATCGGAGACGACTACTTCGCCACTGCCGGCCGCTGGGTGGAGGCCGATTTCCGCGTCCGGGACGCCGCGGGCAACCCCTCCCAGCTGACCGTGGTGAGCGCCTACGTGCACTCGGGCGACGTCGGGACGCCCAAGCAGGTGGACAAGTACCGCTTCCTGGACGTCATGACCACACGCCTGCCCGAACTGTCCAAGCACAGCGACCATGCCCTGGTCACGGGTGACCTGAACGTCGGCCACACCGAGCTGGACATCAAGAACTGGAAGGGCAACGTCAAGAAAGCCGGCTTCCTGCCCGAGGAGCGCGCCTACTTCGACCGTTTCTTCGGCGAGGAAATCGGCTGGAAGGATGTCCACAGGGGCCTGGCGGGCAACGTCAACGGCCCCTACACCTGGTGGTCCCAGCGCGGCCAGGCCTTTGACAATGACTCTGGCTGGCGCATCGACTACCACATGGCTACCCCCGCCCTCGCCGCCGCAGCTGTATCGGCGGTCGTGGACCGCGCGCCCTCGTGGGACACCCGTTTCTCTGACCATGCACCGCTGGTAGTGGACTACCGGCTCTAGTCTTAAGGCCTCCGACGAATGACCTCCACCCCCATCGTGACCAACTCCGCGGGCTCCGGGCAGCCTGATGCCGCCGCCACCCTCCAGCAGGCGACCGGGACCGGGCAGGACGCCGGGATCCGCCACCGCATCCTGTCGGGGATGCAGCCCTCCGCGGACTCGCTGCACCTTGGCAACTACCTGGGCGCCCTCGTCAACTGGGTGAGGATGCAGGAGGAGTACGACGCCATCTTCTTCATCCCGGACCTGCACGCCATCACCGTTCCGCAGGACCCGGCCGAACTGGCACGCCGCACCCGCGTCACGGCCGCGCAGTACATCGCCGGCGGGGTGGACGTGGACAAGTGCACCCTGTTTGTCCAGTCCCAGGTGCCCGAGCACGCGCAGCTGGCCTGGGTCCTGAACTGCATCACGGGCTTCGGCGAAGCGTCCCGCATGACGCAGTTCAAGGACAAGGCGCTGCGGCAGGGCTCGGACGCCGCCAGCGTGGGCCTGTTCACCTATCCCGTTCTGCAGGCCGCGGACATCCTGCTGTACCAGCCGCACGGTGTTCCCGTCGGCGAGGACCAGCGCCAGCACGTGGAGCTCAGCCGCGACCTCGCAACCCGGTTCAACACCCGCTTCGGCCAAACGTTCACGGTGCCCAAGCCCTTCATCCAGAAGGAATCCGCGAAGATCTACGATCTGCAGCAGCCCACCGTCAAGATGTCCAAGTCGGCTGAATCGCCGGCCGGCCTGATCAACCTGCTCGACGAGCCCAAGGTCACCGCCAAACGGATCAAGTCCGCGGTGACCGACGCCGAAACCGAGATCCGTTTCGACCGCGAGGCCAAGCCGGGCGTGTCCAACCTGCTGACCATTTACTCGGTCATCACTGGCCAGAGCGTGGAACAGCTGGTCGCGGCCTACGAGGGCAAGATGTACGGCCACCTCAAAGTGGACCTGGCCGAGGTCGTGACAGAGCGCCTGACGCCGATCCGCGACCGCGCCAACGAACTGCTCGCAGATCCGGCTGAGCTGGACCGGCTCCTGGCCCACGGGGCGGACAAGGCTCGTGAAATTGCCACGGCCACCCTCCAGGACGTCTACGCCAAGGTCGGCTTCCTCCCATACGCCGGAGCCCGCTAATCCGATGCCCGCTCGGAAGCCTGCCACCAGCGAAGCCAGCTCCGCGATGAGCCTTGGGGTCATCCTGGGCTTTCCGCCTGGAATCGCCGAGGAACTGCAGCGGTGGCGGGCGTCCTTTGGGGACCCCATGGCCACGGTCATTCCGGCGCACATCACCCTCATCACCACCACGCCCACCCAGGACTGGGAGGCCGCGCGGGAACACGTCCGCGAAGTGGCGCGCACCCAGACACCCTTCATGGTCACGATCGCCGGCACGGGCTCCTTCCGGCCCGTGTCCCCGGTGGTCTTCATCAACGTGGAAGAGGGGTTCGAGGAGTGCGTCGAGCTGCACGAAAAACTGCAGACCGGCCCCTTGGAACGTCAGCTGCCCTTTGCCTACCACCCCCACGTGACCGTCGCGCACGATGTGGCCCCGGAAAGCCTGGACGAGGCCGAAACGGTGCTCAAGGACTACAGGGCGACCTTCCCTGTGGTTAGCATGGGACTCTACGAGCACGATACTGACGGTATTTGGCAGCTACGGGAAGAGCTTGACTTTGGTACCGAACCTGACGACGAACGAGAGCCGCTCCGAGCCGCAGATGCCGGAGGAGCCACCTCTTCCCACTGACCGGGCACGCCTGAAGCTCGAGGTCATCCGCAAGAAGGTGGAGTGGGGCAAGACGCGCCGGTCGGGCAAGGGGCCGGTGCCCCAGCTCATGGCTATGCTCCAGTGGCTGCTCGCCCGGCTGAACGCCTTCCGACCGATGCGCGCATGGCAGCACTACACGCGGCAGCACGGACCGCTGATGAGCGCCGGCAGCGGGTTCAACATGTTCTTCTCGATCACCGGCCTGCTGGCCACCGGGTTCTCCGTCGCCGGCCTGGTGCTCCGTGGCCAGCCCGCCCTGCTGGACCGCATCATCGCCAGCGTGGCAGAAAGCGCCCCGGGCCTCCTGAAGGTCAACGGCGGTGACGGACTGGTGGATCCCAAGGACCTCCTGAACCCCGAAGGCCTTGGCTGGACCGCCGTCATCGCCGCCGTCGTCACGGTGGTCACCTCGCTGGGCTGGATCGCCGGCCTGCGGGAAGGCCTGCGCGGGGTCATGATGCTGGGCCCGCTAAAGCTCAACCCCGTGGTCCTCAAGCTGCGCGACGCCGGAACGCTGCTGCTGCTCGGTGTCGCCCTCGTGATCAGTTCCGGTGCCTCCCTCGTGTTCGGCACGGCGGCCGGCTGGGTGATCGAGCAACTCCGCCTGGATCCGGCAGTGGGCGGGCGGCTGGCCGCGCTGATCAAGATCGCCGTGCCCCTGCTGCTGAACTGGGTCACCGCAGTCATCATGTTCCGTCTGGCCGGGGGGCTGAAGCTGTCCCGCCGGGCGCTGCTGGAGGGAACCATTCTCGCCGGTGTGGGCACGGCCGTGCTCCAGGTGTTCAGCACCGAACTGCTGGCGGGCGCCGGACGCAACCCCATCCTGGCCCCGTTCGCCATCATCATCGGGCTGCTCATCTGGTTCAACCTGGTGAGCCAGGTCTATCTCGTGGCCGCGGCCTGGTCCGTCATCCGCCAGGAGGACCTGAAGGCCGCTCCGGCAGCGAAAACCACCGGCTGGGGGTCACGGCAGGTGCAGCCCGGGAAAACGCCCGTCGAGAAGCACCACGCGGCCGAGCGGCCCCGTCCCGCCGGGATCACCGCCCGGCGTCGAGGTACTGATCGGCCCACGCCGCGATAATCTTCGCTGCCCTGGCGGCCTGGCCTTTGCCGGTGAGCAGATGGTCGCTGCCCTCCAGGGACACGAAGTTCCGCGGGTGGCGGGCGGTTTGAAAGATGGTGCTGGCATTCTCGATTCCCACGGTGTTGTCGGTGGGGGAGTGGAGCACCATCAGGGGCTTGTGCAGCCGCTTGATGCAGTCGGTGAGGTCGGCGTTTTCCAGGTCCTCGACAAAGTGCCGGCGGATCTCCACGCGCTTGCCGCCGAGGTCCACCTCCGCGCTGCCTTCGCTGAGGATCTTGTCCAGGGCGGCGTCGAAGACGTGGGCCACATGCTTCGGCGAGAACGGGGCAGCGACGGTCGCCACGGCGTCGAGTTCGGGAATCTCGGAGGCTGCGGCGAGGACGGCGGCGCCGCCGAACGAGTGGCCCACCAGGAGGGAAATCGCCCTGCCCTCGGCACGCATGAACTCGGCTGCCCGGACCGTGTCGGCCACCTTGTGGCTGAAGGACCCCTCGGACCACAGGCCGGCCGAATCGCCCAGGCCCAGATTGTCGAAGCGGAGCATGCCGATCCCGTTGTCCGCCAGGGCCTTGCAGATCCGGGACGCCGCCGGGCTGTCCTTGCCAAGGGTGAAGCCGTGCGAGAACACACCCCAGCCCTTGACGGCGCCCTCGGGCACGTCAACGATCCCCGAGAGCATCTCGCCGGTGGAGCCTGCGAAGGTGACTTTTTCGGAACGTGACATGACGCTCCCCTTTCGTTGGGAGATCTACGACGACGGCGCCCCCACCGGAAGGTGAGAGGCGCCGTCGTCGTCAATACTGGGGTGGACCTTGCTAGCTGCCGGACACTAGATCTTGCGGGACAAAATTGCCTGCTTGACCTCGGCAATCGCCTGCGTGACCTGGATGCCGCGCGGGCAGGCTTCGGAGCAGTTGAAGGTGGTGCGGCAGCGCCACACGCCTTCCTTGTCGTTCAGGATTTCCAGGCGCATGTCGCCGGCGTCATCGCGGGAGTCGAAGATGAAGCGGTGCGCGTTCACGATGGCGGCCGGTCCGAAGTACTGGCCGTCTGTCCAGAACACGGGGCAGGACGACGTACACGCGGCGCACAGGATGCACTTCGTGGTGTCGTCAAAGCGCTCACGGTCCTCGGCGGACTGCAGGCGCTCCTTGGTGGGCTCGTGGCCCTTGTTGATCAGGAACGGCATGACTTCGCGGAAGGACTGGAAGAACGGCTCCATGTCGACGATCAGGTCCTTCTCCACCGGGAGGCCCTTGATGGGTTCCACCGTGATGGGCTTGGACGTGTCGAGGTCCTTCAGGAGGGTCTTGCAGGCAAGGCGGTTGCGGCCGTTGATGCGCATGGCGTCGGAGCCGCACACACCGTGCGCGCAGGACCGGCGGAAGGAGACGCTGCCGTCCACTTCCCACTTGATCTTGTGCAGGGCGTCCAGCACGCGGTCCGTGCCGTACATGGTCAGCTTGAAGTCATCCCAGCGGGCTTCCTCGGAAACCTCCGGGTTGTAGCGGCGGACGCGCAGGGTGATGTCGAACGTGGGGATTTCCCCGCCGCCGCCGACGCCGGCGGGCAGTTCAATCTTTGATGCTGGCTCAGCAAGTTCAGCGGACATTTTAGTACTTCCTCACCATCGGCTCGTAGCGCGTAAATACAACCGGCTTGGTGGCAAGCCGAATCCCGGCAATGCTCTCCGCGGAACCGTCCGCGGGAGCGTGCTCGTCCTTGTACGCCATGGAGTGCTTCATGAATTTTTCGTCGTCGCGGTCGGGGAAGTCCTCGCGGAAGTGGCCGCCGCGGGATTCCTCGCGGTGAAGGGCAGCAACCGTCATGACCTTCGCCAGTTCCAGCAGGAAGCCGAGTTCGACGGCCTCGAGGAGGTCCAGGTTGAAGCGCTTTCCCTTGTCCTGGACGTTGATGCGCTTGTAGCGCTCCTCGAACGAGGCGATGTCCTTCAGGACCTGGTTGAGCGTCTCGGCCGTGCGGAACACCTGCATGTTGGCGTCCATGGTGTCCTGGAGTTCCTTGCGGATCACGGCCACCTTTTCGTCACCGGTGCCCTTGCGGGCAATGTCCAGCAGTTCCAGGGTGTACGCCTCCGGATCCTCCGGGAGTTCCACGAAACCGGCCGTCTTGGCGTATTCAGCGGCTGCGATGCCGGCACGCTTGCCGAACACGTTGATGTCCAACAGCGAATTGGTGCCCAGGCGGTTGGAGCCGTGGACCGAAACACAGGCCACCTCGCCGGCGGCGTACAGGCCGGGAACCACGGTGTCGTTGTCCTGGAGGACCTCGGTGTTGATGTTCGTGGGGATGCCGCCCATGGCGTAGTGGGCTGTCGGGAAGACGGGGACCGGCTCCGTGTAGGGCTCCACACCGAGGTAGGTGCGGGCGAACTCGGTGATGTCCGGCAGCTTGGCGTCGATGTGCGCCGGCTCAAGGTGCGTCAGGTCAAGGAGGACGTAGTCCTTGTTCGGGCCGCAGCCGCGGCCTTCGCGGACTTCGTTGGCCATGGAGCGGGCCACGATGTCACGCGGGGCAAGGTCCTTGATGGTGGGGGCGTAGCGCTCCATGAAGCGCTCACCTTCGGAGTTGCGCAGGATGGCGCCCTCGCCTCGCGCGGCCTCGGAAAGCAGGATTCCCAGCCCGGCAAGGCCGGTCGGGTGGAACTGGAAGAACTCCATGTCCTCCAGCGGAATGCCGCGGCGGAAGGCGATGCCCATGCCGTCGCCCGTGAGGGTGTGGGCGTTGGACGTCGTCTTGAAGACCTTGCCGGCGCCGCCGGAGGCGAACACCACGGACTTGGCCTGGAACACGTGCAGCTCGCCGGAGGCGAGGTCGTAGGACACGACGCCGGCAACGCGCTTCTGCTTGTACGCCGTGCCGTCCTCGCGCACTGCGTCTTCCTCGACGGTGAGGAGGTCCAGGACGTAGTACTCGTTGTAGAACTCGACGTTGTGCTTGACGCAGTTTTGGTACAGCGTCTGCAGGATCATGTGGCCCGTGCGGTCGGCTGCGTAGCAGGCCCGGCGGACCGGAGCCTTGCCGTGGTCGCGGGTGTGGCCGCCGAAGCGGCGCTGGTCGATCCGGCCCTCGGGCGTGCGGTTGAACGGCAGACCCATCTTCTCGAGGTCCAGCACTGCGTCGATGGCCTCCTTGGCCATGACTTCGGCGGCGTCCTGGTCAACCAGGTAGTCGCCGCCCTTGATGGTGTCGAACGTGTGCCATTCCCAGTTGTCTTCTTCGACATTGGCCAGGGCCGCACACATGCCGCCCTGGGCCGCACCCGTGTGGGAGCGGGTGGGGTAGAGCTTGGTCAGTACTGCTGTTCGCGCACGCTGACCGGATTCGATCGCGGCGCGCATCCCGGCGCCACCGGCACCGACGATGACGACGTCGTACTTATGGACCTGCATACCAGACGCTCTTTCTCTCAAAATTCGCAATAAAACAACGGGCGGGCTGAGGCCTGCTCCGCAAACAGAAGCCCGCCGGACGGGGCGGGCAGCCGCGGTCCGCTACGCGGGGCAGAAGCCGCCGGGGAGCTGGACGCCGTCAACGACAGGGCACGGGTTGAAGGTGAAGATCACCAGGGTGCCCAGGATGATGATGACGGTGGTGGCGGCGTAGAGGACCATCTTCAGCCAGAAGCGGGTGGAATCCTTCTCGGCGTAGTCGTTGATGATGGTGCGGACGCCGTTGGTGCCGTGCAGCATGGCCAGCCAGAGCATGGCGAGGTCCCAGAACTGCCAGAACGGGTCAGCCCACTTGCCGGCAACGAAGCCGAAGTCGATGGCGTGGATACCCTCACCCACGAGCAGGTTGACGAACAGGTGTCCGAAGATCAGGACAACCAGCACCACGCCGGAGAGGCGCATGAACAGCCAGGCCAGCATCTCGAAGTTGCCGCGGGCGCTGCCGTTGCGGCGGTACTGCGGGGCGATCCTGCCGCTGTCACCGCTGCTGGACTGTCCACGGTCATTTCCACTGCGCGGGGACTGGATCTGTGTTGCAGTCATGGCTTAGTGACCTCCGAGTGCGAGCGACAGGTGGCGGATGGAGAAGGCGACCATGGTGACGACCCAGAGGCCGAGGACAACCCAGAGCATCTGTCGCTGGTACTTGGCGCCCTTCTTCCAGAAGTCGACGGCGATGATCCGCAGGCCGTTGAAGGCGTGGAATACGATCGCTGCGACAAGGCCCGTTTCACCCAGGGCCATCAGCGGGTTCTTGTAGGCACCGATTACCGCGGTGTAGGCCTCCGGCGACACCCTCACAAGGGAGGTGTCCAGCACGTGGACCAACAAGAAGAAAAAGATCACAACACCGGTAATGCGGTGTCCAACCCAGGACCACATGCCTTCACGGCCGCGGTACAAGGTGCCAGCTGGTTTCGTCGGCACTGAATAAACCTCCCTGCAACACAGCGGCGCTGGCACGGGATCCATGCGGGGGGAACGCCTGCTGTGAGAGCACTCGTAGCTCAGGCCTAAATCTAGGCTTCGCTCACAGCTTATTCAATTTAGGCATTCCTCGGCTGCCGCCTACTGTACGGTTTTGGGTCCTTTTTTGAGACGAACGCCACATCTTGTTTCCCGTATTTATGTCCTGTGCGCCCGTCACAGGAGCACCTTGAGGCTCGTCAGCTAAAGTAGGCCGTGATGAGTAAAGACAAAGTGACACGCCAGGATTCACCTCTCAGCCGTTTTATTGCTGTGATTCCTGCAGGTGGGGTGGGGACCCGCCTCTGGCCTCTATCGCGTGCAGCAGCTCCCAAATTCCTTCACGACCTCACAGGCTCGGGGAGCACGCTTCTGCGTGCCACCTATGACCGGCTTGAGCCCCTGGCGGGCAACCGGGTCCTCGTTGTCACCGGCAACGCGCACCGTGAGGCGGTCTGCCGCCAGCTGCCCGAGGTTCAGGACGCCGACCTCGTGCTGGAAAGCGAGCCCAAGGATTCCGGCGCCGCCATCGGCCTGGCCGCAGCCATCCTGCACCAGCGGGACCCGGACATCATCATGGGCTCGTTTGCCGCCGACCAGGTGATCAGCCCGAACGACCTTTTCCAGGACGCGGTCCGGGAGGCCATCCACACCGCCGCGGCGGGCAAGATCGTCACCATCGGAATCAAGCCCACGCACCCTTCCACCGGGTTTGGCTACATCCGCTCCGGAGCGTCCCTGCACATCCCCGGCGCACCGAGCGCCCAGGCAGTGGTGGAATTCGTGGAAAAGCCGGACGAGGAAGTCGCCCAGCAGTACGTGGACAGCGGCGAGTACGTCTGGAACGCCGGCATGTTCGTGGCGCCCGTCTCCCTGATGCTCAAGCACTTGGAAGCGAACCAGCCGGAGCTGTACAACGGCCTGCAGGAAATCGCCGAGGCCTGGGACACGCCGAACCGTGACGAGGTCACGGCCCGAATCTGGCCCACCCTGCCCAAGATTGCCATCGACTACGCGGTGGCCGAGCCCGCAGCGGCAGCCGGGGACGTCGCCGTCGTGCCCGGAACCTTCCGCTGGGACGACGTCGGCGACTTCGCCTCGGTGGGGCGGCTCAACAGCGCCAGGGAAGTGGACGAGGTCACCGTCCTGGGCGTAGGCGCACGCGTCTTCACCGAAAACGCCAGCGGCGTGGTGGTGTCGGACACCAAGCGCGTCATCGCGCTGATCGGGATCAAGGACGTGGTCATCGTGGACACTCCGGACGCGCTGCTGGTCACCACCAAGCAGCATTCCCAGCGCGTGAAGCAGGCCGTGGACGCCCTCAAGGCCAGCGGCGACTTCGACGTGCTGTAGCCCCGGGAACCTGGATTCGTGAGCGGCAGTTCCGTAACGCGGCGAAGGCGAATGCCGCTATTCCTACGGCCCTCGCTAGAGTTGTGATGTGCGCAATTACACTACTGAAGCTGAGCCCACCGCGCTGGTGGGGCCGTGGCTCGAGCCGCTCCTGCCGGAACTGATCGATTTCCGCCGGGACCTGCATGCGCACCCCGAACTGTCCTTCAAGGAATTCCGGACCACGGACAAGCTCGTGGAGCGACTGGTTGAGGCAGGACTGGAACCGCGCCGCCTGGACGGCACGGGCCTCACCGTGGACGTCGGAGAGGGCCCCATCGCCACCGCGCTGCGCGGCGACATTGACGCCCTGCCGATCATCGAAGAAACGGGCCTGCCGTTCGCGTCCAAGAACCACGGTGTGACCCACGCCTGCGGGCACGACGTCCACACCACCACCATGCTGGGCATCGCCCTGGTGCTGCACCGCATGCACCAGGAATCGCCGCTGGGCGCCACAGTCCGGATCATCTTCCAGCCCGCGGAGGAGACCATGCCGGGCGGCGCCCACTCGTGCATCGAGCAGGGTGTCCTGGAAGGCGTGCCGCGCATCCTGGCGCTGCACTGTGACCCGCGGATCAACGTGGGCAAGATCGGCACCCGGATCGGTGCCATCACGTCCGCCTCGGACACCATCAAGATCGAGCTCAGCGGACGCGGCGGCCACACCTCGCGCCCGCACCTCACCGAGGACCTCGTCTTCGCCCTGGCACAGATCGCGGTGAACGTCCCGGCAGTGCTTTCCCGCCGCGTGGACGTCCGCAGCGGCGTATCGGTCGTCTGGGGCCAGATCAACGCCGGGTCGGCCCCGAATGCCATTCCGGGAACCGGCTACATGTCCGGGACCATGCGGTGCCTGGACCGCGACGCCTGGCACAGCGCCGGCGAACTCCTGGACGAAGTGGTCCATCAGGTGGCCGAGCACTATGGCGTGGACGTGCACCTGGAACACACCCGTGGCGTGCCCCCGGTGGTGAACTCGGAGCACGAGACGGCCCTCATCGAGGCAGCGGCCCGCGCCGAGATCGGCGAAGGCGCCGTGGTCCTGACCCCGCAGTCCATGGGGGGCGAGGACTTCGCCTGGTTCCTGGCCGAGCTGCCCGGGGCCATGATGCGCCTTGGCACCAAGACCCCGGGTGGAGAAGAGTACGACCTCCACCGCGGCGACTACATCCTCGACGAACGTGCCCTCGGCTACGGCATCCAGGTGCTCACCGCCGCGGCCCTCCGCACCATCCGCGACCTCGACCCAGCGCCAACGGACACTTAAGCCCCTCCGCCCGAGCGCGAACCGGCAGCTAATTCCCTTAATCTCCGGATTTGAGGGCATCAGCTGCCAGTTCGCGCTTACCTTTTGGCTAGGTAAGTTGTGCACAATTGAATTGTGGGCTACCGTTATGGTCATGACCGACGCCCCCCGCCTGGACCGCCAGGTGTGCTTTGCGCTCTACTCCGCATCCCGCGCCGCCACCGCCGTCTACCGGCCGTTGCTGGACGAGCTGGGGCTGACCTACCCGCAATACCTCGTGATGCTGGTGCTCTGGGAAAACGAACCCCGCGGCGTGCGGGAGCTGGGCGACGAGCTGGGGCTCGATTCCGGCACGCTCTCGCCCCTGCTCAAACGGCTCGAGGCGCTGGGCTTCGTGAAACGGCGGCGCTCCGGCGAGGATGAGCGGCGCGTCGCAGTCCACCTCACGGACACCGGCCAGGCGCTCAGCGGCAAGGCATCCCGCATCCCCCAGCGGCTGGCCGACGCCGCGGGCCTGTCCCCGCGCGAGCTGGAGCAGCTCCGCGAAACCCTGGGCAAGCTCACCGCCGCGCTGCACGGCGCGCACTGACTCCCACCCCAACCAGAACCACCAGAACGGAACTGCTGTGAAGACTCTCTATACTGCCGAGGCACTTGCCTCCGGCGAAGGCCGCGATGGCTCTGCCCGCACCAAGGATGGGACGCTTGACCTGAACCTGGCCAGTCCCGTGGAGCTCGGGGGTGACGGGCAGGGCACCAACCCCGAGCAGCTCTTCGCCGCCGGCTATGCGGCCTGCTTCCACTCCGCCCTCCGCCTGGTGGGCCGCAAGGAACGGGCCGACCTGACCGACTCCGCGGTGGCGGCGAAGATCCACTTCGGCGCGCTCGACGGCGGCGCAGGCTACGGTCTCGCCGCGGAGCTGGAGATCGCCCTGCCCGCCCTGGACCGCACCACGGCGCAGGCGCTCATGGACAAGGCGCACCGGATCTGCCCGTACTCGAACGTGACCCGGGGCAACATGGATGTGGCCCTGACCCTCGTGGAGTTTGCGGCATGAGCGCCACCCAGGACACGCTCCTGCCCACAGCAACCCGCGAAATCCAGCTGGCCTCGCGCCCCGTGGGCCGCCCGGCGCCGGAGAACTTCCGGCTGGCGGAGACTCCGCTGCCCGAACTCCAGGACGGCCAGGTGCTGGTCCGCAACCAGTTCATCTCCGTGGACCCTTACATGCGCGGCCGCATGAACGACGTCAAGTCCTATTCAGCGCCCTTTGCGCTGGATAAAGCGCTCGACGGCGGGGCGGTGGGTGAGGTGATCGCGTCCCGGGCTGACAACCGCAAGGTGGGGGACGCCGTCGTACATCAACTCGGCTGGCGCGAGTACGCCGTGGTGGACGCCGGCGCAACGACGCGCGCCCGCACCGAGCTGGCCCCGGCCTCCGCATTCCTCGGCGCCCTCGGCATGACCGGCCTGACGGCGTACGCCGGCCTGCTGAAAGTGGCCGAGTTCAGGGCCGGGGACGCCGTGTTCGTCTCGGGCGCTGCCGGGGCCGTGGGCTCACTCGTGGGGCAGATCGCCAAGGCCATGGGCGCTTCCCGGGTGATCGGCAGCGCCGGTTCGCCTGAAAAGGTGGCGCGCCTCCTGGAACTCGGCTTTGATGCTGCCTTCAATTACCGCGACGCGCCTGTCCGGGACCAGCTCAAAGCCGCCGCCGGCGAGCAGGGGATCGATGTGTACTTCGACAACGTGGGCGGCGACCACCTCGAAGCGGCGCTGTCCGTCCTCAACGTCGGCGGCCGGGTTGCGATGTGTGGTGCCATCGCGCAGTACAACGCAACGGAACCGCCCGCCGCTCCCCGCAACCTTGCCTTGGCCATCGGCAAGCAGCTGACCCTCCGGGGCTTCCTCGTCAGCGGCCAGCGGCAGCATGCGGCGGAGTTCGCGGAGCGGATGGCCGGATGGCTGGCCGACGGCACCGTCAGCTATGACGAGACGGTGGTGGAGGGCCTCGAGAACGCACCCCGGGCGTTCATGGATCTGCTCGACGGCCGGAACACCGGAAAGATGCTCGTACGCCTCTGACCAGGCGAACCACCAGCGCGAACGGACATTTGAGGCCCTCCGTCCGGGCCCCAAGTGTCCGTTCGCGCTTTGCGTGCGCGGGGGCTGGATTAGACCGGCCTACTCGTAGGTAACAAGTTCTCAACAATCTTAAGTTACCGCGATTTGTGTGTTATTCGGACGTGGCGCAGGCCACTACAGTGGCTTGCATAAGTGCGCTTCGGCGCAGTGCTGCGAAACCATCAGTGAAAACAGAATTTCAGTGTGGAGCATTAGAATCGGACACTCATTGACTCTTCGTCGTGGCGCCTATCTCTCTTTCTTCCTGGAGGAAATTTGACGAACTCAGTGCGTGCAAACGTCAAGCGCGGTTCGTTAGCCGGCGCGGCTTCCGTGAGTGCAGCGGCCTTGCTGCTGACCTTCGGGCGCTGGAACCCCATCGGTGCGTTCTTCGCCTCCTTGCTGTTCGGCTTCGCGGACAACCTGCAGAGCATCGTGACCATCATCGGCACGCCGGTTCCCAGCCAGTTCATGGCCATGCTGCCGTACCTTGTGACCGTCCTGGCGGTGGCCGGCCTCGTCGGCAGGTCGCGTCCGCCGGCTGCCAGCGGCATTCCGTACGTCAAGGGTTGACGGACGTGGACAGGGCCTCGTCAAGCTCTACCGCCGGGGGCGAACAGTCCGACGTCGACTGGCCGGCATTGGCGGCCGCCGCCGCCAGTGCCATGAAGAACGCGTACGCTCCCTATTCGAAGTTCCCGGTGGGGGCGGCTGCGCTCACCGAGGACGGCCGGATCGTGAGCGGCTGCAATGTGGAGAACGCCAGTTACGGCCTGACGCTGTGTGCGGAGTGTGCGCTGGTGGGCAACCTGCGGATGACCGGCGGCGGGCTGCTGCGGGCGTTCTACTGCGTGGACGGCGGCGGCAACGTGCTCATGCCGTGCGGGCGCTGCCGCCAACTGCTGTACGAATTCCGTGCTCCGGGCATGGAGCTCATGACCACGCAGGGAATCAAGACCATGGACCAGGTGCTGCCCGACGCATTTGGCCCACAACACCTGGAGGAGACCCGGTGACTAGCACTTCACAGAAGGCCGAGCCGTTCGACGCCGTCGACGTCATCCGCACCAAGCGTGACAAGGGCGTCCTGAGCCCCGAACAGATCGACTGGACCATCCACGCCTATACACGGGGCGTCGTCGCCGACGAGCAGATGGCCGCGCTGAACATGGCCATCCTGCTCAACGGCATGGACCGGTCCGAGATCTCCCGCTGGACCGCGGCCATGATTGCCTCGGGGGAGCGGATGGACTTCTCCAGCCTCCGGCGCCCCGACGGCGGAGTGAAGGCCACGAGCGACAAACACTCCACCGGCGGCGTGGGGGACAAGATCACCCTTCCGCTGGCGCCTCTCGTGGCAGTGTTCGGTGTGGCCGTACCCCAGCTCTCCGGCCGCGGGCTTGGCCACACCGGCGGCACGCTGGACAAGCTCGAGTCCATCCCGGGCTGGCGCGCCGCACTGAGCAACGACGAAATGATGGCCCAGCTCCAGGACGTCGGCGCCGTCATCTGCGCAGCCGGTGCCGGCCTCGCCCCGGCGGACAAGAAGCTCTACTCACTCCGGGACGTCACCGGAACCGTCGAGGCGATCCCGCTGATCGCCTCGTCCATCATGAGCAAGAAAATCGCCGAAGGCACGGGCTCCCTGGTGCTCGACGTCAAGGTGGGCAGCGGCGCGTTCATGAAGGACGAGGCCCGCGCGCGGGAACTGGCAGAGACCATGGTGGCCCTCGGCAAAGACGCTGGTGTGAACACCGTTGCCCTCCTGACCAACATGAACACGCCCCTGGGCCTGACCGCGGGCAACGCCATCGAGGTGGAAGAGTCCGTGGAGGTGCTCGCCGGCGGCGGCCCGGAAGACGTCGTCGAACTCACCGTCCGGCTGGCGGAGGAGATGCTGGCCTGCGCCGGGGTCAGTGACGCCGACCCGGCAGCGGCTCTCAAGGATGGCCGCGCGATGGACGTCTGGAACCGGATGATCGCAGCCCAGGGCGGCGATCCGCGGGCGAAGCTGCCTGTGGCGAAGGAGTCAGAGACCATCTATTGCCCGGCCGACGGCGTCCTCGTGGAACTGGACGCTTTGGCCGTGGGCGTGGCAGCCTGGCGCCTCGGGGCGGGCCGCGCGCGGAAGGAGGACACGGTGCAGGCAGGGGCCGGCGTGCGCCTCCATGCCAAGCCGGGGGCGGCTGTGCGGGCCGGGGAGCCGCTCGTGACGCTGCTTACCGACACTCCGGAGAAGTTCGCCCGGGCCAAAGAGTCGCTCGAGGAAGCGTTCACGATTGCTCCGGAGGGGTCGCGCCCGGCACAGCAGCTCATCATCGACCGCATCGCCTAGCACCGTGCAGGCCATCAACGACTTCATCCTCGCTGCCGCGGGGCAGCCCTGGGTCCTGCTCATCGTCCTCGCCTGCTGCTTCATCGACGGATTCTTCCCGCCCATCCCCAGCGAATCCGTGGTGGTGGGGCTGGCGGCCGTCGCGTCGACGGCGGATGTCCCCAATCCGTGGCTCCTCATGGCCATCGCTGCGCTGGGGGCGTTCACCGGGGACAACACCGCCTACCTCATCGGCCGGGGTGTGGGGATCCGGCGCTGGCAGTGGATGCGGGGACCGCGCATGCAGCGGGCATTCCGCTGGGCCGGGCGCGAACTTCGGAAGCGGCCGGCGTCGCTGATCCTCGTGGCGCGGTTCGTTCCGATCGGCCGTGTGGCGGTCAACCTGACCGCGGGCGCCACTCACTATTCCCACACCCGCTTCGTCGCGCTGACTGTGCTGTCCGCGTCGCTGTGGGCCAGCTATTCCGTGGCCATCGGGCTGTTTTTCGGCCAGTGGTTCGAGGAAAACCATCTGCTCGGAGCGGCCATCGCGATCGTCTGCGCGATCGTGCTGGGCATCATCGTGGACATTGTCATCACCCGGCTGCGCGGGCGCATTCCCGAACCCTTGGCGGAGGAGTGATTTTCCTGGAGCGGGCGTAGCGGATATGCTCCGGCCATGCGACACTGAAGAGCGATTTACGTCACTTTCAGTTCTTGTCATTGTCAAGGAGCAGCACCCGCGTGGAGTTTATTAATGAGGCCGTGCTCCATGCAGCGGGTCAATGGTGGATTTATCCCATTTTGCTTTTGTTTTTCTTCGTTGACGGCTTCGCGATGGTGGTTCCCAGCGAAACGCTGATCGTGGCCCTGGCGGCGTTCTCCCGGCACAGCGGCGAGCCCAACCTCCTGATTCTCGGGGTGACGGCGCTCGCAGGCGCGATGGCTGGCGACAACATGGCGTACCTCCTCGGCCGGAAGATCGGCCTGGACCGCTGGAAATGGATGCGCCGCCCGAAGGTCCAGAAGGCTTTTGCCTGGGCACGCTATGAGCTGGAGAAACGCGGGGCGGTTCTGATCTTCACCGCCCGCTATATCCCTTGGGGACGCGTGGCGGTCAATTACGTCGCGGGAACCACGGGTTTCCCGCACCGGCGGTTCTTCCTGCTGGACGCATTTGCGTGCGTGACATGGGTGGGATATTCCATCGGCATCGGAATTGTGGCCAGCTCGTTCCCCTTGCTGCACCACAACCCGCTGCTCGGAGCCGGCATAGCGGTGGTCTTCGCCGTCATCCTGGGCATTGTCATTGACCATCTGCTGCGCTGGTGGCACAAGCGGCTCGGCCGCAACGATGTTGTTCCGGTGCAGCCGGGCGCCGAAGCCGAAGAAGCGCTTCACAATGCCCCAGAGGGGGGTGACGCCGGCCGGCTCACCGCCGCGCTGCCTGTTGCCATCACGGCCGATGTGGAACCGGGCCGCTGACGCGGCCCGCAGGGCGCCCGCCGGGCCGTTGGCGTTGTGCGCGGTGCAACCCTAGAGTTGGTACGTGACTGAGCCAATCGTTGACGCCGCCCCTGCCCTTGACTTCGACCTGAAGAGCCTCCCCAAGGTGTCCCTTCACGACCACCTGGACGGGGGTCTCCGCCCCGCAACCATCATCGAGCTGGCGGAGGCCGTTGGCCACACCCTTCCGTCGACCGACCCCGCCGCGCTGGGGGAGTGGTTCCGTGAGTCCGCGAACTCCGGCTCCCTGGTGCGCTACCTCGAGACCTTCGACCACACGGTCGCCGTGATGCAGACCAAGGAAGGACTGTTCCGCGTGGCCAAGGAATTCGTCGAAGACCTCGCCGATGACGGCGTTGTCTACGGGGAAGTCCGCTGGGCTCCGGAACAGCACCTCCAGAAGGGCCTGACCCTGGATGAAGTGGTGGAGACCGTTCAGGAAGGGCTTGAAGCAGGCGTGGACGCCGTGGCCGAGACGGGCCGCGAAATCCAGGTGGGCCAGCTGATCACCGCAATGCGGCACGCCGACCGCGGCCAGGAGATCGCGGAACTCGCCGTCCGCCACCGCGACAAGGGTGCCGTCGGTTTCGACATCGCAGGCGCCGAAGACGGATTCCTGCCGTCGCGCTTCCGCAATGCCTTCACCTACCTGGCCGAAAACAACTTCCCCGCCACGGTGCACGCCGGAGAGGCCGCTGGACTCGACAGCATCCAGTCCGCCCTGGTGGACGGGCGTGCCCTGCGCCTCGGCCACGGCGTCCGCATCGCCGAGGACATCATGGTTGAGTTCGAAGACAACGAAGACGGCGTTGACGATGACGACGACAACGTCGGCCTCGTAACCCTCGGCAACCTCTCCAGCTGGGTGCGCGACCGCGGCATCCCGCTCGAAATCTGCCCCTCCTCAAACCTGCAGACCGGCGCAGTGGCCGCGTTCGGCGAAGGCATTGAGAGCCACCCGCTGGACATGCTCTATCAGCTGGGCTTCAACGTCACCATCAACACGGACAACCGCCTCATGAGCGGTGTGACCCTCACGGACGAGTTCGAGCTCCTGGTGGAGACCTTCGACTACGACCTCGACGACCTGCTGGAACTCACGCTCAACGCCGCCGAGGCCTCCTTCCTCCCGCTCGAGGAAAGGGAAGCCCTGGTGGAGTACATCAACGACGCCTACGCGAACCTTGGCTGAACACTCCGCCGGCGGGGTGGGAGAGCTGCGGGGTGGGCCCACAGCAGCAGGAGTCCCCGAGCGAGCTTGCGAGCTGGGGGAGCTGCTGGGGATTATCGCGGCACTTCGCGAGCATTGCCCCTGGATGGGCGCCCTCACCCATGCGTCGCTGGTGGAGTACCTCCTCGAGGAGGCCTACGAGGTCGCTGAGACGATCGAGACCGGTGGGGACGAAGCGGAGCTGAAAGGCGAGTTGGGGGATGTGCTGCTCCAGGTTGTGCTGCACTCCCGGCTCGCCGAAGAGCGCGGCACCTTCGCGTTCACCGACGTCGTCCGGAGCCTCACCGCCAAAATGGTCCGCCGAAATCCGCACGTGTTCCGGCCGGACGGCTCCCTGCAGGACACTTTCCCTGCCACAGTGGAGGAGATTGTGCTCAAGTGGGACGCCGTCAAGAAGGCCGAAAAGCCCGATCGGGCGAACCATTTTGAGGGCATCCCTGAGGCCCTGCCGGCCCTGGCCCGGGCGCAGAAGACCCTGGACCGGGCTGCCCGGGCAGGGCTTCCGCCGCTGGCTGAGCCAGCCCCGCTGGTTGAGTCTGTCGAAACCCGCGCTGCCGGCACTCCGCTGGCTGGGCTCGTCGAAGCCTTCGACTCCGAGCACGAACTCGGTGAGCTCCTGCTCGCCGTGGTCGGTGCTGCGCGCAGTAAGGGTTTCGACGCCGAACGGGCCCTCCGCGGTGCCGTGCGGCAGTACCAGGACCAGGTTCCGCCGGGATCATGACGTCCGGGTGCTGGATAGGTTTCCGTAACGTGCACCACTCTCGACTACGCTAGTCCCTGACGAGGACGTCGAGATTTTCCGCTAGTTTCCCAGTAAATCGCTTCACCATAAGGAGCATATTCATGGCGCTTATCGATGCCATCCACGCCCGCGAGATCCTCGATTCCCGCGGCAACCCGACCGTAGAAGTTGAAGTTCTGCTTTCCGATGGCCAGATCGGCCGCGCGGCAGTTCCCTCCGGCGCCTCCACTGGCGAACACGAGGCCGTCGAACTCCGCGACGGAGACAAGGGCCGTTACCTCGGCAAGGGCGTCCAGAAGGCCGTCGACGCGGTCATCGACCAGATCGCACCTGCCCTGACCGGCTTCGACGCCACGGACCAGCGCAGCATCGACCAGGCCATGATCGACCTGGACGGTACCGCCAACAAGGGCAAGCTCGGCGCCAACGCCATCCTGGGCGTTTCCCTGGCCGTCGCCAACGCCGCTGCAGCCTCCGCTGACCTGCCCCTCTACAAGTACCTCGGCGGCCCCAACGCGCACGTTCTGCCCGTTCCGCTGATGAACATCCTCAACGGCGGCTCGCACGCCGACTCCGACGTGGACATCCAGGAATTCATGATTGTCCCGATCGGCGCCGAGACCTTCTCCGAGGGCCTGCGCTGGGGCGTTGAGGTCTACCACAACCTCAAGTCGGTCCTGCAGGCCAAGGGCCTCTCCACCGGCCTCGGCGACGAGGGTGGCTTCGCCCCGAACCTGCCGTCCAACCGTGCCGCCCTGGACCTGATTCAGGAAGCCATCACCAACGCCGGCTACACCCCGGGCAAGGACATCGCCCTGGCATTGGACGTCGCCTCCTCCGAGTTCTTCAAGGACGGCGCCTACCAGTTCGAGGGCAAGGCACTTTCCGCCACCGAGATGAGCGCCTACTACGCGGAACTCGTCGCCGACTACCCGCTGGTTTCCATCGAGGACCCGCTGGACGAAAACGACTGGGACGGCTGGAAGACCCTTACCGACTCCATCGGCGACAAGGTCCAGCTCGTGGGCGATGACCTCTTCGTCACCAACCCGGCCATCCTGCAGCGCGGCATCGACACGACGACCGCCAACTCGCTGCTCGTCAAGGTCAACCAGATCGGCTCCCTGACCGAGACGCTGGACGCCGTGTCGCTGGCCCAGCGCGCCGGTTACACCACCATCACCTCGCACCGCTCCGGTGAGACCGAGGACACCACCATCGCCGACATCTCGGTCGCCACCAACGCCGGCCAGATCAAGACCGGTGCCCCGGCCCGCTCCGAGCGTGTTGCCAAGTACAACCAGCTGCTGCGCATCGAAGAGGAACTCGACGACGCCGCACGCTACGCCGGCCGCAGCGCGTTCCCGCGTTTCAAGGGCTAATAGCCGGAATAACAACTGACCGGTGGCTATGGTGGAAAGACCGTAGCCACCGGTTTTGTTTATGGCCGCACGGTGGCGCAGCCCAGAATCCAGCCCAACCAGTGTCCCGCGTTTACAGGAGTGCCATGGCTACCCGCCGTCCCAAAGTTCCCCGGGCGACCCCAGCAGCCCGGCAGCCCGAGACCGGTACCTCCGGGGGAGATGTGATCCAGGCGGACTTCGGCGGTCACCGGCCCGTCGAGGGGGTCAGGGAGGCGGGCACAAAAAACGGCGGGGCCCGGGAAACAGGCGCGGGCAACGCGCCACCCCCGGGCAGCGCAGCAGCCGCGGGGAAGGCAGCATCACCGGGCAAGGCAGCGGCGCCCGGCAGCGGCTCCCCGCAGGAAGCTCCCGGAAAGAACGGCCGCAAAGGGTCCTCCGCCCATTCGCGAACCGATGAAAACCTCGACCCCATCCCCGCCAAGGCATTTTCGGGGCGCATGCTGGCACTGGCCGTCGTCATGATTGCCATCACCATCATGCTGGCTCCCACGGTGAAGATCTTCATTGACAAGCGCGCTGAAATCTCCGCCCTCGAAGCAGACATCGCCGCCAGCAAGGCGGACCAGGACGAGCTCAAGCGGCAGGTCTCACGCTGGCAGGATCCGAACTACGTCAAGCAGCAGGCCCGTGACCGCATTAACATGGTTATGCCGGGTGAGACCGGCTACTGGGTGTTCGGCAGCGATCTGCCTGCCGGCGAGTCGGCCGGACCGCCCGGTGCAGCAGCACAAGACCCCGCCAACCTGCCGTGGGTGGATTCCCTGTGGGAGTCCATCAGGCGTTCGGCTACAGACTAAAGCGGCGCCCGCCGCAGGACTGTCCCAGACACCTTTGGAACAGCCACATCCGGGCAGGAAGGACGGCCGCGCCAGTGGAAGAAAACACGGCACCTGCGCCGGTGGAATCCCGCCAGCCATCGGCACACGATCTTGAGGTGCTGAGCCGCCAGTTGGGCCGGCCGGTCCGGGACGTGGTGGAGATCCCGGCGCGCTGCGTGTGCGGCAACCCCCTCGTGGCTGCCACGGCCCCGCGGCTGAGCAACGGCACGCCGTTCCCCACCACGTTCTACCTGACGCACCCGGTGATCACGTCCGCTGTGTCGCGGCTTGAGGCAGCCGGTCTCATGAATGAGATGAACGACCGCCTCGCCGCGGACGCATCGCTGGCCGCGGCGTACCGCGCCGCCCACGAGGCATACCTGAGGGCCCGCGCGGAAATAGGTGGCCGTTCCGGCATCGGCGACGTACCCGAAATCGACGGCGTCTCCGCCGGCGGAATGCCCACCCGGGTCAAGTGCCTTCACGTTCTCGTGGGGCACTCGCTCGCCGCCGGCCAGGGAGTGAATCCTCTCGGCGACGAAGCCATCGCCGCCATCGGCGAGTGGTGGACCGCGGAACGCTGCTACTGCGACGGCGCCTGGGACACCGACGGCGAGGCCCCGTCCAGGGATCTCAGCCGGCATGGGCCCCAAGGCCTTCCGGCCATCGTGGGGCGGCCGGCTCCCGTGCGGAAGTCCAAGAAGGAGACCAGCGAATGACCAGGGTTGCAGCCATTGACTGCGGGACCAACTCCATCCGCCTGCTGATCGCCGATATCGACCGCGGCAGCGGGCCGACAAAACTCACCGACATCGTGCGCGAAATGCGCGTGGTGCGGCTGGGGCAGGGCGTGGACGCCACCGGCGAGCTCGCCCCCGAAGCCCTGGAGCGTACCTTTGCGGCCGCGGCGGACTACGCCGAGATGATCCGCGAGTACCGGGCTGAGAAAGTCCGCTTCGTGGCAACGTCGGCCACCCGCGATGCCCGTAACCGCCAGGTCTTCGTGGACGGCATCCGCGGCCTCCTGGGCGTGGAACCGGAAGTGATTTCAGGCGACGAGGAAGCGGCGCTCTCGTTCGCCGGGGCCAGCAGCGTGCTGCCGATGTCTGGTGCCGACCGCGTCCTGGTAGTGGACCTGGGCGGCGGAAGCACGGAATTCGTGCTGGGGGACCAGAACGGCGTGATCGCCGCGAAGTCAGTGGACATCGGCTGCGTACGGCTGACCGAACGCCACCTCACGAGCGATCCGCCCACCGCTGAACAGATCGCCGCGGCGGAGGCCGACGTCGACGCCGCCATCGCCGAAGCGGGACTGGACGTTCCGCTGGAACGCAGCACCGCCGTCGTCGGCGTTGCAGGCTCCGTTACCACCATCACGGCGCATGCGCTGAAGCTGCCGGAGTACCTGCCGGCCGCCATCCACGGTGCCGAGCTGTCCATTGGAACCATCGAGGATGCAGCCAGCGACCTGCTCGGCATGACCCGGGCCCAGCGGGCGGAGCTGCCCTACATGCACCCCGGCCGCGTGGATGTGATCGGCGCCGGCGCACTCGTTTGGCGGCGCATCCTGACCAGGATGCGCGGGCTTACCGCAGGAGAGGTCATTACGGCCACCGCCAGCGAACACGATATTCTTGACGGAATTGCCCTGAGCGTCAGCTAACGAGGCACCAGCCCACCGAGTATTGGATCTTGAATGACCAGAGCAACAGCCCGGTTCCGCCGGACGGTCTCGGCTCTGCTGTCGGCGGCGCTGGCTGGCGGCGTCGCTGCGGCAGCAATCGCAACAGCCCCAGCGGCGCAGGCCGACACCTGGCGCGACAAGGAATACTGGCTCAAGGAAGCCGGCATCACCAAGGCCTGGGAGGTCTCCAAGGGTACCGACGTCAAGGTCGCCGTCATCGACAGCGGCGTGGACGGCAAACATCCGGACCTGAAGGGCGCCATTGCCGGCGGGCATGATGTCTCGGGAGCGGGAACACCGGACGGACAGAAAAGCATCGGCGCCAAGCCCGAGCACGGAACGCTGGTGGCCACCATGCTGGCGGGCCGTGGCCACGAAGCGCCGCCCAAGAAGTCCACGGCCAGCGCCAAGCCGTCGCCGGTCCCGCCCGCGTCGAATTCCAGGCCTGACGGCATCATCGGCGTCGCCCCCGAGGCCCAGATCCTCGCCGTCTCCACGTGGCTCGGCTCCGAGAACCCCGGCGGCAAGAGCGATCAGGACCAGATTCCCGAGGCCGTCCGCTGGGCGGTGGACAACGGAGCCAAGGTCATCAACATTTCGTTGGGCAGCACCTCCCCGGAGTGGCCGCAAAGCTGGGACGCGGCCTTCCTGTACGCGGAGCAAAAGGACGTGGTGATCGTGGCGGCGGCCGGCAACCGGGTCGGCGGCAACGTCCAGGTAGGCGCGCCCGCCACCATCCCGGGCGTGCTCACCGTGGCGGGACTGGACCTCAACGGGCAAGCCAGTGTTGACTCCTCATCGCAGGGCATCAGCATTGGGGTGGCAGCGCCGGCTGAAAAGCTCGCCGGCGGGCTGCCCGGCGGAAGCTACGCGGAATGGGCCGGCACCTCTGGCGCAACGCCGATCGTCTCCGGCGTCGCCGCCCTGATCCGCTCCAGGTGGCCGGAAATGAGCGCCGAGCAGGTCGTCAACAGGATCGTTTCCACGGCGAAAGACGCCGGCGCACCGGGTAAGGATCCGCTGTACGGATTCGGTATGTTGGACGCCGAGGCCGCGCTGAAGGACGAGGTAGCGGAAACCCAGACCAATCCGCTGGGGTCCATTTCAGACTGGATCCGGGTCCACCGGCGCGGCAACCCTGCCACTCCCACAGCCCCTGCGGCTCCGCCCGCCGAGTCCCCGGCGGCGCAGCCCACCCTACCCGAGGCCACGGTGCCGGTCGCGGAGCCGCCGTCGCAGCTGGACAGTGCGCTTCCTGCTGCCGTCGTTATCGGTTTTGGCGGCCTCTTCATTGCCATCATCGTCGCCGGCGCCATACAGCTGAGCCGTGCGTACCGGGCGTCCGGGGGGAGCTCCGAAGAGCCCGACACCGGCGCGCTGAACAGCGTGGATTCCAGCGGTCCGGGCAGTTAGTGAAGATTTTCACAAACTACGGTATTCTGGATGCATGGCAACCACCCCTCAGCTCCAGGACCGTCCCAGGGTACTCGTCGTCGGCGGCGGGTACGTCGGCCTGTACGTAGCCCTCAAACTGCAGAAGAAGATCGCAAACGCCGGTGGCATCGTCACCGTCGTCGATCCGCTGCCCTACATGACCTACCAGCCGTTCCTGCCCGAAGTGGCCGGCGGCAACATCGAGGCCCGCCACGCCGTGGTCTCCCACCGTCAGCACCTCAAGCAGACCGAGCTCATCCAGGGCCGCGTCACGTCGATCGACCACGCCAACCGCACCGCCGTGGTTGCCCCGGCCGACGGCGGCGAAAACTTCGAGGTGCCCTACTTTGACGTCGTGGTCGCCGCAGGCGCCATCACCCGCACGTTCCCCATCAAGGGCCTGGCGGACAAGGGCATCGGCCTGAAGACCATCGAGGAGGCTGTTGCGCTTCGCAACAAGGTCCTCGAACGCATCGAAGTCGGCTCCACCATGACCGACCCCGTTGCCCGCGCCCGCGCCCTGACCTTCGTGGTTGTCGGCGGCGGCTTCGCCGGCATCGAGTGCATCACGGAGATGGAAGACCTCGCCCGCGCGGCGGTCAAGAACAACCCGCGCGTCAAGCAGGAGGAAGTCCGCTTCGTCCTCGTCGAGGCCATGGGCCGCATCATGCCCGAGGTCACCGAGAAGCAGGCAGTCTGGGTTGTGGAGCATCTCCGCAGCCGCGGCATCGAGGTTCTGCTCAACACCTCGCTGGAAAGCGCCGAGGGCGCCCTCAAGCTCATCAACCTGCCGGACAAGTCCCTGGCGCAGGAATTCGAGTCCGACACGCTCGTGTGGACCGCCGGCGTGCAGGCAAACCCGATGATCCGCTCCACCGATTTCCCGCTCGAGCCGCGCGGACGTGTCCGGGTCCTTCCCGACCTGCGCATCGCCGGCGACGAAGGCATCATCGAGAACGCCTGGGCAGCCGGTGACATTGCCGCGGTCCCCGACCTCACCGGCAGTGGCCTCCCGGACGGCACCTGCGTCCCCAACGCCCAGCACGCGCTGCGCCAGGCCAAGCGCCTTGCCAAGAACCTTTGGGCTTCCCGCTGGGAAAAGCCGCTGACCGACTACAAGCACAAGAACCTTGGTGCCGTGGCCGGCTTCGGCGAGTGGAAGGGTGTTGCCAACATCAACCTCCTGGGCCGCATCGGCCTCAAGGGCGGACTCGCGTGGCTGGCACACCGTGGCTACCACGGCATGGCCATCCCCACCGTCGAGCGCAAGATCCGCGTGATCTTCGGCTGGATCCTGAGCTTCATCATGGGCCGCGACACCACACAGCTGGAGGACCTCGACAACCCCCGCGGTGCTTTCATTGCGGCCGCCACGCCGGCCCCCAAGCCGGCGGCCGCTCCGGTTGCCCCGCCCGCGGCGAAGCCTTCCGACGCTGAAAATGCTTCCAAGGATGCTGTTCCGGCGAAAGCCAAGTAAAAAGCAGCAACTGACGACGGCGGCCGTTCCCTTCCGGGGAGCGGCCGCTTCGTCGTTTGGGCCCCCGGCCTCCGGCCTGATTCCAGGTCGGTTCCGCCCTGATTCCACCCTGTTTTCGCCTTGGTTCCGCCCGCCCGCGTCCCGGGAACGGGCTGCCGGGATGTCTAGACTGGCTGCATGACCGGCGAAACGAATCTCCAGACCCTCCTGGCCACAATGCATCCGGTACTCCGCAGCGGAGAATACGTGTACGTCCTCTGGCCTCATGGAAGGCCCCTGGCCCCCGGCATTGAGGCCGCAGTGCGCGAGGCCGAGGGGCTGACGGCGGTGCTGCCCCGCGCCGAGGCGGACGCCCTGGGGCTGAACTACGACTTCGTGGCCGCCTGGATCACGCTTGAAGTTCATTCGGAGCTCGAGGCCGTGGGCCTGACGGCGGCGGTGAGCCGGGCCCTCACGGACGCGCGGATCAGCTGCAATGTACTGGCAGGCTTCCACCATGACCACCTGCTGGTGTCTGTCGGGGACTCCGCCCGCGCCCTCGAAGTGCTGGCCGAGCTTTCCGCCGCGCACGCACCCGATCACGAACAAGTGCGCGAGGTGAAGCTGCGGAGCGAGAAGCCCGAAGACCGGGAGGCAATCCTCGCACTGACGGCGGAGGCATTTTCCGTCTCACCGGTCACTGGGTTGCCCGTGGACGGTGAACCGGTGGAGGTGGACCTTCTGCGCCGCCTCTTTGACTCCGACGAATACCTGCCGGAGCTCAGCGTTGTCGCCGAAGTCGACGGAGAGATCGTGGGGCACGCGATCAGCACCCGCGCGTGGGCGGACGGCCTTGAGCTGCTCGGCCTTGGACCCATTGGAGTCACTCCCAGGCTGCAGCGCCACGGCATCGGCTCGGCGCTGATGCGGGAAACGGTGATCCGGGCCAACGCGGCGGGGGAGAGGGGCATCGCCCTGCTCGGCAGCACGGACTATTATCCCCGCTTCGGCTTTGTCCCGGCATCGTCGATGGGCATCGAGGCGCCGGACAAGCGCTGGGGGACAGCTTCCAGTTCCTGCCGCTCGCGCTGTGGCCCGGCGGTGTTCACGGAACTTTCCGGTACGCCGAGCCTTTCTCCGCAACTGAAAGCAACGCCCGCGGCGGAAAGCGATAGCATGGACCGGGCGCCCCAGTAGCCCAATTGGCAGAGGCAGCGGACTTAAAATCCGCGTGTTGTGGGTTCGAGTCCCACCTGGGGTACACAGTTTGGCGTAGCCGGATGTGGCTGGCCGGAGGAGGACCGCCGGCACTGCGTCCCCGCTTGCGCGCCTGCCGTCTTCCCCGACGAGGCCGGTCGCTTTCTCATCTTTTCCCCCGCTTGGCGCGGGTGTCCCATATGCAACGAGTGTTATAAGGATGTGACCTTAGTCACTTATGTTCACGCCTAAATTGCACTAGCTTGAAACTAACTCAGGAACACCTGACCAATCGCATCAAAGGGCGTTCGCACCTTTCGATCGAGGAGACTCTCAAATGATTTCACTCCCCCAGGCGGCGCCCCGAGTCGCTAAGCTAACAGCGCTTAGCATCGGCGTCGCCCTTCTGGCTACGGCCTGCGGTGGCAGCCCCACCCCAAGCTCGACGGAAACGACCGCCGCGGCAGGGGGCATCGCCTGCCCGGCACCCAGTGCCACTGCAGGTGCCACGAGCACCGCAGCAGAGACTGGCTCCGTGCCTGCTTCGACCACCACCACCCCCACGCCGCTGAAAATTGGATCGCTCCTGCCGACAACGGGGTCGCTGGCGTTCCTCGGCCCGCCCGAGATCGCCGGTGTGAACCTCGGCATCAAGGAAGTTAACGACGCCGGCGGCGTCCTGGGCAAGCCGGTCCAGGTGATCCACCGCGACTCCGGCGACACGAAGACCGACATCGCAACGCAGTCCACTACAGCATTGCTGGGCCAGGGAGTCAGCGCCATCATCGGTGCAGCATCCTCCGGTGTGTCCAAGACCGTGATCAACCAGATCACCGGTGCAGGCGTAGTGCAGTTCTCGCCTGCCAACACCTCGCCGGACTTCACCACGTGGGAGGACAAGAACCTCTACTGGCGCACCGCTCCCTCCGACGTGCTGCAGGGCAAGGTCCTGGGCAACTACATGGCGACCTGTGGCGCACAGACCGTGGGCATGATCGTCCTGAACGATGCGTACGGCACCGGCCTGCAGAAGAACGTCAAGGAAGCTTTTGAAGCAGCAGGCGGACAGGTTGTGGCCGAGGAACTCTTCAACGAGGGCGATTCGCAGTTCAGCAGCCAGGTGGACAAGGTCATCGCGGCCAAGCCGGACGCCATTGCCCTGATCACCTTCGACCAGGCCAAGAGCATCGTGCCGCTGCTGACCGGTAAGGGTATCAAGCCCACGCAGTTGTTCATGGTGGACGGCAACACGTCCGACTACAGCAAGGACTTCAAGGCCGGCACCCTGAAGGGTGCCCAGGGCACCATCCCCGGCACGTTCGCCAAGGAAGACTTCAAGAAGAAGCTCCTCGCCATCGACCCCGCCCTGAAGGACTACAGCTACGCCGGTGAGTCCTACGACGCCGTGAACCTGATCGCGCTGGCCTCAGAGGCTGCCAAGAGCACCAAGGGCACCGAGATTGCCAAGCAGCTCAAGGGCGTTTCGGAAGTCGGGGAGAAGTGCAGTACGTTCCCGGCCTGCGTCACGCTCCTCCGTGAGGGCAAGGACATCGACTACGACGGCCAGTCCGGCCCGGTGACCTTCTCGGACAAGGGCGACCCCACCGAGGCCTACATCGGAATCTACGAGTACCAGGACGACAACAAGTACGCGCCGTCCAAGGAAGAATTCGGCAAGCTGTAAGCCGTTTTCCCCAGCTGGCATGAAGGCCCCCGTCCTGCAGGACGGGGGCCTTTTGCTGCGTACCGTGGCGTTCGGCCCCAGCTACCGGCTACGTGGCTGGCACCGGGCGTGAGTGGGCCGGTGGGGAGAAGGCACGCAGAAGGGCCGCCACCGGATCGGTGACGGCCCCTGAGCGTGTCGGAGGAGTGTGTGCCTACTTCTCGTGTTCGTCGGCCAGCGTTCCGAGGTACAGCTGGATGACCTTGGGGTCCTTCATGAGTTCCCGGCCGGTTCCCGTGTACGCATCCTTGCCCTGGTCCAGGACGTAGCCGCGGTCGCAGATCTGCAGGCAGCGGCGGGCGTTCTGTTCCACCATGATCACGGACACGCCTGCCCTGTTGATCTCATGCACGCGCAGGAAGGTCTCGTCCTGTTTGACGGGGGAGAGGCCTGCGGACGGCTCGTCCAGCAGCAGCACGGCAGGTTCCATCATCAGGGCACGGCCCATCGCCACCATCTGGCGTTCGCCGCCGGACAGGGAGCCGGCACGCTGGGCCCGGCGCTTGCCGAGCTCAGGGAACAGGCTCGTGACAAAGTCGAAGCGCTTGGCGAAGTCCTTGGGCCGCTGGAACATGCCCATCTGCATGTTCTCCTCGATGGTGAGGGAGGCGAACACGTTGTTGTTCTGCGGCACGAAGCCCACGCCCTGAGTGACGAGCTTGTTGGCCTTGAGCCCGGTGAGGTCCTGGCCGCGCACCACAACAGATCCTGAATGCACCTTCACGAGGCCGAACATGGCCTTCAGGAGCGTGGACTTGCCAGCTCCGTTCGGGCCGATGATTCCGATCAGCTCGCCCTTGCGGGCCTCGATGCTGCAGCCGTTGAGGATGTTCACGCCGGGCAGGTATCCGGCCACCAGGTTGGTGACTTTGACGACCGAGCCGTCTGCTGCTGCGGTGCTTGCGGCCGGAGCCGCGCTTGTGGCGCTCATGCTTTGTCCTTCTCTGCGTGGCCGGGGTCCGAAATGCCGGTCCTGAGGTCGGGTGCTACGACGTCCACGGCAATGATGCCGGCGTCTTCGGTGCCGACGATCGACTCCTCATCCGCCACGAGTACCTGCTCCAGCGCCCTGATGCCCTCAGAGTCGCCAAGGTCGACGTCGTGGTGGGCGCCCAGGTAGGCGTCAATCACGGCCGGATTCTTCATGACTTCGCCTGGCGGTCCCTCGGCTACGATCTTTCCCTCAGCCATGACAACAACCCAGTCCGCGATGTGGCGCACCATGTTCATGTCGTGTTCCACGAAGAGGACGGTCATGCCCTCCGCCTTGAGGTTCTTGATGTGGTCCAGCAGGGACTGCGTCAGGGCGGGATTGACGCCTGCCATGGGCTCATCGAGCATCACCAGTTTCGGGCTGACCATGAGGGACCGCGCCATTTCGAGCAGCTTGCGCTGACCGCCGGACAGCGACGCCGCGTAGTCGTCCTTCTTCGTGTCGAGCTTGAACTTCTCCAGCAGGACGTTGGCCTGCTCGGTGATCTCTTTCTCCCTGCCGCCCCACATGCCCTTGAAGAGGGCCTTGGACAGCCGTTCACCGGGCTGCTGGGAGCCGCCGAGGCGCATGTTCTCCATGACCGTCAGTTTGCCCATGACCTTGGTGAGCTGGAAGGTCCGGACCATGCCCATGCGCGCCACCTTGTAGGAGGACACGCCGGCAATGCTTTGCCCTTCGAACTGCCACTTGCCGGAGTTCGGGGTGTCGAAGCCGGTGAGCAGGTTGAAGAGGGTGGTCTTGCCGGCCCCGTTGGGGCCGATCAGGGCGGTGATCTTGTGACGCGGGATCTCAAGGTACTCGACGTCGACGGCGTTGATGCCGCCGAAGCTGCGGGTCACGTTTTCGGCGACGACGATCGGATCCCGTTTCTTGCAGCCGGGGGTGTTCTCGCCGACGGCGATAGCGCGGGCGTCGTTCATGTAGTCGACGCCTGCTTCCATTGAATCTTGGCTGTGCTTGCTCATGCGAACGCCAGCTCCTTCTTATTGCCAAAGACACCCTGCGGCCTGAAGATCATCAGCAGCATCAGGGCGATGCCCACGAGGATGTAGCGCAGCTGGCCTGCCTGGACCGTGGTCAGCCAGGTCACTGCGCCGGATTCGATAAGACCGTACAGAATGCCCTGTGTCAGGGACAGGACCACCCAGAACATCATGGCGCCGATCACCGGCCCCAGAACTGTCGCCATGCCGCCCAGCAACAGGCAGGTCCACAGGAAGAACGTCAGCTCCGTGCCATAGTTGGCGGGCTGGACGGCGCCGCGGGGAAGCGTGAACACCATTCCGGCGAACGCGCCAAGGATGCCGCCGATGACGAGCGCCTGCATCTTATAGGCGTACACGTTCTTGCCGAGGGACCGCACGGCATTCTCGTCCTCGCGGATGCCCTTCAGGACCCGGCCCCAGGGGCTGCGCATGAGGAGCCAGACAATGAGGCAGCAGACGGCGGCGAGGGACCAGCCGATGACCCTGATGAAGAAGTCGCGGTTGTTCATGCCCAGGTAGGAGCCTTCGGGGAACGGGTTCATGGCGTAGAACCCGCCCTCGAATGCGGCCAGTCCGTTGGCCGACCCTGTGACCGACGTGAGCTGGTTGGTGGTGACCACATAGCGCACGATCTCGGCCGCCGCGATGGTGACGATGGCGAGGTAGTCGGCGCGGAGGCGGAGGGTGGGGATACCCAGCACCAGGGCAAACAGCACGGAGCACACGACTGCGATGAGCAGCCCCACGAAGAATGGAACGCCGAAGCTCAGGGTGGAGATGGCAAAGCCGTAGGCGCCCACGGCCATGAAGCCTGCCTGGCCGAAGTTCAGCAGGCCCGAGTAGCCGAAGTGAACCGCAAGGCCGAGCGCGGCGAGCGCGTAGGCCGCCGTCGTCGGGCTGAACAGTTCACCGGCTGCGCTGGAAAGTATGAATCCGAAGTCCATGGCTGTCTCCTAACCCACGCGCTCGCGACGGCCCAGGATGCCCTGGGGACGGAACAAAAGGACAACAATCATGATGAACAGTGCTCCCACGTACTTAAGGTCGGCGGCGAGGCCGAACACGGTGGTCAGTTCGACGAAGATACCGACGATGACTGATCCGATCAGGGCGCCAAAGACGGTCCCAAGGCCGCCCAGCGTAACTCCGGCGAAGATGAGCAGCAGGATCTGGGAGCCCATGTCGAACGTGACGCCGGGACGGTAGTACGCCCAGAGGATGCCCCCGAGCGACGCGAGGATGCCGCCGACGATCCAGACGAGCCGGATGACGCCGTCAACGTCGATCCCTGACGCGGCTGCCAGTGCCGGGTTGTCCGCCACCGCGCGGGTGGCCTTGCCGAGCCGGGTCTTCAGGAGCACGATGCCGATCAGGGCGATGACGATGGCGCTGATCACCAGCGACCACAGGTTGTTAGGGGAGATCGAGACCGGACCGATCTGTATTTCCGAACTTTGCGCGAACGGGAGCTGCTGGGTGGCGCCTCCGAAGTAGAACTGGATGATATACCGGACCGCCAGCGCCAGGCCGATGCTGACGATCATCATCGGGACGAGGCTGGTGCCCCGGCTCCGCAGCGGTTTCCAGAGGCCGCGGTCCTGGGCGTAGCCGAAGAGGCCGCCGCCGAGGAGGGCAAGGATGATGGCCAGCCAGAACGGCAGGTTCATGGCGTTGAAGGCAAAGACCAGGACGGCGCCGAGGGTGACCATCTCGCCGTGGGCAAAGTTGGTGAGCCCGGTGGTGCCGAAGATGAGGGACAGCCCCACAGACGCGAGGGCAAGGAGGAGCCCGAAGCTCAAGCCGGCCACCAGGCGGTTAAGGAGGTTCTGGCCAAAGTCCTGCTGCTGGACCACGATGCCCTTGCCAAAGGCAAAGATCACTGAAAGGTTCGAGGTCTGGCTGAACGTGACATTGCGCGGGTTGGCCTGGCCCTCGGCGAGCTTGATGCCCTCCGGGAGGGTGGATTCATCCAGTTCCACTTCATAGGTTCCCTGGGTGGGAACTCCAATCCGCCAGGATCCGTTGGCACCCGAGGTTGCGGTTCCAGTGAAGTCAGCGTTCTTGGCGGTGATCTTCACGCCTTCGAGGGGTGCGCGTGCATCGTCACGGAGGAAGCCGCTGATGCTGTTTTGGAACTGCTGGTTCGACGGGGGTGGTGTCGGAGAGGGGGTGGCGGCCTGCGATGCGGGTGCAGCTACCAGCAGGAGCGCCAGGACAGTGGCGGCGATTGCCCCCATGGCCTTCAGCAGTCCGGCTGGCCGTCTGCGCGGCAGGCCTCTCGGTGTGCGTCTCAAATTGAAAACCTCCACATGGGGGTGGTCTGGGTTGCGTCGTTGCAACCGCTGCGAACGGAGAAGGTGACGGGGTGGTGCCGTGATGCGGTTGACTGGTTGTGATATGTGTCACCTTACTTCGCTCATGTTACAGCGCGGGCAGTACAAAGTTTGCTGTCCGGCGTCGCCACCAGATAGCGATCAGATAACAACTGTGAAGCGGGACGGGAGCATTAATTCAGCTCATCTAATGAAAACTTTTGTTGTGTCCCAGTATTCCTAAACAGTCCGTTGGGCTGCCCCTCCGGGGGCGTTCCGACGGCGTGTGGCAGGTCACGATTCCGTGTCGGCGCGGGCGCCGGCGGAACTATACCTGCCGCTGGGGCGTGGGAATTGATAGTTTGAACTAAGGAAAGATCCACAAACCCCTTTATTTGGAGGACACCCGCAATGGCACTTGGCGGAAACCCGATCTTCAACGGAAAGAACTTCCGTGGAGCCACCCAGGCACCGCCTGTTCCGCAGGCGTACGGCCAGAACCGGTACGGCCAGGGCGGCTACGGCCAGACCCCCGTCATGGACGCACCAGGCTGGGCTGCCCAGCAGAACATGACGCAGGACCAGCTGCAGCAGATGTACAACCGGCCGGCAGCAGGACCGGCCGAAACCGGGCGGATGACCTATGACGACGTCATCGTCAGGACGGCGGCCTGCCTCGGCGCCGTGATGGCCGGTGCTGCCGTCACGCTGTTCGTGAGCATGCCCCTGGCCAGCATGCTGATGATCGTGGGCGCACTGGGCGGCTTTGTGCTGGCCCTCGTCAACACGTTCAAGAAGCAGCCCTCTCCGGCACTCATCCTGGCCTACGCCGGCCTCGAGGGACTGTTCCTCGGCGGGCTGACCCGCATCCTGGACGGCATGTTCCCGGGCGTCGGACTGCAGGCCGTCATCGGCACGCTCTCCGTGTTCGCTGTGACGCTGCTGCTCTTCAGGAGCGGCAAGGTGCGCGCCACCCCCAAGGCCATGCGTTTCTTCATGATCGCCATGATCGGCTACGCCGTGTTTGCCCTGGTCAACATGGTGATGGTCTGGACCGGCGCCGTGCAGTCCCCGTTCGGCCTCAGCACGAGCATCCAGATTTTCGGCATTCCGCTCGGTGTCTTCATCGGCATCCTCGCCATCGGCCTCGCCGCTTTCTCGCTGATCATGGACTTCACGAGCATTGAAGCCGGGGTCCGGGCAGGCGCCCCCGAACGGTTCTCGTGGACGGCGGCGTTCGGCCTTACCGTCACGCTGGTCTGGCTGTACGTGGAAATCATCCGCCTGCTGTCCATCCTCCGCGGCGAAGAATAGAACGCAACGCCGGCAGACGCCGTCGTGCTCTAACTAGCCGAGAGGGCCCCGCTGGACGCGGGGCCCTCTTTGCGTCTGCGGGTGTTCGTCAGGACGACGCCGGCGATGACGACGAGGCCGCCGATGACCTGGGCGGCGGAATACGGGTGGCCGGTGAGGATGGTGATCGCGGCCGTGAACACGGTGATGAGGTTCAGGAACACGCCGGCGCTGCCGGCGGGGATGACGGTCAGGGCGCGGTTCCACAGCAGGTACGACAGCACCGAGGGGAAAAGCGCGATGAAGGCCAGGGACGTGATCGCTTCGGCCGTGGCCGGCAGGGCGGGCCCGCCGGTGGCGAGGCTGATCGGCGTGAGCACGGCGACGGTGACCGCGGCCTGGACGGCGGTGCCGGTGATCGGCGGCACCTTCGGGGCCAGGCGCCCGGTGACCGTGTAGCCGGTCCAGGCGGCAATGGCGCCGATCATGAGCAGCTCGCCGGGCCCGAACCCGGTGCCCAACAGGGCGGCCGGGTCGCCGCCGCTGAGGACGACGAGGACGCCCACCAGGGCGATCAGCACACCGCCGATCGCCGTCGGGGTCAGTCGCTCGCGCAGGAAGATGGTGGCGGCCAGGGTGATCAGTGCCGGGTTGAAGGCGTTGATGAGGGACGCGCTGAACGCGTCGGTGTGCTCCAGTGCGGCGTACAGCAGCAGGTTGTAGCCCAGCAGCCCGAACGCGCTGAGGGCGATCAGCCACGGCCACGCGGCCGCCACCTGCCGCCACTGCGGACGCTCGACCACCTGCGCGATCACCAGCAGCGGGACCAGGGCAAGAGCCCAGCGCAGCAGGACGAGACTGAGGGGGTCGATGCTCTCCACCGCGCCGGCTCCGACGACGTAGTTGCCGGCCCAGAAGAGCGTCGCCCCCAGCAGCGAGGCGACCGCGATGCCCACGGCGCGCCGGGGGGTGCGGCCGGCCGGCGGGGCGTTTGTGTGGATGGTGCTGGTATCCGGGGCTGTCATTTTCAGCTAAGGCGTTCCAGCACCAGCGCCATGCCCTGTCCGCCGCCCACGCAAAGGGTCGCCAGGCCCAGGGTGCCGCCCGTTTCGCGGAGGCCGTTGAGCAGCGTGGTGGTGATGCGTGCTCCGGTCATGCCAAAGGGGTGGCCCAGGGCAATGGCGCCGCCGTGGATGTTGAGCTTCGCGGCGTCGATCCCCAGTTCACGGGCGCTGGCCACCACCTGCACGGCGAAGGCCTCGTTGAGCTCCACGAGGTCGATGTCGCCGATCTGCAGCCCGGCGGCAGCCAGCGCCCGCCGCGTGGATTCCACCGGCCCCATCCCCATCAGTTCGGGGGAGAGGGCACTGGCGCCGGTCGAGACGATGCGGGCCAGCGGCTCCAGCCCCAGTTCCCTCGCCCGGGTGTCGCTCATGATGACCATGGCGGCGGCACCGTCGTTGAGCGGGCAGGCGTTGCCGGCCGTGACGGTTCCGTCCCGGCGGAACACGGGCTGCAGGGCACTGACGGCTTCGAGGGTGACGCCGGGCCTCGGCGAATCGTCCCGGTCAACGACGGTGCCGTCGCGCCGTTCATAGGGCGTGATCTCCCGGGCGTAGAACCCGGAGGCGATGGCCGCCTCGGCCCGGTTCTGGCTCAGCACTGCCCAGGAGTCCTGCTCTTCGCGGCTGATGCCGTAGGACGTGGCCACATTCTCGGCCGTCTGCCCCATCGCGATGTAAATGTCCGGCATCCGCCCGCCCAGCCGCGGGTCCGTCCACGGGGTGTTGGACTCGGCCCGTGCCGCGGTCCGCTGGCGCGCCGGTTCAAACAGCCGGTTGTGGTTGCCCGCGTCGGTTTCGCCCGCCCCTGCCCAGTTCTGGTACCGGGAGACGGCTTCGACGCCGCCGCTCACGAAGGCATGGCCTTCTCCCGCCTTGATCGCGTGGAAGGCCATACGGACGGTCTGCAGGCTTGAGGCGCAGAACCGGTTGACGGTGGAGGCGGGCACCGTGTCCAGGCCGGCCAGGATGGTGACCACCCGCGCCATGTTGGAACCGGCCTCGCCGCTGGGCTCGGCGCATCCCAGGTAAAGGTCGTCCAGCCCGGGGCCGCTGTTTCCGGTCGGATCGAAGGACGGCAGCTTTGCCAGCGCAGCGGCCACCATGGCGGCCGCCATGTCATCCGGGCGCTCGTCCTTCAGCGAGCCCTTGAAGGCGCGGCCGATCGGGCTTCTGGCGGTTGAAACGATGACTGCTTCCGGCATGCGCCCAGCCTACGCCCGCAGCTAGGCCAGCCGCATCGCCCCGGCTGCGGGGGTGACAGTGAAGATGTCGGGCGCGGTAAATCCCGCCCGGGCAAAGGCCTGTTCGACGGCGGTCCGCACCCGCTGCTCCTCTGCCGCCGGCGTCAGGGCGATGGCAGCCCCGCCGAACCCGCCGCCCGTCATCCGCGCGCCGATGGCGCCGTTCGCCCGGGAGGTTTCGACCGCCAGGTCCAGCTCCTCACAGGAAATCTCAAAATCATCCCGCATGGAAACATGGCTGGCGTACAGGAGCGGCCCGATCGCGGACGGACCGTGCCGGCGCAGCTGCTCGACAGTCTGCAGGACCCGGTCGTTTTCGGTGACTATGTGGCGGACCCTGCGGAAAGTGACCTCATCCAGGAGGCCGCTGGCTTCCTCAAGGTCACCCGGGGCGACGTCCCGCAGCGCCTTGACGCCAAGCACCTCAGCGCCCAGTTCGCAGGAAGCGCGGCGGGAGGCGTACCCGCCGTCGGCATGGGAATGGGAAACCTTGGTGTCGATCACCAGCATGACCAGGCCGGCAGTTTCGGCCTCGAACGGCACCAGCTCGACGCTCTGGTCGCGGCAGTCCAAGAATACGGCATGCCCTGCCGAGCCGCGCAGCGAGGCGGACTGGTCCATGATGCCCGTGGGTGCACCGACGAAGTCGTTCTCGGCGCGCTGTGTGGCCAGGACCATGTCTTCCGGGCTGAGGCCCGCACCGGTGATGTCGTTCAGTGCCGAGATCACAGCGCACTCGATGGCATGGGACGAGGAGAGCCCGGCGCCCAGGGGCACGCTGGACTGCAGCAGCAGGTCCAGCCCCGGGACGTCGATGCCGCGCTGCTGCAGCGACCACATGACACCGAGGGGGTATTTGGTCCAGCCCTTGGCGGACTGTGCCTCCAGGTGCGCCGTATCGGCCGTCGTCATGCCCTGGTCCCCGTAGGTGGACAGGAGGCGGACCGTTGAGTCGGAACGGACTCCCACGGCGATGCGAGCCGTCCTGTCGATCGCGAACGGAAGCACGAAGCCCTCGTTGTAGTCCGTGTGCTCGCCGATCAGGTTGACCCGGCCGGGGGCCTGCCAGATGCCGTCCGGGTCCCGGCCGAATGCGGTGCTGAACTGTTCGGCGAGGTGCGCGGTGCTGGTGGCGGTCATGCGTGGGCTCCTTCGATCAGTGCCGGTGCGGACGGGGCGAGTGTTTCAGCCGGTGAGGCAGGGACAGTGGCGGCGCGGAGCCGCTCGGCCACGAGCTCCGGGGTGGTGTCGTTGATGAAGGCCCCCATTGCGGCCTCGGACCCTGCCAGGAACTTGAGCTTGTCGGCGGCACGGCGCGGGGAGGTGAGCTGCAGGTGCAGGTAGCTGGCCGGGCGGAGCACGTTGTCCACCGGTGCCTGGTGCCACGCCGAGATGTAGGGAGTCGGCGTCGGGTACAGCGCGTCCAGGCGCTTGAGCAGGTCGAGGTAGACGTGCGCCAGCTCGTCCTTTTCCTCTCCGCTGAGGGCCGCCAGGTCCGGGACCTGGCGGTGGGGCACGAGGTGGATTTCAAGGGGCCACCGGGCGGCGAACGGAACGTACGCGCTGAAGCTGTCGCTTTCCATGACCATCCGGCTGCCGTCCTCCCGCTCCGCCTTGAGGAGGGAGCCCGTCAGCGTCTGGCGGCCGTCGGCGGCGTCGTAGAACTTGCGGGCGGCTGCCCCCATCACGGCGGCGCGGGGCGTGACATACGGATAGGCATAGATTTGGCCGTGCGGGTGGTGCAGGGTGACTCCAATATCCGCACCCCGGTTCTCAAACGGGAAAACCTGCTTGACGCCGGGCAGGGCACTGAGCGCGGCGGTGCGGTGCGCCCACGCTTCCACCACGGTCCGGGCACGCGTTTCGGTCAGGCCACTGAACGATCCGGTGTGTTCCGGCGTGAACGTGACCACCTCGCACCTGCCGAAGGCTGGCCCCGTGGTGCCCCAGCCAGGGCTGTCCGGAACCGGACCCACGGCCGGACCGAGGGAGGGGAAGCGGTTTTCGAACACCACGACGTCGTAGTCCGGCGCCGGGATCTCCGAGGGGTTGGCGTCGGTGGTGGGGCAGATCGGGCATTGGTCTGCCGGCGGGAGGTGCGTGCGGGTCTGCCGGTGGGCCGCCACGGCCACCCATTCTCCGGTGAGTGCGTCGAACCGGACCTCGCCGGGTTCGCCGCGGGCCGGGAGGTCACGGCGATCGGGCGTGGTTTCGACTGACCGTGGCCGGGCGGACCCGGCGTCGTCGAAATAGAGCAGTTCCCGGCCGTCGGCGAGATGGGTGCTGGTGATGTGCGTCATGCGTCATGTCCTTTGATCGCTGCAACCGGAAGGTTCCGGCCAGCCGGGAGGTGGGTGGGGGAGCTTGCTGCAGGCCTTGCCGCAGGCGCGTGGGGCGGCGCTCCGCGTGCGGGGTGTCCCTCGGGCGAGGGAAGCGGCACGATGCGGACGTCACGGACCATCTCCCGGAGCAGCCGTGCTGCCGCCGGGCCGTCGTGGCCGGTACGGATCCTGGCGTCGGTGACCAGCGTGCCAACAGCCGAGAGCGGCGCGATTCCGGCCAGTCCGACCAGGCCGTACTTCGTGGCATCGGCCAGTACGGCCAGCGCTCCCGAGGCCGTAATCATGGCGGCGTTGACCTCGGCTTCGAGGAGGTTGGGCGACGTGATGCCTGCCTCCGGGTCGATGCCATGGACTCCCATGAAACAGATGTCAGCGTGCAGGTGATCCAAGGCGTGCATCGTGACAGGGCCCACCAACGCCTCGGAGGGAGTCCGCTGGCCGCCCAGCACCAGCGTCCGGATGCCGCCGCCTTCCGCGTCCGGCCGAGCGGTTTCCGAGGGTGCCGGACCAGCCAGCGCGTTGACCACCATGATGGAATTCGTGGCCACCGTCAGGCCGAGATTGCGGGGGAGGAGGCGGGCGAACTCGTAGGTCGTTGTGCCGCCCGAGATGAGCAGGGTCATGTCCGGCCGCAGCAGCGTCAGGGCTTCCGTGGCGATGGCACGCTTTGCCTCGGTTTCCTGGGCGGACTTGCTGAGGAACGCGGGTTCGACGGCGCCGAAGTCGCCCGTGCGGGTGGCGCCGCCGTGCACGCGGAACAACAGGCCGTCGGCATCCAGGGCGTCGATGTCGCGCCGCACGGTCATTTCCGAGACGCCGAGCACAGCGGAAAGGGCGGCCACGCGGACTGTGCCGTGCGCCTCGAGTTCCTGGAGGATCACGTGCTGGCGCTGTGCTGCAAGCATGGCTCTCCTTCTTCCTGGCCGGTATGGGGCACATCACCATTGTGCCATAAAACGCTCAAAAACAAATAGTTTCTAACAAAACAGAACATCGTGCCCCGCCGTCGCTGGAGGATCGCGCGTTGTACGGTATGTCCATGACTTCCGGCGCCTTTTCCGCATCCAGTGGCCAGCCCGAACGGAGGCGCTGCGCCTCCGGGCTGCAGTACGAACTGAGGCGCGGCGACGCCCTCGCAGTGGTGACGGAGCTGGCCGCGGGCCTGCGCTTGTACAGCCGGGGCGGAGTCCAGCTGACAGAGACGTACGGAGACGCCGATATCCCGCCAGGCGGCAACGGCATCACGCTGGCGCCCTGGGCGAACCGCGTGGAGGACGGCGTCTGGCACCTCAATGGCAAGAAGCAGCAACTGGACATCACCGAGGTTTCCCGGAACAACGCCAGCCACGGCCTGCTGCGCAACGCCTCGTACGCCCCGATAGCCGGGTCGGAGTATTCGGTGACCCTGGAGGCCCCGGTCTTCCCCCAGCACGGCTACCCGTTCCTCGTACGGCACCGGGTGGAGTATTCCTTGGCCGAAGACCTCGGACTGGTGGTGCGCCAAACGCTGACCAACGACTCCCGCGAAGACGCGCCATTCGTGCTGGGAGCCCACCCCTATCTTCGGCTGGGCGGGATCCCCAGTGAGGAGCTGACCCTCACCGTGCACGCCGGTACCCGGCTCGTAGCGGACGACAGGCTCCTTCCGCGGAGCTCCACGCCCGTCAGCGGCGACACCGATCTGCGGCAGGGCAGGAAGGTGGGCGACCTCGACGTCGATGTCGCCCTGACCGACCTCGACTTCGACGGCGGCATCGCCCGCCACACTCTGTCAGCGGCTGACGGCCGCAGCGTGACGCTGTGGCAGGACGCCACATGCCCCTTCGTCCACGTCTTTGTGACCGACAAATATCCGGGCCGGCCCAAGGCGGTGGCGATCGAACCGATGACCGGTCCGGCGAACGCATTCAACTCCGGCCACAGCCTCCGCTGGCTGGCGCCGGATGAGTCGTTCACCATGTCCTGGGGCATCAGCGCGTCGGAGGATATCGCTTCCTGATCCGCAGTAGCGCCCACCCGTTGCGACCTGCCGTTTCCCATAGCCGCACAGCTAGGGAATTATTGGGCTATGACGCCAACTAAGGACGCCACACCAGAAGAACCGGTCAGGCCAGCCATCCTCCCGCCCCCGCGGCCCCGGACCGAAAGGGAACTCGAGCAGGACATTCCCTACGGTGTCCGCATCGCCGCGGCCTGGGCGTGGCGGCTGGGGCTGATCCTCCTGATACTGGGCGCCCTGGTCTGGCTGCTCGGCAAGATCAGCTTCCTGATCATTCCGGTGATGGTGGCGGCCCTGCTGGCAGGCCTGCTCAGCCCGGTCGTGGGGTGGCTGCGCTCGCAGCGGCTTCCAAATGGAGCAGCGGTGGCCGTCACGATCCTTGCCTTTATCGGGCTGATCGCCGGCTCGCTGGCGCTGGTGGGGCGGCAGCTGGCCCTGGGATTCCAGGAGCTGTGGAGCGAGGCGCTTGCCGGAGTCCAGCAGGTCCAGGACTGGCTGGCCCAAGGGCCGCTGCACCTGACCGCCGCGCAGATTGACCAGTACATCCAGGAAGCGACGGCGGCGCTGCAGAACAACAGCAGCAGCATCCTCAGCGGGGCGCTTTCCTTCGGCAGCACGGCGGGACACTTTGCTGCGGGGATGATCCTTGCCCTGTTCATCCTGATCTTCTTCCTGCTGGAGGGCGACCGGATCTGGGCCTTCCTGGTCCGGCTTCTGCCGCGGCGTGCCCGTATTCCCGCCGACGGCGCCGGCCGCCGCGGCTGGACCTCCATGGTCAGCTATGCGCGGATCCAGATGTTCGTGGCTTTCGTGGATGCGGTAGGCATCGGAGTGGGCGCGGCCATCATCGGCGTCCCGCTGGCGCTGCCGCTTGGTGTCCTGGTGTTCATCGGTTCCTTCATTCCGGTGGTTGGTGCCCTGGTGACCGGCGCCATCGCCGTGCTGCTGGCGCTTGTTGCCAACGGCCCCGTCAACGCCCTGGTGATGCTGGGCATCGTGCTCCTGGTCCAGCAACTGGAAAGCCACATCCTGCAGCCGCTGGTCATGGGCAAGGCCGTGGCGTTGCATCCCGTGGCCGTGATCCTCGCCGTCGCCGCCGGTTCCTACCTGGCCGGCATTCCCGGAGCCCTCTTCTCGGTGCCCATCCTCGCCGTAGCAAACTCGGCGATTCGGTATATTGCAGGCAGAACGTGGGAACATGATCAGGTGCTGGCTGGCGCGCGCGGCGGTGTCGCGGGAGGTCCGGCCGGCGCTGACCAGGACAACACCATCAAGGAAGTCCGGTTCCCGGGTGCGAGTCCCGGCCACGGCAAAGACGCCGATCGTGGAACAGGTGCTCCGGCCAGACAGTCTGCGCCGGGCCCCGAAGCTGAATTTCCCAAAGGAGAATAGTTCGTGAATACCCCTGAAAGCCTTCCCGTCACGCTGGACGATGTCCTTGAGGCGCAGAAGCTGCTTGACGGGATCATTACCCGGACGCCCGTCGAATCATCCCGGGCATTGGGCGCGATGGTGGACGGACAGGTCTTCTTCAAGTGCGAGAACCTCCAGCGCGCCGGCTCCTTCAAGGTGCGCGGCGCCTACGTCCGGATGGCCCGCCTGTCCGAGGCGGACAAGAAACGCGGCGTGGTGGCAGCGTCCGCCGGCAACCACGCGCAGGGCGTGGCGGTCGCCGCGAAGAGCCTGGGCATCAAGGCCCGGATCTACATGCCGCTCGGCGTGGCACTTCCCAAGCTCGCCGCCACGCGCAGCCACGGCGCCGAGGTGATCCTGCACGGCCACAACGTGGACGAGGCGCTCGCCGAGGCACAGCGCTACTCCGACGACACTGGCGCGGTCTTCGTCCACCCCTTCGACAACGTGGACGTCGTGGCCGGCCAGGGAACAGTGGGCCTGGAAATCCTCGAACAGGTGCCGGACGTTGACACGGTGGTCATGGGTGTCGGCGGCGGCGGCCTGCTGGCAGGCGTGGCCGTGGCAGTCAAAGCACGGGCAAAGGAACTCGGGCGGGAGATCCGCATCATCGGTGTGCAGGCCGAAAATGCGGCGGCCTACCCGCCGTCGCTGGCGGCCGACGCCCTGGTGCCGCTGAAGAGGGTGTCAACCATGGCCGACGGCATCGCCGTGGGGCGTCCCGGACAGCTGCCCTTCAGCATCATCCGGGAACTCGTGGATGACGTGGTCACCGTCAGCGAGGATTCACTGGCGCGGGCCCTGATCTTCCTGCTGGAGCGCGCCAAGATGGTGGTGGAGCCGGCCGGTGCCGTGGGGGTGGCTGCCCTCATGGACGGAAAGATCGAAAACCCCGGAACCACGGCCGTCATCCTATCCGGCGGCAACATCGACCCCATGCTGATGCTGAAGGTCATCCAGCGGGGCCTCTCCGCCGCCGGCCGGTACATGACAGTCCGCATGATGCTCGATGACCGTCCCGGCTCGCTGGCCACCATTGCACGGATCATTGCCGAGAACGACGCCAACGTGACGGGCCTTGACCACACGCGGGTGGGCGGATCCATCAGCATGGGCGATGTTTCCATCACGGTGAACCTCGAGACCAAGGGCCACGAACACGGGGAACAGGTCCTGGGCGCGCTGCGCGCCGAGGGTTTCCAGCCGATCGTGGTGCACTAGGAGCCAACGATGCTGCAGACACCAGGCGAACCTCCGGCAACGCGGGACACCCCGGCGTCGCGGGCCAAGGGCGGGCTCCTGGTGGTCGGCGCCTTCGTGCTGCTGCTCTTCGCGCTCGAGCTCGTCAACACGGCAATGCTGCACGGCCTGAACCGCGTCTTCGGCCTCAGGCCCCGCAGCGCCGACGGAATCCTGGACATCTTCACGTTTCCGCTGCTGCACGCGAACCTGAACCACGTCCTTTCCAACGCGCTGCCCCTGATAATTTTCGGCTTCCTGGTGTTCATGTCCGGGGTGCGGGTCTTCCTCACCGCCGTCGCCTGCAGCTGGCTGGGATCAGGCCTCGCCGTCTGGCTGATCGGCAACCGCGGAATCACGGTGGGCGCGTCCGGCCTGGTCTTTGGGCTGTTTGCGTTCCTCCTGGTGCGCGGATTCTTCAACCGCAGCTGGTGGCAGATCCTGCTGTCCGTTGTGCTTTTCATGGCTTACGGCGGCATCCTGTTCGGACTGATTCCGAGCGTTGCGGGCTTCGTCTCCTGGCAGGCGCACCTTGGCGGGGCCGTCGGCGGCGTCCTGGCCGCCGTGGTGCTGCGCGTGCGCAGCGCAGCCCGCCAGGACTAACGCGTTAAAGCGCGACGCCGGCCCTCCCGCAAATCGGGGAGGGCCGGCGTCGTGCGTTGCGGCATGACCCGCTGAAACGGAAGCTTCCGCCTAGCCCGCGTACGGCTTGGCGGACAGGATCTCGACAGTGATCTCCTTGCCGTTGGGGGCGGTGTAGCTCAGGGTGTCGCCCTCCTTGTGGCCCATGATGGCCGCGCCGAGCGGGGACTTCTCGCTGAAGACGTCAATGTCGGAGTCTCCGGCGATCTCGCGGGAACCGAGCAGGAACGTCTCGTCGTCCCCGGCGATCCGGGCGACGACGATCATGCCGGGCTCAACGATTCCGTCATCGGCAGGAGCCTCGCCGACGTGGGCGTCGCGGAGCAGCTGCGTGAGCTGGCGGATGCGGGCCTCGATCTTGCCCTGCTCCTCCTTGGCGGCGTGGTAGCCGCCGTTTTCCTTGAGGTCCCCCTCTTGGCGCGCAGCCTCGATCTTCTGGACGATTTCCGCCCGGCCGGCGCTGGAAAGGTGGTCCAGCTCTGCCTTCAGGCGGTCAAAAGCTTCCTGGGTAAGCCAAGCTGCAGGCGCGCTGTTGGTGGTAGACACGGACATCTCCTCTAGTGGTTAGCAAGCAGGTCATACAAGCAAAGACCCCGCCACGGTGGCCACTTGTGGAACTCAGTAACCAACTCAGCGGGGTAAAGGTATTGGTCCATTGTAGTCAATCCTGTGGATAAAACCCAAAGGGTGAGCGGCGTGGGTCACATTCCTACTTGGCGCCATCGGGGACCCAGCAGCTGTCCACGACTGCCGAGACGGACTGGGATTCGGTGCGCAGCACCTCCCGCAGGGCGACGGTGCGGCCGCCGTCAGGACTCTCCGCGCCTCCGGCCGCCGGGGCCGACGGTATGTCCACGACTTTCCAGCCCACGATGGCGAACTTCGAGTCGAGGGCCTTGACCGCGCACTTCACGGCGGTCCCGGGATCGCGGGAAACCTGGAAGTCCAGCTCGGTCTGGGTGGCATCCACGGTCCGGTAGCCGACGTCCTTGAACGTGACCGATGACATGGCAGAGGACGTGGATACCCAGGCCAGGAATCCGATCCCGGCCGCCAGGGCCGCAATCGCCGCACCTCGTTTGGCTTTTCGGGACAGCGTGCGCTTTGGACCGCCATAGCGATTGGCTAGGCTAATGTCTGCAGGCAGGGGGGTGCCCGACTTGTCCTCGGTAGTCACCATTCCAGTTTAGTGGGGATCAGCCGGGGAAATATCCGGTGCCCGGCACTGCAACCGGCAACAGTAGAAAGAGGAGCAGTCCCACATGACAGCGTCCGAGAGCCCGTCAGCTACACTCCGCCTCTTGGCCGTGCACGCCCACCCGGATGACGAATCCAGCAAAGGCGCCGCAACGATGGCCATGTATGCCGCGGCCGGGGTGGACGTCATGGTGGCCACCTGCACCGACGGCTCGCGCGGTGACATCCAGAATCCCGCCATGGAAGGCGAGCCGCACCCCAAGAGGGACATGGCGGGGGCCCGCAGGCTGGAGATGAACGAGGCCGCACGGATTCTGGGAGTGAAGCAGCGCTGGCTGGGCTTTGTGGACTCGGGGCTGCCGGAGGGGGATCCGCTTCCCCCGTTGCCGCCGGGTTCGTTCGCCCTGCAGCCGCTTCACCGTGCCGCAGCACCGCTGGTGCGCCTTGTCCGGGACTTCAAGCCGCACGTCGTTGTCAGCTATGACGAAAAGGGCGGCTATCCGCACCCGGACCACATCATGGCGCACCGGGTGGCGGTGGAGGCGTTCGAGGCTGCCGGGGACCCGGAAAAGTACCCCGGGACCGGCGAGGCCTGGGCACCGAGCAAGCTCTACTACGACCGTGCCTTCAGTCCCGAACGCTTCCGTGCCCTGCATTTCGCCCTCGAAGAGGCCGGACTGCAATCGCCGTACGCTGAACGCCTCGCCGCCTGGCTTGAGGCCGACGCCGAGGGGCACACCGCGCCGCCGCCGGCTCACCAGACCACCACGCAGGTGGACTGCGGGGATTTCTTCGAAGCCCGGGATGATGCCCTCCGCGCGCACCGTACCCAGGTTGATCCGCTGGGGTTCTTTTTCGCCGTCTCTTCCGACATGCAGCGCCGGGCCTGGCCCTGGGAGGATTACACGCTGATCCATTCGCGGGTGCCCGCTGAACTCCCGGAAAAGGACCTGTTCGCGGGGCTAAGATAGAGATAACAAATAGTTTCTATCCCGTGTAGAAAACAGCGGGGCAGAAAATAGCAGCGTAGAAAACAGCGCTTTAGAGCGCCGGCCGGACGTTCCGCGTCACAGCCCACCAAGAAAGTTCCCACAGTGCACCACTTGCTCATCGCCCTGGCGTCCTCGCCGGCCCCCTCGCCTTCCCTGCGGCCGGGCCTCTCCGAGGACCAGGTGACCCCCGGCCTGCTCGGCTTCCTGCTGACGGCCTTCATCGTTGTGCTGACGGCGCTGCTCATTGTGGACATGGTGCGCCGCATCCGGCGCGTGCGCTACCGTGCCCAGGTGGAGGAGGAACGGATGGCGGCGGCCGAGGCTGCGGATATCGCCCACGACGACCTCGCTGCGGGCAACACGGACAACACGGGCATAACCGGCAACGCGGACAAAACAGACAATGCGGGCAGAACCGACGCCTGACTCCGGCGACCGCAACGCCCTGGGTGAGGAGCCCTCGGCGTACCTCCGGCAGCATGCGGGCAACCCGGTGCATTGGCAGCCGTTCGGCGACCGGGCGTTTGACCGTGCCGCCGCCCGGAACGTTCCGGTGTTCCTGTCGATCGGCTACGCCGCCTGCCACTGGTGCCACGTCATGGCCCATGAAAGCTTCGAGGACCAGGCCACGGCCGACTACCTGAACGCGCACTTCGTCTCCGTCAAGGTGGACCGGGAAGAGCGGCCGGACGTGGACGCCGCCTACATGGCCGCCACGCAGGCGATCAGCGGCGAGGGCGGCTGGCCCATGTCCGTTTTCCTGACACTGGACGGGCTCGCTTTCCATGCCGGCACCTACTTCCCGCCCCGGCCGATGCCCGGCCGGCCGTCGTTCCTGCAGGTGCTCGAGGCGGTGCACGACGCATGGGAGGAGCGCCGGGACGCCGTGGAGCAGAATGCCCGCTCCCTCGCCCAGACCATGGGCCACGCCCAGCTCTCCGCGGCAGTGAACCTCAACGAGCTGCCCGGATTGCTCGATCCGGAGCTGCTGCCGGCCGCGGTCCGCTCACTGGGCCGCTCGGAAGACCCCGACGACGGCGGCTTCGGCGCCGCCCCCAAGTTCCCGCCGTCGGCGGTGCTTGAGTTCCTGATGAGGCATGCCGCCGTGCCCTCGGACACGGCCGGGGAGGCCCGCGACATGGCCGGGCGGACGCTGGCCGCCATGGCGCGCTCGGCATTGTTCGACCAGCTTGACGGCGGCTTCGCGCGGTATTCGGTGACCCGGGACTGGTCTGTGCCGCACTTCGAAAAGATGCTCTACGACAATGCCCAGCTCCTGAGGGCTTTTGTCCACTGGGTGCGGCTGGGCGGAACACCGGGCTTTCCCGCGGCGGAAGCGGCCGACGTCGCCGTGCGCACCGCCGAATGGATGCTGGCATCCCTCGGACTCCCGGCTGGGAGCTGGGGGGCTGCCCGCCCGCACGGCGCAGCGGAAGCCCTGGCGTCGTCGCTCGATGCCGACTCGGTGGTCAACGGAGAGCACCACGAAGGCGCCAGCTACCTCTGGACGGCAGGCGAGCTCGAGAAGCTGCTGGGCAACGATGATGGGGCCGCCATCGCCCGGCTCATGAACGTGGGGGAACACGGCACCGTCTCGAAGCTCGGATCGCCGCTGCACCCCGCCAGGGCGCTGAGCCCCGAGGAGGCCGCGCGCTGGGCCGGCGCCCGGCCACGCCTCCTGGCGGCGCGCGCAGCCCGGCCGCAGCCGGCACGCGACGACAAGGTGGTGGCGGGCTGGAACGGGCTGGCCGTGGCGGCCCTGGCCGAGGCGGGCGCGGTGCTGGACCGTCCCGGGCTGGTGGACGCGGCCGTCCGCATCGCAGGCTACCTCGAGGGGGTCCACTGGAGGGCGGCAGGGGAGGAACTCGTCCGCGTGTCACACGCCGGTGCCGCACGCGGGATCGGCGGCCTCCTGGAGGACTACGCGTTCTGCGGCGAAGGGTTTCTCGCACTGTTCGCAGTCACCGGAAATGCCCACTGGTATGGGCTGGCAGAGGCAGTCGTTTCGGCGGCATGCCGGCGGTTCATTGCCGACGGCAGCCTGGCGGATACGGCCGGGGAATCCGCTCAGGTGTCCAACGCCCTGGGCGGCCGGCCCGGCCTCGATCCCTTCGACGGCGCCACGCCCAGCGGTGCGGCGGCCTTCGCCGGCGTCCTGCTGAGCTACGCGGCCCTGTCCGGATCTTCGGAACACCGGACCATGGCAGGCAACATCCTGGCGCTGTTGCCGCCGATCGCGGCGCAGGCTCCGCGCGTGGCCGGCTGGCTGCTGGCCACGGCCCAAGCCGCGGCTGAAGGCCCGGTGGAGGCCGCCGTCGTCGGGCGCCCGGGTGCGGCCAGGGACGCCCTGCACGTGGCGCTGCTGCGGTCGCCCAGCCCGGGGCTGGTCATCGCCGTGGGCGCTGGCGGGGCCGGCGGCGGGCAGGGGGAGGACGCCGGGACAGCCGGGACGGTGCCACTGCTGCGCGGCCGCACGGCCGGAGCGGACGGCGCACCGCTCGTGTATCTCTGCCGCGGCATGGTGTGCGAGCGGCCGGTGGCGTCCGTGCAGGAGGTCAGGGACCGCCTCAGCTCAGGACGGCGATGAGAATCGCCACGAAATGCGCGGCGAAGGCGAGCACGGTGAGCGCGTGGAAAAGTTCGTGGAAGCCGAAGTGCTCGTAGCTGATGTTCGGCTTTTTCAGCGCGTAGAAGACGGCACCAGCTATGTACAGGATGCCCCCGAGGCAGATGAGGAGGGCCGCGGGCACGCTGGCCGCGAAGAAGTCGGGCAGGTAGAACAGCGAGCCGCAGCCCAGGGCAATGTAGATGGGCACATAGAGCCAGCGCGGCGCGTGGGTCCACAGGAGCCGGAACAGCACGCCAAGGATGGCCCCGGACCAGATCAGCCAGAGCAGCAGCACCGCCGTGGGCCGCTCCAGCAGGCTCCAGGCCAGCGGTGTATAGCTGCCGGCGATGACCAGCATGATGTTGGTATGGTCCAGCCGTTTCAGCACCATCTTCACGCCCGGGGACCAGTTGCCGCGGTGGTAGATGGCGCTGATGCCGAACAGCAGAACACCGGTGAGGGCGTAGATGGCGGACGTGATCTTGCGGTCCGGCGTCGGTGCGACCAGGACGAGCACGATGCCGGCGGCAAGGGCCAGCGGAGCCGTGACGGTGTGGATCCACCCGCGCCATTTGGGTTTGATCGTCAGCAGTTCGGCGATGCGGACGGCGGCGTCGTCCACGGGGCTGGACCTGTGCTCCGGGGCGCCCGGCCCGCCCGGCGGGGTGTTGCTCGTCATGGCTCCAGAATAACTTACGGCCCGGTAAGTTACTTCCGGGTAACAAGTGTGCGGGTTGGCTGCCCGCCCGCGCACGGCGGTTCCCGGCCGGGCGTGTGCACACGGCGCCGGCCTTCGGACGGTAGCCTAGGATTTGCACAGAAGTCAGACAGCCAGGAAGTCAGGTGAATCTCCGGATGGAATTGCCCGGGTTCCTCTATGGCTTCTACGAGCGCCGGCTGCTCCGCTCCCTCGGCCCGGACCGGATTCCCAGGCACATCGGTGTCATGGTGGATGGCAACCGCCGCTGGGCGCGCCAGTTCAATGCCCCCACGAGCCAGGGGCACCAGGCCGGTGCGGACAAGATCCACGAATTCCTGGGCTGGTGCCAGGAGCTTGGCGTCAGGGTGGTCACGCTGTACATGCTCTCCACCGACAACATGAGCCGTTCCGGTGAGGAACTGGACCTGCTCATGGGCATTATCGCGAACACCCTGGACCGTCTCGATGAGAACGCCGACATTTCGGTGCATGCCATGGGGGCGCCGGAGCTCTTGCCGGATTATCTGGCGGACCGGCTGACGACGCTGACCGCCCGGACCCCGGTGCGTGAAAAGCTCCACGTCAATGTTGCGGTCGGGTATGGCGGACGCCGGGAAATTGTGGACGCCGTCCGTGAGCTGCTGCACGACGCCGTGGCGCGCAAAGCCGACATCAGCGAGCTCGCCGACACCCTCTCCGTGGATGACATCTCCCGTTTTCTGTATACGCGGGGCCAGCCTGATCCTGACCTGGTCATCAGGACCTCCGGGGAGCAGCGGCTGTCGGGCTTCCTGATGTGGCAAAGCGCCTACAGCGAGTTCTACTTCTGTGAAGCACTGTGGCCTGCGTTCCGGAAGGTTGATTTCCTCCGGGCCCTCCGGGACTACGCCGGGCGGCAGCGCCGCTTCGGCTCCTAGCCCGGCTTCGGCTCCTGACCCGGAACTGTCCGTTCCGCCCGTTCACCTCGAATTCACAAACCGGCAACAGGAATCGCCGCTTCAGGACTTTGGAAATTAGTCGGGGGAGATTTACGTTAAGACCATCAGCAGGCAAAATCGCCGGCTGATCGGGGAGGCCAGTACATGGAGCGAACTTTCGCACCGGTTGTATGGGAGGCCGAGCCCGGCCTCATGGCCGAGCCGCCTCACCAATAACGATTCCGGGCATGTGCCCCGGGGCTGGAGTCGATGTGGCTAATTCTGAACAACTGCCTGAAGTCATCACGGACCAGGGTGAAAAGGCTACCTCTCGCGCCAAGCGAGCCATTCCAAAGACCGGTGCGGCAACGAAGGACGCCGCAGCCGGTCTTGCTGTTTCCGGCCTGACGTCAGAATCCCAGCCAGCCGTCTCGACGTTCGTCATTGACACCTCTGTGTTGCTGTCCGATCCCCGCGCGCTGCTTCGCTTCGCAGAGCATGAAGTGATCGTGCCCATCGTCGTGATCACCGAGCTTGAGGGCAAGCGCCACGACCCCGAACTGGGCTATTTTGCCCGGACGGCGTTGCGGCTCCTTGACGACCTCAGGATCCAGCACGGCGGACTGAACAAGCCCATTCCGCTGGGCGACGCCGGCGGGACGCTGATGGTGGAGATGAACCACATCTCGTCCGAGGTGCTGCCGGCCGGATTCCGGGGCGGTGACAACGACAGCCGCATCCTCGCCGTCGCCATGAACCTTTCCAACGAGGGCCGCAACGTCACGGTGGTGTCCAAGGACCTCCCCATGCGGGTCAAGGCCTCGGCCATGGGGCTGCTCGCGGATGAATACCGCAACGAGCTGGTCAAGGACTCGGGCTGGACCGGGGTGGCGGAAGTTGATGCCACCGAGGACGAGGTGTCCACGCTGTACGGCCACGAGCCGGTCTTCATCCCCGCTGCGGCCGAGCTGCCGGTCAACACCGGACTCGTGCTCCTGTCCAACAGGGGTTCGGCGCTGGGTCGGGTAGGCGCGGACAAGCAGGTCCGCCTGGTGAAGGGGGACCGGGATGTCTTCGGGCTCCACGGGCGTTCCGCCGAACAGCGGCTGGCCATCGATCTGCTGATGGACCCGGCCGTCGGCATTGTCTCGCTGGGCGGCCGCGCCGGCACCGGCAAGTCGGCCCTGGCCCTCTGTGCGGGACTGGAGGCCGTGCTGGAGCGCCGGGAGCACCGCAAAGTGATCGTCTTCCGCCCGCTCTACGCCGTGGGCGGCCAGGAGCTCGGATACCTGCCGGGCTCGGAGGCCGAGAAGATGAACCCGTGGGCGCAGGCGGTCTTCGACACACTCGGCGCCCTCGTCAGCCAGGAAGTCGTCGAGGAAGTCATGGACCGCGGCATGCTGGAGGTCATGCCGCTGACCCACATCCGCGGCCGATCCCTGCATGACGCCTTTGTCATCGTGGACGAGGCACAGTCCCTGGAGAAGAACGTGCTGCTCACCGTCATGAGCCGCATTGGGCAGAACTCGAAGATTGTCCTCACCCACGACGTCGCCCAGCGGGACAACCTGCGGGTTGGCCGTCACGACGGCGTCGCCGCCGTCGTCGAGACCCTGAAGGGCCACCCGCTCTTTGGCCACGTCACGCTCACCCGCTCCGAGCGTTCGCCCATCGCGGCCCTCGTCACGGAACTCCTGGAAGGGGCAGAGATCTAGCCTGGGCATCGGAACGCAGCCGCGCGGAGTCGCCTCCGCGCGGCTGTCGCGTCCCGCCGTCGCCGCCCCGCGGCTGTCGCGTCCCGCCGTCGCTTAGACACCTCCCGCCGCTCCGCTCCAGTCGCTGGGCGACCTCCGTTTCGCTTTGGTCGGCGATGCGCTCCTTTGCGGGACACCACAGCCGCGCTAGTGCTGGACCGCTGGTTGAGCCTGTCGAAACCCCTTGGTCAGATCCCTAGGAACCTGGCTGTGGGTTCGTGGCCCTCCACCTTCAGCTGCCAGTCGGGGCGTTTGAGGGTCTCCGGGGTCAGGCGGACGCGCTGCACCGTCTCCTGCTTGCCGCCCCAGGACATCCGCGTCACGCCGTTCAGTTCGTAGCCGAGGGAGCGTGAAACTCCGAGCGAGGCGGCGTTCCACTCCGCCGCTTCGGATTCCGCGACGTCGGCCTTGAGCCAGTCAAAGGCATAAAGCGCGACGGCGGCGCGCATCTCCTTGCCGAAGCCGCGGCCATGCGCGGTCCTCCGCAGCCAGGAACCGGTATTTACCGTCCTGCGGACGGAAAAATCCCTGGCCTCCACGTCCTGGCAGCCCAGGAAGGTTTCGCCGTGCCAGATGCCGAGGATCAGGGACCAGGACTCCGGAGTGCTGTTGGCCCGGCGCTGCCAGTACCAGCGGCCCATGGTCGGTCCCAGCTGGTCGGGCGGTGATTCGGCCCATGGGGTGCCGAAGGGGTTCCGGCCCTGCTCATGAATGCCGCTGGCTGCTGCCTCCACTGCCGCGGGAATGTCGCCGTCCCGGAGTGGGCGCAACACGAGCCGGGGAGTGGCCAGCGTCAGGGCGAACGGCGGATAAACAGATGTCAGCTCGGTCATCAGGGAAGCCTAGCCCACGCCTGCGCGAGTCAGGCTAGGCGGGGTTGGGACGCAACGGCCACTGGATGTGTTCCCGGACGTCCGTCAGGTTCACCGGCTCGGCCACGAAGAGGTCGTCGAGCATGTACTCGTCGACAGCCAGGATGCGGATCCAGTGGCCGGGCAGGTCCGCCCCGCCGTCGAGGGGTTCGCTGGCCACGCAGACCCCCGTGCCGGCGTCGATCCGGATCCGCGTCCGCCCGGGCCCGCACAGCGGACTTTCGGGGTCCAGCGGACGGTACCCGGGGTTCGGCGAAACCACTGTCTCCCGGGCAGGGCGGCCCTCGTGCTCCACATCGCGCACGGGCTCCAGCAGCTCCACGGCATTGGCGCGGGGGAACTCCAGCGGAACGGGAGCGTTGCCGGCGAGCTCCACCGGGTCCAGGGCGGCGGCGAAGCGGCTGTTCCCGAACGATGGTTCGCCGTACGCTGCCTCGGGGCGGCGCCTGACCAGCCCGCCGTCGTCGTAAACGGGGGTGACGAGGTGCGCCGGAAGCAGCCAGGACCGTCGCGTGGCACTGATGTACAGGCCGTCCCGGGAGTCGTTGATGCCTGTGGTGTTGTGCAGCAGGGTTCCGTCCATGGACTCAAGCCGGAGGGCGCCGGGGCGGCGCAGCCAGGCCCGGACGGGGCCGGCCCCGTCGGGGGAGGTCTCCCGGTATTCGAAGCGGAGGGACTGCCATTTCCAAGGGGAGGAACGGCACAGGTTCCTGAAGGACGCGGCGGAGTCCGAGGGCGTCGCCGCCCCGCCGTGTTCCTGCCGGTGCTTGGCGTCCCAGGTCCCCATATCCACAGTTTACGCGCGGGGCGCGCGCCGGACCGGGCAAATCCAGTAGCATCCGAGAGTGATCCAACGACTTGGCGAACTCTGGCAAGCGGCGCCTCCCGCCTTCTGGCTGGTCCTGGCGGCCTGCGCCTATTTCGCCGTGATGGCCGTCCGGCTGACGGTGATCGATGTGCGGCACCACCTCCTGCCGAACCGGATCGTGTTTCCGTCATACGCCGTGGCGGGTGTGCTGCTGCTGGGGGCGGTGGCCAGCCTGGTCCTGTCGGTGCCCGGCAGCGGAGGGCCCGACGGCGGCGGCGCGCCCGAGGCCGCCGCGCAGCTGTTCGGGGTGCCGGCACTCAGGATCCTGGCGGGGGGAGCAGTCCTGTGGCTGTTCTACTTCGTGCTGCGCCTGGTGTATCCGCCGGGGATGGGGTTCGGTGACGTGAAGCTGGCAGGCGTGCTGGGGATGTACCTGGGCTACCTGGGCTGGTCCCACGTTTTCGCCGGAACCTTCGCGGCGTTCCTGCTCGGCGGCCTGTGGAGCATCGCCCTGCTGGCGTCGCGCCGGGGAACGCTTAAGTCAGCCATCCCGTTCGGGCCGTTCATGCTCGCCGGTGCCGCGGCCGCCATGGCCGTGGTGCCAGCCTGAGCAGTCCGTCCCCACGCCCAGCGCGAACGGATAGTTAAGCCCCACCTCTGAGCGCGAACGGGGCACTTAAGCCCCACCCGCCCGCGACTCCCTTAAACGCAGCGGCCGCCCGCCTTCACAAGGGAAGGTGGGCGGCCGCCGTCGTACCTAAGGGAGGCTGTGGGGATTTATGCCTTGTGCGGCGGGCGCGTCATGGACATGACGTCCAGGGCGGTGTCCAGCTGCTCTTCGGTCAGCTCGCCGCGCTCCAGGAAGCCCATGGCCACCACGGTCTCGCGGATGGTCAGGCCCTCGGCGACGGCCTTCTTGGCGATCTTGGCGGCGTTTTCGTAGCCGATGAACTTGTTCAGCGGCGTAACGATCGACGGCGACGCCTCGGCGAGGAAGCGGGCGCGCTCGACGTTGGCGGTGATGCCGTCGATCATCTTGTCGGCCATGACGCGGCTGGTGTTGGCCAGCAGGCGGACGGACTCGAGCAGGTTCGCGGCCATGACGGGGATGCCGACGTTCAGTTCGAAGGCGCCGTTGGTGCCGGACCAGGCGATGGCGGTGTCGTTGCCGATCACCTGGGCGCAGACCATGATGGACGCCTCGCAGATGACGGGGTTGACCTTGCCCGGCATGATCGAGGAACCCGGCTGCAGGTCGGGGATGGCGATTTCGCCGAGGCCGGTGTTGGGGCCGGAGCCCATCCAGCGGAGGTCGTTGTTGATCTTCATGAAGGAGATCGCGATGTTGCGCAGCTGGCTTGAGGCTTCGATGAGGCCGTCGCGGTTGGCCTGGGCCTCGAAGTGGTCGCGTGCCTCGGTCAGCGGCAGGCCGGTGTCGGTAGCGAGGAGTTCGATGACGCGCTCCGGGAAGCCGGCCGGGGTGTTGATGCCGGTGCCCACAGCGGTTCCGCCGAGGGGAACCTCGGCAACGCGGGGGAGGGAGGCATTGATGCGCTCGATGCCGTATCGGACCTGTGCGGCGTAGCCGCCGAACTCCTGGCCCAGGGTCACCGGGGTGGCGTCCATGAGGTGCGTGCGGCCGGACTTCACGACGTCCTTGAACTCAACAGCCTTGCGCTCCAGCGACTCGGCGAGGTAGCCGAGGGCCGGGATGAGGTCGTTGATCAGTGCCGAGGTGGCTGCAACGTGGACCGAGGTGGGGAACACGTCGTTGGAGGACTGTGAGGCGTTGACGTGGTCGTTGGGGTGGACCACCTTGTCGCTGCCGGCGGCCTTAAGGGCACGGGAGGCAAGTTCGGCGAGGACCTCGTTGGTGTTCATGTTCGAGGACGTGCCGGAGCCTGTCTGGAAAACGTCGATGGGGAAGTCGCCGTCGTATTTGCCCGCAGCTACCTCATCGGCAGCGTCCGCGATCGCCTTGGCCAGCTCGCCGTCGAGCACGCCCAGTTCTGCGTTGGCCTGGGCGGCAGCCTTCTTGACCCGGGCGAGGGCCTCGATGTGTGCGCGTTCCAGGGTTTTGCCGGAAATGGGGAAGTTTTCAACTGCACGCTGCGTCTGTGCACGGTACAGGGCGTTCACGGGGACGCGGACTTCGCCCATCGTGTCATGTTCAATGCGGAACTCTTCAGTGGAAGTCATGGGGCTAGCTTAGGGCGATCTGCGGCCGCATCGAAAACCGTGAACTGCTTGCGACGGCGGTCCCGAAAGGGCCCGCCGTCGTCAGCCCTAGAGCTCGCCGATTCCGGAAACAAGCTCGGCGTGCCCTTCGGCGAGGCTGTAGGAGAGGCCGATGACCGCGGCCCGCCCTGTCTCAATTGCGTCGGAAATCACACGCGAGCTGTCGACGAGCCGCTGGGACGTCTGCTTGACGTGCTCCACCACCATGTCGTTGACCTCGTTTTCGTTATTGCGCAGGGAAGTCAGGACGGACGGCGTGATCCGCTCCACGAGGTCCCGGATGAACCCGGTGGGCATCTGGCCCGTTTCCACGGCGGCTTTGGTGGCGCTGACCGCGCCGCAGCTGTCGTGGCCCAGCACCACGATCAGCGGCACGCTGAGGACGCCAATGCTGTATTCGAGCGATCCGAGCACGGCGTCGTCAATCACCTGGCCGGCGGTGCGGACCACGAAGGCGTCGCCGAGGCCGAGGTCGAAGATGATTTCTGCCGCGAGGCGGGAGTCGGAACAGCCGAAGATCACCGCGAACGGGTGCTGGTTTTCCACCAGGGAGGACCGCCGTGAGGCGTCCTGGTTGGGGTGCGATGATTCGCCGTTAACAAAGCGTTCGTTGCCTTCGCGCAGACGGCGCCAGGCCAGTGCAGGAGTCAGGTAGGTAGCCACGGCCCCTACCTTACGGGCTGGGGCTCACCGAGGGGGAAACTGTTACTGCGGGCTTACTGTCCAGGGACTTCACGACGGCGACGGCCAGCACTGCGAACTCGTCCAGTTGGGCCTCACCGCTTAGGACAACGGTGGTGCCGCGGTGGTTCAGCACCATGCTCTTCTCGCCCCTGCCGGTATCCCTGAGCTCCCATTCCTGGCCGCCTGCCTGCCGTGTGCCGGTCACCGGGGCGTTCTTGGTCTGCTGCAGGAGCCACGTCGGGTTGGCCTTTCGGGTCTGGACCAGGCCGATGAAGGCTTCCTTGGGAGTGAGGTAGCCGACTTCCCAGGTGGGGACGCCGGTTCCTGTGCCGGCTTCCCAGCGGGCGTAATTTGGGCTGAATGTGTCGCCGGTATCAGGGGTGACCGGTGTGAATCCCGCCACATCTGCGGCGTTGCCGGCGACGGCGCTGACGTCGATGTCGGGCCGGAAGCCGTCGGACTTCGGTGAGGGATTCATCAGCACGATCGGCAGGAAGGCAGCAATGCTGACCACCAGTGCGATGATCATCCCAATGACCGACGCGTTGGCCCGCTTGGCGGCAGCGGCGGGAATGACCGGCTTGACCGGCTGTACGGCCGGGTCCGGGGCGGAGCCGTGGCCGGCTGCCGGGGTGTCGGGGGCGGACTTGTCCTGCGTTTCACTCACCCTTCTATAGTCGCCCATGCGGGGACCGATTCCACATTCGGCTTTTCCGGCGGTGAGGGCGCGTTCGGTTCATAGGTTGGTCATCCCATGACCTCGGGAGCCCGCCCCGACTATGATCAGTAACAGAGGAATCACCGCACGTGCCTCCTATGGCATTGCGGGTCCAATGATCGCCACTCGAAGAAGAGGTTCACGTGTCACCAGCGTCCATGACCCAGAAGTATTCAACGCTTTCCCCCTCGCTTGCCGTCGGGATCGACGAGCCGGACCGCAACCTCGCACTGGAGCTTGTCCGCGTCACCGAGGCCGCGGCCATTGCCGGCGGCCACTGGGTGGGCTTCGGCGACAAGAACAAGGCCGACGGCGCGGCTGTCGACGCCATGCGCTCCTTCCTCCAGACCGTTCACTTCAACGGCGTTGTGGTCATCGGTGAAGGCGAAAAAGACGAAGCCCCCATGCTGTTCAACGGTGAACAGGTTGGCGACGGCACCGGCCCTGAGTGCGACGTCGCCGTTGACCCCATCGACGGAACCCGCCTGACGGCCCTGGGCATCAACAACGCCCTGGCAGTCCTGGCCGTGGCCGAACGCGGTTCCATGTTCGACCCGTCCGCAGTGTTCTACATGGAGAAGCTCGTCACCGGCCCCGAGGCTGCCGACATGGTGGACTTGCGCCTGCCCGTCAAGCAGAACCTGCACCTGATCGCCAAGGCCAAGGGCGTCAAGGTCAACCAGCTGAACGTCATGATCCTTGACCGCGACCGCCACCGCCCGCTGGTGGAGGAAATCCGCGAGGCCGGCGCGCGCACCAAGTTCATCATGGACGGCGACGTCGCCGGAGCCATCGCGGCAGCGCGCTCCGGCACCGGCGTTGACGCGCTGATGGGCATCGGCGGAACTCCGGAAGGCATCGTCGCCGCGTGTGCCATCAAGTCGCTCGGCGGCGTCATCCAGGGCCGGCTGTGGCCCACCAGCGACGACGAGAAGCAGAAGGCCATCGACGCCGGCCACGACCTCGAGCGGGTCCTGTCCACGAACGATCTCGTCAAGAGCGACAACTGCTACTTCGCCGCCACCGGCATCACCGACGGCGACCTCCTCAAGGGAGTGCGCTACGACAAGGACAAGGTGCTGACGCAGTCAATCGTCATGCGCTCCAAGTCCGGCACCATCCGCTTCGTGGACGGCGAGCACCAGGCCAGCAAGTGGGAAGGCTACGCCCGCAAGAGCTAGTCCCACCGCACCCCAGCGCGAACTGGCAGGTAATGACCCCAAATCTCAAATTTGCGGGCATTAGCTGCCAGTTCGCGTTTAACGATCCAGATGAGCCTGTGGATAACGGCTCTGGCATGCTGGACAGGGACCAGAATGAAGCATGCCGCGCACGCCGATGCCTCCCCAGATACCGAATGGATCGTTCCTTGTTGAAGACGCAGACCGGCTGGGACTGAGCCCAAAGCGGCTCAGCCGGAACGGCATTTTCACACCGTCGCGCGGCATCAGGCTGCCGCTGCACAGCACAGGAACAGTTGCCGACAACGTTCGCGCTTACTCGCGGCTGGATCCCGCTTGCGTGCTCACCCATTCGACCAGCGCCAGGATCTGCTGCATTTGCCTGCCGGGCTGGCTGGACCAGGACTGGCGCATCCACATTGCCCGTCCGGCGGACGGTTCCAAACCCCGCCGGCGGAATGTTGTGGGTCACCAGTTGTCTTTCAAGCCCGGCGAAGTGGTGATGTTCGACGGCGTGCGGCTCACGTCCCCGGCAAGGACCTGGCTGGACTTGGCCTCATTGTTGAGCATCGATGAGCTGGTGGCTGCCGGCGACTCTGTCGTCGTCGAACACGGTGAGGATTTCCCCATGCCACGGCAGCCGTTGGCGACCATAGGGGATCTGAAGCGAATCGTTGGCCAGCACCCGGGCATGCGCGGAGTGAGGAAGGCAAGGCTCGCGCTGGATCTGATTCGCGTGGGCGCGGATTCGGCGCCGGAAACGATGATGAGATTGGCACTTTTGCACGCCGGCCTCCCTGAACCTGTTCTGAACGTTGTGCTGCGCAACAGGCTCGGCCATCCGGTGGTGTGGCCGGATGCCGCCTACCCTGACCAGCGGATTGCCCTTCAGTACGACGGTGCCCATCACGGTGACTTCGACCAGTACCGGCGCGACATCAAGCGTCAGAGCCTGACGGAGAGTCTGGGCTGGCGCGAGCTTCGAGTGCAAAGCAGCGACCTGGAGGGGGACCGCCCGTTCATTGTCGAAAAGGTCAAGGCTGCTCTGCGGGGACCTTACGCTGCCGCCATAGAAGAACGAACCGGCAGCTAATGCCCCCAAACTGCGGATCTGAGGTCGTTAGCTGCCAGTTCGCGCTCAGGGGGTGGGGCGCTTGACGCGTTTCAGGGCTGAGCGGAGTGCGTCGCGGAGCCTGCGGGCTGCCTGGTAGGCCGCGTAGCGGGGTTTGTTGACCGGCAGGTCCCAGGTTCCGGGGTAGGCGATCTCGCGTCCGCCGAAGGACTTCTTGAATGCTGTGAATCCGGCCCATTTGTGGTCGGGCTGGTCGGCCGGGGCCACTCCCCAGAGATCCACGTGTTTGAGCCCCTTCCCCTGGGCATCGGCCATCAGGGTGACCAGCAGCGGAATTCCCGCGCTGAGCTTCCGGTGGGTATCATCCAAGGCGGCGTGGGCGTACGTACGTGTGTCGGCGGAATCGTAGGCCAGGGCGGCAGCGATGGGCCCGCCGTGGAGTTCGGCGACGAACAGGGTTGCGGCACCGGCGGGCATCAGGGACGAGGCCACCTGGGTGAGGTACTCGTCGCTTTGCGGTTTGAAGCCGTTGCGCCGCGCCGTCATGTGCAGGAAGTTCAGGAGGATGCGGATGTCGTCCGGATCCTGGGTTGAGCGGAACGTCACACCCTTCTTGTGGATGTTCCGGTACAGGTTACGGTTGACCGGCTTCATGTCGGCCAGCACGTCCTTGAAGTCCCGGTCCAGGTCCACAATCCAGCTCAGCTCCGGCTGCTGGTTAACGGGAGCGGGCTGCATTCCCCGGTCTTTCAGCGCGGCAGCCGCCGTCCCCGGTTCCAGCCCGGCCGTCACCGGTTCGATCCGGACGAACACGGCGCCGCAGGATTTCGCCACGGCCACGAGATCGGCCAGGGCGGCGTCAAATGCGGCAACGGAGTCGGCCACGGGACCGTAGGGCGCGTACAGGACTTTGCCTGCCGGGTTCTTTTCCTCGATGGCCAGGAAGCTCCACCCCTGGCCGGACCGCGTGTGGACCCGGCGGCCAAGGGTCTGCTGGAAATCAGCCCACGCCGGGGTCTGCAGGAAGTATTCCACGGCGGTCAGGCTTTCAGTCCGGTGGTCACGGCGAAGGCGACGGCGGTGTCCGTGGAACCGGAAACCGGGTGGACGTTGACCGGGGCATCGGCTGCCGGGAGGAAGGCACTGCCGCCACGCCCCAGCCGCAGGTCGCCCTTGGGCGAATCCAGGTAGACCGAGCCGGCAGTCACGATCACTACGGCGGCCCCTGACTGCGCGAGCGGCACGGGGCCGCCATCGGGCAGCAGTTCGATCCGCTGCAGCTGGAACTCCCGGAAGGGCGGCTGGTACAGTTCCTGGCCCAGTTCGGAAACCCCTGCGCGCAGCATGGGTACGCCCACGGACTCGAAGACGACGGTTTTCAGCAGCTCCGGCACGTCAACAAACTTCGGTGTCAGGCCGCCCCGCAACACGTTGTCCGAGGATGCCATGACTTCCACACCCAGGCCGTGAAGGTAGGCGTGCACGTTCCCGGCGGGAAGGTACACGGCCTCGCCCGGTTCCAGCGAGAGCCGGTTCAGCAGCAGGGATATGAGCACGCCAGGATCGCCGGGGTACTCGCCGTTGAGGCTCAGCACCGTGGCGAGTTCCGGCTGGTACGGCGCCATGGGCGCGCCGGAGGCCAGCGCCTCCACGACGGTCTTCGTTGCTTCGGCCACACCGTCCCCGCCCGCGATCAGCCGTTCAAACGCCGACCGGAGGGCGGCGCCCTCGTCGTCCTGTGACAGGTCATCGATCACGTCGGTCAGGACGGTCGGAACGCCGGACCCCGAAAGCTCCAGGCAGCCGGCCAGGTGGAGGAAAACGTCGCGGGACTTCGCGGGCTCGCGGAAACCGCACAGAGCGTCAAACGGAGTCAGCGCGAAGATCATCTCCGGTTTGTGGTTATCGTCCCGGTAGTTGCGATTGAGGGCGTCCGCGGGAACGCCTTCGCCGTTCTCGCGGGCAAAGCCGGCCCGCGCCTGCTCCAGGCTCGGGTGCACCTGCAACGACAACGGCTTGGCCGCGGCGAGGACCTTGGTGAGGAAGGGCAGGCGCGGCCCGAACGCGGCCACGGAGGCGTCCCCCAGGAAATGGCCCGGGTCCTCGGCGATCAGCGCATCCAGCGGCACCGTCGTTCCGTCAGGGCGGGTGGCAACGGAAGGGGAGTCCGGGTGGGCTCCGATCCACAGCTCTGCCTCCGGCCCGCCCGACTCCGGCCTGTCCAGCAGGCCGGCGATCGCCGTCGTCGATCCCCAGGCGTACGGCCGGAGGACGTTATCGATTTCGTACACAGCCGGGTGTCCTTCTTTCTCGAAGCAGAGTGTCTGTCACAGGGGAGCGCACTGGCCGTTGGTGGCCACGAGTTCGCGGATGGCCTGCTCGTTCCCCTCGCGCTTGAGCTGGTTCAGCATCTCTTCGGTGATGGGCTCACCGTTGGGCGTGGTGGTCACCGGCGTGAAGTCCGACGACGACGACGGCGAGGGTTTGGTGGCCGGTACAGCCGGCCCGGCTGCCGTCAGCCCGCTGCCGCCGCCTGCGTACTGCGGCTGCAGGGCGTCGTCCGGGGCGGCTGCAGGCGACTGCTCCGCGCCCTGGCTGCTGAGGAGCTTACTGACCCGGTCATGAATGACGTCAAAGTCCGGCACTGTGGAGAAAGACGCGTCGAAGTCCGGCGGTCCAATGGTGAGGCGGCTGATTTCCTTGCCCTTGGCCTTCATGGCCAGGTCCACGAAACTGCCCAGCTGGCTCGAGGAGATATTGGAGTCCACTACCTTGGTGCCGGCGTTGGCGATGTCCTCGAACTTGGCCAGGAGCGTCGCGGGATCCAACTGCTTGAGCATGGCCTGCTGGACGCACTGCTGCCGCTGGATCCGGGCGTAGTCATCGACGAACTCCCTGGAGCGTCCGTACCAGAGCGCACGGAAGCCATCCAGCTTTTGTTCGCCGGCGGGGATCCATCCCAGCGGCATGCCGTGGATGCCGTTGGCTTCGTCGATCATGTTGCCGCTCATGGGCACCCAGCCGCCGGCCTTGATGCGGATCCCGCCCATCGCGTCGATGAGCTTGGCGAAGCCATCCATGTCCACGAGGACGTACGCCTGGACAGTGATGCCGAGGGTTCCCGAAACCGCCTCCAGGGTGGCCTGTGCGCCCGGATCTGCAGCGTCCGGGTAGAGGTCCTTGTGTTCGTTGGTGACCTCGGTGTTGATCGCGTTGATGAGGCACTCGTTGCCGCAGTTGTAGCCGTCAGGGTAGATCTGGCGCATAGGGGAGCCCTCGCTGAAGCGGGCGTTCTGCAGGTTGCGGGGGATCGAGATGATGGCTGTCTTGCCGGTCTCGGCATCAACGCTGAGCACGGACAGGCTGTCGGGGCGCCGGCCGGTGCGGTCCGCGCCGGCGTCGCCGCCCATCATGAGGAAGTTGTAGCGGCCGTCCACGGGCTCGATGGCGGGGCCGCCGGCAAAAATGCTGCCGATCGCATTGCGGCTGACGTTGAGCAGGTACGCCGCGTAGCCGAGTGAACCGCTGCTGAGCACCAGTGCCAGTGCGAGTGCGACGGCAACGGCCGGCCGGCTGCGCTTGGGCAAGAGCACGGGGCGGATCAGCCGCAGCGTGTTGATGAACAGCACAGCCCAGCCGACTGAGAGCGCGGCCAGTACCAGGACGATGACGAGGGAGGCCACCGGATTGGTGATGATGTTGATGAGCAGGGTCCGGTTGGCGAGCAGCAACACCAGGGCAAGGATCACCAGCGCCCACACGGTCAGCGTGACCCGCAGGGCGATACGGCCCAGTTTGCGGTCACCGGCGGCGATCTGCGCGCTCCCCGGTACGAACAGGGTGAGGAGGATCAGCAGGAAAGCGCGCTTGGTCCGGACGGGCTCAGCAGCACTCGCGGGGTACCGTACGGGGTCCGTCAGGAGGCCATCGGAGGGCAGTTCGGTGTTGGGCATCGGCGTTCCTTAGTGGCTGCTCCGGGAGGCCACGTTTGCTTCGGAGAAGACTTCGTTGACCTTCTGCCGGAGATTGGCGCCCTTCCGGCTGGCAACGTCGTTGAGTTCCTGTGCGAAGTCCAGGAGGTCACCGCGGAGGCGCACCGCGAGATCGTCCGTGCCGGAGGCGAGCATCCGGACGGCAAGCAGACCCGCATTCCGGGCGCCGGCGATGGAGACTGTGGCCACCGGGACGCCGGCCGGCATCTGAACAATCGAGAGCAGCGAATCCATGCCGTCCAGGGTTTTCAGCGGCACGGGAACGCCAATCACGGGAAGCGGCGTGACCGAGGCCAGCATCCCCGGAAGGTGCGCGGCGCCCCCGGCGCCGGCGATGATGACGCGCAGGCCGCGCTCGTGGGCCGTCTGGCCGTACCGGATCATTTCGGTGGGCATCCGGTGGGCAGATACGACGTCGGCCTCGAAGGGAATGCCGAACTCCGCCAGCGCGTCAGCGGCGGCTTCCATGACGGGCCAGTCTGAATCCGATCCCATGACCAGGCCCACCAGCGGGGGGAGCGCACCTGTCTCCGGTGCGGCTGCGGTTTCGGGGTTCATGCGTTCTCCTCGGTGTTTCCTGGTGCCGCTTGGGACGGGATCCTGCCGTCGCGGATGATGTTGGCGACGGCGGTGGCCCGTTCGCGCAGGGATTCCACGTCCGCGACGCTGGCCCCCACCAGATTGACATGCCCTATTTTCCTGCCCGGCCGGACTGATTTCCCGTAGCAGTGGACTTTCGCGGCGGGTTCGGCAGCCAGCGCCGCGGGGTAGGCGGAAAACAGGTCCTGGTTATCGCCGCCGAGGAAATTCTTCATCACCACAACGGTGCCGAGAACGTCCGTCGCCCCCAGCGGAAGGTTCAGGACTGCCCTCAGGTGCTGCTCAAACTGGCTGGTCACCGATCCGTCCTGGGTCCAGTGGCCGGTGTTGTGAGGGCGCATCGCAAGTTCGTTGATGAGGAACCCGGCCCCCGACCCCGGTGTTTCGAACAGCTCGACTGCCATGACGCCGGTGACGCCGAGTTCGTTGGCGATCCGCAGGGCGGCATCCTCGGCAGCCGCGGCGACCTCCAGCGGAATGTTTTGCGCCGGGGCGATCACTTCATCGCACACGCCGTCAACCTGAATGGTGTGCACCACGGGCCAGGCCCGTGATGCGCCGTCAGGCGTGCGGGCCACGAGCGCCGAGAGTTCGCGGCTGAACTCCACCTTGGCTTCCGCCAGGAGCGGGCTCATTGCCTCGAACCAGTCTGTTGTCTGGGCGGCTTCCTCGGGCGACCCGACAATCCGGACGCCCTTGCCGTCATATCCGCCCCGGGGCGTCTTGAGCACCACGGGCCACCCCGTCTTGTCGCCAAAAGCGACCAGGGCTTCCACGCCGTCCACGGACGCCCACTCGGGGTTCGGCAGTTCGAGCCGGTCGATGGCCGCGCGCATCACGAGCTTGTCCTGCGCGTTGATGAGGGCGTCGGGGCCGGGCTGGACGTTGACCCCCGCTGCGATCAGGGCATGCAGGTGATCGGCCGGTACGTGCTCGTGGTCGAAGGTCATCACGTCCAGGCCCTCGGAGAACTCCAGAAGGGCATCCAGATCCTTGTAGTCGCCGACCGGGGCGTTGGGCACGGCCGACACGGCAGAAACGTCTTCACCTTCTGCCAGGACGCGGAGTTCGAAGCCTAATGCGGTGGCGGCTGGGGCCATCATGCGCGCAAGCTGGCCGCCGCCAACCACGCCGATTACTGGAAAAGTCACATCTCTCAGACTACAGAAAAGGAGCGCGGTTACCGGCTTTCGTGGCGATGAAGCCCCGTAAAGTCAGCAAATCCGGTAGCAGGGGAGGGCGCGGAGCAGCCCCGATCTGCACGCCCGTTGGGGCCGCACCGGGCAAACCGGGCTAAAATGGGAGCTTGGCCCATCGGCCCCAATATCCATACGGCCACGGAGGGTCATGATTAACACACTTGCAGAGCGCATCCGGGGACTCGCCTCGCTGTTTTGGCGCGAGGTGGCGAAATTCGGTGCCGTGGGCGGTGTGGCGTTCGTCATTGACAACGGACTGACGTACTACCTCATGCATGGGCCGATGACGGACAGTGAGGCCAAGGCACGCTTCGTGGGCGCTTCGGTCGCTACCGTGTTTTCCTGGATCGCCAACCGTCTCTGGACGTTCCGGCACCGCCGCCAGGCCAACGTGCTGCGTGAATTCTTGATGTTTGTGCTCATCAACGGCATCGGCATCGGCATTTCCACCGGGTTTACCGCCCTGGCCAAATACTCCCTGGGTGTCACGGACAAGAACATGCTTTTCGCTGCCGGCGTTCTCGGCATTCTGGTCGCGACCGTCGTCCGCTTCTTCGCCTACCGGTTCCTCGTGTTCAACCAGGAACTGGACCAGGAGCCGGAGTTCTCCCACGACCACGAACTCATCGAGGGACACCGCCACGCGAAGCCGGCCGCATCCCGTCCCCAGACCGAAGCAAACGATCCGGAGATTCCTGCCCGCCAGGACTAAAGCGCGGGCGGGTCAGTCCCCGTGCACCCGTTCCGCGGCGAGGAGCTTGTCCGTCAGCTCCACATCCCTGTGGACCAGCACCACTGATCCGTCGTTCGTCCACGCACCCAGCACGTTTGCCAGGGCCGCTTCCAGCCCGTCCTCCGCGCGGACCACGAGCCGCGCACCGGAGCCGTGGCCGGCGGCGAAGCCTTCCAGCAGGTCGGCGTGGTTCACGGCAACCCCTCCGGAGCTCCGCAGCGCCGGATGCTGCGGATCGGGTTCGCTGTGGGCCATGAAGACGTCGCCGTGCGACCGCACTTCCGCCGCGTAGTCGACCACGCCGGCGGGCAGGTCGCCAGGCCATTTCATGGCCAGGGCCGGCAGCGTCACGGCCACGACGGCGTCGAATCCGCCTTCCGCTTCCGCGGGGGCGGCCGTGACAAGCAGGTCTGCGTCGTCGCTGTCCAGCACCACTTCCATGCCCAGCTGCCAGCCCGCAAGGGCCCAGATGATGGACTTCCAGTGGGCCGGCAGGTCCAGCCGGAGGCGCATGCCGGGTGCGGCGTCGAGCTCGTCCTGCAGGAGATTGCTTGTTTTCGCGACCCAGTTGTCCAGGACGCGGCCGGAGAGCTCGACGCGTTCCCCGTCCGGGCCGTACCAGGTCAGCCGCGGGGAAGTGGAGTGGCCCGATCGCAGGGCCGTCATCAGGTCAGTGGCCGGGATATTCATGGCTTCATCTTGCCACGCAGGCTCCCAGTGTCTACCCGGCTGTCCACCCGCAGGGGACGGACAGGCGTATGACGTCCGCCACAGGATTTACTAACGTCATTTGCGTTAACACGCCGTCGTCTGCCGTTTTCCCAGCAATTGCACAGGCGCGGGTCAGACCGTAAGCTTGCTGTCAAATTCCCCGGCTCCGCGCCTGAGGTGTCGAATTCGAATCCCGGGCGTGGCGCGGCACCCATTTGGCTCCGGAATTGATTATTATCCCGTCCGCAGCTTGACTCCCCCTAGTTACACGCGTGTAATTAGATATCGAAAGCCATCGCGAAGTCTCCGGCACACAGACCTTATGTCTCAAGTGTCCGGGCAGAGGCTGACTAATTCAGGAGGGGACGCCATGGGGCAAGTTGAGCGTATCCATGAAGAAGCCGTTGTGGCCGGCCAGGCCACGGCAAAATACCGTTCACGCGGAGTGCCGAGCGACTGGTATGTCGATCCGGCCGATCCGGACGCCGCCGAGCGGTACAACCTGGACACCACCGCATCCTTGCAGGACCAGGCCACTGCCTTCCTCGCGGAGCACGAGGCGCTGCTGGGTGCAGGTCCGGGACACGAAGAGGACCTCAACGATCCTCCGATGGAGCTCCGGAACCCAGGGGTGGGGACCCTGGCGCAGCCGGTCTGGATTGGACTTCCCCGCGCCGACGACTTTGACGACGAAGGCGAACTTGGCTGGCAGACGGACGCACTCTGCGCACAGACCGATCCGGAAGCCTTTTTCCCGGAGAAGGGCGGCTCCACGAGGGACGCCAAAAAGGTTTGCGGAGCCTGCAACGTGCGGTCGCAATGCCTTGAATATGCTCTGGCGAACGACGAGCGTTTCGGTATTTGGGGAGGCCTCTCCGAGCGTGAGCGCCGTCGGCTGAGGAAGCGGGCAGTCTAATTCTTCAGGAAGTACACGTCACTGCGGTGGTGGTTGCCCACAACGGCAGTGAATATCTCCCCAGGACCCTGGCGGCGCTGGCGGGCCAGACCCGGCCGGCGGACATGGCAATCGGGGTTGATACCGGTTCACATGACAATTCTGCTGCCCTCCTTGAGCGCGCGCTCGGTCCGGGCAACGTCACCGGCGTCGGTGCCGGCAAAGCCGGCATGGGGGCTGCCGTCAGCGCCGGGCTTTCCGCCTTGGCGCCGTGGGATGCAGAGTCACCGGACGCAGGTTCGGAATGGATCTGGCTGCTGCACGATGACGCCGCGCCGGCACCCGAAGCGCTTGCCGAGCTGCTGCACGCCGTTGAACGTGCCCCGTCGGTCACGGTGGCCGGCTGCAAGCAGCTGGACTGGGACGCGAAACGCAGGCTCATCGACGTCGGCCTTTCGACGAGCCGCTGGGCCGAACGCCTCACCCTGATTGAGGCGGACGAGCTGGACCAGGGCCAGTACGACGGACGCTCTGACACCTTCGCCGTCAACTCGGCGGGCATGCTGGTGCGGCGCGATGTCTGGGAACTCCTCAAGGGGTTTGATCCCGCCCTTCCCGGAACCGGGGACGACGTCGACTTCTGCTGGCGCAACCGCCTTGCGGGTAACCGCGTGGTGGTGGTCCCCAGCGCCAAAATGTTCCACGTGTCCCACCGGCCCCATGCCTTGGGCAATGCCGCGGCGGCGCGGCGGGCACAGGTCCACCTGCGGCTCAAGCACGCACCCCTGTGGCTGGTTCCCGTCCATGCTGTGGCGGCAATCCTGGGCAGCATCTTCAAGCTGGTCTTCAGCATCGCCGTCAAGGACCCGGGGCATGGGTTTTCCCAGCTCCTGGCGACGGCCGCGGCTCTCGGCCGTCCGGGCGCAGTTTTCCGGGCGCGGCGGACCGCCGCACGAACGCGCCGGGTCCGGCGGTCCGTGGTCAACGCTCTCCAGACTGAACGGCGCGAGGTGTGGAGCCACCGCCGCTCGCTGATGGAGGCCCTCGGCGCGGACGACACCCAGGCGGCGGGGAACAGCGGCGACTCCCTGGCAGAACAGCCCAGCGGCGACTCCACCGATGACTTCGCCGCCCTCTCCGTCAACGAACGGGGCTGGGTGGGCAATGGAGCCCTCGCGGCAGTGATGATCGCCTGCGCCGCTTCGTTCGCAGGCCTCGCGGGGCTCTTCAGCGCCGACGCCCTGGCCGGCGGTGCCCTCCTGCCGGTCTCCGCCAGCCTGGAGGATATCTGGCACCGGGCCTCTACCTGGTGGATTGGGCTGGGGGCCGGGCTTCCCGGCCACGGCGATCCGTTCGGCTATGTCCTCTGGCTGTTGGGCCTGCTCGGCGGCGGAAACGCCAACGCTGCTGTTGTCTGGCTGCTCCTGCTGGCCATGCCGCTCTCCGGCCTCGCGGCCTGGTTTGCCGCCGGCGCCCTGACGTCCCGCCGCAGGCTGCGGCTGGCCGCGGCCCTCGTATGGGCAGCGGCGCCCGCCCTCCAGGTCGCGCTGAACCAGGGGCGCATCGGAGCCCTTCTGGCCCACCTCATGATGCCGCTTCTGGTGCTGGCATTGCTGCGTGCCACAGGGACGGCCATCGGCCGCGGACGATTTGCCCTGCCCGCAGGGCCCGAGGGGCACTTCACGGAGAATGTCCCGGTGAAACCGGGCGTCAACGGAACCCCGTCGTGGACCGCGGCAGCCGCCGCGGGACTGGCGCTGGCCGTGGTCACCGCTGCTGCGCCTGCACTGCTGGTGCCGGCCGCCGTCGTCATCATCCTCGCCGGCTTCCTGCTCAGGGGGAGGGGCCGCACCCTGTGGTGGGCCCTCCTGCCGAGTGCCGTGCTTTTCATCCCGTTCGCAGTGTCGACGCTGGACCGCCCGCGCGCCCTTTTGGCGGATCCGGGGCTGCCGCTCGCCTTCGACGCAGCGCCGCTGTGGCAGCAGGTGCTTGGCCAGCCGCTGAACTTCGACGTTGCCGGCGGGCTGTCCGGCCTGGCACCGTTCGCGGGCGGCCCTGTGCCGTGGGCACTGCTGCTCGCCCTTCTGACCGGTGCTCCGGTGCTGGTACTGGCCGTGGCCGCCCTCTTTCTTCCCTCCAGGCGCGCCCTCGTGGCCCGCGCCCTGTGGGTGGCTGCCCTCATTGCCCTGGCGGGCGGCTGGCTGGCCGGGCATGTGGCCACCGCCGCCGGCGCCCAGGTGCTGGTCCCGCCATTCCCCGGTGCCGCTGTATCCGCTGCGATTTTCGCGCTGCTGGGGGCCGCGCTGATCGGCGGGGAAAGCCTGCTGGACCTCGCCGGGGATACGGCTCCCGGCGCTATGGCGCCGGTGGCCCCTCCGCGGCAGGGCCGGCGCGCCGTCGTCCGTGCCACGGCCGGGCTTGCCACAGCACTCCTGCTGGCGGGACCACTGGCCGGGCTCGCGGCCTGGACTGCGCAGAACGTTGTCCAGCCGGCCGCGCAGTCCCCGCAGGACCCGCAGGCGCCGCGGGGCCTCGGTGCTCCCCGAATGGTGGCCGCCACTGATCCGCGGACGCTGCCGGCCACCGCGATCGACCGGGGCGAGGGGCCGGAACAGACCCGCACCCTGCTGATCAGCATCGGCGGGAACGAGACCTACAGCGCTTCGCTCATGAGAGGCGGGGGCACAACACTTGATGCGCTCTCCACCATTGCCTCGGCCCGCGATATCCGGGGCGTCCCCGGCGGCGAATCGGTGCGTGAGGATGATGAAGTGACCGCCGCCCTGCGCACCACGGTCGCCACTGTGGTCGCCGCCCACGGCGTCGACCCGCGGCCCGAGCTGGAGCGGCTGGGCGTGGGATTCGTGGTCCTCCGTTCCACGGATACCGCCGCCCAGCTGACCGCAAGCCGGATGGACGCCGTCCCGGGCCTCGTAGCCGTTGGCCCGACCGACTCCGGCTGGCTCTGGCGTGTCAGTCCGCTGAACGACCGTGTTCTTCAGCCCGCCGACGTCGCACACCGCGCCCGCATCGTTGACGGCGCGGGCGCCACCACCAACCTGCTTCCCTCCGGACTGACGGGGGTGGACAGCGAAGTACCTAAGGGTCCCGAGGGAAGGCTCCTGGTCCTCGCAGAACGCTCGGATCCGGGATGGACGGCCTGGCTGGACGGACGGAAGCTGACGTCCACCACGTCCGGCTGGTCACAGGCATTTACGTTGCCTCCGCAGGCCGGCCACGTCACGGTCCGCTACGAAAACCCGTGGGCCCTCTGGACCGGCATCGTCCAGGCGGCCGTGATCGGCCTGACGGCCCTGCTGGCGCTTCCCATGCCCGCGCGGCGCCCCAACACCGGCCTGTCCAGGGACGAAGGCTCGCTGCGTAAGGAATACCAGAATGCATAAGGAAGAGAACGACGGCGGCACACCGGCGCCGCCGGCGTCCGCACCCGGGCTCCCCACGGCGGCCGCTGCCCGCGGCGGCGGACGGTCGAAACCCGCGAAGAGGACCGGGTCCACAGCGGTGAACAAGGGCCGGGGTCCGCGCGGCCGCGGAACGCTGGCAGGCCTGCTGTCGGCTGCAGTGATTGTTGCGGCCGGGGGCGGGCTGGTAGCGGCGGCGTCGCTCGCGCCGCAGCCCTCCGGCGGTCAGGAACTCGAGGTTCCGCTGGCATCCGTCCCGGCCGGCATGAGCCAGGATGTATGCCCCGGCCCGGCGAAGCTGCTGGAGGGGACGCCGGTGGGAACGGACCCGCAGTTCAGTCCCGAGTCCGCCACCGCCAGGAGCACGGTCTCAGCGGCAGTGGTCGGCGCGGCGGGGGCACTGCTTCCGGGCAGCAGGCTCTCGGCTCTGGACGGTTCCGAACTGGTGCGCATAGCCAAGGATCCGGGGACCGCATCGGCTCCGGCCGGCGCCTCGGCACAGCTGGCAGGAGTCGTCGCCCAGCGCGAAGTGAAGGATGTCAGCGTCCTGAGCGCCGACGCCCTCGGCAACCGGCAGGCGGCCGCGGCAGGAGTCATGAGCTACTCGGCAACGGACGGGGACCTGCAGGGGTCGGCCGCGGCAGCCTGCCAGGCACCGCTTAATGACCTGTGGCTGACAGGGGCCAACACGGCGGTCGGCCGCAGCAGTGTCCTGCACCTGACCAACGCCTCGACCACTCCTGCCACGGTCAACCTCGAACTGTTCGGCAAGGACGGCCAGATTAAGGCCCCCGGCAGCCGCGGACTCCTGGTTGGGCCGGGAACGACGCGCTCCATCGTCCTCGCGGGTCTTGCCCCCGGCCAGGAACGGCTGAGTGTCCACGCCCGCAGCACCGGAGGCCCCGTGAGCGCCTTCATCCAGCAGAGCGCGCTCCGCGGCCTGACCCCCGGCGGCGTAGACTTCATCGCCCCGGGAACGGCACCCTCGGCCCTCCAGGTCATGACCGGCGTCGACATCCAGGACGCCGCCGGCCTGGAAGATCTCACCGCGACCCGTGGCTTCAGCGACGCGGCACCATCCCTGCAAATCACCGTCCCCGGACCCGTCGACGCCGTGGTGGAAGTCAAGCTCTTCGGCCGCGGCGGTCAGAAGGCACTGCCAGGCGGTGGTGTCGTGACAGCCAAGGCCGGCACCGTGACAGAGGTCCCGCTGGCCGGAGTCCCGACAGGGCAGTACACGGTCTCCGCAAGCGCAGATGTGACCATCGTGGCCGCCGCCCGCGTCACTCGAGGGCTGAAGGCTGCCCAAAGCACGGACTTCTCGTGGGCGCCGTCCACCGGCAGGCTCGGCAGCCAGCACGTCGTTCCGGTGCCCGGTGAGGGCGAGCGGTTCTTGGTGTTCGGCGCCCTCGCGGACCGCGCCACCATCTCGTACACACCCATCACGGCGGACGGCAAGGTCCGGCAGTCGGCCACCGCGGACATCGCCGGCGGAACCACCACGTCCCTGAAGGTGCCGGACCAGATTGAGAAGTCGTCTGTGATCGGATACCTCGTCTCGGCGGCGGGCGGCGCCGCTTACGGCACGGTGCTCCTGGAAAGGGAGGGGAGGAACGACGTCTCAACCGTCGCGATCACTCCTGGCGCAGAAGGGCAGCAAAAAGTCCCGGTAACGCTGGGGTATTCGGCCCTCAGTAGCGCCGGCGGTAGACCGGGTCCAGGGTTTCCGGGGCAACACCGAGCATCTCCGCGGTGTGTTCGACCACCACGTCATGCACCAGGTCCTGGAGCTCCTCCCGGACCGGGCATCCCTGCTCGACAACCCGCCGGTACAGCGTAATGATCGGCCCCTCGTCCTCCGTGGCGGGCGTATAGCAACCCATCGGCGCGGGCGAACCGTCGGCCACGAGCTGCTCCAGGTTCGGCGGGATCTCATCCACCGCAAAACGCACGCCATCGAGCGGCTTGCCCCAGATGTCGTGCAGCCGTTGCGCGGAGTCCATCACCAGTTCGTCGAACCGGTCCGAGCGCGTCCGGTAACCGGGCAGACTGGGCAACATGAGTTCCCCGCGAAGACCGCGTCCGTGGCGGTTGCGGCGTCGTTGTGCAAAGCTCCGCCCGGCGGCCGAGCCGGCGGCATCCTGCGGAGCCTCGGGGTCAGCCAACCGGACCGTAAAACCCGAATCATGGTGCGATGACTGCATATACAGACTCTAGACCCGCCGGAACATTTGCGCGACATAATCCCCGCCGGGCCGCATTGCCGTGGCGCGGGGTGCCGTCAATGTCGGAAATCAAGCGCCATCCGGAGTAGTCTGTGATGTCGTGGGTGCTATCCGTCAATGTTCAAGGTCAGCCTGCCGCCAGTCTGCGGTGGCCACTTTGACGTACGTCTACGCCGATTCGACGGCCGTGCTGGGACCGCTGGCCACGTACGCCGAGCCGCACTGCTACGACCTCTGCGAGCGGCATGCCGGCTCACTCACTGTTCCGCGGGGCTGGGAAGTCCTCCGGCTTGCCATGCCGTCCCAGCCGCAGCAGCCCGGGCCTGACGACCTTCTTGCCCTCGCCGACGCCGTCCGCGAGGCGGCCGCCCGGCCCGCAGCATCGGCACCACAGCAGGGTCAGCGCGGATCCCATGCCGCGCTTGAGGCGCCGGCCGGAACGGAAGGCACGCGCCGCGGGCACCTCCGCGTCCTGCGCGAGCCGTCCTGACGCCAACTGGCGGTAGGCTGGAAGCTGCAAATCCGTCAGCCACGGCGCGCGTTCGCCCACCCAGGGAGCATCCACCATGCCAAAGATCAGTCCCGAACTGCTGTCCGTCCTGAGGTGCCCGGTCACCGGCTCGGCTCTGACCCAGGAGGGCGAAGAACTGGTGTCCACCGCCGCGGCGGCCGGCGGCGAAAAGCTGCGCTACGCGATCGAAGACGGAATTCCGCTGCTTCTTCCTCCCGAACTGCTGGCAGCCGCGAACGCCGCCCGGTCAGACCAGCACGATGCCCGTGTGGGCAGCCCTCAAACTCCCAGCCCGGAAACTCCGGACGCGCCAACAGCCTAGACCCCAGCCCGCACCGCAGAAGGCAAGACGCCGGATACAGCAAAGGACTCCAATGACCCTCGATTACAAGGTTGCCGACATCTCCCTCGCGGAGGCCGGACGCCACCAGATCCGCCTCGCCGAGCACGAGATGCCGGGCCTCATGTCGCTCCGCAAGGAATTCGGCCCCAGCCAGCCGCTGAAGGGCGCCCGCATCGCGGGCTCCCTGCACATGACAGTGCAGACCGCAGTCCTCATCGAAACCCTCACGGCCCTCGGCGCAGAGGTCCGCTGGGCGTCCTGCAACATCTTCTCCACCCAGGATGAAGCCGCGGCCGCGGTGGTGGTGGGCACCGGAACCGTCGAAGATCCCCAGGGCGTCCCGGTCTTTGCCTGGAAGGGCGAAACCCTCGAGGAATACTGGTGGACGGCAGAGCAGATTCTTACTTGGCCCGGTGCGGACACCAATCCTGAGCTTGGCCCCAACATGATCCTCGACGACGGCGGCGACGCCACGCTGCTGGTGCACCGCGGCGTCGAGTTTGAGGCTGCCGGCGCCGTTCCGGCCGCCGCGGAGAACGACCCCGAGGAATACGCCATCGTGCTGGACCTGCTGCGCCGGACGCTGGCCGAGGACCCGAAGAAGTGGACCCGGCTCGCCGCCGGAATCCACGGCGTCAGCGAAGAGACCACCACCGGCGTGCACCGCCTCTACCAGCTGGCTGAGCAGGGCAAGCTGCTCTTCCCGGCCATCAACGTCAACGACTCTGTGACCAAGAGCAAGTTCGACAACAAGTACGGAATCCGCCACTCCCTGCCGGACGGCCTCAACCGTGCCACCGACGTCCTGATCGGCGGCAAGGTGGCCATCGTCTGTGGCTACGGCGACGTTGGAAAGGGCGCGGCCGAGGCACTCCGCGGCCAGGGTGCCCGGGTGATCGTCACCGAGATCGACCCCATTTGCGCGCTGCAGGCGGCCATGGATGGCTACCAGGTTGCGAAACTTGAGTCGGTGCTCGCCCAGGGTGACATCTTCATCACCACCACGGGCAACAAGGATGTCATCATGGCCGAGCACATGGTCGGCATGAAGAACAAGGCCATCGTGGGCAACATCGGCCACTTCGACAACGAGATCGACATGGCAGGCCTCGGCCGCGTGCCCGGCATCAAGAAGGTCGAAATCAAGCCGCAGGTCCACGAGTGGGTCTTCGAGGGCGACGCCGCGGACGGTTCAGACCCGCGGTCCATCATCGTGCTCTCCGAGGGCCGGCTGCTGAACCTCGGCAACGCAACGGGCCACCCGTCCTTCGTCATGAGCAATTCTTTCGCCAACCAGACCATCGCCCAGATTGAGCTGTTCACCAAGAAGGACCAGCCCGAGGGCGAGCGGGAATACGACAACCAGGTCTACGTCCTGCCGAAGATCCTGGACGAGAAAGTGGCCCGCCTGCACCTCGATGCCCTGGGTGTGGAACTGACGGAGCTGTCCAAGGACCAGGCCGACTACCTCGACATGGATGTGGCAGGGCCGTACAAGCCGGAGCACTACCGGTACTAGAGCGCAACACCCGCCGAGGGCCCCGGAAACCGGGCTCCCGGAAGGGCAGCCCCGGGCCGTTCGGACCGGGGCTGCCTTGGTGTGGGATAAAATTGACTGGTCAGCGTTTCTGCTGGGCATACGGACGGACGCCGATTGGCGGCCCGGCGGGGGACATGGAGAACCAGTCATGACGGAAAAGAGCAACCGGAAGATCGGCAAGATCCTCGCGGTCGCTGCGATTTGCGCGGCGGTTGCCGCCGGCGGATTCGGTGTTGCCACCGCGCCGGGATGGGCCAACCCCGCTCCGGAGTCCGAGGCTGCCACCCCCGTCCGCAACGAGCCCGGCCTCGCAGCCCCCGTGGTGAAGGCCGTGGAACTGGGTGTCACTCCGACCGACGGCGCAAAGGGCGTCAATCCCGCAGTGGCACCGTCCGTCAAGGCCGTCAATGGCAAGCTCAAGGACGTGGTCCTCGCCCCGGCAGCCGGCGGAGCGCCGGTCAAGGGGAGCACGAGCGCCGACGGCAGCACTTGGACGGCGCTGGATCCGCTGCTGTTCAACTCGGTGTACAACTACAGCTTTACAATCGTTGACGAGGCCGGCCGCGAGACCAAGAAGGCACAGACCTTCACCACTGTCGAGAGCGCCAACGAGGCCGACGCCGCCGTGTACCCGGAAAACGGCTCAACAGTCGGCTCAGGCCAGCCCATCGAAATCGTCTTCAGCGAACCCGTGGCGAACAAGGCCGCGGTGGAGAAGGCCGTCAAGATCTCCGTCTCCTCGAAGCAGCCCGTGGCGTGGCACTGGTACACGGACCAGCGTGTGCGCATCCGTCCCGAGAAGTTCTGGGCCTCCAACAGCCAGGTCACGGTGGACATGAAGCTGTTCGGCGTTGATTTCGGCAACGGCATGATCGGCAATTTCAACGCCAAGGTGCAGTTCAAGGTGGGACCCCAGCGGCTGGCCGTGGTGGATGACCTGACGAAGACCATGAAGGTCTATTTCGACGGCAAGCTCGTCAAGACCGCGCCCGTCACCCTGGGCGATGCCGAATGGCTTTCACCCACGGGCTACGCAGTGATCATGGAGCAGGAGCGCCGTTCCAAGTTCAACGCCGGAAGCATCGGCCTCAAACCGGGCGACAAGGGCTACTATCCGCCGCTCACCGTCGAATACGCCAACAGGCTGACGTCTTCCGGTGTCTACGTTCACCAGGCCCTGCAGTCCGCTTGGGGCGCCGTGGGAAGGTACAACGTCTCCCACGGCTGCGTCGGCCTGCTGCCCGCGGATGCTGCCTGGTTCTTCAACAATATGAAGAGCGGGGATGTGGTGCAGACGCTCAACACCGGCGCGCCGGCGGTCGAGCCGCTGGAGGGCTACGGCGACTGGAACATCCCCTGGGCGCAGTACGCCAAGAGGTAACTGCACGGGTTATAACGAAATAGCCGCATGATTCCGGCGACGCGGGTTTCTTATCGCGGTGCCAGAGGACCGGACGGTAGGCTCTTCAGGAGATATACAGCGTGCCTGGCACTGACCTGGAGCGCGGAAGCCTACGGAAGTGAAGCTGCAGTGAACGACAATACTTCGACCCCGTCCAGACGGCTCGATCCGCAGCCGGCAGCCGACGATCCGGCGGTTGATCCTGCGCACGACTCAGATGAGCCGGCGTTCGAGTGGATGAAGGGTGCCCCCGCGGCCAAGTCCTCGGACGGGACCGCCGCCGACGGCGCTGCAGCCGGCCGTCCAGCGGCAGATGACGACGCAGCACACCCGGACCCGGCCGCCGACGAGCCAGCCGGGCGGGTCCAGGCCGGAAGCAGGGCGGACCGCAAAGCCGCTGAAGCTGCGGCCGCCGCGGACGGCTCATCGGATGTGGCGCCGGACGTGGAGTCGGACACCGGCGAGCCGTCGTCCGGGGGTATCCCGGGCGCCCACTACAGCGAGCCTCTCCCGACGTCGGCCCTCCAGATCCGCCCTCCCCGCGAGGACGTGGAGCGCCGCAACGCGGAGCGCGAGCACGCGGCCAACGCAAAGCCCGTGCTGCCGCGCGTCATGCAGGTCATCCTCGCCGTTTTCTACCCCGTCATCCTCCTGGTCCTGGCAGTCCGCGCCGTGACCAGTCCGCTCTTCCTTTGGGCCGAGTACCACCGGCCGGGCTTCCCGGGCGACGGCTATGGCTTCAACTCCGACGACCGCATGACCTACGGATCCTACGCCGTGGACTACCTCAGCAACTGGTCAGGACCGCGGTACCTGGGCGAGCTCGTTAACCGCAGCGGAGAGAAGCTCTTCCAGGACGGCGAAGTCAGCCACATGGCCGACGTCAAGCTTGTGATCCTTTCGGCATTCGGCGCAGGCGCACTGCTGATCCTGGTGAGCATCGCCGCCATCATCTACCTGCGCCGCCGCAGCACTGGCGGTGTCCGGCGCGGCCTGTTCGCCGGCTCCATCGTCACGCTTGCGCTCATCGGCGGCCTTGCCGGGCTCGCCCTGCTCGGCTGGGAGCAGTTCTTTACCGAGTTCCACCGGATCTTCTTCGCCAACGGCACGTGGACCTTCGCACTGGAAGACACGCTTATCCGGTTGTTCCCGGGGCAGTTCTGGATCGATGCGGGCATTGTCATCGCAGCGCTGGTCGTGCTGGCTGCAGTGGTGACCCTGATTCTGACCTGGCCCACGCGGCGCCGCCGCGGCCTGCCGAAGCGGGCCAGGAAGTCCCGCAAGGGTGAGGGTGCGGAAGCGGAGTCCGGCGCCGACCTCGGTGAGGACCGGTCCGTTCGGCTGTGAGGCGCCTCAGATCCAGGAAGGCATCCACATCCTGAATCGCCAGTCCTGGTAGGGGATGACCTCCGCGGTCCAGATCGGATAGAAGAACGCCGAGAGCAGGACGGCGCCCACAAGGAAGAGCACCACCCCGTACAGTCCTGACCGCCGGCGCCACAGCGGGTCCGTCCTGCGCCCCAGGACCAGGCCCAGGCCGTATGCAAGCGCCAGGATGAGGAACGGTTCGAAGGATACCGCGTAGAAGAAAAACATGGTCCGTTCCGGATACAGGAACCAGGGGAGGTAGCCGGAGCCCACCGCGGCGAGTACGGCGCCTGCCCGCCAGTCCCGGCGGCCCGCCCACCAGAACAGCAGCACCACCAGGGAAATCGCGGCACCCCACCAGATCAGCGGGTTCCCGACGGACAGGATCGCCGAGGTGCAGCTGGGCACGTCGCAGCCGGGGGTGCCCTGCTTCGGGGATTCGTAGTAGAAGGAGGTGGGCCTGCCCATCACCAGCCAGCTCCATGCGCTGGCCTCGTACGGGTGCTCCGAACTCAGCCCCTGATGGAACTTGTACGCCTCGAGGTGGTAGTGCGCCAAGGAGCGCAGGCTATCCGGGAGCCAGCCCCAGTCCGCACTCGGGTTCGTCGTAGCCCATTGCCGGTAGTAGGCATCCGTGGACCGGAACCATCCGGTCCAGCTTGCGGCGTATGTCAGCGCGGCCACGGGGACGATGCTGAGGAACGCCACGAGGCCGTCCTTGATGACGCCGGCGCTGATCCATCCACGGATGCCCGCGGTACGGCGTGCGCTCAGGTCCCAGAACACCGTGAGGAGACCGAAGCCGGCAACGAAGAAGAGCGCCGACCATTTGGTGCCGACGGCCAGTCCCAGGCAGACTCCCGCGAGGACGCGCCACCAGCGGATCCCCAGCCACGGCCCCGACAGCAGCTGGAGCTGGGACGGCCGGCCCGTCGGGGAATCAGCCGCGAGCCGCGCCAACCGGACAGCCAGCCGGCGCCGGCCGTCATCGCGGTCCATCAGCAGCGCACCGAATGCGGCCAGGATCCAGAACATGAGGAAGATGTCCAGCAGCGACGTCCGCGACATGACCAGGTGGTGACCGTCGACGGCGAGCAGCAGTCCCGCTGCGGCGCCCAGGATGAGGGAACCAAAGAGCTTTTGGGCGATGAGGGCCACGAGGGCAATGGACACCGTGCCCGCCAGTGCCGCCGAAAACCTCCAGCCCAGAGGGTTGTCCGGACCGAAGATCCACATGCCGCCGGCGATCATCCACTTGCCCACGGGCGGGTGGACCACGTATTCGGGCGATGCCAGCAGCACGCCGGGGTTCCCCGCGTTGAAGGCGTCATTCGCTTTGTCCGGCCAGCTCCGCTCATAGCCGCTGACAAGGTACGAGTACGCGTCCTTGACGTAGTACGTTTCGTCGAAGACCAGGCTCCCCGGCACTTCCAAACGGGTAAAGCGCAGTACCCCGCCCACCGCGGCGGTCAGGGCAGGCACCAGCCAGAACCACAGCCTGAGCGACGGCGGGTAGTCGCGCCAGCTCCGGATGCTCCCGATGAGTCGCCGCGTCAGTTCGCCGGCCGTGAAGGCCTCTGACGGGCGGCTGACCCAGCCGCGGCCCGCCAGGTTGCGTGCCGCAGGTTCGGTGGCGGAAGCCGGTGTACTGGCGGAACCGGCCGCGTCAGGCCGAACGGAGGTCTGCGTCACGTGCCCATGCTACCTTTCGCTGCTGTGTGTCTCCTGCAGGAACTGCCTCTTGCAGGATTCTCCTGTCTGGTTGCTGGATCGGCCGTGTGCCGCGGTGGACGCCCGCGGCAGTAGGCTGGATGCGTGGACCATGAACCGAACAGCACGCAGGCCGTTACTTCCGAACAGGCGGCGGGTTCGGACCTTTCCGGCGACCGCCCCGGGAGGATCGTGCTGGCGGCCACGCCCATCGGCAACGTGGGAGACGCTTCTGCGCGGCTGGTCGAGCTGCTGGCCTCGGCGGACATCGTGGCGGCCGAGGACACGAGGCGGTTGCACCGGCTCGTGCAAAGCCTGGGAGTAACGGTCGGCGGCCGGATCATCAGCTATCACGAGCACAATGAGGCCACCAAGACGGCCGAACTGCTGGACCAGGTCCGTGCGGGAAAGACCATTGTCATGGTTACGGACGCCGGCATGCCGGCGGTCTCCGATCCCGGGTTCAGGTTGGTCGAGGGCGCCGTGGCGGCGGGGCTCACGGTGACGGCCGTCCCCGGCCCCTCCGCCGTCCTGACCGCCCTTGCACTGTCCGGGCTTCCCACCGACCGCTTCTGCTTTGAGGGATTCCTTCCGCGCAAAGCCGGTGAACGCGCATCGCGGCTGGCCGATCTCGACGCCGAACGCCGCACCATGGTCTTCTTCGAGGCGCCGCACCGCCTCGAGGCGATGCTGCGGGCGTTGCATGAACGGTTCGGTCCGGACCGCAAGGCGGCCGTGTGCCGCGAACTGACCAAGACATATGAGGAAGTGCTCCGCGGCACGCTGCGGGAGCTGCTGCAGTGGGCCGAGTCCAACGAGGTCCGCGGAGAGATTGCGGTAGTGGTGGGCGGAGCACCCGAACGGGCGCCCGGGACGCCGGAGGATAACGTGGCGGCCGTCAACGAGCTGGTCGCCCAAGGCCTCCGGCTCAAGGACGCCGTGGCCGCCGTGGCCGAAGAGGTCCGCGTCAGCAAGCGCGAGCTGTATGCGGCGGTGCTCGCAGCCCGGTAATTCACCGGGCGGAGCGCTGTGCATTTGCACAGCAGTGCGGGTCATGCGTAGTGCGCACATGCGTAGACACTGGCGAGATCCGGGCAGTAGCGTGGCATTAAACCAGCCAAGAAAACAGCAGCCCAGGCGTTCCGCTGCAGGCAGCTGCACCAACCCGCAACCCCATTGCTGACGAGGGAGTCACCGTGTCTGTTACTACACAGTCCACCGTAACCGCAGAGCGCGAAGGCGAACTGCTCGCTTCTGTTCCCACTGGCCTGCTGATTAACGGCGAGTGGCGTCCCGCAGCATCAGGCAAGACCTTCGACGTCGAAGACCCATCCACCGGCAAGGTCCTGCTGAGCATCGCCGACGCCGGAGCCGAGGACGGCATGGCCGCCCTCGACGCGGCTGCCGCCGCCCAGGAATCCTGGGCCAAGGTTCCGCCGCGGGAGCGGGGCGAAATCCTGCGCCGTGCCTTCGAGCTGGTGACCGAGCGCGCCGAGGACTTCGCGCTGCTGATGACCCTGGAAATGGGCAAGCCGCTGGCCGAGGCCCGCGGTGAGGTCACCTACGGCGCCGAGTTCCTGCGCTGGTTCTCCGAAGAGGCCGTCCGTGCGTTCGGCCGCTACTCGGTCTCCCCGGACGGCAAGTCCCGCCTGCTGGTCACCAAGAAGCCGGTGGGCCCGTGCCTGCTGATCACTCCGTGGAACTTCCCGCTGGCGATGGCCACCCGCAAGATCGCCCCAGCCGTTGCCGCAGGCTGCACCATGGTCCTCAAGTCTGCAAACCTGACCCCGCTGACGTCTCAGCTGTTCGCCGCCGTGATGCAGGAGGCCGGCCTGCCCGCCGGTGTCCTGAACGTCATCCCCACGTCCACTGCCGGGGCCACCACCGGACCGCTGATCAAGGACGCGCGGCTGCGCAAGCTCTCCTTCACCGGCTCCACCGAGGTGGGCCGCCGCCTGCTCTCGGACGCGTCAGAAACCGTGCTCCGGACCTCCATGGAACTGGGCGGGAACGCCCCCTTCGTGGTGTTCGAGGACGCCGACATCGACGCCGCCGTCGCCGGTGCCATGCTGGCGAAGCTGCGCAATATGGGCGAGGCCTGCACCGCCGCCAACCGTTTCATCGTGCACGAATCCGTCGCGGACGAGTTCGCCGAGAAGTTCGCAGCCAAGATGGCGGAGATGACCACCGCCCGCGGCACCGAACCCGAGTCCAAGGTCGGTCCGCTGATTGATGCCAAGAGCCGGGACAAGGTCCACGAACTCGTCACCGATGCCCTCGCCTCCGGCGCCAAGGCTGTCGTGGGCGGCGCGCCGGTCGACGGTGCGGGCTACTTCTACCAGCCCACCATCCTGAAGGGTGTCACGGAGGGGACGCGGATCCTGTCCGAGGAGATCTTCGGCCCCGTCGCACCGATCATCACGTTCGGCACCGAGGATGAGGCCATCCGCCTGGCCAACAACACCGAATACGGACTCGTGGCGTACGTCTTCACGAAAGACCTGAACCGCGGCATCCGGATGGGTGAACGCCTCGAGACCGGCATGCTCGGCCTGAACGCCGGTGTTGTCTCCAACGCCGCGGCGCCGTTCGGCGGCGTCAAGCAGTCCGGCCTCGGACGCGAAGGCGGACTCGAAGGCATCGAGGAATACCTCTACACCCAGTACATCGGCATCGCCGACCCGTACGCAGGCTAGCCCTCGCGGAGCCGCCGCAGGCCGTCGCGGGCCCTCGTCCAGGAGCCCGCGGCGGCCTTTCCTGCGCGCGCCACGCCACGTGCGACGGCCCGGAACGGCGCACCGGCGAGGCTGCCCCACCGTGACATCACCGACGGCGGCAGCCACTCGGCGCGCAGGCGTCCCAGAAGTCCTGCGTTGCGGCGCAGGGCCTTCCGGACCACGGCGATCTCTTGTGCCGCCCGCGGGTCCGGGGAGGCAGCCGTCCCAGCCGGGCCCGCGGCGGCCGGCCGGCCGTACTGGTGGCGTTCAAAGGCGGTGGTGAGACCATGCACAGCGGTCTCTGCCTCGAGGTGCCCTGAGGACCTGGGTGCCCGTGCATCAGGGGCATTGGGATGTGGGGCCGGCCTCAGCGCCGGCGAACTGCTGAGCCGGGCAGAAAATGCGCGGGGGGTCTCACTGGGAAGCGGGCGCACGCCGTAGTCCGTGGCGAGGTCCCGCAACTCAGCCCATGCGAGCGGAGCGGCCGCCTGCCCGGTCCGGGCTGCCGGTCCCCGCAGGCGCCGGGAGCGCAGGCCCGTCCGTACCATCCGCGGCGCCGTGGCAATCAGCACCAGCAACAGCCCGCCTGCCGCCCCATAAAGCATTGCAACCGTCTGGTTCCCTGCCCTGGCCTCGCCGCCTCCGGGGAGGGGGAGGGGATCGGGTGTCGTTGCGGGAGGCGGGGTGGCGCCGTTCGTGGGCAGCAGGCCGTCATTGGTGCCGTCATTCGTGCTGGCGCCGCCGGAAGAGGAGTCCTGGGCGTACGGCGGCACTTGGCCGCGAGAGGGGGTGGGCTCGAACGGCACCCAGCCAAGCCCCTGAAAATACAGTTCCGGCCAGGCATGGGCGTCACGGGCGTCCACTTCGAATTCGGGAAGCGCGCCCTGCCCGGCGACCGATACCGTGGCGCCCGTCAGCCGGCCCGGGGCATAGCCAACCGCGATCCGGCTGGGAATCCCCTCAACCCGGGCCATGACGGCCATGGCGGACGCGAAGTGGATGCAGTAGCCGCTTTTCTGCGTCAGGAAGTCCGCCAGCACCGACAGGCCGTTGCCGTCATAGCCTCCCTGGACCGGTGATTCGAGGGAATAGGTGAACGCCCCGCCCCGCAGGTACCTCTGAATGGCCATCGCCTTCTCGTAGGCGGTCCTGCTGTCCGATGTCACCGAGTCGGCGGTGGTCCGGACGACTTCCGGCACGTTGGCCGGTGGCCTGATGAACTCATCGGGTATACCCCTGACCGGCGCTGATGACCCGTCCAGGAGTTCCGTGGTCAGCTTCGGGGCCGAGGACCGAACCAGGTACTGCTGGTTCCGCGAATTGGTGTCGGTACCCCTGATGCTCAGGGTGGCGGGATCCCAGCTCCACCGGCCGGTCAGTCCGTTGACCGCTTCGGGCGCGTAGGGGACAGGCAGGTACGGGCTGGTGAAGTCTCCGGTGTTGACCACAGTGACCTGGCGGACCTGCTCCGGAGCCAGCATCTCGTGCCCCACCTCCATGCGCCCGGGCCCCGTTCTGCGGGAGGAATTGCGGTCGTCCGGGGACCAGGCCTCGCCGTCGAACCGGTCCACTGTCACGGAGCGCAGATACAGGGGCGTGGTGGCATTGGTGGCGTAGGTGATCCGTCCGTCGCCGGACGGGCGGCGCAGGCTGTTGCCCAGGCTGATCATGGGATTCAGGCCGCTGGAGGAGGCCCACGGATTGAGCCGCGATCCTTGCGGGAACGTGCCTTGGTCGAAGCCGGGAATGACGAGCTGCAGCACCAGCGTGGCCACCAGCGCAACGGCACCGGTCATGGCGGCGCGTTTGATCTGCCCGGGATTCCGCGCGGTGTCCGCCTGGACCCGGGCATCCGGGGCGAACCACTGGCTGCACGCGAGAATGAGCAGGAAGCCCGTCGCCGTTCCAAGGAATCCAGCCAACCCGACGCTTTGTGGCTTGATCATGGCCGGCACCACGAGCACTGCCAGGAGGCCCAGGCCGCTCGTGGCGGGCATGCCCAGGGGAAGGGCAAGCGCGTCGATGAGAATGACAACCAGGCCCAGGGCGGCGCATGTCACCAGGACGATGCCTGCGTTTGGAGCGACCGGAGAGCTTTCCGACAGGACCGTTTCGCTGGCCCTCCGGAGGTGCCTGCCCAGTGACGTCATGGTGGCGTCCGAGGGAATGAAGCCGGCGATGCTGTCCCGGCGGAAGAACGTGAAGATCAGGATGAACAGCAGGGACACGAACCCGCCCAGGGTGACCAGCAGCGGCTGGGCCCGCAGGGCGCGGAGCCCGGCCATGGTCAGGGACACCACCAGGATGGTGGTGAGCACCGGCAGGAACCAGGCCCATCCCCTCAGCACACCGTTGAGGGAGACGGCTGCCCCGATCACGGCGACCGCCACTGCCCCCGACATGGCCCACGGATAGGCGCCGGCGCCCGGACGGCGGCGGGGTTCCGATGCGGCCGTCGAAGGCTGCGGCGCGGCACCGGTCTGACGTTGGGGAGCGAGAGTCACCGCGTCACCTCCGCACCGCGGCGCACGTCGGCAGCCGCAGCTGCCAGGGTGGCGTCGCCTTCATCGAAATACGTCCATGCTGCCGGCAGGGATGTGGCCGCATCCACGGACACGGCACGCCAGCCGCCCAGGCGCAGTGCCTCGAGGACCTCGGAGGACTCCGCGGGCCTGTCGGTGATCACGATGGCAAAGGCGTTGGCCGCGTAACCGGCGGCAGGCGCCAACGCCCGTGCCTCGGCCAGCGAGATTCTTCCGAGGACCGCCAGCACGGGGCCGCGCATCCGGTGCGCTGCAAGTTTGTCAATGAGCCGGTCATCGAATACCGACTGCCCGGATTCGCTGCCTCCGGAGTGCTCCCGGAGGGACGCATCGTGCTGCTCCCGGCGCAGGTGGTGCGGACCGGAAAGCTGGATGGCCGCCAGGCTCTCGGCGATGGACTGGAGTCCCGCCGCGCCGCTGTATTCCTCGCAGTCAGGTTCCGGCGCGGACGGCGAGCGGTGGAAGGCGGGGTCGCCGGCGGCGTCGAGGAACCGGAGGGAGTAATTCCGATCGGAGAGGTGGGCGCTGACGGACATGGCGGCCGTGACGGCCCATTCGAAGGTGTCGCTCGTGACGAGGTCGTTGCCGTCGTCGCCTGAACCGCTGAAGACCGAGCCGAAACCGCTGGAGTGTGCACCGAACCGCTGGTCGAGGATGATCGTCGCCTCGGGCGTGGTCACCGATTCCTCCTGCCGCACCATCAGGGCGCCGTGGCGTGCAGTTGCGGGCCAGTGGACCCGCCGCATCGGATCGCCGTGGCGGTACTCCCTGGTCATGACGTCATCGTCACTGGGATTGGCCCGGATCCGCGTGGCGGTGATGCCGTCGTTTCCCCGTGCCCCTGCGAGTCCCGTGACGGGAAGCTCGACGGCGGCCGGCGTCACGGTGAGCGTGTCGCCGTCGTCAATCGTGTGCCTGTGCAGCGAAAGCCCGAACGGGTCTGTGAACTCGGCCGTGACGGGGCCGATCGTGAACTGGCCCCGTTTCCCGGAGCGCAGGCGGTACTCGTAGCGGCTGGTTCCGCCGCTGGCGGATCTCGAGGGAAAGCGGAACGCCGGCGACTCGCCGAACCTCGAGGGGAGCCGCTCTTCCATGATGATCCTGCCCGCCTCCGGCCCCGTCCGTGCGACCGCCAGCCGCACGGTGGTGGCTGACGCCGTCTCGACAGTGGCCGGGCTGAACTCCCGGTACACGCGGAAGCGGGGCTTGACCAGCCGGATGCCTGCGAGCGCAATGAGCGGCAGGACCACCAGGAGGACGCCCAGGCCGAGCAGGTCCCGGCGGCCCATGACCTGGGCGCACAGCAGGGAAAGGGTGCCTGCCGCAAGGAGTCCCCAGCCTCGGGAGGTGAAGAGGTGTCGGGGGAGATGGTCCAGCAGTGCCATGGCAACCTGGCTAGCGGCTGGGCCGCAGTTCGGCCGCCCGGGCCTGCCGGGAGGCATGAACGGACTCGGTCATCTCCTGGCTGACGGGAAGCTTGGCGAGTACGCCCCGGATGACGCTCTGGGGTGTCTCTCCGGTGCTGACGGCCTTGCGGTCCAGGATGATGCGGTGCGCCAGCACCGACTCGGCAACAGCAACGACGTCGTCCGGGAGCACGAAGTCCCTGCCGTCCAGTGCCGCGGTGGCCTTGGCCGCGCGGAGCAGCTGGAGCATGGAACGCGGGCTGGCACCAAGGCGCAGCATGGCGCTGTCGCGCGTGGCGCGTCCCACGGCCACGGTGTACTCCTTCACGGACTGGGACACGTAGACCTGCTGGACGGTGGCAATCATCGCCGCGACGTCCGCGGAGGTCACCACGGAGGTCACCCGCGCCAACGGGGACGTGGCCTGGTGGGTCTCCAGCATTTCGATCTCGGACTCCTTGTCCGGGTAACCCATGGAGATCCGTGCCATGAACCGGTCCCGTTGCGCTTCGGGCAGCGGGTAGGTCCCTTCCATCTCGATCGGGTTCTGGGTGGCCACCACCATGAACGGTTCGGCCAGTTTGTAGGAATGGCCGTCCACCGTCACCTGGTGTTCCTCCATGCATTCGAGCAGGGCGGACTGGGTCTTGGCTGAGGCTCGGTTGATTTCGTCGCCGATGACGACGTTGGCGAAGACGGCACCGGGGCGGAACTCAAACTGGCGCGACGACTGGTTGTAGATGGACACGCCGGTCACATCGGAGGGGAGAAGGTCGGGAGTGAACTGGATCCGGCTGACGGAGCAGTCGATCGTGCGTGCCAGAGTCTTGGCGAGGAGGGTCTTGCCGACGCCCGGCACGTCTTCAAGCAGCAGGTGGCCCTGCGCCAGCAGCACTGTCAGGGCGAGCTTGGCAGCTTCAGCCTTGCCATCGATCACCGTGTTGATGGCGGACAGGATGCGTTCGCTTGCGGCACGGAAGGCCTGGGGGCCCAGGGGGCCGGGCTTGTGGCCGTTGAGCTGGTTTCCGCCGTGCGCAGCCCTCTCGGCGAACCCTTTCCCGCCGGGAACTATCTCCTCATCCATCCTGGTGCGTCGGTGCGGTTCCATCGGCAACCTTTCAGCCCTGAGTGACGCGGGGAACGGTGCAGCAGCAGCCTGCCGTTGCCCGTCTTTGGGCGATCACATCTCTCCGTACCAGCGTACTAACACAACTGCCGTACCTGACAGAGAGTTCCGGGTAATTCTGGGCTCCCCCCGCGGCGACTGCTGTGACGACTGCGGCGACGACTGTTGCGACGCCTGACACCGGTGCCGCCACCGGCCGGGCAACGCGTGAAGGGACTCGCCGCTAGGCTGGAGGAATGTGCAATTCCCTGACCCCTAATGCGTACCGGGCGCCCGGAACAGACGGGTCCGGCAAGCAGGGCTACCCTCCCGCTCCGGAGCCACTGCCGGTGCCCGTGATGGACAACCATACCCACCTCGACTACCCCGGAGCCGACCCCCAGGTGGGGCTCAGCGCCGCCTTGGACGCTGCCGAGGCAGTCGGGGTCCGCGGGGCTGTCCAGGTTGGCACCGACCTTGAATCCTCGAGGTTTACGGTCCGTGCGGTTGACCTGGACGCCCGGCTGCTCGGCGCCGTCGCGATCCACCCCAACGACGCGCCGGACTATGCCCGGCGGGGTGAGCTTGAGGCGGCGCTTCGGGAGATCGAGGAGCTTGCCGCGCACCCCCGGATCCGGGCCATCGGGGAAACCGGCCTCGACTTCTTCCGCACCGAGGGCGAGGGGCTGGTGCACCAGCGCTATTCGTTCCGCCGCCATATCGACATCGCCAAAAGGCTCGACCTGACCCTGCAGATCCATGACCGGGACGCCCACGACGACGTCGTGCAGGTGCTGCGGGAGGAGGGCACCCCGGACCGGGTGGTCTTCCACTGCTATTCAGGGGACGAGGACCTGGCCCGGATCTGCAACCGCGAAGGGTGGTTCATGTCCTTCGCCGGAACGCTCACCTTCAAGAACGCCGCCAACCTCAGGGCATCGCTGGCGGTTGCCGAGCCGGAACTGGTCCTGGTGGAAACTGATTCGCCGTTCCTCACTCCGCATCCCCACCGGGGCAGGCCCAACGCCAGCTACATGGTGCCGTACACCGTGCGGGCCATGGCGGAATTGACAGGTACGGACCTGGCCGCGCTGTGTAGCGGCATCAGCGAAAATACCTTGCGCGCCTACGGATCCTGGGAGTGAGCCCGCACACCCTCCCGAGCCGCCGGTACATACCCGGTATGTAATATTTTTGGTCCGTTTATAACGGATCGATTACAGTGAACAACTATTAGCCGGGGTCGGGGAAGGCCTCCGGATGATGTCACTCACGTTTTCAGGCAGGGCGCCTCCGGTGTCCTGCCTTGTGAGTGTGGCGGCGCGCAAGCCTGCTGCAGACCTCCGGGCTGTTCCGGAGCCACCCCCGGGTGTCCCTGCCGCAGGTACTGCTGTGCGTTTTTCCCCGTGCCCGGATGGCTCCAAAGATATGGGCAATCGTGGTCAAGTTCTTTACGTCGGACGGCAAGTTCAGTTTCGTCAAGGTAGCGGCCCAGCTTGTGGTGCTCTCGGCACTCGTACTCGGGCTCGTGGCCTTTGTGGGCAACAACAAAACAGTCACCCTGAATATTGATGGCAAAGTAAGCTCCGTCCAGACGTTCGGCGGCACGGTGGAGCAGGTCGTCAAGGCCGCCAAAGTGGACCTCCAGGCCTCCGACCGCGTGTCCCCCTCGCTGGACGCGCACGTTGAGAACGGCTCGGTGATCAACGTCAACCTGGCCAAGGCAGTCAAAGTGAGCCTGGACGGCGCAGAAAAGACCGTCAGCACCACGGCTCAGGACGTGGCCGGCCTGGTGACCCAGCTCGGAGTGGCCAGCGCCTCTGAACTTTCGGTGCCGAGGACCGCCCAGCTGTCCGTCGACGGCTCCTTCGTAGCCATTTCGACGCCGAAGACCGTGAGCATCCTGGCCGACGGCAAGGCCGCCAAGACCACCACCACAGCCACCACGGTCGGCGAGGTACTCAGGGACGCCAAGGTGAAGCTGGCAACCGCCGACCGCACCTCGCAGCCGGCCAACGCGCACGTTGTCAACAACATGGTGATCAAGGTATCCCGCGTCGATACCAGCAAGACGGCCACCGTCACCGAAGAGGTCCCCTTCAAGACGCTGACCACGGACAGCGCTGCCCTGCTCAAGGGTGAAGAGAAGGTGACCCAGGAAGGTGTCCCCGGGACCGTGACGAAGAAGTACAAGCTCGTCCTGGTCGACGGCCGGGAGGCGAGCCGGACGCTGGTCTCCCGGACCGCAACGCTTGAGCCGGTGACGGAGAAGATCACCATCGGCACGAAGGAGGAGCCCAAGCCCGCCGCTGCGCAGGAAGACGCCAACACCGGCGCCGCAGCCCCGGCCATGATGAACGTGGGCATGTGGGACAAGATCGCACAGTGCGAATCGGGCGGCAACTGGTCGATCAACAGCGGCAACGGCTACTACGGCGGCCTGCAGTTCGACATCCAGACCTGGATCGGTGCCGGTGGCGGAGCGTACGCCCCCAACGCCAGCCAGGCCACGAAGGCCCAGCAGATCGACATCGCCAACCGCGTCTACGCCGAGCGCGGCCTGCAGCCCTGGGGCTGCGGCTGGGCGGCCGGCAGCTAACACGCCGCGACGCAAAGCACAGGCACCACAGCCCTTCCGCGGCACCTGACCACGGCTGCGGGGCTGCGAAAGGCTGGGTCCGGAATCTCCGGGCCCGGCCCTCGCCGTCCCACCTTGCCCTCCCGCCTTGCCTTCCGCGCCCTTGCCTTCCCCGCACCGCGCCGCGGCTGCGGGGGCTGGCGGGATAGGATACCTAGGTGACTGACCCGACTCCCTCCGCCCCCGGTACCGCGCCCGCTCCTCTCTTTGGCGCGTCTGACATCCGCAGGCTGGCCGAGGAAATCGGTGTGCGCCCCACCAAGACGCTGGGGCAGAACTTCGTGATCGACGGCAACACCATCCGCAGGATTGTGGCCGCAGCAGGCGTCGGGCCGGAGGAGACAGTCCTCGAAGTTGGACCCGGGCTCGGATCACTCACGCTGGGGCTGCTGGACGCCGCGAAGTCTGTTGTCGCCGTCGAAATCGATCCGGTGCTGGCAGCCAAGCTGCCGGAAACTGTGCGGCAGTGGCGGCCGGACGCCGCCGGCGACTTCCATCTTGTGCTCGCGGACGCCATGAAGGTCACCGAACTGCCGGCAGAGCCGGCGGCGCTCGTGGCCAACCTGCCCTACAACGTGGCTGTTCCCGTTGTCCTTCACCTCCTGCAGCACTTCCCGTCGATCCGGCACGGCCTGGTGATGGTCCAGGACGAGGTTGCCGACCGCCTTGCCGCCGGCCCCGGGTCCAAGATCTATGGGGTGCCGTCCGTCAAGGCGGCGTGGTACAGCAGCATGCGCAAGGCCGGAGTGATCGGCATGAACGTCTTCTGGCCTGCCCCCAAGATCCAGTCCGGGCTGGTGGCCTTCACCCGCCGGGAACCTCCGGCCACCACGGCCAGCCGGGAGCAGGTCTTCGCCGTGATCGATGCCGCCTTCGCCCAGCGCCGGAAAACCCTCCGCGCTGCCCTCGCCGGCTGGGCCGGAAGCGCGGCCGAGGCGGAGCGCTGCCTCGTGGCGGCCGGTGTGGATCCCACGGCGCGCGGTGAGGTTATCGACATCGCAGCTTTCGCCCGGATCGCCGAAGCCCGCCAGGCTGCGGACGCTTGACCGGCAGGCGCCGGAAACAGTGGACGCCGGGAACACGTTGCCGCCGTGCCCTTGTTGGAGCCCGGCGCCGCCATGCCCTAGCTTGGACTCATGAACGCAGTGAGAGGGCGCTTTGCGGCGAGGACCGTCCGGGTCAAGGCTCCGGGCAAGGTGAACGTCTCCCTGGATGTGGGCCCACTGCGTCCCGACGGCTATCACTCGGTGGCGAGCGTTTACCTGGCCGTTTCGCTGTATGAGGAAGTGGCCGCCACCAGCACGCCGGGGGACGGCATCACGGTGGGCATCAGTCCGGACAGCACGCTGGACCTGGACGGCGTCGACATCCCGCTCGACGAACGCAACCTTGCCTACAAGGCCGCCGCCCTCATGGCCGATGTGTCCGAGCATTCCACCGGGGTGCACCTCGACATCACCAAGCGGGTGCCGGTGGCTGGCGGCATGGGCGGCGGATCCGCCGACGCCGCCGCCACGCTGCTGGCCTGCGACGCGCTCTGGAACAGCGGACTGTCCCGGGACGAACTGGCCCAGCTGGCCGGGGAACTGGGTGCCGATGTGCCCTTCGCGCTGCTGGGCGGCACGGCGGTAGGGCTGGGCGTGGGCGATGATCTCTCTCCGGCCCTGGCCAAAGCCCAGATGGACTGGGTCCTGGTCACCGCCGAGTTCGGGCTTTCCACTCCGGATGTCTTCAAGACCCTGGACAGGCTGCGTGAGGCCGAGGGGCTTGAGGTGGACGAACCCACCGCGGTGGACCCGAAGATCCTGCAGGCGCTACGCAGCGGTGACCCCGACGCCCTAAGCAGGGTGCTCGTCAACGACCTTCAGCGGGCCTCCATCGAACTGGCGCCCACCCTCCGGGACACCCTGGGCCTCGGCGAATCGTGCGGAGCCATCGCAGGGATCGTCTCGGGCTCCGGGCCCACCGTCGCGCTGCTGGCCCACAACCCGGAAGCCGCCGAAGGCCTCGCCGAAGAGCTCCGGCACAAGGGGCTCACCGCCCTCCCGGTCCACGGCCCGGTGCCCGGCGCGCGCATCATCTCCGATACGCTCCTTTAATACCCTCCTAATACCCTTTAACTTTCAGTTCCCCGTTCGCATGAAGAAATCCGCAGAAGAAAGCAGTTCCCCGTGGCACACCTGCTCGGCGGCGAGAGCCTCACGGTCTCGTACGCAACCCGCACCGTTCTCGATGGCGTCACCCTCGGACTCGAGGAGGGCGACCGCATCGGCATGGTGGGCCGCAACGGTGACGGCAAGTCCACGCTGATGCGGCTGCTGGCGCTGCGGTCCACACCGGATTCCGGCCGCGTCACCAAGCGTGGAGACGTCAATATCGGCTACCTGGACCAGAGCGACGTGCTCGACGGCGACCTCACGGTCGGTGCCGCCATCGTTGGCGACCAGGCGGACTACGAATGGGCACGCAACCCGCAGATCCGTGAGGTCATGGGCGGGCTGGTGTCCGACGTCGACTGGCACGCCAACGTGCACGCCCTGTCCGGCGGCCAGAAACGGCGCGTTGCGCTGGCCAAGCTCCTCATCGAGGACCACGACGTCATCATGCTCGATGAGCCCACCAACCACCTCGATGTCGAAGGCGTCGCCTGGCTGTCCCGGCACCTGAAGACCCGGTGGCGGGCCAACCAGGGCGCGTTCCTGGTCGTCACCCACGACCGCTGGTTCCTCGATGAAGTCTGCAACAAGACGTGGGAAATCCACGACGGGATTATGGACCCGTTCGACGGCGGTTATGCCGCCTACGTGCTGGCCCGCGCAGAACGCGACCGCATGGCGTCCGTGGTCGAAGGCAAACGCCAGCAGCTGGTGAAGAAGGAACTCGCCTGGCTGCGCCGCGGCGCCCCTGCCCGTACCGCCAAGCCCAAGTTCCGGATCGAGGCCGCGAACGCGCTGATCGCCGACGTTCCCGAACCCCGGGATTCCATGGCGCTGAGCAAGATGGCCACCGCCCGCCTGGGCAAGGACGTCCTGGACCTGGAGAACGTGTCCCTGGATTTCCTCGGCGGTGACGAGGGCCAGAAGCTGTTCAACAACATCACCCTCCGGCTGGCGCCGGGCGAGCGCCTCGGACTCGTGGGTGTCAACGGCGCAGGCAAGACCACACTGCTGAAGCTCCTCAACGGCGAGATTCAACCGACATCCGGAAAGGTCAAGCGCGGCAAGACCGTGGTCACCGCCGTCCTCACCCAGGAAGTCAAAGAGCTCGACGACGTTGCCGACCTCCGCGTCATCGAGGTCATCGAGCGCGAAAAGCGTTCCTTCAACGTTGGCGGGAAGGAATTCAGTGCCGGCCAGCTCGTGGAACAGCTTGGCTTCACCAACGAGAAGCAGTGGACCCCCGTCCGCGACCTTTCCGGCGGTGAGCGGCGACGTCTGCAGCTGTTGCGCCTGCTCGTCGGGGAGCCCAACGTGCTGATGCTCGACGAACCGACCAACGACCTCGACACCGACACCCTCGCCGCCGTCGAGGACGTCCTCGACGGCTGGCCCGGCACCCTCGTCGTCGTCAGCCACGACCGCTATCTGCTGGAACGCGTTACGGACCACCAGATGGCACTCCTGGGCGACGGCAAGATCCGCGGCCTGCCCGGCGGCGTGGACCAGTACCTCGAACTCCGGGAATCCGCGATGGCCGGGTCCACGATCACCGGCGGCGGCAACCCGGTCACCTCGGCAAGCTCCGGCGCGGCAGCGCCCGTCTCGGGAGCATCCGAAGCGGAGAAGCGCGACGCCCGCAAGGCCAAGAACCGCATTGAGCGCCAGCTGGGCAAGCTCACGCAGCAGGAAGAAAAGATCCACGCCCAAATGGTCAAGGCCACGGCCGACAACGACTTCGATGCCATGGCCGAGCTAAACAAGAAGCTCAAACCCCTGGCCGACGACCGCGAAGCCCTCGAACTCGAATGGCTCGAGGCACTCGAAGTCCTCGGCGAGTAAGCGTCGGGCGCTGGCTGGGTGCCGAAGCCGGCCCTTCGACGTCGCTTAGACACGACGCAAAGGGGCTGCTCGCTCGCTGAGCGAGCTCCCATCCCGTTGCGCCGCGATGCGCTCCTTATCGAAGGACCGCTTCCGGCGAAGGGCCGCTGCGCCGCGGTGGTGACTACGTACGACGGCGAAGGTCAGCTCTCGCTGCGGAGTTCGGGTTCCTTTTTGAGGCCGGTGAGGCCGTTCCATGCGAGGTTGACGAGGTGCGCCGCTACGGCGCGCTTGTCGGGCTGGCGGCTGTCCTGCCACCATTGGCCGGTCATGGCCACCATGCCCACGAGCATCTGGGCGTACATGGCACCGTCGGCTGCTCCGAATCCGCGGCGGGAGAATTCGTCGGACAGGATGTGTTCCACGCGCTCCGTGACGTGCGACAGCAGGGTGGAAAAGGCGCCTTCGGGCTGGGACGGGGGAGCGTCGCGCAGAAGGATGCGGAAGCCGTCGGTACGGTCCTCGATATAGGTCAGCAGGGCCAGGGCGGCGCGTTCAACCAGGATGCGCGGCTTTGCTTCCTCGGTGAGGGCATCATTAATGGCGGCCAGCAGGAACCTGTATTCAAACTCCACCACCTGGGTGTACAGGCCCTCTTTCGACCCGAAGTGTTCATAGATCACGGGCTTGGAGACGGCGGCGGCGGCGGCGATCTCCTCGATGGTGGTGCCGTCCAGGCCCCGCACCGCGAAAAGGCCCCGCCCCACGTCAACCAACTGTGAACGCCGCTGGGGTCCTGTCATCCGCGGCCGCGGGATGCGTACGGAGCCTGTTTCCGCCGTCGCTGCCGGGTTCCCCGCCCCGCCGGCTGCCCTTGTGCTCTTGCTCACCGTCCCATCATGCCTCACCCGGCGAGGTCGCATGAGCCTCACCGTTCGTGGCAGAATTGGTTCTCGTGCCCGGGCTTAGCGCCCGGCACGGTCCGCTCTGGTGTAATGGCAGCACCCCGGCCTTTGGAGCCGTGGAGTATAGGTTCGAATCCTATGGGCGGAACTGCTGCATCAGCGCTGTCCAGTAGGATGATGCCTGTTGCCGGCTCCGGGCGCAGGCTCGGACGCCGCCGCGCAGGCAGGCGCGGACTGCAGCACCGCAACCGACCAAGGAGAGCCCGTACGTGAGCCCCGAGAAGTCCGGCCCAGCCGCCGTAATCGTCCTAGCTGCAGGTGCCGGTACCCGGATGAAGTCCCGTACCCCCAAGATCCTCCACGAAATCGGCGGCCGTTCCATGGTCGGGCACGCCCTCCTCGCCGCGCGCGCCATCAACCCGCGGCGGGTGGCCTTCGTCGTCCGGCATGAGCGTGACCGCGTGGCCGCCCACCTCAAGGAGCTTGACCCCGAAGCCCTGATTGTCGACCAGGACGAGGTCCCCGGCACGGGACGTGCCGTCGAAGTCGCGCTTGAGGCGCTGGACGCGGACGCGCTCCTCGAAGGCACCGTCGTGGTGACCTACGGCGACGTGCCGCTGCTGACCGGCGGGATGCTCGCCGAACTCGTCGCCAAACACGAATCCGAAGGCAACGCGATCACGGTGCTCACGGCATTGCTCGACGACGCCACCGGCTACGGCCGCATCCTCCGCTCCGCAGACGGCACAGTGAGCGGCATCCGCGAGCACAAGGACGCCACCGATGACGAGCGCGGGATCCGGGAAATCAACTCCGGAATCTATGCCTTTGACGCAGCAGTGCTCAGGGACGCCCTCAGCCACGTCACAACGGACAACTCGCAGGGCGAGAAGTACCTGACGGACGTCCTGGGGCTGGTGCGCGAGGCCGGCGGGCGCGTCGCCGCCGTCGTCACCGAGGACCGCTGGCAGGTCGAAGGCGCCAACGACCGCGTGCAGCTCGCTGCTCTGGGAGCGGAGCACAACCGGCGCATCGTGGAAGCCTGGATGCGCGCCGGCGTGACGGTCGTTGATCCGGCCACCACGTGGATCGATTCCACCGTGACCCTGGCAGAGGACGTCCGTATCCTGCCCAATACGCAACTGCACGGCAGCACCACGGTGGCGCGTGACGCCGTCGTCGGCCCTGACTCAACCCTGACCGACGTCCGCATCGGCGAGGGAGCAAAGGTGGCCCGCACGCACGGCTCCGGCGCGGACATCGGAGCGGGCGCCAGCGTCGGCCCGTTCACGTACCTGCGTCCCGGGACGGTGCTGGGCGAGGCCGGCAAGATCGGCGCCTTCTACGAAACCAAGAACGTGACCATCGGCCGCGGCTCCAAGCTGTCCCACCTCGGCTACGCCGGCGACGCCGAAATCGGCGAGGACACCAACATCGGCTGCGGCAACATCACCGCCAATTACGACGGCGAGAAGAAGCACCGCACGGTGATCGGATCCGGCGTCCGCACCGGTTCCAACACAGTATTCGTTGCTCCGGTCACGGTGGGGGACGGCGCCTACAGCGGCGCCGGTGCCGTGATCCGGAAGGACGTACCCGCAGGCGCCCTGGCCCTGTCCATGGCCGCGCAGCGCAATGCGGAGGGTTGGGTTCTCGCCAACCGTCCGGGTTCGCTGTCCGCGGCCCTGGCGGCGGCAGCAGGCGACACGCGCAGTCACACCTCCAATTCCCCGGCATCTACAGAAGAGGGCAAGCAACCATGACCGAAATTACGGCTCGCGGCGAAAAGAAGCTGGTGCTCGCCGCAGGGCGTGCGCATCCGGAGCTTGCCCGCCAGATCGCCAAGGAGCTCGGCACCGAGCTGCTGCCCGTGGACGCCTACGATTTCGCCAACGGTGAGATCTACGTGCGGGCCGGGGAAAGCGTCCGCGGCACCGACGCCTTCGTCATCCAGTCCCACCCCGCACCCCTGAACAACCACCTCATGGAACAGCTGATCATGATCGATTCGCTGAAGCGTGCCTCGGCCAAGCGGATCACGGTCGTCTCGCCGTTCTACCCCTACTCCCGCCAGGACAAGAAGGGCCGCGGCCGCGAACCGATCTCGGCGCGCCTCGTCGCAGACCTGTACAAGACGGCCGGCGCGGACCGCATCATGAGCGTTGACCTGCACACGTCGCAGATCCAGGGCTTCTTCGACGGCCCGGTGGACCACCTCATGGCCATCCCGCTTCTGGCGGACTACATCCGGACACGGGTCGCAGCTGACAACATCACCGTTGTCTCGCCCGACACCGGCCGCGTCCGCGTAGCCGAGCAGTGGGCCGAACGCCTGGGCGGCGCCCCGCTCGCCTTCGTCCACAAGAGCCGCGACCTCACGGTTCCGAACCAGGCTGTCTCCAAGACCGTGGTGGGCCAGATCGAAGGACGCACCTGCGTCCTCATCGACGACATGATCGACACCGGCGGCACCATTTCCGGAGCCGTGGCCGTCCTCAAGAACGCCGGAGCCAAGGACGTGATCATCGCGGCGACGCACGCGGTCTTCTCCGACCCCGCGGCCCGCCGGCTGTCCGAGTCGGGTGCCCGCGAAGTGGTGGTCACGGACACGCTGCCGATTCCCGCCGACAAGCGCTTCCCGGAGCTCACGGTGCTGTCCATCGCGCCACTCATCGCCCGGGCCGTCCGTGAAGTGTTCGACGACGGTTCGGTCACCAGCCTGTTCGACGGCAACGCCTGATTTCCCAGGCTGCGCTGGTTGAGACTGCCGGTTTCGGCAGGCTCAACCAGCAGTCGCAGGGCCCGTTTTCAGTATTCGGTCCCGGCGCTGATAAGATATATCCCGATACCTTGGCGAGGGAGAGTAGCTCCGGGCAACCGGACCACTGGTCTCCGTTATCGACTGGGTCTGAATCTCCCTTCTGGAAGGGCGCCCCCGGGCCGCCCGGCGTTGAAGGTCGCTCCAGACCTCCGCCCTTGCTGACAAACCAAAAGCCACCAGGAGATATCCATGTCTGAGCAGAAGCTCGCAGCAGAAGTACGCACCGAATTCGGCAAGGGCTTCGCCCGCCGCGCCCGCATGGCCGGCCAGATCCCGGCCGTCATCTACGGCCACGGCGCCGAGCCCATCCACATCACCCTTCCGGCCAAGGCCACCACCCTGGCCGTGCGCACCGCCAACGCCCTGCTGTCCCTGGACATCAACGGCGAAGGCCACCTCGCCCTGGTCAAAGACATCCAGCGCGACCCGATCAAGCAGATCATCGAGCACATCGACCTCCTGACCGTCCGCCAGGGCGAGACGGTCACCGTGGACGTTCCCGTGCACCTCTCCGGCGAAACCGCACCCGGCACCGTCCACAACCTCGAGCTGACCGTCGTGTCCCTTGAGGCCGAGGCAACGCACCTGCCCACCGCCGTCGAGGTTGACATCGAGGGCCGCGGCGCCGGCGAGCACATCCACGGATCCGATCTCGTCCTCCCGAAGGGCTCGGTCCTGCTGACCGACGCCGATGCACTCGTCGTGAACATCTCCGAGGCCATCGAGGAAGCTGCGGAAGGCGAAGAGGGAGCCGCAGTAGCAGGGGCTCCGGCCGAGGCAGCCTCCGCCGAGTAATTACGGCACTGTTTTTCCGCACGGCATTCTTCGCGTGCGTACCGGTGGCCGGGTCCTTTGGGCCCGGCCACTGGCGTATCCGACCACTTTAGGATTGATCCATGACTGATACCTGGCTGATTGTCGGCCTTGGAAACCCGGGCCCCGAGTACAGCCGCAACCGGCACAACGTCGGCCAGATGGTCCTCGATGAGCTCGCGGCCCGCGTTGGCGGCAACTTCAAGATCCACAAGGCCCGGGCGCAGGTGCTGGAGGGCAGGCTGGGCATTGGCGGTCCGCGCCTGGTCCTGGCCAAGCCGGTGACCTACATGAACGTCTCGGGCGGGCCTGTTGCTGCCCTGGCGCGTTTCTATGACGTCGATCCGTCCCGGGTCGTGGCAGTCCACGATGAGATCGACATTCCCTTCAACACGGTGAAGCTCAAAATCGGCGGTGGCGAGGGCGGCCACAACGGCCTCCGGGACATGTCCAAGGCCCTGGCCACCAAGGACTACCTCCGTGTCCGGGTGGGGGTCGGCAGGCCACCCGGGCGGATGGATACAGCGGACTACGTATTGCACGACTTCGCACCGGCGGAAAAGAAGGAACTGCCCTTCCTGATCGATGAGGCCGCGGACGCGGTGGAGCTCCTGATTCGGGACGGCCTGACGGCGGCCCAGCAGCGGTTCCACCCGGCCAAGGTCTGACGACGGCGGCCCGGCCGGCTGCCAGGCGGCCGGGACACGCCGAAATGTGAAACGTTTGCCCTGTTTTATGTCACGGGTATCGGGGTAGTCTGTCTCGTAAGCGGGGGAGGCGATGGGGCCTTGATCCTGCAAAGCGGGATGTAAGGAAAAGTTCATGTCAAATGAGCCACTGAGCTGGGGACGTGGGTCTACGGCGGGAGTGCTGGCGGGACCAGGCGCTTCAGCCGGCGGAACGGACCTTCAACGTTGGTCGGTCCCTGCGCGCAGCGCCGACCTTGAATCAATCCGCAACGCCCTGACGGATCCCGACTCCCTGGGGGTCGTCATTACCGGTGCCCGCGGTGTGGGCAAATCCTCGCTGGCCCGGACCGCCGTGGCTGATCTTGGCCCGGACGTCTGGGCACTCCAGCTCCGCAGCCCGCTCGCCGGTTCGCAGACCTCCTACGGCTGCCTGGCCTTCCTCTTGGCCCGCCTTCCGCAGTCTGCGATGGGGTCACCCACGGCCATCCTGCAGGGCATCACCTCACTCATCAGGAGCGACGCCGGCGGCAGGGAATGCATCATCACCCTGGACACCACCGGCATGATCGATGACATGAGTGCCGGCATCCTGCTGAACATCATGCTGACCCGTACGGCGCGGGTCATCGCGATCGCCCCCGGCACCAGCGACCTTCCCGCGGACTTCCACTGGTTGCTAACTGACCGCCGCCTCACCGAAGTGAGGCTGGAGAACCTGAACGAGCTGCAGACCCGGCAGGTGCTGCTGACACTGCTGGGGCACCGCGTGTCCGCATCGCTCGTGAGCACCTACCACGCCATCGTCGGCGGTAACCCCCTGCTGCTCAAGGCCCTCGTGACGGAGCAGCAGCAATCCGGAAACCTTGTCCTCTCCGATTCTGTATGGACGCTGCGGGACAAGGTGGTCCTTGACGGCGCCGCGGGCCTTGACGATATTGTCCGCTCCCGCTGGTCCCGCGAAACACCGGAAAGCCGCGAAGTCATGGAAATGCTGTCCTGCGCACGCAGGGTGCCGCTGTCACGGCTCAGCGAGCTGTACGGTACGGATATTGTGGCTGACATGGAGGATGCGGGACTGCTGAAGGTGGGGGACACCGAGGAACGCTGGGTGTCCCTGCGGGAGCAGTACCTGGGGGACGTCGTGCGGTCGTGGCTGAGCATCTCCCGGCGGCGGGAGCTCAGGAGCGAGCTACTGGGCGACGACGAACCAGAGCTGGCAAAACTGAGCCTGGAAGAGCGCATTGAGTTCGCCGCATGGACGCGGGAATGCCAGGCCGAGCTCAGTCCAACCATGGCGGTGGCCGCGGCCGAGGCCGCCGTGCAGATGTTCGACCCCCGTTTTGCCCTCAGTTGCGTCGAAGGGCTCAAGAGAACTGACGCGGAGTGGGTGGCCGGACAACACCACAAGGCCACGGCCTACCTGCTGCTGGACCTGCCGCTGCAGGCGATGGACGCCCTGGACAGCATTTCCCAGGCACAGCTGGACGAGTTGGGCGTGGAGGATTTCGCCCGTGTTGTGGCCGCGAAATGCCGGGTGATGATGTGGCTGCCCGAGCAATGTGACAAAGTGCCGGCGGAGATTGCCGACGCCCGGCGCCGCCTGGACGTTGCACCGGGGCCGGCCGCCAGCTGGCCGGACGCCCTGGGCGCGGCCGCCAACGTCATCACGCTCGCGGAGTTTGAATACCGGTCTTTCATCGGCGACTACGCTCCGATGATCCCGGTCCTTGAGGAGGCGGCAGACCCTGCGACGAACAAGGACCCCGGCTTCCGCATCCAGTCCGCCCTGATCCTCATGCACTCCCTGTCTGCGGTGGGCAGGGAAATGGACGCCCTCCAGCTGATGCGGCGGGTCGGGGGCCAGCTGTCGGATGCGGGCCCCATGACGGGCCTGCGCGAGATGTTCGCCATGACGGCTTTCTCCGTGCTGCTCCAGGCGGGCCAGTGGCGGCGCTGTCTTGACCTCGTGGGTCCGCCCAAAGGACATGAGGAGCGCCGACTGGCACACCGGACGTCCGCCATGGAACTGGCCACAGGCATCGCCTACGTCTACTCGGGTCGCGGTGCCGTGGCCTTGGATTCCCTGCTGTCCGCGGTGGCCCAGCTGGAACTCCGTCCGGTCGTGAACATGCTCCAGGCCGCATATGCCGCTACGGCGTTCGCCTACGCGCAGATCGGCAACGCGGGCCAGGCCCACAAGTACCTCGACAAGCTGCGGGGGGCGCGCGGGCACTGCAATTTCCGCACCAAGGTAGTTACCGATTTCTGCGCCGATATGGCAGGGCGGTGGCTGGGGGATCCAGACGCCGTGAAACGGCTGCTGGACGCTGCCCGCCGGGACATCGCGGCGGAACGCTATACGCTCGCCGGCATCAGCCTGCTGGGTGCCACTGTCAACGGAACCGACGACGACTTCCGGCTGATGGAGCAGGTGGCCGGCCACCGGCAGGGAAAGCTGGCCGAAATTTCCCGCCTGATCGCCGTGGGCAGCCGCACCAAGGATGCCAAGGTTCTCCTGGAGGGCGCGCACCTCGCCGCTGAGCTTGAACTGGACGCCGTGGAGGCACGGTGCGTTGCACTTGCCGTGGACTTCGCCCGGCATTCGGGCGATTCCGCATCGGCCCGTGTGGCGCAGGCCAGACTGGACAGCCTCACGGCCACCGTTCCCAGCCTGCCGATCGTCCCCAGCAGTGGCAGCCCGCTCCTGACGGCACGGGAACGCCAGATTTCCCGCCTGGCGGGCCGGGGCGTGTCCAACCGGGACATCGCCTTGGAAATCGGTGTCTCTGTCCGCACCGTCGAGGGCCATCTTTACCAGGTGTTTACGAAACTCGGTGTGACTTCCAGAGGTGATCTGCCTGGACTCGTCTAAGGGCCGTACCCAGAAGCCGGAACCGGCAGCTAACCACCGGCAGCTCACCGGGCGGCGTGAAGTGATTGACCACGTCTGCGGCACCATCCGCAGCCGGGCAAACCAGGCCGTTTTTCTAATGGCGGGGCCGGGTCTCGGAAAGACCTCGCTCACGGACGCCGTCAGCGAAAACCTGTCCGCCGAAATGACCATCCTCCGGATCCACGGCAGTTCTTCTCTCGCCAAGGTCCCATACGGCGTGCTCGCTCCCTACACCGCCGACCTCCCGCTGGACGAGGCAGACTCGCCCGTGGCGGTGCTGAGGGCTGTCTGGGCCTATTTCCAGGAGCTCAAGGCAGGCAAGGACGTGCCGCTGCTTCTCGTCATCGATGATGCCCACCATCTAGATGAAGCCACGGCGAACATGATTGTGGACATGATGTCGGCCGGGTGGGCGGGCGTATTGGCCTCGGGGCGCCCACGCCCCGGACTGCCGCAGGCACTGAACCAGCTGTGGTACGACGGCCAGGCAGAGCGGATTGACCTCCGGCCGCTCAACGGGGAACAGGTCACGGAAGTCGTGGAACACACGCTCCACGGGACCGTCCCGGCGAACACTGTGCAGTCATTGTGGTCCGCTTCGGGTGGAAACCCCCTGCTCCTGAACTGCCTTCTGCGTGATGCGGTCGAAGCGGGCATCCTGGCCAAGAGGAACGGTATCTGGCTGTTGCTGGGCCCCCTGCCCGCGGACGGGCCCAGACTGTCCGACGTTGTTGTCAAAGACCTCCTCCGCAGAACGCCGGAGGAACAAGACGCATTGCGCCTCATTGCCCTGGCCGAGCCCGTGGATCGTGGCCTCATCGAGGATGTGTTCGGCGGCGCAGTGGTCCGGTCCCTCCTGGATCACCAGCTGGTGAGCGAATCCAGCGGGCGGCGCAGCCAATTACGCATTTGGCACGCAATCCTTGGCGAAGCCATGCGGCACCAGGTATCCGTCTCCCGGAGCCTCCAGCTGCGGCAAAAGATGGAGGGCCACCTCGACCCCGCGACAGCCGGTGCCGAAGGCAGGCTGCGGCTGGTCGAATGGTCCCTGGAGTGCGGGATGGAGGTGTCCGACCCCGACCTGCTGGAGGCTGCCCTGCTCGCCGCGACGATGTTCAACAACGCCGGTGCACGCCTCATGGCAGGCCACGTGACGGACCCCGAGCTACAGGCCCGGGCACAATCCATCTCGGCGAGGGCACTCTTCAATGAAGGCAAGTACCGGGAGGCTGCGGGCCTCCTGGACAGCTGCTGGCTGGAACTGGCGGAGGTCCCGGAAGCTCCTCACGTGCTCATGCTCAGGGCATCGGCGCATCTGGCCCTCGGCAAATCGGCGGAGCTGCTCAGGGCGGAGTCGCGCGACCAGCTCGCCGATGCCGGAGACGACCCCCAGGCCTCCTGGCAGGACCGGATCCACCACCTGCTGGAGCTGGCCGAAGCCGGAGACCACGAGGGGATCCGGACGCTCATTGCCTCCCTGGAAGGCGGCGGGGGCCTGGAGGCAGCACCGGGAGCCGCTGCATCCGGAGCCGTCAAAGCCAAGGTAGCGGAGCGCCCCCTCGTGGAGCCCCTGCCTGCCACGGTGACCGAAGCCACCAGCACCGTCGCGCACGCCCTGCTCGCCCAGACCCTCGTGTCGGCCGGGCGGGCCCACCAGGCCCACGACGCCGCCCTCGCGGCGGCACCGTCCATGGAGGCACTCCAGAGAGGCCTGTACTTCTTCAACGAGTTCCTCCTGACGCGCCTGGTTTCAGCCTCGCTCGCGGCCGGCAACTGGGAGGCTTCCGAACACGAACTGGCCAGCCCGCACGCTGAGGAAAACGAAGGGGCGGCCACCTTCGGAGGGGGTTTCCACGTGCTCCGCGGACTGGGCTTCCTCCGGCAAGGGCAGCTGGAGCGTGCCTACCAGGTGCTTCTTCCCGCCGTCGAAGCCCTCCGCATCAATGATCCACTCCAGCAGTTCCGGTTCGGCACGGCGCTCGCCTTCTATGCCGCAGCGCGTCTGGGGGATGGCGCGCAGGCCCAGCGCCTCGAACAGGATCTGATTGCCGCCCGGCACGCCAGCGGTCCCGGGAGTGAACTCCTCGCTGAAGCCTATGCCGCGGCGGCCGCCGAATATCTGGACCGCAAGGGCAGCGGCCTGGCCAAGCTTCGCGAGCTGGCGGCGTCACCACGTGTTGTTGCGCAGCCGGGGACGAGGATGGAATGCCTGATCCTCTGTTCCGATCTCGGCGACCGCTCGGTGGCCGACGACATCGCATCCCTTGCCGACTCCGTTGAAGGCCGTTGGGCCGCCGGCTGGCATCAGCTTGCCCACGCCTGGGCCAGCGAGGATGCCGACGTGCTCATGGAAACCGCTGCCGGCCTTGAGGAGGCGGGCCTGGTCAATCTCGCCAGGGAGGCCTATGCCCGGGCCGGTGCCATCCTGGACGCAGCGGGGGAGCGGCGGCGCGCCCGGCAGGCCGTTGCCCACCGCGAGAAGTGTGACCAGGAGCTGGGTGAGCGGTTCCGGGAAAGCCCGTTCGTTGCCTCCGTCCCGAGCGTCCACCTGACCCGCCGGGAGCGTGACATCGTGGAGCTGGCAGTGCAAGGACTCTCCGACCGGGAGATCGCCCAGCAGCTGATGGTGTCGGTGCGGACCGTCGAGGGACATCTGTACCGGAGTTACGTCAAGCTCGGCGTGCGCCGGCGGGACGAGCTCGCCCTCGCCCTTCCGAAGAAGTAGCCTTCCAAAGAAGTAGCCGCCGGGGAAGTAGTTCCACGCCAACGTGCAAAGCCCCCGGCGTCCGGACGCCAGCTGTCACAGCGCCCCAGGGCCGTCCCAGCGCCATCTGCCTGCCCGTGCAGCCGTCATCCGCCGTGCCCGTGCAGCCTCCTGCGCCGCGCCCGGACGCGCAATTTGTCCCCGGTTCCGGCCGCGACAGCCCTACCTGCTGAAACCAGTAGCCCACTACCCGAAAAAACGAGTACTCGATACTCGTGCTGTGGCTCCCACTACGCGATTAACTGTTACTGGCAGCAGAAACCGGAGACGAAGTCACCGCGGAAGCTGCCACCAAGAACTTCCAGCACCAAGAACTTCCAGGTCTCGCGATGAAGCAACTTCCGGTCCCCAAGGGGCCGGGTTCAGGCGGGGCCGGCGACGTCAGAGCCTTCTGAGACCGAGGCTCTCCCCCCAGCCGTCGCCGGCCCTTACACGTGCCCGAGGCGCCCGCGCATGACGGCAACTGTGAGGCGGCCCTTCACACCCGAAGGGCCGCCTCACTGCGTCATGGGCAACACAGCGTCATGGGCAACACAGCGTCACGGGCGACACCGCCTCATGGCCACACTGCCCGGGGCACCCCGCGGCGGTGTGCGCAATACCGCGGTGTCGGGAATTCGGCGCTGTGGGACAATTGAGGGGTACCTCAAGGCATCCCAAGGAGTCCCCATTGGCCGTAGTAACAACGCCAACCACGCTGGAGCGCGCGCTTCCGGCGATGGATAATGCCGAGGTCCTCCGGATCCGGAACGATTTTCCCGTTCTGGATCAGCTGGTCAACGGCCGGCCCCTCGTCTATCTGGACTCCGGTGCCACGTCGCAGAATCCGCTGAGCGTGATCGAGGCAGAGCAGGAATTCTACGAGCAGCGGAACGCCGCCGTACACCGCGGCGCCCACCACCTGGCCGTAGAAGCCACTGAGGTCTTCGAGGACGCACGGCAGACAGTGGCCGATTTCGTTGGCGCAGACTACGCGGAGATCGTCTGGACATCCAATGCCACCGAAGGCCTGAACCTGATCAGCTACGCGCTGTCCAACGCGGGCCTGTGGGCCGCGCAGGGCCGCGGTGATGCCCGCCTGCGGGAGCTCGGGCTCGGCCCCGGGGACGAAATCGTGGTCACCGAAATGGAGCACCACGCCAACCTGATTCCCTGGCAGGAACTGGCCTACCGGACCGGCGCCGTGCTGCGATACATTCCCGTCGACGACTCCGGGAAACTTCATCTGGACCAGGCAGCCGAAATCGTGGGCGAGCGCACCCGGCTTCTTGCGTTCACACACGCCTCCAACGTGCTCGGCACCATCAACCCCGTGGCGGAGCTCGTGGCCATTGCCCGGCGGGCCGGTGCGCTGGTGGTGCTGGATGCGTGCCAGTCGGCGCCGCACCTGTCCCTTAACGTCAAGCAGCTCGACGTCGACTTTGCCGTGTTCTCGGGCCACAAGATGCTGGGGCCCACGGGCATCGGCGTGCTGTACGGCAAGCAGGAGCTCCTGGACGTGCTGCCGCCGTACCAGACCGGCGGCTCCATGATCACCACCGTCACCATGGAGCGGGCCGAATATCTGGCCGCACCGCAGAGATTCGAGGCCGGGACCCAGAAGATCTCCCAGGCCGTGGCGCTCGCCGCCGCCGTCAACTACCTGACCGAGACCGGCCTCGACCGCGTGCACCGCTGGGAGTCAGAACTCGGCCAGCGCATGGTGGCCGGCCTCGAAGCCATTGACGGGATCAGAGTCCTGGGACCGGCAGCCGGCCAGGACCGAATCGGCCTGGCAGCATTCGACGTCGCCGGTGTTCACGCGCACGACGTCGGCCAGTTCCTGGACGCACGCGGAATCGCCGTCCGCGTCGGCCACCACTGCGCCCAGCCGCTGCACCGGCGCCTTGGCCTGACGGCAACCACACGGGCCAGCGCCTACTTGTACAACACCACCGACGACGTCGACGAATTCCTGGATGCAGTCTCCGGAGTCCGCGCCTACTTCCGCGCCTAGCGCGGAACCCTGAAGACAGGTACCGCAGCATGAGCCTCGACCAGCTTTACCAGCAGATCATCCTGGACCACTCCAAAGCCCGGCATGGCAGCGGCCTGGCGGAAACGCCGGCGCCGGAGGGCGCGTCCACCGGCCAGTCGCACCAGCTGAACCCCGTCTGCGGCGACGAGGTCACCCTGCGGGTTGCCGTAAACCACGGCACTGTAGCGCAGCTGGCGTGGGACGGTGCAGGCTGCTCCATCTCCATGGCCTCCGCGTCAGTGCTGAGTGAGATGGCCGAGGGCATGTCGGTGGAGGAGCTGCGCTCGGTCATCGAGAGTTTTCGGGAGGTTCTCCGTTCGCGCGGCAAGGTCCACGCAGACCCCGAGGTGTTGGGCGATGCCGCCGCCTTCGAAGGGGTGGCCCGCTACGCGGCGAGGGTGAAGTGCGCCATGATCTCCTGGGTCGCCGCGGAGGACGCGCTCAACCAGGCCGCCTAGAATCAGGCCGCCTAGAACCAGGCTGCCTAGATCCAGGAGCCCAGAACCAGGCAGGGGCGCCCCGACCATAATCAGGCCGGAGCGCCCCCGCCTTGGCACGCCTAGCCGATCAGCGCGGCGATCCCGATTCCTGCCGTGGCAGCGCCCAGAACCATGGACACCGCCACCAGCACGATGTGCACGGTGAGGAACTTGGTGGCCTTGCCGGCATCGTCACGCGCCCTTGGGTCCCTCGTCACCCGGCGCAGGAACTGCGGCCACACCGCGAGCGACCAGAACCCCGAAATGACCAGGACCCAGGCCAGGAGCGCGGGGATTTCCACTGCCTAGTGGCTTTCGAGCCAGGCCTGCGCCTGCTGGGACTGGATGTTCAGGGCCTTGCCCACCATCGGCTCTGCGGCCTCGGCAATCTTTCCACCCAGGAACGGCACGGAGGAGGAGACGTTGCCTTCGAGCTCAACCCGGGTGCTGCCGCCGTCTGCCACCAGCCGCTGGACAGCCGAGACATCGATCGGGGCTCCCGCGATCTTGAGGGAGATGGTGCTCTGCCGCGAACCGTCGGCGGCGGGAGCGTCCCAGTTCTCCACCTGCGTCACCTTAAGGGTGTCGCCCACGAACTTCCGGGCGATCTCCGGCAGCCGGGTGGTCGGAAGCGTGCGCACGGAAGTGGTGCTGAAGGCTCCGGCAACGTCTCCGGCCACCGTGAAGGACTCGAGGCTGCCCCCAACGTATTCGCTGGTGTGGCGCTGGAAGTCTTCGTTCGTAAAGACCGCCGTAACGTTGTCGACGGCGTGGGGCAGGGTAGTGGAAGCACTCAGTGCCATGGATCCTCCATTGTTGTGGGGTCAGAACGCTTTTTGCTCCACACATCCTACGGGGTTGCCCGCGCCTCCCTGGCACCGGGCCCACTGTCACCGGACTGTTCCGCACTGGAAATCTTCCGTGCCGCCGCGGTGATGTTGCGCGACATGGCCGGAAAGATCAGGCCGTGGAACGGCAGCACTGCCAGCCAGTAGAGCCGGCCGCTGAGTCCCTTGGGAAAGAAAATGGCCCGTTGCCGGTAACGGCTTCCGTTCCCGTCAGGCTCCACGGAGAGCTCCAGCCAGGCGCGCCCCGGTGCGCGCATTTCCGCCCGCAGCCGGAGCAGTTTTCCCCGCTCGATCCGCTCCACGCGCCACCAGTCCACCACCTCGCCGGCGACGAGGTGGTGCGGGTGCCGTCGGCCCCGGAGCAGGCCCGCTCCGCCGGAGAGCTTGTCCAGCCAGCCGCGCACGCTCCACGCCAGCGGCAGCGAATACCAGCCGTTGCGGCCGCCGATGCCCTCAATGACGGTCCACACATTCGCCGGGTCCACGTCGCCGTGGAAGCTCCGCTCATCCACGTACACCTTGTGTCCGGCCCACTCGGGGTCGCTCGGCAGCGGATCGGCGTCTGCGCCGGCGTTGGCCCACGTTGTCTCGACCTGTCCGTCGCGTTCCTTGCCCAGCGCGAGGGCCACGGCGGTGCGGTAGCCCGTAAGGCCGCCGTCGGGCTGTCCGATGTAGTTGTCGATGTCGTGTTCGGCGGAGACGGCGTCGTGCTGCAGCGACTGCACCAGCGGGACGGACATGGACAGCGGAATGGGGGTTACGAGCGCCACCCAGAGGCCAGCCAACCGGGGAGCCGGGATGGGGAGTGCAAGCACCAGCCGCCGCGGCAAGCCGGCCTCGGCTGCATATTCCTTCATCATGCCGGCGTAGCTCAGGACGTCCCGGGAGCCGATGTCGAAGGTGCGGTTGAGCTGCGCTTCGAGGGATGCGGCGCCCACCAGGTAGTGCAGCACGTCCCTGACGGCGATCGCTTCGATGCGGTTCCGCACCCAGCTGGGCGCCGGCATGACGGGCAGCGTTTCCGAAAGGTGCCGGATCATTTCGAAGGACGCCGAGCCGGAGCCGATCACCACTCCGGCCTGGAACACGATGGCGTCGACAGGGCAGGAAAGGAAGACTTCCCCCACGGCCTCGCGGGAGCGCATGTGCGTGGACAGCCCGGTGCCGCGGGGGTGCAGGCCGCCCAGGTAGACGATCCGCCGCACATGGGCGGCTGCCGCAGCGGTGGCCACGAGTTCCGCCATGGACTTTTCCTTGGCTTCGAAGCCTGATCCGGCGGCCATGGAGTGGACCAGGTAGTACAGGACATCGACGCCCCTGAGTGCGTCCTCCACGGCGGCAGCATCGTCGAGGCTGGAACGCACGACTTCGACGTCGTTGAACCACGGAACGCCGGCGATCTTGTCGGGGGAGCGGACCAGGACTTTGACGCGGTGCCCGGCGTCGAGCAGCCGCGGGACCAGCCTGCCGCCGATGTAGCCAGTGGCGCCGGTGACCAGCACCGTCCGGCCGCTGCCGTTGGCCATGCTGGTGGCCTTGCCGGTGTCAGTTCCGGTCTGGTCGCTCACTCGAGCCTCCTTGGGATGGCGGCAGTGCCGGACCCGGCATCACCTGCTAAGCAAGCTTAGCAACGGGACCCGGCGGCCGGATGCCGCCGGGTCGCCGGCGGGGGTAGGCTGGGATGACCCGGCATTCTGGCGAATTTCGGGTTTTCGTGTTGCCTGCGTTCGAAGTGAATACTCCAGGAGATCCTGCCATGAGCCCCACCGGCCAGCCAAGCAAAGGCCAGCCCCTCAGCGGCCTGCGACGCGTCCTTGCCGCAGACAAGACGTTCGCCCGCGTCCAGGCGGAGGCGTCCCGGAACTTCAGCGTCCGCAGCGAGGACTACCAGGTCAGCGCGCCCGCCGGCCTGCGGGCGGTGCTGCTGGCCGAGATGGCGGAGGGGCTGGAGAACGCCGACGGCGCCCGTCCCGGCGTCGTGCTGGCCGTCACGGCGACCGGACGTGAGGCAGAGGATCTCTCAGCGGCGCTGCGCGCCTACCTCCCCGCCGACTCCGTGGCGGAATTCCCCAGCTGGGAGACGCTGCCCCATGAGCGGCTGTCGCCGCGCTCGGACACCGTGGGGCGGCGGCTTTCCGTGCTGCGCCGGCTGGCGCACCCGGAAAGCACGACGGCGGGATCCCTGCGGGTGGTCGTGGCTCCCGTTCGCGCCGTGGTCCAGCCGATCGTTGCCGGCCTGGGCGACCTGGTTCCGGTCACCCTGAAGGTCGGCCAGGACGCCCCGTTCACGGACGTGATCCGCAGCCTGGCTGACGCCGCCTATGCCCGCGTGGACATGGTGACCCGCCGCGGCGAGTTCGCCGTCCGCGGCGGCATGCTGGACGTCTTCCCGCCCACCGAAGACCACCCCATCCGGGTGGAGTTCTTCGGCGACGAGGTGGACCAGATGCGGTGGTTCGCCGTCGCCGACCAGCGCTCGCTGACCTCTCCCGGCCTGCACCACCCCACCGAACTCCATGCCCCGCCGTGCCGCGAAATCCTCATCACGCCGTCGGTGATGTCCCGGGCCGCCACACTCAAGTCCCAGCTGCCTGCGGCCGCGGACATGCTGGAAAAGATCGCCGGCGGCATTGCCGTAGAGGGCATGGAATCACTGGCGCCGGTGCTCGTGGACGCGATGGTTCCGTTCATGGAGCAGCTCCCTGCGGGTTCCATCGCCGTGGTGATCGAGCCGGAGAAGGTCCGGACCCGAGCGCACGACCTCGCCGCCACGAACGAGGAGTTCCTGGAAGCAGCGTGGTCCACCGCGTCCGACGGTGGCACTGCACCCCTGGATTTGAGTGCACAGGCCTCTGCGGCCCTGCACTCCGCCAGCTTCCGTTCGCTGACGGAGACCCGTTCCGCAGCGTTGGGCCATGAGGTGTCCTGGTGGTCCATTACGTCGCTGGCCACCGACGAGGAGCTGACGCCGGACATCAACGTGCTCAACCTGCACGCCCGGGAACCCCGGGGCTACCAGGGCGACGTCGCCGAGATGATGGACTTCATCGGATCCCATGTGCGCGACCAGTGGCGCATCGTGGTGGCCACGGAGGGACCCGGCCCTGCCCAGCGGCTGGCCGAGCTGTTCCATGACGCCGACATCCCGTGTGCCCGCGTCGACTCCCTGGACCACGAGCCCCAGGCGGGCATCATCGAGGTGACCACTGCCGCCGTCGGACGCGGTTTTGTCCTGGACGGACTCAAGCTGGGCCTGCTGACCGAGGCCGATCTGCTGGGACGCACCTCGGCGGGTTCCACCAAGGACATGCGCCGCATGCCGTCCAAGCGGCGGAACGCCGTGGATCCCCTGCAGCTGCTGGCCGGCGACCACGTGGTGCACGAACAGCACGGCATCGGCAGGTTCGTGGAGCTGATCCAGCGCAAGGTGGCGGGCGGCGGGGAGGGTGTCCGCGAGTACCTGGTGCTGGAGTACGCGCCGTCCAAGCGCGGGGCCCCGGGGGACAGGCTGTTCGTTCCCACGGACCAGCTGGACCAGGTAACGCGGTACGTTGGCGGCGACGCGCCCGTGCTCAGCAAGATGGGTGGCGCTGACTGGGCCAGCACCAAGTCCAAGGCGCGCCGGGCCGTCAAGGAGATCGCCGGGGAACTCATTCGGCTGTACTCCGCGAGAATGGCCTCCCGCGGGCATGCCTTCGGTCCTGACACCCCGTGGCAGCGCGAGCTGGAGGAAGCCTTCCCGTACGTGGAGACGCCGGACCAGCTGACCACCATCAACGAGGTCAAAGCGGACATGGAGCGGGAAATCCCCATGGACCGGCTGGTCTCCGGAGACGTCGGCTACGGCAAAACCGAGATTGCCGTGCGCGCCGCCTTCAAGGCCGTGCAGGACGGCAAACAGGTGGCGGTGCTCGTCCCCACCACGCTGCTGGCCCAGCAGCACTATGAGACGTTTACCGAGCGGTTCTCCGGCTTCCCGCTGAATGTGAAGCCGCTGTCCCGCTTCCAGGGCTCCAAGGAGGCCAAGGAAACGGCGGAAGGCGTGAAGAACGGCACCGTGGACGTCGTCATCGGCACGCACCGGCTCCTCTCCAAGGACTTTGGCTTCAAGGACCTGGGCCTCGTGATCGTGGACGAGGAACAGCGCTTCGGTGTGGAACACAAGGAAGCGCTCAAGAAGATGCGCACCAATGTGGACGTCCTGGCCATGAGTGCCACGCCCATTCCGCGGACGCTGGAAATGTCCCTGACGGGCATCCGGGAAACCTCCACGCTGGCAACGCCGCCGGAGGAACGCCACCCGGTCCTGACCTATGTGGGCCCGTACACGGACAAGCAGACCTCCGCCGCGATCCGCCGCGAACTCATGCGCGAAGGCCAGGTGTTCCTGGTGCACAACCGCGTCTCCACCATCGAACGCACGGCCGCCAAGATCCGAGAGCTCGTTCCGGAGGCCAGGGTGGAGGTGGCACATGGCCAGATGTCCGAGAGCCGCCTGGAGCAGATCATCGTGGACTTCTGGGAGAAGCGCTTCGACGTCCTCGTCTGCACCACCATCATCGAGACAGGCCTGGACATCTCCAACGCCAACACCCTGATCGTGGATGGCGCGGACAAGTACGGGCTTTCACAGCTGCACCAGCTGCGCGGACGCGTGGGCCGCGGACGCGAGCGCGCCTATGCCTACTTCCTCTACCCCTCCGAGAAGCCGCTGGGAGAAGTGGCGCTGGAGCGGCTCAAGGCAGTGGCCACGCACAACGAGCTCGGTGCCGGCATGCAGCTGGCCATGAAGGACCTTGAGATTCGCGGCGCGGGCAACCTGCTCGGCGGCGAGCAGTCGGGGCACATCCAGGGCGTCGGTTTCGACCTGTACATCCGGCTCGTGGGCGAGGCCGTGGCGGACTACCGCGGCGAGGCCGAGGAAAAGGCCGCCGAGATGAAGATCGAGCTTCCCGTCAACGCCCACCTGCCGCACGACTACGTGCCGGGCGAACGCCTCAGGCTGGAGGCCTACCGGAAGCTGGCCGCGGCCGTCACGAACGAGGCGATCGACGAGGTCCATGCGGAGCTCGTGGACCGCTACGGCGAGCCGCCGCTGCCCGCGCAGAACCTCGTGGCGGTGGCACGCTTCCGTGTAGGCGCCCGGGAGGCCGGACTGTCCGACGTCGCCCTGCAGGGAAACTTCATCAAGTTCTCTCCTGCGCAGCTTCCCGAGTCGAAATCCATGCGCCTGAACCGCATGTACCCCGGCGCACAGTCCAAGCCGGCGCTGGACGCCGTGCTCATCCCGAAGCCGAAGACGGCGAAGATCGGCGGCCGGGACCTCCAGGACACCGAGATCCTGGAGTGGGCCAACGGCGTGATCCGCAACATCTTCTCCGACGCGCCCTTGTCTGTCTCACCGACGGGGAGTTAGCCGCATGATGGGAGGACACCACGCCGCGTCGGGAGCCGCGGCGTGGGTAGCCGTTGCGTCAACGGGGCCGTACACCCTGGGCTGGTATCCGCTGGACGCCACCGGCGTGCTGATCGGCGGAATGGCGACGGCGGGCACTGCCTTGGTCTGTGACTGGGACCACCGCTCAAGCACCATTGCGCACTCGCTGCCGCCGCTGTCCAATGCGATTGCGCGGGGGATTGAGAACGCCAGCGGCGGGCACCGGCAGGGGACGCATTCGGTGCTGGGCGCGGCGTTCTTCGTTGTGCTCGCTGCCATGGCCGGCCAGATCCAGCTGCAGACCCACTGGGGAGTGCTCTCGGTGGGCGCCGGCCTGCTGTGCATGTTTATGATCAACATTGCCGCGAAGGCCTTGAAGCTGTTTCCCAAGTCGGGCTTCATCAGCACCTGGATCTTCGCCCTTACCATGGCGGGGCTGGTGACCTGGTTCGCTCCGGACCAGTGGACCTGGCTTCCGGTGTCCATGCTGATCGGCGTGGTGGTCCACATCGTGGGGGATCTGGTGACCACCGGCGGTGTGCCGCTGCTCTGGCCGCTCGTGATCAGGCCGCCGAAGTTCCTGCGCCGGCTCCCCCTGCTGAAAAGTGTGTGGCGGCCCAACGGGGCACTGTCCATCCCGCTCCTGGGGCGTGCCGGATCCCGCCGGGAATGGCTCGTGCTCATACCCGTCAGCGCTTACGCCATGGTGGGCATGTGCCTCGCCGCCTGGTCCCTGGCCGGCACGCACGTTCCGGCCGCGGCGGCGCTCGTCGGCAGGCTGGCCAGCGGACTGCCGGGGATTCCCTGAGGGGAACGGGCCCTTAAACGGCTGAAGCCCCGGAGAAATCCGGGGCTTCATAACGTTGGTGGCCGGGGCGGCTCAGTGCTCGCCGGCGGAATCCGAACGGCCGAGGATGGTCTGCGGGATCCAGAACGCGAGGGCGAACAGGCCCAGGCACACGGCCATCGGCCAGGGGTTGCCCAGCGTCAGGAAGGACAGCGAGTAGATGGATCCCAGAAACAGGGCCATCATCACCACGAAGAGGACAATGCTGGTGACCAGGCTGTTCTCGTTCTGGGGTGTCTGTACCTGCGTGGTGGTCTTGCTGGACATTCATTCCTCCTCGGCCCCGCGGGGCTCAAACTGTGGCGGCTGCCGGCGGATCAGTAGGCGGACGAACCCTGTTCGCCCTTGACGATCGCAATTCCGGAGCTGGCACCAATACGTGTTGCACCTGCAGCAATCATAGCCTGAGCGTCTGCCAGGGAACGCACTCCGCCGGAGGCCTTGACACCGAGGCGGGGACCGACAGTCCGGCGCATCAGGGCAACGTCCTCCACCGTGGCGCCGCCGCCATTGAAACCGGTGGACGTCTTGACGAAGTCCGCTCCGGCCTCCACGGCAGCCTCGCAGGCCAGGACCTTCTGGTCGTCGCTGAGCAGGGCGGTTTCGATGATGACCTTCAGAATCGCCTCGCCACCGTGGACGGCCTCGGCCACCGCCTTGATATCGTCCACGAGGGCACCCTTGTCCGAGGCGCGGGCGTCGGCGATGTTGATGACCATGTCGATCTCATCTGCCCCGTCCAGCACCGCGCCGCGCGCCTCGAACGCCTTGACGTCGCTGGGCGTGGCACCCAGCGGGAACCCGACCACGGAGCACGTCAGCACGCCGGAGCGCTTGAGGGCGTTCTTCACGGTCTTCACCCAGACAGGGTTCACGCAGACGGACTTGAACCGGTACTCGGCAGCCTCGGCGCAGACCTTCAGGATCTCCGCCTCGCTGGCTTCCGGCTTGAGCAGTGTGTGGTCAATGTAGGACGCGATGTTGGACGGTTCAGCGCCGGAAGGGATCCTCTCGGGGCTCGTTGCGGTGCCCGCTCCCGGGCTGGCTTCGTTGCTCATGCTGGTCCTTTCCATGGGCCTTGTGGGCCGCAGGATCCGCGGGTGTCGCGGTTCCCTGAGTGACCATCTTGCCATAGCCCGCAGGGGCCGCAGGGGCTACGCTGCAGCGGCCAGCCGGGCCTCCGGGACCGTGGACATCAGCTCCGCCGCGCAGACGCCCGCGGCGGAACCTGAGGCCACCAGCAGCCCGAGCCGCACGCCGTCGAACGACGCCGCATCGCCGATGGCCCAGATGCCGGGCACAGACGTGCGGTAGTCCCGGCCGACGACGATCCCGCCGGCCGGAGCCGTCTTCGCCCCGGCACTGGCGCCGAGGCTGTCCCGGGCGATGCGGTCCTCGGCGAGGATCACCAGGTCTCCGTTCATGCGGCTGCCGTCATCGAAAACAATCCCGGCGGCGGGCAGTACGGAGCCTGCCAGGGTGGGGACAACGGCGGCAGGCCTGGCGGTGGTGCGGACCGGCCGGACGCCACGGGCACGGAGCACCGCCTCGGCCTGCCCGGCGGCGGCTCCCGTGCCGACGAGGATCCCGAGCGGCCGCCGGCCCAGGACCCGGGTGACCTCCTTGACCGCGTCGCCGATCCTGGCGGCGTCATCGATCGTGGAGTAGTTGAGGCAGCGGCCGGCGCCCTCAACAGGGGAGTGGACGGGAGCCGAGCCGGTGGCAATCACCAGCTGGTCGTAGCTGAACTCCATGCCGTCCGCGGTGCTGACCACCTGGGCTGCGGCGTCGATATGGCTTGCGGGCTGTCCGAACCGTACGGAGACAAACGGCAGGGCGGCGAGTTCGAGCAGCTCCTGCGGTGCGGCGTCCCGGCTGCTCAGCACTGTGACGGTTCCCGGAAACTTGGTTTTTGCGAGCTGGCTGACGAGGGCCCGGGCGGCGGGCCCGGCACCGGCGATGACGATTCTGGGAGCGGGGGCGGTGGAGGGAAACTGTGCCGGAGCGGACATGTGCGGGCCCTTTCAGATACTGCAGGCGGGCCGGATTCGGGCCCTGTTTGTGCTGGTAGGACACAGCGTAGTGGGCGGGTTTTTCGCACATATTTCCCTGCTGTTGCGGAATTGTCCCCGCCTGTTCGCCAGTGTTTACCCGCCGGTAATAAACACAAGCGGGGCCGCCTCCCGCCCATCCCGGCTGCTGGACTCAGCTGGCGGAATGGACGAGGCGCGGCCCCGCGACGTGGTTTTCCCGTTGCAGTACGGGCTGTGGCGCTAGACGCGGATCCGGTAGCCGCGCTTCACCACGGTTTCCACCAGACGCCCGTCCGGCAGGGATGAGCGCAGCCGGCTCACCGTCATGTCCAGGGCGTGCACCGATCCGCGCAGCTCGAGGAGTTCCGACAGAGACTCCCTGGAGAGCACCGCGCCCCCGGCACCGAGGAGCGCGCGCAGCAGCAGCAGCGGCGCGGGGGCAACTTCCACCGGCTCGCCGTCGATCCGCAGCGAGCGGCCGCGCAGTTCCACCACGCCGGAGCGGGTTTCCAGCCGGCGGACGTGGTTCAGAGCGAGGTGTTCGCACACGAGCCTGATCAGGGCACCCATCCGGAACCGCTCCGGAACCAGGGGAGTGATCCCGGCGTCCAGCAGTGGCTGGGCGGTCACGGGGCCCACGACGGCGGTGGTGACGGTGGTCTTCAGGCTCTCCACTAGCTGCTTGTACAGTCCCATTTCATGCGCGGTGCTCCACATCGCGTCCACGGCCGGTGCGCTGGTGAAGGTCAGCACGTCGAGGTTGCCGCTGCAGGCAGCCTCGATCAGCCGCGGCAGGCGGTCGGCGCCGTCGGGCTTCACCCAGCGGTAGGGCGTGACGGTGAGGACCGTGGCGCCGGACATCCGCAGCCGCTCAAGCTGGCGGACGTCGGTGTAGCCGTGCAGCTGGATGGCGACGGTTTTGCCGCGCACGCCTTCGGCGAGCAGCATGTCCACCAGCGTGGCGGTGGTTTCGTCACTGCTGATGCCGACGTCGGCAAGGCCGGCCGCGCGGACCGCGCCGCGGGCTTTTGGACCCCGGACAAACATCCGGCAGGCCGCCAGGGTGTCCAGCAGGTCCTCGCCGATGCCGGAGGCGTCCGCGGCCTCGCACCAGCGGCGCATGCCGTAGGCGGTGGTCGCGATGCACAGGTCCGGCTTGGCCGCGATGATGGCCTTGGTGTCCTCGATGAGGCTGATGTCCTCGTTCACCGGGGCGATCTTGAGGGCGGGGGCGTGCAATACTTCAGCGCCCCGGCGCTCCAGGGCCTCTATCAGGTCGCGGGAGCGGCGGTGCGAGGTCACACCGATCCGGAAACCTTCGAGCGGTGCCTCGGTGGCTTCCGGGGCTGCGGTCTCCTGGGGTTCCGTTCCAGCACGGCCCGGCAGTGCAGCGCCGGGCGATGCGGGGGCAATGGCATTCAGTGCGGTCATAACTCTCACGATTCCAGCAGGGAGGCCGCCAGGCGGTCAAGGTCGGCGGCGGCCTCGGCATGCCCGCGGTTGGCCTCAGCCACCCGCACCACCTCGCCGATCACCAGGACGGCGGGGTTGCTGCAGCCCGCGGCGGCTGACGCAATGGTGCCCAGTTCCGCGATCGTGGTGCGCTGGCCGGGACGGTACCCGCGCTCAACCACGGCCATCGGCATGTCGGCGCGCATCCCGGCACGGCGCAGGCCCGCAGCCAGGTGGTGCAGCGTCCCGATGCCCATCAGCACCACAATGGTGCCGCCCAGGCCTGCCAGGTGGGTCAGTTCCTTCTCCGTCAGCGGCGCGTGGCCGGAGACTACGGTGAACATGTGGCTGACTTCGCGGTGCGTCACCGGGATGCCGGCAGCGGCCGGCACCGAGATGGCGCTGGTGACGCCGGAGATCACCCGGACGGGGACGCCGGCAGCGACGCAGGAGGCGACTTCCTCGCCGCCGCGGCCGAAGACATACGGGTCACCGCCCTTGAGGCGCACCACGTTGTTGCCGGCCAGGGCACTTTCCACCATGAGCTTTTCGATGTCGCCCTGGCTCACCTTGTGGTGGCCGGGCTTCTTGCCCACGTCCACCAGTTCGGCGGAGGTCATGGACGGCAGCTCCTGGTACGGGGCCAGCCGGTCGTAGAACACGACGTCGGCGTCCCGCAGGGCGTTGACGGCCGCCACGGTCAGCAGCTCCGGGGTGCCCGGACCGCCGCCGACCAGCGTGACGTGGCCCAGCGGTCCGGCGGCAGGCTCGGCGGAAACGGGGATGCCGGTGGCACGGCAGCGCTCCAGCAGGGGTTCCCAGCCGGGCTGGCCGTCATTGACGGCGGCAACCAGGAAGGGGCGCTCGGGCAGGGGGCCGTCGTGCCCGGCACCCTGCGGGGTGCTGAGGCGGTAGACGACGGCGCCGGCTGCCGCGTAGCGGCGGACCGCCTGGCGGGCAGCGGAGTCCGAACCTGTGACCAGGACTTCGCGGTCGGTGAGATCAATGCTGAGCTGCATGCCTATACCTCGTTCTCGTCGCGGGGCCTCATGGGGATGGACGCCCCGATGAGCACTGGTTGCTGGGCGGCCAGGGCCTTTTCCTCGGCGGTGGCCGGTCGCATCTGGCCGCGCTCGTCGGGGACGAAGGTGATGGAGTCGTCCTTCTGGTCAGGGGCGTTGACGAAGGAGCGGAACCGGCGCAGGCGCTCGGGGTCCTTCAGGGTGTCTGCCCACTCGTCGACGTAGGTGTCTACGTGCTTGGCCATGGCTGCCTCGAGCTCCTCGGCGATGCCCAGGGTGTCGTTCACCACGACGTCCTCGACGTGCTTGATGCCGCCGTCGAGCTCCTCCTGCCAGCGAGCGGTGCGCTGCAGGCGGTCGGCGGTGCGGATGTAGTACATGAAGTAGCGGTCGATGTACTTGATCAGCGTCTCGTCGTCGAGGTCCTTCGCGAGCAGCTCGGCGTGGGCCGGGGTGGCACCGCCGTTGCCGCCGACGTACAGGTTCCAGCCGTCCGCGGTTGCGATCACGCCGACGTCCTTGCCGCGGGCCTCGGCGCATTCGCGGGCACAGCCGGAGACGCCCATCTTGAGCTTGTGCGGGCTGCGGAGGCCGCGGTAGCGCAGCTCCAGCTGGATGGCCATGGCCACGGAGTCCTGGACGCCGAAGCGGCACCAGGTGGAACCGACGCACGACTTCACCGTGCGCAGGCTCTTGCCGTAGGCCTGCCCGGACTCGAAGCCGGCATCCACCAGTTCCTTCCAGATTTCCGGAAGCTGCTCCAGCCGGGCGCCGAACATGTCGATGCGCTGGCCGCCCGTGATCTTGGTGTACAGGTTGTACTTCTCGGCCACCGCAGCGATGACGCCGAGCTTCTTCGGGGTGATCTCACCGCCGGCGATGCGCGGGACCACCGAGTAGGTGCCGTCCTTCTGCATGTTGGCCAGCGCGCGGTCGTTGGTGTCCTGCAGGGTGCCGCGGCCGGCGTCGAGGACGTAGGCGCTGTTCTGGCTGGCCAGGATGTTGGCGATGGTCGGCTTGCAGATGTCGCAGCCTGCGCCGGTGCCGTACTTGGCCATGATCTCCTCGAAGGAGGTCAGCTCCAGGACGCGGATTGCGTCGAACAGCTCCTGGCGGGACAGCTCGATGTGCTCGCAGAGCGCCTTGGACACCTCGACGCCGGACTTGGTCAGTTCGGTTTCGAGCAGTTTCTTGAGCATCGGCACGCAGGAACCGCAGCTGGTACCGGCGCGGGTGCAGCCCTTCAGCTCGCCCAGTTCCTGGACGGGGGCGTTGCCGTCGCAGGCGCCGCAGCCGTTGACGGTGTCGCGGATGGTTCCTGCGGACACGTTGTTGCAGGAACACAGGATGGCGTCGTCCGGCAGTTCGGTGTCCGGGGCGTCGCCGCCGCCGGCCGCCGAGAGGTACGCGCCGGGCTCGGCCGGAAGCTCACGGCCCAGGAGCGGGCGGAGGCTCGTGTACGGCGTGGCGTCGCCGACGAAGATGCCGCCGAGGAGGGTCTTCGCATCGTCCGTGGTGACGATCTTCTGGTACACGCCGCGGGCAGGGTCCGCGTACACGATTTCGAGGGCGTGCTCGGTCCTGGCAAAGGCGTCACCGAAGCTGGCCACGTCCACGCCGGAAAGCTTCAGCTTGGTGGCCGTGTCGAAGCCCGGGAAGGTGGCTTCGCCGCCGTGCAGCCGGTCGGCAACGATTTCGGCCATGGTGTTGGCGGGGGCCACGAGGCCCAGGCACATGCCGCCGAAGTTCGCGACCTCACCAATCGCCCAGATGCCGGGGACCTGGGTGGAGCAGTCGTCGTTGATGACCACACCGCCGCGGGGGCCGAGATCGAAGAGGGCGTCCTCACCTTCGGCTGCGCGGAAAAGTTCATCGCGGGGCTTGACGCCGATGGCCACGACAACGAGGTCGGCCGCGATGGTGCGACCGTCGGCCATCAGCACGCCGGTGACCTGGCCGTCGTCGTCGGCAAGGATTTCAGACGGGAACACGCCGCCGTGGACCTCAAAGCCCTTGGCTTCGATCAGGCGGCCCAGCGCCTGGCCGGCGCCTTCGTCGAGCTGGGTGTTCATGAGCCAGGGGGCGCCGTTGATGACGACCGGGGTGGCGCCGAGCTGCTCGGTGCCTGCCGCGGATTCCAGGCCCAGCAGGCCGCCACCGATGGTGACGGCGTTGATCTTGCGGCCGAGCTTCTCGGTGAGTTCTGCGATCGACTTGTTGATCGCCCAGACGTCCTCGAGGGTGCGGTAGACGTGCACATGCTCCGCGCCGGGGATCGGCAGGCGGGCGGCGTCCGAACCGGTGGCCACCACGAGTTCGTCGAATTCGTAGGAGTTACCCGCGGCGGTCTCTACGGACTTGCCAGCGTGGTTGATCTTGATGACGCGTTCGCCGGTCTTCAGGTCCAGGGCGTCGTGGTCCCACATGGAGGCCTTGCCGAGGGTGAGGTCCACATCGCTGTCGGTGAGCGCCTTGCTGAGGGCCACGCGGTCGTAGGGGAGGTGGGCTTCCTCAGTGAGGACCGTGACATGCCAGCCTTCGAGGCCGCGGGCATGCATTGCGTCCGCAAAACGGTGGGCCGCCGGGCCGCCGCCGGCGACGACGATGCGGCGCGGAGTCTCTGTGCTTGAAGTCTGTTCGGTCACTGTGGGCCTTTCGCATAGGCCGCAGACGGTGCTCTGCAGCTTGTCCATCCAGACTAGGCAGGCGCAGTTTCGCTTCAGTTTCCCTTATGTTTCGTGAACTTAACTTCTGCATCACGAACACATTTCGGAGCAAGTGAGGTGTCTTTTACGTTCCGGACACATTGACTGCACGCCTCTGAAACACCGGCACCCTAGCTTGGATATACCGCCGAACTGGCGGCTGAAGCAGGCGAAATCGCCTTGCGGGAACCGGCCTTTCGCCGGGATGCAGGCAAAGGGAGAGGAGCCGACATGACGGCAACACTGGAACTTGAGGATCTGACCACCGGGTACGCCACTGGCTGGCACCGGGTCTGCGCCGTGGACGAACTGGAACTCTCCTGGGGAGAGGCGGCACTCATTGCCGGCCGCCAGGTTGCACTGTTCCGCACCGCGCCCGGTGAGGTTTTTGCCGTGGCCCAGGAAGATCCGGCCACCGGCGCCTTCGTCATGGCGCGCGGCATCCTCGGATCGCGCGGCACGCGGGCCACCATCGCGTCGCCGCTCCACAAAGAGGTCTACGACCTGGAAACCGGCGAGTGCTTTGGCAACGCCGAACTGCGCCTCGACACCTTCGCCACGCGGATTGCCGACGGTTACGTCGAAATCTCGCTGTAGGTTCAGGCCCTACAACCCCAGGGCCTCGCGGACGTCGCCCAGCACCCGGTCCAGGGCTACCCGTGCGGCAGCCCGGGCCCCGGGCAGCTCGGCTGCCGACCCTACGCTTTGGATGACTTCCAGGTAGCACTTGAGCTTCGGCTCCGTGCCGCTGGGACGGATGATCACCCGGGTGAGGTCGCGCGTGAGGTAGAGGAGTCCATCCGTCGGCGGCAGTTTGTCGCTGCCTTCGGCGAGGTCGAGGAAGGATTCCACGGCCGAACCGCCGAACGACTCCGGCGGGCTCACGCGGAGCCGGTTCATCATGGCGTTCAGCAGGCCCAGGTCCGCCACGCGGATGCTCAACTGGTCGCTGGCGTGCAGCCCGTGGACCAGGTACAGCTCGTCCAGCGTGTCAAAGATGGTCTTGCCGTCCGCTTTGGCGGCTGCCGCGAGCTCGGCGATCAGGACGGCCGCCGAAATGCCGTCCTTGTCCCGGACCAGGTCCGGGGCCACGCAGTAGCCCAGCGCCTCCTCGTAACCGTAGATCAGGCCAGGCACCCGGGAAATCCATTTGAATCCCGTCAGGGTTTCCTCGTGGGCATAGCCGGCCGCGGCTGCGATGCGCGAGAGCAGCCGCGAGGAAACAATCGAATTGGCGAACACGCCGTCGTGCGTTTCTTCGGCGGGTGCGGTCAGCCGCGCCACCACGTGCGCGCCCAGCAGCACCCCCAGTTCATCGCCCCGCAGCATCCGCCACGCGCCCGTGTCCGGATCCTTCGCCGCCACTGCGGCACGGTCGGCGTCCGGGTCATTGGCCAGGACGATATCCGCATCAGCACGCGCGGCCGCCGCGAGGGCAAGGTCAAGGGCGCCCGGCTCCTCGGGGTTGGGGAAACTCACGGTGGGGAAGTCCGGGTCCGGCTGGGACTGTTCGCTGACGAGCGTGACGTCGGTGAAGCCTGCCGCCTGGAGTACGGCAACTGCGGTGTCCCCGCCCACTCCGTGCATGGGCGTGAGGACGATCTTGAGGTCGCGGGCCGGAAAGAGGTCTGCCTTGGCCAGGGCGGCGGTGGCTGCCTCGTAGTCTGAGGTGATGCCGGTTTCGAGAACACCCCAACCGTCCTCGGCCAGGCTGATGGAATCCACGGCCGGCGCCTTGTCGATCTCTGCCGCGATCAGGGCGTCGTATGGCGCCACGATCTGCGCGCCGCGGCCGCTTTCCTCCACCGCGTGGCGGCCCAGGTACACCTTGTAGCCGTTGTCCTGCGGCGGGTTGTGGCTGGCGGTGACCATCACTCCGCCGTCGCACTCCAGTGCGCGCACCGCGTAGGCAAGCAGCGGAGTGGGCAGCGCGGCAGGCATCAGCAGGGTGTCGATACCGGCCGCGGTGAAGACGGCGGCAGTCTCCTGCGCGAAGATGTCCGAGTTGTACCGGGCATCGAAGCCGACGACGGCGCGTGGCCGGGTTCCCGGTGAGGCCTTCTCAACCGCCTGGACCAGGAAGCTCGCGAAACCTGCCGCTGCGCGGCGGACCACCACCCGGTTCATCCGGTTGGGTCCCGGGCCGAGGGGAGCCCGGAGGCCGGCCGTGCCGAACTGCAGCGTGCCGCTGAAGCTGTCCTGCAGCTGCTGGAGGGCTGACGGAGTGCCGGCTTCTGCGAGGGATACGAGCTCGGTCAGGGACGCGGAGGTGGCGGGATCCGGGTCCAGGTCAGCCCAGGCGCGGGCATCACTGAACAGCTGGGAGTCGGCATCGGGGGACATCATAGGATCCAAACTATCGTCAAAGCTGGGCGGAGCCGTGCCGGACAAGCCAGCCGTGCCCGTATCGGAGCCGTGCCGGACAAGCCAGCCGTGCCCGTATCAGAGCCTGGCGATGATTTCGGCCAGGAGCTTGGAGATGCGCGGCCCGGCGGCGTGGCCGGCCTCGAGCACTTCCTGGTGGCTGAGCGGCACCGGGCTGATGCCTGCGGCAAGGTTGGTCACAAGCGAGATGCCAAAGACCTCCATGCCCGCGTGCCGTGCCGCGATGGCCTCCAGTGCGGTGGACATGCCAACGAGGTCCGCGCCGATGCGTTTGGCGTACTGCACCTCGGCAGGGGTCTCGTAGTGCGGGCCGGTGAACTGCGCGTACACGCCTTCGTCGAGGGACGGGTCCACTTCCCGCGCGAGGCCCCGGATCCGGGCCGAGTACAGGTCGGTCAGGTCCACGAACGTGGCGCCTTCCAGCGGTGAGGTCGCCGTGAGGTTGATGTGGTCCTTGATCAGGACCGGCGTCCCCGGCGCCCAGTTCTCATTGAGTCCGCCGCAACCGTTGGTGACCACCAGCGTCCTGCAGCCCGCGGCCGCCGCGGTGCGCACACCGTGGACCACGGCGCGGACTCCTTTGCCCTCGTAGTAGTGCGTGCGGGCGCCGAGAACCAGCGCGCGCTTGCCTTCCCTCGTCAGCACCGAACGGATGGTGCCCACATGGCCCTCCACGGCAGGGGCGGAAAAGCCCGGCACGTCGGAGGCCGCCAGGGTTGCCACGGTCTCGCCGATCAGGTCGGCGGCCTCGCCCCAGCCGGAGCCGAGGACCAGGGCGATGTCATGCGATTCAACGCCGGTTTTTGCCGCGACGTAGTCGGCTGCGGTCCGGGCGGCCTCGAACGGGTCAGTGTTCAGGAATTCTGCGTTACTCACTGGTACAAGCTACCGTGCGGCGGCGCCGGTGCACAGCGCCAAGGGCAGCCGCCGGGGGCGTGCCGGGGACCCGGCCGCCCCGCTGTTTCCTGGCGGTGGTTTGTTGGTGGTGCGGCAGCCAATGGGCGAGAATGGTTGATTGTGACTATGCATCCTGATTTCAGCGCACCCCGAATCGCAATTCTCGGCGGAGGTCCGGGCGGGTACGAGGCCGCCATGGTTGCCGCCCACCTGGGGGCCAAGGTCACCATCATCGAGCGCGCCGGCCTCGGCGGATCCGCCGTGCTGACCGACGTCGTGCCCTCCAAGACGCTGATTGCGACGGCGGACCTCATGACCCGCGTGGGCGAGGCGGGGGAGCTGGGCGTCAAACTCGACGTCGACGGCGGCGACTCCGTACCGGTGATGCGCGCCGACCTCAAGCACATCAACGACCGCCTTCTGGGCCTGGCACGCCAGCAGTCCCGTGACATCACTGCCGGCCTGGAGCAGCAGGACGTCCGCATCCTGATCGGTTCGGGCAAGTTGGTCGACAACCGCACCATCGAGGTCCAGACAGCCGACGGCACGGAAACGGTCGAAGCCGATGCGATCCTGCTGACCGTCGGTGCGCACCCGCGCGAGCTGCCCACCGCCCGCCCCGACGGGGAACGCATCCTGAACTGGGCGCAGATCTACAACCTGGATGAGCTGCCCGAAGAGCTCATTGTGGTTGGTTCCGGTGTGACCGGCGCCGAATTCGCCTCCGCCTACAACGGCCTCGGTTCGAAGGTCACCCTGATTTCCAGCCGGGACCGTGTGCTTCCCGGCTCTGACACTGACGCCGCGGAGGTGCTGGAAGAGGTGTTCGAGCGCCGCGGCGTGAAGGTCCTGTCGCGCGCACGCGCCGAAGCCGTGGAGCGCACCCGGGACGGCGTGGTGGTCACCCTCGGGGACGGCACCAAGGTCACCGGCAGCCACTGCCTGGTCTGCGTGGGTTCCATCCCGAACACCGCCGGAATCGGCCTCGAAGAGGCCGGCGTTGCGCTCACCGAGAGCGGTCACATCAAGGTCGACGGCGTTTCCCGCACCACCGCGCCCAACATCTACGCGGCCGGCGACTGCACCGGCGTCCTCGCGCTGGCCTCGGTCGCCGCAATGCAGGGCCGAATCGCCATTGCGCACTTCCTGGGCGACAGCGTCACGCCCATCAAGCTGCACCAGGTGGCGTCCAACATCTTCACGTCACCCGAAATCGCGTCCGTGGGTGTGTCCGAGGCCGAGATCGAGTCGGGCAAGTACCAGGGAGACATCATCAAGCTCTCGCTGAAGAGCAATGCCCGCGCCAAGATGCGCAACGTCAAGGACGGCTTCGTCAAGATCTTCGCCCGCAAGGGGTCGGGCACCGTGATCGGCGGCGTGGTGGTGGGTCCGAACGCCTCCGAGCTGATCTTCGCCATTGCCATCGCAGTGAAGCAGAAACTGCACGTCGACGACGTCGCCAGCACCTTCACCGTCTACCCGTCGCTCAGCGGTTCGATCTCCGAAGCAGCCAGGCGCCTGCACGTCCACATCTAGGGGTAATCGCTGGTCGAGCTGGATTTCGACAGGCTCAATCACCGGCCCTTTCGATAGGCTCAATCACCGGCCCGTTCAGCGCTGTCAGGTTTTAGGCGGCTGCCGCCTGGAAGTGTTTTTCGATGAGCCCCTTGATGTCTTCGTGGCAGCCGCCGCAGCCGGTGCCGGCGCGCGTGGCTGAGGTGACCTCGGCCACCGTGGAACAGCCGCCGGTGACGGCTTCGGTGATCTTGCCGCCGCTGACACCCGCGCAGCGGCAGACGGTGCTTTCCGGATCGCTGGATGCAGCGGACGGCGCCAGCTGGTCCGGACCGTCAAGGCGAAGCAGCAGGGAACGGTCCGCAGGCAGTTCGGCGCCGCGTTCGAAGAGCTGCACGAGTTCGCCGGCGGTGCGGGGCATGCCCACGCTGACCAAGCCCTCGAGCACCCCGCCGCGGGTGGTCATCTTCACGTAGCGGCCGTGCTCCGGATCCGCCCATTGTGCGATCTGCAGCCGCGGCCTGCCGTTGACGGCTCCGGCGGTCAGGACATCCTCATCCCACGGCTCGGCGGAGTTGTCCCCGGCCACGGCCATGTTCATGCCGCGGGCCTTGAGCACGATCACGCCGGGCTTCTCCTGGGGGAGCGGGGGCAGTGAGTCAGCGTCCCCCTGCGGTCCCTCGGCCAGCCGCTGCAGGTATTCGGCGAGCCATTCGGCCTGCCGCCAGCCCGGACCAACCAGGCCCGACGGACCGCGTGCTGTGCGGCACTCGATGCAGGCCGGGTCCGGGCAGCGGACCTCGGCGCAGTCGCCGATGGCGAAGATGTGCGGTTCGTGGTGCGCGCGCAGGCGGTGGTCCACGAGGATGCCCTGCCCTGTCGACAGGCCGCAACCCTCCGCCAGCTCCGTCCGCGGACGCACACCGCAGGAGAGGACCAGGAGGTCGCCGTCGATGGCGGAACCGTCGTCGAGCAGCAGGGCCGAGAACCCGCCGTCGGGAGCGTTGTGCTCAACGCCCGTGGAGCGGGCGTTGCCGGCCACGCGGACGCCGCAGCTGCGGAGGCTGGCGGCGAGCACAGCTCCGCCGCCGCGGTCGATGTTCCGGCCGAGGGGGTGGGGCCCGTTGTGCACCACGGTGACCGTGGCGCCTTCCTCGGCCGCCGCGAGGGCCGTCTCAAGGCCGAGCACCCCGCCGCCCAGCACCACCACGCGCTTGCGTCCCGCGACAGCCTGGCGAAGCACTGCGGCGTCGCGAAGGTCGCGCAGGGCGGTGACACCCGGTGGGAGGACAGGAGCTGCCGGGTCCGGGTTCATGCCCGTGAGGTTGGGGATGACAGGCCGGGAGCCGGTGGCGAAGACGAGCCGGTCGTAGTGGGCCGAGGTGCCGTCGGAGAGCAGCACGTTCTGGCGTGCCCGATCCACACGCTTGACCTTTACGCCCAGCCGGACGTCCACGCCGTCCACTGCGAGGGCGGCGGCGTCGGCCAGGGCCAGTGCCTCCGGGGTGGTGCGGCCCACGCCCAGGTCAGCGACGAGGACGCGGTTATAGGCGGCGTCCGCCTCCTGGCCGATGACGGTCAGCCCCACCTGCCCGGCGCGCACCGCCGGCAGCAGCTCGTCGACCAGCCGCGCCGCCACCGGACCAAATCCGACAATTACAATCTGCTCGCTCATGAGGCCTCCGCTGTCTGAAGAACACTGGTGTTTTGTACGGTGGCTGCCAACCGAACCCATACTTTGTTGTATTTGAATTCGGGCATCCCCGAGATGGGATCCGTGGCGGCTTCGGTCAGCCGGTTCGCGCTTTCCAGCTCCGGGAAGTGGAACGGCAGGAACACGGTTTCTGGGCGGATGGCCGTGCTGAGTTCCGCCCGGCACACCACCTCGCCGCGCTCGTTCGCCACCGACACCTGCGCGCCGTCGGTGATGCCCATGGCCGCGGCAGCGGCCGGATGGATCTGCATCCTGGCTTCCGGCTGCGATGCGAGGAGCTCGGACACGCGCCGCGTCTGGGCGCCTGACTGGTAGTGCTCCAGCAGCCGGCCGGTGATGAGGGTCATGGGTTTGGCGGCGGGGTCGGCATGGGCTGCCGGCGTACGACGGCGGCGGGGCGCCACCGGGGTCAGGACTGCCTTGCCGTCCGGGTGCGCAAACGAGTCCAGGAACAGCCGCGGCGTTCCGGTGCTGCCCACGGGGTAGGGCCAGTAGGCAGCCGCTCCGCCGTCGAGCATGGCGTAGTCGATGCCGGAGTAGTCGGCCGCGCCGCCGGCGGAGGCGAGGCGGAGTTCCTCGAAAACCGTCTCGGGATCGTCGCTGTAGGTGGACGGCGCCTCGAGTGCCTCTGCCAGCCGGGCCATGATCCACAGTTCGCTGCGGGCACCGGCAGGCGGCTGGATTGCCTGGCGGCGGCGGAGCACGCGGCCTTCGAGGTTGGTCAGCGTGCCTTCTTCCTCGGCCCACTGAAGGACCGGCAGGACCAGGTCGGCCTCGGCGGCAGTCTCGGACATGAAGAAGTCGCAGACCACCAGGAACTCCAGGGTGCGGAGCCGCCGGATGACGTCGTTCGCATCGGGGGAGGCGACGGCGATGTTGGAGGCATGCACGAAAAGGCAGTGCACGCCGTCGGGCTCTCCCAGGGATTTGAGCAGCTGCACGGCCGGCAGGCCGGGGCCGGGGATGAGCGACTCGGGGACGTTCCAGACCTTGGCCATGTGTGCCCGCGCGGCGGGATCGGTGATCTTGCGATATCCGGGCAGCTGGTCGGCCTTCTGGCCGTGTTCGCGGCCGCCCTGGCCGTTGCCCTGGCCGGTGAGCGTGCCGTAGCCGCTGCGGGCCGTTCCGGGCAGCCCGAGCAGCAGGCTGAGGTTAATGGCGGCGGTGGCGGTGTCCGTGCCGTCCACGTGCTGTTCCACGCCGCGGCCGGTGAGGATGTAGCTGCCGCCGCGGCGGGCGCCCTCGGCAAGCCGGCGGGCCGTTTCGCGGATGAGCTCGGCGGGCACACCGGTGATGGACTGGACCCGCTCCGGCCAGAAGGCGTTGACGCTGCGGACCACGGCGTCGTAGCCGGTGGTGCGGGCGGCCACGTAGTCGTTGTCCACGAGGCCCTCGTGGATAACGACGTGGGACAGGCCAAGCAGGAGGGTGAGGTCCGTGCCGGGCAGCGGCTGGAGGTGGATCCCGCCGCCGTCGGCGGTAAACCGCGCCGTCGCGGAACGCCGGGGGTCCACGACGATGAGGCCGCCGGCGTCGCGGACCCCTTGCAGGTGCTGGACGAAGGGCGGCATGGTCTCGGCGACGTTGGAGCCGAGCATCAGAATGGTGCTGGCAGTGTCCAGGGCCTCCAGCGGGAACGGCAGGCCGCGGTCCAGGCCAAAGGCGCGCATGCCGGCGGCGGCGGCCGAGGACATGCAGAACCGGCCGTTGTAGTCGATGCGGGAGGTGCCCAGCGCCAGGCGGGCGAATTTGCCCAGCTGGTAGGCCTTTTCGTTGGTGAGGCCGCCGCCTCCGAAAACGCCGATGGCGTCCGCTCCGTGCTTCGCACGGGTCTCCAGGACGGCGGTGGTGATGCGTGACAGCGCCTCGTCCCAGGTGATGGGGCGGAAGACGCCGTCGGGCCCTTTGAACATGGGCTCGGTGACGCGGCCGGGGTGCTGCAGGAGTGAGGCGGAGGTCCAGCCCTTGCGGCAGAGGCCGCCGCGGTTGGTGGGGAAGTCGCGTCCACTCACCTCAAGGGCCGTTCCTTCGGGCGCAGGCGTGTTCTGGGCTGCCGCGTCCTGGGCAGGTGCGGCAGGCACGGGCTCTGGCCCCGGCTGGACAGCCGGGGCCAGAGCCGCTGGGGACTTGAGCGTCATGGCGCACTGCAAGGCGCAGTAAGGGCAGTGCGTGTCGGCGCTTTTGGTCATGTTAGACGTGTCCCATCGCATTTCGGTTGGTGTTGCGGATGTAGCAGAACCAGCAGACCGTCAGCATCACAACGTACGCTCCGACGAAGCCGTAGAACGCCGGCGTGTAGGAGCCGCTGGCCGTGTTGGAGGCGTTCAGCACCTGCGGGATCACGAACCCGCCGTAGGCGCCGATCGCCGAGATCAGGCCGAGGGCCGCGGAGGCCAGGCGCTGGGTGGTCACCGAGCTGGCGCCGGAGCGGGCTGCCCGGCTGGAGATGGCGAAGATGACGGGGATCATGCGGTAGGTGGCGCCGTTTCCGAAGCCGCTGGCGGTGAAGAGCATCAGGAAGAGGACCAGGAAGAGCCAGAAGTTCTTCAACGGGAGCGTCCAGATCATGGTCAGCGTGATCACGGCCATGGAGGCGAAGGCAGCCACTGTCATCCGGGCGCCGCCCATGCGGTCCGCCATGCGTCCGCCGTAGGGGCGGGCCAGGGAGCCGACCAGCGGGCCGAGGAAGGCCAGTGAGAGGGCAACCGTGCCGACCCCGATGGAGGAGAAGGCGGGGAAGTAGTCCTTGATGAGCTTCGGGAAGACGCCGGCGAAGCCGATGAACGAACCGAAGGTGCCTATGTAGAGCAGCGCCATGATCCACAGGTGCGGTTCCTTGAGCGCGGCCAGGGAGCCGGCCACGTCACCCTTGGCGCTGGTGAGGTTGTCCATGTACTTGAAGGCGCCGAACGCCGCGATCAGGATCAGCGGGACCCACATGAGGCCGGCCATGGGCAGATTCACGCTGCCGGCGGCCAGGAGGGTGATGGCGATGGGAACGGCCAGCTGTGCCACGGCGGCGCCGAGGTTGCCTCCGGCCGCATTGAGCCCCAGGGCCCAGCCCTTTTCACGTGCGGGGTAGAAGAAGGTGATGTTGGCCATGGAGCTGGCGAAGTTGCCGCCGCCGAAGCCTGCCAGGGCCGCCACGAACAGCATGACGCCGAACGGTGTTTCCGGGTTGGAAACACACATGGCCAGTCCGACCGACGGAATCAGGAGGAGCAGCGCCGAAACGATGGTCCAGTTGCGGCCGCCGAACTTCGGGACCATGAAGGTGTAGGGGATGCGGAGGGTGGCGCCCACGAGGCTCGGCATGGAGATGAGCCAGAAGATTTCGGATGTGCTGAAGGTGAAGCCTGCCGCGGGGAGCTGGACCACGACGATCGACCACAGCTGCCAGACGACGAAGCCAAGGAATTCGGCAAAGATGGACCAGTTGAGGTTCCTGCGCGCAATGGAGCGGCCGCGGCTTTCCCACTGCTGCTTGTTCTCTGCATCCCAGTTCGCAATCCAGCGGCCGGGGCGGACCTCAAGGGCGGGGGCATCGGTGGCGGTGGCTGAAGCGGTCTGCACATTGAGGGCAGCGGAGCCGCTCCCGGTCTTCGGCTCTGCGGCAAGATCGAGGGAGTTGCCGGCGCCGGATTCTGCGGTGCGGTCAGCAGTCACGGTGTACCTCCTTGGGGGGATTGATGTACTTACCAAGGTAGGGAAGCCGCGTTTCGAGGACGGTCGCCGTTTGTTAACGTGCTGTGACATTTGCCTATCAGCGGCAAAGTCATGGAGTTAGGCTTGGCCGGAAGACCTCATCGTGAGACGATCCGGATCGTCCGCATGGTGGACTAAATGTCCACTCGCTGGACGGCCGGAACTAATATTGAACTCTGTTTTATCCCTTAGTTGGGCGGCGGTCGGACGCACCGCCCGTCCAGTCCTAATGAAAGCGCAACTACATGTCATCCACTGCCACATCACCGCAGCCGGGGTCAGCCAAGCAAGTGAACACACGCGGGCGCGTGATCGTCGCCAGCCTCATCGGCACCACCGTTGAGTTCTACGACTTCTACGTCTACGCCACGGCCGCCGTTCTCGTGTTCCCCAGGCTGTTCTTCCCGGGACAGAATGAAACCACCCAGCTGCTGAGTTCCTTCGCGGTATTTGGCGTGGCGTTTATCGCCCGCCCGCTGGGGTCCATCGTTTTCGGCCACTTCGGGGACAAGTTCGGCCGCAAGGGCACCCTTGTGGCCTCGCTGCTGACCATGGGCATTGCCACGTTCCTGATCGGCTGCCTGCCCACTGCGCTGGTGCCGGGCTGGGGCTTCTGGGCTCCGGCCCTCCTGGTGGTCATGCGCTTCGCCCAGGGCCTCGCGCTCGGCGGCGAATGGAGCGGCGCAGCCCTCCTGGCCACGGAGAACGCCCCCGCCAACAAGCGGGCGATCTATGGGACGTTCCCGCAGCTCGGCGCGCCCATCGGCTTCATTATTGCCAATGTGATCTTCCTGGTGGCAAGCTACGTACTTTCCCCGGCCGCCTTCGAAGCGTGGGGCTGGCGCGTACCGTTCCTGCTGAGCGCCGTCATGGTGATCATCGGCCTCTACGTCCGCCTCAAGCTCATTGAAACGCCGGCTTTCACGAAGGTGCTCGAATCCAACGAAGTGGCCAAGCTGCCGCTTGCCCGGGTCTTCAAGACGAGCTGGCGCCCGCTCATCCTGGGCACGTTCATCATGCTTGCTACGTACGTGCTCTTCTACCTGATGACCACGTTCACGCTGACCTATGGCACGCGCCCGGCCACCCTGGACGCCGCCAAGGCAGCTGCGGAGAAGGCAGGCAAGCCCATGACCGAGGCAGCCGCCGCGGCGTTCGTTCCCGGACTGGGCTTCACCCGCAACGACTTCCTTTGGATGCTGATCGCTGGCGTCGTGTTCTTCGGAATCTTTACCCTGGTCTCCGGTCCGCTGGCGGAGAAGTACGGCCGCCGCAAGATGCTGCTGGCCGTGACCGGCGGCATCTTTGTCTTCGGCCTGCTGTTCGTCCCGCTGTTCAGCGGCGGCTTCGTGGGCACCATGGCACTGCTGGTCATCGGCTTCTCCCTGATGGGGCTCACCTTCGGGCCGATGGGTGCGCTGCTGCCGGAACTGTTCCCGACCAACGTCCGTTACACCGGCTCTGCTGTCAGCTACAACGTGTCCAGCATCCTGGGTGCGGCTGTGGCGCCGTTCATCGCCGTCGCGCTCTGGGAACAGGCTGACGGCAGCCCGGTCCTCGTGGGCATCTACCTGACAGCCATGGCGGTCCTGACCCTGATCGCGCTGTTCCTGAGCAAGGAAACCCGCGACTTGGACTACGAAAACAACGTGGCCTGAGCCTTCTCCTTAAATGAAAATGCCCGGTGTGAATCCACACCGGGCATTTTCGTACTGGCTGTCAGTCCTCGATTGTCGCAATCACTGCGCCGGCGGCCACTGTCTGGCCGGCTGCCGCAGCCAGCCCCGTGACGGTGCCGGAGCGGTGGGCGGTGAGCGGCTGTTCCATCTTCATGGCCTCAAGTACGACGACGAGATCACCTTCGGCGACGACGTCGCCCTCGGCGACGGCCACCTTCACGATGGTGCCCTGCATGGGAGAGGTCAGGGCATTGCCGCCGGCCGCCTGGGCTGCGCCGCCTGAGCGGCTGCGCTTCTTGGACTTGGCCGGCTTCAAGCTGCCCGATGCTGTGCCGCTGAATCCGAGGGATGCGGGGATGGCGACTTCCAGCCGCTTGCCGCCGACCTCCACCACGACGGTCCGGCGTTCACCGGCCTCCTCCGTGTCGGCTGCGGCCGCTGCGGGCGTCCAGGCCGGCAGGTCGTTGACGAACTCGGTTTCGATCCAGCGGGTGTGGATTTTGAAGGGTCCCTCTGCCGGGGCGAAGTCGGGGTTGCTGACGACGGCGAGGTCGAAGGGGATGACGGTGGGGATGCCTTCCACCACCATTTCCTCAAGGGCACGGCGCGAGCGCTGCAGGGCCTCGGTGCGGGTGGCGCCCGTGACAATGAGCTTGGACAGCATCGAGTCGAAGTTGCCGCTGATGACGTCGCCCTGCTCCACTCCCGAATCGATCCGGATGCCGGGGCCGGTGGGGTTCTTCAGCGTGGTGAGCGTGCCCGGGGCGGGCATGAAGTTCCGGCCCGGATCCTCGCCCGTGATGCGGAACTCGATGGAGTGACCGCGGACCTCGGGGTCGTCGTAGCCCAGCTTCTCGCCGCGCGCCAGCCTGAACTGCTCGCGGACGAGGTCGATGCCCGTGACCTCCTCGGAAACGCAGTGCTCCACCTGGAGGCGGGTGTTGACCTCAAGGAAGGAGATGGTGCCGTCCTGGCCGACCAGGAATTCGCAGGTCCCGGCGCCGAGGTAGCCGGCTTCCTTGAGGATCGCCTTGGACGACTCATAGAGGCGCCGGTTTTGCTCTTCGGTAAGGAACGGGGCCGGGGCCTCTTCCACAAGCTTTTGGTTGCGTCGCTGCAGGGAGCAGTCGCGGGTGGAGACAACCACGACGTTGCCGTAGGCGTCCGCCAGGCACTGGGTTTCCACGTGGCGCGGAGCATCCAGGAAGCGTTCAATGAAGCATTCACCGCGGCCGAACGCGGCCGTTGCCTCACGGACGGCGGACTCGAAGAGTTCCGGGACTTCCTCGCGGGTGCGGGCCACCTTGATGCCGCGGCCGCCGCCGCCGAAGGCTGCCTTGATGGCCACGGGCAGGCCGAACTTGTCCACGAACTCGAGGATTTCTTCGGCGGATTCCACAGGATCGGCCGTGCCGGGGACCTGCGGCGCCCCCACCTTTTCGGCAATGTGACGGGCCTGGACCTTGTCGCCGAGCGCGGAGATCGCCTCCGGGGACGGGCCGATCCAGGTGATGCCGGCCCCGATGACCATGGCAGCGAACTGGGCATTCTCGGCCAGGAAGCCGTAGCCGGGGTGGATGGCGTCCGCTCCGGACCGGTGGGCCACCTCGATCAGCTTTTCCATGACGAGATAGGACTCTGCGGCGGTGTTGCCGCCCAGTGCGTAGGCTTCGTCCGCCAGCCGCACGTGCAGGGCATCGCGGTCCGGGTCTGCGTACACCGCCACCGAGGAGATGCCCTCATCGCGGGCCGCACGGATGATGCGCACGGCGATTTCCCCGCGGTTGGCGATCAGTACTTTGCTCAGCCGCTTGGAGCTCGTCAGGGCGGCACCTGCGTGGCTCGGGGCGGCGGACTGCTCTGGACTTGCGGACTGCTCCGGCTTAACTGACAAGGCGTCTCCTTCTTTTCCTTCAGGGAGCCTAGCCTGATTTTGAGGATTCCGCCGATATTACTGGCGGAATCCGCGTGTACGGGGCCTCTGCTTTGTAGGGTTGCTACAAGGTGCCGCTAATTGGCTCACTCGGCCCGGACTTCGGAGGGATCGACGGCGCCGCCGGTCCACAGCTCGGTAACGTTCACCCTGGCCTGGCCCAGCAGGCCGCGGAGGGTGGAGATGGAGAGCCCGACGACGGTGTGGGGATCGCCGTCGACCTTGCGGATGAACGCACCGCCATAGCCGTCGATGGTAAACGAACCGGCGCACTGGAGAGGCTCTCCGGTGGCGATGTACGTGTCGATCTCGGCCTCGCTCATCTCCATGAAATGGACCTCGGCGGAGGAGACGGAACCGAGCGTCGCGCCGGAGCCGGCGGCGCCGTCGTTGCCGTCTTCGGAGTTGTCGGTATCCCGGCAGTCCACGAGCCAGTGGCCGGTGTGCAGCACGCCCATGCTGCCGCTCATGCGGAGCATCCGTTCCTTGGCGACCTCGGCGGTGTAGGGCTTGCCGTGGGCCTCGCCGTCGAACTCGAAAACAGAATCGCAGCCGATCACCAGGGCGCCGTCGGCCTCGGGCAGGGAGGCCACAGCCTCGGCCTTGGCGCGTGCGAGCAGCAGGGCGGTGTCGTGCGGGTCGGTCACGCCGTAGCGGGCCTGGACGGCGTCCTCGTCCACATCGGAGACGAGGACTTCATGGGAGATGCCCGCGTTGCTGAGCAGCTTGGTACGGGCGGGGGACTGGGAAGCAAGAATGAGGCGGGTCACCGCACCAGCCTAATCCCGGAAGTGATGTCGGGTCCTCCGCAAAGGCCCATCCTTGAATGTCACACCCCACAGGGACACTTGAGTTATGGACGGTAATGGGGGGTCTGAAGCGGTTCCGGCCGCAGCGGGGTGCGGTTGCGTCTGCAGCTGCGGTCGGGAGCCGGGAACGGGTAATGCCGCCTTGGCCCTGTGCGGGGACGTGGCAGCTCTGCGCGGGGGTGTGGCCGATCAGGAGGGTGCCCGGCTGATTGATGAGATCCGGGCACTGGAAGTGGAAAAGTCTGCCTTGTCTGCCCGCCAGGCCCGCCTGACCGTGGCCTTTGAACAGTTGCAGCGCCGGCAGCAGGCCGACGCCGGGATCCCCGCTGATGAGCTCGGGGCAGGCATCGGAGCGCAGATCGCCCTCGCGCGTGGCGAATCCCCGGCCAAGGGCAACCGGTTGTTGGGCCTGGCCAAGGCCCTGGTGACCGAAATGCCGCACACCCTCGCTGCCGTGGAAACGGGGCAGCTGAACGAATGGCGGGCCACGTTGCTGGTGCGCGAAACGGCGTCCCTGTCCTCCGCGGACCGGTCCAGCGTCGATGAGGAACTCGCCCCCGACACCGGAACGCTGACCGGTGCAGGAGACCGGGCCGTCGTGGCCGCCGCCCGGGCCGCCGCCTACCGCCGCGACCCGCGCTCCGTCACCCAGCGCGCGGCCCACGCCGCCACCGAACGGCACGTCAGCCTCCGCCCGGCACCGGACACCATGTGCTACCTGACCGCCCTATTGCCCGTCTCGGCAGGCGTCGCCGTGCACGCCGCCCTGACCCGGCACGCGGACACCCTGCGCTCCGGCGGGGATGAACGCGCCCGCGGGCAGATCATGGCCGATGACCTGGTCGAATGGACCACCGGCACCCCCGGCGGGATCACCGGCATCGAGATCCAGCTGATCATGACCGACCGCACCCTCTTCCAGGGCGACTCAGACCCGGCACGAATCCCCGGCTACGGCGTGGTCCCGGCCGGCTGGGCCCGCACGATGGCCCGTGCTGTCGAGCCGGCGAGCAGTGAGGAACTCAGCGTCTGGGTCCGCCGGCTCTACACCGCCCCCGGAACCGGCGAACTCGTCGCGATGGACTCACGGGCACGCCTCTTCCCCGCCCCGCTGAAGCGCTTCATCCAGGCCCGCGATGACACCTGCCGCACCCCCTACTGCGACGCCCCCATCCGCCACCACGACCACATCGTTCCCTGGCACGGCGGCGGCGCTACAACACAGGCCAACGGCGCCGGGCTCTGCGAAGCCTGCAACCACACCAAAGAAACCCCCGGCTGGAGCGTGAAACCCCGCCCCGGCCCCGCGCGCGCAGATCGACTGAGGCACACCATCGAACTCCGCACCCCGACCGGCCACACCTACCACTCCACAGCACCGCCGCTCCCGGGGACGCAGCTTGACGTTTCGAGCACGGAAGCATGCAGGCACAGGCGTGAACTCCGGCGGTACGCGAAGGTTCGTATGCGGGGCCGAGGTCTGCTCGCGGCGGAAGGCACGCGCGCGGCCTGAGCTGGCCGCGAGCGGTCTGCCGGTCATGCAGCGGTGCAGCTCCACTGTTGCCGCACCGCTGCTACTGTTGCGGCGCGTCCGCGTGCTCGGGTGGCCAGACCACTTCGAAGCGCTCAAAGACGATCTCGTCGTCCTCTGACCATTCACGGCCGACGGCGGCGGAGACGCGCGTCCAATAGCGGCGGTGTTCACGCTGCCAACTTTCCAGGGTCAAGTCGCCTTCGCCCTCATCACGAGCGAAGGCCGTATCAGCGCTCGTGAAGGGGCCAATACGGAGCTCCGTGCTCCGGATGATGATGCGGGGCAGCCCATCACCATCGCAAGCTATCCAATGGGATCCGATCCGGGGCACCTGGTCGCCGCGGGCGATGAAGTCGGCGACGAGTTCCGCCGTCGCGCGCTTCCTTCCGCTGAGAACCACACCGAGGAGTTCGTTGGCGAGCCGTTTCGAATCACCGAAGTGTTCCACCGTGTACTCGGGTGACGCGGTGACGGCCTCGGGATGCGCGGCGGCGTAGGCGTCCCACATTCGGTCAGCTGCTTGAACATCAGGCGGGGCGACAGGATGAGAAGGCACCTCCATATCCTCGCAGGCGCAGGCGCAGGTTGCGGCCACTAGCCGGCCGCAACATCGGCGGGTTCGGGCGCGGAGGCGCCGGCCGCCGTCGTGCTTGGCTTGCGGAGCCGCGCCCCCTCCACGTCAACGTCAGGCAGGATGCGGTCCAGCCAGCGCGGCAGCCACCAGGCCTTTTCGCCGAGCAGGTACATCACGGCCGGGACAATCGTCATGCGCACCACGAACGCGTCCACCAGCACGCCGAACGCCATGGCGAAGCCGAGCGGCCGGACCATGTTCAGGTGCGAGAAGATGAAGCCGGAGAACACGCTGACCATGATGATGGCGGCGGCCGTGACCACTGCGGAGGCGTGGCTGAAGCCGGAGCGGACCGCGTGCCTGGCCGATTCCCCGTGCATGAAGGACTCGCGCATGCCCGAGGCGATGAACACCTGGTAGTCCATGGCCAGGCCGAACAGCACACCGATCAGGATGATGGGCAGGAAGCTCAGCACGGCCCCCGGGTTGTCGACGCCAAAGACTGACCCCAGCCAGCCCCACTGGTAGACGGCCACAACAGCGCCGAACGCAGCGGCAAGCGATAGCAGGAAGCCGCCTGTGGCCAGCAGCGGCACGACGATCGAGCGGAACACCAGCAGCAGCAGGATCAGCGAGAGCCCGACGACGATCGCCAGGTACGGCGGCAGCGCGTCGCCCAGCTTGGTGGACACGTCGATGTTGCCGGCGGTCTGGCCGGTGAGCCCAATGCTCACGCCGAGAGAGTCCTCGATCGCACCCTTCTCGGCCCGCAGCCCGGAGACCACCTCCACGGTGCTGGCGCTGGCCGGTCCCTCCTTGGGGATGACCTGGAACACCGCGGTCCGGCGGTCCTCGCTGAGGGCCACAGGGACCGCGGCCGTCACGTTTTCCGTGCTGCGCAGGACATCCGCAACGTCCAGCTGTTTGGCCATGGCTTCCGATTCGGTGAGGCCTTCGGGGAAATCGCCGACGACGACGATCGGGCCCGTGGTGCCTTCGCCGAAGCTGCGGCTGGTCACGTCGTACGCCTTGAAGGCCTGCGAATCGACGGGCTCGGAACCGCCGTCCGGCAGCGCGAGCCTCAACTGGCTGGCCGGCAGTGCAACAATGCCGAGCAGCAGGACACCGGCCAGCGTGGCCATCACCGGGTGCTTTGTCACAAGCCCGCCCCAGCCGTGGCTGCTGCGGTGTTCGTCCTTGGCCAGGTCCGCGGCCGCGTGGCCGGGGTCGGCATTGTGCTTCTCGGCCCTGGCCCAGGCCCGCTTGGAGATCAGCTTCCTGCCTACCAGCGAGAGCACCGCGGGGGTCAGGGTCAGGGCGACGACGACGGCGACGGCCACCGTCGCGGCGGCGGACAGGCCCATCACGGCCAGGAACGGCAGTCCCGGAACGACGAGGGCCGCGAGGGCGATGATGACCGTCAGACCCGCAAAGAGCACGGCATTGCCGGAGGTTCCGGTGGCAAGGGCCACGGATTCTTCGCCGTCCATGCCGGCCAGCAATTGGCTGCGGTGGCGGTTGACGATGAACAGGCAGTAGTCGATGCCGACGGCGAGCCCCAGCATGAGGGCCAGCATGGGGGAGATGGAGCTCATGTCGACGATCCCGCTCAGGGCGAAGGTGCCGCCAACGCCGGCGGCCACGCCCAGCAGTGCCATGAGGAGGGGCAGGCCGGCGGCGACCAGCGTGCCGAGCATGATGACCAGGACCAGGGCCGCAACAGCGATGCCGACGATCTCGGCAACGCCAAAGATCTCGGAGACGTCTTCGGTGATTTCCTTACTGGGCAGTGCCGTTACGCCGCCAGAGGAGACCTCCCTGACGATGTCCTGGACTTCCTGGCGGACCCGGGGCTCGAGGCCGTTGATGGAGGTCTTGAACTGGACCTGGGCGATCGCGGCCTTGCCGTCCTCGGAGACGAAGCGCATGCCCTGGGACGCGGTCAGCTGGCGCTTGCCGAGCGCGAGCTTTTCATTGCCGGACTCGAGTTCCTTCGTGCCGGCGTCGAGCTTTTCCTGGCCCGCGGCGAGGGCGGCCTTTTGTTCGCCAAGCTGGGCTTCGACGGCTTCCGGCGGCAGTCCGGCAGCGGCCATCTGCTGTTCAGCAGCCGCCAGTTGGGCCTTGCCTGTAGCCAGTTCTGCGGCGGCCTGGTCCAGCTGGGCCTTCCCGGTGACCGCCTTCTGTTCGCCGGCGGCGAGGTCTGCGGCGGCCGCGTCCAGCTGTGCCTGGGTGGCGAAGGGGTCCACCGTTCCCTGCACGTCCGGGAGGGTCTTGAGCTTGGTCAGAGCAGCGGACACCGCTTCCTTGCCGGCCTGGCTGAACTTGGCGTCGTTGGCTTCGAAGACGATTCCGGCGGAGCCGCCCGAGGAGGAGGGCAGTTCCTTCCTGAGCTTGTCCGCCATCTGCTGGGTTTCGGTACCCGGGATCTGGAAATTGTTGGACATGGTTCCGTGGAAGGCCGCTGCGGACCCCCCGACGGCCACGAGGACCGCGAGCCAGAGTGAGATGACAAGCCAGCGGTGGCGGTAGGAAAACTTGCCGAGGCGGTAGAGGAGAAGTGCCATGTCAGGACCGTTCTGAGGAGTGTGGTGCCGCGAAGCCGGAGCCCAGAAGCCCCATGGAATCGATCAGCAGCTGCCGGAGGATGGCCAGCGATTTCGGCGAGAGGTCAGTGCCGCAGCGGCTGAACCAGACCTCCATGGCGGCTTTGCCGCAGGAGATGACGGAGCCGGCCAGGGCGCGGAGGTAGAGCTCGTCCATGTCTCCCGCCGGGCTGTGGGCGGCGCGCTCGCGGGCGGCGGCGATGATCTGTTCTGTGCAGTGGTCCCACGCCTCCAGCTCGGAACGTGCCAGCAGGGGGCTGGCCTGCGTCAGGCTGAAGAGCTCGGCCATCGGTGCCACCGACATCGGGTCGGCCAGTTCCACGAGGGCTGCCCGGGCCGACTCGAGGATGGGCTCGTCAGCGGGCCGCAGCCGGAACTGCTGCAGCGCGGTGTCAAGGAAGCCGTGGGTCACCGAGGCGATCGCCGTCTCTGTGCTGCTGAAGTAGTTGAAGAAGGTGCGGCGTGAGATGCCCGCTGCTTCAGCAATGTCCTCCACCGTGAACTTGCCGGGCCCCTTGCTGCGCAGGAGCTCAAGGGTCGAATCCGAGATGGCCTGGCGGGTTGCGGCTTTATTCAGTTCGCGGCGGGTAGGGGACGGGGCCGTTTCGGGCGGCGGCGGTGGAGGCGGCGAGGGCGAAGTGGAAGTGGACACGCACTTACACTACGTGCATGTTTGCACTCTGCGCAAGATTCCCAGCGTCACAGGTTCAGCGTGATATTCACATGTGCTTCACAGGCCCTTCATAGCCGCGCGTAATGTGGGTGGCGCATGCTGATCCCATGGCCGGTACGGCCGGCGGCGAAGGCGCCGTCACGTTCGGCGGATCCAGGAGAAGACCATGAATCGCATGAAGAAAGTGGCCCTCAGCCTTAGCGCGGGGGCGGTGGCGCTCGGTGCCGGTTTTGGTGTGACGGAAATGGCCGCGGCAACGACGGCCACTCCAACTCCCACCCCCACCTCCAGCAGTCCTTCCGGCATCCCTGCTCCCGACGGTCACGTGCTGGGCCGGGGAAAGCACGGTCACGGGCACGTGGATCGTGGCGCGCAGGCCGCGGCATTGGCGGCCAAACTGGGCGTGGACGAGGCCAAGGTAACGGACGCGCTACGGGCATTCCGCGAGGCGAACCGGCCTGCCGGTCCGAGAACCGACGGGCAAAAGCCGGATCGCGCGGCGATGGAGGCAGCACTGGCAGCGTCCCTGGCCAAGTCCCTCGGAATCGACGAGGCCAAGGTGAAGGCTGCGCTTGAAGAACTGCGTACTGAAGCGCAGAAGAGCCGGGCGGCAGCGCTGAAGCCGCGGCTGGATAAGGCCGTGGCGGACGGCACGCTCACCCAGGCGGAGGCGGACGCCGTCACCAAGGCGGTGGAGCAGGGCGTTATCGGCGGCGGCCGGCACTAGCCTTCCCGTTCCCGTGTGGGCTCACGCCGAACGGTTGACGGCTGCCAGGACGGCCTCACCGAGCTCGGCAGGCTTGGTGAACTGGGGCCAGTGTCCGGTGGGGAGGTCCACCAGGTCGAGGTCGCGGATGCGCGCGAGCTCCTCAACGTAGGGGTGGCCTGCGTCCATCCACTCCGTGAGCAGGCTCGTCGGGAATTCGCAGGCGATCACGGTTGCCGGGACGTCGTAGCGGCGCTCATCATGGAGGTGCTGCCGGTCGTATGCCACGCCCTTCGGCTGCGGGATGGCGCGGGCACGGAACATGGTCCGCAGCTCGTCATTCAGGTCCACGAGGTCCGCCTCGTCGAAGCCGTCCCACGGCGGCAGGGGAACGTCGTCGCCGTCGGCCGGCAGTTCGTCGTTGATGACGCCGCCCTCACCGAGCGGACCGCTGTCCACGTAGACGGCGCGGGCCACGCGCTCCGGCCGCGCGTCGACCACTCCGTGGATGATCGCCCCGCCGCCGGAGTGGCCGACGAGAACCACGGGGCCCTCGATGGCATCCACCGCGGACACAACGGCATCAATATGGTCGCGCAGCCCGATGCCCGAGCGCGGGGCATCGGGCGACTCCAGCCCCGGAAGCGTGAGCGGATGGACGCGGTGCCCTGCCGCCACCAGCGGGGGAGTCACCTCCGACCATGAAGAAGCGTCCAGCCAGAATCCGGGAACCAGAATGACATCCATGGCATTACCCTAGCCGCAACGCCGGGACGCGGCTACGCCTTGGCGTCGGCCAGTTCTGGACCCTTCGAGGCACCCGCCGTTGCGGGGGCAACCTCTCCGGCAGGGGAGTCATCCGTGAAGGGATCACCGGACCGCGGCGCGTTGTACAGGGCCTCGTCCAGGATGCCCTGGCGCTTGGCCACAATGGCGGGGACCAGTGCCTGCCCGGCCACGTTGACCGCCGTGCGGCCCATGTCCAGGATGGGGTCGATCGCCAGCAGGAGTCCGACGCCGGCCAGTGGCAGTCCCAGCGTGGACAGTGTCAGGGTCAGCATGACCACGGCACCGGTGGTGCCGGCCGTGGCCGCCGATCCGAGGACCGACACGAGGGCGATCAGCACGTACTGGCTGAAGTCCAGCTGGATGCCGAAGAACTGGGCCACAAAGATGGCGGCGATGGCCGGGTAGATCGCGGCGCAGCCGTCCATCTTGGTGGTGGCGCCCAGCGGAACGGCGAAGGAGGCATAACCGCGGGGAACGCCGAGGTTCCGTTCGGTGACGCGCTGGGTCAGCGGCAGCGTGCCGATGGAGGAGCGGGAGACGAATGCCAGCTGCACGGCCGGCCACACGCCGGAGAAGTACTGCTTGACGGAGAGCCCGTGGGCACGCACCAGCGCGGGGTAGACACCGAAGACCACCAGGGCCAGGCCGATGTAGATCGCAACGGTGAACTTACCCAGGGAACCGATGGTGTCCCAGCCGTAGACGGCCACGGCGTTGCCGATCAGGCCGACGGTGCCGAGGGGAGCGATGCGGATGATCCACCACAGCACCTTCTGGATGACGGCCAGCGCCGAGGCATTGAGTGCCAGGAACGGTTCAGCCTGCTTGCCCACCTTGAGGGCCGCGATTCCGACGGCGATCGCGATCACCAGGATCTGCAGCACGTTGAAGCTGACGGCGGTGGTGACGGCACCGGATTCGGCCACCGTGGAGGTGGCGCCCAGGCCCAGGAAGTTCTTCGGGAAGAGGCCTGTCAGGAACGCCCACCAATCACCCGACTTGCCTGCATACTCCTTCGCCTCGCCCGCAAGGCCGGTGTTGGCGCCGGGCTGCAGCAGCACGCCCAGTCCGATGCCGATCAGCACGGCGATGAGGGACGTGATGGCGAACCACAGCAGGGTGTTCCAGGCCAGCCTTGCCGCATTGGAGACTTCGCGGAGGTTGGAAATGGAACTCACCACGGCGGTGAAAATCAGGGGCACGACGGCGGTCTGCAGCAGCGAGACATAGCTCGAGCCGATGGTCTGCAGCGTTGCGCCAAGCCCGTTCGGGCTGGCCTTGGTGCTGCCGGTGTACTTGGCCAGCAGGCCCAGTCCGAGCCCAACGATGAGGGCGGCGATGATCTGGAAGCCGAAGGAACCTGCCCACCGGGGCAGCTGGAAGCCGGTGCGCCCGGCCGAAGGAGAAGTGCTGGTTTGATTGCTCACCGAAACAAGCTAGGCCGCGCAAAATACAGCTTCCAGCTGGCATTGAGAAATATTACGCGGGAGTAGCAGGGTCCCACCGTCCACATGCCCTGAAATCCGGCTAAGAACCAGCCTTTTGTGAAGTTATTCCCGTAGCGCGTGTGGCAAAGATCTCCCCGGGTACGGCAGGGGAGACCTAGCCGAGCATCGCGCGCTTGAGGGTGTCGAGGCCCACGGAGCCGATGTCCAATGCCTTCGTGTGGAACGCCTTGAGGTCAAAGCCGGGCCTGGCTTCGAGCTCGGCACGGATCTGCTCCCAGAGCCGCTGGCCCACCTTGTAGGACGGCGCCTGGCCGGGCCAGCCGAGATAGCGTGCGAACTCAAACTGCAGCTGCCCCTCGCTGATGTCGAGGTTTTGCTTGAGGAAGCCGTAGCCCTTCTCCGGTGTCCAGCTGCCCGACCCCCACCGGGCGGGCATCTCAAGCTCGAGGTGGATGCCGATGTCGAAGACCACCCGCGCAGCCCGCATCCGCTGCATGTCCAGCATGCCCATGTGGTCGCCGGGGTCCTTGAGGTAGCCGAGTTCCTCCATGAGCTTTTCGGCGTAGAGTGCCCAGCCCTCGCCGTGTCCCGAAGTCCAGCAGACGTTCCGGCGCCAGCTGTTCAGGAGTTCGCGCCGGTACACGGCCGTGGCGATCTGCAGGTGGTGCCCGGGCACGCCCTCGTGGAAAACGGTGGTGGTTTCCGCCCACGTGGTGAAGGTGTCCTCGCCCGCCGGTACGGACCACCACATGCGTCCGGGCCGGCTGAAGTCATCGGACGGGCCCGTGTAGTAGATGCCGCCCTCGTCGGTCGGCGCGATAAGGCACTCGAGGGTTTTCATCACGTCCGGGATGTCAAAGTGCACGCCGGCCAGGTCGGAGATGGCCCGGTCCGAAAGCTCCTGCATCCACGCCTTCAGGGCTTCGGTTCCCTTGAGCTGCCGGTCGGGATCGCTGTTCAGGATCCGCTTGGCCTCCGCGACGGACGATCCGGGCCGGATCTCCCCGGCTACGGCCTCCTGGGCGGCGATGATCCGCTCCAGTTCACCGATGCCCCAGACGTAGGTTTCCTCCAGGTCCACCTCTGCCCCGAGGAAACCACGGGAGGCCAGGGCATAGCGTTCGCGGCCCACGGCATCCTTCGCGGGCGCCACAGGCAGCAGCTCGTCCCTAAGGAACGCGGCCAGCCCGGAGTAGGCGTTCCGGGCTGCGGCAGCACCGGCGTCGAGCCGTTCCTGAACGGCTGCAGGCAGCGGGCCGTCAGCCGTCTTGGCCCCGGCGGCGAGCTTCGCGAAGAAGCCGTCCGCTGCCGCGTACTTGGTGGTCTGCTCTATGACGATGGACACCTGGCGGACGGCCGAAACCCGGCCGGCTTCCTTGGCAGCACGCAGGGACTCGATGTAGCCGCTGATGGCGCCGGGGACGCTGTGCATGCGGCCGGCGATGTTCGCCCAGTGCTCCTCGGTGTCCGTGGGCATGAGGTCGAAGATGGAGCGGATGTTCTGTGCCGGCGATTCGATGTTGTTCAGCTCTGCCAAATCCCAGCCCGTGTCGTGGAACTCCAGCTCCAGCCCGAGGCGTTCGCGCATGGCGTCGAGGGTGACGGCGTCGACGTCGTCCACGGGCTCAAGCCCGTCGAGCGCGGCAAGGGTTTCGCGTGCCGCGGCAGCGAATTCCACGATGCCGGCGGGCGAGAAGTCCTGGAATTCCGTGTCGTGCCCCGGGATGCCGAGTGTGGTGGCCAGGCTGGGATCCAGGGCGACCAGGGTGTCCGTGTAGGCGTCGGCGACGGCGTCGATGGCAGTCCGGGGGCGCGATGGGGCGGCAGATTCAGTAGTCACCCCACGAGACTAACGGGGCGGTTCCGGTTATGAAAGACTCACTGAATTATTCAGCGCGTGCCACCGGCTTTTCAGCCGCGGCTGCGCTTCCAGGCTCCGGGCCCGGGCGTCGGGGCGAGACGCAGCTGCTGGCGCCGCACCCAGTGGCGGACGCTGGGCTTCCCGGCTTCAGCCGCTTCGGCTGTCCCGAGCGAAAGCACGACGGCGGTCAGCGCCGCCAGTTCTTCGGTCGTCGGGTCCCCCTTGACGACGGAGAAGAGCGGGGCTTCGTCGGTGTCAGCGGCCTTGGTTTCGACAGGCTCAACCACCGGCTGGGCGGCAGGCTTGGGCTGCGGGTCTTTCGGGTTCACAGTGGGATGTTTCCGTGCTTCTTGGTGGGGAGGCTGGCGCGCTTGTCACGCAGCGCCCGCAATCCCTTGATGATCTGGAGGCGGGTGTCGGACGGGGCGATGACCGCGTCCACGTAGCCCAGCTGAGCGGCCTGGTACGGGTTGAGCAGCTCCTCCTCGTACTGGCGGATGACCTCGGCACGCTTGGCCTCGACGTCGCCGCCGTTCTCTGACACCGCAGCGAGATCGCGCCGGTAGAGGATGTTGACGGCACCCTGTGCCCCCATGACGCCGATCTGGGCGGTGGGCCAGGCCAGGTTGAGGTCCGCGCCGAGCTTCTTGGAGCCCATCACGATGTAGGCGCCGCCGTAGGCCTTCCGGGTGATCACGGTCAGCTTGGGCACCGTGGCCTCCGCGTAGGCGTAGAGAAGTTTCGCGCCGCGGCGGATGATGCCCTGGAATTCCTGGTCCTTGCCGGGGAGGAAGCCCGGAACGTCCACCAGGGTGATGATCGGAACGTTGAAGGCATCGCAGTGCCGCACGAAACGGGCTGCCTTTTCGGATGCGGAGATGTCCAGCGTTCCGGCGAACTGCATGGGCTGGTTGGCCACGATCCCGACGGTGTGGCCCTCGACCCGGCCGTAGCCGATGATCACGTTCGGCGCATACAGGGACTGCATTTCGAGGAAGTGGGCGTCGTCGACGATCTGTTCGATGACTTTCCGCATGTCGTACGGCTGGTTGGCGGAGTCAGGGATGAGGGTATCCAGGGCGAGGTCGTCGTCGTCGAGTTCCAGCTCCTGCTGGTGATCCAGGACGGGAGCCTCGGAGAGGTTGTTGGAGGGGAGGAAGTCCAGCAGTTCCCGGACAAACTCAATCGCGTCGGCCTCGTCCGCGGCCAGGTATGTGGACGTGCCCGTTGTGGCGTTGTGCTGCCGGGCTCCGCCGAGGGTCTCCATGTCCACGTCCTCGCCCGTGACGGTCTTGATGACGTCGGGGCCGGTGATGAACATGTGCGAGGTTTTGTCCACCATCACGACGTAGTCCGTGAGGGCGGGGGAGTAGGCGGCACCGCCGGCGCACGGGCCCATGATGAGGGAGATCTGGGGGACGACGCCGGAGGCGTGCACGTTGTTGCGGAAGATGTCCGCGAACATGGCCAGCGAGGCGACGCCTTCCTGGATGCGGGCGCCGCCGCCGTCGTTGATGCCCACCACCGGGCAGCCGTTGCGCAGCGCGAATTCCTGGACCTTGACGATCTTTTCGCCGTTGACCTGGCTCAGCGAGCCGCCGTAAACACTGAAGTCCTGGCTGTACAGCGCAACGAGCCGGCCGTCCACGGTGCCGTAACCGGACACCACGCCGTCACCCAGCGGCTTCTTCTTCTCCATGCCGAATGCCGTGGAACGGTGCACGGCCAGGGCATCGAACTCCACGAAGGATCCCTCGTCCACGAGCAGGTCGATGCGCTCGCGGGCCGTGTTCTTGCCGCGGGCGTGCTGCTTCTCGATCGCTTCCGGGCCGGAGGGCTGCTCTGCGCTGGCCTGGCGGTCGCGGAAATCGGCAATCTTTCCCGCCGTCGTGGTCAGATCGTGGCTCATGAAGTGTCTCCGGCTCTGTAGCTGTTGTGTAGCTGATGCATGCTGTGGCAGCGTAATGCTGGGCGTCTGGCGTGGCGTGGCGAGCTGCCTTAAGTAGCTTCCACACAAATCAAAGGCCCTGATGGCTAGTCTAGTGACGCATATTCCGTGCGCTGCTGTAGGGATCCTACAATTTTCGCCGATCGTGTCGGCAGGGACGTCTATGTTACTCGTCGGTAACATTGAGCAGTTAGAGTGTCCCTATGACTTCAAGCAACGACGCTTTCCCTCCCTCCGCGACCCCCTACCACGCCACCGGATCGCTCCGCGGCCGGACGCTTTTGATGTCCGGCGGCAGTCGCGGCATCGGCCTCGCCATTGCCTTGCGCGCCGCCCAGGACGGCGCCAACATCGTCCTGCTGGCCAAAACCGGCGAGCCGCACGCTAAGCTCCAGGGCACCGTGTTCAGCGCCGCGGATGAGCTGCAGGCGGCCGGCGGAAACGCGCTTCCCCTGGTGGGGGACGTCCGCAATGACGACGACGTCGCCCACGCCGTCGATGCCGCCGTCGAACGCTTTGGCGGGATCGACATTGTCATCAACAATGCCTCGGCCATCGATCTGTCCCGCACCGACGACGTCGACATGAAGCGGTACGACCTGATGCAGGATGTCAACGTCCGCGGGACTTTCCTGCTGTCCAAGCTCGCCCTGCCTGCCCTGCGGAAGTCCGACGGCGGACACATCCTCACGCTCTCGCCGCCGCTGAATCTCGATCCCACGTGGGCGGGCAAGCACCTGGCCTACACGATGGCCAAATACGGCATGAGCCTCACCACGCTGGGCCTGGCCGAGGAACTCAAGGCGGACGGCATCCGCGTCAACTCCCTCTGGCCGTGCACCCTGATTGATACCGCGGCCATCCGGAACATGCCGGGTGGCGAATCGATGGTCCGTGCCGCCCGCGGCCCGCGGATCATGGCGGATGCGGCCCACGCCGTGCTCACCGGAGCCAACCTCACGGACGCCGCCGCACCGTCCGGAAACTTCTACACGGACGAACAAGTGCTCGCCGCCGCCGGAGTGCGGGACTTCCGGCCCTACAGCCTGGGTGCAGCCGAGGACCAGCTGGTACCTGATATCTTCCTCTGACTTCCCTGAGTGCCCGCCCGGATCGGCCGCGCCGGCCCGGCAACTCGATAGGATTCAAGCATGGATGCCGCACGCCCTGATGAAAGCCCTGAAGTGCAGGAAAACCTGTCCGGATCTAAGGGACTGCCGGAGCGGCCAGCGCTGGACCGCGAAGCGCTGTGCAGCGCCGAATTCCTGTCAGCGCACGGCATTTCGCAGCTGAAGGTCGTGGATGCCACCGGTTCCACCAACGCCGACCTCCTGCGCGCCGTCACTGTCGAGCCCAAGGCCTGGCAGGACCTCGCCGTCCTGACCGCCGAGCACCAGACCGCTGCCCGCGGCAGGCTGGACCGCACCTGGGAGGCGCCCGAGCGCAGCTCTGTCCTGGTCTCCATCGTCCTGCGCCCCGTCAACGCCGACGGGCGGCCGCTCCCCACCCAGACCTACTCCTGGCTCTCGCTGCTGGCTGCCCTCGCGCTCCGCGACGCGCTGCTGGAAACGGCCGGGCTGCGGGCGGACGTCAAATGGCCCAACGACGTCCTGGTCAAAGGCCGGAAGATCGCCGGCATCCTGGCCCAGCTCGGCCCGATGGGGGACGGCTCCGTGCCGCCGGTGATCCTTGGCACGGGGCTGAACGTCACCCTGACCGAGGCCGAACTGCCCGTCCCCACTGCCACCTCGGTGCAGCTCGAGGGCGCCGAAACGGTGGACCGCACCGCCCTCCTGAAGAGCTACCTGTCCAGGTTTTGCACCCTTTACCGCAGTTTCTGCAACGCCGACGGCGACCCCACCGCGGGTCTCGCGGGCGGCCCGTCCCTGCACAAGCGGGTGGAAGCCGTCATGGTCACGCTGGGGCAGCAGGTGCGTGCCCACCTGCCCGGCGACCACGAAATCATCGGGCACGCCTCGCGGCTGGACGACTCCGGCTCCCTCCTGGTGGTGGATTCCTCGGCCCGCGAGCATGTGGTGACGGCCGGGGACGTCGTCCACCTGCGCCCATGGACTCCGCCGGGGCAGTCCGCGGAAAGTGGCAATGCGTAAAGACCTCCTGCCGGGGGAGCAGGTCATCGTGATGACCCGCCCACAGCCCAGGATGCTGTTCATTCCGGCGGTGGTGTTTGTTGTGGCACCTGCGCTGGCCGCCTTCGCCAGCGCGTGGATCATCCGGGGCGGGCTGCGGGACATGTACCCGGCAGTTTCCGCTGACTGGACCTTCTGGCTGGTGGCGGGCTGCGTGCTTGCGGCCCTCTGGGCGCTGTGCGGATTTTGCCTGCCGCGGCTGTTGCGGTGGCAGGCCACCCGGTACTTCCTGACGAGCCGCAGGATTATGGCCCGCTACGGCATCCTCCGGCGGCGGGACCAGCAGGTCTTTCTGGCGTCCGTGCGTAACGTCACGGTCACCCAGACCCTGCTCCAGCGGATGTTGCGCTCCGGGACTATATCCTTGGATGCCGGGCACCAGTTCAGCGCCGTACTACGGGATGTGCCCGAAGTCGCCACGTTCCACAGGTTTGTGTTGGACGCGCTGGACGAACTTCCGAAGGATGAGTTTTTTGAATGGGGCCATGCGCAGGACGGATCCGACGCCGGATTTCCGCGGGATGTGAGAGAAGGTGGAAGAGATGAACGATGAGGATCACCGCGTGAGCCAGGAAAGCAGCGATGAGATGGCCGACGCCGCCGTCGAGGCTCCTTCCACCGGCACGATGTCCGCCGAAAGGATCGCCATCAAGGCCCTTGAAGCCAGGCTCCTCGGCGGCGAACGAAAGCTGCGCCGCCGCGAGGTGGCAGCCGGTGCGGGCCTGTCGCTGCTGTCGGCACGGAAGCTGTGGCGTGCCCTCGGGTTCCCCAACCTCGGGGACGACGAGGTCGCCTTCACCGAGCGCGACCAGGCCGCGCTGAACACCGCGGTGGACCTGGTCCGGACCGGCAAGCTCACCGAAGAGGCAGCCATTTCGGTCACCCGTGCCATCGGCCAGATGACCGACCGTATGGTGGTCTGGCAGATTGAGGCGCTCGTGGAGGACATGGTCCATGAGCAGGGAGTCACGGACCCGGTCGCCCGAAAACGGCTCGTGAATGAACTGCCCGCGCTGGTTGACCCGCTCGAGGAGATGCTTGTCTACTCGTGGCGTCGCCAGTTGAACGCCGCGGTGCAGCGCCTTGCCGTCCGGGCAGAGGCGGGACTCCAGGCCAGCGAGGAAGGCCGGGAAGGCGACGAGGATGACGCGCCGCTTCCCCTGGCCCGGGCCGTGGGTTTCGCCGACCTCGTGTCCTATACGAGCCTTTCCCGGCGGATGAACGAAAAGACCCTGGCCAAGCTGGTGCAGAGGTTCGAAAACAAGTGCGCGGAGATCATCTCCGTGGGTGGCGGCCGGCTGGTGAAGACAGTGGGCGACGAAGTCCTGTACATCGCCGAGACACCGGCCGCGGGCGCGGAGATTTCGCTGGCTCTGGCCGAGGCCTTTACCCGGGACGAGATCCTTCCGGAGGCGCGTGTGGCCATGGTGTGGGGACGGATTCTGTCCCGGCTGGGGGACATTTACGGTCCCACCGTCAACTTGGCAGCCCGCCTGACCACGCTGGCTGACCCCGGCACCGTGCTGGTGGACTCCATGACCGCCGCAGCCCTTGACCAGGACGAGCGCTTTGTGCTGATTCCGAAGGATGCGGAGAATGTCCGCGGCTTTGGCGAGATCATGCCGGTGATGCTCGCCCGGGGCCAGGGCAAGGGGCTCGTGCTGGACTGACGTTGGCAGTGCAACTCGTCCCGCCAGGGCGTGGGGGACTCCTCCCCATCGCCCATTGCACGTCAGGTGGGTAGTCTTGCACGGTAACGGAGGGCCCTGTGCGGGCTCTTCTTGGACAAGCCGTCCGAGCCCATGTAATAGTCGAAACTCAGAATTGTTCCGGCGTCTCTATGGGGGAGTGGCGGAATGTCACAGCCTCTGGTGCTCACCAGGGGCTTATAGGCTGCGCTCAGGCGGCTGTGATTTCAGGGGAATAATAACGCTGTGTCAACTTTGTTCGGCAGGCTGGGGCTAAGGAACCGCCGCAACAAGCTCATCACCGGTACCGCTTTTTCTGCGGCCGCCCTCGCACTCGTGGCAGGTGCGATCATCTACCCGGGCTTCAAGACCACCGAGGTGGACCTGAACGACGGCGGCGTGTGGGTGGTCAGCAAGTCCCGGAACGCAGTGGGCCGGCTGAACTATCCCTCACGCGTGCTTGACGGAGCAGTGACGCCCGCCAGCACCACCTTCGACGTGCTGCAGAACGCCGGCAAGGTCTTCGTCGACGACGAATCCGGCTCCACCCTGAACCAGGTTTCCGCCGCCAACATGCGGCTGGGCGGGGACAAACAACTGCCGGGCGCCGCCCAGGTCAGCTTCGGCTCCGAGGTCATCTCCGTCACGGACCCCGCCGCCGGCAAGATGTGGGCGATGTCGCCGTCGACAGTCAACGCCTTCGATGAGGAATCGAGCGAGCCGGCCGTAGACGGCTCGGAGGGCCTGGTGTCCGCCGTCGGCTCCGACGACCGGGTCTATTCGGCGGATCCGAAGACGGGCCAGGTGACGGTCACCGCCGTGGACGCCAACGGTGAGCCCACCGACACGGAGTCCAGCACCTGGGACGGGCTGAAGGGTGCCGGTGACCTGCAGCTGGCCGTGGTGGGGGACCAGCCCGTGGTCCTGGACCCGGCCCGGGGCCGGCTGTTCCTTCCCGGCGGCCGGGAAGTGGCGGTGCCGGACGCCCGGGAAGCGAAGCTCCAGCAGCCCGGTCCGGCGTCGGACGCCGTGGCAGTGGCCACGCCCAAGGCGCTGCTGAGGCAGCCGCTGGACGGTTCGACGGCGCGGCAGGTCACCACTGGTGGTCAGGGCGTACCCGCCGCGCCTGTCCAGCTGGGCGGCTGTATCCATGCAGCCTGGTCCGGGGTGAACAAGTACGTCCGCGACTGCGTCACCGACGGTGACGACAAAAACGTCGCAGTTCCGAAAGCCAGCGCCTCACCGAGCTATGTGTTCCGCGTCAACCGCGACCTCGTGGTGCTGAACGATGTGAACTCCGGAAATGTGTGGCTGGTCAACCAGAACATGCAGCTGGTCAACAACTGGGACGACGTGGTTCCGCCGAAGAACCAGGCGGATGACCAGGACGAGGAATCCGCGGACGACAACACCATCAACGTCCTGCCGGACCGCACCAAACCGAACCGTCCGCCGGAAACCAAGCCGGACGTCGTCGGCGTCCGGCCCGGCCGAACCACCGTGCTGAGCGTCCTGGACAACGACTCCGACCCCGACGGGGACGTCCTCACCGCCACCACTGCGGGCGAGGGCCTCCGGTCAGGAGGCCTCGAGAGCATCTATGGCGGATCGGCCTTCCAGGTCACGGTTCCGGCCGACGCCACCCCGGGCACCGAGTCGTTCGACTACAGCGCTGCCGACGGCCGGGGCCTGTCCGCAGGCGGCAAGGTCACGCTGAACGTCGTTGGACCGGACGAGAACCGGCCGCCCGCCTTCAAGCGGGGCGATCCCACCACGCTGCTCGTGGAGCAGGGGAAAACCGTCAGCCAGAACATCCTCACCGACTGGGCGGACCCGGACGGCGACGACCTCGTCCTCATGTCGGCGACTGCCGACAACCAGCAGGACCAGGTGAAAGTCCGCCGTGACGGGCTCCTGACGTTCCAGGACTCCGGCGCCACCGCGGGCAAGAAGAACGTTACCGTCACCGTCTGGGACGGACGCGCCACCACGACGGGCAAAGTGGTGGTCAACGTCCAGCCCCCCGGCGCCCTGGCTCCGGTTGTCAACGCGGACCACGTGACCGCCGTCGCCGGCCAGGACCTGGTGATCGCCCCGTTGAAGAACGACGTCGACCCGAACGGCGGCGCGCTGCGGCTCGCCCAGGTGGAGGCCAGCGGGCCGGCCGAACTCGGGCCCGTCACCGACGGCGGCACCTTCACCTTCCGTAGCCGGACTCCGGGGCCCGTCTACCTGACGTACATCGCCAGCAACGGCCCGCAGAGCAGCCAGGGCCTGATCCGCGTGGACGTCGAGTCAGGCAAGGACGCCGGCAAACCCGTTGCCGTCCACGACGTCGCCCTTTTGCCGGTCGGCGGCAGCGTCCTCCTGGACCCCCTGGCCAACGACTCGGATCCGTCCGGCGGCGTGCTGGTGCTTCAGTCCGTTTCCCTTCCGGAAAACGCCACGGCCTCGGTCAGCGTCCTCAACCACAGCGTCCTGCGGATCACGGACATCGCCGGAACCAAGGATCCGTTCCTCTTCCGGTACACCATGTCCAACGGCAAGGATTCCGCCACGGGCAGCGTTTCGGTGGTCCCGGTCCCGGCCCCGCCCGTCGTGGAGGCGCCGCAGCCGAAACCGGATGAAGTCAACGTCCGCGTCAACGACGTGGTCACCATCCCCGTGCTGGACAACGACACCCATCCGCAGGGCGAAAAGCTGACCGTTGATCCGGTCCTTCCCCAGCCGGTGGAGGCGGGGAACGGCACAAGCTTTGTTTCGGAGAACACGCTGCGCTTCATCGCCGGCAGCGAGCCTAAAACCGTGCGAGCCATCTACAACGCCGTGGACCCGCAGGGGCAGAAGAGTGCCGCGGCCGTCACCATCCACATCCTGCCCCTCGAGGGCGCCGAGAATTCCCGTCCGCAGCCCAGGAACCTGACGGCCCGGGTGGTGGCCGCCGGCACGGTGCGGATCCCGGTTCCGCTGGACGGCATAGATCCCGACGGCGACTCCGTCCAGTTGACCGGCATCGACAGCACTCCGGCCATGGGAACCGCGACGGTTGGAAGCAACTTCATCGACTTTGTCGCCGCCGGAGACGGCGCCGGAACGGATTCCTTCCGCTACAAGGTAGTGGACCGGCAGGGCGCCGTGAACACCGGCACGGTCACGGTGGGGATCGCGCCCCGCGGCGACACCAACCAGAAGCCCACGCCCGTGGACGACGAGGTCAAGGTCCGTCCCGGGCGGCAGATCGCCGTCGACGCCGCAGGCAACGACTCCGACCCCGACGGTGACCCGATCCGCATCCTGACCGACGGCATCGAGGCGGACGCCGCCCTGAAGGCCGAAGTCAGCAAGCACAGCGGCCGCATCCTCCTCCTCGCCCCGGCTGCCGAAGGCACCGTCAACGTCCGCTACGCCGTTGCCGACGAGCGGGGCGCCTCCGCCCAGGCCGCCATCAAAATGGTCGTGGACAGCCAGGTCCCGCTCCAGGCTCCCATCGCACGGGACGACCGCGTGACGTCCGCCCAGACCCTCGGCAAAACTGCCGTCGACGTTCCCGTTCTCAAGAACGACGAGGACCCCGACGGCGTCGGCGAGAACCTGAAGGTCACCAGCGGAAGCGAGACGGCTCGCCCTGGTCCGGACGGCAACGTGATCGTCGAACTGGCGGAGCAGCCGCAACTGGTGCCGTACACGGTGGAGGACGTGGACGGAAAGAAGTCCACCGCGATCATCTGGGTGCCGGGCCTCGGGCAGCAGGTCCCGACGCTCGCCAAGGACGAGGTCCTGGAAGTTGTGGCCGGCCAGTCCGTTACAGCCAACCTGGCCGAATGGGTGAAGGTCCGGGAAGGACGCTCACCCCGGCTGACCCAGACCGACCGGATCAAGCTCATTGGCGCCGACGGCGGCGACCCCGTGGCCGGCAACGGCACCGCGATCAAGTACACGGCCGGCAAGGATTACGTGGGGCCGGGTTCCATCACCTTCGAAGTAACCGACGGTACCGGCCCGGATGACGCGGCAGGACTGAAGTCCACGTTGAGCATCCGGACCAAGGTCCTGCCGGATCCGAACCGCAACAACCCGCCCACACTGCTGGGTGCCGCCGTCGACGTGCCGCAGGGGGAGTCCGCCGAGACGGATCTGGCCAGGCTGGCCTCCGACCCCGACGGCGACGATGCAGAGAACATGAAATACGAGCTCGTCGGCGGTGCTCCGGCAGGCTTCGACGCCAGGATCGAGGGCGCCTCGCTCAAAGTCTCGGCCAAGGACGGCGTGCGGCCGGGCAACGACGGGGCCGTGCAGGTGAAGGCCAGGGACCCCCGGGGACTGGAAGCTACCGCCACGTACCGGCTCTCCGTCACCGCCTCGAGCCGGCCCAAGCCGGTGGCCAACGACGACCTGGAACCCAGCGCCGCGGCCGGAAAGCCCGTGAGCGTACCGGTCCTGGCGAACGATGCCAACCCGTTCCCGGAGACTGCGCTGAAGATTGTGGCGGCGACGGCCGAGACCGGAACCGGGAACGTCGCCGTGGACGGGGACAACGTGGTGGTCACCCCCGCCTCCGGCTTCACGGGGACCATGGTGGTTGCCTACACCATTGCGGACAAGACCGGGGAAGCCTCACGGCAGGCTACGGCCAGGGTCCGGCTGACGGTCAAGGACGAGCCGCTGGCGCCCACGACGCCGCAGGCCCAAAGCGTGGGCGACAGCACTGCCTTGCTGAACTGGACAGCACCTGCGGACCGCGGGTCGCCCATCACCCACTACACGGTCTACGGCGAAGGCGGATTCAAACAGCAGTGCCCGGCCAACTCGTGCACGCTCAACAACCTGGTGAACAACTCCAAGTACCACTTCCAGGTGACGGCCACGAACGAATTCGGCGAGTCCGACCGTTCGCCGGCCTCGGCGGAGGTCCGCCCCGACGTCAAGCCGGACACTCCGTTCGCTCCGGCGCTGAAGTTCGGCGACAAGCAGCTGTCCGTCGCCTGGAAGGCCCCGGCCAGCAAGGGCTCGCCGGTCAAGTCCTATGATCTCGAAATCTCACCGGCTCCGAGCGGGCAGAATGCGCAGATCCAAAACCTGACATCCACCAGCTACCTCTGGAAGGGCCTCACCAACGGCGTGGCGTACAAGGTGCGCGTCCTGGCACGCAACGATGCCAAGGACCCGTCCGAGTGGAGCCAGTACCCGGCCGCGGAGATCCCGGCCGGAGTGCCGGTGACTCCTGCCGCGCCGAGCGTGGCCGGCGCCTCCCCGGTGGGAGCCCAGAGCCAGCTGCAGGTGAACTGGACCGCGCCGAACAACAACGGCGACGCCGTTTCCGCCTACACGCTGACCACGCTGCGCGGAGGCACGGTGGTGAAGAGCCAGCAGGTTTCGGGAACCTCCCAGAACGTCACAGTGTCCAACTCCGAGGCCGACTACGCGTTCACCGTTTCGGCCACAAACAAGGCCGGCACGTCCGGAACCAGCGCCCAGTCCGCCCCCATTCGGGCCGCCGGAAAGCCCGGGACGGTGAACGGCGGCACGGTGGCGGCGCCGGGAAACACCGGCCAGCTGAAGATCACCTTCACCCCGCTGACGCAGGCCCAGCGGAACGGATCGCAGGCATCGGAGATCGGCTACCGCTGGTCCACCGCGTACGGGTCCGGCCCGATCAACGCGCCGGGAGGCACCATCTACGGACAGCCGAACGGCAAGAACGTGACAGTAAACATCATTGCGTTCTCCACGAAAAACAACATCTCGGGGGATGCCAAGGCCATCGGCTCGGCGGTGCCCTACGGGGCGCCCGCTTCTCCGGTGGTTACCGGCGGCACGTCAGCCAAGGGAGACCCCCAAGTCCACTGGACCTGGAACCAGCCCTACGACAACGGCCGCGTCATCAACCGGTACGAGGTCAACTACGACGGCACCGGCTTCAGGTCCGTGGGCCTGGACCGGCAGTTCAGCCGCAACGCCGGAGGCTGGGACAGCAGGCACACCCTGGCGGTCCGTGCCTGCAACGGAACGGATGGCGACAAGGACTGCGGACAGCCGGATTCGGCAGTTGCCACTTCGGGTGCTGACCCCACCCCGCCGCCGCCCACGTCCTGGAGTATCCGGTCCACTCCCGTCCGCTCCTGCACCGAGCCGAACCGGACCACCGACAGCTACCGGAACTCCAACCCTGACCAGTGCATCAGCCCGGGACGGTGGTTCGATACCGGCATCACCGCACAGAGCGACCACTATGTGGTGTGGAGCAGGTCGACAAACAATCCCACGGGCGTGTGGTACCACCTGACGTCCGGTCCTGCTGCGGGCAACTACGTACGAAGTGACACCACGTCACTCGGCGGAAATCCGCCGCCTGGAATGCCGCGCCGGTAGGCCGCGTGTTTTCCGCACGCGCTGGGCACACGGCCCGGGCACACCGCATTGGGCACACCGCCTGAGCACAACAAAGACTCCACACAACGGAAGAGGAACCTCCCATGACCATGACAACCGAGCAGGCCGCCTGGTTTGCGGGCACGTTCGAAAAACTCGTCGCCAACGTGGGCCAGGCGGTGCTGGGCAAGGCCCACGTCATCCGGCTGACGTTCACGGCCATGCTTGCCGAAGGCCACGTCCTCTTCGAGGATGCCCCCGGCACCGGTAAAACATCACTGGCGCGGGCCTTGGCCGCCACGGTCCAGGGATCCAACAGCCGCATCCAGTTCACCCCGGACCTGCTGCCCTCCGATGTCACCGGCGTGACCATCTACGACCAGAAGACGCAGAAGTTCGAGTTCCACAAGGGGCCGATCTTCAGCAACATCGTCCTCGCCGACGAAATCAACCGTGCATCGCCGAAGACGCAGTCGGCCCTGCTCGAGGTCATGGAGGAATCCCGGGTCACGGTGGACGGCACCACCTATGAGGCGGGCCGCCCGTTCATGGTGATGGCCACCCAGAACCCGATCGAGCAGGCAGGCACCTACCGGCTCCCCGAGGCACAGCTGGACCGCTTCCTCATCAAAACGTCCATCGGGTACCCGGACCACGCCTCCACCGTTCAGCTGCTGGGCGGCAGCAACCTGAAGGACCGTTCGAAAGACCTGCAGCCGGTCATCACCACCCAGGCCGTGGCGGACATGGCCGACCTTGCAGCCACCACCCACGTGGACACCGCTGTGCTCGAGTACATCTCACGGCTGTGCGAAGAGACCCGCAACGCCCCCGAAAGCCGGCTGGGGGTATCCGTCCGCGGAGCCTTGGCCATGGTCCGGGCAGCCAAGGTCTGGGCGGCCGCGCAGGGACGGAATTTTGTCCTGCCGGATGACGTCAAGGACCTGGCCGCAGTTGTCTGGACGCACCGCTTTGTCATGGACCCCGAGGCGGAGTTCTCCGGTGCCACGGCGGAGGCTGTCCTGGCCCGTGTCCTGGCCGACGTCGCCGCTCCCCAGCAGCGCGCAGCCGTCTAGACCGCGGGCTTCCGCCTAGACTTCGGGCCCCGGCCCCGCATTTACGATTCCAGCGCCAACAAAAGGTTCCAAACATGTCCACCGGCTCTCCCTTTACCCGGCTTGCTGGCCGCCTTCGCCGGCCACTTTTCACGGATGGGCCGTTCCGCAAGCGCGGACTGCCTCTTGGCAGGAACAGCCGGCTTCACCCGTCGGCGGTGTGGACCGAAGCCGGCAAAACCGCCGGACAGGCTATTGCTCCGGCCTGGGATGCCGTCCGCGGCGCCTGGTCACGCCGCGTCCAGCCCGTGCTGGGCGTGGTGAGCGTCCTCGGCTGGTCTGTCCTCGGGGCGGCCGTGCTGCTGTGGGCAGCCGGAGAAGCCTACGGCTGGCAGGAGGCCAAAGCCGCGGCCGTCGCGGCGCTGGTTCTGTTTCTCATTGCCGTCGGCTTTATCCTTGGCAGGTCCTCCTATGGTGTCCTGCTGGACCTGGCCCGGACCCGTGTTGCGGTGGGGGACAGCGCGGTGGGAAGCATCGCCGTGTCCAACACTTCGGCGCGTCCGCTGCTGCCCGCAGACCTTGAGCTGCCGGTGGGGGCTTCCACGGCTGTCTTCCACCTGCCGCGCATGAAACCGCAGCAGGTGCATGAGGATCTTTTCACCATTCCCACCGCACGCCGTGCGGTGATCGCCGTCGGGCCGGTGCGTTCCGTCCGGGCCGATCCGCTGCGCCTCCTGCGCCGCCAGGTGCTCTGGACGAAGCCCCAGGACCTTTACGTCCACCCGAAGACGGTGGCGCTGGCAGGATCCGCCGCCGGCTTCATCCGTGACCTGGAGGGCATGCCCACCACCGACCTCTCCAGCGCGGATGTCTCGTTCCACGCGCTGCGCGACTACGTACCGGGCGATGACCGGCGCCATATCCACTGGAAGACCACGGCCCGGACCAACAAGCTCATGGTGCGCCAGTTCGAGGAGACCCGGCGCGCCCACCTCGCAATATCGCTGTCCGTCAACACCGATGAGTACGCCTCCGAACACGAATTTGAAATGGCCATCTCCGCTGCCGCCTCCATCGGCCGCCAGGCCATCCGTGAACAGCGCGAGCTGGACGTCCTCACCCAGGCCGGGCCGCTGCGCTGCGAGACCGGCCGCACCATGCTGGACGGCATGACCCGGATCGCCGGCACCCCCCTGCGGAAGACCGCCGTGGACCTAGCCCGGACGCTGGCCGACACCGTCCCCAACGCCTCGGTGGTCTTCTTCGTGGTGGGCAGCCAGGTGACGCCCACGCAGCTGCGGTCAGCAGGTGCTTCGGTGCCGCCGGGGGTCCGCAGCCTGGCAGTACGCGTCGACGCCGGTGCTGCACCCGCCCGCGCGAACATCGGAGACCTCACCGTGCTCACCCTCGGTGAACTCTCCGACCTTCCCGCTGTCCTGAGAAAGGCAGCCGCATGAGCCAGGCAACCAGTCTCCGTCCGCGCCGGCAGGCTCCGCCGCCGTCGGCCTTCTCCAGCGGCCAGCCGCCGTGGCACTTTCTGCTCGACGCCGGAGCGCTCACCGTCCTGCTGGGGCTGGGGGTCCTGGGCTTCAGTCTCAGCTTCGGAGGCGACCCGTACTATCTGGCCGCAGGGTTCGGCGGAGTCGTCCTCGGCCTCGCCATCGCCGCCTCAAATGCACACTTCCGCTTGGGGCTCCTGATCACCACCGCCCTGGCGCTCGGCGCATACCTGGTCCTCGGCACCGCGCTCGCAGTGCCCGGGGCGGCCATCGCCGGGGTCATCCCGAGCCTCGAGTCACTGCGTACGCTTCTGCTCGGCGTCGTGTTCGCATGGAAGGACATGCTTACGGTCGGTGTTCCGGTGGGTACCGCCGGGGGAGTGCTCATCGTTCCCTTCCTCAGCTCGCTCATTGCCGGACTTGTCGCCGGAATCCTGACCTGGCGGACGCGCAGCCCCTACTGGCCGTTGCTGCCCGTGCTGGCCCTGTTCGTCACCGGGATCGCCTTCAGCACCAACGCAGGGTTCCTGACCGTTGAAAGGGGCATTGCGCTGACTGTTGTGGGCATCGCCTGGGCCACCTTCCGCCGGGACTGCCTCCGGCGCAGCAACACCCTGAAGGTGTCCGTCAACCGTCCGCAGCACGACGCCGACACGGCCCGCCGCGCCAGAATGCGCAGGCTGGCCGCCGGGGCAGCGGTCATCGCGGTGACTGTCGGCATCACGGCCGCTGTTTCGCCCCTCATCTCCGCGGGCGACGAACGGAGGGTTTTGCGCAACGTCATTGTGCCGCCGTTCGACCCAAAGGACTACGTCACGCCCCTGGCGAGCTTCCGCAACTTGGTCAAGGACAAGAAGGACGACCCGCTGTTTGCGGTCAAGGGCCTTCCCAAGGACGCACGCGTGCGGCTCGGAGCGCTGGACGCCTTCAACGGGACGAACTACACCATGGATCCGAACGGGTCCGGCAACTTCAGCAAGGTGGGCGATGCTAAGTCCATCAATACGCTGGCGGATTCCGCCGGACCGGTTCCGACGAACGAGTACACCCTGGACATCACCGTCGAGGACTATCAGGGCTACTTCGTTCCCGGCGGCAGGAGGACCACCGGCCTCAGCTTCGCGCCGGGTTCCTCCGCCCCGGCCACAGGGCTGTACTTCAACTCCGGAACGGACACGGCTGTCACCACCCAGGGCCTGTCCACGGGGGATTCGTACAGCGTTCAGGTCTCGGAACCGGTGAAGCTCGAACACGGGCAGCTGACGCAGTATGACTTCGCCAAGATGACGCTCCCGGACGTCGCGGACATCCCTCCCGTTGTCGGTGCGCAGGCCAACGATCTGACAGCCGACGCCCCCACCGCCGTCGACCAGGTGCGCCAAATCGAAGCCCACTTCCAAAAGAAGGGCGCCTTCAGCAACGGGCTCATCGCCGACGGCCAGCTGCCGAGCCTCTCCGGCCACAGCGCGGCCCGCATCCGCGACCTGCTGACAGCCAAGCAGATGCTCGGCGACGACGAACAGTACGCCGTGGCCATGTCCCTCATGCTGCGCCACCTGGGCATCCCGTCCCGGGTGGTCATGGGCTTCTATCCAGACCCGAAGAGCCCCGAAAACGGCGCCGGGGAAATCAAGATCATGGGCAAGGATGTCCACGCGTGGGTCGAGGTCGCGTTCGACCGTGTCGGCTGGGTGCCGTTCGACCCCACGCCGCCCAAGGACAACATTCCCATTCCGCCGGACCCTGAAAACAAGTCGAAACCGAAGCCGCAGGTGCTTCAGCCGCCGCCCCCGCCGCAGGAGCCGGCCGACCTTCCGCCGGACTCTTCTCCGGACGCGCTGGACGCCGATGAGAAGAAGAACAACCCCTGGCTGTTTTGGGGACCCATCCTCAGCGCGGTCGGCATTGCCATGATTCCGCTTGGAATCCTGGCGCTCCCGCTGCTGCTCATCGCGCTTCTGAAGTCGCGGCGGCGCAAGTCCCGGTTCACGGACGGACATCCCGCGCAGCGCGTGGGTGGCGGGTGGAACGAGGTCCTCAGCCTTGCCACCGACATGGGCGCGGCCGTTGACACCCGCGCGACGCGGAGGGAATCCGCCGCCGTCGTCGCCGAGGCCTTCCCCGCCGCCAGCACTGCCACCACACAGCTGGCCCACAGGGCCGACGCGTCCATTTTCGGGGCCGGCCAGCCCAGTGAGGAAGAAGTCCGGGAGTACTGGACCATTGTGGACGGTTCGCTGAAGGACATGACGGCGACGGTCGGCTTCTGGCGACGCCAGCAGGCACGGTTCTCGCCGCGGTCCCTGCTGGCTGACGCCCGGGCCGCCCTCAGCCGCCGCGGCGCAGGATGGCGAGGGCCGAAGCGACCATGACTGACCCGAAGACTGAGGGCATGAAGACTGCCGGCGGCAGGCGCTGCGGCCACTGCGGACAGCCGCTTCGCGCCGGGGCGAGCTACTGTGGCGCCTGCGGGGCGGCAACGCAGCCCGTGAGGTTTCCCGGTAGCATCAAGCCCACGGGGCAGGGGGAGCGGCGGGGGGAGCCGCAGGGGGAAGGAACGGACATGGGAACGAAACTGGAGCTGGTCCCGGCGGCGCCCGGAAAACGCCTCGGGGCCGCAGTGCTGGACTGGCTTGCACCGGCGGTTGTCCTGGTGGTCCTTTTCTCCCTCGGCTTCGCCAGCGTCACAAGTTCCCGCAGCGCCGGCTTCATCGTCTACGACACCGGAACACTTGCCCTGTTGGGAGGCATCGCTGTCGGCCTGACGCTCGTCTACCTTTTCGTCCTCGCCGGCGTCGAGGGCCGTTCCGGGAGCACCATTGGCAGCCGGGCGATGGGCATCCGCACGACCGACAAGGACGGCTACGCGCCGGGGACGGGCGCCGTCGTCCTGCGCGGAACCGTCACGGGCGCCGGGGTGCTGCTGGCCGTTGCGGCCGCCGTCGCCGTGGTGATTTTCCGGTGGTTCGACGCCGCACTGTGGATCCTGGGCCCGCTGGCGCTGTTGGCCGCCGCGTGGGCCTTCCTCGTCGTCGTCTCCAGCTCCTGGGACAGGGACGGCGGGCTCCAGGGATGGCAGGACCGGGCCGCCAAGACGCTCGTGTTTGATGTTCATGCCGGGCGAAACCCGGTGACGTCAGGCGGCATCCAGGGGCCGTACAGCTTCGCCCCGCTGGACCTCCCTCCTGTCCAGCCGGTTTCTTCACCGGTGGCCGTCGCCGCCAGTGCCGCAAGCCTGCCCGTCGTCGATCGGCCGGAACCCAACCCATCCGACGCCGGCCACCCGGACGATGTCCTCGACCGCACGCAGCTGCGCGGTTCCGGGCAGGAGGCACCGCCCGTGGCGGTGCTCAGGATACGGCTCGACGACGGCCGCGACTTCCGTCTGGAGCGCAGCGTGCTGATCGGGCGTAACCCCGCCGCCGGTGCCGGAGAGTCCCAGGCGCAGCTGCTGGCCGTGCCGGATCCCGGACGGACCATTTCAAAAACGCACCTGCACCTGCTCACCGACGGCGCCGGCGTGTGGGTCACAGACCGCAACTCGACCAACGGCAGCGCCGTCACCACACCGGACGGCGTCCGCACTGCGTTAGTGCCCGGCGTCCCTTCATTTGTCAGCCCCGGGACCACCGTTCATTTCGGGGACCGCACCTTCAACGTAGGACAGGCATGAATTCACAGCAGGCGGCCCGCACCGAATCGGCCGGCGGAAGGCCAGGCCTCAACCTGAGCTACGGCTACGGAACGGACCGCGGCCTTCGCCGCGAGCTCAACGAGGACTCCTTTATAGCGTCCGACCCGATCTTCGCCGTCGCGGACGGCATGGGAGGCCATGAGGCCGGCGAAGTCGCCAGCGGCATGTGCGTGCGCGCCCTGGCAACGTTGCCCCAGCTGGCCACCGGAGAGCGGACAGCCACGGCCTCGGTGGTGCAGCAGTACCTGGCCATCGCGGACGACTCCATCCGCGCCGCCACAGGATCGCGCGCGGGTACCACGCTGACGGGCGTGGTGGTGGTGGAACAGATGGGCATCCCCTACTGGCTGGTCATGAACATCGGTGATTCCCGGACCTACCGGCTGAGCCAGGGCAGGCTCGCCCAGATCAGCGTGGACCACTCGGAAGTCCAGGAGCTGGTGGACACCGGAGAAATCACGGCGGAGGAGGCCACGGTCCATCCCCGGCGCCACGTGGTCACCCGGGCGCTGGGCACGGGCGATGAGACGGAGGCTGATTACTGGCTGCTTCCCATCGAGGAGGGCGACCGCATGATGGTCTGCTCCGACGGGCTCAACGGCGAACTCACGGACGACCAGATGTTTGACATCCTCAACACGGTGCCGGACCCCCAGGAAGCCGTTGACCTGCTGATCCAGGCGGCACTGAGGAGCGGCGGCCGGGACAACGTCACGGTGATTGTCGTCGACGCCAGGAATGTCCTGAACGAGGATGGCGTCTCCACCACGGCACCGAGGACTGCGGCTGCGGCGGAGGACGAGGATACGCTGCCGCGCCACGCGGGAAACGGGGAAACTGCACATGACGGCAGCTAGCTACGCTCCAGGCAGCTGGTTCGGGATCCTCCGCTCGGGGACGGCCGTCATTTTGGGCCCGGAGTCTCAGCCTGCCCTCGTCCGGAAGGTCTGGGACCTGCTGCAGGGCGCGCCGGAGGTCCACGAGGTACTGCACGCAGTAACGGGGGGTCTGGGTGTGCCGCTGTCCCGGTGCCCGCAGTTTGGCATCATCGGCTTCCGCGAATCCTTGCGGGTCTTCCTGCGCGGCGAGCTCGAGCTGAGTGTCCAGCTGCCGACCGGCACGGTGAAGCTGGACGGCCGGAACGTCACCACGTGGACGGAGCGGTGGCTTGACTCTCCGGAGTGGTTCAGCCTGGCCGTCCCCGGAGTGCCGGACAAGAACGGCAAGACCGATGAAACCGGCCGGCCGGCTGCAACGGACCTTGAGCTGCCCGTGGCTGAAGGCGTGGTTCTACTTCAGTCGCTGCGGCTGGCCGTGGCCGGAACAGGAACTGCGGGAACCGGAACTGCCGCCGCGGCCTTAGCGGCGGCGGAAACGTCAGCGGAAACCCTGGCTGCAATGCCGGCGGGGGCCGGTGAGACGGTGTCTGATGAGACGCGGGTGGATGCGGTGGTTCCTGAGGAGCCGTTGCTTGAAGAACCGCAGCCTGACGAACCGCAGGCTGACGAGCCGGTGCGGGAAGACGACGGCAATCCTGGGGACCTGCCGCAGCCGGCCAGCGAACTGACCAGTTCGTATGACCATCTGTGGGACAAGACCGTGGTGCGCAGCATCGAGGGTGCGGCGGTGCGGACCGGGGAAGACGCCGAGGAAGCACCAATGCACGGGGCTGCAGCCGCATCACAAGGTGCTGCAGACATTCCGGATGCGGCTGAATCTCCAGAAGCCGCGGCTCAAGATGCCGGGGCTGAACAGGCCGCAGCATCAGAAACCGGGCTTCCGGCAGCAGGCCCGGAAGCCGGCCCGCCGGCGGTCCCGGCGTCAGGCCCCGCGGCGGGCGGGCTGATCGATTCCGTGCCGTGGGCAACGCGCAGTGACAACGGCCAGCGTCCTCCTGCACCGCCGTCGTTCATCCCGTTGCCGGATCTCGGCACCACGGCGGCGCCCGAGCCGCAGCCCGGGCAGGGCCAGCCGGAGACGCCGGCCCGTCCCGCCGAGGGCGACCACGACGGCCAGACGGTTTTGAAGAGTGAACTCAGGGCCGCGCCCGACCAGCCCCCGGCGGCATCCGGCGCCGCGCCCGGCGGCGGTCCGCTGGCCGGCGGTCCCCTGGTACTGGCGCGGGTGTGCGCAGCGGGCCACGCGAACCCTCCCACCAACGGGCAGTGTTCCACGTGCGGTTCGCCGCTCCCCGACGTCGCTGTGCAGGTGCCCCGTCCCCGGCTGGGACAGGTGCGGCTCTCCACCGGCGAAGTGATTGGGCTGGAGGAGTCGCTCGTCATCGGCCGGCAGCCGTCCGTCTCCAGGGTCCAGGGCGGTGCCATGCCGCGGCTGGTCCAGGTGGCCAGCCCCGGCGGCGACATCTCGCGGTCCCACATCGAGGTCAGGCTCGAGGGCTGGCATGTGATGCTGTGCGACCTCAAGGCGACCAATGGCACGGTGCTGGTCCGCGAGGGCCAGCCGCCGCGACGCCTGGCCCAGAATGAAATGGCGATCGTCCTGGACGGGGACGTCGCAGAACTTGGCGACGACGTTTCGTTGCGTTTTGAGGAGATTCTTTGAGTTCCAAGCGGCCGGCAGCCCCGCCGCCCCACATCCCCGGTTTCACCTATGTCAGCCTGCTCGGATCGGGCGGGTTCTCCGACGTCTACCTGTATGAACAGGACCGTCCGCGCCGCAAGGTGGCCGTGAAGGTCCTGCTTTCCGGCCTCAAGACGGAGGGCGCCCGGCGGAGGTTTGAGTCCGAGGCCAACCTCATGGCCCAGCTGTCCTCGCACCCGTTCATCGTCACCATCTTCGAAGCCGAGGTCACGGATGACGGGCACTCCTACCTCGCGATGGAATACTGCTCACGGCCCAGTTTGGATGTCCGGTACCGGCGGCAGCGCTTCAGCGTCGATGAGGTCCTGGCCATCGGCATCCAGGTTGCCTCCGCCGTCGAGACCGCCCACCGGGCAGGCATAGCGCACCGCGACATCAAGCCCGCCAACATCCTGGTCACCGACTACAACCGCCCCGCGCTCACGGACTTCGGCATCTCCGGCACGCTCGGCGGCGCCGCGGACGAGGACGCGGGGATGTCCATCCCGTGGTCCCCGCCGGAACAGTTCCACGACGGAAACGTCGACGGCGTCCTGGTGGATGTCTGGGCGCTGGGCGCCACCCTGTACACGCTGCTGGCCGGCCGGTCACCGTTTGTCCTGCCGGGCGCGGACAACTCGCAACGCGAACTGATCTCGCGGATCACCAGCATGCCTGTGCCGCGCCTTGGCAGGGCGGACGTGCCCGAATCACTTGAGCTCGCCCTGGCAACGGCCATGGCAAAATCGGCGACCTCCCGCTATTCGTCGGCCCACGCCTTCGCCCTCGCGCTGCAGCGCATCCAGGCGGAGCTGAACCTGTCGGTCACACCGTTCGAAGTCCTCGAGGAGCGGCAGCAGGAGGACGACCACGCCGACGACGGCGTCGAGGAGACCCGGGTCCGCAACGTTGCTTCCATCGACCCGGAGAAAACGGGCAGCGCCCCGACCTTTCCGGCGCGGACGTGGCCGCTGATTGGCGGGCAGCAGAGTCCGTCTCCTGCGGCACAGCCAGCAGCGCCGCCGTCGGCCGTTCCGTGGACGTCGCCGTCGAAACCTTCTGCGGCGCCGGGCGCCCTGCCGGCGGCATTTCCGGCGCCGGCAGCGGACGACGGCGGTGACTGGGCTCAGGCCACCGTCCTCCGGAGCAGCCGGCCAGAGCCCGCACCGGGACCGGAGAACCCGGAGCCCGCACAGGACCACGGCAAACGGAACCTCTGGCTGGCCATTGCCGGAGGGACGCTCCTGGTGCTGGCCATTGTCGTGGGCATCATTGTCGCGTCCACCGCGCCGCAGCCCCAGGCGCTGCCGAGTGAGCAGCCCAGCAAGCCGCCGGCCGACGCCCTGGATGACGGCTCCGTGCCGGACGTCGCCAAACTCGCGGGCAGCGTCGGGGCCGGTGGCAAGGTGCGGTTCACCTGGACCAACCCGCAGCCAAAACAGGGTGACACGTACAAGTGGCGGATCAAGACCGTCAAGGGCGGCGGGAACTACCTGTCAACGACCGCGCCGCGCGTGGACGTCAGCGCCAATCCCGATGAACCCACATGCGTGCAGGTGATCATCGTGCGCAATGACGGCTCGGCATCTCCTGCCGGGGAAGATTCCATCGCGTGCGTCTGACGCCCGGCCCCGGACGCCCCGCGGGGCACGCCGGAGGCCCCGGGGCAAGACAGCCTGAACAGCTAACAAGGAGACACGGAAAAAATGGGAGATCTTGCGGTAGATTTCTGCGGCGAGTGGTACGAGCCATCGGACGACGACGTCTTCAGCATCGGCCGTGAAGGCGACTTGGAGGTGGACGACAACCCCTACCTCCACCGCCGCTTCCTCCAGATTGCCAGGTACGACGGCATCTGGTGGCTCAGCAACGTCGGCAGCATGCTCTCGGCCACCGTGGCCGACGCCTCCGGCGGCATGCAGGCGTGGCTTTCGCCGGGCGCCCGGCTGCCCCTGGTCTTCAGCCACACCAACATCATCTTCACGGCGGGTCCCACCACCTATGAATTCAGCGTTCACGTGAAAACGCCCACCTTCCGGCAGGAAACCCGCGGGGACGACACCGCCGGGGACACCACCATCGGCCCGGTCGTGTTCACCGACTCCCAAAAGGCACTGATCGTCGCCCTCGCCGAGCCCATGCTGCGCAGGGACGGCACGGGATTCAGCGCCATACCGTCGTCCGCGGCGGCCGCGAAGACCCTCGGCTGGGCACTGACCAGGTTCAACCGGAAGCTCGACAACGTGTGCGACAAGCTGGACCGGGTGGGCGTGGCCGGCCTCAGGGGAGGGGGCGGCAAACTGGCCACCAACCGGCGTGCCCGGCTGGTGGAGCATGCCGTGACCTCGCACCTGGTGACCCCCGATGACCTGTACCTGATCGACAAGATGAGAGGGGTCGACGAAGGATGAGAATCCGACTGACGCTGCGCCGTGATCCCGCCGAAGCCAAAGACCTTGCCGTCACAGTGGACGGCCTCGCCACCGTGGCCGACATCGCGGCGGAACTCTGGACCGCTGATCCGGGGCGGCGGAACGACCCCGCACCGCCGAACCTCTCGCTCCGCATCGACGAGGCGTTCGTGGCCGGTGGCATGCGCGGCCTCGTGCTCAACCGCGGCGACCACCTGCTGGAATCGGGCCTGCGGCCCGGATCGGTCGTATCCCTGACGCAGGTCAGCGAGCAGTTCGGCATCCCGGGAGCAGGCCAGGCGGCCGGCCGCGGCCCTGCCGCCGCGACGCTCCGCATCCTGTCGGGGCCCGACGTCGGGCGGGAGTTCTCGTTGCCGTCGGGCGCCAGCTACATCGGCCGGGACCGGGACGCGGACATCCGGCTCACGGACCCTCTCACGTCGAAGCGGCACGCACGCATCAGCGTGGGCGAGAGCGTGGAGATTGTGGACACGAACTCCGCCAACGGACTGCAGATGGGCGGGCTGCCCATCACCCGGGCCACGCTCAGCTCCTCGGACACCGTGACGCTGGGGGACACCGAGATCACGGTGGTGCCGCTGGCCCGCAGCGGCGCGGCAGCACCGACGTCGCCCCTGGTGGACTTCAACCGTTCGCCGCGGGTGGTGCCCCGGTTCGCTCCGGCCCGGCGGATGCCGCCGGCAGGACCGAAGCGCCCGGACCACCACGCCTTCCCCTACATCATGCTGATTGCCCCGCTGATCATGGGCGCCGTCCTCTTCACCGTGACGCAGAGCCTGCTGTCGATGCTCTTCGTGCTGATGATGCCGCTGTTCATCGTGGGGCACTACGTGGACCAGAAACTGCAGAGCAAGCGGGAACGAAAGGAACAGCTCAAGGAGTACCGGGAGTCCATGGCGGCGTTCCGGCAGGATCTCACCGCCCTGCAGCAGGTGGAACGGGCCGTCCGGCTGCAGGAGGCTCCATCGGTCAGCGACACAGTGGACTCGATTTACAAGCTCGGACCGCTGCTCTGGACCCATCGTCCTGAGCACCCCGGCTTCCTGGGCCTTCGCTTCGGGCTCGGGACCGCGCCGTCGCGGATTCCGATTGAGGAGCCGAACACCTCGGCGACGGACGCGGAGTACCGGCTCGAGATCCAGGCGTGCCTGGACCAGTTCCGGGAGATCGAGGGCGTGCCCGTGGTGTCCCAGCTGCGCTCGTCCGGCGCCTTCGGACTGGCCGGCCCGCGCGGGCTGGTGGACGATGTGGCCCGCGGCATGGTGCTGCAGCTGGTGGGACTCCATTCGCCCGCCGAGGTTGCCGTGGCGGCCATCACCTCCACCCGTTCGCGGGAACGCTGGAACTGGCTGCAGTGGCTTCCGCACGTCGGCTCGAGCCACAGCCCGCTCCCCGGCGACCACCTGGCCACGGGATCGGCCAGCGGGGCGAGCCTGCTGGCACGCCTCGAGGAACTGGTGGAATCCCGCGAATCCAAGCTGCAGTCGCCGGGCCCGGCTCCCAGGCCCGGCATCCACGGCGACGACGGGGAAATTCCGGCCCCGGTGCTGCCCTCGGTCCTGGTCATCATCGAGGATGACGCCCCTGTGGACCGTGGACGGCTCACCCGGCTGGTGGAACGCGGGCCCGACTCCGGAGTGCACGTTCTGTGGGTGGCCACCGGTGTGGAAGCGCTTCCCGCCGCGTGCCGCGACTTCATGGAGGTCGACGGCGAACACGGCACCACCACCGGGCAGGTGAGGCTGGGACGCCATACGTACCCCGTCAGCTGCGAAAGCCTCGACGCCGAACTCGCGGGCCAGCTGGCCCGCATGCTTTCGCCCGTGGTCGACGCCGGGAAGCCCCTGGAGGACGACTCGAACCTGCCGCGGGCCGTGTCCTACGCGGCGCTGATCGGCAAGGACTTCCTGGACAACCCCGACGCGGTGGTTGAACGCTGGCAGGAGAATAACTCCGTCCGGTCCACCGCTGTCGCGAACCGCAAGGACAACGGATCCCTGCGCGCCCTGGTGGGATCCAAGGGCGTCGAGCCGCTGTACCTGGACCTCAAGAACGAAGGGCCCCACGCGCTGGTCGGCGGCACCACCGGCGCCGGCAAGTCCGAGTTCCTGCAGTCCTGGGTGCTGGGCATGGCCACCGCCTACAGTCCGGACCGGGTCAGTTTTCTGTTCGTGGACTACAAGGGCGGCGCCGCCTTCGCGGACTGCCTGCACTTGCCGCACACGGTGGGCCTGGTCACCGACCTTTCCCCGCACCTGGTGCGCCGCGCGCTGACCTCCCTCCGCGCAGAGCTTCACTATCGTGAACGCCTGCTGAACCGGAAGAAGGCCAAGGACCTGCTGGCCCTGCAGCGCGACGCCGATCCCGAGGCGCCGCCCTACCTGGTGATCGTGGTGGACGAGTTCGCTGCCCTGGCCACGGAAGTGCCGGAATTCGTGGACGGAGTGGTTGACGTCGCCGCGCGTGGCCGGTCGCTCGGGCTGCACCTGATCCTCGCGACGCAGCGCCCGGCCGGTGTCATCAAGGAGAGCCTGCGCGCCAACACCAACCTCCGGGTGGCGCTGCGGATGGCCGATGAGGACGATGCCACGGACATCCTGGGCGTGCCGGACGCCGCCTACTTCGATCCCTCCATTCCGGGGCGCGGCGCGGCGAAGACCGGTCCGGGCCGCATCCAGGGGTTCCAGACCGGCTATGCCGGCGGCTGGACCACGGAGCGGCCGCAGCGCCCGCAGATCGACATAGTGGAGATGGCCTTTGGTTCCGGCCCCGTCTGGGAAACCCCGGCTCCGGAGACTGCCGTCAGGGAAGAACCCGCAGGGCCCAACGACATTGCCAGGATGACGGCCAACGTCATCCGGGCCGCGGACATGCTGGCCATCGAACCGCCGCGGAAGCCGTGGCTCAATGAGCTGGCCATGACCTATGACTTCTCGCTGCTGCCCAACCCCCGCACCGACGAGCGGCTGCTGCTCGGCGTCGCCGACGATCCTGCCCACCAGGATCAGCCCACGGTCTTCTACGAGCCGGATCAGGACGGCAACATGGCCATCTACGGCACGGGCGGTTCGGGCAAGTCGGCGGCCCTGCGGGGCATCGCCATCGCGGCGGCCGTGACGCCGCGCGGCGGCCCGGTCCATGTGTACGGCATCGACAGCGGTTCCGCCGGCCTGACGATGCTCGAGGAGCTCCCGCACGTGGGCGAGATCATCGACGGCGACGACGCCGAGCGTGTGGGCCGGCTGCTGCGCTGGCTCCGCGACCTCGCCGAGGACCGGGCCGCCCGCTTCGCCGAAGTCCGGGCATCCACGATCGTGGAATACCGGAAGCTGGCCGGCATGCCGGACGAGAAGCGCATCTTCGTGCTCGTGGACGGCATGTCCGCCTTCCGGGAAGCCTATGAATACACGCGGCTGTCCGGGCTGTGGGACATCTTCCTGCAGCTGGCAACCGACGGCCGTCCCCTGGGCATCCACCTGGTTGTTGCCGGTGACCGGCCCAACTCCGTCCCGCCGTCGTTGCTTGCCTCCATCCAGCGCCGGCTGGTGCTGCGGCTGTCCTCCGAGGATGACTACATGACAATGGACGTCCCGAAGGATGTCCTGGGCAAGGCCTCGCCTCCCGGGCGCGGCCTCCTCGGCGGCCACGAGGTGCAGCTGGCCGTCCTGGGCGGCAACTCCAACCTGGCCCTGCAGGCCCGGGAGGTCCACAAGCTCAGCGAGGCCATGCTTCGCCAGGGCGTCGAGCGGGCTCCGCGGATTGAGCGGCTGCCGGAGCAGGTGGACCTGGATATCCTGCCCGCCGGTCGGCCGGACCAGCCCGTCGTCGGCATCGATGACGAGACGCTCCAGCCCGCCGTCCTCATGGCCAAGGGCGCCCTGCTGCTCGCCGGGCCCCCTGGATCCGGGCGGACCGTGGCGCTGGTGACCCTGGCCTACGCGCTGCGCCGGTCGAACCCGGATGCCGAACTGGTGTACATCGCCTCGCGGAGATCGGCCGTGGCGTCATTGCCCGTCTGGAACCGTTCGCTGGTGGGGGCCGACGACGTCGAGGAGGCGGTCGAGGCGCTGACGGACCATTCCTCGGCCAATCCGGGGAAGCTGGCCGTCTTCATCGAGGGGCTCACGGAGTTCACTGGCACCCTCGCGGAATCCGGCGTCGAGCGGCTCGTCACGTCCTCGATCAAGGCCGACCAGTGGGTGGTGGGCGAATCCGAGACGTCCACCTGGTCCTCTGCATGGTCACTGGCCCAGCCGTTCAAGTCCGGAAGGCGCGGACTCCTGATCAACCCGGGGGACATGGACGGCGACAGCCTGCTCAACACCTCACTCGGGAGGGTCAGTTCCGACTTCATTCCGGGAAGGGGCTACATCGTCGGCAGGGGCAAGGTGCGCAAACTCCAGATCGCCCTGCCGCCGGAAAACCGGCAGTAGGGATTTGGTGATCCGCGGGAGCGTGTAGGAAGATACCCGGGACAAATTCCGGCGCGGGGGAGCCCCGGCTCGCCCAGCAAAGGTAACCACATGATCCGATCCAACAGCCTGCGCACCACTGTGCTGCCCGGACTGGCGGCCTCAATGCTGGCGTTCACCGCGTCCGTTGCGGCCGCCGGTCCGGTGCACGCCACAGATTGCCTGCCGGGACAGTGTACGGCGTCGCCAGCTCCGCCTGCTCCGAGCACGTCCGCTCCTGCGCCTCCAACGGCCGCTCCCGCTCCCGCGCCTGCACCGGCACCCGCGCCGGCCCCCGCGCCTGCGCCGGTACCAACGCGCGCCCCGGCACCCGCGCCGGCCCCGGCACCCGCCCCGGCACCGGAAAGGCCGAAGCCCGCAGAGCCGATTCCGTCTGTTACTCCGGAACCCGCGGCAACCACGGCCCAGCCACGCCCGTTGGTGCCCGCCGCCAACGGTGGGATCGCACCTGCGGTTGCTGCGGTCCCGGTGCCGGCCGCCACGGCCTCGTCCGCATCCACCACGGGCGCCCCGACGTCCAGCGCGGCGGCGGATTCCGCGTGGACCAAGCCCATGGCATCCCCGACGGAGGGGAGCCCCGAGGCGGTGGTCAGCGTGGAAGACAACGGGCCGGGAGTCGGGATATTCGGCCTCTTCGCCCTCATGGGAGGTGTCCTGCTGGTTGGCATCGGCGGACTCGTGTTCGCCTTCTGGATCCGGAACCGCCTCGCCTCCCACTGGTAGTGGCGTCGGCGCACAATGTCCGGGGTGTAAGGCAAGATAGGTCTGTGAGCACAGCATCAGGCCCCACAGCATCAAGCACAGCGTCAGGTCCCACTGACATGGCAGCATCCGGAACTGACCAGCTCGAGCCGGAAGCGATTCCGTCCGAGTCGGTCCGCGACGAATACCAGAACCTGGCGGATCTCGTCAGGAAGTACCGGTTCGCCTACTACCAGGAGGACGAACCGCTCGTATCCGATGCGGAGTTCGACACCCTGTTCCGGCGGCTGGAGGAGCTTGAAGCGCTCCACCCCGAGCTGGTGTCCAACGACTCGCCCACGCAGGAAGTGGGCGGGGAAGTGTCGGCGGCCTTTGCCGCCGTCGAACACTTGCAGCGGATGTACAGCCTCGAGGACGTGTTTTCCCTCGAGGAGCTGGAAGCCTGGATCACCAAGGCAGAGGCGGGCATCGCCAAACTTGGAAGTCCCACTGCGGCGTGGCTGACTGAGCTGAAGATCGACGGCCTTGCCGTCAACCTGCTGTACCGGGACGGCAAGCTGGTCCGGGCGGCCACCCGCGGCGACGGGACCACGGGCGAGGACATCACACACAATGTGCTCACCATCAAGGAAATCCCGCAGCAGCTCAACGGCAGCGGGTTCCCCGCCGAGATGGAGATCCGCGGTGAGGTGTTCATACCGTCCAAAGCCTTCGCCGAGTTCAACGAGGCGCTCATCGAGGCCGGAAAGGCTCCGCTGGCCAATCCGCGGAACGCGGCGGCGGGCTCACTGCGCCAGAAGGATCCGGCCGAGACCGCCAAGCGGCCGCTGAAGATGTTCGTCCACGGGATCGGCGCCCGCAACGGCCTGCCGGGCGCCAGCCAGTCCGAGACCTACAAGCAGCTGGCGGAGTGGGGGCTGCCCGTCAGTCCGTACTTCGAGGTGCTCGGCAGCCTGGCGGAAGTATTGGAATTCATCGCCAAGTACGGGGACAAGCGTCACAGCCTCCTGCATGAGATCGACGGCATTGTGGTGAAGGTGGACGACTTCGCCACCCAGCGCGCACTGGGCTTCACCACCCGTGTTCCGCGCTGGGCCGTGGCCTACAAGTACCCGCCTGAAGAAGTGCACACCAAGCTTCTGGACATTGCCGTGAATGTCGGGCGCACCGGCCGGGTCACCCCCTTCGGGATCATGGAACCGGTCAAGGTGGCCGGATCCACCGTGGGAATGGCCACGCTGCACAACCAGGACGTGGTCAAGGCCAAAGGCGTGAAGATCGGCGACATCGTGGTTCTGCGCAAGGCCGGCGACGTCATTCCCGAGATCGTCGGCCCGGTGCTGGCCCTGCGGGACCAGCAGGACCCTCCGGTGCGCGACTTCGTCATGCCCACAGAATGCCCGTCCTGCGGAACGCCGCTTGCTCCCGGGAAGGAAGGGGACGTGGACATCCGCTGCCCCAATGCGCGGTCCTGCCCGTCCCAGCTCCGTGAGCGGGTCTTCCACCTCGCCGGCCGGGGAGGGTTCGACATCGAAGCACTGGGCTGGGAGGCCGCCATTGCCCTCACCCAGCCGGCGGAACCGGAAGTTCCGCCGCTCACCACCGAAGCCGCCCTCTTCGACCTCACCCGGGAGGATCTCGCTCCGGTGAAGATCCGGCGCGAGAAGCGGTCCAAGGGGGTCGGCACGGGGGAGTACGAGCTCGTGCCCTACTTCTTCAGCAAGGGCACGGCGAAGACACCGTCCAAGCCCACGGCAACCACCGAGAAACTCTTCAAGGAACTCGACAAGGCCAAAACCCAGCCCCTGTGGCGCGTGCTCGTGGCCCTGTCCATCCGGCACGTCGGTCCGAGGGCATCGCGTGCCCTCGCCAACCACTTCGGAACCATGGACGCCATCCGGCAGGCTTCCGAGGAGGAGCTCGCCGGCGTTGACGGCGTGGGCCCAACCATTGCCGCCGCGCTTAAGGAATGGTTTGCCGAGGACTGGCACGTCGAAATCATCGACCGCTGGGCTGCTGCCGGAGTGCGCATGGAGGATGAGCGGGATGAATCCACCCCGCGCACACTCGAAGGGCTGACCCTCGTGGTCACGGGCACGCTGGAACACTTCAGCCGCGACGAGGCGAAGGAAGCCATCCTGATCCGCGGCGGCAAGGCGGCCGGTTCGGTGTCCAAGAACACCAGCTACCTCGTCGCCGGTGATAATGCCGGGACAAAGCTGGACAAGGCGGAACAGCTGGGCGTGCCCGTCCTGGACGAGGACGGATTCCGGGAACTGCTGGCAAACGGGCAAAACACCACGGACGCCAATGGTGGCGAAGATTCAGACCACCTGGCTGCCGCAGCCGGGGAGGATGCAGAGTGAGCCAGGACCTGAACGGACTGCTTGAGGTGGCCAAGGCCGCGGCTGCCGCCGGTGCCGCAGTCCTGTCCACCCGCAGCGACCGGCCCCTGGAGTCGGGCAATGTCAGCAACAAGGGGGCCGCAGGGGACTGGGTCACCGCCTTCGACCTGGCGGCGGAGAAGGCCGTCCGGGACACCATCCGGACGGCCCGCCCGCAGGACACCATTACCGGCGAGGAACAGGGCACCACACGCCCCGAGCATCCGAGCGGTCTCCGCTGGTCCATTGATCCGCTGGACGGCACCACCAATTTCATCCGCAACATCGTCTACTACGCCACGTCCGTGGCAGTTGCCGACGCCGACGGCGTGTGGCTGGCCGGAGTGGTGAATGCCCCGGCCCTGGGCCGCGTGTACTACGCGTCCCGCGGCCACGGCGCCTGGCTCGAACAGAACGGCAGCCGGACCCAGCTCACCGGACCGGTAACCGGGCGCCCGGGGCAGATCCTTGCCACGGGCTTCAGTTATGACCCCGCCACGAGGGAGGACCAAGCCAGTGTCCTCGGCGGCCTCATGGAGGGCTTCGCCGATATCCGGAGGCTTGGCTCTGCAGCCCTGGACCTGTGCCTTGTGGCCGACGGCACGCATGACGCCTTTGGTGAACGTGGCCTCAACGAGCACGATTTTTCGGCTGGAGCGCTGATCGCCGAGGAAGCCGGCTGCTGGGTGCGCAGGCCCCGGCTGACCAGTCCGCTCGACGGCGGGCCCTCCGACGAGGAACGGCTGGCAGCCTGGACCTGCGCGGGAACCCTGGAGCTTTCCGGCAAGTTCCCGCTCTGAGCGGAACACCGGCCCCAGCCCGGCCCGGTGATACTTCCGTCACGGAAACGCCTGTTTCGCGCGGGGCACCCGGCTGGCGGACCTAGCATTGACAGGTGCAGCCGCAGATCATTGTCCGTCCAGCCGTCCCCGCCGACTACGGGGCGATAGCGCGTATTACCCGCGACTCCTACTTGGCGGCGGGATACTTTGACAGCGCAGACCACCCGTACATGAAGCAGATCCAGGACGTGGCCAGGCGGGCGGCGCAGGCAACCATCTGGGTCGCCGAGCGGGACGGGCAGGTTGTGGGCTCCGTTACGCTGGCCGTCGCCGGCGAGCCGTATGCGGACATCGCACTCGACGACGAACTCGAATTCCGGATGCTGGTGGTGGACCCGGCGGTGCAGCGCAGCGGTGCGGGCCGGGCGATGGTTGAAGCCATCATCGGGCACGCCAGGTCGCTGGACGGCATCCGCGCCGTGGCACTGACCACCGGCGGGACCTGGGAGAGCGCCCACGGACTGTACCGGAAGACAGGCTTCCATCGCGTTCCCGAGCGGGACTGGTTCGTGCCGGACACCGACATAAAGCTGCTGGTTTTCCGGCTGGACGTCTGACCGACCTAGAGTGGTGCCGACTCATTCCCCGGCCCATGCCCAGGTGCGAAACCACCAGGCCGGCATGCGGCCCCAGTGAAAGGCGCACCATGCGCAAGACCTTCGGCACCGGCTCCGTCTGGGAACAGACGCTCGGCTATTCCCGCGCAGTCCAGGTGGACAACACGCTGTACATCTCGGCCACATCGTCGAGCGGCGAGAACGGCATCGTCGGCAGCGACTTCTACGAGCAGACCAGGTATATCCTGCAGAAGCTGGAGACGGTCCTGGCCGATGCCGGCTTCGGCCTCGCCGACGTCGTGCAGTCCAAGCTCTACCTGACCGACATCAGCAAGTGGGAAGACGCCGGCCGCGCCCACGGCGAGGTCTTCGGCGAAATCCGCCCCACGCTGTCCCTGGTTCACGTGCTGCCGTTCCTCGACCCCGAGATGCTCGTGGAAATCGAACTGGTCGCGCAGAAGAGCGCCAGCTAGCACACCGGCCCCCAGCCCCCAGCCCCCAGCCCCTCCGCGAACTGGCAGCTGATGCCCTTAAATCCAGGTTTTGAGGGCATTAGCTGCCTGTTCGCGCTGCTTGGGTTAGGACGTCGGGAGGCCGTAGCGGTGTTCCGGACGGCCCGTGGTCCCGTACCGGAGCTGGATTTCGACGGCGCCGTCATCGGCCAGCGATGAAAGGTACCGCTGGGCGGTGGCCCGGGAAACACCCACCCGTCCGGCGACGTCGGCTGCGGAATACTGCTCGCCCGGCACCAGCGACTCCAGCACTGCCGCCTCGGTGGCGGAGCGCGGCTTGGCCGACGGCGAGACATCTCCCGGGATCAGGGCACGCTTGGCCCGCTCCACGGTGTCCTGATCCAACGCCCCGGGCTGGCCAAGGATCCGCCGGTACCGGGCATAGGACCGAAGCTGTTGGGACAGGGACTCGGCGGTGAACGGCTTCAGCAGGTACCCGAGGGCGCCGCGGCGGAACGCCGTCCGCAGCGACGCGGCATCGGACGCCGCGCTCAGGATCATCGTGTCCACGTCGAGCTGGTGCAGGAGATCCAGGCCCGAGGCGTCCGGCAGGTACACATCCAGCAGTACCAGGTCCGGCCGCAGGCTGTGGATGGACTGCAGCGCCAGCGAGGCCGATCCGGCCGGCGGCAGCGCCAGGAAGCCCGCTACCGAATCCACGTAGGCGGCATGGAGCTTGGCCACGTGGAAGTCGTCATCCACGATCAGCACCCTGAAATCCTCAGACATCATCGTCCTATCTCATCCGTCGTTCCGCTTGGAAGCCTGCTTGTCGCCCGTGCGGCCATGCGCGTCCTTGCTGGAATTCGTCGTCCCGGGAAGCGTCGCCATGAACACGGCGCCGGGTCCGCCCTCGCCGCCGGGCTCCAGTACCCTGACGTCGCCGCCGCGGCGCCGTGCCAGCTGCCGCGCGAGGGCCAGCCCCAGGCCCTGGCCCCCTGCCGGCCGGACCCTGCCGGACGCCGTCGTGAATCCTTCGGCGAACACGTCTTCGGGATCAGTCCCGCCGGGCAGCCCGTCGCCTGAGTCGGCGACGACGATGTGCAGGGTCCCGCCGTCGTCCGACGGTTCGTCGAGGAGCTCAAGTTCCACCCAGCGCTCGCCGGCCGAGCCGGCCACCGCCGCGTTCACCGCGTTGTCGATCAGGTTGCCCAGGACGGTGGTCACGTCCTGCGGTTCCGTGACCTGGCCGCGCACCAGGGTTTCCGGCCCGATCCGGAGCGCCACGCCGCGTTCGTCCGCCTCAACGCCCTTCGCGCCGACGAAGGCCTGCAGGTAGGGGTCCTGCAGGAGCTCGGCCTGGTCCACCGGGAATTTCAGCGGCCCGGTGGCTGCAAGCCGGGCCAGGTATTCACGTGCCTGCTGGTGCTGGCCGATGCTCATGAAGCCGGCGATGGTGTGCAGCTGGTTGGCGAACTCGTGCCGCTGTGCCCGGAGCGCCGTGGACATGGTCCCGACGGCGTCCAGCTGGCGTGTCAGGTGCTGCAGCTCGGTGCGGTCGCGGAGCATGACCACCCAGCCGAGGTCCTCCTGGCGGTGCAGGGCCTTGCGGGCGCTCGCCACCAGGACCCGGCCGCCGGCGATCAGTTCGACGGCTTCGCCCTCCCTGGCGTCGGCCTCCGTCAGGGCCTTGAGCTGCGGCGGCACCGGCGCCCCGGACCACAGCGTGCCGGACAGGTCCGGCTGCCCCAGGAGCCGCTGGGCTGCGGCATTGAAGACGCTGATGCGGCCGTCGGCGGAGACGCCCACCACACCTTCGTCCACGCCCTCCAGCACGGCCACCTGGTCGTGCACCAGGGTGCTGATCTCCTCCGGTTCCAGGCCGAGCGTGAGCCGCTGCAGCCGGCGCCGGAGCAGGAACGAGGCCAGCACCCCGGCCAGCAGCGACCCCGCCGCCGTCATGGCGATCGGCACGATGTCGCGCGCGAGGCTCTGGCCGATGGTCTCGGTGGAATAGCCCACGCTGACTTCGCCCACCACAGTGCGCGGCCCGGCGGTGCCGGAGCCGGCCCCGGAGCCCACACCCGGTGCGAAAACCGGCACCTTGGCACCGGCCGACGGCCCCAGGGTCCCGGTGTTGCGCGTCGTGACTTCACGTCCCGCCAGCGCCTCCGAGGGGTCCGTGCTGACGCGTTCGCCAAGCCGCTCGGCCTCGGGGTGGGCCAGCCGGAGTCCCGTTTCGTCCGTGATCACCACGAACAGGGCACCGGTCCGGCTGCGCGCACCTTCCGCCGCCGCCATCAGCGGGCCGGCCAGCAGCTGGTCCCGCGGGGGAGTGCCGGGCAGCCGGCTGATGGCCGCCACGTCCGCGCGCACGGAGGGGTCCGAGGCCACGGTCCGGGCCAGCGTGAGCGCCTGGTTCTCCGCCTCGCGGCCCAGGCGTTCGAAGGTCAGCCAGGCATGGACGGCTCCGCTGAGGAGCACAACAAGGAGCACCACGCCCAGCTGCAGCAGCAGGGTCTGCGTGGAGAACCGCAGCGGCAGCCGCCGGGACGGTCCGGTCATGGCGCTCCTCCTCGAGGCAGGACAAGGCAGGCAGGGCTGCCAATGGTATGGGTCAGGCAATATCGGGGAATGTCGGGGAAACAACACAGCTTGTGCGCAGGCGGTCCGGGCGGCCGTGAGCACAATGCGCAAAATGCTCCCAATAAGCAGTATGCCAATCAATTGAGCCAAAGGCACGGCGGTGACGGACGCCACTCTAACGTCTGTAGTGCGCATCACATCGGGGTGGTGCCGTTCATCAAGAAGGAGCCGGCTGTGCTGGTATTACTTGGATTCGCCATGATCGCGGTTTTCATGGTGCTGATCATGACGAAGAAGTTGACGCCAGTGCTGGCGCTCATAATTGTCCCCACCGTTTTCGGCCTGTTCGCAGGCGCAGGCCTCGGCATCGGCGACATGGTCATGGACTCGATGAAGTCCATGACCTCCACCGCCGCCCTGCTGATGTTCGCCATCATCTACTTCGGCCTGATGATCGACGTCGGGCTGTTCGATCCGCTGGTCCGGTTCATCCTGCGCAAGCTGGGCAATGACCCGGCCAAGGTTGTGCTCGGCACCGCGCTCCTGGCGGCGGCAGTTTCCCTCGACGGCGACGGCTCCACCACCTTCATCCTCACCACGGCCGCCATGCTGCCGATCTACCTGCGCCTCAAGATGAGCCCCGTGGTCCTCACCTGCGTCGCCGGTCTGGCCAACGGCACCATGAACATCGTGCCGTGGGGCGGCCCGACCGCCCGCGCCGCCACCGCCCTGAAAATCGACGTCAACGACGTCTTCGTTCCCATGATCCCGTCGCTGATCGCCGGCCTCGCCGTCGTCCTCGCCTTCGCCTGGCTGCTCGGCCTGCAGGAGCGCAACCGCCTCCGCGCCACCCAGCCGGAAATCTGGGGGACGCCGTCCACGGCAGAACCGTTCACTACCGACGCGTTCGACGGCGGAACGTCCGCCGGCGGCAGCCGCACCGGCGGCTCCGGTTCCGCACCCGTCCCCGCAGCGGGAGGCCCCGGCGGCCTCTCCCCGGAGGGATCCTCCGTTGCCGTCCTGGAACGCACCGAAACCCTCGTGGATGACAGCGACACCGCCATGGCCGACACCGCCCTGGACCCCAACCGCAAGACCCTCCGCCCCAAGCTGCAGTGGTTCAACCTGGGCCTCACCGTCGCCGTGATGGGCATGCTCATCGCCGACCTCGTCCCCCTGCCGTACGTGTTCATGGTCGGCTCGGCCATTGCCCTGCTGGTGAACTTCCCCAAGGTCAAGGACCAGGGCGCGCAGCTCGTGGCCCACGCCCCGTCCATCGTTGCCGTCGTGAGCATGGTCATGGCCGCCGCCGTCCTGACCGGCGTCCTCACCGGCACCGGAATGGTCGAGGCCATGTCCGCCTGGCTCGTGCAGATCATCCCGTCGGACATGGGTCCGCTCATGGCCGTGATCACCGGCGTCCTCAGCATCCCCATGACGTTCTTCATGAGCAACGACGCCTTCTACTTCGGCGTGCTGCCGGTTCTGGCCGAGACGGCCGGTCACTACGGCATCAGCGCCGCCGATATGGCACGTGCCTCGATCACCGGGCAGCCGTTCCACATGCAGAGCCCGCTGGTTCCGGCGATCCTGCTGCTGGTTTCGCTCGCCAAGGTGGACCTGGGCGACCACCACAAGAAAGTGCTGTGGCGCAGCGCCGTCGTCTCGCTGGTCATGCTTGGCGTCGGGATGCTGACCGGGGCGATCGGCCTCGGCTAACCTGTAGCTGCCCGCGGCCCCGCCGCGCGGCCGGAAGTGCCCGCCTGGAGCCCGCTGGGGGTCGTCAGGCGGGCACTGACGTTTGCCACGTAGACTATGGGGAAACCAACTACATTGCAGGGGAGATCCATGGCTGCGATCAACCGTGACGACGTCGCGCACCTCGCGCGGCTCGCGCACATTGAGATGAGTGCTGAAGAGCTGGACAGGATGGCCGGCGAGCTGGCCGTCATCGTAGATGCGGTGAAATCCGTCAGCGAAGCCGCCGGAGACGACGTTCCGGCCACCTCACACCCGATTCCGCTGAACAACGTGTTCCGCGAAGACGTGGTGGGGCACACCTTCACCGCCGAGCAGGCACTCTCCGGAGCTCCGGATTCCGATGACAACCGTTTCAAGGTCCCGGCAATCCTGGATGAGGCATAAACACATGACTGAAAACAACAGCACCCCGCTGATCCGCCTCTCCGCAGCCCAGCTTGCCGCCAAGCTGGCCGCCCGCGAGGTCACCGCCGTCGAGGTCGTCCAGGCGCACCTGGACCGCATCGCCGCCGTCGACGGGGGAGAGCGGGGCGTGCACGCGTTCCTGCACGTCAACGCCGAAGAAGCGCTCGCCGTGGCCGCCGAGGTGGACGCCATCCGCGCCGCCGGCGGCGCTGCCGCCGAGGAACTCCACGAGCTCGCCGGCGTCCCGATCGCCGTGAAGGACCTCATCGTCACCATCGGCCAGCCCACCACGGCCGGCTCGAAGATCCTCGAGGGCTGGCACAGCCCGTACGACGCCACGGTCGTGCAGAAGCTGCGCGCCGCAAAAATGCCCATCCTGGGCAAGACCAACCTGGATGAATTCGCCATGGGCTCTTCCACGGAGCACTCCGCGTTCGGCCCCACCCGCAACCCCTGGGACCTGGACCGCATCCCCGGCGGCTCCGGCGGCGGATCGGCAGCCGCCGTCGCCGCCTTCGAAGCACCCCTCGCGCTGGGCACCGACACCGGCGGATCCATCCGCCAGCCGGGCGCCGTCACCGGAACCGTCGGCGTGAAGCCCACGTACGGCGGTGTGTCCCGGTACGGCGCCATCGCCATGGCGTCCTCCCTGGACCAGATCGGCCCCGTGTCCCGCACCGTCCTGGACTCGGCGTTGCTGCACCAGGTCATCGGCGGCCATGACCCGCATGACTCCACCTCGCTGCCGGACCCGCTGGCCGACCTCGCGGCCGCCGCCCGGTTGGGCAACGTGGACGGCATGAAGATCGGCATCATCAAGGAACTCCACGGCGAGGGCTACCAGGCCGGCGTCGAGAACCGCTTCAACGAGTCCCTCGAGCTGCTCAGGCAGGCGGGAGCGGAAATCGTTGAGGTTTCCTGCCCCAACTTCAAGTACGCCCTCGGGGCCTACTACCTCATCATGCCGTCCGAGGCCTCCTCCAACCTGGCCAAGTTCGACGGCGTCCGGTACGGCCTGCGCGTGCTCCCGGAGGAGCCGCCCCTGACCATTGAGCGTGTCATGGGGGCCACCCGGGCCGCCGGCTTCGGCGACGAGGTCAAGCGCCGCGTCATCCTGGGCACCTACGCCCTGTCCGCCGGCTACTACGACGCCTACTACGGGTCGGCGCAGAAGGTCCGCACCCTGATCCAGCGCGACTTCGACGCCGCCTTCGCCAAGGCAGATGTCCTGATTTCCCCGACGGCCCCCACCACGGCCTTCAAACTGGGCGAGAAGCTGGACGACCCCCTGGCGATGTACTTGAACGACGTCGCCACCATTCCGGCCAACATGGCCGGCGTTCCCGGGCTGTCCCTGCCCGGCGGCCTGGCGGATGAGGACGGCCTGCCCGTCGGCATCCAGCTGCTGGCCCCTGCCCGGGAGGACGCCCGCCTGTACCGCGTGGGCGCCGTGCTGGAATCCCTTCTCGAGGAGAAATGGGGCGGTCCTCTCCTGGACAGTGCTCCTGAGCTGACCGCTTCACCGGTGGTCGAGCCTGTCGAGACCCTCGTCGACGCCCAGGAGGCAAAATAATGAGCACCGACGCAATCCTGAGCTTCGAAGAGGCCATGGAGAAGTACGATCCCGTGCTGGGGTTCGAGGTCCACGTGGAGCTGAACACCAAGACGAAGATGTTCTCCTCGGCGCCCAACGTGTTCGGCGATGAGCCCAACACCAACGTCAACGAGGTGGACCTCGGCATGCCGGGCGTGCTGCCTGTGCTGAACAGGACCGCGGTGGAATCCTCCATCAAGATCGGCCTGGCGCTGAACTGTAAGATCGCCGACTACTGCCGCTTCGCCCGGAAGAACTACTTCTACCCGGACACTCCGAAGAACTTCCAGACCTCCCAGTACGACGAACCGATCGCGTACGACGGCTACCTGGACATCGAGCTCTCCGACGGCACCGTGTTCCGCGTTGAAATCGAGCGCGCCCATATGGAGGAGGACGCCGGCAAGCTGACCCACCTCGGCGGCTCGGCGGGCCGCATCCAGGGCGCCGACTACTCCCTGGTGGACTACAACCGGGCCGGCGTTCCGCTGGTGGAAATCGTCACCAAGCCGATCGAAGGTGCCGGTTCGCGCGCTCCCGAACTGGCCAAGGCGTACGTCGCCGCGGTCCGCGAAATCGTCAAGAACCTCGGTGTGTCCGACGCCAAGATGGAACGCGGCAACGTCCGCTGCGACGCGAACGTGTCGCTGCGCCCGCACGGCCGCGAACGCTTCGGCATCCGCTCCGAGACCAAGAACGTGAACTCGCTGCGCGCCGTCGAACATGCCGTCCGCTACGAGATCCAGCGGCACGCCGCCGTGCTGGACTCCGGTGAGCCGGTCATCCAGGAAACGCGCCACTGGCACGAGGACACGCGCACGACGACGTCGGGCCGGGCCAAGTCCGACGCCGATGACTACCGCTACTTCCCGGAGCCCGACCTCGTTCCCGTCGTCGCCTCGCGCGAATGGGTCGAGGAACTGCGTGCCACGCTGCCCGAACCGCCGGCAGCCCGCCGCAAGCGGCTCCAGGCGGACTGGGGCTACTCGGACCTCGAGTTCCGCGACGTCGTCAACGCCGGCGTGATGGACGAAATCGAGGAAACCATCGCCGCCGGTGCCACGGCGTCCGTGGCACGCAAATGGTGGATGGGCGAGATCGTGGGCCGCGCCAAGAATGCCGACGTCGACCCCGGCCAGCTGGGCGTCGAGCCAGCCACCATCGTCGAGCTGAGCAAGATGGTGGAAGAGGGCAAGATCAACAACAAGATGGCCACCGAGGTGCTCGACGGCGTGCTCGCCGGCGAAGGCACCCCGGCCGAAATCGTCGAGAAGCGCGGCCTCGCTGTCGTGTCCGACGACGGTCCCCTCCTGGAAGCCATCGATGCAGCCCTCGCCGCGCAGCCCGACGTCGCGGACAAGATCCGCGCCGGCAAGCTGCAGGCCATCGGCGCCATCGTCGGCGGCGTCATGAAGGCCACCCGGGGCCAGGCCGACGCCGGCCGCGTCAAGGAGCTGATCCTGGAGAAGCTGGGCGTCAGCGCCTGACGCCTCCCCTCCACCCAACTGGGTCGCAGCTACGCCGTTCTGAATGCCTGGAACCGCGCGGGCTGTGACCCAGTTGGGGGTTAACGGGTTTTTGGCTCCATGTTCTCCACAAGGTCGCGGCCTTAAAGTGTGGACTGAGGGCGCCGGAGTCCCGCCGGTGCGGCGGAAGGACATGCCATGCCGGTTCCACACCCGAAAACATTACGTCGGGCCCTGCTTGCAGGCGCCGTGGTACTCGCCCTGTGCGGTGCAGGGCCAGCCATGGTCCGGGCTGCCGAGGAGACCGCCGGGCGCGGGGACGCTGACCCACAGCGCGTTGCCTCGCAACCTACGGCCACTCCGCCAGCGCCTGGTGACCGGGGAAAAGCGGAGGAAGCCAAAAAGGGCCAGGGCAAGGGGCGCGAGCTTCACAGCGAAAGCGTGGTCAAAAAAGGCGACGGAAGCCTGGAAACGCGGATAACACAGTTCGGCACCGTGGAGTCCGTGAGTGACACGTCGATCACGGTCAAGAGCGAGGACGGCTACACCCTGGCCTATGCCATCAGCGCCGACACCAAGATCCGTAAGCGGCCCGCAGCCGCTGCCGACGGCACCCCACCAAGCGAGGGCACCGCACCAGCACCCCAGGACGACGCCGGCAAGCGAGTGAAGCCGTCCGCCGCCACCGCCGCGGACCTCAAGCAGGGCGACACCGTGCGCATCAGGGGCATCAAGAACGGCACGTCGATCTCAGCGACGGCGATCGTCGAAGGCGCCGCTGCCAAGGGAAAGGGGCTCGGCCAAGGAAAGGGGCTCGGCCAAGGTAAGGGAGCCGGCCAAAGGCAAGGGCAGAGCCAAGGCAAAGGACTCGGTCAGGGCAAGGCCAAAGGCGAAGGCCAAGGCCAAGCCGATGATGCGCCTTAGTCGTGGACCAGGCGGGCCATGATGTCCTCCAACGCCTCGCACACCATCATCACGGACGCCCGCTTGAGGTTCTCCGGCCGGGCCAGGATGTCGATCCTGCGGCGCGTGCTGATCCCCCTGAGCGGGCGCAACACAATGTCCGGATTCAGCACGGGCCGCGCCGTATGCCTGGGCAGCAGCCCGATCACGCCGCCCGCCGCCACCAGGGCCGCCACCGTGGAGTAGTCGTTGATGCGGTGCACAATGTTCAGCTCACGGCTGGAAACGGCGGCAACAGCGGACAGCACGTCCGCGGGTGAGTAGCCCGTGCGGCTGGTCACCCAGGGTTCGCTGACGACGTCGTCCGGTTCCAGTGACGGCTGGGCGGCGAGCCGGTGTCCCGCCGGAAGGGCCACGTCGAGGGGCTCATGCGCGAGGGGAATCACCGCCACCCGCTCAGTGGGCCAGCGCGGGCTGTGGTCCATGCGGTGGGCTAGCACCAGGTCGTACCGTGCCGTGAGGGCGGGGAAATCCTGCTGAGCCACGTCCTCGTCAAACAGCTGGACCTTCGGCTTGTCGGACCCGTCCAGCAGACGCGCGAGCGGGGCGAACAGCGCCTGCCCTGCGCTGTGGAACCCGCTCACCGTCACCGGCGCCACCGTGGATCCACGGTAGGCGCCGATCGCCATGCGGGCATCGGCCATGGCGCTGACGACGGCGGCCCCGGCGTCCGCCAGCACCTGGCCGGCCTCCGTGAGGACCAGGTTCCTGCCCTCCTTGCGCGTGAGCGGAACCTCCACGCTCTTCTGCAGCTGTGCCAGCTGCTGGGAGACCGCCGACGGCGTGACAAGCAGTGTGTCCGCCACGGCTTTGACACTTCCGAGGGCCCCAAGCTCGCGCAGCATTTCAAGCTGGTGGATTTCCATGGCCCCATCCTATGCCTTAGCAATTCCTAAATCGTCGATTGAGAAGAATCCCCTTGTGCTAACGCGTTGGAGTGGCTCTAATGAAGGGAGATTCCGCCCCGCATGCCGCTTGAGCGCATGCCCAACGTAAGGATGCCAATGAAGGCCCTGTACAAGGCCGGCGCTCACGCCGGGTTCGAGCTGGTCGACCGTCCGGAGCCTGAGGCGGGCCCCGATGACGTTAAAATCCGTGTGATGACCACGGGCATCTGCGGCACGGACCTGCATATCCAGTCGTGGGACGCCTGGGCCCAGGGCATCATCCAGGCGCCCCTCATCGCCGGGCACGAGTTCTACGGCGAGGTGGTGGAAATCGGCGAAGACGTCCGGGACGTCAAGGTGGGGGACCGTGTTTCCGGCGAGGGGCACGTGGTCTGCGGCATCTGCCGGAACTGCCGCGCGGGGCGGCGTCAGATGTGCATCCACACGGTGAGCGTCGGCGTGCAGCGGGACGGTGCATTCGCCGAATACGTGGTCATTCCGGAAACCAACGTGTGGGTCCACCAGGATCCCTCCGTGACGCCGGAGCTCGGGGCGATCTTCGACCCCTTCGGCAACGCCGTCCACACCGCCCTGAGCTTTCCCCTGGTCGGCGAGGACGTGCTGATCACCGGCGCCGGGCCCATCGGTCTCATGGCCATCGCGGTGGCCCGCCACGCCGGCGCCCGCAAGATCGCCATCACGGACGTTTCGGCCCCGCGGCTGGAGCTGGCCCGCCAGCTCGGCGTTGACCTGGCCATCGACGTCTCCAAGACGCGTGTCCGGGAGGCACAGCGCGAGTTGGGCATGCGCGAGGGCTTCGACATCGGACTGGAAATGTCCGGCCACCCCACCGCCCTGCCGGAAATGATCGACAACATGAACCACGGCGGCCGCATCGCCATGCTGGGCCTGCCCAGCCAGTCGATCGACATCGACTGGGGCAAGGTGGTCACCCACATGCTGACCCTGAAGGGTATCTACGGCCGCGAAATGTTCGAGACCTGGTACGCCATGAGCGCCATGCTGTCCTCCAACCGCACCCTGCACGCCAACATCTCCGCCGTGGTCACGGACGTGCTGCCGGCGGCGCAATGGGAGAAGGGCTTCGAAATTGCCCGCGCGGGCGTCGGCGGCAAGGTTGTGCTCGACTGGTCAGACGTCTGAACCGACCTCCCGCAGCGCCGCACCCATTCATCAAGAAAACACGAGACTTACCACGAGCCGAGGAGCACCCCATGTATTCAGCCATCAAGGACCAGCTGCGCAGCGAACTGGATGAGATCCGCGCTGCCGGCCTCTACAAGACCGAGCGGCACATCGATTCCCCCCAGGCCAACCGCATCGCCGCAGGCCAGATCGGGCAGGACACCTCACAGGTCCTGAACTTCTGCGCCAACAATTATCTCGGCCTGGCCGACCACCCGGACATCATCGCCGCGGCCAAGGCTGCCATGGACGAACGCGGCTTCGGCATGGCCAGCGTGCGGTTCATCTGCGGCACCCAGGACCTCCACCTGCAGCTTGAAGCCCGTGTGTCCACGTTCCTCGGAACGGAGGACACCATCCTGTTCTCCAGTTGCTTCGATGCGAACGGCGGCGTCTTCGAATCGCTCTTCGGACCGGAAGATGCCGTCATCTCCGACGCCCTGAACCACGCGTCGATCATCGACGGCATCCGGCTCTGCAAGGCGCAGCGCTACCGCTACGCCAACCAGGACATGGCAGACCTGGAGGCGAAGCTCCTGGAGGCCAAGGACGCCCGCCGCAAGATCATCGTCACGGACGGAGTCTTCTCGATGGACGGCTACCTGGCGCCGCTGGCGGCCATCTGCGACCTCGCCGAAAAGCATGATGCCCTGGTCATGGTGGATGACTCCCACGCCGTGGGCTTCATGGGCGCCACCGGCGCGGGAACCCCGGAGCACGCCGGTGTGTCTGACCGCGTGGACATCTACACGGGTACCTTCGGAAAGGCACTCGGAGGGGCATCGGGCGGCTATGTCTCCGGCCGCCGCGAAGTCATTGCCATGTTGCGGCAGAAGGCCCGCCCTTACCTGTTCTCCAATTCCGTGGCCCCCGCCATCGTGGCTGCCACCATCAAGGCCCTCGACCTCGTGGAGACCTCCGGCGAACTGCGGACCCGCCTGTTCGAGAATGCGGCGCTGTTCCGCCGCCGCATGACGGAGGAAGGCTTTGAACTGCTCGACGGCGAACACGCGATTGTTCCGGTGATGTTCGGCGACGCCGTCCAGGCGGCGAAAGTTGCCGATCAGATGCTGCAGAACGGGGTCTTCGTCACGGCCTTCAGCTTCCCTGTGGTGCCGCGGGGAGCGGCCCGCATCCGCGTGCAGCTGTCGGCGGCGCACAGTGCCGACGACGTCGAGACCTGCGTGCAGGCCTTCGTCAAGAGCCGGAATGCGGTCGCTGCCTAGCAGCAAGCCGAGGGAACCCACGATGCGTCTGCAAGGATGGAGCCATGGCAGCAACCTATGACGTGGTCATTATCGGCGGCGGGATCGCGGGCCTGTCCCTGGCGTCCGCCCTGGCAGGCAAATGCAGCGTGGCGCTGGTCGAAGCCGAGCAGCAGTTGGCGTACCACACGTCCTCCCGTTCGGCCCGGCAACTGATCCCCAGTTATGGCCCGCCCGTGGTCCAGGAGCTCACGGTGCGCACCCTGGAGCTGATCGCGGCGAGGGACGCCGAGCTTCCCGGCCCCGTGTTGTCCCCGCGGAGCTTCATGCTGATCGGCGACGACGAAACCGTCAGGTCGGAAGCCAGCGGGCAGATGCGAATAATCAGCCACGCCGAAGCCCTGGAGCTGTGCCCGGTCCTGAAGCCCGGAAGCTTCTCGGCGGCGGGCCTGGACACCGGTTCCTTCGGCTGCAACGCTCCGGTCCTGCTCGAAGACCACCGGGCGCGGGCCGTGGCCGCGGGTGCGGACATCATCACCGGCGCCCGGCTCCATTCGGCCCAGCGCCTCGGCAGCGGCTGGGAGGTCGGTGCAGGGCAGGAGGCTTTCCAGGCCGGCGTGCTCGTCAACGCCGCTGGAGCCTGGGCGGACGAAGTGGCGGTCATCAGCGGGGTGGAGAAGCTCGGACTCCAGCCGTACCGGCGCACGGCGGCGATTGCCGCCGTCGAGCATTCCCTTCCCGAGGGGAGCCCCATGGTGGCGGCAGCGGACGACTCCTTCTACTTCCGCAGGGAGGGGGCGGATGTCCTGGTCTCGCCGTCGGAACACGTTGCCAGCGCAGCGGAGGACGCCCGGCCGTTCCCCGGCGATGTGGAGCGGCTGATCGCCCGGCTCAATTCCCTGACGACGCTGGGGATCGGCGCCGTCCGCACGGCATGGACGGGCCTGCGCACCGAAGCGGCCGACGGCGTGCCGGTAGCGGGGTTCGACGCCGAAGCAGCGGGTTTCTACTGGCTCGCCGGCCAGGGCGGGTACGGATTCCAAACGTCGTCCGCGATGGCCGAAATCGCCGCTGCCCAGATCCTTGCGGGACGCGGCGGCAGCGCGGGGGCGAGTCCGGAATCCCGGACAGCAGACGCGCTCGCCGCCACGCGGTGGTCCATCCGGCGCTGAAGAATGGAGTCATGAGCACCCTCCTCACCAATCTCGGCGAACTGATGACCCAGGACAGCGAACAGCGTGTGCTACGGAACGCCGCGGTGGTGATCGAGGGGGAACGGATCGCCTGGCTCGGAGCCGCCGCGGACGCGCCGGCGGCTGACGATTCCTACGACGCCCAAGGCCGTGCCCTGCTGCCCGGCTGGGTGGATTCGCATACGCACCTGATCTTCGCCGGTGACCGGACCGCAGAGTTTGAGGCGCGGATGGCGGGGGAGCAGTACAACGCCGGCGGCATCGCCGTCACCACCGGGGCCACGCGCGGCACCGGGGACTATGACCTCACCCGGCTAGCACTGGGGAGGGTCGCGGAGGCGGTTTCGCAGGGCACCACGTATCTGGAGACCAAGACGGGCTACGGCCTGGACGTGGAGCAGGAGGCGCGGAGCGCGCGGATCGCGTCCACGGTGGCCGACGAAGTCACTTACCTCGGGGCGCACCTGGTGCCGGCGGGCATGGATGCCGACGAGTACACGGAGCTTGTCTGCGGTGCCATGCTGGAAGCGGTCCGCCCGTACGCGCAGTGGGCCGACGTGTTCTGCGAACGGGGCGCCTTCACCGAGGAGCAGTCGCGCCGCGTGCTGCAGGCCTGCCGCGCCGCCGGCCTCGGGCTGCGCGTCCACGGCAACCAGCTGGGTCCCGGAGCGGGCGTCAGGCTCGCCGTCGAGTTCGGCGCCGCCAGCGTGGACCATGTGAACTACCTGTCCGACGAGGACGTCGAGGCGCTGGCCGCCAGCTGGTCCGGGTGGAATGGCGGCGCCGGCGTCGACTCGCGCGGCACGGTGGCGACGTGCCTGCCGGCCTGCGATCTCTCCACCCGCCAGCCGCTCGCGCCGGCGAGGCGGCTTTTGGACGCCGGAGTGCCCGTGGCCCTGGCCTCCAACTGCAACCCGGGGACGTCCTACACGAGTTCCATGGCATACTGTGTGACCACCGCCGTGCTGCAGATGGGACTCAGCGTCCACGAGGCCGTCCGCGCCGCGACGTACGGCGGCGCCCTGGCGCTGGGGCGTGAGTCGGGGAACGACGCCGACGGTGAACGCGCAGTGGGGTCGATCGCCGTCGGGAACCGTGCAGACCTGCATCTGCTCAATGCGCCCTCGGTCACGCATCTGGCCTACCGCCCGGGAATGCCGCTGACTCACGCCGTGTGGCGCGCCGGGGTGCGGGCACGCTAGCACCGGGGATCCAAACCCGCCACTTGACGTTAGATGATCGTTTGCGGTCTGTTACAATCAAAAAACGTCATTTTATGATGGCAGTTTGATCACCGAGAGGCTAGCATGACCCGCACCGACCGACTGACGGCGATCCTGGATCTCCTTGCCAAAACCGGGCAGGTGGAGGTGGACGAAATCGTCACCCGGCTCGGAGTCTCGCCGGCCACGGCCAGGCGCGACCTGGACAGCCTGGCCAAGCGGCGGCTGCTGACCCGGACCCGGGGCGGCGCTACCACCGGTGCCCTCGCTTACGACCTCCCCGGACGGTACAACCGCGACGACCACGCGGTGGCCAAGCAGGAGATCGCCTTGGCGGCCTCGGCCCTCATCTCGCCGGGCATGGTCATCGGGCTCTGCGGCGGCACCACGAGCACCGCCCTGGCCCAGATCCTGGCCACCCGTGAGGACCTCAACTCGCCGTCCAACCAGCCCACCCTGACAGTGGTCACCAACGCCATCAACATCGCCGGACAGCTGGCGGTGCGGCCCAACATCAAGGTCATGGTGACCGGCGGCGTCCTCAATCCGCGCTCGTACGAGCTGGTGGGGCCGTACACGGACATCATCATGCAGAAGGTGGTGCTGGACATCGCGTTCATCGGCGTCAACGGCATTGATCCCGAGGTGGGCCCCACCAACACCGGAGAGGGTGAGGCTTCCGTCAATGCGCTGCTGGCCAGTCGCGCCAGCGTGTCCTACGTCATTGCGGACTCCTCCAAGGTGGGGCGCCGGGCCTTCGCCACCATGGACGGCTACGCGTTCACCAAGCTGATCACCGATTCCGGCATCTCCGCCAAGGACAAGGCCGCCTTCGAAGCCATCGGCACCGAAGTGATCGTGGCACCGGAAACGCCGCGGACCCGGCAGGCCTGAGCACGTAGAACCCCGGCGCCCGGTGGAAGGCCCTAGAAGACCACGGGCGGGGCGTCGAGGACGGTCTCGTCCACCCGGCGGTCCACCCACTGCGTGAACGGCTGGTCCAGTTCGTACTTGCCGTCCCCGGTGCGCACCAGCATCCGGATCTCGGCGTTGTCCGGGTTGTTCAGCGACTCGAAGTACTCCACGGACCAGTGGAACCAGCGCATGCAGAACAGGCGCATCGTCAGGCCGTGCGTGACCAGGAGGGTGTTGGGGGAGTAGTCCGGCTTGGCCCAGTGCCGGTAGAGGGTCTCCATGAATGACGAAATACGGTCATACACGTCCGAACCGGACTCGCCCTCGCGGAACCGGTAGAAGAAATGGCCGTAGGCGTTGCGCAGCTCCTTCTGGTCCTCGATGTCGCCGGAGATCTGGAAATTGGCCCAGTCCTGCTCGCGGAGCCGGGGTTCCTCGATCACCCGCTCTGTGAGGGAACCAAGGTTGAGTGCTTCCAGCGTCTGGTAGGCGCGCAGGTAGGGCGAGACATAGACGCTGACCTGCTGGCCGTCGAGCTCGCGCCGGATCCGTTCACCGGCGGCCTTTGCCTGGTCCACGCCCAAAGGCGTCAATGGAATCCGGTAGTCGGGCACCCGGTTGTAAATGGACGTGTCGGCATTGGCGGCGGACTGGCCGTGCCGGATCAGGATGATTTTCCCGGGCGCACTCATAGTTTCCCAGCATAGGGCCAGCCGGACACCAGGCAGCGGCAGTCACGTCCTGAAGCCCAACAGGTAAGTACCAGCAACAGCAGGCAAGATAGGAACATGTTGGTTCCTTCCCGCCGTCGCCTGCGGATCGAAATCTGGATAGTGCTGGGACTGTCCCTGGGGCAGTCGGCCGTCTACTCCGTGGTGCAGCTGCTGGACAAGATGACCCAGGCGCCGCTGGCCCAGGGCACATCCACGCTGAACCGTTCGCAAAGCACGCGCGAGTATTTCGACCTGACCTACCAGCTCCTCGACATCATTTTCGCGCTGGTGCCAGTACTGCTGGTCATCTACTTCATGACGGAGCAGCGGCAGCCGAAGGCCGGCACGGGGTATGACAGCGGCTCGGCGTTCTGGAAGCTCGGGTTCGACTTTGCCCGCCCCGGACGGGACCTGCTCCAGGGACTGGGGCTGGCGGCCCTGATCGGCATTCCCTCGCTGGGGCTCTATGCGGCGGGCCGGGCGCTGGGTATTACGACGGCGATCATCCCCAGCGCCCTGGACGCGTACTGGTGGACCATTCCGGTCCTTATTCTTTCCGCGATGCGCCACGCCGTGGTGGAGGAAGTCATCGTGGTGGGCTATCTCCTGGACCGCTTCGGAAAGCTCGGCTGGTCCGTGCCGCTGGCCATCTTCGCCAGCTCCATGCTCCGCGGCAGCTACCACCTCTACCAGGGCTTCGGGCCGTTCATTGGCAATGCCGTCATGGGCGTGGTGTTCGCATGGATCTATACCAAAACCCGGCGGGTGATGCCGCTGGTGATGGCTCACGCGCTGCTGGACATTGTGGCGTTTGTCGGCTTCAGCCTGTTCGGAAGGAGCGTCGGGCTGGGCTAGCCGCCGTGCAGAAGGTAATTCGGTGCGGAAAGTAATTCGGCCGCCATCGGTGGGTGACGACATTGGCACCCGCTGATGGCGGCCGAAGTGTAGCGGCAGCATGCTGCCAAAGCGCGTCAGATAATGACGGCGCCTGCTGCGGTTTCGAACGTGACGGACAGGATGCCGGGGGTGCCGTGCGGAGCCACCCAGTTGACGGCGACATCCTCCAAGGGCCTTTCGACAGGCTCTCCGAGCCACTCGGTGACCCGTTCGGCGGACCCCGCGATGGTGAGGCTGGACATCTTGACGTTGCTGTCATAGGCGTTGGACGGGTGAAGGGAAGGATCGCCCTCCCACTTCAGCATGTACGGAACCTGCGGGTCTGCAATGAGGCCCAGGATTCCGATTTGCTTCCACACAAGTTCGCGGCCATCCGGGAACTTGCGGTTGCCGTTGACCGCGGCGCGTCCGAGACGCTCCTCGAACGGGGCGAGGTCGTCCACTTCGACGCACCAGCCCATCCAGCCACCGCCGGCGGCAGAGCGTGCACGCACGGCCTGCCCGAACGGGGCCTTGTCCGACGCCGGGTGGTCCAGGACCTCCACGACCTCCAGATATTTGTGTCCCGCGAGCGGGATAATCATGTTCCGAGTTCCGAAACGGGGGTGTACTCCACCCTTCACGGCTTCAACGCCGAGGGCGGACGAAATACGTTCAGTGGTGGCCGCCAAGCCATCGTGTTCACAGGCGTAAGAGACGTGATCCATGCGCATGCCCTCATCTTGGCATCTTGTGACGCGGCTCTCAGCTAAGGGTGCCCTAACACAATGGGATGTCTGCAAAAGAGTCGATTGCCGAGGCCTGCGCGCCCCTCGCTGCCAGCATCCAGGCGCCTCCGGAGTCACACAACCGTCACAATCTTCGCGCGGGCGGCGGCCCTTTTCGTAAGCTTGGTCCAGGTCATGAGTGCCAGCGACAGCCCCGGCTTGCTGGCCGGCAACCCTCCTTCCGCGGTGGGGTGCCCCGGGTGAAGACCTGGCCTGCCGGTCAACTGGCGGCAGGCAAGCGCGTAGAAGAGGTATACCGATGACGATTTCCGTCACCCGCACCGACGTTCCCGATGGCCAAGCTCCCGACGGTCAGGCTCCTGACTGTGAACGCCGTGACAGCCGCGTTCCCGACGGCACCGTCCAGTACATCAACATCGGCGGCATCGAGCTGGAGGCAGGCGGATTCCTCCCGGACGTGACGCTGGCCTACGAAACCTGGGGGACGCTCAACGCCGACGGCTCCAATGCCATCCTGGTGGAGCACGCCCTCACCGGAAGCACCCATGTGACGCGGGGCGACGGGGACGAGGAAGGCTGGTGGGAGCAGCTCGCCGGGCCGGGTGCACCGGCGGACACCGACAGGTTCTTTGTCGTCTCCATCAACATCCTGGGCGGTTGTTACGGATCTACGGGCCCGGCGTCGACAGCTCCGGACGGCAAGCCGTGGGGCTCGCGCTTCCCGCTGGTAACCCTCCGGGACTCCACTGATGCCGAAGCGCGCCTGGCCGACCGGCTCGGCATCAGCAGCTGGTTTGCCGTTGTAGGCGGTTCCATGGGCGGCGCCCGCGCGCTGGAGTGGGCAGTCAGCTACCCGGACCGGGTGCGGCGCTGCGGTGTCATCTCCGTGGGCGCGAGCAGCACCGCCGAGCAGATCGCCTTTGCGCAGGCGCAGACCCTCGCAATCCGCCAGGACCCCAACTTCAACGGCGGCGACTACTACGGGGGCCCGCTCCCCGAAGCCGGACTGGCCCTGGCCCGCCGGATCGCCCACATCACCTACCGTTCGGCGCACGAGCTGGACTTCCGGTTTGGCCGGAACGCCCAGGACACCGAAGCTCCGCTGCAGGCGGATGCCCTCGGGGACCGCGGCCGCTACCAGGTGGAAAGCTACCTGGACCACCAGGGGAACAAGCTCGTCCAGCGCTTCGACGCCAACAGCTACATTGCCCTGACCGAAGCCCTCATGAGCCATGACGTCTGCCGCGGGCGCGGAACCTTGAAGGAAGCACTGGCGCGGACGACGGCGGACTTCTTTATTGCCGCCGTCGACTCGGACCGGCTGTACTTCCCGTCCCAGTCCCGTGAGCTCGCTAACGCCCTCCCCGGTGACGTGGACGTCCATGTCATAGAGGCACCCATCGGCCACGACGGCTTCCTCACCGAGATCGGGCAGCTGAGCGCGCAGCTCCGCGAACATTTGCTGGCCTGAACCGTAGCCTGAAATCCCGCTCCAGGGACCGGCTCCGGCGCTGCACACGGTAGCGCCCGGACCCGCTGCATGTGCATTTATGCAGATGCCTTCTGCACTATTTGTCGTTGAGCTTGCAGCAGGGGCAGACCATACTCGTTGGAAACGGCGGCCCGTGGCACACATCACAGGTCCGTCAGAGTCTGTCCCATGTGGTGTCGACGAAGACGCCGAAGGAGTTCACAAAATGAGTACGGAAAACTCCGCCGCAAGGCGCGTAGGGGAAACCGATGTCAAGGCCTCTGGCCTGAAGAAAGTCGTTACGGCCTCCATGGCCGGCACCGTGGTCGAGTGGTATGAGTTCTTCCTCTATGCCTCCGCAGCCACCCTGGTGTTCGGCAAGATGTTCTTTCCCAATTCAGGGACGGAACTGGACGGCATCATTGCGGCGTTCGTCACCTACGCGGTGGGCTTCGTTGCCCGTCCGATCGGCGGCATCGTGTTTGGCCACTTCGGGGACAAGTTCGGCCGTAAGCAGCTGCTGCAGCTGAGCATCATCCTGGTCGGTGTCTCCACCTTCCTCATGGGCTGCCTCCCCACCTTCGCGCAGATCGGCTACTGGGCTCCGGCGCTGCTGGTCTTCCTGCGCTTCGTGCAGGGCTTCGCCGTCGGCGGTGAATGGGGCGGCGCCGTGCTGCTCGTTGCCGAACACAGCCCGAACAAGTCGCGCGGATTCTGGTCCAGCTGGCCGCAGTCCGCCGTTCCCATGGGAAACCTGCTGGCCACCGGCGTCCTGTTCACCCTTTCCTCCACCCTGTCCCAGGAAGCGTTCCTCGGCTGGGGCTGGCGCGTGGCCTTCTGGCTCTCTGCCGTGATCGTCATCGTCGGCTACTACATCCGCACCAAGGTCCAGGACGCGCCGATCTTCCTTGAGGCCCGCAAGGAAGTCACCGTCGAAAAGAAGGGCTACGGCGTCGCCGAAGTCTTCCGCCGCTACCCGCGCGGTGTCTTCACCGCCATGGGCCTGCGCTTCGCGGAAAACATTCTCTACTACCTCGTGGTGACGTTCTCGATCACTTACCTGAAGGTTGTGGTCCAGACCGACACGTCCCGGATCCTGCTGCTCCTGCTCGTGGCGCACTTCATCCACTTCTGCGCCGTGCCAATGGTCGGCAAGCTGTCCGACTCCTTTGGCCGCAAGCCGGTCTACATGGCAGGCGCCATCCTCGGCGGAACCTGGGGCTTCTTCGCCTTCCCGATGATGGACACCAAGAACGACATGGTCATCCTCGCGGCGATCACTATCGGACTGCTGTTCCATGCCCTGATGTACGCGGGGCAGCCATCGATCATGGCGGAAATGTTCCCCACCCGGATGCGCTACTCCGGCGTGTCACTCGGTTACCAGGTGACGTCCATTGTTGCCGGTTCGCTGGCTCCCATCATCGCCACGGCGCTCCTGAGCAGCTTCAAGTCTTCGGTTCCTGTGGCCCTGTACCTGCTGGCAGCCTGCGTCGTGACCGCTGTCTCGGTGTACTTCCTCAAGGAAACCCGCGGCATCTCCCTGCACGACGTCGACGCCGCCGACGCCCAGGGCACCGCCGACCTTCTGGCCGCCGGCAAAAAATAGCCAGCCAGAGCAGCTGCCCGGACCCGCGAGCGCGCAGGTCCGGGCAGCTGTGTGCCAGCACTTCACCAAAAAGGCAGGATTTTCCATGCGAGCAGCAGTCCTCTACGCCACCGTTCCCTCCGGAACCAGCTACACCGAAGCCCGTCCACTCGTGGTGCAGGAGCTGAACCGGCCCGCGCCCCGGGCGGGGGAGCTCGGCGTCGCCATCACCTACTCCAGCCTGTGCCACTCTGACCTGTCCGTGGTTGACGGTTCCCGGGTCAGGCCGCTTCCCATGGCACTCGGGCATGAAGCCGTGGGGCGGGTTGACGCCGTCGGCGACGGCGTCACGGACGTTTCCGTCGGAGACCACGTGGTGCTGGTTTTCGTGCCAAGCTGCGGTGCCTGCCGGGCCTGCAAGGCCGGGCGTCCCGCGCTCTGCCACCGTGCTGCTGAGGTCAACGGGTCCGGCGACCTCCTGCACGGTGAGGCTCTGCTCCGGACGCCGTCCGGCGAACGGATCAACCACCACCTCGGCGTCTCGGCCTTTGCCGATTACGCCGTGGTGGCCCGCGAATCGGTGGTGGTGATTCCCGACGACGTCCCGGACACGGTTGCGGCGATGTTCGGGTGCGCCGTGCTCACCGGGATGGGAGCGGTCCTGAACACGGCGGCGGTCGACGCCGGCCAGTCGGTCGCGGTTTTCGGCCTCGGGGCCGTCGGGCTCTCGGCAGTGATGGCGGCGGCGCTCGCGGGCGCCGCGGCCGTTATCGCCATTGACCCCAATACGAGCAAGCACCAGCTCGCGCTGGACTGCGGCGCAACCGCCGTCGGCACGCCCGAGGAGGCAGCGCGGCTGATTGCGGAGGCCACCGGCGACGGCGTGGACACCGCCGTCGAAGCAGTGGGCTCCGCCCGCGTCATTGCCTCGTGCCTGGAGCACGTGACACGCGGCGGTGCGGTGGTTTCGGTGGGCCTGCCGCATCCCTCCGCGGAGCTGACGGTGCCCGCCCTGCAGTTCGCCGGCGCGGGCAAGCGCCTGCTGGGCTCCTACATGGGCGACGCCGTGCCCGAGCGGGACATTCCCCTCTATCTGGGGTACTGGCGCGAGGGCCGCCTGCCCGTCGAACTGCTGTACACCGATACGAAGCCGCTGGACGATATCAACGAGGGGCTTGACGCCCTTGCCGCGGGACACGTGGTCCGGCGGCTGTTCCAGGCCTGACCGCCTGTGCCTGACGGGCGGGTCATGCCGCGAGCACGTCCTGACGTTCCTGCACCTCGTCCTTCAGGGCAGCGATGACGGCCTGCACCCTGCCCGACCTCAGCGATTCGGGGCGCGCCACGGCCCAGATGGAAAGCTGGCGCTGAAAGTCGTCGGGGAGCACCGGAACGAAGCCGGGCCTGCCGGCCACCATGAAATTCGGCAGCAGCCCGATGCCCGCACCCCGGCGTACCGCCTCCACCTGGGCAAAGATGCTCGTGGCCTGGAAGCTGGACTTCGGCATGGGCAGCTGCGAGGCCCGGTGGCCCAGCTCGGCCACCTGGAGCGCCGACTCAACGTAGGAGACAAAGCCGTGCTGCCCGACGCCGTCGAGCGTTTCTGGCAGCCCGCGCTCTGCAGCGTAGCCGGCGCCGGCGTAGAGCCGCAGGAAGTAGTTGGCCAGGAAGATCGGCTGGGCGTTGCTGACGTCGGTCCGGCCCACCACGATTTCCAGATCCACTCCGGACCTGTTCTGGCTCACCTTCCGGGTGGCGCTGAGCATCTCCACATTCAGCAGGGGGTTCCGGCGCTGCAGGCGCACGAGCGCGGGTGCAACGAACTCGGCGCCGAAGCCGTCAGAGGTGCTGATCCGCACGAGGCCTGAGAGCGCGTTCTTGTCCTGCCCGATGAGGCCGGAGAGCGATCCAAGTGTCGCTTCAATGGCTTCGGCCGCGGCAACAGCCGACGCACCGAGCTCCGTCAGTTCCCAGCCGTGCGGGCTTCGTTCCAGGGTGCGGCCGCCCAACTGCTTGTCGAGCGCGACGATTCTGCGGGAAATGGTGGTGTGCGTTGTGCCCAGGGTTTCCGCGACGGCGTTGAACCGGCCCAGGCGGGCGACCGTCAGCAAAATCAGTAAATCGTCAGGACTTGGAAGCCGACCCACGTGGCACGCCTTTCACCCTATGTGCATCTGTGCACATGCCATCTGTAATTTTTCCCCTTGATTGCACTCTAGCAGGGTGTGATGGTTGACACAGAACGTCCGGCCCACCGGGCCGGGACCCAAAGCAAAGGAGCTTATGCCATGGCAGTAGTCGGTTGGATCGGTCTGGGAAACATGGGCGGTTCCATGTCAGCGAATCTGGCAAAGGCCGGGCATGACGTCCGCGGATTCGACCTCAATCCGGCTGCTGTCGCCGCCGCGGAGGCCGGCGGGGTGAAGCCCGTGCGGAGCATCGCTGAGGCCGTGGACAACGCCGACGTCGTTTTCACCATGCTCCCCAAGGGCGATCACGCCAAGGCCGTCTACCTTGGCGAGGGCGGAGTCCTGGCGCACGCCGATACGGCCACCCTCCTGGTGGACTCCTCCACGATCGACATCGCGTCGGCCCAGGAACTGCACGACGCCGCGGCTGCCGCCGGCTTCCGCTTCGTGGACGCCCCCGTCTCGGGTGGCATGAGCGGAGCGAAGGCAGGAACCCTCACGTTCATGGTCGGCGGCGAAGAGGGCGCGGTGGCTGACGCCACCGGCTACATCGGGCCGATGGCCTCCAACATCATTCCCACCGGTGGCGCGACCACTGGCCAGGCAGCCAAGATCTGCAACAACCTGATGCTCTTCATCAACCTGGCCTCCACCGCCGAGGGCGCCGTCCTGGCCGACCGGCTCGGCCTCGACAAGCAGGTCTTCTGGGACATCGCGTCCGTCTCCTCGGGGGACAGCTGGGCCCTGCGCACCTGGTATCCCGTTCCCGGTGTGGTCTCCACCGCGGCCTCCAACAACGATTTTGCGCCGACGTTCACCACCGAGCTGGCCAACAAGGACATCGGCCTCGCCATCAGTGCGGCCGAGGACACCGGAACCCCCCTTGAAATTGGCAGGCACGTACAGCAGCTGTTCCAGCAGCTCATTGACGCGGGGGAGTCCGGCAAGGACTGCTCAATGATCATCAAGCTGGTCGACGGTTCGCTCGAGACCTCCAACTAGCACCAGACGGCACTACGAAAAGGACTTACTCCATGGAAACCATTCCCCATTTCATCAACGGTAGCCGCGTCAGCGACGCCGAACGGTTCGGCCCCGTCTTCAACCCCGCGACCGGAGAGCAGGAGAAGGAAGTGGCGCTTGCCTCGGGCGCCAGGGTTGAAGAGGCCATCGCGGCCGCCAAGGCCGCCCTGCCGGCATGGCGGGCCACGAGCCTGGCGAAGCGCACCAATATCTTCTTCCGCGTCCGCGAAATCCTGACGCAGCGCAAATCCGAGCTCGCGGCCATCCTGACCAGCGAGCACGGCAAGGTGCTCTCCGACGCCGAGGGTGAGATCTCCCGCGGCCTCGAGAACATCGAGTTCGCCACCGGACTGTCCCACATGCTCAAAGGTGAGCGGTCAGAGCAGGTCTCAAGCGGCGTCGACGTCCACTCGGTCCGGCAGCCGGTCGGGGTCGTGGCGTGCATTACGCCCTTCAACTTTCCGGCGATGGTGCCGCTGTGGATGATCGGCAGCGCGCTGGCCTGCGGCAACACCGTGTTGCTCAAGCCCAGCGAGAAGGATCCGTCCTCAGCCGTCTTCATCGCGGAGGTCTTCGCCGAAGCAGGACTGCCGGCCGGCGTGCTGAACGTCGTGCAGGGTGACAAGGAAGCCGTTGATGTGCTGCTGGAACACCCTGACGTGAAGGCCGTCAGCTTCGTCGGGTCCACGCCGATCGCCCAGTCCATCTACAAGCGGGCGGCCGATCACGGCAAGCGCGTCCAGGCCCTGGGCGGCGCCAAGAACCACATGGTGGTCCTGCCCGACGCCGACCTGGACATGGCAGCCGATGCAGCCATCTCAGCAGCCTACGGTTCGGCGGGGGAGCGCTGCATGGCGGTCAGCGTGCTGGTGGCTGTCGGCAACATCGCCGACGACCTGGTGCAGGCCATCACCAGCCGGATGGCTACCCTCACCATCGGCCCCGGAACCGACCCGTCGTCCCAGATGGGGCCGCTGATCACGGCGGAGCACCGGGACCGCGTCGCCTCCTACGTGGCCGGCGCGGAGGACGAAGGCGCCACGGTCGTCGTCGACGGCCGCTCGCAGCAGTTCGATTCGAACGGTTTCTTCATCGGCGTCAGCCTGGTGGACCACGTCAAACCCGGCATGAAGGTGTACGACGACGAAATCTTCGGCCCGGTCCTCTCGGTGGTGCGCGTCGACACCTACACCGACGCCGTCCGGCTGGTCAATGAGAACGAGTTTGGCAACGGGGTGGCCATCTTCACCCGCGACGGCGGAGCCGCCCGGCAGTTCGAGTTCGACGTCGACGCCGGCATGGTGGGCGTCAACGTGCCGATTCCCGTGCCAGTGGGAACGTTCTCCTTCGGCGGGTGGAAGAACTCCCTGTTCGGCGACACGCACATGTACGGGCCGGACAGCATCCGCTTCTACACGCGAGGCAAGGTGGTCACCACCCGCTGGCCGGACCCGTCCACCTCCGTCATCGACCTCGGGTTCCCGCAGGTCGACTAGCCCGAAGCCTGCCCCCGCCTAGCCGTTCATGATGTCGTTGCGCCGGGTCATGTACTCCTCCATGGAGATTTCCCCGTTGCTGTATTGCTGGTCCAGTTCGGCCAGTTTGCGCGCGCGGTATCCCTGTGGGGCGGATGGCGGCGGGGGAGTCACCGGGCCACTCTCCTGTTGCGGAGGGCGTGTCTGCTGGGGCTGTGGCGGGTTGCCGCGGTACTCGGGGCTGTCCTCGTAGGGGACGCTGCCGGGCTGGAGGAACTGGCCGGCCTGCGGGAACTGGGGGTACGGCGCGTTCGGGTATGGCTGGTCCAGGGGCGGAAGCTGTTCCCGGTCACGGGCCGGCGGAAGGCCTAAGCCGCCGCTCATGTAGTCCTGCTGGGTGTAGCCGTCCCGGGGCGCGTTGTTCGGCCTGCCCTGGCCCGGGAACCCGCCCGGATCCTGCCCGTAGAAGTTCCCGCCCTGCTCCCGCTTTTGGACCGACCTCCGGTACATGCGCAATCCAATGGGAATCAGGAACGACAGGATGATGATCCAGAAGAACAGGTTGTTCATAGCGGTGCCGGGCCTCTCATGAGTGTCAATCCAGCTTAGTCCCCGAAGCTGAAGGGAGGCTGGCCGGCCTGGTCTCCACCGCAAGGGGGCACGGATGGCAGCAGGTCAATACGTCGTCGGCATCCCGAGGAAGGCGCCGTATCTTGCCACCGCGTCGTCCAGCCCGGCACTCTGGGTTTTGTCCTGCCATATCCGGACATCAAGTTCGCACGTCTGGCCGCGGGATCCGGGCCGGAGTATGCGGTGCCTCCACGCACCGGCCATGCGGCCGTCCAGCAGGATGACATGCATCGGATCGCCGTTATACGGGAAGACAGGTCCCTTGCCGCCCAGGTAGCCGCGCGAGGCGGAGTACCCCATGACGTACTCGTCGTAGCACTGGATCAGATCAATGCGCCCGGCCGGGTCCGTCTCGTCTCCGGCGGGGAAACCGGGACTGGAAGGCTGGGCGAGCTCCGGACTGAAGTAGAACGGGACGCCGTCAATCTCTGTGCTTTCGAGGGCTGCAGGGTTGTCTTCCAGGGCCAGTGCCAATCCGAGCCGGACGTCAGCCATGGTCATCCCGGACCAGTCGGCGCAGTCCTTCACGGTGGCCGGCCCGCGGCTACGGAAGTACCGCGCGGCCAAGGCGGCCAGGGACTCGTCCTTGGGCAGGGGGGTGGTTGCGGCCGGGCCGACCCGTTCGCCGAACGCGGCATACGTCTGCCGGAGGGCCCCGGAAGCACTGCGGACAGGTGCTCCGCTGACGATCACACCATTAAGTTCCGCGTGCATGATGAAGTACGCCAGCGCCAGGCCGCTGGCGGCGAATCCCGCATGCTGCAACTCGGACGCCAGTTGCTCACGGCTCAGGTGCCGGCCGCCTGCCACCGCGGCGGCGAGCACCCCGTCGCCCCGCGCTGCTGCCGCGGCATCGATCCCCGTCCGCCGGTACGTGGCGGCGTTTGCCTGGTGCACGCGCGGTGCAGAAAGCGCGCGGAGCCAGGGTAGATCGGTCCGATGCACGAAATGCCACGTCGGCCGCAGGAGGTGCGTCCGCAGGATCCGGCCCTCCGCCACTGCTTGCCCGACGTCGTCCGCCGTCGCCCCGGCGGTCCGCTGCCCCAGGGACCAGCATGCGTATGGATACTCCTGCGCCTGGATGGCGAGCAGGTTCTTCAGGGCATCCTCCGCGGAGGCTGCCAAGGGGGCGCGCAGCTGCTGGCTTGCCAGCCGGGTCCCTACCACGGCCTCAGCGTCCATGCTCACATCCTGCCTGTCCCCGCGGCGCTCCGCCACCGCCGGGAGCCGCCGAAGACAGTCAGCCGGCCGTTAACTGTAAGAATGGACCCATGACTTCAGCCGACTCATTTCCTGCTCCCGTTGTCCAGTGGTCCAAGCCTGAGGAAGACCGGGCCGGCAAGCCCCTGCTCGTCCTGCTGCACGGCTACGGCGCCAACGAGCAGGACCTGCTCAGCCTGGCGGACATGCTCCCGGACGACTTCGCAGTGGCCTCAGTCCGTGCGCCCATCGCCATGGGACCTGGCTTTTCCTGGTTCCCGCTGACCGGCACCGTCGATTACTCCCTTGACGCGGTGAAGTCCGCAGCGGGATATGTCCTCGACTGGATCGATACCGTCAAAGCCAACCACCCGTCCATCACGCTCCTCGGGTTTTCCATGGGCATGGCCATGGCCACCACACTGCTGCGGAAGCGCCCGGCAGACTTTGCCGCCGTCGTCGGACTGTCGGGTTTTGTGGTCAATGCGGGATCCGACGGCGAGTTCCGCGACGCCGAACTCAACGGGACGGTGCCGTTCTTCTGGGGCCGGGACCAGCAGGATCCGGTCATCACCCAGGACAAGATCGAATACACGATGGGCTGGGTCCGCAGCCACGTGAAGCTGACGAAGGTTCTGTACACCGGAATGTGGCACGGGATCAACGCCCAGGAGATCGGCCACGTGTCCGAGTTCCTCACGCACGAAGTGCTGAACAAGTAGTCCTTTGCGGCACCCCGTCCGAAGTCCCCGGGGTCAGGCGCCCGGCGCGCTGATCCGGACGGTGCGGTTGTTGAGCGTCACCGTGTCCCCGTGGTGGAGCTGACGGCCGCGCCTGTCATCGATTTCGCCGTTGACCTTGACCAGGCCGTTCTTGATCAGTTCGGTGGCCTCGACTCCGTCCTCGACCAGATTCGCGAGTTTCAGGAGCTGACCCAGGCGGATCATGTCGTCGCGGATGGGGATGTCTTCGATTTCCTGGTTGCTCATACAAGCAATGATGCCTGACGTTAGGTAAACGCAATGACCCACGCACCGCGGCTGCCCCTTGCCGCAGGTCTTCCGATGGCCGTGGCCGCCGGACTCGCCATCCCGGCACAGGGACGGATCAACGGTGCCCTCGGCGCCCGCCTCGGAGACGGAATCGCCGCCGCCGTGGTCAGTTTCAGCACCGGCCTGGTGCTGATGATTCTCGTCTCGCTGGTCCTGCCGCGCGGCAGGGCCGGGCTTGCCCAGATCATCCCCGCCGTGCGCGAGCGGCGGTTCCCGCCCTACTACGTCCTGGCCGGCGGCATTGGGGCCTTCTTCGTGTTCGCCCAGTCGTTCACGATCGGCCTGCTGGGCGTTGCGCTGTTCACCGTGTCCACCGTCACCGGACAAACGGTCAGCGGGCTGCTGGTGGACAGGCTGGGCATCGGCCCGGGCGGCAAGAAGGCGGTGACCGGCATCCGCGTGATCGGCTGCATCCTCACCATTGCAGCCGTGGCGTGGGCGGTATCACCGCGCTTCGGCGCAGGCTCCGGAGCGTCCGGTGCCGGGGCGTCCGGTGCCGGAGGCGACCCGGCCCAGCTCATCCTGCCGGTGATCCTGCCCGTCCTGGCAGGCTTCCTGATGAGCTTCCAGCAGGCGATGAACGGTACCGCCACCATGCACTACGGCACCCCGATCGCGGCGACCCTGGTGAATTTTGTGGCCGGCACCTGCGTGCTGTGGGTGGCCTGGCTCGTCAAGGTGGCCGTGGCCGGCGCGGGCAACCCGCTGCCGGGTGAGTGGTGGTACTACCTCGGCGGTCCGATGGGCTGCGTGTTCATCGGCCTCGGAGCCCTGCTGGTCCGCAGCCTGGGCGTGCTGGTGACCGGGCTGGGGATGATCGCGGGCCAGCTCCTCGGTTCGCTCGGCCTCGACCTGCTGGTTCCGGCGCCGGGCACCGTGGTGGAGGTACCCACGGTTCTCGGCACCGTCCTGACCCTGGGGGCCATCGTCGTCGCCACGCTTCCCTGGCCGCGGGGAGCCTTCCGCCGGTAGCGCCCGGTAGGCTAGGACACGCAGCTTCCTGCACCGTTTCCCCTTCGCATATCCCCGCCCGGCAACCAGCCGGGGTTCCGGGGCCACAAACCGCGGACCGCACCCAGCGGCCCTGTAGAAAAATTGGAGTTCCCCATGGCACCAAAATCCGTCCTCGACCAGGTCATTTCCCTCTCCAAGCGGAGAGGCTTCGTTTTCCAGGCCGGCGAGATCTACGGTGGTTCGCGTTCCGCCTGGGACTACGGACCCCTCGGTGCTGAGCTGAAGGAGAACATCAAGCGCCAGTGGTGGCAGTCCGTAGTGCGCGGCCGTGAGGACGTTGTGGGCCTGGATTCCTCGGTGATCCTGCCCCGCCAGGTCTGGGAAGCCTCCGGCCACGTCGACGTCTTCTCCGACCCCCTGGTTGAGTGCCTCTCCTGCCACAAGCGCTACCGTGCGGACCACCTCGAGGAAGAGTACGAGGAAAAGAAGGGCCGCCCGGCCGAAAACGGCCTCAAGGACATCGCCTGTGCCAACTGCGGCACCCGGGGCGAATGGACCGAGCCGCAGGAGTTTTCCGGCCTCCTCAAGACCTTCCTCGGCCCGGTGGCCAGCGAGGAGGGCCTGCACTACCTCCGCCCGGAGACCGCCCAGGGCATTTTCGTGAACTTCAACAACGTGCTCACCACGTCCCGGAGGAAGCCGCCGTTTGGCATCGGCCAGATCGGCAAGTCCTTCCGCAACGAGATCACGCCCGGAAACTTCATCTTCCGCACGCGCGAATTCGAGCAGATGGAGATGGAGTTCTTCGTCGAGCCCGGCACCGATGAGGAATGGCACCAGTACTGGATGAAGGAGCGCATGGCCTGGTACACCGGCCTGGGAATCCGCGAGGAGAACCTCCGCTTCTTCGAGCACCCGCTGGACAAGCTCAGCCACTACTCCAAGGGCACCACGGACATCGAGTACCGCTTCGGGTTCCAGGGTTCCGAGTGGGGCGAGCTTGAGGGCATCGCCAACCGCACCGACTTCGACCTCTCCACCCACGCCAAGGCATCCGGCACGGACCTGAGTTACTTCAACCAGGCCACCAATGAGCGCTACACCCCCTACGTCATCGAGCCCGCCGCCGGCCTGACGCGTTCCTTCATGGCTTTCCTGGTGGACGCCTACACCGAGGACGAGGCCCCCAACGCCAAGGGCGGCGTGGACGTGCGCACCGTGCTGAAGCTTGACCCGCGCCTCGCGCCGGTCAAGGCAGCAGTCCTTCCGCTGAGCCGCAACGAGGACCTGTCCCCGAAGGCCAAGGACCTCGGCGTGCAGCTCCGCAAGAACTGGAACATCGATTTCGACGACGCCGGCGCGATCGGCCGCCGCTACCGCCGCCAGGACGAGATCGGCACCCCGTTCTGCATCACCGTGGACTTCGACACCCTGGAAGACCAGGCCGTCACGATCCGTGAGCGCGACACCATGAGCCAGGAGCGCGTCTCCCTGGACAAGGTGGAAGGCTACCTGGCCGCACGGCTGATCGGCGCCTGACCGTGGCGATCCAATACCGCGAATGGCGCGAGGGCGACGACCTCACGCTCCTTCAGATCTGGGGCGATCCGGAGACGGTCCAGGCCGGACAGTTCCGCGGGACGCTTGCTCCGTCCAGCAACGCACCCTGGCGGCGCTGCATCGTGGCCGAAGACGTCGTTGACGGCGTCGGGATCCCGGTGGCAGCCGGTGTGGTCCACGAGGCGGCCCTGCATCCGGAACGCCTCTGGGTGTACGTCGAGGTGGCGCGCGACCACCGCCGCTCCGGCATCGGTTCCACGCTGCTCATGATGCTGCGCCGAGAAGCCGAAGGGTCGCCGTCGGGCATCACCCGGCTGCGCTGCAAGGTGGAGCCGGGCACACCCGGCGCGGCCTTCGCCGAGGCGGCAGGCCTCACCGCAATCCAGCGCTCGCAGCTCGTGGTGGTGGAACCCGGAGCCCTGAAGCTTCCGGTGTTCGGCGACGGTTCCGAGGAAGCGGCGTCGGAACGCATCGAGGACCTGGCCACCGGCTCCGTCGAGCTGTCCGATGTGGTGGGCCGGTACTACACGTCCGTCCACGGCTGGGACAGCCCGGGTGACCTGGGCATCCCCACGGTCCAGCGCCTGTTCCTGGACGAACTGAGCGGCGCCCACGGGGCGATCGTGCTGCGGGCGCCGAAAGCCAGTGCCTTCGGCGCGGGTGTCCCGGCGTCGAAGAAGGGCAAACTGCAGGCATTTGCCATCAGCTACGCCCAGCCCGGCACGGAGCACGACGAGTCCGGCCAGCCGTCGGATGTGTTCCTCGGCCATGAGCCGGAGCTCAACACCGACGAGGCGCAGGCCGCCGTCCGTGACCTGCTTGCCCTGATTGCGTACCAGTACCCGGTCCTCATGGAACTGGACGATTCGATGACGGCGCTGCGCGCCGTCGTCGAGCCCCTCATGGAAGAAGGCAGGGCCCGCCGCCAAGGCGCCGAGACGTTCGTCGTCTCGGACTAGCTGCGAACCGCCGGCCGGCAGCTAGCTGCCGGGTCGGGGACCGGACAGGTCCGGTCCCCGACGGCGGCCCCTTGCCACATCCTCGGCGTCCAGCCTTTGGCGTTCCGCCTCGGAAATGGCGCCGCCGCCCTGATCTGCCGGCATCCACCAGCTTCCCGGTTCGGGGCGGAGCGGGAAGCTGGCCATGCAGGCATCGATTCCGGACTGCAGCGTCTGCCGGAGCGCTGCCGTTTCAGCGTCCGCATCGGCGTGTGGCGCCGGCCTGACCGGCGGGCCAATGTGAACGCGGACCGGTGCCCGCCACGCAAGCCGCGCCGAAAAACCGTGGCCACGGGTCAGGACGCGGTGCGCGCCCCAGATCGACACGGGAACGACCGGAACCCCCGCCTCGGCCGCCATCCTCACGGCGCCGGTTTTGCACTCGCGCACCTTGAAGCTGCGGCTGACGCCGGCCTCCGGAAACACGGCAAGGTATTCCCCGGCGCGCAGTTTGGCCACGGCCGCATCATAGGCCGCAGTGCCGGACCCGTAGCCCACCACGACGTGCCCGGTGGCGCTGATGGCGGGGCCCGCGACCGGGTGGTCCGCCGCGCCCTGGTGGATGAGGAACCGCAGCTGGGCACGGGCATGCTTCCAGACCACGAGTTCGGCCACGGCAAAGTCCAGGTAGCCGAAATGAGTGATGGCCATAACCGCCCCATGGCCGGGCTGCACGCCCCGCGACGCCCCCTGCCGCGGACCAGGGGCGGGCATGTTTTCGGCGCCGGTGACGACGACGCGGACCCGGAAGATCCACCGCAGGAACAGGCCGGTCCGGACGAACAGCCGGTAGAGGCGGTCGTTCGGCGGAGGAGCCCAGGCCATGGCTAGGCCCCGCTCCGCCGGTTCCGCGGCTTTCCCGCTTGCCGCGGTGCCCAGGGGATGAACCCGCTCGTGGACTCCACGTATTCACGGTAGCCGGGGCGGCCGGACATGGCCTTCTCCGTCAGCGGCTTGCCGGTCTTGCCCGCCAGCGTCCAGATCATCAGCGCCGGCGAGAGGACCGTCAGGACGCTGGGCCAGGAGTCGGCGGCCACCAGGAAAAGGCCCGCCCACACGCAGGCGTCGCCGAAGTAGTTCGGATGCCGGGTATAGCGCCACAGCCCGGTGTCCAGGACCGTTCCCTTCCGTGAGGGGTCTTGCTTGAACTCCGCAAGCTGCCAGTCGCCCACGGTTTCGAAGAGGAAGCCAACGATCCAGCACAGCGTTCCGGCGAGGGCAAGCCACCCCAGCGGTCCGGTGGCGAACATGCCCACCTGGACGGTCAGGGAAACAAAGAACATCACGACGCCCTGGGGCAGGTAGACGCGGCGGAGGGCATAGGTGTTGCGCGACGCAGGGGCATCGTCCAGCATGGCTGCGTACCGGGGATCCTCGTGGCCGCCGGCAGCCCGCCGGCCGATGTGAAGGCCGAGCCGCAGCCCCCAGATCCCTGTGAGTGCGAGCAGCAGCAGGCGCCGGGCGTCGTCCCCGGCACCGGATGACAGCACAAATGACACCACCGCCACGGCGACGAAACCCGGACCCCACGCCACGTCCATCACCGAGTGCCGGCGCTGGGCCGCTGCCACCGCAAACGTCACGGCGAGCACGAGGAGGACGGCGCCCGCCGTCCACGGGAGGCTGGTCAGGAATCGGTCCAGGGGGAAGGCAGTCACAGCACAGCCGTCCTCACAGCACAACAGTCCCGGCGGACGGCGGCACCAGCCGGTCAAAGGCCCCTGCCTGCCGCGCGGCGCGGTCAGCGGGGGTGCCGTCACGTTCGCCGAAGGCCTTCATCAGGAACCCGGTGGCCAGGGTGTGCCACAGGCGCACGCGCCGGAACATGAAGTGGCCGGAACCCCTCAGCGATACGTACTGCAGCACCGCGGCGGCAGGCGCCGCGCGCCGCGCAAACCGCAGGGACGCCGTCGGGCTGGTCCAGCGGTCCTGGTCGCCGTGCACGATCAGGACCTTCCGCCCTGCCAGAGGGGCGGCCGGTGTTGCATCGTCGAGCCACGGGGCGAGTGCCACCACGGCGTCCACCTGCGGATCGTCGGCCGCGCAGATGGCAGTCAGGCCCCCCATGGAGTGGCCCAGCAGGTAAACGGGCACGCCGGGGTGCCGGTCCCGGATCTTCGCCAGGGCCCAGCGGGCATCCCTCAGGGGCGACATTTCTTCGCCGTTCCAGCCGCGGACCCGGTTCCGGAGGATCCAGACTTCCAGGCCGTGCTTCCTGCCTGCCCGGTGCAGGTGCCGCGCGAACGGCACCATCCGGGCCGGGCTGAGGTGACGGGCCTGGACGGGTTCGAACGAGTGGGAACGTCCGCCGTGGAGGACCAGGGCCACTCCGCGCGTCGCGCCGGAAGGCGCCAGGACGGTCAGCATGGCTTCCTGCGCGGCACCTGGCGCTTCAGGTTTGGCGGTCCTGCGGTGGTTCACTCCGGCTTCCTCCGACTTCCTGTCGTCCATTTATCAACACTATGGCGACCGCCGTAGAGTTCAAGCATGAGGTTTTGCTGCTGATGGGCTCCGGTCACTCCCACGGTCACACGGGTCATTCGGAGCCGACGCCCCAGGCGATGGCTGCCCGGCGGAAGGCCAACCGGATTCTTGCCGCCGTGCTGATTCCGTTGACCCTCCTGACGTTGGCCGCCATGGCGGCGCTCTGGCCCTCCGGCAGCAAGGAGGGCCTCACACTGGCCAACCCTTACAACGCCGCTCCGGGCGTGACGTTCGACACCGGGCGGATCCAGCGGGTGGTCACCGAGAGCTGCACGGCAGCGGCCAGCCAGGCACCTCAGCAGGGGACCCAGGGAGCCCAGCAAGAGGGGCAGTCCGACGGCGGATCCCAGTGCACCTTCGCCTTCACCGAGCCGGACAAGGGCGGCAACCCCGTCAAAGTGGTGATCAACCCGGACGTCGCCAAATCGCACGGTGTGGACGTGGGGGACAGCATCCGCTATCTCAACCTCACCAACGCGCAGGGCGCTGCGGCCGCCGGCCCGAACGGCCCGGCCGCCAACGGTGCCCCCGCGTACATCTTCGTGGACTTCGTCCGGACCATGCCCATCATCCTGCTGGCTGCCCTGTACGCCCTCGTCGTGGTGGCAGTGGCGCGCTGGCGGGGGCTGCGTGCCCTGATCGGCCTTGTCGGCGCCTACTTCGTGCTAGTGAGCTTCATGCTGCCCGGCCTCGTGGAGGGAAAGCCGCCGCTGCTGCTGGCCCTGGTGGGCTCCACGGTGATCATGATCGGGGTGCTGTACTTCGCCCACGGCTTCTCGGCCCGGACCTCCACCGCGCTGCTCGGCACCATCTTTGGCCTGGGCATCACCGCGCTGCTGGCAGCCTGGGCCACCGACGCCGCCAACCTCGCCGGGGTGGGAAGCCACGACGCCGCCACGCTCGCCAACATCTCGGGCAACATCTCCATCTCGGGCATCATCCTGTGCGGCCTCATCATCTCGGGGCTGGGCGTGCTCAACGACGTCACCATCACGCAGTCCTCCGCGGTGTGGGAGCTGTACGAACTGGCCCCCGCCACGAGCGCCCGCAAGCTGTTCACATCCGCGATGAGGATCGGCCGGGACCATATCGCCTCGACCGTGTACACGATTGCCTTCGCGTACGCCGGCGCCGCGTTGCCCATTCTCATCATCGTGATGCTCTACGACCGGCCGCTGGGAGAGGCGCTCACGAGCGCGGAACTGTCCGAGGAAGTCATCCGGACCCTCGTCGGCTCCATCGGCCTCGTGCTGGCGATCCCCGTCACCACGCTGATCGCGGTCCTCGTGGTCAAGGCCACCGGCATCCGCGTCGGTGGCCAGCCTGCCGTGACGCCCGACGACGTCGAGGACACCGGCGCGCTTGCGGCGGCAGCCGCCGTTGCCGGGGAACGGACGACGGCGGGCGGGGCCTCCGGGCAGCCGGCGGAGACCCGGCGGGGCAGGCGGGCCGCCCAGTCCGGCTGAACGCCGTCGTCAGCGGTTTATGCCCGATTTGCCCGGCTTTGAGACAATGGACGGGTGACTGCTGTAGCAACGCCTCCCGCCCCGAAGCTGGAACTTCCGCCGCTGAAACTCGGGCCCATCACCGTGGACACCCCGGTGGTGCTGGCACCCATGGCCGGAATCACCAACACCGCCTTCCGCAGGCTCTGCCGTGAGTATGGCGGCGGCATGTACGTGGCGGAGATGGTCACCTCCCGCGCCCTCGTGGAACGCACGCCGGAATCGCTGCGCATCATTTCCCACGACGAGGACGAAAAGGTCCGGTCCGTCCAGCTCTACGGCGTGGACCCCGTCACGGTGGGCCAGGCCGTGCGGATGCTGGTCGATGAAGACCGTGCCGACCACATCGATCTCAACTTCGGCTGCCCCGTGCCCAAGGTCACCCGGCGCGGCGGCGGCTCGGCCCTGCCCTGGAAGATCGACCTCTTCACCTCGATCGTGCAGACCGCGGTCAAGGAGGCCTCCAAGGGCGGCATCCCGCTGACCATCAAGATGCGCAAGGGCATCGACGATGACCACCTGACGTACCTCGACGCCGGCCGCATCGCCCGCGATGCCGGCGTCGCCGCCGTCGCCCTCCACGGCCGCACGGCCGCGCAGTTCTACTCCGGCCAGGCAGACTGGTCAGCGATCGCCCGTCTGCGTGAGGCACTCCCCGACATCCCCGTGCTGGGCAACGGCGACATCTGGTCCGCCGAGGACGCCGTGCGCATGGTCCGCGAAACCGGCGTGGACGGCGTGGTGGTGGGCCGGGGCTGCCAGGGCCGGCCCTGGCTGTTCGGCGACCTGCAGGCCGCCTTCGAAGGAAGCGACGAGCGGCACCGCCCCGGCCTGCGCCAGGTGGCCGAAGGCGTCTACCGCCATGCCGAGCTCATGATCGAGACCTTCGGCAACGACGAATACAAGGCGCTGCGCGAAATCCGCAAGCACATGGCCTGGTACTTCAAGGGCTACGTGGTGGGCGGGGAACTGCGCGCCAGACTGGCCACCGTGCCCACCCTTGAGGTGCTGCGCGAACTGCTGGACCAGCTGGACATGGACCTGCCGTACCCGGGCATCGATTCGGAAGGGCCCCGCGGCCGGGCAGGCTCGCCCAAGAAGCCGGCCCTGCCCAAGGACTGGCTGCTCAGCCGGCAGATGGACGCGGACCAGACCCGGGACATCTCCGCCGCGGAACTGGACGTGTCCGGTGGCTGAAAGCAGGCTCGCCGAGAACCAGATAATCCCTGCACGCGGGTCGTCCCACTCCCTGCCGGGCTACGGCCCGCACGACTCGGCCCGCTGGGTGGAGGAACCCCCGAAGAGCACGTACCGCTCCGACTTCGAGCGGGACCGTGCCAGGGTGCTGCACTCGTCGGCGCTGCGCAGGCTCGGGGCCAAGACCCAGGTCGTGGCGCCGGATACGGACGACTTCGTCCGCACTCGGCTGACGCACAGCCTCGAGGTGGCACAGGTTGGGCGTGAACTGGGGCGTGCCCTGGGCTGCGATCCGGATGTCGTGGACACCGCGTGCCTCAGCCACGACCTCGGGCACCCGCCGTTCGGGCACAACGGGGAGTCCGCCCTGAACGAGATGGCACACGCGATCGGCGGTTTCGAGGGCAACGCCCAGACCCTGCGGCTGCTCAGCCGGCTCGAGCCGAAGGTCCTGGATCCCGAAGGCCGGCCGGCTGGCCTGAACCTGACCCGGGCGAGCCTCGACGCGGCGGCCAAATATCCGTGGTCCGCCCTGGACGCCCCGGTGATCCACGGGCAGCGGACCAGCAAGTTCGGCGCTTACGAGGACGACCTTCCCATCTTCAACTGGATCCGCGAAGGGGCGCCCCTGAGGCGGTCCTGCCTCGAAGCCCAGGTGATGGATCTCGCGGACGACATTTCGTATTCGGTGCACGACGTCGAAGACGCCATTGTGGCAGGGCACTTCCAGCTGCGCTGGATGGACAACCCGGACCACAGGGCGCGTGTGGTGGGCTACGCCAAGCAGTGGTATCTCCCGCACAACGACCCCGCCGCCATCGACGCCGCCCTGGGCCGGCTGGAAGCCACGGACGTGTGGGTCCGGGAGGCCGACGGCAGCCGCAAATCGATGGCCGCCCTGAAGAACATGACCAGCCAGCTGATCGGCAGGTTCTGCCAGAGCGCGCTGGAAACCACGCGTGCCGTGTACGGGCCGGAGAAACTGACCCGCTACAACGCAGAGCTCATGGTCCCGGACGAGACCGTCATGGAGATTGCCGTGATGAAGGGCCTGGCCACCACCTTCGTGATGACCACGGACCACCGCCAGCCCATCTACGAGCGGCAGCGCGAAGTCCTCCATGCCCTGGTCACGTCGCTGAACGCCTCCGGGGACCGCCACCTCGAGCCGATGTTCGCCGCTGACTGGCGGGACGCGCCCGACGACGGCGCCCGGCTGCGGGTGGTCATCGACCAGGTGGCCTCGCTGACTGACGGCTCGGCGCTGGCCATGTACGAGCGGCTCGTAGGCAGCCTGCCGTCCCTGTGGTGATGCGGGCCATAGGCCGCTCACCGCGGTTCGTCCCCGGGACTAGGATGGCTTCGTGGCCGGCCTGATCAAACGCGAAGACATCGATGAAGTCCGGCAGCGCACGGACATCAAGGAAGTAGTCGACGGCTACGTCACGCTCAAGGGCGCGGGCCTGGGTTCCTTCAAAGGCCTGTGCCCCTTTCACGACGAACGCTCGCCGTCGTTCACCGTCCGGCCGCAGGTCGGCCGCTACCACTGCTTCGGCTGCGGGGAGGACGGCGACGTCATCTCCTTCGTGCAGAAGCTGGACCACACCTCCTTCCACGAGGCCGTGGAGAAGCTGGCGGCACGGATCGGCTACGAGCTCCGCTACGAGGACGGGGGCACCGGCCCCAGCCGCGAGGAAGTGGGCAAGCGCCAGCGGCTCCTGGACGCCCACAAAATCGCCGACGAGTTCTTCCGCGCCCAGCTGCTGACGGCCGGCGCAGCCGAAGGCCGCAGGTTCCTGCAACTGCGCGGGTTCGACCGCGGCGCCGCTGAGCATTTCGGCGTCGGCTACGCGCCGCAGGGCTGGGACGCCCTCCTCAAGCACCTCCGCGGGCGCGGATTCACCGATGCGGAGCTGAAGCTGACAGGGATGTTTTCTGCCGGGGGACCCGGTAACCAGCAGAGGATCTACGACCGCTTCCGGGGCCGCCTCATCTGGCCCATCCGGGACATCGCGGGGGACACGATCGGTTTCGGCGCGCGCAAGCTCTACGAGGACGACCAGGGCCCCAAGTACCTCAACACCCCGGAAACCACGCTCTACAAGAAATCCCAGGTGCTGTACGGCATAGACCTTGCCAAGCGGAACATCGCCAAGGACCGCCAGCTGGTGGTGGTTGAAGGCTACACGGACGTCATGGCCTGCCACCTCGCGGGAATTCCGACGGCGGTGGCCACCTGCGGCACCGCGTTCGGTGCGGACCACATCAAGATCGCCCGTCGGCTGCTGTCCGACGACGGCACCGGGGGAGAGGTCATCTTCACCTTCGACGGCGATGCCGCCGGCCAGAAGGCCGCCCTGCGGGCCTTCGAGGAGGACCAGCGCTTCGTGGCCCAGACCTACGTCGCGGTGGAGCCCACCGGCGCGGACCCGTGCGACCTGCGGCAGACGAGGGGGGACGCAGCTGTCCGGGAGCTGATCAGTACCCGGCGTCCGCTGTTCGAGTTCGCGATCCGGGCGGCCCTGAGGAGGCACAACCTGGACACCGTGGAGGGCCGCGTCGCCGCCCTGCGCGAGTCAGCCCCGGTGGTGGCCCAGATCCGCGACGCCGGCATCCGGCCTGCCTATGCCCGGGAGCTGGCCGGCTGGCTGGGCATGTCCGTCGAGGACGTGGGCGGTGCCGTGGCCGCTGCCGCAAAGCGGGGCTCCCAAGGCCCGCCGCAGAACTCTGCCCTGAATTCTGCCCAGAACTCTACCGTTGGCCTCGCCGCGCTGCCGGCCTCGGGCGTCACGCCGTCCTATTACCGCCCGGATCCCCGCGATCCGGTGGCGTCCATGGAGCGGCAGGCGCTGGAAGTCGCACTGCAGGAGCCGGGGATGCTGGGCGGCGGCATCTGGGAACGGTTCGCCGCAGTCCGGTTCGCCACACCCGCCTACCAGGCGATCCACGACGCGATCCGCGCCACCGGGCTGGCGCATGCGGATGATTCCGTGATGTGGGTCGAAAAGCTGCGCCAGGAGGTGCCCGAACCGCTGCAGCCGCTTGTTTCGGAGCTGGCGGTGGTTCCCTTGCCGGCACACACGGCCGAGGCCGTGCAGAAGTACTGCCGGGATATCCTGGCCAGGCTTTTTGAACTGCAGATCACGCGCGTGAAGGCAGACAAGATGGGGCAGCTGCAGCGTCTGGATGCTGCAGCCCACCCGGAGGAGTTCCAGCGGCTCAACCGGGAACTGATGATGTTGGAAATGGAACGCCGCGCGCTGCGGTCGGACGCCTGAAAAGTGTTCGCAGCAGCGGGCGGAACGGACGGCTGATCCGCTCGATTTCGTTTCCCGGCGGGGTGTTTGCTAGGCTTATATCCGCTTCATTCCTCCTTAGCTCAATTGGCAGAGCATTCGACTGTTAATCGAAGGGTTGCTGGTTCAAGTCCAGCAGGAGGAGCGCACAGTCCCCGTTCCGGATGTCCGGAACGGGGACTTTTTTATACCCTGGCGGGGTATTTCCGGCCGCCGCCGCGCCGATTTCCCATAGCGCCGGAACCTTTGCTAATGTCATACCTGCTTCATTCCTCCTTAGCTCAATTGGCAGAGCATTCGACTGTTAATCGAAGGGTTGCTGGTTCAAGTCCAGCAGGAGGAGCGCACAGGTCCCGCGGCCGGCTCACAGCCGGCTGCGGGACCTTTTTTGTGTCAGGTTTTGTCTCGGCGATTTCTTCGCCAGACGAGGGTCCGCCTCAGACGAAGTCCATCTCAACCTGGAGGAACCGCTCGGCCTCCGCGACGGCTTCCGCGAAGGCCTCGCTCTCGGTGGGAGACGTGCGCGGCTGCCGGGGATGCCACTCGTGCGGAGAAGAGTGCACGCGGGTGAAGCCGCCGTCGGGCGGGGCGTAGAAGATGCCGAAGCGCTGCACCGGCCATTCCGGTGAGGTCTCCGGGGCCACCAGCAGCGCCGCATTGACCGCGGGGTTGTACCACTGCGCGATGGGGCGCCTGCGGTCCTCGGTGAAGAGCCCGGCGGCATAGAGAGCTGCCGACTGCGCACTGGTCTGTGTGCACAGCCGGTCCCACCACAACGGCAGTATGCCGGTGTCGCACCGCTGCCACGTGGCCGGAAGGGGAGGATGATCCTGCCAGTGGGGCACGTATCAACTTTAACTCTCAGCGGGCGGTGCGGAACAGATGCCCCTGTCGTCAGTTGCGGTTCCAGGGCCCCGGGTTGACCCGGTACAGCAGCGCCGAGCCCACTACAGCGCCCAGGAGGACGCCCACAGCTGCATTGCCCACCGCCCGGCCCACAAAGTAGCCCGCCAAGGCACCAAGGATCGCTCCGAGGAAGAGCCCACGGCCGTTGCGGTGCGGTTTTCGCGTCATGCGGCAAGCGAACTAGTGGATGGACGGCACGGTTTTGGGCCGGACCACGAGCCACAGCGCTGCGGCGGCCAGGAAGATGCAGCAGGCCTGCACCGCCCCCATCGGAGTGGCGGAATTCCCGCCGAGCCAGCCCACCACGGGTGAGATGATGCCGGCCATCAGGAACGTGGAGGCGCCCAGCAGTGAGGCGGCCGTGCCGGCCTGGGCGCCGTGGCTGGCCAGTGCCAGGACCTGCACGCACGGAAAGGTGAAGCCTGTTCCCAGAATGTAGAACCAGAGGGGCACCATGACGCCCCAGAGCCCGAACCCCAGCTGGTCGAAGAGGACAATGAGCAGGGCCATGAGGAACATCCAGGCGGTGGAGCCCGCCAGGATCCACTGCGGCGGCACCTTTTTGATCAGCCGCGAACTGGTCTGCACCCCGGCGACGATGCCCAATGAATTGACCCCGAACAGCAGGCCGTACTGCTGGGGCGTGAAACCAAAAATGTCCTGGAAGAGGAACGGGGAAGCTGAGAGGTACGTGAACAAGCCTCCGAAGTTCATGCCGCCGACGAACAAAAGGCCAACGAAGATCCGGTCGGAAAAGAGCGTCGCGTACCGCTGGCGGGCGGTCATCCCGGACTTGCCCCGCTGTCCGCGCGGCAAGGTCTCCCGAACCAGGAACAGGGCCGCGATGATCACTGTGGTGCCGTAACAGGCGAGGAATACGAAGATGCCCGGCCACTCCATGACCAGGAGCAGCTGCGATCCAATCACCGGTGCCAGGATGGGGGCCAGTCCGTTGACGAGGGCCATCCGGGAGAACATCCGCACCATCGCGTAGCCGCTGAAGAGATCGCGCACCATGGCCATTGCTACAACGCCACCGCCTGCCGCGCCGATCCCCATCAGGACACGGAACAGGCCGAGCGTGCCGATGTCCGTGGACAGCGAGGCCCCAACCGACGCGGCGATGTGCACCGCCGTGGCCAGAATGAGGGGCATTCGCCGGCCGAACTTGTCGCTGAACGGGCCCACCACCAGCTGCCCCAGGGCGAAGCCGACAGTGGTGCCGGTCAGGGTCAGCTGAACCGCGGCCTCAGACACGTTCAGGCTGGACTCCAAGGCGGGGAAGGCCGGCAGGTAGAGGTCCACGGTGAAGGGCCCCAGGGCCGTGAGGGCGCCGAGGAGAAGGATGTAGAGGAATTTCTGTCGTCGGCTCAGGGCATCGCCCGGGTTCGTGAGGGTCACAGGGATCAATCCTAGGGCGCTTAGATCATACTTTTACAGCGTTGGAGGGCACGCCGTGAAGTATTTCCAGAAGTTGGGGATGACCCTGAATGATAGTTTTGTCAGCGGGGGCGTGCCGAACCAGGTGCGGGCGCCGCATAACCGAAGAAGAATCGACTATGGAACCAGTTAGGCGGAACCTATGAGCGGGCGTCACAGCGGGCGGGCCAACCAGGGATTGCGCATTACTGCGCTGCCGAAAACGTTGAAACTGATCTTCAAACTGGCGCCGCGGCAGCTCAATGACGAGATCGCCATGGCCAAGTTTGAGGTCAAGCGCAAGGGCAAGCTGTTGGGTGTGGCCGGAGCGTTCCTCGGCGTGGCCGCAGTGTTCCTGGCTTTCCTGGTCACCGGACTGATTGTCGCTGCCATCATGGGCCTCGCCACCATCATGCCCGCATGGCTCGCGGCGCTTCTCGTCTGCGCCGTGTTCCTGCTGATCGCCCTCATTGGCGGGCTCATTGGTCTCCGGAAGTTCAAGCAAGCCATGCCGCTGGTACCGGAAGACACCATCCGGGGCCTGAAGCATGACCTGGGAATCGCCAAGGAAGGCTCGGACTTCGACGCCGCCGTCCTGGATCCCAACTCACCGCAGGCCAAGGCGGCCAAGGAGGCCAAGGCTGCGGCCAAGGCACAAGCCAAGGCTGAGAAGGAGGCCAAGGCAGCCGCCGAGGCCGTCGAGATCCCGCCCGTCTCTGAGCCTGAGGTCCAGCGGCGCCTGAAGCAGCGGCGTGACCACCTCACGAGCGTGCGTGACGACCTTGGCGAAGAACTCGACGTCAAGACCCAGGCCCAGGCTCTGCTCGGCGTGGCCAGGCACCGCCTGGACGAAGGCAGGGACAGGCTCAAGGACAGCAGGGAGCGGGTTGGTGAGCGCCTGGCGGCCCGGTCCGCCTCCTCCGGGGGCGCCGGCGCGGGGTCCGTTCCGGAGCGGCTGGAAGCCCGGTGGAAGCCCCTTCTGGCACTCGCCGCGTCCACTGCCGTGCTGCTTGCCCTGCTACGAAAATTATTCAAGAGCTGAGCGTTGTCCTGAACTCTGACAGGAGAACGCCCCCGGCGGAGGAGAGGGGGACCGGATGAGGTTCATCGGCGCTGGTTCCCGCCCCGGCCAGCCGCACGTCGATCGTGACCTGGTCTTCACTGTCCCCAACTTCCTCACGGTCCTGCGCTTCATGGGCGTGCCGCTGTTCGTCTGGCTCGTGCTGGCGCAAAAAGATTATGGGTTCGCCGTGCTGGTGCTGGCAATCATGGGCAGTACGGACTGGGTGGACGGGTACGTGGCGCGCCGGTTCAACCAGGCGTCCAAGCTTGGCAGGGTGCTGGACCCCATCGCAGACAGGATTGCCCTGCTCGCCGTTGCGGTGACGCTTCTCATCGCGGGAGTGGTCCACTGGTGGTACCTGGCGGCGCTGGTCATTCCCGACGCCGTGCTGCTGGCAATGTCGCTCTTCTATTTCCACAGCCATCCTGATCTTCCCGTCAGCCTGATCGGGAAGGCGCGCACCGGCCTGCTGCTGCTGGGCACGCCGCTTCTGGTGCTCTCCAAACTGGACCTTCCGTCTGCCGATGCCTTTTTCGTTGCCGCCTGGATCGTGCTCGGGCTGGGGCTGGTCGGCCATTGGGTAGCGGCCTACTACTACTTCTGGGCCATCCGCCGCAAGGGTAAAATGCTGGCCGCCGGCGACGGCGGGGGCAGCTGATGGTGTGGCTGGCGGTTCTCCTGGCCGTCCTGGGCGCGTTCTGCCTCGCCTTCGGTGCCCAGCGCCAGGGGAGTGCCGTCAAAGCGGATACCGGCGGGCTGGCCCTCAGCTCCAACGGATTCCTGCGCCTCCTGCGGAACCCCAGATGGGTCTTCGGTCTCCTGCTGTTGTGCCTGGGAATGGGCATGAACGCTGTTGCGCTGGTGACCGCCCCGCTGACGGTGGTGCAGCCGATCGGCGCCATCGCGCTGGTGATCACCACCGTGGTCAATGCCAAGGACCAGGGCCTGAGCATCAACCGGGCCACAGTGGTGGCCATCTCCGCCTGCGTCACAGGCTCCGCCTTGTTTGTCCTGCTCGCCGTCTTCGTCACGCAGGAAAACCACCACGTCAACCCCGACGACGAACTCACCATCGTGCTGCTGCTCGCTTTGGCTGTGGGCGTCTTTGGCACCCTGGCGGCGATGTTCAAGCACCGCATGAGCGCTTTCATCTACATTCTTGGCGCGGGTGTCCTGTTCGGTTTTGTCGCCGTCCTGACCCGGATCATCGGCAAGCACCTGCTCGATCCCAACGGCCTGGCGCTCCTGAATGTCCCGTGGTACTCCGTCGTCGCTCTGGTGGCAGCCGGAGGGCTCGGATCGTGGTTCGTGCAGAGTGCGTACTCCACAGGGCCGCCTGACCTGGTCATCGCAGGACTGACTGTCATCGATCCGATTGTGGGCATCGCGATCGGCATCGTCATCCTCGGCGAGTTGCGCCCTGACGTCCACGCCGTGATGGCAATTGCCATGGGTACGGCGGCGACGCTTGCTATCGTGGGGGTAATCGCCCTCTCCCGGCACCATCCCGAGGTGACCAAACGGAAGAAAGACGCGCGGAAAGCTGCGGGCAGGGCGTCCCACTAGCCGACTTTTACAAAGCGGGCCAGGCGTGAACATGCCAGCGCTATATGTGCCAGTGCCAGCCGGTGTGGACAGCAGCAGCTGACCGCGCCGTGACCCCCAGGAGCTCTCCACGTGACCATGCCCGATGCCCAGCGCCCACTGACCATCCTGATTGCTGCCGACACGTATCCGCCGCACGTGAACGGGGCCGCGCAGTTCGGCTACCGGCTGGCGAAGGGCATGACCGGCCGCGGCCACAACGTCCACGTCCTGGCCTGCCGCCAGGACAAGGGTAAGAGCTTCACCGAGTTTCGCGCGGAAGGCACCGTGCATCGGATCCGTTCCCATTCCGTGCCCACGCACGAGTACTTCCGGATCACCTTCCCCTGGGAAATCAAGAAGGAGATCAGCCTCCTCTTCGACAAGGTCCAGCCGGACGTGGTGCACATCCAGAGCCACTACATGATCGGCGAGCACGTGCTCTACGAGGCCGAGCGGCGCGGCGTCAGGATTGTGGCCACCAACCACTTCATGCCGGAAAACCTCAACCCGTTCCTGCCCTTCCCGCAGTGGTTCAAAGACATCATCGGGAAAATTTCGTGGAAGGACATGGGAAAGGTGATGGGCAAGGCCGACGTCGTGACGACGCCGACGCCGCTGGCGGCCAAGGCCATGCACCGGCATGCCTTCCTGCGGAAGGTCCTGCCGCTGTCCAACGGCATAGATTCCGCAGCCTACGAAGTACAGCCGGGAGAACTCATCGAGCCACATGCCAACCCGACGGTCCTCTTTGCCGGCCGGCTGGCAGAGGAGAAGCACGTGGATGTGCTGATCAGGGCGGTGGCGGCTACCCCCGCGGATCTGAACGTCCACCTCGAGATCGTGGGCGGCGGCGAGGTACGCCCGGACCTGGATGCGCTCGTGGAGCGGCTCGGGCTGCAGGACCGGGTGAAGTTCCTGGGCCTCGCCAGCGACGAGGATCTGCGCCTGGCGTACATCAGGGCTGACATCTTCTGCATGCCCGGTACGGCCGAGCTGCAGTCCCTGGTGACGCTGGAGGCGATGTCCGCCTCGACGCCTGTGCTGCTGGCTGACGCCATGGCCCTCCCGCATCTGGTGCGCGACGGCGAGAACGGCTACCTCTTCACACCCAACGACAGCGCGGACCTCGCGGGCAAAATCACCCGGATCTTGCGGCTGCCGGCCGCGGAGCGCGAGGCCATGGGCCAGGCGAGCCGCTGCATGGTGGAGCCGCACAGCATCCAGGGAACCCTGCAGACCTTTGAGGATCTGTACCGGGGCGCAAGCTACGACGACAAGGTCGTGTGAGAGGCAAACTCGTCCAAAAGCCGTTCGCCAGTTTGCTAGAGTGTTTTTGCCCCGCAGATGAGGGCCCGGGGACCCGGGCGCCAGGCATGCGGGACACCTCCCAGGTGCAAGGGGCTATAGCTCAGCTGGTTAGAGCGCGGGACTCATAATCCTAAGGTCCTCGGTTCAAGTCCGAGTAGCCCTACCTGTTCACAGGAGCCGCGGCCGACGTTTCGACGTCGGGCCGCGGCTCCTTTTGTTTTCCCCGCCACCTGCGGTATGTTACTCGTCAGTAACATACCGCAGGAAGATGCCTCAAGCGTCTGCCTGAACCTCTCTGGTCACTGCCGATCACCGCGAAGGAATCTCATGTCCACTGCAGCAACCGACATCAACAACCTTCCCTACGCCGACGGCGACTTTTTCGCCTTCGAACAGCTGCTCGGCAGCAAGGAGCAGGACCGGCTGGCGGAGGTCCGGGACTTCCTCGCCCGAGAGGTAAAGCCCATCGCCGTGGACTGCTGGAACCGCGGGGAGTTCCCCATGGAGCTGATTCCCAGGCTGGCGGAGATCGATCTTGTCAGCCCCGTGCGGCGCCAAGGCCACTCGAACCTCTTCGCCGGCATTCTTCATGCCGAGGTCACCCGTGCCGACACGTCGATTGCCACGTTCATGGGCGTTCATGACGGCCTGTTCACCGGGTCCATCGAAGCACTCGCCTCACGCGAGCAGCAGGACGCCTGGCTGCCGGATATCTACTCCCTGAAGAAGATCGGTGCCTTCGGCCTGACCGAACCGCTGGGCGGCTCCGACGTCGCCGGCGGCACGCGCACCACGGCCCGGCGCGACGGCGACCACTGGATCCTCAACGGCGCCAAACGCTGGATCGGCAATGCCACGTTCTCGGACTGGGTGGTCATCTATGCCCGGGACCTGGCCGACAACCAGGTGAAGGGATTCCTCGTGGACACGGCCCTACCCGGGTTCAGTGCCACCAAGATCGAGAACAAGATCTCACTGCGCACCGTCCAGAACGCGGACATCACCCTTCAGAATGTGGCCGTCCCGGACTTCTGCAAGCTGGCACATGCCAACAGCTTCCGGGACACGAACAAAGTCCTCAAGGTCACGCGCCTCGCCGTAGCCTGGCAGGCTGTTGGCCAGCAGCTGGCGGCCTTCGACGTCGCCCGCCGCTACGCCGTCGAGCGCCACCAGTTCGGACGCCCGCTGGCCTCCTTCCAGCTGGTGCAGAGCCAGCTTGTGCAGATCCTCGGCAATGCCGTCAGCTCCATGGGCATGATGGTCCGCCTCTCCCAGCTGGAAGACGCGGGACAGGCCAAAGACGAACAGTCCGCGCTCGCCAAGGCCTTCACTACTGCGCGGATGCGCGAGAGCGTGGCGATCGGCCGCAGCCTGCTGGGCGGCAACGGCATCGTGACCGACTTCGAGATGGCCAAGATCTTCGCCGATGCGGAGGCCATCTACTCCTACGAAGGCACGCACGAGGTGAACACCCTGGTGACCGGACGCGCAATCACTGGCGTCTCGGCCATCGTTTGACCGCGGTTCACTCCCCGGCCAAGGGCAGCAGCACCGATGGCCTCAGGTCCAGAACGAATTCCAGCGGATTCAGGTATTCGTCGCCCCGGCGCACGCCCCAATGAACGCAGGGAGCAGCTCCGCAATGCCCGGTGACCAGTGCTCCAAGGACGTCCCCCTTGGCCACGGCGTCGCCTTGAGCCAGGCTGCTGCGCACGGGTTCGAAGCTGCTCCGCAGGCCGTTCCCGTGGTCGACGGTGATGACCGGCCGGTCCACCACAACGCCGACGAAGCTCACGGTGCCGGACTCCGGCGAGGTTACCGGGCCGCCGTCGGACGCCGCCTTCAGGTCCACCCCGCGGTGGCCGCTCAGCCACGGCTTGTCCGGCGGATCGAACGGCCGCAGGACGGGCGGGCGGGGAGCGAGCGGCCAGCTCCACGAGGGAGCCGGAGGCACAGCGTAGGCCGCGCCCAGCTCTTCCGGCACGGCGTATTGCATACCTGACGGCACGGCTGACGGCACGGCTGACGGGGCGGCGGCCATAGCGGAGAGCAGGAGAACGGCCGGGAGCGCGGGGATCTTCATCTCTCCAGCCTGGCGGTGGTGCCGTGCGCCGAAAACCTGCCTTGCGGGCTATGTGGAAAACCCCGGCAGTGAGGCAAGGAGGGCGGCAAGAATGGTGCGGAGGCAGGGGAGTGCTGTAGTACACTTGACGGAGCAGTTTGCTGTGCCCTCAACGCATTCCAATCCCATGGGTAGCGTCAGCACGCCCCATTCAGGAGTGCGGGGGAACGGCAGCTGACTACGCGCATCCAGCCCTCCACCCCCGGAAGCCTCAGGTTCCCGGAGGAGGATTGTGCCTCCTGCGGTCCGTTCCATATGGAACGGATGGGAAGTGCAATGGATGCCAGGAGCATCGCCCGCCTTGGGTGAAGCTAATTAACCGTCAACTATTGGCAGGGTAAGAGCGGCCTCCGGGTGCTCTCATGAATGACCTGCCGGAAGGAGCGTCGGCATGCCCGTCGTAACTATGCGCCAGCTGCTTGACAGCGGCGTCCACTTTGGACACCAGACCCGCCGTTGGAACCCGAAGATGAAGCGCTTCATCTTCACGGAGCGCAACGGCATCTACATCATTGACCTCCAGCAGTCGCTGTCCTACATCGACCGCGCCTACGAGTTCGTCAAGGCCACCGTTGCACACGGCGGCACCGTACTCTTCGTCGGCACCAAGAAGCAGGCCCAGGAAGCAATTGCCGAGCAGGCAACCCGCGTTGGCCAGCCCTACGTCAACCAGCGTTGGCTCGGCGGTATGCTGACCAACTTCCAGACGGTTGCCAAGCGTATCCAGCGCATGAAGGAACTCGAAGAGATCGACTTCGACGACGTCGCCGGTTCCGCTTACACCAAGAAGGAACTGCTGCTCCTCCGCCGCGAACTCACCAAGCTTGAGTCCAACCTCGGCGGTATCCGCAACCTCACCAAGGCGCCGTCCGTGCTGTGGATCGTGGACACCAAGAAGGAACACCTGGCTGTTGACGAGGCCAAGAAGCTCAACATCCCCGTTGTGGCCATCCTGGACACCAACTGCGACCCGGACGAAGTCGACTTCCCGATCCCGGGCAACGACGACGCCATCCGCTCCGTGAACCTCCTGACCCGCGTTGTTGCTGACGCCGTTGCAGAGGGCCTGATCGCCCGCAACCAGCGTGCAACCGGCACCACCGAGACACCGGAAGAGCCGCTGGCCGAGTGGGAGCGCGAACTCCTCGAGGGCAGCAAGGCTGAGGCCGCTGCTGCTGAGGCTCCCGCCGCTGAAGCTCCGGCCGCCGAGGCGCCCGCCGCTGACGCTGCTCCTGCCGCAGAGGAAGCCCCGGCTGCTGCCGAGGCCACCGACGCCGACAAGTAAACAACTCCACCGGGATTTCCCGGCGCCCTCCGGCGCCGGGGCAACTGACAGGATGGCGGCTCACCATGTGGGCTGCCGTCCTGTCGGTCCGTACACCACATAAATTTTCTAGACAGAGGGGTTCACATGGCGAACTACACTGCCGCTGATATCAAGGCTCTGCGCGAGCGCACCGGCGCCGGCATGATGGATGTCAAGAAGGCTCTCGACGAAGCCAACGGCGACGCCGAGAAGGCGATCGAGATCATTCGCATCAAGGGCCTGAAGGGCGCCACCAAGCGTGAAGGCCGTTCCACGGCCGAAGGCCTGGTTGCCGCCAAGGTCGATGGCAACGTCGGCGTTATGATCGAGGTCAACTGCGAGACCGACTTCGTCGCCAAGGCTGATAAGTTCATCCAGCTCGCCGACAAGGTTCTGGCCGTCGCCGTCGAGTCCGGTGCCGCCGATCTCGAGACCCTGCTCGCCACCGACGTGGACGGCAAGCCGCTGTCCGAGGTCGTCATCGAAGAGGGCGCTGTCCTTGGCGAGAAGGTAGTGGTCCGCCGCATCTCCCGCATCGAGGGCGCCACGGTCGACGCTTACCTGCACAAGACCTCCAAGGACCTCCCGGCCCAGGTCGGCGTCCTGTTCGCCGTTGACGGCGAAGGCGACGCTGCTGCCACCGCCGCCCACGACGTCGCAGTCCACATTGCCGCCATGGCCCCGAACTACCTCTCCCGCGAGGACGTTCCGGCTGAACTCGTCGAGTCCGAGCGCCGCATCGCCGAGGAGACCGCCAAGGCTGAGGGCAAGCCCGAGGCTGCCATGACGAAGATCGTGGAAGGCCGTGTTACGGGCTTCTACAAGGGAGAGGTCCTGGTTGACCAGGCCTTCGCCAAGGATGCCAAGAAGTCTGTGGCTCAGGTCCTCGAAGAGGCCGGCGTCAAGGGAACCGCCTTCACGCGTTTCCGCGTCGGTTCCTAGTCAGACACGCAAGGGGGTGGTCACTTCGGTGGCCGCCCCTTTTGCATGCACCGGCCAGGCAAGAATATGAGCTTTGGCCGCCCAGCACGATAATCTTTGCTCAGAACCCACCAACCGGAAGGCATCATGGAAGCCGTCAACACCTCAGTACAGTCAGAGAAGAGCAGGCGCCGGGTCCTCCTGAAGCTGTCCGGTGAGGTCTTCGGCGGCGGCAAGCTGGGCGTTGACCCGGACACCGTCCGGGCAGTCGCCAAGCAGATCGCCGCAGCCGTGCCCGAGGTCGAGGTCGCCATTGTGGTGGGCGGAGGCAACTTCTTCCGCGGAGCCGAACTGTCCCAGAGCGGCATGGACCGCTCACGCGCCGACTACATGGGCATGCTCGGAACGGTCATGAACTGCCTTGCCCTGCAGGACTTCCTGGAGCAGGCGGGCGTTGAGACCCGCGTCCAGAGCGCCATCACGATGGGGCAGGTAGCCGAGGCCTACATTCCCCGCCGGGCCATCCGCCACATGGAGAAGAACCGCGTCGTCATCTTCGGCGCAGGCGCCGGCCTGCCGTACTTCTCCACGGACACGGTGGCGGCCCAGCGTGCCCTGGAAGTCCATGCGGATGTGGTCCTGATGGCCAAGAGCGGCGTTGACGGCGTTTACACCGCCGACCCGAAGAAGGACCCGGCCGCCGAGAAGCTCGAAAATCTCAGCTACGACGACGCCCTCCGCCGCGACATCCGTGTCATGGACCAGACCGCCATGACCATGTGCAAGGACAACAACCTCTCCATGGTGGTGTTCGGCATGGAAGGCGAAGGCAACGTCACCCGGGCCATCCGCGGCGAGAAGCTGGGAACGCTGGTCACCCCCTAGTTACAGCTAGGATATTTCTAGGAAGGTTCCGTCCATCGGGCGGAACCCGGATTGTGAAATGCCCCGCTTCGCCGGGAACCAATTTCTGAGGAGAGATCGTGATCGAAGAAACCTTGCTCGAAGCCGGGGACAAGATGGACAAGGCGGTTGAGGTAGCCAAGGAAGACTTCGCCTCGATCCGGACCGGCCGGGCGACTCCGGGCCTGTACAACAAGGTGATGGTGGAGTACTACGGCACCCCGACGCCGCTCCAGCAGCTGGCCTCCTTCGCGGTCCCCGACGCCCGCACCATCCTCATCACGCCGTATGACAAGACGGCACTGCGGGATATCGAACGTGCCCTCAGCGATTCAGAGGTCGGTGCCAACCCGTCAAACGACGGAAACGTCATCCGCATCACCATTCCGGAGCTCACCCAGGAGCGCCGCAAGGAATACGTGAAGATCGTGAAGTCCAAAGGTGAGGACGCCAAGGTCTCCATCCGCAACATCCGCCGCAAGGCCAAGGAAACCCTGGACCGCCTGGTCAAGGACGGCGAGGCCGGCGAGGATGAAGGCAGCCGCGGTGAAAAGGAACTCGACGCCATCACCAAGCAGCACGTCGACGGCATTGATGAGCTGCTCAAGCGCAAGGAAGCAGAGCTGCTCGAAGTCTGATGGGTCAGGCACAGCAGGCCCCCGGAGCGCGGGCCCGATCCCAGACCCGCAAGCCGCGGCAGCCGAGGCCTAATCCCACCCCCGGAGCGGGGCGCAACCTTCCCGCGGCCACCGCCGTCGGGCTTGCGATGCTCTTCGCGGTTCTGGGCGGGCTGCTGTTCCTGCCGCTGGGCTTCGTCGCCGTCACCACCACCTTCGCCGTGTTCGGTGTGTGGGAGATCTTCCGCGCCCTGGAGGCCAACGGCACACGGTTGCCCATTGTTCCGGTCATGGTCGGCACCGTTGCCATGCCGTTTGCGGCGTACTTCGGCGGCCTGGAAAGCCTGCTGTTCGCGATGTTGGCCAGCAGCGTGGCCGTGCTCCTGTGGCGTTCCATCGAAAGCGCCACGGGCTCGGCGCGCAGCATCTTCGCGGGTGTCTTCACCCTCGCGTGGGTGCCCTTCCTGATAAGTTTCGCCGCCCTGCCGCTCCATGTCGCCGGCGGTGTGACGCCCGTGGGCCTCTGGCCGGGAGGGACTGTGCCGGAGGGCGCCTGGCAGGTGGCCATCCTGCTGCTGCTCGTGGTTTCCAACGACACCTTTGGATACATCGTGGGGGCCTCCCTGGGCAAGCACCCCATGGCGCCCAAGATCAGCCCGAAGAAGTCGTGGGAGGGATTTGCCGGGTCAATAGCGGGAGCGATGCTCATCGGCATCCTGGCCTGCACCTTCGTTCTGGGAAAGCCGTGGTGGGTGGGTGTGGTTCTTGCCGTGGGGATGGTGGCGTCCGCCACCGCCGGCGACCTCGCGGAATCCATGGTCAAGCGCGAACTCGGCATCAAGGACATGAGCAGCATCCTTCCGGGGCACGGCGGGGTCATGGACCGGCTGGACTCGATCGTGTTCGCATCCCCGGTGGCCTACCTGCTCTTCGTCTTCGTTTCCGGGGCCTGACAACTGCCCGACCGTAGAATGTTGCGGTTACAACCCAGCTGAAAAGCATTGAAGGATACAGAGTGAGAGTGGACAGCAAACGGCAGATTCCCGCCGCTTTCGAGCGCGTGCCCCGCAGCGAATACGGCTACAACGCCAGGCAGGTGGATGAGTTCCTGCAGAGGGCGCGCGTCTCCCTGGAGACGCCCGCCGCCGCAGCCCGCCCCATCAAAAGCCTCGACGTCCGCGCCGTCTCCTTCGACCCGGTCAAGGGCGGCTATTCCGCCACTACCGTGGACGCGGCGCTGGACCGACTCGAAGATGCCTTCGCACGCCGTGAGCGGGACGAACTCATCGCCGAGCAGGGCGAGGAGGCCTGGTTGCGGCAGATCGGGCAGCTTTCGGCCACCCTCCGTGGCCGCCTGCACCGGCCCGACGGCGAGCGCTTCCGGCGCCCGGCCAAGAAGAAGACCCGCAGCTACAACACCAGGGACGTGGACAGGCTGTGCGCGGATCTGATCGGCTACCTCGAAGAGGATAAGCCGCTGAGCGTGGATAACGTCCGCCGTGCCGTGTTCCGTCCAGCGGTGGGCCAGGACGGTTACGAGGAAACCCAGGTGGATGCTTTCCTGGACCGCGTGGTCGAGCTGATGGCCGCCATCGACTGACGCAGCCCGGCGGCTCCGCAGCGCGTTAGGTCAGCACCAGGCGGGCTCAGCGCCGCGTCACGTCAATGCCCGTGGCCAGCGGTCGTTCGGGCGTATGAAGCCTGGTCATCACCCTCGTGGTGGTGCGGGGGACCCGTGACTTCGTGGCGCGCGACGCCAGGACCATGACGGCGAAGGCGGCAGGCACGGTCCATGCGGCCGGCTGCGCGAGCCACACGGGCGTGCCGGCACCGAGCGCGGTGCCCGCAACCATCGCCCCGCCGCACAGCAGGCCGCCGGTCACCATGCCCGCTATCGCGCCGGCGTCGGTCAGTCCCCGCCACCAGATCCCCAGCAGCAGCACCGGACAGATGGTGGAGGCCGTAAAGGCGAAGACCAGGCCGACGCTGCCGGCCAGGGCCAGCGAGTCTGTCATGAACGCCAGGCCCAGCGGGACCGCCGCGGAAATGAGCGCAGCGAGCCGGAAGCCGCGGACGCTGCCTCCCAGCACATCCTGGCTGATCACGCCGGCGAGCGACACCACGAGTCCCGAGGTGGTGGACAGGAACGCGGCAAAGGCGCCGGCCACCACGAGGGCGGAGAGCAGTTCGCCGCCCGGTCCGCCGATGAGCCGTCCGGGCAGCAGCAGGACGAGGGCGTCGGCCTGCCCGGCCTGGGCGAGTCCCGGCGCGAACATCCGCCCGGCGAGGCCGTACGCAGTGGGGAAGAGGTAGAAGACGGACAGCAGGCCCAGCACGATCAGCGTGGTCCTCCGGGCTGACTGCCCATCCGGGTTCGTGTAGAAGCGGACCAGCACGTGCGGCAGTCCGAGCGTTCCGAACAGCAGGGCGACCAGCAGCGATATGTTTTGGTAGGGGCCGGCGGGTGCCAGGCCGGTGGGGTTCGCAGACGCTGCGGCCACGGCGGGGGAATTGTTTTCCGCCAGTACAAGGACGATGAAAACGAGCGGCACCGCCAGCGCGGTGAGCTTGAGCCAGTACTGGAAGGCCTGCACGAACGTGATGGAGCGCATCCCGCCCGCCACGACGGTGAGGCACACCACCACCACGACGGCGGTGGACCCCACCCATGAGGGCAGGCCCGTTGTGGTCCGGATCGTGAGGGCAGCGCCGTGGAGCTGGGGGACGATGTACAACCACCCGACAATGACCACCGCAAGGCTCGTCACCCGCCGCGCGGCGCGGGAATCCAGCCGGGACTCGGTGAAATCCGGGATGGTGTAGGCCCCCGAGCGGCGGAGCGGCGCGGCCACGAACAGCAGGAGCATCAGGTATCCCGCGGTGTAGCCCACGGGGAACCACAGGGCATCGGTACCGGACAGCAGGATGAGCCCGGCCACGCCCAGGAAGCTCGCCGCAGACAGGTACTCGCCGCCGATCGCCGACGCATTCCACCATGGCGGGACCGTGCGCGAAGCGACATAGAAGTCGCCGGTGGTCCGGGAAATCCTTAGTCCATAGAAGCCTATGACCGCAGTGGCGACCGATACAGCCGCAAAGGCCGCGATGCCGACAGCCGGGTTCACCGGCACCTCACCTGTCCTCGGCGAGGTCGCGGTAGCGGGCCTCGTTCCGCGCGGCACTTCGGATGTACAGCCAGGCACTGATCCCCGTCACGGGGTAGATGCCGGTGCCGAGCAGCAGCCAGTCGAGGGGGATGCCGGCAATCCGCGACTCCGCGAGCCCCGGGATGGCGGCCAGGAGCGGAAACGCCCCCAGGACCAGCAGGAAGCCGCCCGCGACCACGAGGGCCAGCCGCAGCTGGGAGCGGATCAGGGACCGGACGAAGACCTGGCCGACGGCTGATTCCTCTGCCGCTTCCCGGGACTCCACGGCAGGCCTTGCCGCGGAGCGCGGGGCGGTCACCCTGACCCGTGTCATGCCTGCGGCCTGATCCGGGTGGCTTCGAGTTTCTCCCGCACGGACGGCAGGTGGCGGCGGCTGATCGGCAGCTCGGCCGCTTCCACCGTGACGCTGGGACGCACGGCGGCCAGTTTCAGGTGCGAGACGTGGGACAGGGAGATGAGATAGGAACGGTGCGTGCGGATGAATCCGGCGTCTGCCCACTGCTGCTCCAGGTCCGCCAGCGGAACGCGGATGAGGTAGCTGGCGTCGGCCGTGTGGAGCCTCGCATAGTCGCCCTGTGCCTGGACGTACGTGACGTCGTCGCGCCTGATCATTTTCGTTGTGCCGCCCTGGTCCACGGTGATCATCTCCGGTGCGGCGCCGCCGTCGCGGATCAGCTCGCTGATCCGGCCCACGGAGCGGGCCAGGCGCTCGGCGCGGACGGGTTTCAGGAGGTAGTCCACCGCGGCCAGGTCGAACGCCTCGAGGGCGCAGTCCTCATCTGCCGTGACAAAGACGACGGCGGGCGGGCGGCTGCTGCGGGAAATCGCCGCTGCGACCTCCAGCCCGGAGACAGCCGGCATGTGGATGTCGAGGAAGACGGCATCCACTGCCTGGGTTTCCAGCGCACGCAACGCTTCGGCGCCCGACGAGGCGCGGAGGATGGTGCCGATGCGGTCATCCTTGCCCAGCAGGAAGGCGAGTTCTTCAATGGCGGGCAGCTCGTCGTCGGCGACGAGGACGTTAATCATGGTTCAAGGTTAACTGCAGGTCCATGCCGGCCGGGCACGGGCGCTTCAGGCGTCATGGCCGGGCTGGGACTTCGGGACCCGCATGGTGATCAGCGTGCCCTCCCCGGGCGCCGTCTCAATCACCAGGCCATGATCGTCGCCATAGACCTGGCGCAGGCGCGCATCCACGTTCCGCAGGCCAACGTGTTCCCCGTCCGTGTGTCCGGCGAGCATGGACTGGAGTTGCACCGGATCCATCCCCACGCCGTCGTCCTCGATGGTGACTTCCGCGAACGCGCCGGAATCATTGGCAGCGATGGTGATGTGCCCGGGTCCCTCCTTCGCTTCCAGGCCATGCCGGACGGCATTCTCGACGAGTGGCTGGAGGCTCAGGAACGGAATGACCGTGCCCAGCACCTCGGGGGCGATCCGCAGGCTGACCTGGACCCGTTCGCCGAAGCGGGCGCGCTCCAGCAGGAGGTACCGGTCGATGCACCGCAGTTCCTCGGCGAGGGTGGTGAAGTCGCCGTGCCGGCGGAACGAGTAGCGCGTGAAGTCGGCAAATTCCACGACGAGTTCACGCGCCCGGGCAGGGTCAGTATTGATGAAGGAGGCGATCGCGTTAAGGGAGTTGTAAATGAAATGCGGGCTGATCTGGGCACGCAGGGCCCGCACCTCCGCCTCCATCAGCAGCGTCCGCGACGCATCAAGTTCGGCCAGCTCCACCTGGGCCGCGACCCAGTCGGCCACCTCGCTGGTGGCGCGCACCAGGCCCGCACCGGCCGACGGCGCAAACGCCGCAACCACCCCCACCACCCGGGACCCGGCGCGGATCGGTGCGATGACGGCGGAACTGACGCGCCCGGCGGCCAGCGCCGGAAAATCCCCGGCAGTGATCACCTGTGTCCGCCCGCCGGCGAGGACATCGGCGGCCAGCGGCATCAACTGGGGTTTGAGCTCCTCGGCCGCGCCGTCCCATGCCAGCACCCCGGAGACGTCGGTGATGGCCAGGGCGTCGCATCCCAGCAGCCCCCGCAGCTGCCGGCTGGCCTTCGCGGCGCCTGCGGGGTTCAGTCCCGTCCGCAAGTGCTGGCCGGCTTTCGACGCCGCGTGCAGGGTGTTGTAGGTGGCGCGCTCGGCGTCGGTGCCCAGCTCACGGAAGGAGCGGAGCACCTTGAGCCCAACGCCCACGACGACGGCAATCGCCAAGGCGATCACCGCAACTGCGGCCGCGGCGTAGAGAGGGGAGTCGGGCATGCTGCCAGCGTAGCGCGTGCCGTTTGTCGCAGCATCGCGACCGCTAGGCGACCGGGGGCCCGCAAATACTGGAACCCTGCCCCGGAGCGGAGCACAGTGATGGGAGTCACACTGCCGTGGAAGCATCCGCTCTGGAAGCGTCAAGGCCGGTGTGGAAGACAGTCTCAACGAGGAGGAATCATGGGTAATGATGCCCGAACTCCGGACGTAGCGGCGTCCGCGGACTTCGAGGAAGTCCAAGCCACCGCGCAATTCCAGGAGCTGCGCAAGCGCCACCGCAGCTTTGTGTTTCCCATGGCGGCTGCGTTCCTGCTGTGGTACTTCGCGTACGTCCTGCTGGCCGACTACGCGGTGGGCTTCATGTCCACCAAAGTGTGGGGCAACATCAACATCGGGCTGATCATGGGGCTGCTCCAGTTCGTCACGACGTTTGCGATCACCGGCTGGTACGTCAGCTACTGCAACAGGAAGCTGGACCCCGTCGCCGCGGAGATCCGTCACGGCATTGAAGGGCACGAATTCGACAAAGCGGCCACGGGAGTGTCCGGCGGCGCAGCGGGCGGAGCAGCCAAATGATCAGCATTCCCACAGCGGTTGACGTTGCCGCGCTCAAGGAGACAACCCTCCTCAACATGGGCATCTTCGGCCTGTTCGTCGCGGTCACCATGGTGATCGTCCTGCGGGCGAGCCGGAACAACAAGACGGCGGCTGACTACTACGCCGCCGGCCGGTCGTTCACCGGATCGCAGAACGGCACCGCCATCGCGGGGGACTACCTGTCCGCCGCCTCCTTCCTGGGGATCACCGGAGCCATTGCCATCAACGGCTACGACGGCTTCATGTACTCCATCGGGTTCCTCGTCGCGTGGCTTGTGGCACTCCTGCTCGTGGCCGAACTGCTGCGCAACACCGGCAAGTTCACCATGGCCGACGTCCTTTCCTTCCGCCTTAAGCAGCGTCCCGTCCGCATCGCCGCCGCCATCTCCACGCTGGCTGTCTGCTTCTTCTACCTGCTGGCCCAGATGGCCGGCGCCGGCAGCCTCATCTCGCTGCTGCTTGGCATCAGCGACTGGGGAGGCCAGGCCCTCGTGATCATCGTGGTGGGCGCACTCATGATCATGTACGTCCTGATCGGCGGCATGAAGGGCACCACCTGGGTGCAGATCATCAAGGCCATCCTGCTCATCGCCGGAGCAGCCGTGATGACGCTCTGGGTCCTGGCCATCTACGGCTTCAATCTGTCCAGCCTGCTGGGCGCGGCCGTGGACACCGCCAACAATCCTGCCGTGCTCAACCCCGGCCTGCAGTACGGCAAGACCGAAACATCCAAGCTGGACTTCATGTCACTCGGCCTGGCCCTGGTGCTCGGCACCGCGGCCCTGCCGCACGTGCTCATGCGGTTCTACACGGTGCCCACCGCCAAGGAAGCCCGGAAATCCGTGGTCTGGTCCATCTGGCTGATCGGCCTGTTCTACCTCTTCACCCTGGTCCTCGGCTACGGCGCTGCTGCCCTCGTGGGCGCGGCCACCATCAAGGCAGCCCCCGGCGGTGTCAACTCTGCGGCTCCGCTGCTGGCCTTCCACCTCGGCGGCCCGCTGCTGCTGGGCTTCATCTCCGCGGTGGCCTTCGCCACGATCCTCGCCGTGGTGGCCGGACTCACCATCACTGCAGCAGCGTCCTTCGCGCACGATATCTACGCCAGCGTCATCGCCAAGGGAAAGGCCGACGCCGACACCGAGGTCAAGGTGGCCCGGCGCACGGTGGTGGTCATCGGAGTCCTGGCGATTGTGGGCGGCATCTTCGCCAACGGGCAGAACGTGGCCTTCCTGGTGGCGCTCGCGTTCGCCGTGGCCGCCTCCGCCAACCTGCCGACGATCATCTACTCGCTGTTCTGGCGCAGGTTCACCACCCAGGGCGCCATCTGGAGCATGTATGGGGGCCTGGGCTCGGCCATCCTCCTGATCGCTTTCTCCCCGGTGGTTTCCGGAGCCGCGACGTCCATGATTCCGGGCTCCAACTTTGCCGTCTTCCCGCTCAGCAACCCAGGCATTGTGTCCATCCCGCTGGCCTTCCTCCTCGGCTGGCTGGGTACGGTCCTGGACAAGAAGACGGAAGACCCCGCCAAGCAGGCCGAAATGGAAGTCCGCTCGCTGACCGGCGTGGGCGCGGAGAAGGCCGTCGACCACTGACCGACTTCTGCCCCGACCGACCCCTGCACTGACTGACCCCCGCACCAAGAGGCGGGGATAGCAGAAGCCCCCGTGCACTTCACCGTGAAGTGCACGGGGGCTTCCGCTGTCCATGCCTGTTCAGCCCTTTGGTTTGAGCCGGATGGTGACCATCTTCAGATCGTCCGTTCCGGAAAATCGGTAAACGAGCTCCACGTCTTTGCCGTCGCACTGGATGACGCCGACAACGTCTGCGATGTTGGAGCCGTTCTCGCCGCTGACCTTGAGGTCGTCGAATGCTGTGGTGCAGGACGGATCGAGATTCAGGCTCTGGACGCCTGATTCGAAGGTCTCGCGCGACAGTTGCTGTTTCAGCGCCGGGTCCAGGAAGTCGTCGTATGCCTTGCCTGTTTCACCGGAGATGACGAGCTTGGTGAAATTGTCAGCCAAATCCGAGGCCTGGCGGGTTGCCCCGCCCACCAGGTTCAGCAGGAGCGCGACACCCACGGCCACCAGGAGCAGGACGCCTCCCACGATGCCCAGCACTATCCAGAGTCCTTTGCGGCTCTGTGCCGGCGGCTGGATGGGAGGCTGCAGCCTCCGATGCCGCCGCTGGTACGGGTCCTGGGTGTTACTCACTGGCGGGCCTTTCATTCTTCTGCCGAACCGCGGTCCAGGAGCGGTTGGATCCGGAACGGAATCAGCTCTCCCATGGCCAGTGCGGTGTCCGTTCGTTCCACCCCGTCGCAGGCAAGGATTTTTCCGTTGATCCGGAACAGGTCTTCGGCGTCAAGGGCCACCACGCGCAGCAGCAGGTCGGCAGAGCCCGTGAGCCCGTAGCCTTCGAGGATCTCAGGAATACTTGCCAACTGTTCGGCCAGGCTGCCGAGCTTCTGCTGCTGGACGTGGACCGAGATGAAGGCCATCAGCGGATAGCCCAGGGAGACCGGATTGATGCGGCGCTCAAAGGACAGGAAGACATGCTTCTTTTCGAGCTGGGCCATCCGGGCCTGGACCGTGTTCCGGGACAGGCCCAGCTTCTGGGCCAAGGCAACGACCGTCCGGCGGGGGTCCCGCGCCAAGGCCGAAAGCAGGCGGGTGTCGGTGCCATCCAAAGCTTGCATAATGCGCAAGACTAGCACGGTCCAGGGCCTTGAAATGGTGCATTCTGCTCACTTTTTTAGGCAGTGGTTGTACCCCCTGAGCATTGTGAGTATGGTCACAATTATCCGGAGCAACGGCGCCCGGAAGGCCGGAAGCGGAAGGATCACGAGTCCTTTCGCGGCACGGTGACACGACGTCAGAAGGTTGCGGCAACAGTGGTGACAGACGATGCGGGCCAGGGCGGAACAACCGCCGGCCGGGACAACAAGACAGGGCACCAGGGCGGCGCAGGCCACAACCTGGTTCAGCTGATCACCCCCGCGGGGGAGCGCGTCAGCCATCCGGAATATGACCCCTGGGTCAGGGACGTATCAGACGAGCAACTGTGCTCGCTCTACGAGGACCTGGTGGTGGTCCGGCGGATCGACCAAGAGGCAACTGCACTGCAGCGCCAGGGCGAACTGGGCCTCTGGCCTCCGCTGCTGGGCCAGGAGGCCTCGCAGGTGGGATCCGTGCGCTCGCTGCGCGATGATGACTTTATTTTTCCCAGTTACCGTGAAAACGGCGTGGCCTACTGCCGCGGGGTGGACCTGACGGACATCCTGCGCGTCTGGCGCGGGAATGCCTCCGGTGGCTGGGACCCGTACACCGTCAACATGGCGATTCCGCAGATCGTCATCGGCGCGCAGACGCTGCACGCCACGGGCTACGCCATGGGAATCCAAAACGACGGTGCCGATTCCGCGGCAATTGTGTACTTCGGCGACGGTGCCACAAGCAAGGGCGATGTCAACGAGGCCATGGTCTTCGCGGCCAGTTACCAGGTGCCGCTGGTGTTTTTCTGCCAGAACAACCACTGGGCCATTTCCGAACCCGTGCGCCTCCAGTCCCACACCCACCTCGCGGAACGAGGTACCGGCTTCGGCATGCCCAGCATGCGCGTTGACGGCAACGATGTGCTGGCGGTCATGGCTGCCACGCGCGTGGCACTTGACCGGGCCCGCCGCGGCGGCGGCCCCACCTTCATCGAGGCCGTCACGTACAGGATGGGCCCACATACGACGGCGGATGACCCCACCCGGTACCGTGACGCCAACGAACTCGAGGACTGGGCGGCAAAGGATCCGATCGGCCGGGTCCATGCGCTGCTTGACCGGAAGGGCCTGTTCACCGAAGAGTTCGAATCTTCCGTGCGGACTAAAGCGGACTCAGTCGCCAGGGAGCTGCGTGCCGGCTGCGTCGGCATGCCGGACCCCGAACCCCTGGACGTCTTTAAGCATGTGTACAGCACTCCCAACTCCTGGCTGGACCGCCAGCAGGACCACTACTCCCGTTACCTGGCCAGCTTCGGCGATCCCGCAGGGGCCATTACTGAAGAAGGTGCACGCTGATGACGCAGCTGACCTTTGCGCGGGCCATAAACTCCGGCCTTCGCAAATCCCTCGAGAACGATCCCAAAGTGGTCCTCATGGGCGAGGACATTGGCACCCTGGGCGGTGTTTTCCGTGTGACGGACGGGCTGCAGAAGGACTTCGGCAAGCACCGCGTCATTGATACACCGCTCGCCGAATCCGGGATTGTCGGGACGGCGGTGGGGCTGGCCTACCGCGGTTACCGGCCGGTGGTGGAAATCCAATTCGACGGTTTTGTCTACTCCGCCTTCGACCAGATCGTCTCGCAGTTGGCGAAGATGCATTACCGCACCCGCGGCGCCGTGAAGATGCCCATCACCATCCGCATCCCGTTTGGCGGCGGCATCGGATCTCCGGAGCACCACTCCGAGTCGCCGGAGGCCTACTTCGCCCATACGGCAGGTCTTCGTGTGATAACCCCGGCCAGCCCGCAGGATGCGCACACGATGATCCAGCAGGCCATTTCCTGTGACGACCCCGTGATCTTCTTTGAGCCCAAGCGCAGGTACCACGACAAAGGCGAGGTGGACGAGTCACTCGATCCCAATTCCGCCCCGCCGATGGGCCAGGCGCGGGTGGTCACGGACGGCCGCGACGTCACGCTCGTTGCCTACGGGCCGCTGGTGAAGACGGCCCGAGATGCAGCCACCGCGGCCGCCGATGAAGGTGTGTCGGTTGAAGTCATCGACCTGCGGTCTCTGGCCCCCGTGGATTTTGCCACGGTGGAGGCCTCGGTGCGCAAGACCGGCCGGCTCGTGATCACACACGAGGCCGGGCAGTCAGGCGGGCTCGGCGCGGAAGTTGCGGCCAGCATCACTGAGCGCTGCTTCTACCACCTGGAGGCGGCCCCCGTCCGCATCACAGGTTTTGACGTGCCCTACCCGTACTCCAAGCTGGAGATGCACCACCTCCCCAGCCTGGACAGGATCCTCGACGGCGTGGACCGGGCGCTCGGCCGGCCGAACTCGCTGAGCGGGCTGGAAGGATGACCGCCACCATGATCAAGGAATTCCGGCTCCCCGATCTCGGCGAAGGCCTGACCGAATCCGAAATCGTCAGCTGGAAAGTGAATGTTGGAGACACCGTAAGCCTGAACCAAATCATCGCCGAAGTGGAGACCGCCAAGGCCGTGGTGGAACTTCCCTCGCCGTTCGCCGGCGTGATCACCGCCCTGCACGAGCAGCCGGGCACCGTGGTGGAGGTCGGCAAACCGATCGTTTCCTTCGAGGTGGAGGGCGACGCCGGCGGGCAGCCTGCCGCCGCCGCCGAAAGCGTGGCGCCCCCTGCCAAGAGGGAACCGAACCTCGTGGGGTACGGCGCCGTCGTCGAAAGCACCGGCCGTCCCGTGCGCCGGCAGCGCAACTTCGCCGCAGCGCCACCGGTGGTTGAGCCTGTCGAAACCGGGCCTGTCGAAACCGGACGCCCGGTGGTTGAGCCTGTCGAAACCGGGCCTGTCGAAACCGGACGCCCGGTGGTTGAGCCTGTCGAAACCCGGCCTGTCGAAACCACAACCGACGAACGCCCCCGTTCCACTCCGCCGGTGCGGAAGCTCGCCAAGGACCTTGGCGTGGCGCTGGAGGATGTCCGGGGCACCGGCCCCGGCGGCCTCATTACCCGTGACGATGTACGGAATTTCGTGGGCGGCGAGGGCCTGCCTGCAGCGTCCGAGGAGCCCGTGGCTGCTGCGGGGCAACCCCAGCGCGCCGTGCCAGGGCAGGGCGAACGCGAAACGCGCACGCCTATCAAGGGGGTCCGCAAGCTCACGGCGGCAGCCATGGTCTCGAGTGCGTTCACTGCTCCGCATGTCACGGAATTCCTCACCGTTGACGTCACCCCGGCCATGGAACTGCTGGCCCGGCTCAAGTCAGGCAAGGCGTTCGCCGGGCTCAAGCTCACGCCGCTCACGCTGGTGGCCAAGGCCGCGCTGCTTGCCCTGCGGCACAACCCCACGCTTAACTCCAGGTGGGACGAGGACAGCCAGGAGATCGTGCAGTTCAACTACGTCAACCTCGGGATCGCGGCGGCCACACCCCGCGGCCTCATGGTGCCCAACATCAAGGAAGCGGACAGGTTGACACTGGCCGAGCTCTCGGCTGCGCTGACGGAGCTGACCGAGACCGCCCGGGCCGGGAAGACGGGCCCGGCGGATCTCACCGGCGGCACCATCTCGATCACCAATATCGGCGTGTTCGGCATCGACGCCGGCACGCCCATCCTCAACCCGGGCGAGGCCGCCATCCTGGCCATGGGTGCCGTGCGGAAGATGCCGTGGGAATACCAGGACCAGATCGCCCTCAGGCAGGTCATGACCCTCAGCCTCTCCTTCGACCACCGGCTGGTGGATGGGGAGCAGGGCTCAAGGTTCCTGGCGGATCTCGGCGCACTCCTGGCGGACCCCGGCATGGCGCTGGCGATGGCCTGACCCGGCACCGGACAGCCCGCACGGGCCACCCTGCACGGACCACCCTGCACAAAAGCGGCCCCGGCCCTCATAACCGCTGTTGACCAGCGACGGTTAAGCGGGCCGGGGCCGTCTGTGCGGGGGTTGGGGTGCGGGCTGGGCGTGGGGGAGGGGCTAGGCCGGTGCCGTCAGGGCCGCCAGCGCCATGTTCTCCAGCAGCGGGCGGGCCGACTTGATGGCCATCCTGCGGCCATGGTTCCGGACGGAGTGGGGCGTGGAGTTGATCAGGCCGAAGGTCGCATGCGCCCGCATCCGGAGGTCGGCCGTGTCCGTTTCGCTGTGGATGCCGGCAAGAACATCAACCCAGAGCTCCACGTAGCTGCGCTGGAGTGCCCGGACCTGCGCCTGGTCGTCCGCGGAGAGGTTGCTGAAGTCCCTGTCCTGGACGCGGATGACGTCCGGGTTGCTCAGGGCAAAGTCCACGTGGAACTGCACCAGCCGGGCCAGGGCTGACGCCGGGTCGCCCGCAGCCGCCACCACGCTCTGGCCGCCGTCGAGCAGGTCCTGGCTGACGCTGAGCAGCAGGGCGCCCAGCACGGCCTGTTTGCCGGGGAAATGGCGGTACACGGCGGGTCCGCTGACGCCTGCCGCGGCGCCCAGGTCCTCCAGGGACACCCGGTTGAAACCGTTGACGGCAAAGAGGGATGCAGCGGCGGACAGCAGCGCCTGCCGCCGCGTTTCCTTGGCGCGGCTGCGCTGTGTCGCCCCGGTGGCGTGGGCGCCCCCGGCCAAGGCCTCGGGGGGTGCGGCGGGGTCGTCCCCGGCAAGCCTGTCCTGCTCTGTGATCGGCACATTTCCTCCTCGAACCAGCAAACTCTAACAAGCCGCGGGTGTGTTGGACATCACAGTTAATAGAGACTAACCTAAATCTCAGTTACACGGCACTAACCGAAAGTGGCCGGCCCGGTTCTCCGGGCCGTGCCCGGGAACGGAAGCGGTCAATGGAGACACTCGCCAGCCGGCTGGATCCCACCAGCGAGGCCTTTGAAGCCAACAGCCTTGCGCAGCAGGCGCTCGCGGGCGACCTGCGGAAGCGCCTCGCGGAGGCAGCCCTGGGAGGACCGGCAAAGTCCCGTGAGCGCCACGTGGCCCGCGGCAAGCTGCTCCCACGGGAACGCATCGACCAGCTCCTGGACGACGGCAGCCCCTTCCTGGAGATCGCGCCGCTCGCTGCCAACGGCATGTACAACGACGATTCACCGGGCGCCGGCGTGATCGCGGGCATCGGGCTGGCCCACGGCCGCCAGGTCCTGGTCATCTCCAACGACGCCACGGTCAAAGGCGGCACCTACTATCCGATGACCGTGAAGAAGCACTTGCGGGCCCAGGAGATCGCGCTGGAAAACCGGCTGCCCTGCATCTACCTCGTGGATTCCGGCGGAGCCTTCCTCCCCAAGCAGGACGAGGTGTTCCCGGACAAGGAGCACTTCGGCCGGATCTTCTACAACCAGGCCAAGATGTCAGCGGCCAAGATTCCGCAGATTGCGTCCGTCATGGGCTCCTGCACCGCCGGAGGCGCCTATGTGCCTGCCATGAGCGATGAAACCGTCATCGTCAGGAACCAGGGGACCATCTTCCTGGGCGGGCCCCCGCTGGTGAAGGCCGCCATCGGCGAGATCGTCACCGCCGAGGAACTGGGCGGCGGCGACGTCCACTCGAGAATCTCCGGCGTCACCGACCACCTCGCCGAAAACGATGAGCATGCCCTGCAGATTGTCCGGGACGTCGTCGCCACGCTGCCCCGGCCCGCCGCGCCCGCCTGGGATGTGGGCACCGCCGTCGAGCCCGTTGTTGATCCGGGGGAGCTCTACGGTGCCGTCCCCACGGACGTCAACGCGCAGTACGACGTCCGTGAGGTCATCGCCCGGCTCGTCGACGGCAGCAGGTTCCACGAGTTCAAGAAGAACTACGGCACCACCCTCGTGACCGGATTCGCCAGGCTGCACGGCCATTCCGTGGGCATCGTGGCCAACAACGGCGTGCTCTTCAGCGAGTCCTCGCTCAAGGGCGCGCACTTCATCGAATTGTGCGACCAGCGCGGTATTCCCCTGATCTTCCTGCAGAACATCTCCGGCTTCATGGTGGGCAAGGACTCAGAACAGGGCGGCATCGCCAAGAACGGGGCCAAGATGGTCACCGCCGTCGCCACGGCGCGCGTGCCCAAGCTGACCGTGGTGATCGGCGGATCCTTTGGCGCCGGCAACTACTCCATGTGCGGCCGCGCCTACTCACCGCGTTTCCTGTGGATGTGGCCGGCGAGCCGCATCTCCGTGATGGGCGGCAACCAGGCCTCCAGCGTGCTGGCCACCGTGAAGCGCGACCAGTACGAGGCCGCCGGCCAGGAATGGTCCGCCGAGGACGAGGAAGCGTTCAAGGCCCCCATCCGGCAGCAGTACGAGGACCAAGGCAGCCCCTACTACTCCACCGCCCGCATCTGGGACGACGGCGTGATCGACCCCGCGGACACCCGCACCGTGCTGGGACTGGCGCTCGACGTCGTCTCCCGCGCCCCGTTGCCGGAGACTTCCTTCGGCCTCTTCCGGATGTGAGCCTGCAGTGACCAGTCCAGCAGTTACCAGCAAAGCAATGACCAATCTGTTCCACACCGTCCTGGTGGCCAACCGCGGAGAGATCGCCTGCCGCGTGATCCGGACGCTGCGGGCCTTGGGTATCCGCTCGGTCGCCGTCTACAGCGATGCCGACGCCGGTGCCCGGCACGTGCGCGAAGCGGACGCTGCCGTGCGGATCGGGCCGGCAGCCGCGGCGGAGAGTTACCTCAACATTGAGGCGATCATCCGGGCCTGCAAGGACAGCGGCGCCCAGGCGGTGCACCCCGGCTACGGATTCCTGAGCGAGAACGTCGAGTTCGCCCGCGCGCTGGCCTCGGCCGGCATCGCCTTCATCGGTCCGGGCGTCGAGTCCCTGGATGTCATGGGGGACAAGATCCGTTCCAAGAACCATGTTGCGGGCTACGGCGTCCCGGTTGTTCCCGGCATCGCCGAACCCGGCCTGACGGACGGGCAGCTGGCCGAGGCTGCGGCGGGTGTCGGCTTTCCGCTGCTCATCAAGCCGTCCGCCGGCGGCGGGGGCAAGGGCATGCACATCGTGGAGCGCCCGGAAGACCTCTCCGCCACCCTGGCCACGGCCCGGCGCGTGGCAGCCGGTGCGTTTGGCGACGACACACTGTTCCTGGAACGCCTGGTCGCGGCTCCCCGGCACATCGAGGTCCAGGTCCTGGCTGACACCCATGGCAACGTCATCCATCTCGGCGAGCGCGAATGCTCCCTGCAGCGCCGGCACCAGAAGGTGATTGAGGAAGCACCGTCGCCGCTGCTGGAATCCCTGAAGGACGGGGGCGCCACGCGTGCGCGCATCGGTGAAGCGGCGTGCCAGGCGGCCCGCAGCGTGCACTACACCGGGGCCGGAACGGTCGAGTTCCTCGTCTCGGACAACGCCCCGGACGAGTTCTTCTTCATGGAGATGAACACCCGCCTCCAGGTGGAGCACCCCGTCACGGAAATGGTCACCGGAGTGGATCTCGTGGAGTGGCAGGTGCGCATCGCCGCCGGTGAGGTGCTCACCGTGGCGCAGGACGACGTCGTGCTGAACGGCCATGCCGTGGAGGCGCGCGTGTACGCCGAAATTCCGGAGCGGAACTTCCTCCCGTCCTCAGGCGAAGTGGTACTGCTCGATGAACGCGGCACTGTCTTTGGGGCGATGCCGGATGCCGGGGCCCGCCAGGCTCCGGCGGACGGGAACATCCGCATCGACTCCTCGCTGCTGCAGGGGCTGGACATCACCAGCGACTACGACCCCATGCTGTCCAAGGTCATCGCCTGGGGCCAGGACCGCCAGTCGGCGCTCGACCGGCTGGACGCGGCGCTGGCCCGGTACACCGTTCTCGGGGTGGGAACCAACGTGGAGTACCTGAGGCTCCTGATCAACGACGACGACGTCCGGGCCGGCCATCTGGATACCACGCTGATCGACCGCAAGATGCCGGGCCTCTCGTTCCGGACCGCGGGCGACCCCGAGCTCATAGCCGCCGCCATGCAGTTCTGGGTCCGGGACAAGGGCACGGCGGGCGTAGCTTCCCCCTGGGACAGTGTCCGCGGCTGGCGGCTGGGCCGTGCGGCGGCCCGGAGGATGAGTTTCGGCCTCCCGGGCGGGGCCATTGCCACCGCCGCGGTCATCTGGCTTGGTGACAGTGACCATGACCCCGGCCACGTCCTGGTCCGCGTCAACGACGGGCCCGAACACGAGGTCCGCGTCCTGGGGCTTACCGGCGAGTCCATTCACCTCGACATCGACGGGCAGCAGCGCATCTTCGCCCTCGGGTGCCACTGGGAGGGCCACCCCGGGGACGGCCGCCCGCAGGCCGTCTACGTGGGGAGCGGAGGCTGGGGCTGCGGGCTGGACGTACTCAGCAGGGAGGCCCGCCTCGAGCGTGTGCTGGCCGCCATCGAGAGGGAAGCCGGTGCGGCCGACCCCGAAGTCCGTTCACCCATGCCGGGGACCGTCGTCTCGGTGTCCGTGGACAACGGCGACGCCGTGGCGGCCGGACAGGTGCTCCTCTCCGTGGAGGCCATGAAGATGGAGCACCAGCTCGTCGCGGAGGTGCCCGGCACAGTTCACATCACGGTGAAGATCGGAGACCTGGTGAAGGCAGAGCAGGTGCTGGCCACCATCCACGCCGAACCGGCCTCCCACGGCGACGAACCACCCACCCAAGAACCAGCCACCCAAGAACCAGCCAATGAACGTAAGGGAGCCTAGCTATGGCCGATTTTGAGCTCAGCGAGGAATACCAGGACCTCAGCAACACCGTGCGCGAGTTTGCCGACGAGGTGGTTGCGCCGGTCTCGGCCAAGCACGATGAGGAACACAGCTTTCCGTATGAGGTTGTCTCGCAGATGGCGGACATGGGCCTGTTCGGCCTGCCGTTCCCCGAGGAGTACGGCGGCATGGGCGGGGACTACTTCGCCCTGGCCCTCGCGCTGGAACAACTGGGCCGCGTTGACCAGTCCGTGGCCATCACTCTGGAAGCCGGAGTGTCCCTCGGCGCCATGCCGATCCACCGTTTCGGGACCGAGGCGCAAAAGGAGGAGTGGCTGCCGCTGCTCGCCTCGGGCAAGGCGCTCGCCGCGTTCGGCCTGACCGAGCCGGAGGCCGGCTCGGACGCCGGCGGCACGAAGACCACGGCCAGGCTGGAAGGCGGCGCAGACGAAAAAAACTGGGTCATCAACGGCAACAAGGAATTCATCACCAACTCGGGCACCGACATCTCCCGGCTGGTGACCGTGACCGCAGTGACCGGCCAGCAGGAGCGCAAGGACGGGAGCGTCAAGAAGGAAATCTCCACGATCCTGGTGCCCACCGACACGCCCGGCTTCACGGCGCAGAAGGCCTACAACAAGGTCGGCTGGAACGCCTCGGACACGCATCCCCTGACCCTCAAGGATGTCCGCGTCCCCGAGGCCAACCTCCTCGGCGTGCAGGGCCGCGGCTACGCGAACTTCCTGTCCATCCTCGATGAGGGACGCATCGCCATCGCGGCCCTGGCCACCGGCGCCGCGCAGGGCTGCGTGGATCTCTCCGTCCGCTATGCCAAGGACCGCAGCGCTTTCGGGAACAACATCGGCAAGTACCAGGCCATCGCCTTCAAGATCGCCCGCATGCAGGCACGCGCCCACACGGCCCGCCTGGCGTACTACGACGCCGCCGCCCGGATGCTTGCCGGGAAGCCGTTCAAGACCCAGGCGGCCATAGCTAAGATGGTCGCAGGCGAGGCGGCCATGGACAATGCGAGGGATGCCACCCAGGTATTCGGCGGCTATGGCTTCATCAACGAGTTCACCGTGGCACGCCACTACCGCGACTCCAAGATCCTTGAAGTCGGGGAGGGCACCACGGAGGTTCAGCTGATGCTGATCGCCCGGGAACTCGGGCTCTAAACGGCCCGGTGGCCGAGTCTGTCTGGACCCTGAAAGGATCAATGATGATTGACAAGGTTGTTGCCAGCGCCGACGATGCGGTCGCCGATATTTCCGACGGCGCCTCGCTGGCTGTCGGGGGTTTTGGTCTTTGCGGGATCCCGGTGGCGCTGATCGACGCGCTCCACCGCCGCGGAACCAGGGAACTGGAAACGGTGAGCAACAACTGCGGCGTGGACGACTGGGGCCTCGGAATCCTGCTCCGCGACGGGCGCATCCGACGGACTGTCAGTTCCTATGTCGGGGAAAACAAAGAGTTCGCCCGCCAGTACCTTGCCGGTGAACTCGAGGTGGTGCTCACTCCGCAGGGAACGCTCGCCGAAAAGCTGCGTGCCGGCGGCGCAGGCATCCCCGCCTTCTACACGAAAGCGGGCGTCGGCACCCAGGTTTCCGACGGCGGCCTGCCGCAGAAGTACGACGCCGACGGCGGCATTGCGGTCGCCTCCGCTCCCAAGGAGGTGCGCAGCTTCAACGGGGTGGACTACGTCCTTGAGGAATCCCTCGCTCCCGACTTCGGCTTGGTTCACGCCTGGAAGGGTGACCGCCACGGAAACCTGGTCTTCCACGCCACTGCCATGAACTTCAACCCGCTCTGCGCCATGGCCGGACGGATCACCATCGCCGAGGTGGAAGAGCTGGTGGAACCGGGGGAGCTGGACCCCGAGCACGTCCACCTTCCCGGAATCTTCGTGCAACGTGTCGTGGTGGCGCCGCAGGGCGAGAAACGCATCGAAAAAAGGACGGTGGCACTGTCTGCACCATCCACCCCGTCACCATCCAACTCTGCACCATCCACGACGGGTATCACCGATCAGGCAGGAGCGTAGCCATGGAGTCGATCAGTTCGCCGGGGGCACCTCCCCGCCCCGAAGGCGTCCGTCCCGAATACCGGCGTGCGGCGACGTCCCATCCCGAAGGCAAGGGCTGGACCCGCAATGAGCTCGCGGCCAGGGTGGCGCACGAGCTCAGCAACGGGCAGTACGTCAACCTGGGCATCGGCATGCCCACCCTGATTCCCAACTACATCCCTGCCGGCGTGGAAGTCGTCTTGCACTCGGAAAACGGCATCCTGGGCGTCGGGCCCTACCCCGGCGAGGACGAGGTCGATCCTGACCTCATCAACGCGGGCAAGGAAACCGTCACCGTCAACAAGGGGGCGGCCTTCTTCGACTCCTCCCTGTCCTTCGGCATGATCCGCGGCGGCCACGTCGATGTTGCCGTGCTCGGCGCCATGGAGGTGGCCGCCAACGGGGACCTGGCCAACTGGATGATCCCGGGCAAGATGGTCAAGGGCATGGGCGGCGCCATGGACCTGGTCTTCGGAGCCAAGAAGGTCATCGTGATGATGGAACACGTGGACCGGAACGGCAGGCCCAAGATTGTGGAGCAGTGCACGCTGCCTCTTACGGGGAAGGCCTGCGTGGACCGCATCATCACCGACCTCGCGGTGATTGATGTGGTCGCCGACGGCGGTGTGTCCCGGCTGGTGTTGCGCGAACTGGCACCGAACGTATCCGTCGAGGATGTGGCCGCGGCCACCGGTGCCGAGCTCTTCGAGGAAGACCAGGAACTGACCGTATGACGGGGAATCCTGAACAAGGCGCTGACGGGGTTTCGGCCGGCTCAACCACTGGCAGCCAGCGCGTGATAGAGCAGCGGGGCCTGTACTTCGAGGAACTCGAGGAGGGCGTCGTGTACGCCCACCGCCCCGGCCGGACGGTCACGGAAACCGACAACGTCCTGTTCACCACGATGACCATGAACACACAGGGCCTGCACCTGGACGCAGCGTGGAGCGCCGGGCAGCCGTTCGGGCAGCGGCTGGTGAACTCGATGTTCACCCTGGCAACCGTCGTCGGGCAGTCCGTCCCGCAGCTGACCCAGGGCACCATCATCGCGCAGCTGGGACTGACCGATGTGTCCTTCCCCGGCCCGCTGTACCACGGGGACACGCTGTACACCGAGACTGTCGTCACCGGAAAGAGGCTCTCGGGTTCCCGCCCCGGCCAGGGGATCGTCACCATGCGGCATACCGGACGCAACCAGGACGGCGCGGTGGTTGCCCTGGCGACCCGCAGCTGCCTGATGTGGATGCGGGAGGCACATCTGGAGGCACAGCGGAACGGGGAAGCGCAGACGGAAAAATAATCGGACAATGACAGTATGACTTTCGTGATGGGTCCCGCCCTGCTCTTCTGCCCCGCCGACCGCCCCGAACGCTTTCAAAAGGCAGCAGAGCGTTCGGACGCCGTCATCATTGACCTGGAGGACGCCGTGGCGGCCCCGGACAAGCAGCGGGCCAGGGGCGCTATTCTCGCGCAGCTCGGCAGCACGGGTGAGGGGCCGGAGCTCGATCCCAGCCGGACCATCATCCGGATCAACCCTGCCGGCACCGAGGACTTTGAAAAGGACCTGCATTGCCTGACGCATACGCCGTACCGCACGGTGATGCTGGCCAAGACGGAAAACGCCGGGCAGCTGCGGGCGCTGGAGGGATTCCATGTGATTGCCCTCTGTGAAACGGCAGCCGGGATCTTGAACGCTCCGGCCATCGCCGCTGCCCCCAATGTCGTGGCGCTGATGTGGGGGGCCGAGGACCTCCTCGCGTCCCTCGGCGGCACCTCCAGCCGGAAGGACGACGGCGGCTACCGCGCCGTTGCGCTGCACGCCCGGTCGTCCGTGCTGCTGGCAGCAGGAGCCTTCGGCAAGGAAGCCGTCGACGCCGTCTACGTCAACATCCCCGATCTTGAGGGGCTCGGTGCCGAGGCCCGCGACGCCGTGGCGTCCGGATTCAGCTCGAAGGCGTGCATCCACCCCAGCCAGGTGGCCGTGGTGCGCGGCGCCTACGCCCCGACCGAGGCGGACGTGGCAGCTGCCCGGCAGCTTCTGGACGCGGCGCACGCCTCGGGCAGCGGCGTGTTCCAGTACGACGGCAAGATGATCGACGGGCCCATCCTCAAGCACGCGGAGTCCACCATCAGGCGGGCAGGCGCCAGCACCTAGCTTGAATGACTGCCGCAGGAACTATTGCCGCCGCCCCGGCGCGTGCCGCAGCGAGAGCGGCGGGATGGCCTCGTACAGCGGGGTGCGGATCCAGCGCTGGCCGGTCTCGCGGTATTCTGCCCGGCTGGAGAAACGGTAGAGGTAGGTGCGCGCGCGAACCCAGCGGGGGCGCTCGCCGTCGAACGGGTCCTGGCGCAACAGGCGCAGCACCGCCCGGTCGGCTTCCAGGAGCTTTGCCAGGAACGCGTAGAACCACTCGTCATGGACAGTCCGGAGCGGCAGGAACCACATAAGCCAGTCGAGCCGCAGATGGTAGGGGGCGAATTGCCGCGGCAGCCGTCGGACGTCCCCCGGTTTGCCCTTGAACCCGTACTCCCTCCAGTCCGCCGCATCGTCCGGATCCTGATCCAGTGTTCCCTCCACGGCAACCTCGATCCGCTGCTTCGTGACCGTGCCGAACGCGCCGTAGGTGTTCACGAGCTGCCAGCGGTTGAAGCTGGCGTTCATCAGCTGGTGGTGTGAAAACAGGTTGCGGATGGGCCAGTAGCTGAGCGCCGCCAGCAGCGCCGTCGCAGCCAGCGTGATGACCAGCCACCACAGCGGCGTCTGCAAGCCTGCACCGCCCGCCGTGTGCCAGTCCAGCGGCAGGACCGGCAGCACGGCATGCGCCACGGGATCGCTGACCGCGGCGAAGGCCAGCACGATGGCGATCCAGTTCAGCCACGCGAAGTTGCCGCTGGCCACCAGCCAGAGCTGGGTGAAGATGATGATCCCGGCAGCGATGCTGGCTATGGGCTGCGGGGCGAAAAGGAAGAACGGCACCACGAGCTGGGCGAAGTGGTTGCCCAGCACCTCGATCCGGTGGAACGGCTTGGGCAGCAGGTGCGCCTGGCGGCTGAGCGGGCCAGGCATGGGCTGCGTCTCGTGGTGGTAGTACAGCGCCGTGAGGTCCCGCCACTCCCGGCCGCCGCGGATCTTGATCATGCCCGCGCCGAATTCCAGGCGGAACACCAGCCAGGCCACGAGGATCAGGATGGTCCGGGGCGGATCGGTCTGGTCCGAGCCAAGAAACGCCACGGTAAAGCCGGCTTCGAGGAGCAGCATTTCCCAGCCGAAACCGTAGAACGTCTGCCCCACGTTCACGATCGACATGTACAGCAGCCACAGTGCCAGGAAGGCTATGAGGGGCAGCCACGGGGGACCGAGCTGCGGAAGGCCGGCAACCAGGACCGCGGAGATGGCCAGCCCCGTCCCGCAGACCGCCCGCAGCAGCCGGTCTGAATAGCGCCAGCGGAACAGCGTGGGCCGCCTGAGCCTGCTGAACGCCTCCAGGTAGTCCGGAACGGGCAGGAGGCCGCGCTCGCCGAGCAGGGCCGGAAACTGGTTCAGGGAGGAAAGGAACGCGACGAAGTACAGCGCCGCGACGCCACGCTGCAGCACTTGCCGGGCGAATTCGTAGTCCGGCGCGTTAAACCAGTCAAGCCACGCGACCCAGTCCACGCTTCCACGTTACTCACGGCAACCAACGCGTCAAGGTGCAGCACGGCTTAGTTTGTGACGCTTGACACGTGTTAGGTCGTTGATCTACAGTTCCTAACACGTGTTAGGAAGGAAATTGACATGACCGGAGCCACAAACGGGCACCTGCGGGAATTCACCCGCCGTACCGCCCTTGGTGCCCTCGGCGCGGGAATTATCGGAGCAACCGTGGCGTCGTGGCCGCGTCTCTCCGGGACGGACATTCCGGGCCGCGGGGACAACAGCCTCAGCATCGCCATCATGGGCACCGCCGCGGACGCCGCCGCCCGCCAGCGCGCCATCGACGCTTTCACCCGACTCCACCCCGGGATCAAGGTCAAGGTCCAGGCCATCCAGGCCGTGGACTGGAAGGACTTCTTCACCAAGATCCTCACCATGGTGGCCGCAGGCACCCCGCCGGATGTGGTCTACGTGGCCACCGAAGGCGCGCAGCTGTTCGCGGAAAAGCTTGCCCATCCACTGGACGAGTACGTGCGCCGCGACGCCGCGGACATGGCCGAGTTCTTCGCCGACGTCCACCCCAGCCTGGTGGAGGCCTTCATGTACAAGGGCAGCCTGTACCAGCTCCCCATGGACTGGAATGCGGCCAACATGTACTACAACACCACCGCGTTCGCGCAGGCAGGGCTGGAGCGCCCGGCGGACGACTGGACCCATGTGGACTTCCGCAACAGCCTCGCTGCCATGCGCAAGGCACGCACCTCGGACTTCACCCCGTACTACTGGACCAACCGGCTCTTCGGCGGTGTGGTGCCGTGGCTCTACGCCAACGACACCAGCTTCCTGAAGGAGACCAGGTCCACCGGCGGGGAGTGGCTCTGGGACGGCTTCTACGCCAACGATCCTTCCCGCAGCCTGCGTTCCGGCGGGTACCAGTGGCTGGAGCCCAACGCCAATGACGACCGCGTGTTCGAGTCCTTCGACTACCTCCGCGGACTGGTCAAGGACGGGCTCGGTGTCCGTCCGGAGGAAGGCGGCGGCAGCTCCCTCGTCGGGCTGTTCGCGTCCAACCGCATCGGCACCACGCCCGCAGGAGGCTACTGGGTTGAGGGCCTGCACGAAGCCGGGATGGGGGAGAGGGACTTCGACGTCCAGTTCTTCCCGCGCTGGAAGACCCAGCGCCACCAGTTCGGCACGGCCGGCTACGCAATCATGAAGACTGCCAAGGACAAGGACGCCGCCTGGGAGTGGATCAAGTTCAGCTCCAGCCGCGAGGCGATGGAACTGATCTTCCCGAACCCGATCACCACGCCGGCGCGACGCTCCATGGTCAACGAACAGCTCTACGCAGGCAAGGGACCGGCCCACTGGAAGGTCTTCTACGACACCCTGGACCGGTTCCCCACCACCGGTCCCATCCCGGCGCCGCCGCAGCAGGCCGCCGTCGAAACGGCACTGATGAAGAACGTGTCGCTGGCTGTCAGCGGCGACGAGCGCCAGCTCAAGCAGGCCCTCGCCTCCATGCAGCGCGACCTTGAACTGGCCCTGAGGAGGCAGTCATGAGCGCCACCACCCCGCCGCGGGAGCGCCCGAGGCAGGCGGCCGGGCCAGCCACGGAGGCCCAACACCAACCCACCGCCAAGTCACGGCACAGCCAGCGCTGGCTGGCTTGGATCTTCCTGGCCCCCACCATCCTCGGCATGGGCCTGTTCACCCTGATCCCGATCGTGGCCTCCGTGGTCCTGGCCTTCTTCCGGTGGGACATCATTTCGGCGCCGACCTTCGTGGGCTTCGACAACTTCTCCGAAGTGGTCCAGGACCCCACCGTCCGGGTGTCGTTCCTGAACACCATCGCGTTCGTAGTGGTGGCCGTGGCCCTCCAGCTGGGGCTCGCCCTCGCACTGGCCATCATGGTGCAGGAGAAGATGCCGGCCTGGCTGCGCGTATTTTTCCGCTCGGCCTTCTTCTTCCCGCTGATCCTGTCCGCGGCCTCGGTGTCCATCTTCATGCGGTATCTCTTCAACGAACAGTTCGGCGTGGTCAACTGGTTCCTGTCCCTCGTGGGCATCCCCGCGGTGCCGTGGCTGACCACGCCGGGCGGGTCCGCCGCCGTCGTGATCCTGGTGTACGTGTGGCAGAACTTCGGGTTCTCCTTCCTGCTGTTCATCGGAGGCCTCGCCTCCATCTCCGTGGAAACCTACGAAGCGGCATCGATCGACGGCGCCACCGGCTGGCGCAAGCACCTGCATGTGACGCTGCCCCTGCTGAGCCCCACCACCCTGGTGGCCTCGGTGATGGCCATCATCAGCGCCCTGCAGGTGTTCGACCAGCCCTACGTGCTGACCCGCGGCGGCCCCGGCGACTCCACCCGCACCGCCGTCATGGTGATCTTTGAATCGGCGTTCCAACGCCTCGAGTTCGGTCAGGCGTCCGCCGTCGGCGTGCTTCTCACCCTGATCATCATGGCCATCACGGCCGCGCAGTTCCGGCTCAGCAAACGATTCGTCTTCTACCAGTAAGGCCAGCCATGACCACCACAACAGACCACGGCCTGGCTGGGCATTCCCCCCGGCTTTCGGAAGGCCTCCCGGAAACGTCGCCCAACCGGCGCCGGTTCAGCTGGGCGTTCGCCATCCGCATTATGCTGCTTCTGCTCGCGGCCGCCCTGACGCTGGGCCCGGTGATGTGGACCCTGTCCACGTCGCTGCGGTCGCCGTCGGAGTCCTTCAAGCTACCGCCGTCGTTCATCCCTTGGAATCCGGACTTCACGTCCTACGGTGAAGTATTCCAGCAGCTGAATATCTTCTTGCTCGTCCTCAACAGTGCCCTCGTGACCGGGCTCATCGCGGTGGGCCAGATGATCTCCGCGGCGCTGGCGGGCTATGCGTTCGCGCACCTGAAGTTCCGCGGACGCGGCGCACTCTTCTCCATCGTGCTGGCCACCATGATGGTGCCGGTGCAGGTCACGATCGTGCCCGTCTTTATGCTGATCCGCGGCATGGGCCTCTCGGACACGCTGCTTGCGCTGATCCTGCCGGCCATTCCGACGGCGTTCGGCACCTTCCTGATGCGCCAGTACTTTATGGGGCTCCCTGCCGAACTGGCCGAGGCCGCGGCAATCGACGGCGCCTCGCCCTGGCGGACGTTCCGCTCTGTGTACGCACCGCTGGCGATACCCGGGATGGCGATCGTGGGAATCCTCGCGTTCAACTTCCACTGGAACGAGTTCTTCCGCCCGCTCATCCTGACCATCTCCGAGCAGAACTTCACGCTCCCGCTGGGCCTTGTTTCGCTCCAGGGAAACCTGGGAACCGGAAGCATCTCCGTGGTGCTCGCAGGCGTGGTCCTGTCCATGATTCCGGCGCTGGTGGTCTTCATGTTCGGCCAGCGCGCACTGCAGGACGGCCTCACGGCCGGCACCGGAAAATAACCTACTCACCGAAAGACCTCACCATGCCCTCCCAGGACCTTGCGCCCGTCCACTTCGACGATGTCGCCGCCGCCCATGCCGACCCAGCCTTCCCGCGGTTCCACCCGCGTCCCGCGCAGGGGTGGATCAACGACCCCAACGGCGTCAGCCACATCAACGGCCGGTACCACGTGTTTTTCCAGTACAACCCGGACTCCGCCCGGCACCACCGCATCGCCTGGGGCCACCTGAGCTCCGCCGACCTGGTGCGCTGGGAGGAACACCCGGTGGCGCTGCGCCCGCAGGACGGCGGGCCGGATGAGTACGGCTGCTGGACCGGGGTAGTCACGGACGACGGCGGTGTTCCCACCGCGGCGTACTCGGGCGTCCGCGGCGACGGGGGCCACTCACAGGTGGTCATCGCCCGCGGCTCCCAGGACCTGGTCCATTGGGAGCAGACCGGCCACGTGGCGGCCACCATGCCCACCGACGGGCAGGTCACGGCCGTGCGCGATCCGTTCATCTTCCGTTTCAACGGCAAACGGTACGCCATGCAGGGTGCCGGCCTCGCCAACGGGCACGCCGCACTGCTGCTGTACACGGTGGAGGACATGTCCGACTGGAAGTACCAGGGCATCTGGCTGACGTCGGAGAACCCCGTGGCCGCCGAATTCACGCCGGCTGAGATCTGGGAATGCCCGCAGCTGGTGCAGGTGCCGGATTCCTCCGGGGACTCTGCCGCAGGAGACTCCGTCGTAGGGGACACAGTCCACTCCGGAACGTGGCTGATGATGTTCTCGCTCTGGCTCTCGGGGGATGCGCACGAACACGCGAACGGCGTGGGCCACCTGGTCGGTTCGCTGACCGAGGACCCGGAGACCGGGTTGCCCGTCTTCACGCCCCGCGGCGGCGGGAAGTCCGACCTCGGGCGCGACTTCTACGCGCCTCAGATCGTGGCGCTGGAGGACCGGGCCCTGCTGTGGGGCTGGGCCAACGAGGGCCCGGGCCGCGACGGACGGCGGGGCCGCAGCCAGGACGAAATTGACGCCGCCGGCTGGGCCGGTGTGCTGACCTTCCCGCGCGAGCTCTCGGTGGTCGGCGGCGCCCTTGCCGTGAGCCCTGCCCCCGAAACCGCCGCCTACCGCGGGGCGCAGACGGCCAGCCAGACAGGCGGGGCCGTCGTGCTCCCGCCGTTTGCCGAAGCCCTGGTGACTGCTGCGGCGGCTGGGGCCGCTGACGCAGCGGGTACTGGCGGAGATACCGCCGTCGAACTCCTGCTCGTGGGTGAGGGTAGCCGCCAGACAGTCTTCAGCGGAACCATCGCACCGGGGGAGGAGCTGCGGGTCTTTGTGGATGCCTCACTGGTGGAGGTCTACCGGGCTGGTTCCGTAGCCACGACGCTGCGCGCGTACCCGGCCGCGGGGGAGCAGTGGCAGCTGCACCTTCCGTCCCGCGCCACGGCGGAGGTCTGGGAGCTGGAACAGCCCTCAGCCCAGGGCTGATGCCCGGGGTCTCGGTGCCCTAGGTCCCGGTCCCGGCCCGGCGTTAGCGCCCGGCCGGGACGGGACCGGTGGAATCCCGGACCACCAGCCGGCAGGGCACCAGGGCTTCAGCGCCGGTGCCGCCGCCGCCGTCGTTCTTCTCGTTTTTTCCGTTCGGCGCCGCCTCCACCTCGGCGAGCAGCGCCGTCATGGCCGCCGCGCCCATCTCCCGGAGCGGAAGGGCCATGGTGCTGAGCGCCGGGACCATGGCCTTGGCGACGCGGAATTCGTCGTCGTAACCCATGACGGACACATCCTGCGGAACGTTCAGCCCCAGCCGGTAGCAGGCGAGCACGACGCCGATGGCAAGACGGTCGTTGGCGCAGAGGATCGCCGTGGGGCGGGTGGACGCTTCGACGCCGTCGAGGAGCTTCATGGCGCCGTGGAAACCGGCGTCGATGTCCCAGCCCACCTGGAGCACCCGGTCCTCGTTCACCGGCAGGCCCGCGCCCTTGAATGCGTCGCGGTAGCCCGCGATCCGCCGGGGAGCCGCGGGGGTCAGGGAGTCGCCCGCGAGGAAGGCAATGTCCCGGTGGCCGAGGGCCATCACGTGCTCGGCGGCTTCCCGTCCGCCCCTGACCTCGTCCGGAATGACCGACGGAAGGCCGGCATCGGGGCGGTCATCGAAGCAGTTGGCCAGGATCGAGGGGACCCGGGCCATGTTCGGCGGCACGTGCAGGGGACGCAGGCCCACGGTCACGTACATCAGCCCGTCCACTTGACGGTCCAGCAGGGTTTCCACGGCTCCCTCATCCCGGGACGTGTCCAGCTCCGTGTCCATCACCACGGTGACAAAGCCGTGCGACCGGGCCACGGCGTCCGCGCCGGCGATAATGTTGCCGTCGAACGGGCTGGTGACCACCTGGTCCGACACGATCCCGATGATCCGCGACTGACGGTTGCGCAGGCTCAAGGCAATCTGGTTGGGCGAGTAATTGAGCGCGGCGGCCGCTTCGCGGATGCGCTGCTGGCTCTCGAGGGCAACGTTGCCGTCACCCCGGCCGTTAAGCACGAGTGACACGGCGCTGCGCGAGACGCCCGCCAGCTTCGCGACGTCCAGTGCTGTGGCCTTGCGGTTCATGGGCTGCTCCTCGGGTGGGAACTCTGTGTTTGGCTGTAGTCTACCTAACGCGTGTGAGCCCGGCGTCGGCGTGCTGCCGCCACGGTGAAGGTGACCCCGGCCGGATCCTGCCGAGGTCAACGGTGCGGGATACTTAAACCATGCAGACTTCGGGCGACAGCCGTTCAGCCAGCCGTTCAGCAGCGGGCCAGCCGCGCAGAATCGTCCTCCTCGGATCCACCGGTTCCATCGGAACCCAGGCGATTGACGTCGTCGACGGCGCGCCGCACCTTTTCGAGGTGGTGGCGCTCAGCGCCGGAGGCGGCAACCTGGAACTCCTGGCACGGCAGGCGGTCCACACGAGGGCGCTGGCAGTGGGGATCGCGTCCGGTGACCCTGGCCGCCTCCAGCAGCTGATCGACGACGCCGCCCGGGTAGCGGGTCTCACGTCCTACCGGCCGGAAATCATCGCCGGCCCGGACGCCTCCACCAGGATCGCAGCCGTGGACGCCGACGTCGTGCTCAACGGCATTACCGGTTCCATCGGGCTGGCGCCGACGCTTGCCGCGCTCGGGACCGGCGCCACACTCGCGCTTGCCAACAAGGAATCCCTGATTGTGGGCGGCTCGCTCGTCAAGGCCGCCGCCGCGGACGGCCAGATCGTGCCCGTGGACTCCGAGCATTCCGCCATCGCCCAATGCCTGCGCTCAGGCTCCGCCGCCGAAGTGGACCGGCTCATCCTCACGGCGTCCGGCGGCCCGTTCCGCGGCCGTACCCGCGACCAGCTCGCGGACGTCACCCCGGAGGAAGCCCTGGCCCACCCCACCTGGGACATGGGCCTGATGGTCACCACCAACTCCGCCAGCCTGGTGAACAAGGGGCTGGAAGTGATCGAGGCGCACCTGCTGTTCGACATCCCGCTGGACCGCATCGACGTGGTGGTCCACCCGCAGTCCGTGGTCCATTCCATGGTGCAGTTCGTGGACGGCTCCATCATCGCCCAGGCCTCGCCGCCGGACATGCGCCTGCCCATCGCCCTTGGCCTGGGCTGGCCGGACCGGGTTCCGGGCGCGGCCACGGCCTGCGACTGGACCCAGGCCACCAGCTGGACGTTCGAGCCACTCGACGCGGAAGCGTTTCCCGCCGTCGGGCTGGCGAAGGCGGCCGCGAAGCAGGGGAGCACCTACCCTGCCGTCTTCAACGCGGCCAATGAAGAGGCGGTGATGGCCTTCCACGATGGCCGCATCCGGTTCACAGACATTGTGGATACCATCGAAGCTGTCCTCAGCGAACATCCGGGTTCTTCCCGGCTGACGGTCGAGTCCGTGCTGGCTGCTGAAAAATGGGCACGAGCGCGCACCCATGAACGTTTAGCAGTGAGCAGTCTCTAGGAAGCAGCAGATCGAAGCATGAGTCCCGTTATCCTCTTCATCCTCGGTGTCGTCTTTGTTGCCATCGGCATCGCGGTTTCCATTGCCCTCCATGAGGTGGGGCACCTGCTTCCCGCCAAGCTGTTCAAGGTGCGCGTCACCAAGTACATGATCGGCTTCGGCCCCACCCTGTGGTCGAAAAAGAAGGGTGAGACCGAATACGGCTTTAAAGCCCTTCCGCTGGGCGGTTTCGTGTCCATGATCGGCATGTACCCGCCCAACAAGGACGACGGCACCGTACGGCCCTCCAGCACCGGGATGTTCCAGACCCTGGCCACCGAGGCCCGGTCCATGGCCCATGAAGAGGTGGGTCCCGGCGATGAAAACCGGGTGTTCTACCGGCTTCCGGTCTGGAAGAAGGTCGTTGTGATGCTGGGCGGGCCTGCGATGAACCTGCTGATCGGCGTGGTGCTCACCGCGGTGCTGCTGATGGGGTTCGGCATCGCCACCCCGACCACGACCATCGCCGACGTCTCCAAATGCCAGGTCAAGGCCGGAGAGACTGTCGACCCGGACTCGGCCGACTGCAGGCTGACGCCGGCTGCCTCCGCCGGCCTGAAGCCCAACGACGTCGTCACCTCCTTTGACGGCAAGGCCGTGACCAGCTGGGATGAACTCACCGGCTGGATCCGCGCGTCCGCTGGAAGGGAAGTCAGCATCACCGTGGAGCGGAGCGGCACCCGGGTTGCGACCACCGTTACACCGGTGCTGTCGGCGCGGCCGGTCATCGGGGCCGACGGCCGGCAGGCAAAGGATGACCAGGGCAAGCTCCTGTACCAGGACGTCGGCTTCCTCGGCGTCGGTGCGCAGACCGCCTTGGTTCCCCAGCCGGCGTCGTCCGTTCTTCCCATGGCGGGGGAGAACATCAGCCAGATTGCCGGCGTCATACTCAATCTCCCCGCGCGGGTGGCCGGGGTGGCAAAGGCCGCCTTCAGCGAAGAGCCGCGGGATCCGAACGGTCCCATCAGCGTGGTCGGCGTCGGCCGGGTGGCCGGCGAGGTTGCCGCGATGGAGCAGGTGCCGGTGCAGTCCAGAATTGGCGCCCTCGTAGGCCTGCTCGCCGGCCTGAATTTCGCGCTTGCGGTCTTCAACCTCGTGCCGCTGCTGCCGCTCGACGGCGGCCATGTGGCGGGGGCGCTGTACGAAGGGGCCCGGCGGCGCGTCGCCAAGCTCTTCGGCAAACCCGATCCAGGCGCCTTCGACATCGCCAAATTGCTCCCCGTGACGTACGTGGTGGCCGCGCTGCTGATGGGCATGGGTGCGCTGCTCATCTACGCGGACATCGTTAAGCCCGTCAATCTCTTCGGATAAGCCCCTTTCAACTGATCGCACGCAATCAGCCTTTTTCAGCTGATTTTTGTTAATCAGCCGTTAATGATTGATATTGACGGATAAGTTGTTTACGGTTGAGGCATGTACGTTCTGACCATCGACCAGCGCGGCAGCAGCGCCGACATAGACCGCGTGCCCGAGCTGCTTGACGGTCTGCGCCGGACATCCGGACCGTTTGAACGCTCGGTGGGCGATGAGGTCCAGGGCGTCCTGGCCGAACCGGCGGAGGTGGTGGACGTGGCCCTCCACGCGCTCCGCAGCGGCCTCTGGTATGTGGGCATCGGCATCGGACATGTCAATGAGCCGCTGCCCGCAAGCCCGCGGGAAGGATCGGGGGCCGCCTTCGTCGCGGCGCGGCAGGCGGTGGACCGGGCCAAGGCTGCCGCCAGCCATGTTCCGCTGGCCGTCGTGTCAGGCGGCGTCCGGCGCGGTGCAGCTGAAGCCGGAAGGGGGGAGCCCGGAGCCAGGGCGTGCGCCAACGCCGAAGCCGTCCTGCGGCTCGTGGGACGGCTGGTCCGTGAGCGCACCGAGGCGCAATGGCGCGTGGTGGACGCCCTGCGCGCCCGGAACGGGCATGATCCCGGCCGGCACGGACAGCAGAAGCAGGTGGCACAGGAACTGGGAATCAGCGAACAGTCGGTGAGCCGGGCCATCATCAGGTCCGGATGGCAGGAAGAATGGGCGGCGAGACCGGCAGCGGAAATGCTGCTGGCCACCGCGCATGGGCTGGTCCTGGAAGCATCCGGCCCGGAAGCACGCACCCGAGGAGAACGGTGAACGCACTCTGGATCGCATTGTCCCTGCTGACGGCAGGTTTCGTCGGCTGGCCGGTGACCGCCCTCGTGTTCAGGCTCGCACGCACGATCGATGACAAAGCCGACGCCGCCGCGGGTCCTGCCGGCAGCGCCGATGACCCCTCGGCCGATGTCACCGTGGACCGTGAAAGCCCCGCCGGCCCCGGAAGCGCGCCGGACCCCGGCAAGTCCGACCCCGGCAACTCCGTGAACGGCGATATCACGGTGCCGGGGACAGCGCCGGCCGAACAGCCCGCCACGAGGATCCTTCGGGGCGGGGCAATCATTGGCGTGCTGGAGCGGTTGGCCGTGTGCCTTGCCATCCTCACCGGACAGCCCGTGGCCATTGCCTATGTGGTGGCCATCAAGGGCCTGGGACGCTTTGCCGAGCTCAAGGAGACCCCGGTTGCCGCCGAACGGTTCATCATTGGCACGTTGTCCTCCATGCTGTGGGCTGCGGGCGTCGCTGCCTTCACGAAGGTGGTGCTCCTCGGCTAGGGCAGCCGCGGGATAGGGTATCTGTATGACTGTTTTTGCTGTTGAGTACGTGTACGACGCCGAATCCTCCGAAGCCCGCAGCGCCAGCCGCCCCTCGCACCGCGAATGGACCGCGGCACTGGCCGAGGAAGGGGTTCTCCTCGCCAGCGGACCTTACGGCGACGGCGCCGGAGCCCTGCTGATCTTCAAGGCTGCCGACGAGAACGCCCTGAATGACATCCTCAAGCAGGACCCGTTCGCCTCCGCCGGCGTCATCTCCGGCACCCGCACCACGGAATGGGCGCCCGTCACCGGCCTTCTCGCTGACCACGCCTAGCCCGCACCACTACATTTTTTCGATTACATAGGAGTCCACGTGACCTCGGTCAGCCTGGGAATGCCATCCGCACCGCCCCCCGTCCTTGCTCCGCGCCGCAAGACGCGGCAGATCAAAGTCGGCTCGGTGGGCGTCGGTTCCGATTCGCCCATCAGCGTGCAGTCGATGACCACCACTCCCACCACGGACATCAACGCCACCCTGCAGCAGATCGCTGAGCTGACGGCCTCCGGCTGCGACATCGTCCGCGTGGCCTGCCCGTCAGCGGATGACGCCGAGGCCCTTCCGATCATCGCCCGGAAGTCACAGATCCCGGTCATCGCCGACATCCACTTCCAGCCAAAGTACGTCTTCGCGGCCATCGAGGCCGGCTGCGCCGCAGTGCGCGTCAACCCCGGCAATATCCGTAAGTTCGATGACCAGGTCAAGGAGATTGCCAGGGCGGCCAAGGACCACGGCACATCCATCCGCATCGGCGTCAACGCCGGTTCGCTGGAACCAGGCATCCTGAAGAAATACGGAAAAGCCACACCGGAAGCACTCGTTGAATCGGCCGTCTGGGAGGCCTCCCTGTTCGAGGAACACGGCTTCCACGACTTCAAGATCTCCGTCAAGCACAACGACCCCGTGGTCATGGTGGCAGCGTACGAGATGCTCGCCGAAAAGGGGGACTGGCCCCTGCACCTGGGCGTGACCGAGGCGGGCCCCGCCTTCCAGGGCACCATCAAGTCCGCCACCGCCTTTGGCGCCCTGCTGTCGCGGGGAATCGGCGACACCATCCGCGTGTCCCTCTCCGCCCCGCCGGTCGAGGAGATCAAGGTGGGGAACCAGATCCTGCAGTCGCTGAACCTGCGTCCGCGCAAACTCGAAATTGTGTCCTGCCCGTCCTGCGGGCGCGCCCAGGTGGACGTCTACACCCTGGCCGAACAGGTCACCGCCGGACTGGAAGGCATGGAGATCCCGCTGCGCGTGGCCGTCATGGGCTGCGTGGTCAACGGGCCCGGCGAAGCGCGCGAAGCGGACCTTGGAGTCGCCTCCGGCAACGGCAAGGGCCAGATATTCGTGAAGGGCGAGGTCATCAAGACTGTCCCTGAGAGCCAGATTGTTGAGACACTGATCGAAGAGGCCATGCGTATCGCGGAAGAGATGGGGGAGACCGATGGCGAAGATGCTGTCAAGGGTAGCCCCGTGGTTAGCGTCTCATAGGGACGGAGCCGCTCCGGACGGCGTCACCGTCCGGACGCTCGGCGCCGCGGATACAGCCGGGCTGCACGAGCTGGCCGGCGCTGATCCCGTGGCGAATGTCTTCATCCTGTCGCATCTGGAATCAACGGGGACGGCTGCCCCGACCCCCGGCGGCGCCAACGTCCTGGGTGTCTTCGACGGCGATTCATTGGTTGGCGCCTGCTGGGCCGGCGCCAACCTCGTCCCGGTGCAGCTTGCCCCCGCGCTGACCGGGGCTGTGGCTGCTGCCGCCCACCGTTCAGGCCGCAGGTATGCGTCCATCTTCGGTCCCGCCCCCACCGTGCTGGCGCTGCACAGCGAGCTGGAAAATCTGGGGCACCTGGCCCACGAAGTGCGGGCGGACCAGCCCCTGATGACCATCGCCGGGCCGCCCGCCGTCGAGCCCAACTGGCAACTGGGCTTTGGACAGGACGCCGACTTCGACACCATCCTCCCCGCCTGCGCGGCCATGTTTGAGGAGGAGGTGGGCTATTCGCCCTACCTCGGCGGACGCGACTTCTACAGCAGGCGCGTTGCGGGGCTGATCCGCCAGGGCCACTCCCTGGTGCACCTCAATGACGGCGAAGTGGTGTTCAAGGCCGAGCTCGGCGCCGTGACTTCCGACGTCACCCAAGTGCAGGGCGTGTGGATGAACCCCAGTTACCGCGGACTGGGGCTCAGCGCAGGTTACATGGCGGCCGTGGTGCTGCTGGCCCAGAAAATGGCTCCGATCACCAGTCTCTATGTCAATGACTACAACTCGCGTGCCCGCGCAACGTACGAGCGCGTTGGCTTCCGCCAGGTGGGAACGTTCGCCACCGTTCTCTTCTGAGCGCAGTGCTGGCCGATTTGATAAGCGTGACTGCCATCACATAGGTTCTATGTAACCGTGCCTTAGCGGGCGCGGGATGGTCTCAGAGAATTAACGGCATGACCGGCCGTGGAGCCACGTCACCACAGGGGATGACCAACCGGAGACGGCCAGGGGCTTCTGCTGTGGGGCGTGGCTCTTCTGTTGCGGCCCCCCGTGGAGCAAGCCCCGCGGAAGCAGGGGGTGCTGCCTTGCCGGTAGATTAGTACCCAGACATTTCAGCACTTCCCCCAGAAACGGATACCTACCCGTGGTCCTTCGACTTTCCAAGCTGTTCCTGCGCACCCTGCGCGAAGATCCCGCCGACGCCGAGGTCGCGAGCCACCGGCTCCTGGTCCGTGCCGGCTACATCCGCAGGGCAGCGCCGGGCATCTATACGTGGCTGCCGCTGGGTTTGAGCGTCCTGCGCAAGGTGGAGCAGGTGATCCGCGAGGAGATGGCGGCCATCGGCGCCCAGGAAGTCCACTTCCCGGCACTGCTCCCCAAGGAGCCCTACGAGGCCACGAACCGCTGGACCGAGTACGGCGAGGGCATTTTCCGGCTCAAGGACCGGAAGGGCGGTGACTACCTGCTCGCCCCCACGCACGAGGAAATGTTTACGCTGCTGGTCAAGGACCTGTACTCCTCGTACAAGGACCTGCCGCTGAGCATCTACCAGATCCAGAACAAGTACCGCGACGAAGCGCGCCCGCGTGCGGGCCTGCTGCGCGGCCGCGAGTTCATCATGAAGGATTCGTACTCCTTCGACGTGGACGACGCCGGGCTGGACGCCAGCTACAACGCGCACCGCGCCGCCTACCTGAAGATCTTCGAACGGCTCGGCCTGGAAGTCATTCCGGTCGCCGCCACGGCAGGCGCCATGGGCGGCTCCAGGAGCGAAGAATTCCTGCACCCCACGGAGATCGGCGAGGACACGTTCGTGCGGTCCGCCGGAGGCTACGCTGCCAACGTCGAGGCCGTGACCACCGTTGTTCCGGCCGAGATCGACTTCACGGACGCCCCGGCAGCCGAAATAAAGGACACCCCGAACACCCCCACGATCGAGACCCTTGTCACGGCAGCCAACGAACTCGTTCCGCGGAGCGAGTCCGACGGCGGTGCGTGGACGGCCGCTGACACGCTGAAGAACGTTGTCCTCGCCGTCACCCTGCCGACCGGTGAGCGCCAGATCGTGGTCATCGGTGTGCCGGGTGACCGGGGCATTGACCTCAAGCGCGTCGAAGCCAACATCGGCGCCTACCTGCCCGTCGCCGGGGAGATCACCGTGGAAGCTGCAGGGGACGAGGACCTCGCCAAGAATCCTCTCATCGTCCGCGGATACCTCGGCCCGGGAATGTCGCTGGCTTCACCACTCCTCGGCCTGGAGGCCGCGTCCAAGCTCCTCTACCTCGTGGATCCCCGCGTCGTCAGCGGCACCTCATGGGTGACGGGCGCCAACATGGCCGGCAAGCACGTCTTCGGCCTCGTGGCAGGCCGCGACTTCGGCTGGGACGGCATCATTGAGTGCACCGAAGTGCGCGCCGGCGACGAAGCGCCGGACGGCTCCGGCCCGCTCGAAACGGCACGCGGCATCGAAATGGGCCACATCTTCCAGCTCGGCCGCAAGTACGCCGAGGCCCTGGAGCTCAAGGTCCTGGACCAGAACGGCAAGCAGGTCGTGGTCACCATGGGCTCCTACGGCGTGGGCGTGACCCGTGCGGTGGCTGCCCTGGCCGAATCCAACCACGACGCCAAGGGCCTGGTCTGGCCCCGCTCGGTGGCCCCCTCCGATGTCCACGTCGTGGCCGTCGGACGCGGTGAGGAGATCTTCGCCGCGGCGGAACAGCTCGCCCTCGAGCTCGAAGCCGCCGGCCTTGAGGTCATCTACGACGACCGCCCCAAGGTGTCCCCGGGCGTGAAGTTCGGCGACGCCGAACTCATCGGCGTGCCCACCATTCTGGCCGTCGGCAAGGGGCTGGTGGACGGCGTCGTCGAGATCAAGGACCGCCGCAGCGGCGAAGCGGAAAACGTGGCAGTGGACAAGGCCGTTGACTTCGTGGTCAACGCCGTCCGCAGCGCCTGAGAACCCGCAGTCCCCAGGGTGCTTTCGGGTTTCGAATCGATCCAGCCCGCCACCATCATCCTGATAGTGGTGGCGGGCTTCGCCGCAGGCTGGGTGGACGCCGTCGTGGGCGGCGGAGGCCTGCTGCAGCTTCCGGCGCTGCTGCTCGTACCGGGCATCACCCCGGTGCAGGCACTCGCCACGAACAAGATGGGCTCCATCTTCGGCACCACCACCAGCGCCGTCACCTACTACGGGCGGGTCCGGCCGGACCTGCGGACCGCGCTGCCCATGGCGGCCATAGCGCTGGCCGGCAGTTTTGGTGGCGCCTTGCTGGCGGCCCGGCTGCCGGCCGAGGTGTTCAAGCCCATCATCGTCGTGGCGCTGGTCGCCGTCGCGCTGTTTACGGCGCTCAAGCCTGACGCCGGTCACCTGACCGTTCTCCGGCACGACGGCGGGACCCACTATGTGGTGGCCTGCACCATCGGGGCCGTGATCGGCTTTTACGACGGCCTGATCGGTCCCGGCACGGGTTCCTTCCTGGTCATCGCCCTGGTGTCGGCGATGGGGTACGCATTCCTTGAGGCAAGCGCCAAGGCCAAAATCGTCAACATGGCCACCAACGCCGGCGCGCTGCTGTTCTTCCTGCCACACGGCTCCCTGCTGTGGGGAATCGGCCTGCTGCTGGGGCTGGCCAACATGGCCGGCGGCTACCTGGGGGCACGCACTGCGGTCCGGCAGGGGAGCCGCTTTGTGCGCCTCGTGTTCCTCGCCGTGGTCGGGGCCCTCATCGTCAAGCTCGGTTTCGACGTCTGGCAGGAAAACTTCGCCTGAACGGCCTCTTCGCAGGTGCCCGGGAGCGGCGTAGCATGCCTCTATGTCAGCGGGTGCGGAACCGTATCGGGAAGCCCTTGCAGCGGCCGTCCGGCATGCCATCCGCTGGCTCGAAAGCCAGCCACACCGCAGGGTAGGCCCGCAGCAGGCAGCGAAGGAACTTCTGGCAGCGTTCGACGGGGAACTGCCGCAGTCCGGCATGGCCCCGGCGGAGGTCGTGGATTACCTGGCCAGCCACGCCGAACCGGGCCTCATGGCCATGCCTTCAGGGCGCTTTTTCGGCTGGGTCATCGGCGGCACCCTGCCGGCTGCCATGGCGGCGGACTGGCTGGTCAGCTCATGGGACCAGAACTCTGCGATGCGCTATGCCACGCCAGCCATTGCGGCCATCGAAGAGGCTGCGGGCAACTGGCTGCTGCAGCTGCTCGGCCTGCCGGAGGAGTCCGACGTCGGCTTCGTCACCGGCGCCACCATGGCCAACTTCACTGGGATGGCCGCCGCGCGGTGGCGGCTGCTGAAGGACGCCGGCTGGAACCTGGACCGCGACGGACTCTTCGGCGCGCCCCGGATCCACTGCATTGTCGGGGAAGAACGCCACGAGACGCTCGACCTCGCGCTGCGCTATCTGGGGATGGGCAGCCCCACCGTGGTTCCCGCCGACAGCCAGGGACGCATCGACGCTGCGGAGCTGGACTGTGCCCTGGACCGCATCGCACTGGCCCGCTCTGCCCCAAGTTCCGGGCCAACCGAAGGTTCCGGCCCCGCCCCGATACTGGTGTGCCTGCAGGCCGGCAACGTCCACTCCGGAGCCTTCGACCCCTTTGCCGCGGCGATCGCGGTGTCGAAGGCGCACGGCGCCTGGGTGCACGTGGACGGGGCCTTCGGGCTCTGGGCCGCGGCCGTCCCGGAGCTCGCCGGACTGACAACAGGCGTGGAGGGCGCCGACTCCTGGGCCACAGACGCCCACAAAAGCCTAAACGTCCCGTACGACTGTGGCATCGCCGTCGTCAGGGACCCGCAGGCGCTGCGCAGCGCCATGGGGCAGCACGCCAGCTACCTCCTGCAGGACGCCGACGGCTCCGGTGATCCGAGCCATAAAGTGCCGGAGCTTTCCCGCAGGGCCCGGGGTGTTCCCGTGTGGGCCGCACTGAAATCCCTGGGGAGGGACGGCGTAGCCGAACAGGTCCGCCGCCTCGCAACGTCTGCCGCCCGGCTGGCGGAAAAGCTGGCAGCGATTGATGGTGTGGAAGTCCTGAACGACGTCGGCTTCACGCAGATCACGCTGGCCTTCGGCGACGACGCCACCACCCGCGGAGTGGCGGCCCGTGTCATTGCCGACGGAACAGTGTGGATGTCCGGTTCCCGCTGGCACGGCAGGGACGTGCTGCGGATATCCGTGAGCAACTGGACCACCGACGCCGCCGACGTCGCCGCGGCGGTGGAGGCAGTGAAGGTGGCACTCGAAACGGTCCGGCGCAGCCAACCCTGACCGTCCGGAGCACTGACCGCCCCGAGCCCTGACCGCCGCAAACGGACGACAGCTCCCTGCCGGTAGCCCTATGGCGGTGGCGAATCCCCGGCGGCCTGGCCTGGCTCGGGCAGCGCATGCGCCGCCGGAAGTCCGTCCAATGTCCGTCCTGCAAGGGTGCTGGCAACCCACAGGGACCGCGCGAGATCCCCGCCGTGGCCCGGCTTCGAAGCATAGGACAGGGCATTGTCCACCTCGCGGGCGACGCTCCACTGGCGGGCCACTTCCTCATCCAGCCCCGCCGCCATGCTGAAGTCCCGGCACCGGGCCCGCAGGCCTGCTTCCGGGTCCGCGGCAGGCAGGTCGGGAATCCGGTTCCACAGCACGGGGGCCACAGAGAACTCGGCTTCGCCCACCATGGGCTGCGGATCGATGGCCGCATAGGACCGGTACCCGGAGGACCCGTCCAGCCTGGCGAGGATATTGAGAAAGTGGAAATCGGTGTTGACGAGCACGTCGGTGCCAGTCCGGCGCCCCACGGCACCCCGGGTCTGGCACACCTCCAGCGCGGCTTCCAGGAGCCACCGGGGAAAGGGCCTGCCGAGCTGTTCCCATTCGGCGGGAAGATCGTCGCTCCACTGCTCCGCCCGTGCGGCGACGTGAACGAACTCCCGCCATTGTGTCCGGCCGTCCGGAACAATGCTGAGCTCCCGCACGAGCCTGCCCCACACGTCGGCGGCAACGTCCATTGGTTCGGACTGGAGCGATTGTTCAGCATCCAGTCTTTCAAGCAGCATCGAGCACGTGCCGGCGTCCGAGGCGAGCAGCCGGACGGCTCCCCGCCCGTTCCAGAGAGCCAGTGCATGCCGTTCCACCAGGGCTTCATCGTGGGGGAAAGCCACTTTCAGGGCCGCAGGAACCCCCTGGGCCAGCACCGGCACCACGATCCCGCCGTGGCCGCTCCACGGCAGGGCGCCGGGCTCCAGATCAACGTCGAGATCCCACTGTTCGATGCGGCTGTGCACCAGCCCGGGGAGGGAAGCCAGCCACGACCGGCCGGCACTGCTGCGGGAGTATCGGCGCGCAAAATCCGGCGGTATGGGAAGGGCAGTTGTGCGGCTCATCAGCCCCATCGTAGTTGACCGCCGTTCCGGCCAGCCGGCGTACGCCGGAGCTGCACGGTTGCTAGACGATCCCGCTGGCTCCCAGCAGGTTGCCGATGGTGAACGTCGCGGCAAGCGCCAGCCCGCCACCCACCACCACGCGCGTGGCGGCGCGGAGCTTGGACCCGCCCCCGATCCACGCGCCGACGGCACCGGTGAGGGCCAGGGCCACCAGGACGGCCCCGAACGTGACAGCAACGCGGATGTTTTCCGGAGGCAGCAGGATTGCCAGCATGGGCAGGGCCGCACCCAGGGTGAAGGCTATGGCCGAGGCAAATGCGGCATGCCACGGGCTCACGATGTCCTGCTCGTCGATATTCAGTTCCGCCGACAGGTGTGCTGCCAGGGCGTCGTGCTCGGTGAGTTCCCGGGCCACGTTTTGTGCCGTTTCCTCGCTAAGGCCCTTGCTCCGGTAAATGGCGGTGAGCTCGAGCAGCTCGTCCTCGGGCTCCTCGGCGAGCTCGCGGCGTTCCTTCTCGATCAGGTTCTTCTGGCTGTCGCTTTGGCTGCTGACAGACACGTACTCGCCCAGGGCCATCGACACTGCGCCGCCCACCATGCCCGCGGCACCGGCCGCAAGGATGGGGCCCTGGTCGCTGGTCGCGCCTGCCACGCCTACGACGATTGCCGCTACCGACACGATGCCGTCGTTCGCGCCGAGGACGCCGGCGCGAAGCCAGTTCAGGCGGTGGACGATGTCATTGCTGTGCGGCTCGTTTTGGTGCCGTCCGTCGGGGGGAGATCCCGCAAGGTCTGCTGACTCCATGGCTCCAGCAAACCACCACCGGCACCCTGCTGCCAGAGCCCGGCGGGAAATTAAGCCGGCGGGGACGAGGGGGACGCTGTGGGTGTTGCGGTTTCCGGCAAGGGGGGAAGCTGCGAGGTGTCGAGCACCAGTCCGGGGACGGGGCCGGGGTCGGATCCCCAGCGGACGGCACGCTGGGCGGCTCCCAGAAGCGACGCGATGGCCCATTGCCTGGTGGGGCCGTCACTCAGCGCCACAAGATCGCCGTAGACGGGCAGGGTGCCGGCTTCCAGGCTCGCCAATCCGGTGGCAGGGTTCTTCAGGAACGACGCATCCAGCGCATATCCGGGTTCGCGGGGCGGGACCGGCGCGCAGTAGACGCGGCTGTGGGTCTCGGCCTCGTCCACCAGCGCTTCGTGCCTGGCCAGCAGGTCCCTGGCCAGTTGGCCGGCCGCCTGGCCATCGAGCCGGGTGAGCGCCACCTGGTAGCCGTAGACCGTCTCCACCTCCGTGCGGACAACTCGCCGGAGCGCAGCCGTCGCGGATGCATCACTTGCCTCACCGGTTGGCGGCGCTGCACCCTCAGTGGGAACCGGGGAGACTGCGGCGGCCTGCCCTGCGGGCGCGGACGACGGCGACGGGTTGGCCGACGGCCGGCAGGCGGCGGCAAGGGCACGTGGCCCTGCCGGGGCGGGAGGCAGTGCAGGGACCGCTGTCCCGGAAGCCTCGGCGAGGGCCACCGCCTGCACCAGCTGCGCGGTACCGACGGCCGCCAGCAGGCGCGCCATCCCGCCGTCGGCCGTTTGCGCGTGGGTGAGGCGCAGTCTGCCGCTGGCGGACAGCCCGGCCGCCAGTGAGGGAGCCGTGGCGAGGGGAGCCGCTGCGGCGGGGGCCGCAGACCCCGAAGCCGACGGCGACGGGCCTGCATCAGGGGGAGCGGTCAGGGCTCCGCCGGCATCGTCCGAGGAAGGGGCATCGGAGGGAAGCAGCAGCGCCCTCGCCTGCGTAGTCAGCAATGTCACAGTGCGTGAATAAATCAGCCGCTGGGCGCCGGAGGAATCTGCCGCGAGTTGCTGGCTGGCTGCCCGCAGCCGCAGGGTCTCAGCCAGGGCGGAGGCCCGTGCCTGCTCGGAAAATGGCGGGGCGGGCGGTTCCGGGGCAGGCCGCGGAATCAGCGTCATACCAAGGCTGAGGACCAGGAGCGCGGCGAAGGCCGCGAGGGCATACCGGAAGTAGCTTGCCGTCCGGCGGCTTTCTCTGGTGTCCTCTTTCACAACAGACCATGTTGTCACGGCTGCAGAGAACTCGGTGCACCAAGGCCGCCGGAAAATCGTTACGCTAGTAGTCACAACATCATCTATAGGGAGGCGGCCGGCATCGTGAGCAATGCAGAAGCCACGACTTCATCAGACCGGACCGACGCGGGAAAGGCTGAACCCGCGGCTGTCCTTAATCCCGAGGCTGAACGCCTCCGGTCTTTGCTTGAGCCCGCGGTCCAGGCGCACAGGCTGTACCTGGAGGATGTTGCCATCAACGTCGCAGGCTCCAACCGCGTGGTCCACGTGGTGGTGGACCTGCCCCAGGAAGAAACCGGCGGAGTCAGCCTTGATGTCATCTCAGACATCTCCAAGGAACTCTCCGGCATCCTGGACAGCGATCCCAGCATGGACAGCCGCCCGTACGACCTCGAGGTTTCCTCGCCCGGCGTGGGGCGCCCCCTGAAGGAACCGCGGCACTGGCACCGCGCCCGCGGCCGGATGGTCAGCGTCAACGTGATCCAGGGGGAAAACGTCACCGGCCGGATCCAGTCGGTGGACGATTCCGGCGTGACGCTGGTCCCCGAGATTGCCGTGAAAAAAGGGATGAAACCCAGGCAGGGCGACCCCATAAAACTTCCTTTCGACAAGATCCGCAGCGGAAAAGTCGAAATTGAGTTCAGCCACCTCGACGAGGCCGGTCTGGAAAATGAGCACAATGGACCTTCTGAGGAGGCCTGATGGATATTGACATGAGCGCACTAAGACTCCTGGAGCGTGAGCGCGAAATCCCGCTGGATCTCCTCATCCCCACGATCGAACAGGCACTGCTGGTTGCCTACCACAAGTCCCCGGGCGCCTTCGAGAAGGCCCGCGCGGAACTGGACCGCAAGAGCGGCCACGTGACCATCTGGGCCACGGAAATCGACGACGACGGCGTGCCCATCGGCGAGTTCGAAGACACACCTGCGGGCTTCGGCCGGATCGCGGCCAGCACCGCACGCCAGATCATCCTCCAGCGTCTTCGCGACGTTGAGGACGACAACGTCCTGGGCGAATTCAAGGGCCGCGAGGGCGAACTCGTGGCAGGACTGATCCAGCAGGGCAACAACCCGCACATGATCCAGGTCAACCTTGGCACGGTCGAGGCGCTGCTGCCGCCGCCCGAGCAGGTCCCGGGGGAGAAGTACATCCATGGAAACCGGCTCCGCGCCTACGTGATCGACGTGCACCGCGGCACCAAGGGCCCCTCCATCACGCTGTCCCGGTCGCACCCGGGCCTCGTGCGGAAGCTCTTCGAGCTGGAGGTTCCGGAAATCGCAGACCATTCGGTGGAGATCGTCGCGCTGGCCCGCGAAGCCGGGCACCGCACCAAGATCGCCGTGAAGGCCAATACCGCCGGCATCAACGCCAAGGGCGCCTGCATCGGCGAAATGGGTTCCCGCGTGCGCGCAGTCATGACCGAGCTGAACGACGAAAAGATCGATATCGTCGACTTCAGCGAGGATCCGGCGACATTCATCGCCAGCGCGCTGTCCCCGTCGCGTGTGAATTCAGTCACCATCACGGACGAGGCCACCCGTTCCGCCCGTGTTGTTGTGCCGGACTACCAGCTGTCCCTGGCCATCGGCAAGGAAGGCCAGAATGCCCGGCTTGCGGCGAAGCTGACCGGCTGGCGGATCGACATTGTGTCCGACGCCGCGGCGCCGCGCGCGTAAACGAACGTTTCCGCAGTTCACCTGCGCCTGAACCGGACCCGAAACTGCCCGCGCTAACCGCGGGCAGTTTCGGCCGGCATTTCGGGTCCGGGGGCCTTGAGGGGCTAGAATGGAACATGACCGTGCCTAGCAGCCGGCATCAGTGTGCCTGTATGTGTGCCCGCCTCTGCCAGACGGCAGCGGCTGCGCACCGGGCAGGCAGATAAGTACAGGCAGGAAGATACTCGACAGTGGTAGCAGTGCAACACCTCGGGAATCAGCCGCAACGTACTTGCATCGGATGCCGGACGAAAGGGTCGCGGTCTGAGTTACTCCGGCTCGTCTCCGACGCCGGCGGATCTTCCGTCGTCGTGGTGGATGAACGACGCCGGATGGCTGGCAGGGGTGCATGGCTGCACCCCAGCGAAGCGTGCCTGGCCCTGGCGGTCAAGCGGCGTGCATTCGGAAGGGCCCTCAAGGGCGCAACCGATGCCGCCGCCGTCGAACGCCGGATCACGGCAGGCACGCACGCCGTGGACACCCCGGTGGCCGCAGCAACAACCGTCCAACCTGAAAGCGGGTCAGAAAACTGATGGAAACCCGATGAGTTCCCAGCGATGAGTGCGCAACGATGACAACTTTGTTGCGCTCTGCAATGGACCTTTCAGCTGCACTCGCGGCGGAGGTCCGCAGTAAGAAGTAGACGGTTCGTGCCTGGCTCGGTGCGGACCGAGACAGGAGAAATGTGGCCAAGGTCCGCGTACATGAGCTTGCTAAAGAGCTCGGTATTACTTCCAAAGATGCAGTAACCAAACTGCAGGAACTGGGCGAATTCGTTCGCTCTGCCTCTTCCACCATTGAGGCCCCCGTTGTGCGAAAACTCCGCAACGCCTTCCCGGCTGCGGCCGCTTCGAAGACCGAAGCGCCCGCCAGCGCCCCCAAGGCTCCGGCCAAGGCGGCAGAATCACGCCCCGCCCCGGCTCCCGGTCCGGCTGCCCCGAAGGCCCAGGCCCCCGCCCCGGCTCCGGCACCCGCTCCGGCACCCGCTGCTGAAGCTCCGGCCGCGCCTGCAGCACCTGCTGCTCCCGCTACCGCAGCGCCCGCAACTCCCTCGCCGGCTGCCCCCGCCGCTCCGTCGACGGGCGCCAAGCCCGGCGCGCGTCCGGCGCCCAAGGCGGAAGCTCCGGCTGCGCCGGCAGCACGCCAGGGTGGCTCGGCTCCCCGCCCGGGCGGTCCCCGTCCCGGCAACAACCCGTTCGCAACGTCCCAGGGCATGCCCCGCGGCCGTGGCGGCGACGGAGACCGTCCGCCGCGCCCGGGCAACAACCCGTTCGCAACGTCCCAGGGCATGCCCCGTCCGGGCGGCAGCCGTACTGACGGCGACCGTCCCGGCGGTCCCCGCCCCGCGGCAGGCGCCGGCGGTCCCCGTCCCGGTGCTCCGCGCACCGGTGGCGCTCCGGGCGGTCCCCGTCCCGGTGCTCCGCGCACTGGTGGTGCTCCGGGCAGCGCTGGTGGTCCGCGTACCGCAGGGGCTGGCGGAAACCGTCCCACTCCGGGCATGATGCCCAACCGCACTGAGCGTCCGGCACCGGCTGGTGCAGGACGTCCCGGTGGCGGCGGACGCGGTCCGGGCCGTCCAGGCGGCGCTCCCGGAACCGGCGGTCCCGGTGCAGGCGGCGGCGCTCCGGCCGGCGGCGGCTTCGGCAAGGGTGGTCGCGGTCGCGGCGGAACCCAGGGTGCCTTCGGTAAGGGCGGCGCAGGCCGTGGCAAGCAGCGCAAGTCGAAGCGTGCAAAGCGCCAGGAACTTGAGCAGATGAGCGCCCCGTCGCTGGGTGGCGTGAGCGTACCCCGCGGCGACGGCAACACCGTAGTCCGGCTTCGCCGTGGCTCGTCCATCACGGACTTCGCCGACAAGATCGAGGCGAACCCCGCCGCGCTGGTGACCGTGCTCTTCCACCTCGGTGAAATGGCAACGGCCACACAGTCGCTGGATGAGGAAACCTTCGCACTGCTGGGCGAGGAGCTTGGCTACAAGCTTCAGGTCGTCTCTCCGGAGGACGAGGAGCGCGAGCTGCTCAGCACCTTCGACATCGACTTCGACGCCGAGCTGGAAGCAGAAGGCGACGAAGACCTTGAGGCACGTCCTCCAGTAGTCACCGTCATGGGCCACGTCGACCACGGTAAAACCCGCCTGCTCGATGCCATCCGCAAGTCCGACGTTATGGCGGGCGAGCACGGCGGCATCACGCAGCACATCGGTGCCTACCAGGTCACGCACAACCACGAAGGCGAAGACCGCAAGATCACCTTCATCGACACCCCCGGTCACGAGGCGTTCACCGCCATGCGTGCCCGTGGTGCGAAGGTCACGGACATCGCCATCCTGGTGGTCGCAGCGGACGACGGCGTTATGCCGCAGACCGTTGAAGCCCTCAACCACGCGCAGGCAGCTAACGTGCCGATCGTCGTGGCTGTGAACAAGATCGATAAGGAAAGCGCCAACCCGGACAAGGTCCGCGGCCAGCTGACCGAATACGGCTTGGTTCCGGAAGAATACGGTGGCGACACCATGTTCGTTGAGGTCTCTGCACGCCAGAACCTGAACATCGACGAGCTGCTCGAGGCAGTCCTGCTGACCGCAGACGCTGCCCTGGACATGCGCGCCAACCCGAACAAGGACGCCCGCGGTATCGCGATCGAAGCCAACCTCGACAAGGGCCGCGGTTCCGTGGCAACTGTCCTGGTCCAGTCCGGCAGCCTGCGCGTCGGCGACACGATCGTTGCCGGTACGGCCCACGGCCGTGTCCGTGCGATGTTCGACGACGACGGCAGCGCCCTGACCGAGGCCGGCCCGTCCCGCCCCGTCCAGGTGCTGGGTCTGTCCAACGTGCCGCGCGCCGGTGACACCTTCTTCGTGACCGCTGACGAGCGCACCGCCCGCCAGATCGCCGAGAAGCGTGAAGCAGCCGACCGCAACGCCGCCCTCGCCAAGCGCCGCAAGCGCATCAGCCTGGAAGACTTCGACCAGGCCGTCGCCGAAGGCAAGATCGACACCCTCAACCTCATCCTCAAGGGTGACGTGTCCGGTGCCGTGGAAGCCCTCGAAGACGCACTGCTCAAGATCGACGTCGGCGAAGGTGTCCAGCTCCGCGTTATCCACCGCGGTGTCGGTGCCATCACGCAGAACGACGTCAACCTGGCAACGGTCGACAGCGCCGTCATTATCGGCTTCAACGTCAAGCCCGCCGAGCGTGTTGCCGAACTGGCAGACCGCGAAGGCGTGGACATGCGCTTCTACTCCGTCATCTACGCAGCAATCGATGACATTGAGATGGCCCTCAAGGGCATGCTCAAGCCGGAGTACGAGGAAGTCCAGCTTGGCACCGCCGAGGTCCGCGAGGTGTTCCGTTCCTCCAAGTTCGGCAACATTGCAGGCTCCATCGTTCGCTCGGGCATTATCCGACGCAACACGAAGGCCCGCATCAGCCGCGACGGCAAGATCATCGGCGACAACCTCACCGTTGAGACGCTCAAGCGGTTCAAGGACGACGCCACCGAGGTCCGCACGGACTTCGAGTGTGGTATCGGTCTTGGTTCGTACAACGACATCAACGAAGGCGACATCATCGAGACCTTCGAGATGCGCGAGAAGCCGCGCGTCTAAGGTTCTCGTTTGACGAACTAGCAGTTGCAGGTGCGGGGCCGTTGGATTTTTTCCGGCGGCCCCGCATTTTCGCCCAGCCCGGGAGCCTCCGAGTTTTGGGGGCGCCCCGCCCCTACGCTGGGCGGCTTGGGATCTTCGATCCCAAGCCGCCCAGCTCCGGCAGGCCCGATGCCACTCCCGGGCGCCCCCAAAACCCTCCGGCATCGTCATAGACTCACCTCATGTGCGTGGCAGCAAAGGCAACTTAAGAGCCCTGCTGCCAAGCGCCGTCGTACCTCAATATTTAGGAGTAAAAATGGCTGATCCGGCACGCGCTGCCAAGTTGGCGCAGCGGATTAAGGTTGTTGTTGCAGAGGCCCTGGGCCGGAAGGTCAAGGATCCGCGGCTTGAGGGCATTACTGTCACTGATGCCCGGGTGACCAATGACCTGCAGCATGCCACCATCTACTACACCGTGTTCGGTGACCAGGCCGTGCAGGCTGATGCGGCGAAGGGCCTGGAGAAGGCCCGGGGTGTGCTGCGCCAGGAAGTGGGCCGCAACATCACCGTCCGCCTGACCCCCACGCTGGAGTTCGTAGCGGACCAGATTCCCGTGAATGCCTCCAACCTGGAGGAGCTGCTCCGCGCCGCGAAGAAGCGCGACGCGGAAGTTGCGGCCCTGGCGGAGAACGCCAAGCACGCCGGCGACGCCGACCCGTACAAGAGTGACATTCCGGCAGACGTTGACATCGATGAAGACGACTTCGACGAAGAGGACACGGACCTCAGCGGCAACGACGACATCGATGAGGACCAGAGCAAGTAGGGTCACAGACAGTAGGCAGTACAGAAAAGGTGCGGCCGGATCCCCGGGATCCGGCCGCACCTTTCTTCGTCAGTCGTCCTTGTGCCCGGTCAGGGGCTGGGACACCACGCGGCCGTCCGGGGCCTTCATCGGTTCAGGCAGCGCATTCACCGTGGCATAGAGGGTGTCGCCCCTGAGATCCACGTCAGCGGTGAGCGTTGCCGGGAGCAGCACCCGCTGTTTGCCGTCGTCGTCGGAGATCCTGAGCACGCCCTTCCCGAACAGGGAAGCCACATACACGTTGCCGTCGTGATCCGTCTCAATGCCGGTCGGCGACATGACGTGGTCAGCAAACAGCTTGGCCTTCCCGCTGTGCGGGTTGACCTTGTACACGGCGCCGCGGGCGCCGAGGGCAGGATCTTCAGGCCCGCCCGGTAGCAGGGACACATACAGCCAGCCGTCCGGACCGACGGTGACGTCAGTGGGAACCGGCTCGAACCTGTACGTGTACCCCGCGATGCAGGCCGGCATCTTCAGTGCCGCCGCCTCCGCCGCAGTGAAACGGTGGGAACGCGGCGGCAGCACGGCGACAGTCTTGGCCTTGCCGGACTTCACATCGACGGAAACGATGCTGTTGGCTCCAGCATCGGCCACATACACCGTGTTGCCGGAAACTTCGATGCCATAGGGATGGGAATCGACGTCGCCCTTGTAGGAGACCGGTACGTCCTTTGGCAGCTTGGCTGCGCAGGTGGCCGGCAGGTTCCGGAAGCCGTACTGGGTGGCGCCGTCGGCATTGTGCTTCTGCTCCAAGGCAGCCAGATCGCCGAACGTGCGGTGCTTGCCGTCGGTGCCGATGCTCCGGATATGCCCGGCCAGCGGGCGCGGATCCATGGGCCCGGCCCCTTGGCTCTCGGCGAAGTAGATCGTTCCGCGCTGCCGGTCGGAGCCCGCCACGTCCCAGGCAGGGTTGTTGTAGACCACGGAGCGGGCTCCGTTACGGGCGATCCGCACGAGACGGCCGGCGAACTCTTCACTGACGAGAACCGAGCCGTCGTACCCGGCGCTGACGTGCAGGGGAGTCAGCAAGCCCTTCGCGACTACCTTCGGAGCTGCAGGGGCGGCCCCGGTCGCCGGGGCGGAGGAGAGAATGGTCGCGGTCGCGGCGAGGACCGCCAGGATTGATAGTTTCTTTTTCATGCTGCTGTCTCCAATGTCAATGGTGTTCATCCAGAGCATTGAGACCTGATTTTTGGCCCGATGTGGGTTCCCCCGACGCGCGCATTCTAGTCCCGGGAATTGAGGACTGTCGATGGTGGGAAACAAGTGGCCGCCGCGGGCCCGGCAGGACCACCCGTCTGGCTATGATCAGATCATGCCTGCACAACCGACCGAAGCAGATGTCCTCGGGTACCTGACTGAAGCAGTCGCCCTGGCCGAGAGGAACGTTGCGGCCGGGGGAGGACCTTTCGGCGCACTCGTTGTCACCGCGGACGGGACAAAGCACGAAGGCGTCAACCGCGTCACCCGGGACAACGACCCCACGGCGCACGCGGAAGTGGTGGCCATTCGCGCCGCCGCGGCGGAAACCGCGAATTTCGATCTCAGCGGTGCAGTCCTGTACACCAGTTGCGAGCCGTGCCCGCTATGCCTGGCGGCAGCCCTCTGGGCGCGTATCGACCGTGTTTACTTTGCCGCCGATCGTCATGGCGCCGCGGCCGCCGGGTTCGACGACGCGCTGTTCTACGAATATTTCGCCGGTACCCTGCCGGAGCTGCTGCCGGTCAGGCACACTCCGGTGCCGACGTCGGGCGCTCCCTTTGACGCCTGGCTCACCCACGCCGAACGCACCGATTACTGACCCGGCTGGCTGCCCGTGCCGGTGACCGGTGCTGCACCGGCCGTCGCCGGCTCCCTTGCGGGGAGCCGGCTCACGCCCTCCACGAGCTCGGCCTGCGTGGCGCACAGCGCTATCCGGATCCATCCCTCGCCAATGGAACCGAACGCCGTTCCCGGGGCAAACGACACACCCGACTCAGCCAGGAATCGCCGCACCCAAGACCGGACATCGCCGCCGCTCACGTGCGACACGTCGGCCCACAGGTAGAACGCTCCCTGCGCAGTGAGGAACGGGATGCCCTTGGAGCGCAGGAGGGCGGACGCGGCATCCCGGTTGGTCCGGTAATGGTCCCGCGCCTGCACCACATAGTCCTGCGGCCCGGTCAGGGCCGCGAGCGCCGCATACTGCGACGGCGAGGCCACGCAGGAGACGATCGCCTCCATCACGTTGTTCATCTGCTGCTCAAGTCCGGGCGGGCAGACAAGGGCACCGATCCGCAGCCCGGTCAGGCCGTAGGTCTTGGACAGCGTCAGCGACGTGAACACCCGCGCCTCACCTGGCACGGCACTGTCGAAGCGGGCCGGACTCACGTGCGGAACGTCGTACGTGAAGGCTTCATAGCATTCGTCCGAAATGATCCACAGATCGTGCCGCCGGGCCAGTTCCACGAGCTGGCGGGTCAGGTCCTCGGCAAGCACGGCACCGAGCGGGTTCGACGGCGAATTCAGCACAAGGACCCGGGTCCGCTCCGTGATGAGCGCTTCGATGTCCTCGAGACGCGGTTGGAAGTCCTGTGCGGGATACAGGGGATACCCCACCGGCACGGCGTGAAGCAGCCTGCTGGTCATGGCGAACGTGGGATAGCCGGGATTGGGGATCAGGATCTCGTCCCCCGGAGCAAGCAACAGGCTCATGGCGAAGTGAAGGCCCTGCTGGGCTCCTTCAACCACGTACACGCGCTCGGCGCCGATGTCGGCACCGGACTGCTGCCGGAACCTTGCAGCGAAGGCTTCCCGCAGCGCGGGGATCCCGGCGTTCGGCGTGTAGTTCGTCTCGTCGCGGTCGAGGCATGCCATGCCTGCCTCCAGGACGTGCCGGGGGAGCGGGAAACCCGGTTCCCCGATGCTCAGCACCACAGCGCCCGGCGTGCGCCACGCGGCCTCGGTGATCTCGCGGATCTGGTTGACGGGGACGTCGCGGACGTGCGCTGCAAGGTCAGGCATGAGTGCCATCCTAGTCCCGTCGCGCCGTCCGGCCGAGGGTGTCCACGCCGCTTCGGCGGAGAGGAGCCCGGGGGCCGCGGAACCGGCCGCCTGTTGGCGCCGATATACTGGGAGGCGTGCTTTCTGGACTGGTAATAGTGGACAAGCCGCAGGGATGGACCAGCCACGACGTGGTTGGACGGATGCGGCGGATCGCCGGTACCCGGAAAGTGGGGCATGCAGGAACGCTGGATCCCATGGCCACCGGCGTGCTCGTGGTGGGAATCAACAAGGCTACGAGGCTGCTCACCTACATCGTGGGTACATCGAAGACCTATACGGCAACCATCCGGCTCGGCGAATCCACCGTGACCGACGACGCCGAGGGCGAGGTGGTGGACACGGCCAGCGCCGCCGCTGTCACGGAGGCGGACATCCGCGCCGGAATCGCATCCCTGACGGGCGAGATCCAGCAGGTGCCCAGCAGCGTCAGCGCCATCAAAGTCAACGGAGAGCGCGCGTACGCCCGTGTCCGGTCCGGCGAAGACGTGAAGCTCGCAGCCAGGGCAGTGACCATCCACCGCTTCGAGGTACACGGCATCCGCCCTGCCCGGGACGGCGCCGTGGTGGACGTTGACGTCACCGTGGAGTGCTCGTCGGGGACCTACATCCGCGCGCTGGCCCGTGACCTGGGAAGCTCGCTCGGCGTCGGAGGCCACCTGACGGCGCTGCGCCGGACCCACGTCGGACCCTACTCCCTGGACCAGGCCCGGACCCTCGAACAGCTAGCTGACGACCTCGAGGTGCTCGACATATCCCAGGCCGCCCGTGCTCTCATGCCCAACCGGGAACTCACCGCGGAGGAAACCACCGAGATATCCTTCGGCCGCCGCATCGCCGCCGGTGCCCCGGCCGGCTCCGCGGAGTCGGCCACCGCTGACCGCCCCGCCGCGGCGTTTGCTCCCGACGGGTCCCTCGTGGCACTGCTGGCGGACAGCGGCAGCTTCGCCAAACCGGTCCTCGTTTTCGCGCCCGGAACCGGCGGCAGTACCAGCAGCGAGCAGGCCGGTTGATCGTGGACGCCTATTTCTACGTCATCCTTGTCGTCGGCCTCCTGTCCACCGTCATCTGTGCCGTCGCGGGAATCCTGAAGAAGGCCCCCAACGACGTCACCATCCTGTCGGTGGCCGCAGTGGAGCTGGCCTTGCTTGTCTACCTCGTGGGCTCGATAGTCAGGGTGGTGGCCGGGGAGCCGATCGCCGGAGAGGCCTGGGAGTTCTGGGGCTATCTCCTCACGGCCCTGCTGCTGCCCGTCGCCGCGGTGTACTGGTCCATCCTGGAACGGACCCGCTGGAGCAATTTTGTCCTCGCCGCCGTGGGAGTGACCGCCTTGGTCATGGCCGCGCGAATGAACCAGATCTGGTACTGAATTGGAAGATCACAACGTGACTGCAACGTCCTCCAAACACACGGCCAAGAAGCCGGCTGACACCCGCAACACCGGACCCGGGCGTCTCCTTATCGCTGTGTATGCGGTGTTCGCCATTTCGGCCACCGCGCGTGCCGGCTACCAGATTCTCACCAAGTTCTCCGAGGCGCCGCTGGCCTACCTGCTGTCCGCCTTCGCCGCCCTTGTGTACGTCGTGGCCACGGTCTCACTCGCGAAGCCCGGACGGACCTGGTTCCGGGTATCGCTCATCGCCGTGCTGGTGGAGCTCGTCGGAGTGGTGGTCGTGGGTGCGCTGAGCATTTTCGACGCCGTCCAGTTCCCGCACGAAACCGTGTGGTCCTTGTTCGGCCGGGGCTACGCCTTCATTCCGCTGATCCTGCCGGTACTGGGCCTGGTCTGGCTGTACCGCCGGCGTCCGGCCCCGCATAAGGCATAACGCCGCGCCAAATTTCTGCCGATTTTCCACGCGCGACGCGTAGGGCTGGCGTTCCCGCTGCACGGGCGCCTAAATTGTCACACCCCTCCGGCAGAGTATCCATATGGAAGCCATTGGGGAAGGCGCAAGCAGTACGGCAGCACGGGCAGCAATGCCGGGCCGCCGTACTTGGCCGCTACGCAGCGTCCCTGATTCAGGGGTTCTTACCCCCGCTTCCCTGGCCGGCGCACCCGCCGTGGCGGACACTTCTGCGTCCGACGGCGGGGCTGCCGCCGGTTTTGGTGCTGCCGGTCTTGGTGGCGCGGGCTTTGGTGCTGCGGGCGGGGATGCCTTCACGGCCGGGGCGAGCCACTGCCTCGAACGCTGCCTGGTGCTGCTGGAGGCCGCTGCCGAGTCCGCACCCAGTGAGCTGGCCTTGGCGGGTTTCCCGGACGCCGCGGACTTCGCCGAGCTGGCCGAGGAGCTCTCCCGCCGGGGCGAGTACCTGCAGCTGCTCGCCGCTGCCGCCGTGGACCGCACCCGCACCGAGGCGATCAACGCCGCCGGCCCCGCGAGCAAGGCCGCCGGCTGGACCACCGGCTGGGGCACCGGCACGGACGACGGCAAAGGCATAGGCACAGACGAGGGCACCGACGCCGCTGCCTCAAGCTCCGCTGCCACTTCCGCGTCTGTCCCCGCGGTGTCGCCGGCCGATGATGGGTGCCGGAACACCGCGGAGTTCCTCAAGACGCGGCTAAGGATCGGCGCCGCGGAAGCCCGCCGCCGCCTCGCCCTCGCCTCGGCCACGCTTCCCCGCACCGGCATCACCGGCCAGCCCATGCCTCCGGCCTGCGAAGAAACCGCCGCCGCCCTGGCAGACGGGACCATCGCCTCCCGCGCCGGAACCACCATCACCACCGCACTGGACCGCGTCCGCCACATCGCCCCGGCAGAGACCTTGGCGCGGATGGAACACGCCTTGACGAGCACTGCCGTCGAGAACGACCACGACTTCCTCACCCGCATCGCCCACCGCTGGGCCGATGCCATCGACCAGGACGGCACCGAACCCTCCGAAGAAGAACTCCGCCACCGCCAAGGCGCCTTCCTCCGCCGCCCGCGCCGCGGCCTCCACCACCTCGAAATCTTCGCCACCACCGACCAATACGAACACTTGCTCACCGTCATGAACACCGCGACCAACCCACGGACCGGCACCGGCACATTTAGAGGTACAGGCACCGCAGCAGACCCGGAGACAGGCGGGGAGGGCGGACAGGACACGAACGGTGAGCGCGATCCGGTTGCCGCCCCAGCCGTTGAGCATGGCACGTACACCGGGCCGGGGTTCGGGGCTGCGGCCGAAGCCGCGGCTGCCGACGTCCACCTCGAACGCCGCACCCGGCCCCAGCAGCACCTCGACGGCCTCGTCGGCGCCTGCAAAACCGCCCTCGCCACCGCCACCCTTCCAGCAACCGGAGGCCTCCGACCCCAAGTCATGGTCACCATCAGCTACCAAGACCTCCTCACCCAGCTCGAGACCGCCGCCGCCACCGGCCCCCGCTACCCCCGCACCACCCCAACAACACCCACAGCAACCGCCCGGACCGCACCAGGCCAGGCCCAACACCGCGACGCCTCGCACGCCGCGTCCCGCGGCGCAGCTCCGGGCGCGGCCGCCACGGACCAGCCCCCGTCCCCCGGCACCGGGGAATTCCCGGGCACCGCCAGTGATCCAGACAGGGCCGCCGATACGGGCCAGCCCCCGTTCCCCGGCACTGGGACGCCCCCCGGCACCACCACCGATCCAGACACGGCCACGGCCACTGGCATGCACCAGCTGCCACTCCCAGGAACAGAACTAAGCACAGGACCCGGCACAGGAACGTTCACCTTCACCGGGCCGGTCACCCCCGCCATCATCCGCAAAATCGCCTGCGACGCGGACATCATCCCCGTCCTTCTCGGCAGCGAAGGACGCATCCTCGACATCGGCCGCACCACCCGCATCTTCCCGCCCCACATCCGCAAAGCCCTCACCGCCCGCGACCAA